>JACMOC010000077.1 GCA_014378195.1 Oligoflexus sp. | reverse complement strand
GATGGCTGCTACATACTTATCGCGGCCAATCTGTTTTTCCAGCAACGCGCCGACACGCGGGTCGTCCTTCAGCGCCTGAACACCAGGTCCACCGGGCAGCACCAACATCGTTATATTTTCGTGCTGAGCGGTCTCCATAGAATTATGGGTACAAACTTGGTCTTCATGAATACCTCCCCCCGAAATAGACTCTGATGCTCAACACCAGAATCCATTTAGAGGGAGGGCTTTATCGATAGACAGCCTAAAGGAGGGGAATCGCGCAAATTTTCTGCTACTTATTGGTAGGATTGTAAAGAGCAACCTTCCTGACTGTAGCTTGCTAGCAAAACAAGGCCTTGATCACACTCTCATTCAGCCGATTTTTTGGTACGCATACTCCGGAAATACTCGACAAAAGCAGGCAACAAAGAGACGACGATGATACCGAGGATCAAAATATGAAAGTTGCTTTTGACCTGAGGTAGATTTCCAAAAAAACGCCCTGCAAGAAGGAAACTCGTGATCCAGAGGATTCCGCCTATCACGTTGTAAACCGCAAAATGCCGATAGCTCATCCGGGCAATACCCGCAACGAACGGCGCGAAGGTACGAAGGATTGGGGCAAAACGTGCAATAACGATGGCCCGACCTCCATGACGTTCGTAAAAAGCATGAGCTTTATTCAAATGATCTTTATTGAGGAACCGTCCTCCGCTGCCGAGTTTGGTGCCCGCGTAGCGGCCGATTGCGTAGTTTGTACCGTCTCCGAGAATGGCAGCGGCGTTCAGAGTGATGAGAAGTATCGTCAGATCCAAATAGGCCCCATCGATAGCTGTCAAAGCTCCGAGCGCAAAAAGAAACGAATCACCGGGCAGAAAAGGAAATACGACCAAACCCGTCTCCGCAAAAATTACGGCGAAACAGACCAGGTAGATGGCCGGTCCGAGCTGAGTGACCCAACCGTTCAGATATTGGTCCAGATGGAGAATGACTTGAATGAAAATTTGAACGAGTTCGATTACGGACTGCATGGGAGATCCTCATGTGCTGACTCGGCTAATCAATAGCAGACAAGATCTTAACATGGGGCCAGTCGCACTTTATATCGATTTTTTTGCTGCGATAATCTATGCTTTGAGAGGTCTATTCAAGATATTTGTATGGGCAAAGCCGGGACTAATAAAACGAGGAAGACGCCATGCAGACATCGCGCTGGCAAAAGTTTGAAACTTCAATATTTTCCAAAATGTCGCAACTGGCTCAGACCCATCAGGCGGTGAACCTCGCGCAGGGCTTCCCTGACTTTGACGGTCCACAAGCGATCAAAGATGCAGCTATTCAGGCTATTCGAGGCGACAAAAATCAATATGCCCCGGCCTACGGTGTTCTTGAACTGCGTAAGGCTTTAGCGGAACGCCAGAAGGACAGCTACAGCCTTGATTACAATCCCCAAGACGAAGTGACCGTGTTTTCAGGCGCGACGGAAGCCATCTTTTGTACGATCGTCGGGCTCTGCCAGGCTGGTGACGAAATCATCTCCTTTGAGCCCTTCTACGACTCTTACCCCGCCGCTGCCATGCTCTCAGGCGCGGTGATGAAGACGGTCGCACTAAAGGCCCCGAACTGGACCTTCGACATTGAAGATCTCAAAGCGCAAATCACGCCGAAGACCAAACTGCTCCTGCTCAACACGCCTAACAACCCAACCGGCAAGGTCTTCAGCCGCAAGGAACTTCTGGCGATTGCTCAACTGGCTAAAGACCACAACTTTTTTGTGATGACGGATGAAGTCTACGAAGAACTCATCTATTCGCCCGCGCGCCACATGCCGATCGCGACAGTTCCCGGCATGAAAGATCGCACGATCCTGGTCTCCTCGACCTCCAAGACTTTCAGCATGACCGGCTGGAAGATCGGGTATGCCTTCGCACCTGCTTTCCTAACGAAGGCCATTCGCATCCCGCATCAATATACCGTCTTCTGTTCGGCAACTCCGCTGCAGTACGGAATGATTGCAGCGCTTAAACTGAGCTATGATTATTATCATGTCCTCCGGGAAGAATACTCGGAACGTCGGGCCGCCCTTTTCAAACTCCTGGTTGAAATGGGTTTTGAATGCCATTTACCCGAGGGTACGTATTTTATAGTGGCCAACCACAAAAACCTACTGGACATCCCAGACACGGAGTTTGCCGTCTGGTTGACCAAAGTTGTGGGCGTTGCGTGTATTCCTGTTTCATCCTTTTACGCTGATCCTGAAGTCGCGGCCAAAACAAGTCGTTACGTCCGCTTTGGCTTCTGCAAAGACATCGCCACTATCGAGGCTGCCGGCGCGAAATTCCGTGCAAACTTGAAAAACGGTCTGAATTCTTACCACCATGAATAACTAAAAAAAGCCCGAACTCAGCGATGAGTTCGGGCTTTTTTTATTGGCGTTATATTTTAGCTCAACCCAGCATCAGGCTTTTTCAGGCGTGCGAACGACTGGGGAATCCGACGATTTTTGGAAGGCAGCATACACCGGTTTGCGTTTGAGTATCATCTCCAGGATGAAAGCAATGATACCGATATTGATCGCAATATCCGCGACGTTAAACACAGCAAAATCATGCCGGAATCCCAAAATATTCCAGCTCACGTCAACAAAGTCGATGACATAGCCTTGAATGATTCGGTCTATGAAATTGCCGATCGCACCGGCCATGATCATGACCAGACCGAAACGCGTGAGATGATAATTGATCGGCAAAGTGCGTAGATAGAACAGGATATAAGTCACCGAAAGTATAGTAACGCCATAAAAAAACGGGATGCGGTAAGAGTCATCCAGAGTCGCCAGCATGCTGAAAGCGGCTCCGCGATTGCGTTGGTAATGAAATTTGAGGCGAGCGAAGGACGTGGGATGCTCCGGATCAAGACTTTCGGACCCAATCGTGCCGACCTCGTGGAAAGTCGAGCGGTACTGATCGAGGTTGGTCGGGCTCTCTTCCGTTAGCAGTGTCCGGTGCGCATGACGCTTCGTCACCTGATCGATCACCAGAGTCGATACAAAGATCAGAAAAAGTGAAAGGGCAATTTGTTTGCCTCGGGCGGTGCGTAAAAAGGGAAACTGCACTTTCATAGACTTCCTCGTTTGAATCGAGACTTAAAAAGGTTCTATTAGCTTAACGTATTCATGCCGGCTCGCAAAGATCTATGATCCCGCGATTACTATTTCAGAAGATCCAATGCCTTCGCCCGAGCGATTCCTCTATGTTCGTCCCCGGTACCCAGATTTTTGAGGCTGACCGTCTGAGTACTCAGCTCGTCGCTGCCTATTGTCAGCACCCAGGCATAGCTTCGTTTATCAGCAAATTTGAACTGATTGCCGAGTTTTCCTTCTTTCAGGGCAATATCAGATAGAATGCCGTGGCTACGGAGCTCTTGAAGCCATTCAAATCCGTAAAGCCTCCCCTCCCCACCAGCCAGGGCTATAAAGACGCCTTTTCGCTCAGGTGCTTTAACTACATTCAACTGCTCAATGGCTGCAAGCAGGCGATCGACCCCGATAGAGCCACCGATGCCCGGCAGTTCGGTGTTTGAAAAACGTGAAACGAGACCATTGTAACGTCCGCCAGAAGATATGGAGCCAAAACCATCCAGTCCATCAATCGTCGTCTCAAAAACGATCCCCGTATAGTAACCAAGGCCCCGCGCTATGCTGAGGTCGACTCGCAAGGCCCCGTGCCCCGCGCTCGTAACGGCTCGGATGAGTGCGGCGGTTGTCTGCAGGCGCTCAATTTCCGCTATCGCATCGGGTTGCGAAGATAACAAGACTTTGAGAGCGTCGAGGTCGGTATCCCCCTCGCTATTTTTCAGCTCGAGCCGGGCAAGGAGCTCATCGGGCTGGCTATCTTCGACACCAGGCATCGCCAAAAGGAGATCGCGAACCAAAGGTTTTCCGATTTTTGCCAGTTTATCGAGCGCAATAAGCACTTTGAATTCGTGATCGGCTGGCAGTGACGGAAGGCTCGCGCGAATCACGGCTGAGAGTATGATGCGATGGCCAAGGCTCATCGTAAACGGCTGCGGAATAAGTTCGTTTAAGTTCTGTATGATGCAGCTGATCACTTCCACATCAGCGTTCAAAGAATCCACACCAATGATATCAAGATCGGCCTGACAAAATTCGCGATAGCGGCCTTTTTGAGGTTTCTCGCCGCGCCAGGAATTGCCAATTTGCACTTTTTTAAATGGGAAAACGAGCTCGGAATAATTCTCGACCACATAACGGGCAAAAGGAACGGTAAGATCAAATCGCAAGGCGACGCTGCGCTCGCCATGATCTTCGAAGCGATACACTTCTTTATCCGTTTCCTCACCAGTCCCCAGCAGTGTCTCTGCATATTCGAGAGCTGGTGTTTCTATGCCTTCAAAACCAGCAAGTGCGGCGTTTTTCCATATTACATCGGTAATATTTTTCTTTAAGCGCGCCTGCTGCGGCAAAAGATCGCGAAACCCCTTCAATTTACGGGGCTGAATTCTGTCCTGCTTGCTCAAGGCCATACTCCTCTGCGCGCTGATCTCGGCAAGCTTGACACCATGCTTGTCGACATTGCAGTCGCGATCACACCTATGAAGGTCGAATAACGGCCCTCATCATAAGCTTTTGCGGAAGATTTGCAACTCTAAGACGTCTGCCTTCCGGCATACTAAGATCGAACGCAAACCCATGATAAATAAGATATTCCTAGAGTTTTTTGCCCTGAGACAAACGGCCGAGTCAGTTCTTTGTCATCGCGAACGGGCTTCAGGATTGGGCTGAATCTGCCGATACCTAGACGCTCCCGATAAATAGTTACCCCTGATTTTCGAGGCACCGTGGAAGGTCATACCCTACTTCAAGACGTTGCTTTCGCCATCATCGGTGCGACCGTGCTCGGCATTCCAGCGTATATTTTTCGTTTACCTTTGGTGTTGGCTTTTTTGATTGCCGGGATATTACTCGGCCCATCGCTAGGATTCGGAATCATTCGTAGTCCTGAAAGCATCCAGACACTCTCGGAAATCGGGCTCGTGCTTTTGATGTACATCCTCGGCCTCGAAATCGATATCCGAAAGCTCCTGCGTGCCGGCCGTGCCGTGATCGTCAACGGCATCGTGCAGTTCATCGGCTGCGCGGCCCTCGCGACGATATTTTTTTCGTGCCTTGGATTTTCCAATCACGTAGATGATTATTCCCTGACCTACCTCGCTGTGGCGACTTCGTTGTCGTCGACCTTAGTCGTCGTCAAAATGCTGTCGGACCGCATGGAACTTGACCAGCTGACCTCGCGCATCACACTGGGAATTTTGGTGTTTCAGGATATCTGGGCCATCGTATTTCTCGCGATACAGCCCAACCTGAACAAGCTGGAAGTCAGTTCGGTATCGTATTCTCTGATGAAGGCGACCGTATTGATTGCGGCGGCCTGGTTGCTTGCCAAATACGTTTTGCCGAGGATTTTTCACGTGATCGCAAAGCAACCCGAACTGGTCCTTGTCACGGCGATGGGCTGGTGCTTCGGCATCTGTGGTTTGGCCAATTACCTTTCACTCTCGCTGGAAATGGGTGCGCTTGTTGCCGGTATAAGTATCGCGTCTTTCCCTTACCATCTCGATATCGCCTCCAAAATCACAAGCCTCCGCGATTTTTTTATCACCTTGTTTTTCGTGGCGCTCGGCATGCAGATTCCGATGCCCAGTTGGGCGACGCTGGGTCTGGCGGGTGTCATAACACTTTTTGTGGTTGTCAGTCGATTCCTGACCGTTTTTCCCACCTTACATTTCATGCACTACGGATATCGTGGCAGTCTCATTCCGGCGATCAATCTCGCTCAGATGTCGGAGTTCTCGCTCGTGGTCGTCGCACTCGGGGTGAGTTATCACCATGTCCCGCAGGATCTCCTTTCAGCCTGCACGATCGCGCTGGTCGTGACGCTGTTGCTTTCATCTTTCATGATACCGTCGGGCTATTCAATTTATAGGTTTTTGAAACCCGTCTTGGAAAAACTTGGTATCCGCGATCACGTAAAGTCGATGGAATCCAAAACTCACACAACATCCAAATCGATCGTACTTTTTGGATTCTATCGGGAGGCAAGCTCATTTCTCGAAGAATTTGTCCGGCGCCATTCGCAATCGATGACCGAGCAGCTTCTTATTATCGACTATAATCCGGAAACGCTCGCAAAGTTGAAAGCTCGTGGAGTGCCCTGTATTTATGGTGATATTGGTCACCCAGAAACCCTGCGCAACCACACTTTTGACGAAGCCGCCGTGATCATTTCCACGATCCCGGATTCCATGCTCAAGGGAACCACTAATCTCAAATTGCTCTATACCTTGAGAAAACTGGCCCCTAAAGCCCGTATTATCGTGACTGCGGAGACTCTCGACACGGCCCGCGAGATGTACGCCAAAGGGGCTGATTATGTTTTTGTTCCTCGTATCGTTGGCGCCCACTTTTTAGTCGATATCATTGAAAGGGTGCAAGGGGATCGCATGGACGCTGTAAAACAGGGAGCTGAGCGCTTTTTGTCCGAATGGAACGAAACTCTTCCTTGAACCCCTCCCACCACGTCAAATTCTTCTTGCATTTTAGGGGCCAAGGGTATAGGCATGATTGCTTTTCTAAATTCGAGGTTGTCATGGCTAAAGTTCTAAGTTCCAAACAAATCAGTTATCTTCGCGGACTCGCTCACAAGCTTGATCCAGTCGTTACTATCGGCAATGCCGGCGTGACAGAAGGTGTCGTGAAAGAACTTGAATTCACGTTAAAGACCTTCGAACTCATCAAAGTCAAACTTCGCGTCGAAGACCAGGAAGAACTGCAGGCCGTGATGGACGACGTCACAGCCAGCGTCAAAGCGACGAAAGTTCAGGTCATCGGTCACACAGCGATTTTTTATCGCCGAGCGAAAGAACCTAAGATCCCCGTTCCAGGCATGCCTATGCCGGAAGTTAAAGTGGAAGAAAAGCCAGTCTTCAAAAAATCACTGAATAAAGTCTACAAAAAATCCGCACCGAAACGCGAAGACAATAGCAAACGTTGGGGTCGCCTTGCACGCGTGAAAAAAGACACAGGCGCCATGGCTCCTAACGAGCGCCGCGCGACGGGCCGAGGTTTTACGAAAGGTAAGAAGTGAGCAACGGTCGATTAGTTTATTCAACTGATTCGGGTTCACCGAAAAAAAACAAAGAGACCAAGGAACACGCGCCCTCGCCTGGCCCAACCAAGATGCGGCTCGAAACCAAAGGTCGTGGCGGTCGCGCCGTGACAGTTCTCTGGAATCTTCCTTTCAGCGAAACCGAAATTCGGTCCCTCATGAAGGACATTCAGGCAAAAAAAGCCTGCGGTGCAACGTTTAAAGATGGCCGCATCGAATTCCAAGGCGACATCAAAGACGGTGTCCAAGCGTTTTTTGCCGAGAAAACCTGGAAACTAGTCCAGGCTGGCGCCTGAAGACTAAAACGTGTGGGATACTCCAAGCTCCCACCCAGTGCTTTCCGTATGCTCCTCGCGGCGATCCCACTTCGCCTGGAATTGATAGTCTCGCGAAGCATCCCAGCGCGATTCCAAAGCCCAATTCACACGTTTATGCCCTTCATCATCCGCACTTGGTTCACCCCAAACAAGCGTTCGCATTGTATCGGTCCAACGGGCTAGGCCCTGTATGCGAAAAAAGCCCTTGAGCTCCAAATGGTCGGGTGAAAAAATCTCCCGAAGCTCAGCCCCTGGTAAAACCGAAATCAGAAAACGATCAAATCCGCCTGATATTCCATAGCTTGCACGGAAATAAAGGGAGTGTTGGCCGCCTGCGTATTCTGCACCTCCCGCCATAGTCCAACTCAGTTGATGATCGTCACTGTGCCACGGATTGAGCGACCACACTTCGGCAACCCTGAGGTTGAGATCGGAGAGTTTTGCTTTGTCCGCATAACGATGGAGAGTAAGATCCAGAAAATTGAGTTGATAGTAGGGTTCAAACCCTTGTGGATTATCAAGGAGATCATGCCATCCCGCTTTCAGGTGAAGTCCAAAACGCGGATGTCCATCCAAGGCGCCGCTGTTAATGCCGAGAACGCGAGGCGCATGAGCTGTTAAAGGATTGTTGGATGCCGTGAGGTCAGCCTCGGTGCGGGAAGGCAATTCCGAACGTGCACGCAAAACCTCCTGTTCAAAAGTCCGCACAGCCCCCTGTTCGGCAAGACGTAAACTACCTTTCTCGAGCGTAATTCTATCGAGGAGGGTATCATAGACTTCAACGTCCGGCGGAATTCCATTGAGGCTCTTTGCCGCCCAGGCGTTGTTTACCGCGCTTATCTCTTGCGCATTGAGTCGCTGCATCTTCGCCAGCCATCGCCTTTTCTGCGAAGGACGAAATCTTAGGCCTATTTCGGGGTAAACCGGCAGCTCAGCGCGCACAGCCACGGATCGCATCAATTCAGTCGGCATCACAAAACCATGAATCGATTCGCGTATGGCCCAAGCCGGTTTTACGACATCGATCAACTCACCCAGCATAGCCGCGCAGTTCACATGCGCAAAGTAATAGGAGGCACTTGCACCATGATTTACTTCCCACAGATGTGCTGCCAGCATTTCGCGTTCGGCTTTGCTCAGCGGAATTTTGAGTTCCCAAAGGTCGCGGTTTTCGTTGTACGCATATTGGTTTACGAGTTCGTAGTAAGGTTGAACGTTGTAGAATCCTGGATAGCCGCCGAACATCCCCCGCACAGCATAAAGAGCTCCATCTGCAGGGTTGGAAAGCGCTAAAAATGCGACACCGTGATCCAAAAGTCCATGACTCTGTTCACTATCGGAGCGGTTTAGTTTCAGTAGAACGTGGCCAAACATCGACGCCGAGTTGCCCGCAAACGCGGTTGAAAAGACAAGGCTCATCGACTCAATATTAAGGCTTCTTTGGAAGGCTTCAAATTCAGCACAGGAGCGCGGCTTTTCGGAGAGAAGGCCGAGGCGTCGAAAATAAAGAGCGCGTGCCGGATAGAGACATTGCGGGTCCGCGGTGGCTCCTCGAAAGAAAATTTCTTTGGCTTTAAGAGTCCTTAGATTCGCTGACCATTCAGCGTCCGGATTAATCCGGCCGGTGGGATCAAAAAAGAAGTCGGGGGTTTCGATGCTGCTTACATGGGGCGTTGTCCAGCCAGTCCGGTAGTGGATCAACCTCAACCATTGCGCATCTTCGTATGGGCGGCCCTGGGCATAAGCAAGGCGTAAACTGAAGAGTTCGCTCAATATTCCCACAAGAAAAAAGAGCCACGGCATGGAGCGAACCCCTCAGACGACGGAACAGAGGCTCTTACGAACACATTCCGCGATTATTGGAGAAATTGATTAGGAGACGAGTGGATTCTACATAATCAACGGGGCTTTCGCTACGATACAGTCCTTCTTTGTAGGCCTGCTGCATTTTTTCAGCGAGGACAGGACGGACGAGCTCATTGCAGCCAAAGCTGGCGAGATAGGCCGTGAGATGCTCACCGCTCCCTTTCGCCATGTCCTGGCGCAGGATATCAAAACTTTTCGAGGCAAATTCGAGGCTCGGCTGATCGTTCTGCACAAGTGAGTGTTTGGAACAGTTGGATGTTCCGAACGTCATTCCAATAGTCGTGACAGGAAAAAGAGTGGCGTCGGTGATCGCGCGTGCGAAAGACGAAAGTATGGAATTTTCTTTGAATACATACCAAGCCGGGCCACAGCCGCTGCTGCCATCCATCGCCATAGCCTGACCAGCCCCAAACCACAAAGATGCTGCAACAAACATAGATGCTAAACGCATAACGACCGCTCCCATTATACGGGTGGATAAAAGTCGATTTTAGCATGAAAGAAAGCTAAGCCTCATATCAAGTTGATGAGCTTCAAAACACCTTCGTAGCCATACACAGAGAGGAATGTGAAAAATGCGATGTTGGCCAAAAACAAACAAAACCCGAGAAGAACAAGTAATCCGTCACGTTCCAGCAAACCGATAGAGAGGGCGACGATCGCAGCCGCAGGAGGGGCATTGGTTCCGGGCGGCAACGGCAAGGCCAATAAAAAACCACAAATGGCTATCATGATTGCAATCACGACCTGCCCTGCCCGGAAATCGATCATCCAAACCATACGCGGTTTGAATAAGGCTTCGAACTTACGGAAAGCGGCCTGCGCCATACGGCTGAATTTACGTAAGGCGGCTTTGGGAAGTTCGCGTCGAAGCCACGATTTGGGAATCAAGGGTTGGCGATCAAAGGCCATGGAAAATGCAAAAAAAACGATAAAAGCGCCGAAAGGCACGGAGAGGCCAGGAAGAGGAATGGGTAAAATGAAAGGTCCAGCGAGAAACAAAGTAAAGAGTGCATGGCCTCTGTGTTCCAAAAGCTCTAAAATGCCGCCTAAAGTGATCGAATCCTTTTGATCGCAAAGATCTTCAATCTGCCGAAACTCAGCCGAAAGGCTTTCGATGTGCAGTAAGGTCATTTACAACTCTTTGTTTCTAACACGAATTTTATAGATTTCAGGTCCGCCTCGCCACCATTGTCCGGAGCTTTGGCAGTACCGTCCAGCCGTTGTTTTATATTGATGTTCAACCCGCGCCGACAAACTGACCAAGCCTGGTCTTTTGCATCCAGGACTTGAGAAATTTTGAAGGTAGGTCCTGATTCTGTTTTAAGTGCATAACTTTTCGACTGACTTTGGCCCTGTGAGGCCACATCAATAGAAAGGTCGAGTTTCATCGAACTTGGAAACGACTGCGCGCCCTCAAGCTCAACTATTTTTACGGCAATTTGCTGAGGCGTACCATTGGCGGTCACAATGAGAGAGCAATTTTTCCGACTGTCTCCCAGACGAAGACCATTGCCTTTTTTTACTTTAAAACTATGGCCAAAATCTTTCTGAAAGGTGATGGAGCCGCCCTCAACATCCAGATGTTCATCGAGTTTTGCACAACCGCTGCCATTCCACTGCAGAGCAACTGAAGCTTTGTTAGAAGGCCCTGCGGCACCAGAAGACTGAGACTGAGCCATGGATGGAGTGGCGAGCATCAGACCCATAGGTACGATCAAACGAATAAAATATCCCGACATATAAAATGAGCTCATGGTTATCCTAAATTCACAAAGTGACCAGTCAGCTTGCCAATTTCTAAGTATCACGAAATTCATTCACGTCTGTATCAAATAAGAGAAAAAGCTGTCACGTGGCGAAAGGATCGCGTGTTTTTAGCTGTTTTTCACAGACTTCGGGAGTTAGGCACGGCTTGTGCATACCTAGTCTCCGTGAATGCAGTGACCCGGGAGATATTCCCACGAACGAGCCAGTGGAACCTGTTCAATCGCCCGATGATGAGCTCAGTCTCATGTATGCAGGATCTATTGCCAGTGATGATTCCATTTTAGATGAGGATCGGCACGTAAGAAGTGGTCACGTTCGGGATGAAGTAAATTCAGCTTAATAGGGATGGAAGCATTTAGCTCCATTTCTCCAAACATAGAAAGGTTATGAGATGGCTAAGAACACCGCAGTATTTGGTATTTTTAAAGATCGTTTTGCCGCTGAGAGTGCTGTCGATTCGCTTAAAACAGCCGGCTTCCGCAATTCTGATATTTCAGTTCTCTTCCCTGACAATGACGGTTCAAGAGAATTTGCCCATGAAAAAGCTACCAAAGCTCCTGAAGGCGCTACAACTGGTGCTTCATCGGGCGCCGTTCTTGGTGGTGCTCTCGGCTGGTTGGTTGGTATCGGTAGCCTTGCAATTCCTGGCATTGGGCCGTTCGTAGCCGCTGGTCCAATCATGGCCGCTCTTGCTGGCGCTGGTATCGGTGGAGCTGTCGGTGGTGTAGCTGGCGCTTTGATCGGTATGGGTATTCCTGAATTCGAAGCAAAACGCTACGAAGGCATGGTAAAAGACGGTGGTATTCTTGCGTCTGTCCACTGTGACGACAACACATATATCGATCGTGCTAAAGAAATCTTGAAAGCATCGGGCGCAGCTGACATCTCGACAACTTCTGAAGCCAGTGGTAACGTTGTTGACGGAACGAGCTCGAGTGATCGTCACAAACATGACGGCAGCCTCGCTGGAGCGGATATGCATGCGTCTTCAGTCACCACCAATTACGATCGTGATTTGACCGATCGCAACTTGCGTGACCGTGACATTGCACGCGATCCAACGCTACCTGGTCTTTGATCCGAGTCGCTTAGAATATGGTAGGCCCCGCCACAGTTTGTGACGGGGCTTTCATTTTAAGTATCTTGGTTATTGGTAAACTCGGCCTAAAAACCGTTTTTTAACACGACGCTGCAATTATCCTGTCTCGCTTCGCCTGGCTTTTGAAGCTTTACTATGCCTTGCCGCAGGTAATCCGTTTCGGGACTAAAGGTCGATCCATCAGCGATTCCGTTATCGTACACGGGCTGTACATGCATGTGTGCGTAATGAATAGCGACGAGATCCTTGAGTTTGGCTTTCATCGACAGAAGATCGTGCTGCTGTTTGGTTATTTTGCCTGCCTGAAAAAGTTCGTCGCCACCGATGACGATCTCTTTGATGATTTCCACATCCGACAAAGTGAAACGAATCTTAGGCCATTGAGAGACCTGGGTAATGAAAAAAGCAGTCGCTTGCCGATCGAGACCGTTAACCGTACCCGGAATACATTGATCCGTCATCGGATCGATCTCACAAACGGCTTTTCCGTCATTTTTCCTATCTTTTTGGAAGTAAGAGATATCGATGTCATAACCATGAACATGACCCATACGCGCGCAGCGGACATAAGCATCATAAGAAACCGAGCCATCGATGAAACTCATGTTCAAGAGCGACACTGGCTGGTGCGCTGGAAATAAAGCATGAGTTTTTTTTGCAGCATCCATAACGATATCGATCATTTCCCGACGTAAGTAGGCAAACTCCGGTATGGCGATGCGATAACCATCGGCGACGGAATTAGGAACGGGAAACTGATCAACTTGGTAACAGTTGGTCGAAGCCGTATTTGGAATACATTTCGCCATGGGAGTCCATGCCGATTCATTCGCGAGCATGCTGAAGATTGTCGCTTTCCCCTTCGCTTCCGCGACGCGAACGTATTTCGTCATGCTGGCCGAAGTATTATTGACCCAAGAAATCATTTCATAATTAAGCGCCCAACTATCCGTTCGACTATCCTTTGCGGTTCCAAGGCCATCAACTTCTGCCATCGTCAGGTTAGGATCCATGATGGTGAGATTAACGCGTGCCG
The DNA here is from genome assembly GCA_014378195.1 of Oligoflexus sp. GTDB lineage: Bacteria > Bdellovibrionota_B > Oligoflexia > Oligoflexales > Oligoflexaceae > Oligoflexus. The sequence goes on along the minus strand of JACMOC010000077.1, from coordinate 33,767 downwards.
GATCGATCTTCGCAAGGGCAGAAAAACTGAGATAGGAATTGGGATGCACATTAACTTTGAAATAGACTTCTTTTTTTGCGCACAGAGAAACTGTAAGAGAAGAGAGACAGCTACCATCGACTTCGATCGGTTTTTGTAAACTTCCAACATCCGAACCACAGCTGGCTGGAATACTCATCGCTCGACACGTAACAGGAAGCGCGAAAGATGTTGCCGTAGAAGCGACAGAAGCTGAGGTGTCTGCCGTTGATACGTCAGCCGTCGAATCGTCCGCAGGCCCGATGCCGCTTGCCTTAGCCGCAGCGCTCGCAGATTTCGCAATGGTTTCTGTATCTGATTTTGCTGGGGATCGGCCGCAGGACGCGGCGAACATGGAGGACAAAAGGACCACAAAGCTTATGTTTTTAAGCATTAGTACCTACCATTAAAATTTTAAGGCTGGCCTATCTTATGCTTAAAAATATGCAAAACGCCATTTTTGAAATGAATTATTACAAACTTTCTCGTTTGCGATAATCACATTTCACGAATCAAAAAGTCGGGCCGCCGTTCGCCAAAAACTCTATCTCAGCGGCTGAGCTTTCGCGATTCATTTCAAAGTTGCGATGCGGAAATCGCCCAAACCGAGCGATGATATCGCGATGTGTATGGGCAAACGTCAAAGCATTTTCCATCATGATGCGTCCTCGGCCCGACTCACGATCACGCAGTTGCGTAAAATGCCTCACGCATTCATCTTGGGCTTCGATATGTTCAGCATGCATAAGCGGCATCAAGACGAAGTATGCATAGCTGAGCGGAAGACTCAGATGTTCCCCTGCTTCCACAGCTTTGCGATTTTGAAATTGCGCTTTCGCATCGGTATAAAATGAGCGGGCATTACCGCGGTAGAGATTTCTTGGAAGCTGATCGAGGAGTACTATCAACGCCACTCGTCCTTCTGGCGTGAGTGACCAGCGATCATAGGCGCCCATTGGCGCTAATTCCATCAAAGAGCCATACTGACTCTTGATACTTTTGTCGAATGCGTCGTCTTTGACAAACCACTGTTTTTGTTTGGCAGCCGAGGCTACACCGTCAGAATCTAGGGCACCAAACCAGAAATTCAATAAACCATTCGCGATGACTTCAGTCATTGTTGTCTCCTCCATCTCGAGAAAATAGCGATAGCACAGACTAAGACCTTCCGAAACTCATGCCTGAGGTCCGTTTCCTTCCAAGCGGAAATCAAGCCAAATATACGCTTCATCGTCCTCTCGTTTCTCAACGCAGAGTGTGATAGCCAACTGGGCATCAATCCAATAAGGGGCCCCTATGTCTATCGCGATCGGCACACCTCTCAAAAATAAAGCGTTGCGCGTCCTACTCCTCGGCAGCGGCGAATTGGGCAAAGAACTGACGATGGAACTCATGAAGTTAGGTGCCGAAGTGATCGCCTGTGATCGTTACGCAAACGCTCCGGCGATGCAGGTGGCCCATAGGTCCCACGTGTTTGATATGCTTGATCCTTCGGCCCTCGAAGCCGTGATCAGGCACGAAAAGCCATTTCTCATCGTTCCTGAAGTGGAAGCGATTGCGACGGATAAGTTAATCGCGATGGAAAAAGAAGGCTTCACGGTCATTCCCACCGCTGAGGCAACACGTTTAACGATGGACCGCGAAGGCATCAGACGGCTTGCGAGCGAAGCGCTCGAATTGCCGACCGCTCGTTATGAATTTGCGGACACTTACGAGGAGCTCGTTACGGCTGGCGAGACGCTGGGTTTTCCACTCGTGATCAAACCCTTGATGAGTTCTAGCGGGAAAGGCCAATCGGTAGCCCGTACACCCGCAGACCTCGCTGCCTCGTGGACGCTATCGCAGGAGGCCGGTCGCGCCGGTGCGGGCCGCGTCATAGCCGAGGAATTCATCGCTTTTGATAGCGAAATCACACTCTTGACGATCCGCACGCACGATCAAACATTGTTCTGCGATCCGATCGGGCACAAACAAAAAGACGGCGACTATATCGAAAGCTGGCAGCCGCACCCCATGACCGACAAGCAATTGAATGAAGCAAAACACATCGCCCAGAGAATCTGCGATCGCCTGGGCGGACGCGGTCTTTTTGGAGTTGAACTCTTTCTTCTGAAAGATGGTCGCGTCTTGTTCAGCGAAGTAAGTCCTCGCCCTCACGACACAGGGCTCGTAACACTCTTCACCCAGACATGGAGTGAATTTGCACTCCACGCGCGTGCCATACTTGGCCTTCCTATCGCCAATATCCATCGCCACAGCCTTGGAGCCAGCGCCGCCGTGAAAGCGACCCAGTCCTTTGAAAACCCTGTTTTCAGCGGCATCGAAGACGTTTTGCTTACGCCTGGTGTCGACCTCCGGATCTTTGGCAAACCTATTGCGACCAAGGGTCGGCGAATGGCCGTCTGTCTCGCCACCGGCGACACAATCGAAGGAGCTCTTACCAAGGCTATCCATGCTCGCGATACGTTGACTATCGCTGAAGGTTGAGCCCGGTCGTGCGTGAGAGCTATACTCATCTCTCACTTTAAGTAGGACTCACCGCACGATCCTGCAAAAAGTTTCGCCCAAATCCTTGTTTAGAGCACACGTCCGGATGTGTTACGTTCTACGCATCCAACTCAACGAGGGGTGTCCACCATGACGACGAAACCAATTGAAAATATCACCAGCATACTGGTTGAAGAGCGACTCTTTCCACCGCCAGAGGACTTTCAACTCAAAGCCAAAGTCAAATCGATGGCAGACTATACCGCCCTTCGTAAAAAAGCTAATGATCATCCCGACCAGTTCTGGAGTGAGCAGGCCAAACATTTCCTTCGTTGGGAACAAGACTTCACGCGGGTGCTTGAGTGGAACCTTCCGCATGCGAAATGGTTTACGGGCGGCAAACTCAATGCAAGTGTCCAGTGCCTCGATAAAAACATCGACGAAGGCAAAGCCTCAAAAACCGCCCTGATTTGGGAAGGCGAACCCGGCGAGCAAATCAAACTTACTTACAGCGAGGTCCTTGAAAACGTCTGTCGTACAGCGAATGCTTTAAAAGAGCTCGGCGTTAAGTCCGGAGATCGCGTAACGATCTATCTGCCGATGATACCTGAACTTATGTTTGCGGCCCTAGCCTGCGCACGGATTGGAGCTGTTCATAACGTGGTGTTCGGAGGTTTTAGTGCGGAGGCGCTCGCCAGCCGAATCAACGACTCTTCATCGCACGTTCTTATTACCGCGGATGGTTCTTATCGAAGAGGCGCGATCGTCAATCTCAAGGAAAATGTCGATAATGCGGTCGTAAACACACCCAATCTCAAACATATTCTGATCAAAAATCGAGTGGGCTCCGACTACCAACCTGTCGCCGGACGCGATTATGATTGGGATCAGACGATAAAAAGGCAATCGAAGGTCTGCAGTCCTACGATCGTCGACAGCGAGCATCCACTCTTTCTACTCTACACATCAGGAAGCACGGGCAAACCGAAAGGCATCCTCCATACGACGGCCGGTTACCTCCTCGGGACGGCCTTGACCTTTTCGTACGTCTTTGACCATAAGGATGATGATGTTTATTGGTGTACGGCCGATATCGGGTGGATCACGGGCCATTCCTATGTGATTTATGGCCCGATGATCAACGGGGCCACTGTGGTGATGTATGAAGGCGCCCCCAACTTCCCCGATGCGTCGCGATTCTGGCAAATCATCGATCGTCACAAAGTCTCGATCTTCTATACGGCGCCCACCGCGATCAGAGCCTGCATCAAGTGGGGTGATGAGTTTGTCAAACCCTACAGTCTCGCTTCGCTTCGCCTTTTGGGAACGGTCGGCGAACCTATCAATCCGGAAGCCTGGATGTGGTATCACGCAATGATCGGTAAAGAGCGTTGTCCTATTGTCGACACGTGGTGGCAAACCGAAACTGGGGCGATCATGATTGCACCCATACCGGGCGCCGTTGCAACGACCCCTGGTACGGCAACCGTCCCATTTTTTGGAATTGATGCTGCGGTCGTTGATGAGCATGGCAACGAAGTGCCTGCCGAGCAAGGTGGTTTTCTGGTCATTCGCCGCCCCTGGCCCAGCATGGCGCGCACAATATATGGAGACGATGACCGCTTTTATCAGCAGTATTGGTCGCAGATTCCAGGGGTCTATTTCACAGGGGACGGCGCGCGCAAAGATAAACACGGGAACTTTTGGATCATGGGCCGTATCGATGACGTTCTCAATGTTTCAGGTCACCGGCTATCGACCATGGAGATCGAAAGTGCCCTTGTTAGTCATGACTCCGTCGCTGAGGCTGCAGTCGTCGGCAGGCCCGATGAAATCAAGGGGGAAGGCATCGTAGCCTTTGTTACTCTTCATTCCCATGCGGAGCCGAGCGATGCGTTAAAAGCCGCTCTCATTAAATATGTGGCAAAACAAATAGGAGCATTAGCCCGCCCTGATGACCTCAGTTTTACCGATAGTTTGCCTAAAACACGCTCAGGTAAAATTATGCGGCGCCTCCTGCGTGATATCGCAGCGGGACGGGCTTCCAGTGGGGACATGTCGACATTGGAAGATGGAGGCGTCATGGATCGTCTTCGGAATGACTTGAAAGAGTCATAAAAGCGGCAGGATCTGTCTCGTCATTTTTTAGGTGGATTCTGCATCAAAAAGTGACTAGATAAAAGATTCTCATTTCTCGTTTTTCAGGAGAACTCATGAAGATCTGGACCCTTGCTTTTGCCGCTCTCAGCTTTATTCCTTTTACCGCGCACGCGCAAACATCGGTGGATGCTGCGAATCGCTTTACGGGCGGGATACTCCTCCAGGATACAGATTATCATTCGGATGGTTCCTATGCGGTCAAGGGACAGTTGGTTGAAGGCGGCTACAAAGCAGCTATCAATCCACGCTTTGCTATCGGTGGCGGTGTAGGCCTCATGTTTGACGGTGATATCGGGAGAGACCATACGATCGGGAGCGGCGAGGGATTCCGCCTATTTGGCGATGCTCAATACGAATTTCATCGCTTCAATCAAAACAAAATCATAGGAACGGGAACACTTTCGTTTGATCGCTTCAGTTTCAGTGAAGCCGGTACGAAAGTTGATTTCAAAGCGACTGAGTTTAAAATCGGCGGGCTCTTTATGCACGACGTACGTGAGTTCTCACTCTACGGGGGTCTTGAAATTGTTCTTTATTCAAACGCCAGTACCCAAATTCACAATATTTCGGAAGACGCCCATCGTGACGATCGCCTCAATGTTCGTCTCGGAGCTACGTTCAATGCGACCAAAAACGTAGCGTTGCGTGCTGATCTTTTATTGATTGGCGAACAGACGATCCTTTTTGCTGCAGACTTCGCTCTTTAAGGCTTCCAGCCGACCGGCACCCGTCGATCGGCTCCTTTCCCCACCTCAGATTCCTCGTTTTCATTCCATGTCGAACTATGTTAAGACTCTCCTGTTTCGCCAGGGGTGCCGAAAGGCTGAGAGGATGAGTCTGCAAGGAGCACAGTCATCTAACTCTAGTACCTGAACTGGGTCATACCAGCGTAGGAAGTGCGAAGCTTTGGATTGCTCCTATGTTTAAAACACCTACTCACGGTTACAGAGGAGTCAGAACTGCTATGGAAAAAGAACATACGGCAACTTTTCAAAAAGTTTACATTGAAGGCGCGATTCATCCTCACATTCGTGTTCCGATGAAAAAAGTCCAACTCGCTGAAAAACTCCCCGATGGCACACTTGCCTCTCTCCATCTGTACGACACATCGGGTCCTTATACCGATCCCTCTCTCACGCTCGACGTTAAAAAAGGCATTCCGCGCCTGCGTGAGGACTGGATCGAAGCCCGTGGCGACACGGAAGAACGCAACACCACTCAATACATCAAATTAATGGCCAAAGCCGGCACAATGCCGTTCGACAGTCACAAGCCGCGCCGCGCAAAAGAAGGCAAAAACGTCTCGCAGATGTATTACGCCCGTCGTGGAATTATCACGCCCGAGATGGAATTCATCGCGATTCGCGAAAATCAGGAGAGGGCGATTCGTCGCGCGCAAAAAGTCCTCACCCCGGCTGAGCAGGAACGGGAAACACGTTTGCGCGGCAATTCGTTTGGCGCTTCCCTTCCGGAAGACATCACCGCGGAGTTTGTGCGTGACGAAGTTGCGCGCGGGCGGGCTATCATCCCGGCAAACATCAACCACCCCGAACTCGAGCCGATGATCATTGGTCGCAACTTCCTGGTAAAAGTAAACGCCAACATCGGCAACTCCGCGATCAGCTCAACGATCGAAGAAGAAGTTGAAAAACTGGTTTGGTCTGCGCGTTGGGGGGCGGATACAGTAATGGACCTTTCCACCGGAAAAAATATTCATGCGACACGTGAATGGATACTTCGAAACTCGCCAGTTCCTATCGGAACTGTTCCCCTTTATCAAGCCTTTGAGAAGGTCAACGGCCGCATCGAAGATTTCACCTGGGAAATTTTCCGCGAAACTTTGATAGAGCAGGCTGAGCAGGGTGTCGACTATTTCACCATCCATGCTGGCGTTCTCAAAGACTATGTAGCCCTCACGAAGGATCGTGTGACGGGTATCGTTTCGCGCGGCGGTTCTATCATGGCCCAATGGTGTCAGCACCATAAACAGGAGAACTTCCTCTATACGCGCTTCAACGAAATCTGCGAAATCATGAAGGCCTACGACATCACCTTCTCACTCGGTGATGGTCTTCGCCCTGGGTCGATTGCTGATGCCAATGACGCCGCGCAGTTTGCCGAACTCAAAACGCTAGGCGAACTCACTCTCATCGCTTGGGAACACGATGTTCAGGTCATGATCGAAGGTCCGGGTCACGTGCCCATGCATTTGATTCATGAGAACATGACCAAACAACTCAAAGAATGCCACGAGGCACCTTTTTATACGCTTGGGCCGCTTACGACAGACTTCGCGCCGGGTTACGATCACATCACCAGTGCCATCGGCGCGGCAATGATCGGTTGGTTCGGCACTGCGATGCTCTGTTACGTGACTCCGAAAGAGCATTTGGGCCTTCCGAATCGGGACGACGTAAAACAGGGTATGATCGCGTACAAGATTGCTGCCCATGCGGCCGATCTTGCGAAAGGCCATCCGGCCGCTCGTCTTCGGGATGACGCCTTGTCACGCGCGCGGTTCAGTTTCCGTTGGGAAGATCAATTCAACCTGGCTCTCGACCCGGATACGGCGCGTAAATATCACGACGAAACTTTGCCGAAAGATCGTCACAAGTCGGCTCATTACTGCTCGATGTGTGGACCGTCTTTCTGCTCGATGCGTATTTCCCAAGGTCTTGCGAAAGAAACCGAGGCGGAGGCTACCCTTTGACGAAACACGCAGCCATAGTAGGTGCTGGCATCATGGGACTCCTTACAGCGCGAGAACTTCTCTCGCTGGGATGGCGAGTCACCGTGTATGAAAAGTACCCTGAGATGGAATACCGAAATTCAACGAGTTTTGCTGCGGGTGGAATGCTCGCGCCTTTCTCCGAGCTGGAGTCTGCGGACGAGTTGATTTTTAAACTCGGGATGAGTTCTATCGAACTATGGCGCGAGATCTGTGAAGAACTGCCGGCACCGGTATTTTTCAAAACCAACGGATCCCTCTTTTTGAGTCATCAAAGGGACAAACCCCATTTTGAAAATGCCACGCGCCGGATCTTTCATCATGTGAAGGAAAGCGAAGCGCAGTGGGTTAAAGTCAGCGATCTCGAGCCAGAACTTGGCGAGACGTTTGACCAGGGCCTTTATCTCCCGCGCGAAGGTCATATCGATAATCGCCAGTTGATCCCGCTGCTTGCGAGCAAGCTTGAGGCCGAAGGCGTCCGGATTTTATTTGGCGAAATCGTGCAGGATTTAAGGCCCTATGTAGTCGAAACCGCAAAGGGCTCGCTTCTTTACGATATCGTCGTTGACTGTCGGGGCATCGGTGCCGTTGAAGATACAGCTGATCTCCGCGGCGTCCGCGGTGAAGCCTTCCTCATTCATGCGCCTGAGGTCAGCATTCAGCGCCCCGTGCGGCTCATGCATCCTCGTTATGCGGTTTATATAGTGCCTCGTGCGAACGATCATTATTACATCGGTGCAACAAGTATCGAATCGGCAAGTGAATCGCCGGTGACAATCCGATCGAGTCTTGAACTCCTATCAGCCGCTTACTCAGTTCATAAAGGCTTCGGAGAGGCAAGTATCGTTGAGATTTTGCATGGCATAAGACCAGCCTTTCGCAACAACGCGCCCAAGATCAGTTTTGAAGCAGGGCTTGTTTCGATCAATGGCCTTTATCGTCATGGATTTTTGCTGTCACCTGTTTTGGCCCGCGCTTTTAAGAATTTTCTTCAGGATCATCCGGTCGATCATGCCGATCAGATATTTAGCTTTACACGAGGTTGAATTATGCAGATCGTCGTTAACGGAAAACCAACTGATTTTGAAAAACCCATCAGCGTGCAGGATCTTCTCCATCGCCTCGGTTATCTGGATCACTTTGTTGCGGTCGCCGTGAATCAGGAATGCGTCGTGCGAAGAAATTACGGAACACATTTCATCAAAGCGCAGGATCAAATCGAAATCTTGGCCCCTATGGCCGGAGGATAAGTTTCATGTGGAATCTCGCCGATAAAACCATAGAAAGCCGCCTCTTGCTGGGCACAGCCCGTTATCCGAGTCCTCTCGTTTTACAGGATGCTGTGAAAGCATCGGGTAGCGAGGTCATCACGGTTTCGCTTCGTAGGGAATCTGCTCAAGAAAACATGTCGCGTCAATTTTGGGATTATCTCCTCGAAAGTGGAGCTCATATTTTGCCCAACACCGCCGGCTGTCATTCGGTGAAAGAAGCCATTGTCACGGCTCACCTCGCCCGCGAGCTTTTTGATACAAATTGGATCAAACTCGAAGTGATCGGGAATGACGATACGTTGCAGCCGGATCCCTTTGCAACGGTTGAAGCCGCGCGTATTTTGAATAACGAAGGTTTTGAAGTTTTCCCTTATACGACAGACGATTTGATCGTCGCCGAAAAACTCCGTGATGTCGGATGCCGAATCATTATGCCTTGGGGTGCGCCTATCGGCAGTGGCCAAGGTCTTCGTAACGTTGAAGCGCTCCGGACGATGCGCAGGCGATTGCCCGAACTGACTCTTATTGTTGACGCCGGGATCGGTGCGCCTTCGCATGCGGCCTATGCTCTCGAACTAGGTTTTGATGCTGTTTTATTGAACACAGCGGTGGCCCTTGCCGATGATCCTGTGAAAATGGCAACGGCGTTTAACTTCGCCGTTTCTGCTGGCCGTATGGCGTACGAAGGCGGACTGATGCAGGCCTCGAGCCGCGCTCACCCGTCTTCGCCAACTGTTGGACTTCCCTTCTGGCATCACGAGCAAAACTCATGAACGAGCAAACCGTCTGGTCTCTGGCGGGTCATGATCCCTTCAGTGGGGCTGGTATTCATGCTGACATTCGTACGGCCGCAGGTCTGGGTGTGACGTTACGCACACTCCTCACGAGCCTTACAGCACAGAACGATCGGGCTTTAATTCGAGCTGAGGCTTTAGACGTATCGTGGCTGAAGGATCAATGGGACGCCTTGCGGGCAATGGAAAAACCGGCAGCAATCAAAGTTGGTTTGCTTTTGAAAAGCGAAACTGTCCGTTGGCTAAGTGACACCATAGACAGTGACATTCCGATGATCGTTGATCCGGTTTTCGCAGCGAGTTCGGGCGGATCATTTTTTGAACCCGGTTTATTAGAGAATCTTCGTGAGTTTCTTTTTAAACGAATCGATCTCTTGACACCCAATCGACCCGAAGCCGAAGCGATCGTAGGGTTTCCCATCCGGACCCTTGCCGATTTGCAAAAGGCTGCGGTTGCAATACGCGGTCAAGGCGTAAAAGCAGTATATATAAAAGGCGGTCACGGGGATGGAGACGAACTCATTGATTACTTCGATGATGGTCTAAAACCCTTCATTTTACGATCGCGGCGATTCCCTGGGGATTTTCGCGGAACAGGCTGCACTCTCAGTACGGCGATCGCCGCCGGCATCGCTCAGGGTCTTGACCTCCGAGACGCAAGTGTTGCGGCCCATGCCTATGTTCATGCCGCCATTGGCGAGGCCTTTGCAAAAAATACAAATCACCTTTCTGCCGTCGCCCACACACCAGCACTTCAGCCCTTATCGTATGATGACGCTATGACAGGGAAAGCATTTGCCCCGCTTACGCGTAGCCTCGGTTTTTATCCTGTTTTACCGAATGTTGAGTGGATCGCGCGGCTTGCAGGTTCCGGCGTGAAAACTTTGCAGTTACGGGCCAAGGATCAAGGCGGTTCGGCATTGAAAGATTCGGTCCTCAGGGCAAAATCTCTTTGCGAAGCCAACGACATTTCTCTCTTCGTTAATGACGCATGGGAACTGGCTATTGAATGCCAAGTGTACGGGGTTCATCTGGGCCAGGAAGACCTTGATGCTCTGAGCCTTGCCGATCTTGACCGCATACGTATCTCAGGACTGAGGCTTGGTATAAGCACGCATTCTCTGGAAGAAGCGGCACGCGCGCTTTCCCTCCAGCCCTCTTACATCGCACTCGGGCCTGTTTTTGAGACAACATGCAAATCGATGCGATTTGGACCACAGGGTATTTCGCGGGTCGGTGAATGGGTCAAACGTTTACCGAACATTCCCGTGGTCGCCATAGGCGGTTTGAAACTTGAACACACTGCCGCCATTCATTTAGAGGGAGCTGACAGCATTGCCGTCATATCCGATTTGACCCACTCCGATAATCCTGAACAACGTATGAATGAGTGGCTAAAAGCATGGGGTGCCTGAAACCCTATTTTTCTTCTTACTTACCTTATGTTAGCATCCCTTATTGCCGGATCGGAAAGGACCATTTATGAGCTCGCCACTATTAACTCTCGTGAAATCGGGCACCAAATTATGGCTCGACTCTATAGATCCCGAACTTGTCGCCTTGAGCAAAACTCAGGGTGCAACCGGCGCGACGTCCAATCCCATCATCGTCGCAAACCTTGTAAAGTCCGGAAAGTTTGATAAAGACATAAAAGCCCTTCGCGCGCAAGGTCTCACCGGGAGTGAGCTTGCTTGGGCTCTGACCGATCGAGCTGTCAGTGCCGTGGAGAAAGAATTCCTTCTCGTGTACGAAGCGACGGGAGGGAATGACGGCTATGTTAGCTTTGAGGTTGACCCCCTCCTGGAAGACCCGGCCCTGAATATGCCGCATGCGGAACGCGTGGCACAGTACATTGCCCTCGGCAAAAAATGGGCAAAAGGCCACCCGAATCGCATGATCAAAGTCCCTGCGACTCCTGCAGGCATCGAATCCCTCACTGAGCTTGTTGCTGCCGGCATCAACCTCAATATCACCCTTATATTCTCGACACGTCAGTACCTCGCTGCTCGTGATGCAGTAGTCCGGGGACTCGATCGCCATCCCGATCTTAAGCGTTTTAAAAGCGTCTACAGCATTTTCGTTTCTCGGCTCGACGTTTACACCGAAGACCACGTGAAATCACTTGCCCCGGAATCCCAGGGCTGGGTGGGCATAGTGAATGCTAAGCGTATCTGGAAACTGAACAAAGATTTCTGGGCTCAGAAAAAACTCCCGCTTCAGCAGGAAATGATATTCGCCAGTACCGGCACCAAAAAACCAAATGATCCGAAATGGAAATATGTCGGTGCCTTTGCGGGGAGCGACATAGAGACCAATCCGCCCGAGACCAATGAAGCAGTGGAAAAAAGCGGTCAGAGTTTTACGCCATCGATCGGCATCCTTCCTTCGGAAGCGATTCTTAAAGACATCGATACACATGTGGATTTTGCCAAACTCGAAGAGTTTTTGATGACGGACGGACTCAAAAAATTCGCCGAACCGCAAAAAGCGTTACTTGAGGTCTTTGGAACGCGTTAAGATCAGATCCTGTCATACATGAATTACGAAGAGGGTTATCAATATGTTCGGAATCGGTCCCATGGAAATGTTGGTCATCATCGTGGTCGCGGTTATTTTCGTTGGCCCCGACAAACTCCCGGACATGCTCAAAAAATTTGGCCGTTTTTATGTTCAGGCGAAACGTCATGCAAATGATGTAAAATCTGGATTTGACGATGCTATTCATCAGGCGGAACGCGAACTCGAACTCGAACGTATCCGCGATCTTCAAAGACAACTCGCCAATCTCTCAAACGACGTTATCGATGCCACACACACGGATCGCAGCAGCGAAATTGTTCAGAGTCACCTTGATGATGGTCACACAGAAGATGGTCGTCTGATCGAAACGGCGGCCGTAAATCCAGAGATCAAACCTCAGGACAGCGCTCTACCGCCGGGCGAACTTCAAGATCAGGCACGTGCGCATGAGGGAAGTTATCACGAAGGGCATTTGCCGCCTCACAAGCCCAAGGACGGACATGATGCGTTTGAAGCCGCAGTTGAGAGAAGTGCTGCCGCTCACCACCATGACGCCGTTGCCGTTGCCGGTGTTGAGCCTGTGAAAGTTGAAGACAAAAAGTAATAGCCTCTTCGGATGCCCGCTCGATCGCAGGATTGAGTGGGCTTTTTTGCGTCTCAAATTCACTTCCCCGGGGTGGGGTCCCTTCCGCTTCATCGGATCGGCGACTTCCCCGGGGTGGGGTCCCTTTCGCTCCATCGGATCGGCGACTTCCCCGGGGTGGGGTCCCTTTCGCTCCATCGGATCGTCGACTTCCCCGGGGGCGGGGTTCTGCTCGCTTCACATAGCCTTTTAAAACGATTTAAGGCAAAAAGCGCATTGACAATCTTTGTCCTTTGCTTTGACTTCGCCGTGAGACTTCCCCATCGGCGTGATCGTGATCTTCGCCAAAAGTCTTTGCCATTGGACACCCGACCTTGCCTCCCCGGGGAAGTCGCCCATCGAATCGAAAAAACAAGCCCCTACTCTGGGGAAGTCACCCATCGAATCGAAAAAATAAGCCCCTACTCTGGGGAAGTCGCCCATCGAATCGAAAAAATAAGCCCCTACCCCGGGGAAGTCGCCGATCGAATCGCAAAAACAAGCCCCTACCCCGGGGAAGTCGCCGATCGAATCGCAAAAACACCCCCCCTCCCCGGGGAAGCGAACATTTTCGAAATTTAAATTTCAGGATTTAAGGCGAGAATTGGAAGGCGCTTACATCAAACTTCGGCAACATCGGCTCAGGATTCGTATTCGCATAATTCGCGGATGTATCATCAACGTTCACGACAGACAGATACATCAAGGCTTGCCCTTGCAAAGCCGTTTTCTGCGATTCCGAACATTTTCCATCACAAAGGCCCATCAATCCCCCAATAACCCGCGCCCCGACTGTATACGCCCCGTTTGATTGGGCATCGCACGCGGCAAGCCCAACGACTTCCTTTGGAACTTTACCGTTATCAACACACACCGGATGCAAAAGCCCAAGGGTGTTGGCCGCAGCATTGCCATCGCTATGCCGCGCTTCATGGAACAAAGCATTCAAGCGAAAGATCGAACGATAAATCCTGTCCCCTTCGGTCTCAGTTGTGCCCGTGTTCAGGGCCGAATGGAAATCGGCGGGATTGATCAACATCACACCAGTCCTGAGCGATGTGAATGCCTGATATCCAGAATCGAATTTGAAAACGAGACTGTCAAACCCCTTCGTCTTGTTATCCGAATAACCTGTGTAGATCTGAGGCCCGAGGTTATTCGCAACTATCCCCGCCCCAAGCGGGGGCGTCGGCTCATGGAGAAGCTGAACTTTTTTCGTTGACGATTTAACGACTCCAATTTCAAAGGTGTTACCGGTGATCGGGTATATATACGTGACGCGATCCATAAGCCACTGGCTCAGCGTTCCTGCGTTCACTTCGGCCAGACCGAGGACCGCTCCGAGTTTCGATAGCTCGCTTGATCGGGTCGTGTCACTCCAATGAGCGAGGTTTTTGAGATCGTATTGAATATTGGTTTTGGCTTCGGCATCCAGCGTGTCCGAAAATTGGAAGTGCGCGAGGAGTAATTTTTCTATTGTGTCGGGATCACTTGAGAGTATCGCCGCGCCTAGCGATGTTCCAGCCGTAACTTTCTGCACAGGCTGTCCGCACGCAAGGAGCATGAGGTTCAGCGCTAAAAATAGGATGAGCTGAAACAACTTCATCACGAGCCCTCGTTGGCATAACAAAGGCTTATCGGCGAGAGGCTGACCGAACTTAAGTCCCACTAAGCTCTGCTTTTTAAGTAAAAAAATAGCTCACTAAAAGGTGAGCTATCCCATCAACACTGTTTTTCAAATTCAAGGAATTACAAGGGCTTAGCCAAGGCAGCTTTCACGAAGTTACCTATCGTTGTCTGGCCGGCCGCGCTTGGGTGGAAACAATCCACAGCCAGCTCTTCCGGTTTAATTTGCCATGAGAGGATTCCGTCCACAAAGACCACTTTCGCTCCACCCGCTTTCAACGAAGTAGCAGCCGCCTGGATACCAGAATTGATCGACGTGATACGCGTTTTAACAGCAGCCGGGTCATCATAAATGCGCTTGCAAAGCTTATCGCGGAACGTGCGGCACGAAAGTTCTTGGCCCGTAACTTGTGTAAGGGCAGGTCCATAAGTAAAGTCGATCGCTGCAAGCTGATCGATCGGAGGAGCCGGTGCAATAATCATTTGTGCATCTGGTGAATCCTTATGAATCGCGGCCGTTTGATCGTTGAATGTTTTGACTATATCGTCGACCGAACGGTCCGAACAGTAATCGTTTCCGCCCATCATGACGAAAATATTCTCAGGCTTTTTGGGAATATTTGATTTTTCCTGCAACTGCCACGCAGCAAGTTGATGCTCTAAATCAGTAGTTTGCCCACCGAATTTCGCCAGACTCACGACGCCCACATCAGCGCTGTTAACACCAAGCTGGGCCGCTACGCTGGCGCGAACACCATAATCATTTTTCGTGGTCGCAGCAGCGAGGTCGGTATGCGAGAGATTCGCTTGAAACCCTGTCGCGTTATATTCCTGCTCTTTTACGTAGCTGGCAAGCTGTAGCACCAGGGAATTGTCAGGGGTTTGCCCTAGGGTGGTATTTGCCAGAACCCCTGTTGAGAGACTATCGCCGTAAACAACAAGTAGAGGTTTGCTTGGGTTCAAGGCCTCTGTATAGACTTGACTCTGTGCCTGCGAGCCGTTGTCTCCGGCCGTATCATTCTTTTTTTTATCTTTGCCACAACCGAAAATGCTGAGGCTTAAACTAAGACCAAGGACCAGATGGTAGCTACGCATAACGATATCTCCTTAGGTGTTCGCACGACATTTATACGAAAGAAGTGACTCTCATTGATAGGCCCCAGCCGCCCGCACTACACCCATTTGCTGATCTATTTCATCGACTTAGGCCTATTTTGACAAACTCGTCGTACTCTGGCCTTACTCAACTCAATCTCAGCTAAAAATCTCAAGCCACTGATTTTGCTGCGTATTATATAGAGGCATTCTCTCTTGCTTTGTGTTATCTAACCGTTCCTCCTTCCTTATCTAAAGGGGACACCCGTGCTAACGCTTAAAAATGAATCGAATGAGACCATACTTTCCCACGCCCTGCGCGTTCCAGAAATCTTAGCGCCCGCTGGAGGACGCGAACAGTTTTTCGCAGCCCTTCAATCCGGTGCGGATGCTGTATATCTCGGACTCAAGCAGTTCAACGCGCGGGGACGTGCGGAAAACTTCACGCATGAAGACCTTCGCGAACTTGCGCCCCTGGCTCGCCGCTATGGAATGAAGATACTCGTAACGCTCAATATCCTCCTGAAGGAAGACGAACTTCCACGCCTCCGTACATCGCTTGCCGAACTGCAATGGATTGGTATCCACGCAGTTATCGTGCAGGACCTTGGTGTTGCGCGATTTATTCGTGAGAATTTCCCGACGCTCCGGCTTCACGCTTCAACGCAGCTCGCCGTGCACAATCTCGCCGGCGTCCTTGCCGCGATAGACTTCGGTTTTAAACGCGTCGTCGTCGCCCGCGAACTCACAGCGCAAGAGCTCCGCAAAATTCAATCAGCTGTGGAAGGACTCGACGTCGAAGTCGAAGCCTTCTGTCACGGCAGCCTTTGTTACAGCTACAGTGGTCTTTGCTTTTTCAGCGGCGCTGAAGATGCCCGTAGCGGAAACCGTGGTGAGTGCGCTTATACTTGCCGAAAGCCCTATAAGATTCTCAACGAACCGGGCCACGGATTTTTATTCAGCATGAAAGATCTAAACACGAGTAAAGACCTGACTAAACTCGTGGAAGCCAATATTCACACCCTAAAGATCGAAGGCCGAAAAAAGGACGCGCAATACGTCGCAACTTCGGTCGGTCTCTACAGACAGGAACTGAATCGTATATTCGGTCGCGAAACGGGCCCGGGCGGCCGCAGTATCGAACGCGATTATCAGAATGATATGTTGTTCAGCTTTCATCGCGATATGACGAGCCTTTTTGTCAACGGTCGTTACCATGAAAACGTCATCGATCTGAATAACCCTACACACAAGGGTGTTCTGATCGGGACGATCGAAAAGATCAAAGGCCGCACGATTGAAGTGATGAGCACCCAGGCTCTTGAGCGTTTTGATGGCCTCCGCATCGAAAGCCGTGATTCGCTCTACCATTCACTTCCTCAACACGGCGACCAAGTTCAGGGGACCATGCGCGGTGCCCAGAAGAAATACAAAAACAACATCAGTCAATTCTCGCTCCGCGAATTCAGCCTCAAAGGCCGCCGCCTCAATCAATGCAATGCTCACACCCGCGTCGAAATCGAACTTCCAACGGAAATCGAATTACCGAACATTGGTGATGCCGTTTATAAAATCCGCTCCAACGAACTCAAACGTCATACGGAAAACCTGAGCAAAGCGCCTGCCGACGCGCGCATTCGACCTTTACGATCGATCGACCTCAGCTTTATAAGCAATCAAGTGGGCGACGACCTTCATCTCGAAGTGGAAGCGCTGCTTGGTAAACGCAGCCTGCTCAAAGACCAGCTGACCATCCCTTGGCAGATCTCGACCAAAGGCGGCTTGGCAAACGACATAGTCGATATGTTCTCACTCCTCGGTGATGCCGCGTGCGATTGCGTCGTGAGCTTTCAAGGCCGCGAAGATGCGTTTGTCCCGCGCAGTCTGTTGAAAGAATTGAAACAACGCCTCAACCTTAATCTTCCCGAAGCAATCACCAAGGCCACAGAGTTATCTGAAGCTCAGAGCCTCGCGTTTCTCACAACCGACCGATCTCCCTTAGCAGCCTCAAAGGCAGCACGTTATGCCATCAAGATCGATCGCCTGGAATATCTCGCCTCGATCGCGACTTTTATGGCAACACATCCAACGTTCAAACTCACTGAAATCATATTCGAACCCAAACGCGCTTTCCTCGGCAAATTAAGCCCCATAGATATCTTTGCCTCTCTCTTCGCGGCGGCGGCTGAGCTGAACGTCTTGCCTCGCTTGGCATTTCCCACAGTGCTGCGGGCGTGGGATGAGCCCTTGCTCAAAATATGGGTCAATAGTTTTATAGAACTCGGTGGGCGCGCCTTTGAAATAGGCAACATCGGGGCTCGCAAACTACTCGACACGTTCACGAGTGTCGAAGCGGCCAAAACCTTCGATCTGAGCAGTGATTTTACGGTCTATGTTTTGAACACCGAAGCAGCCTTGGCCGCGAAAGACCTCGATATAACGACTCTTGCTCTTTCGATCGAGGACGACCGCATCTCGCTGCAGGACAAACTCAATCAGTGGCCAAAGGGTTCGCTCAAACCTCAGGTTATCCTCTATAAAGATACTCCGCTTTTTATAGCGGAAGCGTGCTCTCTGACCGCTCTCCACGGTGGCTGCCCGACAGCCGCTGTATGCGGATATCGCACCTTAGAAATCGAAAACGACGAAGGCGAACGATTCTTCGTAGCCCACGAAAGCTGCAAATCCATAGTCTATGGTGCCAAAGCTTTTTCTTTGAGCCAGCATCGCCGCGAACTGCAGACGTTCGGTGTGGAAGACTTCCGCATTGACTTTCTAACGCGCGAATATACGCCTGAGCATTTGATGCGCGTTTTGAAGCATATTGGATCCGCAGAGTCGATCGCAGAAACACATTCGGCAAATTACGAACGTTCGCTCCTTTAAGATTGGGACCTTGGCCTTGCAAAGACTTACTTTTGATCTGGAACATCAAGCCACAGGCTCTAGTGCGCGCGCGGGCACCATTCGCACGAATCGCATGGACGTCCAGACACCTATATTTATGCCCGTCGGCACTCAGGCGACGGTCAAAGGTATTAAGACCTATGAATTGGAAGAGCTGGGTGCCAACATCCTTCTTGCCAACACCTATCACTTGCTCCTCCGGCCAGGTCCCGAAGTTTTTGAGAAAATCGGTGGCATCCAGCGCTTTATGAACTGGAAACGCATGGTCCTCACCGACTCCGGCGGCTTCCAGATCTTCTCGCTTCCTCACTCACGTAAGATGACAGAAGCGGGCGCCGAATTTCGGAGTTACACCGATGGCAAAGTCATCCTTCTAAGCCCCGAAAAAAGCATCGCGACGCAGATTTCCATCGGCTCGGATATCATGATGGTTCTTGATCAGTGCGTCCCCGGTGATTCAACCCACGCCGTGGCGAAAAAAGCCATGGAACTCACACATCGTTGGGCCGTTCGCAGTCTCGCAGCGCGCGGCGACAGCTGGCAATCGATGTTTGGTATCGTGCAGGGCGCGTGTCATCCCGATCTGAGAAAACAGAGTGCGGAATTTCTGATCGAACAAGACTTTGAAGGCTACGCTATCGGTGGTCTCGCCGTTGGCGAAAGCAAAGCGGAACGTGAGGATTTCACCGAACTCAGCGCGTCACTACTCCCCAAAAACAAGCCCCGTTATCTCATGGGTGTGGGTACGCCGATCGACTTGCTTGAAGCGGTCCATCGCGGTGTCGATATGTTCGATTGCATCATTCCCAGCGCCTATGCAAAACAAGGTAAAGCTTATACCAGCCAAGGCATGCTCAAGCTTGAGCGGAGTGTTTATAAATTTCAGGATATACCTCTCGATCCCAACTGCACCTGCCCTACGTGCCAGATTTATTCGCGCGCGTATCTGCATCATTTGCGTAAAACGGATGAGACTCTCGGCTGGCAGCTCCTTTCGTATCACAATATCAAATACTACATCGACTTGATGAACGCGATGCGTCGCCACATAGTCGCCGATACCTTTGCCGAATTTTATCGCATTCACCGTAAATTGCTTGCTCGCCCGGATGAAGAGCATCCCTCGCTCCATCAGAAATCGCAGAAAAATCGTGCGTGAATGCTGAGATACTGCTTTCGCTCGATGTCTATCCCATTATAAAATTGCCGCAAAAAATGATCCGCTAATTGCCTGTATCTACAGGCGAATTGTGGACGTTACTGCGGCCGCTCAATCTTTAAACATTTTATCCGTTAGCAAAGGAGATGGAGCTGTTGGAGAAACTATGAAATATCGAGTGCTGGCCACTCTAGCTTTCCTTACTGCTTTCGCAGCGAACTGTGGCAAGGGTCCCAGTATCTTCGGCCTTTCTTCTAAAAAGGCCGGATCAACGAATGGGGCAAACAGCAGCGCGGGTGGTGATGCAACGGCGTCGACTGAAGTTCCCGATACCGTCGCACCAGCATCAAGATCCCCAATCGCCTTGGCCCAAAGTCGCCTTATCGGTGGCGCCACGCTCGATCCCAATTCATTCTGGCCTCCCCTGGGCCAAATCTGTAGCACGAGCCTCGATAGCACCGGTATAGTATCAACCGAAGTCCCTCTTGCTTACAAAGACAGCTGCGCCGGCTGTCACGGACCTAACGGTACCGGCCACAACGAATACACAAGCATCGTGGGCCCCCGCACCTACACAGATTTTGAAACGATCGTCCGCAAGGGGCGCCTGGGCAAATCGCACGAGATGCCAGCATTCAAGTCCGATTGGCTTGATGATGACAACATGCGCCGCATCTATGCTTACATAGCGAAGTCGCCTCTCGTCGAAACGAAAGTCTGCAAAGACGCTCCTGTGATGTCTGACGCTGCTATCGCCACCGCAATGAAAGATGGTCTCGCGACCTGGCGGAAACCCGATGGCAAAACAGATCCCAAAGGCCTCAAGTCTAATGTAGCCTGCGCCAACTGCCACGCACCGGATACGCTTGAACTAGCTTACTTCGGCTATTCCGATTCGCAAATCCTTCGCCGCGGTGTTGAGCACCTTCCTGCTCAGGAAGTCGCCAATATCGTAGATATGGTTCATGCCTACCGCACCAAATACAAAATCGGTCGCCGCGACCCCTCGCTCGTTCGACCGTTTCAACCGGGCGGCGGCGTTGTCCCAGGCAATACAATGGCAGCACGCGATGAATCCTTCGGCTCGCAGCTTGTCCAGGCGAACTATAGTTTTGCAAAAAAACCTGTCCTAAGCGCAGCGGATGCCGATAAAGCTATCGATGATGTCTGGGCGATTGATCGTCACTCTCTTCGTATCCCTATTCCATTTAACCACTATACTGAAGATGGATTTAATAATCCTCTCGGCTACGTTCCCAACTGCGACGCCGATATCGATGGCTGCGCCGATCACGGGAGTTTTGCTGACTGGATCTCCGTCGCACCCCATATTCCAAAAGATGCCGCGAAGTTCTATGCATCGGCGGATGCATTGATTCAAACACCAAATGACAAAAACTTTTCGGATTTCCGTTTTACCGCGTCCCAAACCGCTCCGAGTGGAACCTACGTCGACGGCGCAACCAAAGATATGGATGCTAAAAAATATCCGTCTATGGTCCTGATGAACTACTGCATTCGTCTCGAAGTTCTGGGTGGACCGGGCTGTTTTGATAAAGGCGTCGCGCCCTTCCCGAACCAAGCCGATATCTGGGATATTGGGGCTAACATCAACCTCTTTGGAACAGGGTTTAGCCAAAAATCAAAAGGTGATTGTAATACGCTTTGGACCAATTGCGGTGATTTGCCGAAGTGGCCTCAACACCTCTTGGATGACCTGACGCCGAAGTCCAAACTCAGCTCCCATTTCTCACGCCTTCGTCACACCTGGATGGCGATGTGGTGGATACACTTCGATCCGACACTCCTCGTTACGGGCGATCCAACCGCGCAAAAAGACGAGTATTTTACCCGTTCGCTTTTCTGGTCCAATGCCAACGACTGGAAATTTGACGACAAAAGCGCTGACGGTCCCGTGAACCCGACTTACAGTATCTTTACCGTCTTTCAGCTCATGATGCATAACGTTGCAACATTGAAGAACCCTCAACTTGCGTCATGCAAAGTCTTTCCCGCAACCGACTTTGCCTGCACCCAGATTGAAATGCGCGCGGGCACCTATCCCGATGTCATCAATTTCGCCGAAGGCAACCAGCCGCAGGGACTAGAAAGCGGCAACAACATTCATTACCAGACCCTCTATCAGCCGACAGAACCAGGCCGACGAGCGACCTATCAAATGATGACCGCCAACCTCTATCGCATGTTTTTCTGGAAACTCATTGGCGCCATGGAACAAGACAACTGGATTTGTGAGAAAGACCTTCAGGCAAACCGCATCATCCGGGGCAAACTCTTCATCGATCAAGCCGAGACCCAATCGGTCTATGCGGCAGAAGACAAAGCCATGTTTGATAAGCTGAACACCTTGATGGCAACAGCCCGTAAATCGTGTCCTGCCCAAACCGGTGGTCGTACCAATTAAATAACGCCCGGCACAATTTTCCTGGTGTTATCTTATAGAATGGAGCTGTATCCTGTCGGGTCCAGCTCTTTTTTTTTGGAAAAACATTTGAAGTCTATGCAGCCTATCGTTGTCCTCTTCACGTGGTTATTAGCCACGATGGTCTCAGGGACGGTGTTCGCGGCTCCAACATTGAGTTCTCCCCTCTCGCCATGGAACGGCGAATACATGCAGGCCGAACAGGGCACTGTGTATGTGCGTTTTTATCTGGATAGCTTTCGCCGGACGCGCACTTCCAAGGACATCACAAATAATGTGTTTATGAATTTCAAAAATCTCAAAACAGGACAGTTGTTCGTCCTGACGCAAGAGCCTTTTGAATCCGCAACAGATGCTGTTCTCATCTGGAAAATCCCGTCTGGGAATTATTCTGTAGAAAAGCTAAGCATTAACGAAAATACAGGGATTACACGAAACTGGGTGCCGACTGGCAAGCACCCTGTTTTCAAAATTCGCACTATGTTTGTCTCGAACTTAGGCCAGATCCATTTAAGTCCAGACCAGACCACAGGTCTCAAAGTGACTTTTAAATCATCACCGAATCTTTTTAATGGTGACAGTGGCAACCAGACCTTTATGGGCGTAATGGATGGTTACAAAGCATCGCTCCAAAAAAAGCTGGGCGGTGCCAAACTCCTCAAACAGTCAAAAGACAACTTCGGCAGCAGTAGCGAAGCACGTGCCGCCTTTACGATGGTTCGCCAAATCTCTATGATTCACCAAGTCGACTCATCCGGGACCCAGCAGAGCCGAAAACTCATGTCGGCAACGATTAGTGCCCAGGATGCCGAACTTCGGCGTTGCTACATGGATCAGCTGGATCTCGCTTTAGGTCTACGCGGAAGTGTGAATTTTAGATTTCAGATTGCGCCGAAGAGTGGCAGCTTTCAGGCGCTGAGTTATAGCGGCGGTAGTTTGAGCAATCAAAAAACGATAGACTGTTTGACGATGGCTCTCAAAAAACTGCAATTTCCGATCGCTCGCCCACTGAGTGGACGTCTGGCCTTTCAATTTAACTACGATGACAATCCAGGGAGGGCGAAATTTCCATGACTCCAGATGAAATCAAAACCAATGTCAAAAACCAGGCAACCTGGGAGCGCGCGCTCCCCATGCTGGTTTATTTTGCCGCGCAGTATTTTATTGTGCAGCCTCTTTTGCTCGCTATAATGCTCGTCCAGTTTTTCGCGCAGCTGCTTTTTTTGCGCCGGCTCGTACACCTCTATGATTTCAGCGTCGATCTTAGCAATTATTCCCGGAATCTCTGGCTTTTTCTGACTTACACGTCAGACCGCAAAATTTTTCCCTATGCAGACTGGCGCGAGAGCAGCCGTGTTGATGATCAACATACGTTGCCCGTACACGACAACTTCTAGTCGCTCCTCCAAGTTTTAATCTACGCCGTTTGCAAACCAAAAAAAGCGCCATGCTATAAGGCATGACACTCTCTTTTTTTTCTTTTTCTAAGAAGCACTGCTAATTAACAGTGTCTCCAAGCGAGACCAAAGACTTGTTTCAATTCACCGTCAACAGAGTCGTTGGTGATGATACCTTGCGCATCACGTGAAGCGCCTTGGAGTTTTGTAACGCGAACAGATGGGTTGATAGTCAACGCACGTTGAACGTTACATGGCGACCAAACGCTTGGCATGTACACTGAAGTCAAACCGATTTTGTCTGTGTAAACAAAATCCTTTGACACTGGGCCAGTTACAACAGCTTTGAATTTGCCTGGTGTGCTTTGACCTTGGAAGAAATAGTCGGTGGTGTGTTCAGCTTGAACGCGATCACCTAGGTCCATAAAACCGCGATAGTTGAAAGTCGCTACGCTGTACTGCCAGCCTGCAGGAACTTTCAAGTCCACTGTCAAAGAGCAGTTTTTGCGGCTAGCAGTCAACGGAAGACCAGGGCCGACTTCAGCAACAAACTCAGAGAATGTTACTGTGAAGGCTTGGGCATCGGGAGAGATGTTAGTCGAGTAAGTGCTAGGATCTGGACAACCTGTGCCGGCAGCGGTGAGGTGTGTGATCTGAACTGTGCCAGGAATCGGGCCATCGGCGAATGCAGCAGAAGCAGCAAGAGTAAAAGCAGCGGGAACGAGAGCCTTTGCAAGAGTACCGAACATGCTCATAGTGTACCTTTCGAAAAATAGTGAGAAGCAATTTCCTTCACTTGTGTTTAATGCAGCCCTCGTGCCAACGCACTAAAATTAATTTCAGAGTGATCAAATCTCTGATCACTCCGTTAATTTAATTATTTGATTTGAGGGACTTAGAATTTTTTAAGGCATGAAATTAACTTAAAACACTGCAGCAATCAGGAGTTGCGGGGACCTGAGATGAGAAAAGATTACTGAGATGAGAAAAGATCGTGAGGTGAAATGGAATCACCGATGATTATGACCGAGTTGCCTAGACCCATTCAGTAAGATTCAAGAAGCTTGCGAGGAACGTACATGAAGGAATGAGAGATAAAGTTCAGGAGCCTGCTCAAGTTCAAGCACATCACCGCATTCAGGACATGGGTCTTTTAACTCAACTTCAATGTGAGGATGATCAAGATCAAGATTTTGGCCGACTTGATAGCGTTT
The DNA here is from genome assembly GCA_014378195.1 of Oligoflexus sp. GTDB lineage: Bacteria > Bdellovibrionota_B > Oligoflexia > Oligoflexales > Oligoflexaceae > Oligoflexus. The sequence goes on along the minus strand of JACMOC010000077.1, from coordinate 9,326 downwards.
TTGGTCTTCATGAAAACATGAGATGCAATGATAAGGCGCAAAAAATGACTCTACGATGCCGTTTTTTCCGAGAAATTGAGGCACCATTGCAAACTGTTCCACGATAGAGACAGAGCACTCTCTCAGAACAAGTTGAATTTTGTTTTTCGTTATTGTCTGGAGCCAGGTCTTAAGGCCTGTACTATTTACGCGTGAAACTTTCGCAAAATCCACATAGCAAATCTGGCTGGCACAGCGATCCAGACTTGAGAGATCGGATGACTCATCCAACTCTCCGCTGATGACGACTGAATTCGTGGACTTCCAATCAAGGCGTACTGATTTGCTCACAGGCTCTTCCTTGTTCTCAATTAAGAATTTTTAAATGAGAGTATAGTCTCGGGATCTTCGTCGGGGAGAAGCTGACTCTGGCACTCTGAGCAGATTTTTTGCTCGAACTGCGCGAGCAAGACTTTTTTATCTTCCGTGGCATCAAACTGTTCTCGCTGGCCGTGATTGCAGTTCGGGCACACAAACTCGGAGGAAAATGAGAGAATGGGAATCGAATCAGCCAGGAGCGGCATCATGTTTACCTGATTGATAAAATCAGGGGGGCAGTTTTCATAAGTAACTTTGCGGCCCTGGACGAGCGGCTTCACGAAGTGAGCCCAGGCTTTGATTCCAAGCGAATTGAAATATTCAACGGCTTCCATATTGAGAGTGATGACTTTGGCACTGAGACGGGCCAGAAGTGGTGTCAAAGTCGCCGGCGCTTTTTCGTCAACACCGCCACGAAAGTCTATAGTGAGGACGTGATTGTGTTCGCGCAGTGTATAAGTGAGCACTCGGGCAACCCCATTTTTTAGAAATCGGTGTGCGATCCTAAAATGTTCGCATAGCACCATTCTATCAGATAAGGGTCAAAAGAGGCCACCCGCCCGGGGTAGCCTCTTGGGAAAACTACTCTTAATATCCTTTATTGGGTTGCAGCCAACGCTCGGCTTCGGCCAATGGCATTCCTTTTCTCCGCGCGTAGTCCTGCATCTGCTCCTTGTTGATCATCCCCACCCGGAAATAGTCCGCCTCCGGATGAGAGAAGTAATAGCCTGATACGGAGCTGCCCGGATGCATGGCAAAACTCTCCGTGAGATTGATGCCGACCCGATTCGAAACGTCCATTAGCCGCCAGAGTGGGGCCTTCTCTGTATGATCCGGACAAGCGGGATATCCTGGTGCTGGACGAAGACCACGATAATCTTCCTTGATAAGTTCTTCGATGGACATTTTCTCGGCACGTCCGTATCCCCACGTGACCCGAATGCGTTTATGGATCATCTCCGCGAGAGCCTCAGCAAAGCGATCCCCTATCGCTTTGATCATGATGGAGGTGTAGTCGTCGTTCTTTTTCTCGTAAAAGGCCGAGAAGGTCTCCACCTCGATACCCGATGTGACAGCGAAGCCGCCGATATAATCCATTTTGCCGCTGGATTTGGGCGCAATGTAATCGGCCAGGCAAAACGCGGGCTTTTTCTCTTCGCGTTCGCGCTGCTGCCTCAGGAAATAGAGAGTTTCAAGGACTTTGTCCGGATTCTTCGGATCATAAACCAATACATCATCGTCAACACTCTGGGCCGGCCAGATACCTGTAATGGCCCGTAGGGTGAATCTTTTGTTTTTAATGATATCGTCAAGGATGTTCTGGGCGTCCTTGAAAAGCTCGGTCGCCTGCTCACCCCAAACTTTGTGAGTGAGAACTTTTGGATAAAGCGCCTTGATTTCCCAGGTCCAGAAAAACGGCGACCAGTCGATATACTGCGCAACATCTTCAAGACTGAGCTCAGGCTGCTCCCACACGCCGAGACGTTCCGGAACATCGATAACCGTAGTATTCCAATCAGTCTGGAACTTTGCGGCCCGGGCATCTTTGAGACTCAAAAACACACTGTCTTTGACCTGCGATGCATGCCGAACGCGAATCACTTCCTGATCGATCTTCAATTTTTCTTTAAACGCATCCCGTCTTTCCGGGCTGATCAGATCGTTGCACACTTCAACGACGAGCGAAGCATCCCCCACATGGCAGACGGCTCCATGATAGTGAGGGGCAATTTTGATCGAGGTATGGGCTTTGCTTGTGGTTGCGCCCCCGATAAGGAGAGGAATAGTAAAGCCTTGGCGCTCCATTTCACACGCATTGTAGATCATTTCGTCGAGCGAAGGCGTAATGAGACCGCTCAGACCAATGATATCCGCGTCCATCTCTTTGGCTTTCCGCAGGATCTCCTCACAGGACACCATTACGCCGAGGTCTTTGACCTCGTAGTTATTACAAGCCAGAACCACAGCTACGATATTTTTGCCGATATCGTGAACATCGCCTTTCACAGTGGCGATCAAAAAACGGCCCTGTGACTGGCGGCCACCGTTTTTCAGTTTGTCGGCTTCCATGTAAGGCTGAAGATGGGCGACCGCTTTTTTCATGACGCGTGCACTTTTCACTACCTGGGGAAGAAACATTTTTCCTTCGCCAAACAACCTGCCGACGACCTTCATGCCGTCCATCAAAGGCCCTTCAATCACGTCGAGAGGCCGAGGATGTTTCTGACGTGCTTCCTCTGTATCGATTTCGATGAATTCGTCGATCCCTTTGACCAGCGAATGAATGATACGCTGTTCAACGGGATTTTCACGCCAGGCGAGCTTATCGCTTTCTTTAACGATCTTGGACTGATCTTTAACCTGCTCCGCATAATCGATCAGTGCTTCGGTTGCACCTTGGTGTCGGTTTAAAAGAACATCCTCGACAAGTTTGAGAAGCGTGGGTTCGACTTCTTCATAAACCTCGAGCATACCCGCATTGACGATCCCCATATCAAGACCGGCTTTGATCGCATGATAGAGGAACGAGGAATGCATAGCTTCGCGCACAACATTGTTACCGCGGAAACTGAAGGATACATTGGAAATGCCGCCGCTGGTGAGAGCATGGGGACACGTTGCTTTAATTTCGCGCACGGCTTCGATAAAATCGACTGCGTAGTTGGAATGTTCCTCGATCCCCGTTCCAACCGTAAGAATGTTGGCGTCAAAGATTATGTCTTCTGGCGGAAAATCGATGGTCATGAGGAGCTTATAGGCACGCTGGCAAATGCGGACTTTGTCCTCGCGCGTTGCCGCCTGGCCTTTTTCGTCAAACGCCATGACGATTACCGCAGCCCCGTATTTCATCACGGTACGCGCATGATCGAGAAAGACCTCTTCACCTTCTTTGAGACTGATCGAATTGATGATGCCCTTACCCTGGACGCAACGCATCCCGGCTTCCAGCACTGACCATTTCGAACTGTCGATCATGATGGGGACGCGGCAAATATCGGGCTCAGACGCGACGAGATTCAAAAAGTGGGTCATGCACTTTTCGGATTCGAGCATACCTTCGTCGAAGTTGATATCGATGATGTTGGCGCCGGTCTCAACCTGCTGGCGTGCAATGGCGAGGCCGGCATCAAAATTGCCTTCTTTGATGAGTTTGGCGAATTTGGGAGACCCGGTAACGTTCGCACGTTCGCCCACCATATAAAAAAGGCCGCCGTCCGGTTTGATGACCAAAGGTTCGAGTCCGCTCAGACGCGTGGCAACAGCGAGCTTAGGAACAACACGCGGAGCCTTGGTTTTTACGTGATCGGCAATGGCCTTGATGTGCGCAGGTGTTGTCCCGCAACAGCCGCCGACGATATTGAGGAGATGACTGCGCGCAAATTCATCGAGAAAACCCGATGTCATATCAGGCGTTTCATCATATCCGGTATCACTGAGAGGATTAGGAAGTCCGGCGTTGGGATAACAGCTGATATAACATTCGGATATTTTCGAAAGAGTTTCGATGTAAGGCCGCATTTCCAGAGCACCGAGCGCACAGTTTATGCCGACGCTTAGGGGCTTGGCCTGACGAACGGAATACCAGAAGGCTTCGACCGTTTGTCCTGACAGAGTCCGGCCTGATGCATCCGTAATGGTCACAGATAACATGATGGGAATGCGAAAATCTTTGTCCGCAAAATATTTGTCGATCGCGACGATGGACGCCTTGAGATTCAAAGTATCAAAAACCGTTTCGGGAAGCAGGAGATCGACACCCCCGTCCATGAGTCCGACGATCTGTTCATAGTAAGTGTCAACGAGCTCGTCGAAAGTCACCGCACGATAGGCGGGATTGTTCACGTCAGGCGAAAGAGAGCACGTTCGGTTCGTGGGCCCCAGCGCACCGGCGACGTAAGCGTCCTTGCCGGTTTTTAATTTGAATTCGCGTACTGCTTCTTGCGCAAGCTCCGCGGCTTTTTTATTGAGCTCGTAAACGATGTGCTCAAGCTTATAATCCGCCTGCGCAATCGTGGTTCCGCTAAAGGTGTTGGTCTCGATGATATCGGAGCCCGCTTCCAGATACTGCAGATGGATCTCTTTGATCACATCCGGCCGCGTGAGCACGAGGAGGTCGTTGTTACCCTTAAGGTCGATCGGGTGATCGGGAAAACGATCGCCGCGAAAGTCCTGCTCGTTCAATTTATACTGCTGCACCATCGTGCCCATCGCGCCGTCCAGCACGAGGATTCGTTCCTGCAGTAATTTTTCGATCTGCTGACCACGGATGGAATAAGGCTTCATTCTGACGATATCCTTGTCTTATGCCGCTGGGGTTTCCCCAGGCGTTCACGGTGCCCGATACTCTAATATGGCCGCACGGGCGCTGTGTAAGGGTCAGTTTATCTTACGGAAAAGAATGATCAAAGCTTTCCTTCTCATGCTTTTAACAATTCATCCGAAGAAGCCTTTATCAGAAAACAAACGACCTCTTACGGAGAACCTATGTACACCGATCGTCTCAATGGGCACAGCCTCGCCGAAGAAGAGTATTTTCACAAAAAAGACCGCGAGCTCATTGAAAAGATGCACGAATCCGAAGCGAAAAAACAGGATCTTTTAGCGCGTACTGCGCATTATCACAAATGCGGCTGCTGTGGCCACGACATGAAAGAGACGGTCCACGAGGACCTTCAGTTTCTGCAATGCCAACAGTGCGAAAACGTTCATGTTTCAATAGAAATGCTGGAGATTCTGTCTCAAGGTAAGAAATTGAAGACGTTCTTGAATGAACTGCAAATCAAGAAAGAAGCAGATGATGAGCTCAAAGCGAGCGCGTGATTGCCCTGCGCCCATCGACATCGTGGCGACACTATTTGCTACGTAAGAGATTGATATGATCAACCAGCCCTTGGAATGTGGTTCCGGGCTGGTTTGTTTGCATTCCAGCGCGAAAGCTTGGTGCCTGAAAGTCATAATCGGCTTCCTGAGGGTCGCACCATTGCACGCGGCATTGAATTGTGAGGGCAAAAGGCCCGCCGAAAGTGAGGAGGACGAGATCCCCAGGCTTAAGCTCATCGGACAAGAGTACGCCGATTCCATTCACGGCGATATCCCACACCAAAAAAGGGACCTGAGCCTTGCGCGCGTCACGCCAGCTTAACAAGCCCTTGATTTCGACAGGCAGGACTGATGCACGGGGTTCGGCTCGGTTCATAGCCCATTGTGTCTGAGACATCGCCGCTCTCCCAAGTGAACTCCACTCTCCATTTATCGACAGTTTACCCGAAAATTCAAGCTTAAGCCGCGAGAATTGCACGAAAGACGTCGTTTTGACTAATGCAAAGAAAGTTGGAAATATGAAACTTTTCTCTTTACTTCCGGGGCCCCTTCCGCAATATTTGGCCCTCTCGGAAACGAGTGAAATGAAGGACTATGCATTTTGGTTTTTAGTTGGTAGCCGACGCTCTCGGGCAAAGTTATCAATTTAAATATAAGAATGCCTCGCTGGTGGAATGGTAGACACGATGGATAAAGTGTCTGAAGGTCTCGCAAGAGATTCAGAAAAAAACAACGAGTCCACTCTCAGAGTAATTTGAGATGTCGAAATCGGGTGAATTGCTGGGAAGTTATTGACGTAACAATCAGCAGCCAAGCCGCAGATGCGGAAGGTTCAGAGACTACCTGTGCTGTCGCGAGATGGCTTAAAGTACAGGAATTAGGTGAGAGTAATGCCTCACTGAAACAGCGCCCGGCCCCTAGCGATAGGGTGATGATATAGTCCGCAAAGCGTCAAAATCCATTGCCGCAAGGTGTGCCAGTTCGAGTCTGGCGCGAGGTACTTTCGATAAAAAAAGGAACTTAGGTTCCTTTTTTTGTGTCTAAAATCCTGGAAATGGCAGCCCAAATCCTAGAGAGCGTTTTCAATTTGATTTTTTGGTTCCGAATGCCTGTTAGGAACAGTTTTTCGAAGGATTTTCAGGCTCCAAATAGTACACGGCACCACAGCGCAAATCGGAATTTTCATACGTCGAGACCACTCTAAAAGCCCACCTTCGACGGCCATCCTAACTACGAACATCTCACTGATGAGACTTCCACGATAGGTGCTTTTACACTGTGTAAAGTGCTGCCAAGATCGGAGCGCGCATTGAGACCGATTCAGTTGAACAAAATGACTTATTCTAGGTAAGCGGCGGTTGCTGTAAATCTACCCCGTTTTTGCTAAATGTCGCTGCTTACCTCTTTTTTAATGAACATTAATATTCAATATTTCAAGCATTTAGGTTTGTATACATCATTTTGTTCACAATATATGCTGTGTTCGACTTATAGGAACAGATCGGGATACACGAACATGGACAAGCAAATAAAAGTAAGCGGTCCGTGAACCACGCATTCCCAGCCATCTGACCGTCCTTTATCCTTGCGCACTGTGTTTAAACACTGATTAAGGAGTATGCGTAAGGATGAAGAGGACCACCATTATCACCGAAGCCCTTCGTCGCCGTCGTTTTTCCGACGAGTTAAAGGCCTCAATACTTGCAGAGATGGCCCAACCGGATACGACAGTAGCCGAGCTTGCTCGGCGCTATGAAATTAGTCAGGCGCTCCTCAATAACTGGCGTCGAGATGCTGCAAAGCAGTCTTCTTTTGTTCGCATCGTGCCATTTGCCGCACATTCTCCACAACTCACAGCGCAAAGAAGTTTGCCGGTAGCCCGCATTTGTTCGCCTTGAGGAGTCATCATTGAGTTCGCAGCTGCAATTTCAATGGATGATATTGCCTCCCTCGCGTCCAGGCTTGGAGGACGGCCATGAGAGCGACATCTTCATTTTCTGAGATCTATCTGTACCGCCCACATGTCGACATGAGAAAATCGATCAACGGTCTGAGCCAGATCGTGGCCGAAGAGCTCAAACAGAATCCTTGTGAGGGCGGCCTTTTTGTCTTTATAAGTCGAGATCGCGCTACCCTTAAGACGCTTTCCTGGGACAATAGCGGCTTTGCTCTTTGGCGTAAACGGCTTGAAAAAGAGAAATTTCACTGGCTGAAATCAACCTTAGAAGACAGCTTGGCCATAAGCTACGAACAATTGGACTTGCTGTTGTCGGGCCTTGATATTGAGAAGGTAAAACCACACGAAAAATTGAGCTTTCAAGTATTTTCTTGAAGACCTGGGCTCTTCATCCGTGTATCAATTTTTCCATGATGAAAACAATGGAACAACTTGTTGCAGAGAATGAAGAGCTAAAGGCTGCGGATATCATGCTTAAAGATTTTCAGTGGAAATGAATCCCGCTCCACGATTCGTTACAGCCGTAAAAATGTCTTCAAAATATTATCCGCTTATAGATTTTTTGGTCTGTTTGACTTGATCGGTTCTTCCGTCATTGGCGCTCATAACGATTGGAAGGATTTCGTGATCGTTCACTTTGGTCGCAGCGGCATCTGCAGAGATGCCTGTTGGGGTTGCTGCTATGGGTGCTGGCGTCATTGCGGCTCCAGCTTGTGCATAAACTAGGCACCAAAGAACAAGAGCGCTTAGCAAAGCTGCGGCGTAAATAATCTTACTCATCTTCATGGGAAAAGCCTCCCATTATGTAAAACGATAGTTACTCGTTCAAGAACAGTAGAAACTGGTCTTTAATAATGTGCACAAAGCGTTCCGAAGTCCGAATGAGAGTTCCTCATGCGATCTAACCATTTATGTCATGTTTGATAAAAGTAACTGGATTGATGAAGCCGATCTAAAAACCTGCACTGATCCAGTTGCGCACTATTTGAGAAAAGATCGAAATGTGAGCATTGACGGAAAAGACGTGTCCACATTCGGTATAAGGGGCGCTCGATCCAAAGCAGTGTTGGTTTCCAATTCAAGGCGAATCAGGGTTCTATTCGAAAGCTTGACGTCGAAGGCTAATTACCAAAGAAATGTAGCTTAAAAAATGTTTCGATCCCCCACAATAGGGACGATTGTACCGCCGTTCGTCAGACGTCTCATGTTCTCAAAGTGTTGTTGAATCTGATTCAACTGCTGGGAGATACGATCGAAATTTTGTGCATCAACTAAAAATACATTTTCAATGCGTTCGCGGAGAATGTCTATCTGTGGCTTGGTGGCTGGATGCTCGTGTATCAGAGCATCAAAGTAAGGCATGATCTCCATTAACTTGTTGACGACACTTTCGCCTGTCGAATCCAACGCGGATTTCGTTACTGAGATTTTCTTTTCAACCTCTGAGCTCTGAATGACCTTAGATAACATACCCTGACCAATCTCAAGTACTTGATCGAGCCTTTGATTGAAGAGTCTCAGGCGAGAAGCGAGTTGAACCGCCGATCCTCGGTAGAAAGCGGGTGCGCTGTCGGGAATCTGAACAAGAATCTGGTGAAAGTCGGCTATAGAACAAAAGAGGAGCTTTGCTGTCGGTGATGAAACGACTACGTCCGCCGAGGCGTCCTCCGCAGACTCACCGAGGAGTGACATTTCACCACAGCACTGGCCACGACTCAGAGTGGCAACAGGCTCTGTGATATGAGGGAGTTTTATATGCACTTCACCTTCGACGATTATGGAAATACCTGGAACGGGCCTTCCAAAGGCAATAATCGTTTCACCTTCATTGCGTATCTGTCGTGAAAATACTGCCGCGAGAGCCTTGCGTGCGTCTGATCCGAAATATGCAAAAATAGGGATTTCTCGAAAGTCAATTGAGCATGGCATAAGGCTCCACAAGGCTTACTAAGTTTGATTGTGAAATTATAGCTCGTTTCGGCTATTGGTGAAAAGTTATAATATTTCTGGATTCAATTGGGTTGTGGGCAATCATTTTTAAGTTGTGCTGGATTCGAGGATGACGACCCCTCTGTTTCAGGAAACCTGTCGCTTGACTAAAAAAGACATCTAAGTGGGCGAGCAAGAAGAGTCAAGTGGGAAGACAATCAAGTTATTCGAAGGAATTTAAAGACGCTATCGTCACGAAGAT
>JACMOC010000076.1 GCA_014378195.1 Oligoflexus sp. | reverse complement strand
ACCGATGTGCGCAGCAAACATCATGTCAAAGCCATTTTTGAGCACAACATTGGCATTCGCTTTAACGACAAGGAGCGGGTGGATGTTGAGGAATACTGCATCAGCGAAGGCTGGATCAAAGTGCCTGTTGGCAAGAAGGTCGACCGCAAGGGCTTTCCGCTGACGATCAAGCTCAAAGGCAAGGTTGAGGCGTTCTATAAGTGATGAACTTGATAAGTGAACATACAGCTTTACGCGGCCCCGCACCGAGGATGTCTCTTTATAGCTCTAGTTATTTTTTCGTCTAAATGCTCGTGAGTAAAAAATCTCTGTCGCGACGCGATCTTCTTGAGGATAGAAGATTTGCAGCGACCAGATATTACGGCAGCAAGCGACGGCAAATAGGATGGTTGGCACAGCACTTATTAGAGCTTTCGCCGACTCATGTACTTGACCCAATGGGAGGCACGGGTACAGTTTCCCACGCGTTGAGCTTACTAGGGATAGAGGTAACCTATGGGGATCTGTTCAGGTTCAACGTGCAGGCTGCGAGAGGGTTATTCACTAGTAACAAAGAGAATGTGCTGCAAGCCAGACGCGCTGTCCAGACCGCTATATCTTGTGACGGAATTATCACTCGTGAATTCAGTGGCATGTTTTTCACTGACGATGAGAATCGTTGGCTTGACGGGGTAATGAAAAAAATTGGTTTCGGCAAAGCAGAGGGATATCGAAATGTGCTTTTTTATGCCCTTGCTCAGGCATGCTTGAAGAAGCGACCATACAACTTATTCCATAGAGCAAATTTGTATATGCGCTTGTCAGACGTGCCGAGGACTTTTGGAAACTTGGTTACCTGGAACACTTCATTTGTAGATCATATAAATACTAGTTTGCTTGATGCAATACGTGTTTCCGAATCTCTAGTGGCGCCGATTACGGTTGTAGATGCTTGCGATGCGACAGACCATAAAGGAAACTTTGATCTTGTGTATGTTGACCCACCGTATTTTAGAAAAAAGAGTTCGACGGACTCTTATATGCGTAGGTATCACTTTCTTGAAGGACTCGCTAATTACTCAAATTGGCACACCTTATTTGATGTGAACAGTGGCGTTAAAGAATTTAAGCAAGAATGCCGTCCCAGCGAGTGGGATTCAGCGGATAAAGTTTTAGCCGGTATATTTTCCGTTGCGGAAACATACAGTCGTGCGTCCCTTGCCATTTCTTATGTTGATGAGGAAGAGCCTTCTATCCGGCGAATAACCCACGCATTGAAAAAAGTCCGAAAAAAAGTAAGACACGTTTCGATTGCGACATCCACCGCTTTATCAAATTCGACACGTCGTGAAATGTTGATCATCGCAACCAACTAGGGGTATTTAATGCAGCTCAAGTATCGAGGTCGAAAAGTTCTGATTGGCAGCCTTCTCTTGTTATTAACTGCCTGTGTTTATAGCGTTGCTGTGCCCGTGGGAACGCTTTGGACAGGAAAAGATAGCCATCTGTTTAATCTGTCGCTTGGTCTTATGAGTGGTTTGGTTGTTTTGATCTTTCAGTTTTTAGTCGACAACCAGCGGGATTTTCAGCTTGAAGAGCTTCAGACAACGCATATCGTTCGAGTTTTAGATTCGCGCGACAAAGAAGATTACTACCGTGACATTATTCGGCAAGCAAGCAAAGAAATAGTAATTTTCGGAGTTACTGCTAGTCGATTTTTAGCGGACTTTGCAGATGAACAACACCCCTCTGATGACAAGAAGGTGTTGATATCAGCGCTAAACAAGCGAGTGAAGGTCCGCTTTTTGGTTGCAGCACGGGCAAAACTCAGTGAATCAAACCATGCAAACTTTGACAAGGCAAGAATTCATTTAAACGAGCTAAGAGCTAAATTTCCCCTTTTATTTGAGGTTCGTTACTATGAACACGAGCCAACGCTATCTATGGTTGTTGCCGACAAGAATTTTCTGGTGGGACCAGTTTTTACAAATAAGGAGAGTAAACATACAGTAACCATCCACGCGATGGATGGTGGTGCTTTCGCCAAGGATTACTGGGAGAACTTTGAGAAGGAGTGGCAAATGCTGTCGCCCCCAAAGACATGAAAATTTCGATTTGCTCCTACCCACGCCTCCACTTTTCGCTTATCGACCTCTCCGCTGACGGATATCGTATGTACGGCGGCGTTGGAATGGCGATTTCCGCATTCCCCATAGCCTTAACTTTTGAGCCGAGTCAAACAACAGACTTATCAGTTTTGAAGTTGTTTCGTTTTAATGATATTGAGATAAAAACATTGGAGGAACTGGCACGTTCGGTGATGCATACCAGGAGTTTGAAGCGTGGCATTCGTCTGATAAGTAGCTCCCCAATAACTCGAAACTATGGTCTGGGAACAAGTACGCGTATCGCGCTATCTTTAGTTGAAGCATTATTAATTTTGAATGAAGAAGTTGCTACCATGGAGTCGATACTGCGACTTTCTGGTCGTGGCGGTGCATCTGGCATTGGTGCACATACTTATTTTCATGGCGGTGCTTGCCTGGACATTGGAAGACGCAGAGATGGGCAGGGATTTGCTTCGTCTGAAGCTCGTGGCCCTTCGTCTGATCGCCCACTAGTTGTCGGCGTTACTGCTGTGCCCGATTGGCCACTTCAAATATTACTACCACGGCTACCCGCAGTATCACCCGAGATAGAAAACGCTTACTTCTCTACTGCGACGCCGCTTTCGAAGGAGGCCGTGCATGAGGCCGCTTACGTTTCTTTGTTCGGAGTTTTCGGCGGAATAGCATCCTCGGACTATCCGGTTTTTTGCCGTGCATTAAACAGATTGCAGGCGTTACCTTGGAAGCGCGGGGAAATTAGTTTGCATGGCGATGAGCTTTTAAAGATCATTCAATATGCAAATGAGAATGGTGCTGACGCGGTAGCTATGTCTAGCTTTGGCCCAACCTTGGCTTGCTTTGGTGCGGTTCGGGAGGCTGGCTTGGGTGTCATTGTTGAAAAGCAGCAAATAATTAACACTCGACCACGTAACGCTGGCCGGGAGATCTCACTTGCGTGAAATTTATTTTTTCACTTCTAACCGAACGAAGTTGGCCCACCTTAAACACCTGGGTAGGTTAAGCGGCGTTGACGTTATTGGTTTTAGGGAGCTCACTTATAGAGGCTCATATGACGAGCCAAGGATATCTAATCGGGCGGACCTCTTAGCTATGAGTTATGAAAGTGCGGCGAAAAAATGGGCTCTCGCTTTCGGTGAAAGCGATTACAGAATCTTCTTTTTTGAAGATACATCAGTTCGCATTGAGGCACTCAGTGAGGTTGATGACGTTCCAGGCGTAGACGTTAAGTTTTGGATGCAGGGAATGACATTTAACCAACTTGACGAGATGCTAAAACTGCGAAGGAATATTCGTGGTGCTACGGTTCGCTCGGATATGGTTGCGCACATTCCAAAGCGGCTTCGCACGCTCCTTGGCGCAGGGAAACCTTATATATGGGTCCATGCTGAGGTTGCAGGATCGATAGTCTCGTCAAATGTAAAAGTGAAACCGCATTTGGTGTATCCGTGGCTGGATGACAAGAGTTTCAATAAGTGGTTTGTTCCCTTGGGTGAGTCTCGCCCTCTCAGCATGCTTGATAAACAGAGGGCTGCACAACACGATTTTCGCGGGCATGCTTTTCAACGGCTGCTGTCAGAATTAAAGGGGCTTGTCTCTGCTGAGCCAGAAGAGGCCTCGCCCTTACAAATCCCTCTTCCAGGAATGTTTGTACCACCAGTGTGGGTCGTCTGTGGTTATAGCTGCGCTGGAAAAACGACTCTTGCCGAGTGGCTTTCCGCGCAGTATGGCTTTTTACACCTCGAAGCGAGCGACTATATGCGCCAGGAATATTGGGAGCGCCATGGTGTTTCTAGCGCAGTAAGCGTAGGGGATTTTGCTAGCGCGGCATTAGCGATAGAACCATGGGTGGCGGCCAAACCTATTGGAAAAGATATAAAAAGATTTGGATACCCCGCAGTAATAGTCACAGGGTTTAGATCGCCAAACGAGCTAGATGCACTTCAGAAGGAGCTGGGTAGTAGCCATCAGGTTGTACCGATATTCATCCATTCTTCAGTTGAGGTTCGCCTTGAACGCTCAATTAAAAGGCAAAGAGAGGCTGTGTCCCCAGCTTCGTTTGCGAAACGTGATCGACAAGAGCGTTCAATGGGTTTGGATGAAATCGAAAAAATTGCGATAAGGTCTACGCTTTCAAATAATGGCTCATCAGTTTTGGCATATACAAAATTGTTTTACAAAAAATTCAATAAGGAGATTGAAAGCTTGAGCAACTCCATTCACGAGACCGATGGCGTTTCTATGGGAAATCTTGAACGACTAATCATTCAGGCATTACTTAACGCTGAGGTAGCTCTCACCACATCTGAAATAGCGAAGGCCATTGACTTTTATTTTTTGCAAACCAAATCAAAGAATAATGTGAGTCGATACTTTAATCAGGGGTTTCATCCCTTTTACAGGGCTGAGCAAAGCAGTGGCGCTGTAGCTTATCGACTTTCCGCTACTGGGCTTAGCATTGCAGAGCTTCTACAGGTCCCTATCGGCCACCAGCCCACTTGGGATTTAGGTGTACTAGGCTCATAGCACGGTCGGCTCGGCGAGGACTAGATCAAGGCACCCTTGGCAACAAGGTGGACCGCAAGTGCTTCCCGCTGACGATCAAGCGCAAAGGCGAAGTCGAAGCGTTCTACAAGTAAGGCTGAAGCGGGTGCTATTAAATCGATAGCTGCTCGCGCATATATATATTGGCCTAGAGGGCTATTTGATACCTGAAAACGGCCTGTTTAGGGTGTTTTACAGCGTTTTGATGCGCGCGACCATCTCTTCAGCAAACGTCACAAAGGCCTGCGCGCCTTTGGACGCCGGGTCAAACACCACGCCGGGCAAGCCGTAGCTGGGCGCTTCAGCCAGGCGCACATTGCGCGGAATCACGGTGTTGAACACCTTGTTGCCGAAATGATCTTTGAGCTGCTCGCTGACTTGCTGCTGGAGCGTGATGCGCGGGTCAAACATTACGCGCAGCAGCCCGATGATGGCGAGGTCTTT
>JACMOC010000075.1 GCA_014378195.1 Oligoflexus sp. | reverse complement strand
GTGGCTCAACATGATGTTTTAGGCCTCAGGTGCGTTCCGAAGGTCCGACACGGCCACAAAGCGGGAGCAAATCCTAAATTTGTTTTAATTGAGGCAAGATGGGGTCATAGGTTCGGAGATCCTTCATATCCTTCATATCCTTCAAACAATCCTAGGTTATATTAAATACAAGTCATTGAAATCATGATTTAAATGGGTAATCCCGGGCCTTCTGCGATCCACTCGTAGCCAGATTCCTGATGTATTAATCATTCCAAATTTCCTAATAATTCAGGTCATTTCTCTTAAAAAAATAAAACTTATGATTTCCCCAGACCAACCGAATAATTATGCAAGGTTGGTGAAAAATGAAGCGAACTCTAACAAAATATCTCAAACACTTTTTTCCGGCGACGGTTACCGTCGTGCTTATCTTCGCTTTTGTTTCGCTATGGAAATATCAGCTGGGGCAAGACGCATTTTATCAAAGCGGAGAAGTTGATGATGAAGCCCGAAAAGTGTCGTCAGAAATCCGCACGACACTTGAGCAAACATCGCAAACAATCAAACGGTTTGCCAACCGCGTTGAATATTTAGGCGTCAAGGACGAACAATTTTTGACAATTGACGCCCGAAATTATGTCGCTCATTTAAAGACACTGACAAGAATTGGCGTTATCGATACGAACTATAAAGTGATCTGGTCGTATCCTCCGGAAATTAGCTATCAAGTTAAAAATTTTTTGGCAAATGCTGACCCAATCCGCCGCGAAGCCTTGGATGACGCGCGTGAGCACCATAAACCGTCCTTAAGCAAATCCATCGAACTCAGGTCAGGTGGCAAAGGGTTCCTGTTACCCGTGCCTCTCGAACTCCAAGGGGTTTTCAAGGGGTTCGCTTATGCAACGATTGAAGCCAGCAAACTCCTCAATAGCTACCAGCCGTCCGATGATTTTGAAATCATCATCCGCGAGCAGGACCAGATCATTTTCAAAGCATCGGCGCAGCATGCTACCCGCGATGACTTGATCGCATCAAAAACTATCACTTTCGGCAAAACTTCATGGCAGATCAGCGTGATTCCAACCGTAGCTTACATAGCCAAAACGCACTCAATTATTCCTGACGTCATGCTCGTCCTAGGCGTTCTAATCTCTCTCATTTCAGGGGGATTTCTACACGTTCTTTTCCACTCCAAATCGATCGTCCACCAAAATACAACACATATTAATCAACTCAATTCACGCTTAAAAATCGCCCTCGATTCCGTAGCCATGGCGGCCTGGAACCTTGACCTCAAAACGGGCGAAGTGTGGCGCAGCGAAAATCATGATCTTATTTTTGGTCACTCATCAAACCTCGAGCGTTGGGATAAATTCACATTTTTAGATCACGTGTTGCCTGAGGATAGGGAGCGTTTTAATGAGGAGTTAAAACACGCCCACGAGGAAGGAAGTCCTTCAATAATTGAAGTTCGAATCAGACGATTCGATAATCAGGAAATCCGTTGGCTTATGATACGGTCGCACTCTCTAAAAGACAGCGATGGTCACGCGACTCAATTAATGGGAACTATCCGCGATATCTCGGACGAAAAGCACAAAGAGGTTGAACGCCAAAATTCGCTTGAATGGCGCAAAGCCATGCTCGAGGCTTCTGCCTATTCTATCATTTCAACGGACGCTTCGGGCACCATTCAGACGTTTAATGCTGCCTCAACTCATATGTTTGGCTATAGCGCCGAAGAAATTATTGGCAAAACAACACCCGCGATTTTTCATATCCCGGAAGAAGTTACAATGAGAGCAAAGGTCTTAACCCGTGAACTGGGCCGCGAAGTGCTTCCAGGAATAGATACATTTACCGCTAAAGCCAAGATGCTGCGAAGCGCCGATGAAAACGAATGGATAATGAGACGCAAAGATGGATCGCATTTTCCGGTCTCTCTTTCCCTCACCGTTTTGTATGATACTCAAGGCGCGGTCGCGGGGTTTCTGGGTGTCTGCGTAGACCTCACCGAAAAAAAGAAACATGAACAGGAAATAATGATCTCGAGCGAACGCCTTATGCGTGTGATTGAAGCGACCGGAGAAGGCATCTGGGAAAGAAGTTTTAGTGAGACCAAAGAAATTCAGCATATTGATGCCCAAGCCAAAAAAATATTTGGGTTCAACGCAGACGATAAATTCTCTTACGACGATGTAATAAATAGGCTGAATCCTAGCGATTTATTAAAATTGCAGGATGCAATAAAAATTCATGACCAAAACCAAACCAGTGGATTTGAAGCAGAATTTCGGATCCATGATCGACAGAATGTCGAAAAAGTTCGTTGGATTCGTGCCCGCGGTCGAGTCGTGAGAGAAAGCGGCACAACGCCTCGATTGATTTCAACGGTCAGTGATGTCACTCAGGATGTCGAAAAACGCGATCTTTTGAAGAAAGCTCTAACAACCGCGAAAGAAGCCACACGTGCAAAAGCAGAGTTTTTGGTTAACATGAGTCACGAAATTAGGACCCCGTTAAACGGTGTCATAGGAATGGCTGATCTTCTCACGCAGACGACTTTGAATAAAGAGCAAGCGCATTTTGCTTCTATTATTCAGCAATCCGGTAATTCGCTCCTCTACCTGATCAACGAAGTTCTCGATTTCTCAAAAATCGAGGCTGGACGGATCGAGTTGGAAAAGGCTTCTTTCTCGCTCACTCAGCTCGTTGAATCGCAAGCGGAATTGCTGGGCATTAAAGCCGCAGAAAAACAAATTTCCTTGATGACCTATATTGACCCAAGCCTTCCTACTCATTTTTCTGGCGATCCGGGACGGATAGGGCAAGTGCTCCTCAACCTTATGGGCAATGCGATAAAATTCACGGAAAGTGGGGGTATCACTGTTCGCGTTATCAAAGGCGCCCAACTTGACAGTCTGAGTATGGACCATAAAATACGCTTTGAAATCGAAGACACCGGCATAGGCCTGACCCACGAAAACAAAGCCAAACTCTTTGTCCCCTATGTGCAGGCCGACGAAACGATCTCACGCCGCTTTGGTGGAACTGGGCTTGGCCTCTCTATCAGCAAACGCGTGGTTGAACTCATGGGCGGAACACTCGGCGTTGAAAGCATCCAGGGCGAAGGCTCTATCTTCTGGTTTGAGCTGACGTTAGATCATACCGCCCATCCAAAACTTTATTTTCCGCTTCAATCGGTTCCTACTGGTATAAAAGCCCTGGTGATCGATGAAGATCCAGTGGCCAGGACAGTCCTAAACAACTATTTTGAAAGGCTCGGTATCGAAAGTTTTGCTCTTAACGGGAATGATATGCTTCAATATTCTGAATTTATGAAACTCCATCAGACAACGAACTTCGATTATGTATTCGTTGCATCGGTACAACAAGCCAATAAGAGCTTGGCTTGTCCGAAGCAGATTCGGGAAGCATTGAGCGGCACACTAGGCAAGATCGTACTTTTAGACGATTTTGGATCGGTGACTGAAGACCAGATGGCACTGGATCATGGATTTTCCCAAACACTGAGTAAACCTATCAAATTACAGGCGCTGCTTGATATTTTTACGAAACAATTTGAAACAACAAAGGAGAACTCTCCGGTCGCGATAGACAAGAGCCTATCCTCCAAGTCGTATCGCATCCTTGTCGTCGATGATAATGCCGTAAATAGGCTTGTGGCTGTCAAGATCCTAGACAAGCTGGGCTACCAGACACAGACAGCCGATAATGGTCTCGAAGCCCTACGTGCTCTGGAACAGTGTTCCTTTGATTTGATTCTCATGGATTGTAATATGCCCGAAATGGACGGTTTTGAGGCGACGCGGGCTATCCGATTTCGGAAACCATCGGAGCAGGGAAATATTCCCATAGTCGCACTCACAGCGAATGCCATGTCTGACGATGCGCGCGTATGTAAGGAAGCGGGAATGGACGACTACCTCTCCAAGCCTATTAAACAGGCTGTTCTCGAAGCCAAACTCGGACAATGGCTCAACCAAAGTCCTGCAGATCTCGCCGCAAAGTCTCTCAAATTTAATTGAATAGCGATTGAATAGACTTCAGATCCATTTCCTTGATAAGGGAACCCTCCCCTTCCAGTATCGATTCCATCATGACTTTTTTGCTTTGCTGCAAAGTCTGTATCTTCTCCTCAACGGTATCTCTCGCGATGATTCGATAGGCAAATACAGTATTTTTTTGATTGATACGGTGGGCCCGATCTATCGCTTGCGACTCGGCCGCAGGGTTCCACCATGGGTCCAATATGAAGCAATAATCGGCAGCTGTGAGATTCAATCCGACTCCACCAGCCTTAAGACTGATCAGAAAAAATGGGATCTTCGGATCGGTTTGAAAACGCTCCACGCGTGCCGCTCGATCCCGTATTTGGCCGTCAAGATATTCAAATGGAATTTTTTCGGTAATGAAGCGATCACTCACAATTTTCAGAAAGGACGTAAACTGCGAGAAGATCAGAGCTTTGTGCCCTGACTCCGCGATTTCCTGAAGTTTATCGAAAAGAATTTCAAGCTTGGCGCTGGGCACATACAAATAATCTTTGTCCACTAAACCCGAGTGGCAAGCGGCCTGTCTCAGCCTCAGGAGAGCCTCGATGACAACAATGGATGACTGCCGCCATGTGTCATCTCTGAGTTTAGGAAGCAGGTTTCGTTGATAGTAGTCGCGGAGTTCGTCATAGTGCTTCTTCTGGTCACCTTCGAGATCACAGTATAAAGTATCCTCAATCTTAGGCGGCAGATCTTTGAGAACCTGCACCTTCGTTCGCCTTAACATGAGAGGCCGCAACGCCGACGTCAGTGTTTTGAATAAAGGGTTGGTCGGATCAAACTTCTTTTTGAAAAGTTCGTGCCAGTGGTCGCCGTTGAGAAGATTGGGATTCAGAAACCGCATGAGGGACATGAGTTCGCTCATATGATTCTCGATAGGTGTTCCGGACATGGCAAGTTTATGAGAGCCACGCAGCAGAAAAGCGGCTTTAGCAGCTTGTGACGATGGATTTTTGATCGTCTGGGATTCGTCCAGAATGATGTAAGAAAACGTGTGTTTGACGAGGCTACCGATATCCTGCCTCAATAACCCGTAGGTCGTAATCACGATCTGCGGCGGGCTCTCGTTTAGGGAGGACCACTTGCGTGATGCTCCGCTCATATCCCGGACGACGAGAGCAGGGCAAAACTTCTGCGCCTCGCTGATCCAGTTGGTCACGAGACTTCGTGGGACCACGACGAGGGTCGGCGGCCTAACGCCAGCGGTATGAAACCGAAGGAGCATCGCAAGGACCTGTATGGTTTTGCCGAGACCCATTTCATCTGAAAGGCAGCCACCAAAACCAAAATCCTGCAGAAACTCCAACCAGGCGAGGCCTTGTTTTTGATAATCACGCAGCTCGCCACGGAATTCGGCATGAGGCTCCACGGGCGCAAGAGCTTTAAAATCCAGTATTTTCTGCCTCATAGTCTGAAGCTGCACACTACGGTTATCAATGGTCATTTCCGAAAGGAGACTGTCTAAGAGTAGCGCCTGGTGGGACGGTATGCGAAATAAAGCATCTTCACTTGTTCCGAACTTACTAAGGGTATCAAAGCGCCTCAGCCATTCGTCAGGGATAATGCCCATCTGGTCATCCCCGAGCGGGATAAAAAGTTCGCCGTTTTGTCTTTTGCGAATGAGTTCGGGCACACTAAAGGATTTTTCCGCAAGCTTTGTCGTAATTGTCAAATCAAACCAATCGGTTTCGCCTTCAACCACAGTATCAAAATCTGCAACGACCGAGACACGTTTTCCCTCAAATTCAATATCCCACCCTAAGTTGGTCAAGGTTTCGACGCTCGCGATGAGGTCTTTGGGATAGAGCTGAACCATCTTGCCTTCGGCCCTAATGTCAGGATCGTCGATGGGGCGAATGTTTGGCAAATCCCGGATATGATCAAAAAAATTCGCTTCGGCTGTCATATCGCGAAGGGTTATTTTTTTGGTTTTCTGATCGATCCAGCTCGGCACATCATGGGTAGACGCTATGTGTTCGTTGAGATACTGAAAAATGATCTCACAGTGGATGGTTGCTTCGCCAAATGCAAAATAGTGACTCAATCGAAGTTTGGGTTTAGGGGACACTGTTTCTTCGAGCCAACCAAAGGCAGCTGGCCATTGAATAGCCGGACTTCTGGGTACACGCGAATATTCGGCCACAAACATATCGAGGGCGTCTTTAGGAAAAGTCACAGGTGTCGATTGGGTAAGCTGGACGAGCCAGTCTTGATGCTTTCGCTCGTAAAGAGTTGAAGGGTAAAGCGTCTCATCGAGGACTACATAGCGTCCCCCGGCAAGAACTGTGAAATCGCTAACCTCACGGAAAGTAAACCCCTGTACCATCGCCCCGCTCAAACGAAAATGGGACTTGTCAAAATCAACGACCCTCGCTTCGAAATGCCAAGGCTGAGACGAAACGTGAAATGGTTTTAAAGAGGTTTTTTGAAAACTGTCACCGAGAGTGTAGAGCTTATTCTCGGCATCGATTAGGGATAAAACTCCAATAGCCTGTGGCGGTGTTAAGAGTACCCCGGCTTTGTCGTCTCGTTTATTGGCGAGAATGATCGACCCATTTTTGCGGTAGTACGAGCTCCCACTCTCTTTAAAACCATCACATTCCTTATGGAATAAAGTGAGGAGCTCGCGATCTTTGGAATCCGCGTAGTTGCGCGGCAGTTCGGTACGGAGAAGGATGGGCTTAAAGACGCTCAACTTACCTGTGGGAAGCTGTTCTCGATAATAATAACGAAGAACCAGATCGCCCTCTTCAAGCGTGGCATCCACATCGAGAACAAAGGCCAGGGCTCGTGGCCGGCCCTGATCAGCGAGAGCATTCCCGCTGTTCTGAAAACGCGTATAATCAAGCTCTGCGACAAACCTCTTCTTGAAATCGGTCCATGGAATGGAAGCCGTGGCCTTCTCGTCGGCTGGATCGAAGAGGGGATCAAAGTCTTCAACCGCAACATGCTTTGACTTGGCGACGCGAAAACCCCAAGGGTCACGGTCAATTGCCAGAGCGAGCGCCCATAGGTGTTTGCAGGAATTCCCTCGTAGGAAGTGCGGACAGTCACATTCCATTTGGATCGTGATATCGCCGGATCGTTTGTCCTGGTCAACTTCATAGGAACAGTGATAAATGCGGCTTCCCCGTACTGTTGCGTGAGCAGCGACGTCCGCTAACAAGCGATAGGACACCCGTCCTTGACCAAAATAGTCCGCTCCTCGATCTCTGATCTCGGGATCAAAATAACGGGCGAGTTTCGTCGAAAAGTTCATCAAAGGCCTCAAGTCAGAGTCAACACCTACCTAACTCGTATACCTTAGAACTCGGTTATTTCAAGTCCCGAGCAAAAATCTCATTCAAACGTGCGACACGACCTATCAGGATGAGCACAAAGTTTTCGTCTAATATGACATCCAGATCCGGTGGAAAAGAGACTTTTCCACCACTCTTTTTCAGACCTATCACCATGATGCCTAAGGCATTAAGGTCCATATCGCGCAAACGATTGCCGAAAAATATTACATCTTTTTTGACATGTACCACCGTGAGATCAACGTCGGCCTCGCGGTCACTGAAGATTTCCATAAAATCATCAAGCTCGGGATGAATCATAAGTTGCGAAATTTTCACCGCACCTGTGGAGTAAGGACTGACAATTCGAGTCGCACCGGCTCGTTTGAGTTTATGGACCGAACTGTCGGCATTGGAACGTGCAATGATAATCAGGTCTTTATTAAGCAGACGGGCCGCCATGACACAAAAGAGGTTATCAGGATCGTGAGGCAGTACCGTCGTCAGAGAGTGTGCTTTATGAATCCCGGCTTCGTCCAGGACACTGTCCTCGGAAGCATCGCCTCGAATGCAACGCCACCCCTCTTGAACGGCGAGGTGGATGCGTTCCGGGTTGATATCGATAACGACAAAATCAATTCCCTTTTTGTGCAGCTCCATCGCTACGCTCTGCCCCATGCGACCAAACCCACAAATGATAGCGTGCTTCGATAATTCTTTGATCTGCCTATCCATGATCCGCCTCTTAATCAAACGATGGAGGTCGCCCTTAACAAGCATTTCCCCCAGCTCACTCAGAGCGTAAAAAAAGCTGGTGAAACTCACCATGAGAAACCCGATAACGAAGACTTTGCCGCCGTCCGAGAGAGGCTTCACAACCTCGTAGCCAACAGTTGAGAGTGTGATAAAGGCCATATAGATAGCGTCAAGTGGCCTAAGATGTTCGATAAAACCAAAACCCACTGCGCCTATGACCGGGAGTAGTAGGAGAATTGCCAGTAGTTTCAGGAGTTGAGCCATTGTGAACTTTCTTTGAGCTGTGGCACTACCTTTGCTTGTACCAATCCAATAGCGAGGGAACATATATGGGTGAGAATAGTCGTTTGCTTACACCAGTCGCAAAAAAAATACTGCTCATCGACGACGAAGAACTCTTGAGCTGGTGCATAAGTCACGAGCTAACCAACCTCGGCTATGAAGTGAGGTCGGCCCATGACCTGAATATGGGTATAAAGGAGTTTGAGGTCTTCAAACCTCACCTCATAGTCTGTGACCAGAACTTACCCGACGGGCGAAGCCTTGCTATGTTAAACGAGCTCAAACGACGGCACCCTGCATACGCAGCTATTATCATCACGGCCTACACGCCTCCAAGCAAAGCGGAAATGATCAAAATTGAAGCGAAAATCTGTCTTTCAAAACCGTTCCCGCTGAAGGAGCTTACCGATATTATCGACGCTCACTTTGTATCGAAAACATCATGATTTGCATCAGCTTGGTCGAGATTTTGCCTTTTTGGTAGAGATATGACAAAACAGGTATTGAGGCACGCGCGATCAATTGAAATCGTGCCCTGGTGATTATCAACAATTGATTTGGCTATACTCAATCCAAGACCCGTCCCCATGCCCACGGGCTTGGTTGTGAAAAATGGATTGAAGATGCTCTCGAGCAAATCCTCAGGGATACCAAATCCACTGTCGATGATGCGAAATTCGATATTCTCCCGCTTATCAAGCACTGCTATTTTGATCCATTTCTCATCGAAGGACTGAATAGCATCACAGGCGTTCAATATAAAATTCACGAGCATTTGAGCGATTTCCGTACTGCGACATTCAAGACTTAGATAGGGATTGAGCGCACTCACCTCTATAGTAACGTTAAACGCACGCAACTTATAATTGCAGTTCTCGATCATCTGGTTAACCAAAAGCAAAGGATTTTCCAGTTGAAAAGGATCCCGCGAACCGTCCCGGGCATAAGCAAGCATCCCTCGAATGATATCGCGAATGCGCGCCGCATCTTTCCTGACTTTCGGAATCATACGCGCGAAAAATTCGACATCGAGATGCCCTCGTTCTCTTTGAGCCTCGATAACATCAAGCCAGGCGTTGATAGACGCCGCGGGATTGCCCAGCTCATGAGCGATCCCAGCCGCGAGTTTGCCTAGACCTTGCATGCGCTCAGCATGAACAGCCCGGATCTGTTCCTTCTCCAGCTTTTCTTGCATCATCTTTTTTTCGGTGATATCGTTTCGGATCGCCACGTACTGGTAAGGTTTCCCGGACTCATTCACGAAGGGGACAATAGTCGTATCTACCCAATAAATTTCGCCCAGCTTGGTTCGATTTTTAATTTCGCCCTTCCACACCTTTCCCTGCCCGATGGTTCGCCATAGATGGTGGAAAAATTCTGGCGTGTGATAGGACGATTTTACGACCGAATGGGTTTTGCCAATGAGATCGGATCTCTCGTATCCCGAGACTCGACAGAAGGTGTCGTTGACATATTGAATGACGCCGCGTTGATCAGTGATCGCGACAATGGATGATTCATCAAGAGCCATCTTTTGATCTTCGGCCAAGCGAACGGATTTTTTTAAGTCAAATTCGAGCTTGTCCATATGAGTATAGTCTGTACCAACCAGGCAGAAGCCGATAAAGTTGTCGGTTTTACCGAAGACCGCTTGGGCTCGCCAGGAGATGTGCCTGTTTTCGCGTTCGACGTTATAACCTTCGAACTCCACTATCGTACGATCTGCGTTAGCTTGAACGACGGTCAACCACTGACGAAAATCATTTAATGACGAGCCGAGCACATCTGCCAGACTCAATTCTGATTCCGCCGAAGGAAAGAGGCACAACACTTGGGAACTCGTTCCTAGCAAATTTTCTTTGGAATCAAATAAAAGAATCGGTTGTTCCGTCAACGCTAAAATCGACTTGAGGGCTAAAAGCTCGGTGAACGATGTATGGGTCAACGGCATAACAGGACCTTTCCTGAAGACTCGATCAACCTTGAACGAGATCGTATTTTTCAAGGCGATAGCGAAGTGTGTGGCGTGTGATACCGAGCAACTCGGCCGCCTTGGTTTGATTGTTTCGCGCCCGGTCGAGAGCCTGTGTGAGGAGATCTCTTTCAAGATCCTCGAGGTCTATTCCATCCTTGGGCAAACGCAACAGATGTCCGCCTTTGTCCTCGGGGACGGAAAGCAAATTGATAAATGCCTGAGGTTTGATATCCTGCGATTCGATTGCCGTAAGCACCGGAGTCGCATCCAGCTCTATATCATTCTCGTCGATAGATTCAGGCTGATTAAAAACCAGCGATCTCTCCAGAACATTACGGAGTTCGCGCAGGTTGCCCGGCCATGGGTGGGAATTCAATTTGCGTTTGGCGCTCTCTGTCAGGCTAGGGACCTTCATCTCAAGTTCGCCGCATAATTTATGGAGGAAAAAATCCGTCAAGAGCGTGAGGTCTTCCATGCGATCGCGAAGAGGGGGCAAATGTACGGGCAGGGCGCTTAATCGGTAATAGAGGTCATTTCTAAAATGTCCCGCTGCGACTTCTTCCAAGAGTTTGCGGTTGGTGGCAGCCACGATGCGCGCCGAGAAAGAGACTTCCTTGGTGCCGCCGAGGCGTGTGAAGCGCCGCGATTCAAGGGCTCGCAGGAGTTTGGTCTGGAGTTTGATCGGGAGTTCCCCGATCTCATCGAGAAAGATCGTTCCGTTTTGCGCCATCTCGAACAGCCCTAACTTGCGTTCGCGAGCATCCGTGAATGCGCCTTTTTCATAACCGAAAAGCTCGCTCTCCAGAAGATTCTCGGGAATGCTTGCGCAGTTTATCTCAATAAAGGGCATGTCCTTACTTTTGGACCAATCATGGACAGCCCGTGCGGCCAGTTCTTTGCCCGTTCCGCTTTCGCCCATGATAAGCACAGTATTAGCGTTCGAATGGGCCACGCGCTGAAGGTGCAGCTGCGTCTTTTGCATAGCCGGGGATTGACCGATAATCTGCAGGGGCTCACGAACGGCGACTCGACCCGTAAGTTGTTTTACTTTCTGACGTAAAGACGAGATCTCAGCAGCGCGGTTGACGGTCGCTGCGAGGCTTTTTAGATTGAAGGGTTTTTGAAGGTAATCGAAAGCCCCAAATCTTAGGGCATCAATTGCCGATTCTACCGCTCCATGAGCCGTAATGAGGATGAAGGGCATATCAGGTCGATCCTGATGCCACTTCTTCATCAGTTCCATGCCACTCCCATCTGGGAGCCTGAGATCACAGATAACGAGATCGGGATGAAAGGAGGGGAAACATTCCAGGGCGCTGCGCAGACTTCCACACGAAAGCACCTCAGCACCATTGGCCTTCAACTCCGTCTCAATACTCCAAGCCAACATCTCCTCATCATCGATGACAAGGATTTTTGATCCTGTATAGGCCTGTTTAGGCAACTTTGTTGGCTTGTTCATAATCGGCATCCTCTGGTCATAAGTTCTCAGCTTGATTCAAGAGTCAGTCCACTCCTTTCGATGCAAAATATCCAATATATTCAATAGGTTAATGGACAATAATCTATATAGCACGTTAAAAAACGCAGAAAGTGTGTTATAACACTCGATTCGAGTGTTATAACACACTATGGGCCCATCGGCTCGGTATGTCAGCAATGAGTTGATCGTCAGCTGTATAGCGACGTTAAGGTTGCTTCGATTTTGGAAGATAAAGAAGCGAAAAAGCTTTATCTAAAATATATCGATAATCTGTGCCTGAATTGAGCTGAGTATTTACGAGGCGGGCAAATTGTTCAAAAATATTTTGCTTTTCATTCTTAACGATCGTCATGCCGTCCATATTCGCCTCGAATATATCCACTGTTGGTAAGTCCTTTGTATTTTCGGTGACGGGTTTCCTCCGTACTCAAAACGATATCTTGCGCAGCTCGTTTAGCTTTTTGGCTTCGTCTTCCGGCAAGTGATACCCAGAACTTCCGCTATAACCGTTCACCAGATTTTCTTCGTAGCGTGTAAATGCTTTTTTAGAGAGCGGCGTTTTGGGGCTTAAGCGGATCGTTTCCGCAAAATATATATTGGCTTCGTCAGCAGAATAAGGGGTGGAGAGCAACAACTCACAACCGCCTAACTCATAGTACCCTTGTGCCTTATCAAGGTCAGTGAGATTTTCCGTCCTTAAGAATTCCTGTATATATTTGGAAGCGAGGACGTACTGTACCATTCCACTGCGATCTTTGGGAAACTCCATCTGACCTTTGGCTAAAGCGATCAACGCTCGTCCTCTTTCCAGGCCGTTCCCGTGATTATCCGCTAAAGGCACAGCCCTGAGCGCTTTGGACCAAGCTTCCAGATCCTGTTTTATGACCTCGGGATAAGTATTTTTCTGCATCGCTTCCAATGTCTTAAGAGCCCGTCTCTGATCATTTTTTACCCGAAGCGTTAGAATCAGATATTCGACGACAGGATCAAAATTTATCATTTCATCGGCGTTAATATTGTTTGATTTCAAAATACGTTCGTATTCACTTGCCGAATCTTCAAAGCGTCTCGATAGCGTCAAAAACCGCGCTCTCGCCAGCGAATCGAAGCTTTCAAGTTCCAGATCCTTGCTGAAACTCGCAGTAAAACTCGAATCGTGAGAACTCTCTCGACTGGTGTGACATCCAAAACACGCATTCACCACTTCCGAAATATGGAACTTCGCCTGCTCGCGAAAGCCAGCGCTGTAGCGGGAGTAAGCAAGTCCACTGCTTCTCTGAAGTTCTTCCGACAAGAACTCATGGCCCTTATCGCCTGACAATACCATTCTATGAATGATCGTCGCTTCGTCAGCCAGAGCCTTTAAATGCGCTTCTATCTTTGACCGTTCCGCTGGACTTCTCGAATCGGTATCCCGTGCAGTCGCGTTGAGAATCTTTACGAGATTCTGATAAGCGATTTGCATATGGGGATGAAGCTCCAAATCGCGACTATCAGCCGCTTTCTGCCCTTCACTGTAGCCCTGAGGAGCACAGCAGAGAATGCTAAACGCGATCATTAGCGGCTTCAATAGCCCGATGACTCTCATAGAGGCTTGCATATCGTCTCCCGATTGACTCATTCGATAGGTGCAACGCAACACCTATGCCAGGGTGCGACTCACTGATCAAAACAGCTATTTCCCGTTGCCGGAGCAACAGAATCCGAAATCGTAAAACACGTGCGGGGTGAAATCCCCAAAATGATTGCGCCTTCTAACGCTATAAGTGTTATGTGGCGCTAAGGCCTTCCACAGTTATAATGTGTGTAAGGCGCGATTTGTAAGGTAGCGTTCGATTGTAAGGGGACCCTAAAACCAATCTCGACCGTATTCCACTGCGAATCAGCCCGGGCCGCCCAAGGTTCGCGTGATGAGCAGGAGCTTTCGAAGGTAAGTGCGCGCGGTGTGGGAACAAAACGAGTGGGCGTTCTATCGCCAGACACGATTTCCCGCTCGGTTTTTTTCAAAGCCGGCTCGGCCCCACCATGAGGAGCAAAGAGAGGTCCTATGGACAGTAATCCTACTAAAAAGCATGCACTTGACATCGAAGGCATTATGTAACGCATCAGCTTGCTCTCTCCTATAACGCTGGCTCACAACCCTCCTGAGCAATTTCCGAACCAGTTTTTTAAGTTGTTGCCCGCTGAGTTTTAGGCTGAACTAAGATTTGGCACTGAAATTGCTCCAGTGCTATCTCGTACCCTGTCTTCCGTGCTTAGACATAACCAACAGAAGGATCACCTCATGCCAGCTAAACAATCGTCCATAGGCAAACAGCTTCACCTCCTTCTCGACGAAGCCGAAACAAAAATGTTCGCATTCAAAACGGGGCTAGATCACAAAGCTGTGAGCCTTGAAGCGACTGCTGACCTGACTCTCGCAGAATTCCAAGGATTTCTTCACGAAGGCACAGTATGGATGGATAATCTTGTGCAACAAATCCACGACGAGAGTCGCCAGGCACACACAGCATTGGACACAGCAAAAGTAAAAGCACATTTGGCTCTTATGGATACCAAAGATGCAACAGAAGAGCTGCGTGTTCGTCTTGATCGATTTAAGGGTGAGCTGGACTCCCTCATTAAAAAAACCGAGCGCACGACGTCTGAGCAGCTGGCTCACCTAAGCAAAAAAACGCAGATTATAATTAAGTCAATTGAATCCTGAATCTTTATTGCACAGGGCAGACCTGAATTTCATCGTTTGTCCTGTTAGCTCCCCAGGGCTAGTTTCGGCCAAATTCATTTCTAAATTTGGCTAAGACATGGGACCGCCTGCAAGAAAAAGGCGACAGCTAATATAGCGAATGTGCCGCTGGTTATCGGTGATTAACAAGCCTTTTCCCTTGAATTCGGCTCCGTAATCATAATGTCTGTTCCACGTTATGAAAGTTTGTGAGAGAGACGAATCGCGTCATCTAGAGACTTGGTAGCTGACTATCCTATTTCTGAGGAGTTCTGGTTACAATAACCGAACGCCGAGGCCCTCCCTCAAGTTTGAGCCGTGTTCCAATATCATCTTTATTGGCCTTAAGGCGCCCACCAAAGCCCGCGATTTTCGCTTGAGCGCTCTCGGTTGCAAAAAACTTCTCGAGCCACAGCGGTTGGGAAGTCATCTCTATCGAGTCGACGCTGCTGGCTCCTGATTCTTTCAAAACTTTGATAATGTGCTCAGAGCGCGAATGGGCCAGCTCTTTCTCGACAGCAGTCAGATTCCCTTCGTCCGGGATATCTTTATCGCTCCACGAAACGACAAGTATCTGAGAGGAATGAGAATCGAAATGAGCTTGTCTGCTATAAGCCACTAACCTCGTTATTTCTTCGGGCGTGAGGATAGAGTCCGAACTCTTGAATTCCACACGATCAAAATGAAAATAATTGTTTTTCGAACGAAATAATTCTGTCTTGGCATTTTTTTCTTTAGCAATTTTAGCGTTTAGGCTTAAAGCTCCAATGGAGCTTGATAAAAATATGGCTGCGCAGGACAGCGTCCAAACTTTCCTAATCATGGGTTGATCTCGATTCATGGACTGAGAAAGTAGGTGTAAGTTGATCCGAAAAAATGGGATGAATCATCAACAACACTGCAATTCGGTGTCCAGAAGGCTAATGGCGGAATAAGAACTTGATTGCAGGGAGAAAATACAAAAGGCGGCTGTGGCATTTGACGCTAACTAATCCAAAGGAGTCAAAATGTGCATTTTGATCCCTAAAAGCGGCAGACAGGCGAGATAAGGATTGAGGTCGAACGATACGTGGTGAAGCGAAGGTCATTCACCGCGATCTAATTAGGAATCCTAGGGGGAATTATCGGTTGAGGACGAGGATTTCAACGCTTCCTGGCAGTATAGCGGGCCTGGTATGAGGGGCCTTCGGATCAGCCGCTGCATACTTCGCTGCGATGGTATAAATCGTGTGTTTGACGGAATTTATCGCCATCGTGCGAGCGCCCTTTTGAGTCGAAAGGGTTTGAGTCACATCAAAGCTATTGGGATCACGGACTTTGATGACACTCAAATCGCCACTTCCGCCATTGGAACTGAAAATATATCCATCGTCAAATCCCGATCCGTCAGGGCCTTTACCGATAGGGATATTTTTTATGTTTTTCCCCGTTTTTGCCTCTGAGACGACCATGACTCCATTGCCGCAAGCTGAAAATATTCGTTCCGCCTTGATATCAGCCGCCATCCCCGTGGGACCATCGCAACCAGGAAGCGGCCAGGTCTTTTTCAAAACAAGCTCGTGGGTATCGATCATGCCGAGTGAATTGTTGTCCTCCGTGTTGAAGTACAAATTATTGCCAATGACGGCACCGAATTCCGGTTCGCCGCTGACAGGTATGGTCTTCACCACAGCATCGTTCTCTGGATTGATGACCGTCACCGATTTGCCGGATGAATTAAAAACGAAAAGCTTTCCACTGTTGGCATCAAACAGAACCACATCAGGCTTATCGCCAGCAGTGATCTCACTTTGAACCTGAAGAGTGTCGAGATTAAAAACAACGACCTTCCCGGTTCTGCCGCTTGTTATATAGCCTTTTTTGAGATTTGGCACGAAGGCAACACCATGAGCACCATCCAAGCCCTTTGTGATTGTACCGATGACGGCGTCTTTTTTCAGATCGATGACATCAACACGGTTGCTTCGCGTGACAAACAAACGATCGCTTTGCGGATCGACAGCGAGAAGGTCCCAACCTTCCGGACCTGAAAGTGGAATGCGATGACTGATTTTATAAAGAGCATCTGCTGCATGCGCAGAAAACGAACTCAGAAAAGTAAGAGTGAATACTAGAAATTTCACGGCTGTATCCTTCGAGGTCAGAGAAATAAAGAATATATCCTAGACACTAAAGAACGAAACCGCTACGGAAATAGTATGTGTATCTGGCACCTTTTTTTACAAAAAGTCATGTTATATTCATTTGAAGCGATGCTCTATTTCTTCACTTCGGACAAGTCATACGCACGGTCGAGCTTTCCGCCCACACCTTAGACCAGTACTGATCCTTTATCTCGGAAGCAGCTTTTGCGTCCGTAACGATATTGCCAAACTCAACGAGTTGAGCCGGATATAAATTGTGTGAGCCGACGTAGAACGCTGCGTCATCAACCATAAGGAACTTCGTATGGAGACCGGGTTGAAGGATATGTTTCGAAGGCCAGACATCGATATAACGAGAAAAGCGGAAAGGTGCGACTTCGATACGTTGACACGCCGTTGCGCGGGCAGTGTACTTGTCGAGTCGATGATCATTTTCCTGCAGCTTTTCAGCCAATCCATCGATGAGCCGTTTGTATTCTCTATCGCCATTAATAGTGGCAAAGCCGATTTTAGCTCTGTCGTTTGACAACACTAAGCGCACTTTCACGCCACGGGCCGCAGCCCGAATGATATGGGGAAAGGCAAACGATTGAAAGCGGTCCCATTCGCCAATCCCATGCCGATAGATATCGGACTGGATGATCGACAGGGACGACTGAGATTCGTCGATAAGGTGAGCTAGGGCTTTGTCAGACACATTGGGTCCAATGTTACCCATTCGGCCCACGGTGATCGTATTTGTATCGCCACTATTCGAACTTTGAAGGCTAAAATTAGGGATCCGAGGTGCATCTTTGGGGAATGAATGGTAACGATCACCTATGTCATCCCATAGAACATTGAGAAAATCACGAGCCTTTGCAACGCCCGGTCCCCGGAATTCCATACTGAGGTCAAAGATCGTTTCGGTCGAGAGATAATGAGCGTCGAGAAGGTTGTGACCACCTTCCATTGCGCGTTTGCCGTCTGCGAGCACAATTTTTGTATGATTGTAGGTAAGGACGGGCGAGTAATCCTGACCAACATTAATGCGAAGTCTTTCGTAAGTGTCGGGAGCAATTTCACGGATGTCATGAACGATCTTGTGAAGCGTACCGCCCGGGCCTTGCCCAATGACCGGTGCAAAAAGGGGGAAACCTGCATAGAGGATTCGTACGGCTGGAACGGATTCCTTCTCGCTCGCAAGAGCCAAGCCATTGATCATAGCAGTATAGAAACGACCCGACGGAATGAAAAGGGACGCGATATCGAGTTCGTGGTCAGCTGACACGACGATGTTATAAAATCGATCGATCAATCCATCCGTATTACCGAGGCACATTTTTTTGACGCGCTGCCGCATACTTGAACGTGAGGCCTGCAGCGGCGTACATTGAGTGGTGGGCGTGAGACAGTCACTGTCAGTTTCACAGATCTGGCGTTTCCAAACGGGGTCACAACGATAGTCATCGTCGTCGCAATTCATCTCGTGGGGAATCTGCTCGGGTTTCAGCCCCCAAAGGCGAGTAGGACCTTGCACGATCCAATCGGGGCGTAAAGTGATTTTAGTCTGTGACCAAACTTTGCCCTCCTCTTTCGGAAATTCAACACGAAGGTCAGCGGCAAGATCATCGTAAATCTCCTGCGCTCGTTGGATATGGTCTTCATCGGGATCCCTGGCCGAATCTGCAAACGCAGGCAAACATGTGAAGACAGCAAACAAAACTAGCAATACAAACGAAGACGATCGCAACGCCGAACAAAAACCCATGAAAACTCCAGTGAAACCCGTGACGCTTTTATCATCACACTTTGCCGTTTGCCTGTGTGAATCGGCTTTTCTAGTGGGGTTGAGTCGAAATTGCAAGGCTACTAACCAAAGCCTCCCGATATATAAGAATGCTTGAATGATTTTACTCAAGAACAGCGCAACCCGAAGCTAGGACCAATGTGCAGGTCATAACTTCGGGTTACAAATGGGATGCGTCAGACCAAGACTTTGACATCGACGTTGATGTTACCGCGTGTGGCGTTTGAATAAGGGCAGACTTCGTGCGCCTTCGCCACCAGGGACGTTGCGGCCGACTCTTCCATTCCAGGAAGATGGACAAGTAATGATGCTGAGATACCAAAGGCCTGTCCGGCAGGACCTATCTGCACAGAGCAATCCACGGCAAGTCCGTCTGGAAGCTTTATTTTCTGTGCCATCGACGTGTGCTTCAATGCTCCGATGAAACAGGCTGCATACCCGGCTGCAAAAAGCTGCTCTGGATTTGTTCCCGGCCCATCATTGCCGCCCAGCCCCTTGGGCGTTGAAAGAGTGACTTTCAATCGACCGTCGTCACTCGTAGCCTGACCTTCGCGCCCGCCCGTAGTGTGTGCTTTTGCGGTATACAGTACTTTTTCTAGAGTTATCATGCGAGGCTCCTTAATCGATTGAATTACCTATAGGATATTAAAGCAAATCAATAAGTTAAAGAATGAAAATTCAGGCAGGAAGAAGAGGGAGGGTAACCGTAAAGGTTGTCCCGATGGCTTCGTTCGACTTCACGTAGATGCGGCCGCAGTGTGCCGTAACAATTTCACTTGCGATATAAAGCCCCAATCCTAATCCTGTGACATTAGTATCGACTTTCTGACCTGCTGACTGATGTCGGGTCATCGGCGCAAAAATCGTGTGTAAAATGTGTTCGGGGATGGGTTCGCCTTCATTATGAACTTTTAGAATAGCGTGTCCATCGTTCGTCGATGTTTGGATCGTAATGGGATCCCCGAGTGATCCATATTGGATTGCGTTAGCGACGAGATTTGAAACGACCTGCGAAAGTCGATCAGTGTCCCAACGGCCATAAATGTCCTCGTGCGTATCAAAACAAAACTCGGTCTCAGGGTGCGTCGCGCGAAGTTCGGAAATCGACTGACGGCATACGGCATTCAATTCCATGTCATTAAGTGTTACTGGAATGCCCGCACCGAGCCGTGTGCGCGTCAGGTCCAACAAATCATTGACCATCCGGCTCATGCGTTCCGCACTACTGCGTATGCTCGCCGCGACTTCGACATTCTCGTGATCACTCGAATCAGCCATCAGAGTCGCGCCCATGATAATGGCTCCAATTGGATTTCTCAAGTCATGGCCCAAGATCCCGAGGAATTGCTCGCGGGTCGTATTCACAGTCTCGGCATAACGCGTCGTTGATTTGGCAAGCGTTTCGTCGATAGCCTCATTAAAACGTGTAATTTCTCCCTGATCGTCACCTTGGGCTTTCTCCCACAAACGCAAAACACTCGCCCGCAAAGCGCGAAATTCCGAAACCAGCTGATCGAGGCTGATGCCTGTTTGAAGACGATCCGAAGCATGCTTTTGACCGATGATGGCAAGGGCCCCATCAATCACATTACCTTTGGATTTTTCCGATTGTTCTTTCAAGGTTTGCGGCGATTTCATATCGGTGACAATAGCAGTTAAGAGTTCGTCAGCATGATCGCTCAGGCTTTTTTTGTTCATGCCTTCGGACCATGGATGGAGTGTCCGAGCAAAAGCCACCCAATCGTCAATTATAATCTTATGATTCTCATGTATGAACTGGGTCAGTTTCATAGTTGATAATGTCCTTGCATAAAGAAGACTAATCTTGGTCTATGACGAGGGGCAGAAAATTTAATATTTTTAACGGTGTTAAAGCCGACGAGCTTGAGGCGCGATATGGGTGCAATCATACCGTAGAAAGCATCAATAATCCGAACAATTAATAATGCCGTACTTTCAGAGGCTTACCTTTGCACAAAAAGCACAGACGGCTAAAAATTGAAAGCAAAAATCAAGACAAACTGACATATATATACGATTAATAGGAAACGCTTTTCCAAACCATTTGAGACCTCGACTTCCACCCCATTCAAGCCTATCTTGGAGATCGCTTAATTTTACCTTTTGGTAAAGGCGGGGGACCCATTTTTGGGGCGAATCACGTTATGTGTAGAGCACTCTTCGGCTCGAGCCCGGCAGCTAACCTCGTAGGCATCGAAGGGGATCACATTGTGTGGTCCTTATCCGAACACTGGAGGGACCTCACGTGGGGCAAAGCGAGTCTGCGCCTATTTCTACAATCGGCCGATTGAAAGTTTTCTTAGTTGGCCATCCCCTTTCGTCCGAACAAATGCAGCACGAACGAATACCAAAATGGAAGGCGCTGGCAGTCCTATCATCCGACGCCCTTTCTTCAGTCGCATATGCGACCGAAGAGGTCCTGATCCCGCTCTCTTTATTTGCAACGGCCGCGGTCGCATGGTCACTTCCCATAGCGATCGCGATTGCCTGCCTGCTCATCATAATCACGATCTCCTATCGCCAAACAATCGATGCTTACCCGGGGGGCGGCGGTGCCTATACCGTTGCCAAAGAAAATCTAGGTACACATGCGGGATTGGTGGCCGGTGGCGCGCTCTTAATCGATTACGTTCTCACAGTCGCTGTATCAACCGCAGCCGGCGTTGAAAACGTGGCCGCGGCTTTTCCCCTACTGTTCCCCTACAAAGCGGCTCTCGGTGTCTTAATCATTGGACTGATTACCGTTCTGAATTTGCGGGGAGTAAGAGAATCCGCAAGTATATTTGCTGTGCCGACCTATATCTTCATCGGTTCGTTCCTTGTTCTCATTGGAACCGGATCCTACCAGATTTTCACAGGGCAATTTCATGCGGTGGCTCCCCTCGTACACGAAACGTATCCAACAATTCCGATTTTCCTTTTGCTGCGTGCCTTCTCATCGGGTTGCTCCGCGCTCACGGGCATAGAAGCGATCTCGAATGGTATTCCTATTTTTCAAGCGCCCACGCAGAAAAACGCTAAGGCAACCATGTTATGGATGAGCACGATACTGGGAGGTTTGTTCCTCGGCATAACTATGCTAGCGCATGCCTACGGCATCATCCCGAAAGAAGGGGAGACGGCCGTCTCACTCCTATCAGCCGCCATTTTCGGTAAAACGGCGTTCTATTTTGTTATCCAGATCGCGACGGCTTTGATACTGATGTTGGCTGCTAACACGAGTTATGCTGACTTCCCCCGCCTTGCATCGCTTTTAGCCAAGGATAAGTTTCTGCCGAGACAGCTCGGGAGCCTCGGCGATAGGCTTGTTTTCTCAAATGGGATCCTGGGTTTGAGCCTGTCGGCCATATTCCTTTTGGTGATATTCAACGGCGATACTCACCACCTCCTCCCGCTTTATGCGGTGGGCGTATTTCTGTCGTTTACTTTATCTCAGATTGGAATGGTTAAGCACCATATGAAGACCCAGCACCCAGGCTGGAAAAAATCGATAGTCTTCAATGCGATCGGGGCGTCTACGACTCTGCTTGTGCTCATCGTCATTGCATCCACGAAATTCTTGGCCGGTGCCTGGGTCGTTGTGTTGCTCATTCCGGTCATCGTCATAGTTTTCAAACAGATCCATTCGCACTACATCTTAACATCCGAGCAATTAGCAATCGCCGCAAAAAGGGACCATCGCCCCGTCTCGGCGGTTCGTCATACCGCTATCGTCCCGGTCTCAGGGATACATCCAGGCGTCTTGGATGCTGTTCGTTATGCTGCCTCGATATCGCAAGATCCACGCGCCTGTTACGTAGAGCTCAACCCTGACTTCACCGAAGCGCTCAAGAAAGAATGGACCGCCGCGATCCCAGACGTTCCACTTATCATTTTGAGCTCGCCGTTCCGCTCCGTGATCAAACCCATCATAGACTATATCGATCGGGTTGAGGCAGACAATAGGGACGAAGTTATAACGGTTATCATCCCTGAGTTTGTGGCCCGACGTTGGTACCATAACTTTTTGCACAATCAGACTGCGATCGTCCTGTTTGCAGCGCTCCGAGGCAAACGCGGCATCGTAGTCACCACCGTTCGCCATCATCTTTGATTCCTCTGTGACCTTAGGAAAGGCCTTTGTCCCGTTTTCGGTAACGCACCAAGCTTTCGAGTTCGTTATCTAAAAGGAGCGGGGCCAAGCCTCCACCCTGACCAATATTGACTATGCTCTCGGTGGAAAACCGACACGCGCCGCCGAAAGTTAGGTGTTTTGCGCCGAAACTCGTGAAAATCGAACAATCGGTTAAGGCCAATTCTTCGACCATTTCGCCTTTGGCCCTATATTCGTGTTTGATCTTTCGCCCGTGAATTTTCTTCTGGACTACCCACTGACCCTCGCCTTGTCGTTCACAAAAATCTACGAAATCAGACCACGTAACACGGACCTTGGCGCTAAGTAGCGTCTGCACACGCAACTGTGTTGCTTCATCCTCAAAATTGCTGCCGATATAGACGCCCTTCCCTCCATATCCAAAGCTGCTTTTAATGACCAAATGGACTTTGTTGTTTTTAACCCAGTCGATCAAATCGTCTAGTGCTTCAAGTTCAGGCGAATGAGCTAGGCCTTTTGCCATAGGCCTCGACCACACAACACGGCTATTGACTGCGTTTCGTTCTGCTTCATTGAGTCGGGCGCCTAAACTGAGCGTATCATCGGCAGCGATTCGGGACACTTGGGCCAAGAGCCCTTTCGCCTCAAGGTGGGCGCTTATAGGATTAAAAACTTTATAAAGCTCTGAATTCAGACAGGCTGCCGCAAAGGGAGAATGAGGCGAAAGACGGTGGGCAAAAATATGACGATAAACGAGATCGATAGGCGTTGACTCATTCCACAACGACTGATTTTTGATAGTCAAGTCTTCAGGCCTAAGTAAAAGAACAGCAAACCCGCTGTCTTGCCATTCGCGTTGGAGCCATTTAAGCTCCGCAAGCTGAGAATCGCCTGCTCTTGCAATGATAGCAATGTGAGGATTCGCTTTTTTCCCTCCTGCCCTCTGATAATGCCAAAGCAGTGCCGTAAGAAGATCCTTCGTATTGGATTGGCGACTGACTGTTTTGGGAACGTTCCACGCATTAAACAAGGCACTTCTGATCATATCACTATAAGCCTGCATCGCAGGAATAGTCGTATTGACTTCAATGACAGACAACTCATCGCCATCAAAAAAGAGATCGAGACGAGCCGTCACAAGCCCCAGAATTCGATTAGGAGCGGATCGCGCACTCAATCTCTCCAAGGGGGAAAGTTGTCCAAATAGGGATTCAAAAATCAATTTTTGTTCATCACGGCACAACCATACCATCACTTTTTCCATGGCTGACAGGATCAACTCTGCATCGCTCGCGATCCTGTTCCACAAGGAGGCCGCAACAATCACAGGCCGGGTCGAAGCCGGGATCGAGGCATACTGTCCAGATTTATTATGAAACACACTCAGGGGAGCCGCTTCAATCGCCATTTTAAAGCGCATTTGCTCGGATAAATCGAGCGGCCTCAATGCTTGAGTGATCCAGTCTTCGCTGTTTTGCATGTCTCAACCTCGCTCCGCCTTTTATGGACCTGCTCAAACACATAGCAAGACTGAGCGAGGATACACCGAGTTTTGCTCAGATGTCGACACGACACCCACATCCGTCACTTAGTCGATTGTAGGATTTGTGTCATTCAATTTTCCTCAAGTCGTCATGAGTGGTTAATGTTTAAATTATACGGTCCGCTTATTCCTAAGAAGGCCTATCGAAAGATTATTGAATGTTCAAAAGGAGATTTAGATGACGTCGTCGGAATCAACAGATCTTACAAAAAAAGACTTCATTAATAAATTACCGGAGATCACCGCTGCTTTCTGGTTCATGAAGATCACTGCTACGACTCTGGGCGAGACGGGTGGGGATTGGCTTTCCATGACCATGAAGGTTGGGTACGGAGTCAGCACCGCCATCTTCTTTGGAATGTTTCTGCTGCTGCTCGGACTCCAGCTTCTTGCGAAAAGACATCATGCGTTACTCTACTGGTTCGTCATCATAGCGACAAGCACTGCAGGCACAACAATGTCTGATTACATGGATAGGACTCTTGAACTCGGTTACACAAAAGGAGCTGCCATACTTGTGACAATACTCCTCTGTCTCCTTGCAGCCTGGAAATATACTGTAGGGAATGTCGAGGTCAGTCATATCCACAGCCGTAAGGCCGAGATTTTTTATTGGATGACTATCTTATTCTCTAACACCTTGGGAACTGCAGCCGGTGACTTTTTAGCTGACGATTCCGGTCTCGGTTTTCTTGGAGGCTGGATGCTCGTAACGGGAATCCTCGCGGTTGTGATCCTTCTGTACTTCACAACAAAAACACCGCGAATATTGCTCTTCTGGATCGCTTTCATTTTAACTCGCCCCTTTGGAGCAACGTTTGGGGATCTCCTTACCAAATCGCACGAGAAAGGCGGCCTCGACTTAGGAACGGCCTACTCATCGATGGTGCTCCTGGGAATTCTGATAGTCGCTATAATGGTGGCGTACAGACGATCTCCGGAACCGGTCGCTCAACTTAGCTAAATTCCAACTGCTTCCAGAGATCGGCGAAACTATGATTCCCTTTGTAAGTAATTATACGGCTGACGACGTAGATGCAGCCGTACCCGAAGAAAAACACGTCTTTAGAGGCGTTGAATTTAAGTGCAAAAGGGAAGAAGAAGGGCCAGATGCCACGCCGCAATCACCGCCGCTCATCATCGATGATCCAGGTACCCCCGGTTGTAACCGGTTCGAAATAAACGTTACGTTTGACGGCGATTATACTAAGGGAGAGAAACACTTCGAGGCGCCTTTGCTCGACCTTAACTACGGGATCGGCGATAACGTTCAGCTCAAATTTGAAGTCCCCGAGCTTCTTGACAAAGCAGAGACAGCACACTCCCTGGTTGGCGATCCAAAGCTCGGCATCAAATATATGTTTTTTCAAGACGAAAGCCGCGAAATGCAGGCGGCTTTTTATCCTCAAATCGAAACACGAACTGTAAAAAGTGAGAGAGGGAGTGAAATCACTCTTCCGATCCTGTTCACCGAAGAAATCGGTAAAGTTGAGAGAGGACCTGTCGTTTTTAACATCAATATCGGATACAAATTTGGAAACCATCGCGTCGAGCGCGATCGCGTTGCCTTCGCCACCGCTGTCGGCGTACCTCTGACACACTCTATCGCGTCAATGACCGAAATAGTCATTAATGATGCTTTGAATCAGTTTCAAGACGAAAGACGCGAAGAAACCATTATCGTCAATACAGGGTTAAGACTGGATCTATCGTCTCTGTTTGCGCTCTATGGATCAGTCGGTGCCAGTCTCTTGACTTCGGACAAAAAACAGCACCAATATGCTCTGGCGGGTATTCAGATCAAACCATAGTTGGACTAGGCCTCGTGCGATCGTCTCAACGGTCGCATTGCCTTACGGACTCTGCCAGCGATCGATACACCATCTGATTCACCGCGACGTCTTCGTGTTCCATCAGCATAGTATCCACCAGTGAACGTTTCGGTGAGAGTGCGCACACAGGATCGGTTTGGGACGCATCGCCCGTCAGAAGAAAAGCCTGGCAGCGGCACCCTCCAAAATCCTTGGTCTTCTCGGGACAAGAGCGGCAGGGCTCCTGCATCCAATCGTAGCCTCGGAATGAGTTGAAGAGCTTGGAATCGCGCCAGATCGTTCCGAGCGATTGATCACGAATATTGGGCCTGTCATCAATCGGAAGCTTGTGAGCCCCTAGGCATGGCATAACAAAGCCGGAAGGCGAGACAACGAGGCTAAGGCTTCCCCAACCGTTGCAGCAAGCCTTGGGCCGATCTGAATAGTAATCAGGCAAGACGTAGAAGATCTTCAAGCGACCTTGCATTCGTTTTTCATACTCACGTGTCGTGGCTAGCGCTTGGTCGATTTGATCGCGCGTCGGTAGGAGGCTCTTTCGGTTGAGATAAGCCCAACCATCAAACTGCACGTTTGCGAGTTCGAGATAGTCGGCCTTCAGATGCACGGCAAGCTCAATCAGTTCACCCAGTCTCCCAATATTATGACGATGAAGAACGACATTCATCACCATCGCAAATCCGTGTTTTTTGATCAGCGCGGCTGCTTCCAGTTTTTCCCGGAAACATTTACGGCCCGCGATCTGGTCGTTCAAAACTTCTTCTGGGGCTTGAACACTCAGCTGAATATGTTCTAAACCTGCACTCTTCAACGCCACGATCGATTTTTCAGTCAAACCGACCCCGGATGTGATCAGGTTGGTGTAAAACCCTAAATCCGTTGCATGTTTGATGATTTGGCTGACGCCGCCTTTCAATAGCGGTTCCCCTCCGGACAGGCCGAGCTGAACTGCCCCTAATGCACGGGCCTGACTAAGCGTGTCACACCATTCATCGACGCTGAGCTCCCCTCGCGATTGGGCAATGGCGAGGGGGTTCGAGCAGTAAGGGCACTGCAGTGGGCACTTATAGGTGAGTTCGGCCAGCATCCACAAAGGGATTGGCGGTTTACTGCCTGAGTTCAATCCATCGGTTATCATGCGCAATCCTTAAAAATTCTTGAACGTCATCCTGTATGGATTGAGGTTCCTGCCCAAAGTCTTGCGCGAGCGACTCAACCGTCTGAGCAAGGCTTTGATTGTGTTTGCAGCAAAGATTGAGTATGAGTCCCGCCGCCTGGTTCAGCTTCACCATGCCCTCAGGATAGAGAATAACAAAACAATCCTGAGCCGGTTCCCACTGAAAGCGGAAAGGCCTGGCCATCTGAATGAAGGCATCATGGGGCAAAGGGACGTTAAGTTCCATCTGACTCTCCTATTCCATAGGCAAGTTGAACAGAGTCCAAGATCTGCCAGAGTATATCGAGTTTGAAACCGAGAATATCGAGGGCACGTTCCTGCATTACGCGCGTATCAAAATATTCAAGTGTTACCGCCAGACCGTGTTTAACATCGACTTGAACCAAAGTGAGTCGATCCCGGAAATAAGAAAGTCCCTCGTTTTCGATCCACGGGTAATAGATGGGAAACGCTTCGATTCGTTCTTTATGGGCATTATGCGCAAAGAGTTCCGTGAGCGACGAGCAAATCCCTTCCTGCCAGGGCGATTGCCTTGCGAAATTGAGATAGGCATCACACGCGAACCGTACACCGGGACGCACGTGCTCCAGACTCAAAAGCGTGTCGCGCGACAAACCGCAGGCTTCGCCCAGACGTATCCAGCCTTCTAGCCCACCAGGTGCTTCATCCGTTCCATCCTGGTCGATGATTCTTTGAACCCACTTCCGGCGGACATTACGATCCGGACAATTGGCGAGTATAGCCGCATCTTTTTGCGGAATCGTGAGTTGGTAATAAAATCGATTTGCCACCCAGCCCTGAATCTGTTTGCGCGTCAATCGCCCCTCGATCATGGCCCGATGAAACGTATGCTCGGTATGGTATTGCGTGACTTTTTTGCGAAGCTGATCTTCGAATTCAGCTTGGCTCCACGGCGCTGCCTTGTTAGACGCTTTTGCTCGGGCATATTCATTGGGACGATTCATAACCTTAGATTTTGATATCCATTCCGTCATAAGCCACCTCAATTCTTTCGTCGGAGACCCTATTGCGAGCAGTCGATCGCTCATTCAATATCGGGTTGGTATTGTTGATGTGAATCAATATCTTACGCGGTTTCGGAAAGTTCTTGAGAATTTCGATCATCCCGCCCTCACCGTACAGGTAAAGGTGGCCCATCTCAGATGCATATTTCCGGCCGACTCCGGCGCGAATCATCTCATCTTCAAGCCAGAACGTTCCGTCCACCAAAACACAATCACTCGAGGCAAAATAAGGCTCCAAATGAGGCTCAAATGTGCCGAGTCCGGGTGCATA
Source organism: Oligoflexus sp. (assembly GCA_014378195.1). Lineage (GTDB taxonomy): Bacteria > Bdellovibrionota_B > Oligoflexia > Oligoflexales > Oligoflexaceae > Oligoflexus. The sequence continues at coordinate 27,445 of JACMOC010000075.1, read as the reverse complement.
CAACACGCTTTTGCCACTCGCCTTGTCCGTGATATGGAGCGCGATATTGTCACCGACCTGTGGATTTTCGCGGTTCGGTGAATAAGGCGGAGCCTTACTTTTCAGGGCTATCGCTTTCATGGAGAGGCCTTCGGCGCCATTCACGGTAAACCTACATTCGCCAGCCTTGAGATCGATAAGATGATGTTCAAGGCCACAATAGCTCTTCAACAGTGCGAAGAGGGGAAAACCGACGGTAAGATCGCGCCGCACGGTCTCGGTGCAGTACACAGGTAAAAGACTGCCCTCGCGCAAAAAAAGTAAACCCGATGTATGATCGAGCTGCGCGTCAATTAAAACAACCCCGCGAATTGTTGTGCCACGCAAACCGTCTTGAGCCGCTAGCACATCATTACCCAGAATCTGGGCCCGGATGTCAGGCGAGGCGTTAATCAGCACCCAGTCCTTTCCGTTAGAACTGACTGCTATCGACGACTGGGTCCGTGGCTTCGCCTCAATCGTTCCCTGTTTTACACCCAAACAGTTCTCACAATGGCAGTTCCATTGCGGAAATCCGCCACCAGCTGCAGAGCCTAACACTCGAATATGCATAAAAGACCTATGTCCCGCGTATAAAGAAAAAACACCCCGTCCCATTCACGATCTTAAACGCGAACGGAAGGGGCCTCACAGTCGTTCAAAACCATTAAACCTTGGTATTTACATACATGGTGATTTCGAATCCGAGACGGATATTTATGAAACTAGGTTTCTCCCAGATTTTTGGCACCGGCGCTTTGATTTTTGTCATTCCTTGTCCCTTTTGTGACTGGGTTTTATAGTGAGCATCCTGGGGAATCGTAACACGAAAATTTTTGGGATTTAAATATTAATCACTAGAGCTAGGCGTTCTTTCAAGTAGGGGCGAACAGGAAAATGCTCTGGAATAGCTGCAATTCGGATAGATTTTTGAAGTTAAAAAAAGCGTGTTCTGTATTATGACGTCATTCGGAAACGATTCCAACTGGAGGACTGAGATGAAACACCTAACCGCTTTCGCAATTCTATCCGTTTTAGCAGCAGGATCAATGACTTACACTGCCCGTGCCACGCCGGCTTCCCCATTAGGGCATGTTGCGGATCCAAGCAATAGTGACCAGATTCTGCAGGATCAACTCAAAGCCTACACAGCTCCACTGCCTGTCGATGCCAAAGCCTTTGGGGACTACGCCCGTTCAGAAATCGAAAAGACATTTGGTACAAGCCGCGACGGAAAAATTATTTTTCAAGATGCTTTAATAGTAAATGGCGACGGACGTTGGAATGATTTTGCCCGTCTCTATTATGTGGCTAAGGTTAATTCGAACCTCTTAGAAAGCGATTCCACTTTTGCAACATTCTACATTCAAACGAATGGAACATCGAGCTTAGGCCTGGCAAGTTTTGAATCTTCCGCACAAAGCCTCAGTCTCTTGTTTCCAGGCTGGATGATTACCTACAAGAGCGATGTGTCCCTAAGCGACATGGATACATTGATAGGTGAACTGGAGAGCAAACATCCCGATATCTTGATTGAACGACCGAGCGCGCATCTGCTTCCACGCATGATTTCTGTGCATCCAAAGCACACTTTTACTGATACCGATGGTCACGCAGGAGCGGGCAAAGCAGTCGAAAACCTGAGCCGCAGCGCGATCCTGGATCTGCAGGATTTTAAGGCTTCGATCACAGGCGATAGTCGCATAGAGTCTGTGGAAGTGGACTCCGAAGTCCGTAATCCTGGTCTAACTGCACGGGCGATTGATCTAGGTGCGGGCACGCAACCGAAAACCATCGACCTGAATGCGCTAAGGTCTGTAACAATCAAAGAACTGAAAGACGGCGCTCCATCCGTGACCAAGCCTTCGCTTCCGGCACCATTTGGCAAATAGAGCCTTTCGAAAAATAGCCGTTTCCCGTGGGAAACGGCGATCAATCAAACATAATCGATGTTTTGATTCACACTGGTCGATGTGGAGCGAATCTCAGCCTCACTCCTATTCGACCGGCCCGAATTCTCGACAAGGGCGCCCAGCTTATTCAGACACTCTTCCCAACCCAAGGTACAATTTTTAAGATCGACTTCCGGTATTCCTGAATGTTTGAGTGTGATTTTCGTTCCGTCCACAACGTCACTGAAAACGATCTCGACTATACATTCGAGAGGGAATTCACTACTCATGTGGTAAACCGTAGCTGGGACGACCTTGCCATTTTCATCCGCAAACGAATCGCTATATTTCAGTTTTTCGGCAGCCCTAATCTCAATATAGTAGCCCTTGCTCCAAATCTTCTTACCGTCAGAAGACCTCATGCAGCCTAAATATGTTCCACCCACTCTCGGATCGTTTTTGAAATACGAACATGTGAAATCTTTCGGACTCCACCATTGCTTCAACTTTTCGTCATTTATGAAGCCGTCAAAAATTTGATCGCGCGGAGCCATAAAGGTTCTTGTGATCGTAAGTGGTTCTTGGCTGGAAAACTTCCTGTCGATTTTTTCATTCATGATCGTTCTCCTTTGCTGAGCAAATTGAGAGGTCTGGTGGCTAAGCAAAGATAAGAAAGAACAGCAGAAGATGTCACGAGACAATAGCCTTCGTCTGTCTCTATATTTTCAAAATAATCTTGAGTAATCACAGGTTATGCAATGCTCTAAAAATACCTCAGAATGAGCTATGACCAAAACACTGAGTATAATCCCTCAATTCTATACGGCTCATCTGAAGCAGGATAAGTATGTTTTCACGCTTTGCGTACTATCTAAGCGCAATAAGGCGCAAACCCATCCGTTCCTTCACCCTTTGATTTTGCCCGGTATTCGCGATGCTTCCCCAATAAACAGCCTCAACGGTGTCATGCGGCACTCTTTTTGCTCAGTAGACACCCTGGAAAGAATTCCAATGAGCCTGCCTAGGCTTTAGGGACATACAAAGGATTGATCATGTATTCTCAAGCCAAACATTTTCGTATTGCTGGCAGATTGTCGATCCTAATTCTTTCAGCTCTCATCCTAGCGCGTTGTGGTCGGCAAACTCCGAGCTCTCTAGACGTAATTGGCGGCAATGTCCCGAATCAGGAAAGCCCAGCGGCCTACAGCACGGTTGCACTTGTTGGATCACTCGATCATATACCGTTCTGCTCTGGCACTTATATCGCAGCCAACCTCATCGTGACTGCAGCCCATTGTGTCATCAATAAGGAAAAGGGCGAGTTTAAAGTTATGTTTGGCAACGCGGAAACTGCGCTTTTCACGGTCACAGCATTTCAAACTTACAAGCCTATTCAGAAGTTCGAATCGAACTTCGACATCGCCTGGGTAAAGTTTGAGGGCAGACCGCCTGAAGTTTACCGGCCCATCGAGATTCTACGGGCGCCCGTGACGTTGACACCCGGAACGCCTATTCAAATTGCTGGCTATGGTTATACCGCGTATCCCTGTGGCGACGCGACGGTTGCCTGTAATAACACTCTACTTCAATCTTTGGATACTTTCGTTAAAGAATACGTTTCCACTCCACGGCTTTATAGTCTGATCACGGTCGATTCGAAAGCTGATGGCAGCCCATGCTTCGGCGATAGCGGAGGACCTGCTTTTGTAAAGGTCCAAGGCCACTGGTATCTTGCTGGGGAATTCATGGGGTGGGACCGTATTTTGGTCCCCGAGAATCCCGACACGATCTGCAGCAGCGGTCAAGGCATCTATACCTTCGTTGGCAATTACGTGGAATGGCTCGAAACCAGTTCAAAAACCATGATCATCCAAAACGCGTTTTTAAATCCTAAAGACGTCGCCGTAGTGAAAAAAGCTCCCGTCACAGTACCTAGGACGTTTCAGGATTGGTGTGAACAGCAGGATAACGCAGCCCCTTCGTGGTATACGGTTCAGAAAATCATTCGCCTCGCGAGCGACTATCGCATCAAAACCGATAATCCGTTGTTAGCGCGCGAAATCTTCACAGATTGTGCCGTTGCAGAAACCTGGGTGAGGAAGATGATTCAAAGCAAAGGGACTTTAGTCCTCAGCACCTTTGACCAATACAATTCCAATTATGCCGCGAAGGTTGAAGACTTGGCACCGCTCCTATCATTAGTTGATAGCGGAATCACCTCAATGATTATCGAGGATAGCGCCATAACCGATTTTCGTCCCCTCAACGCGTTTCCCGCTCTAACAAAATTAGAAATCAAAAACAATGAAGGTCAGATCCGATACCCTATCGATTTCTCCAACTTCAAAGCAATAACGGATCTTCACCTCGAAAATTCCGCACCTTCCTTTATCTCCGACAGCTTAAGTTCGCTCAAACTTTTAGAAACATTGGCGCTTTCGAGGCTCTTTATTTCTCATACGTCCAGTATCGATTTCTCTCGGCTCAAAACGATGAAACTGACCAATGTCACTGCCGACGTTCCACTGGACCTATCGCTTGCAACGCAGATCCGTTCCCTGAACGTGACCTCGACGGAGATCAAAGCTTTAGCCGAAAACATGGGGTCTTTAGAAGAACTCACCCTTATTTTTGATAAAAATTCACCCAAGCTCCCGACCATCATGCCAAAGCTCAAATTATTAAATCTCATCGGTCTGGACCTGACCGGCTCTATTTCGTTACGAGAATGGAAATCGTTAGAAAAGGTGCACCTGAGTTACAATAAACAATTAGATACAATCGATGGCATCGAAGACCTCCCTTCCATCGAGGAGCTCATGATTTTACATAATGGCATCAAAACACTTGGAAAGGTCAAAAACACGCCTCGTTTGGTAACCATCGATCTCGGACAAAACAGCTTTGCAGATTTGCCGACCTTCGAAGATGTGCCATCGCTTCGTGATCTGAACCTGGGCAGCAATCAACTCCAACATCTCCCCGGTTTGCCACTAACTTTGAGAAAGCTTGATCTATCGACGAATCCGCTACGCTCGCTTGATGGACTTAAGTTCCTGAAAAATCTGCAAATACTAACCCTGGCTCATGTCGAAGGAAACGGCCTTTCGATTCCGGAGAGTCTTGGCGAACTTCCGTTGTTAGAAGAGCTCACACTCACAGGTGACAAGGTCCGTAACGTCAGCGATCTGCTCCAATATCCTAAACTGAAGAAACTTTTTCTCGACGACAACCTCATCGAAGATCTTAGCCCTCTCAGTAGGCTGACTGAGCTCGTGTATATACAGGCCATAGGCAACCCGCTGAAGGACGATACGTGCCCGCTCATTGCATCTGCGTGCCGGTTGACACTGTTTCCGCATATGACGATCTCCTCGGCTCTCCTAGCCTCTTTGGCAAAGTTTAGGTATGCTCGGAACTGAGTCCTGACATCAATTGCGAACGAAACACCAATATGAACACCTTTAATCTCAGTTCCCCTGCCATCATGTGGGACGTATTTCTGCTCTTTGCTGTCCCCGTCGGGGGCGGTATCCCTGCGGGCGTTGTCCTTGCTCAGACCCAGGGCATGGGCTGGCTTATTATGACCGTACTCTATTTTATTTCGGATGTGGCGCTGGCCCTGATCTTTGAGCCCTTCATGATGCTATTCGGCATCCTTTGCAATCACGTGGAATGGCTCGCCCGCATGCGGGATGCTTTAAAAACCGTGACAAAGCGGACTATCGCTGGCTATGGAGCATCACCAGGCCCCATTATGCTCATTGCCATTTCCTTTGGCATTGACCCCATGACGGGTCGGGCCGCAGCATTAGCATCAGGTCACAGTTTTCTTTCGGGATGGGCCATCGCGATCGCGGGCGATATGATATTTTTCGGAGTTATTGCGGTTTCGACAATCTGTCTGAACAACGTGATCGGAGATGGAACGACGGCCTCGCTCATTGTTATGATTGCTATGTTTGTCATTCCGCCTCTTATACGCCGCGCCTACGGTTTTATGAAAAATAGATAAGCAGTATTCAAAAGGTCAACCTGAATCTAATTCAACTTTTATCTCCACTCCTGATAGCTGCAACGTCCTCCGCCTGCTCACTTTCACCGCCATTCATCGCGCATCACTCAGTATTCTGAATAGCCGGTCGATAGAAAAATGTCCGGTATCAGGGAAGTCAAAATTTTTTTACTATAAATGAGCAATCATGACTAAAATACAAGGTGTTGATAAAAGCCTAAATGCAACCCACAAAAATCAACGTTTTGTGATTTTTACTTTAGGCAGCGAAGCATTCGCCTTGCCTTTGGTTAAGATACGGGAAGTCATCGCTTTGACTGGGATAACCAGCATCCCCAACATACCCCTCCACTTCAAAGGATTTATGAATCTGAAAGGCAAGATTATATCTGTTATCGACCTTCGACTGAAGTTTGGGATCAAAGGTGTTTCGGCTACGGGTGAAACAGCGATCATCATTGTTGATCTCGAACACCTCTGCATGGGAGTCATCGTCGACTCCGTCGAATCCGTTCTATCCATCGCGGCAAACAACATGAGCCTGCCACCCCAAATCGAAAGCGCGATTAACACCGACTACATTACGGGGGTAGCACGTCTCGATAAACGACTACTTCTGATTCTCAATATAGAGAAAGCCCTCAGTGTCGAATATTTGCTAGCGATAAAAAGCAGTGAATCGACCCAGAAAGCTACTCGTAATTAACCAAGCTGCGGAAATCGAAGGGTGTGCCCTGGGGTAGGGGTTGGGAACGTCGAAGAGGGAGACAAAGACGAACAGGCAGTCGTCCGTCCTCTAAATTGGATTGAATTTGAACGGAAACCTATTCCCGCCGCTCATCGCCATATTGTATGGATCCATGATAAGGCGCAGTCCACTTACGTAAGCGGAAGTGGTGAGCGCGTAGCAACTTCTTCTGGCGGCAAAGGGGCATCGAGCCCTCCTCCACCTTTACGAACGGCAGCCATAACAATCGTCATAGGGGCAGTTGCTAGCAGTCCTGCTGTCGATCCTGATATATACTTATGTGTCATTTCGATTGCCTCGTCGTATGTTCGGAACTACTTCAGCAGTTCTTTAATTATTGTCATAGTCGCCTCAGCGCCTTCAGCAGCAGCAAGATCGAATCGTTATAGAACAGAAGCTAAAATCCTTCCCCGTCAATACCCATCGCCTTGGTCCAGGTTTTACAAATCCCCTGAGACTTCCGGCCCGTTCCATCATTAGTGTAATCATAGTTGAGCTCGACTTTCATCAGGCGAATCTCATCGTCGCGAAGCACGCGGCAAAAATCGGTATCGCATTTCGCATAGAGATTATAATAAAATTCCGATGATGCAGCAGTCCCGGCACAAGGCGCATAGCTTGTATCATCGTGGTCATGTTTCCAAAACATAGTGTGACGGGTTTCGTGATAAAGCGTAATTCCTCGAAATAATGCTGTTGCGGGATCCGTGTCACGCGCCGCCTGATGACCCTCCGTCATACCTCCGTTTGGACACCAGAAGAACTCAGTCGCTCCGTAGCCAGCATAGGCCGCGAATCCGTTCTTACACATAGGTTGATCAGGAGCATAACTCACCTGCTTGATCCTGCTTCCGAAATCGCGATCGAAGGCTGCGGGTAAAATGTTTAGCCAGAGATCGAAAGAGTCGGTCATCATCTCTTGCTGCACTTGGTTGAAGCCTATGAGTTTCGTTGTCCCGTTCCGCACCGGATTTTTCTTTGATCGCGGTATAAGTACCATGACCTTCGCTATATCAGAGGAGTTCACAGTTTTGTAGACGAGCTTATTCATCGGAGTGGACACTGCGATAGTGTCCTCTGGATCACTCTTGTTGCTGATCGTCAATTCCCAGGCACAGCCTGCTTCCAGGCCCGCGTCCTTAACAGCTTGATACTGAGCGCAACTCAAATCGACGTTAGCGTCTGTCTCGTTTTGCTGTTGGACCTTGAGGTTTTTGCATTCCGGTAACAACCGACCTCCCACCTCTTTTGGTGCAATCGATTTAACGGCAGCTAAACCAACACTCACAGAAATCTTGAAATCATTTTTCGCTTCAGGATTCGCAATGTGCGATTTACCTCCCGAGACTGATGTGTAGCACTGTTCCGCCAGGCCGATCGGATCGATTCTAGGCTTGAAGACACTTGGATCAAGCGCTTTTGCCTGAAGCATTATTTTCGGGTCATCGGAAATTTCGCTGATATTCGCAGTTGTCTCTTTGTCAAAGGATGCATTGGGTAAAAGCAGTCCCTGACTGATCGCCGTATTTATGTTTAGAACTCCGGCAGGCGCCGATTTTTTGTTAGCAATGGGATCGAATGTCAAACGAACACTTTGATGATCGGTTTCTGCGGTCAATTCGAGATCGACTGCACAACGAATTCCGCCGGCACTAGTCGTCGCTGCCCCTGCGATCCTTGTTTTCACATCGCTTGCATAATGGGAGCGCCACATGAGATAGATCGGAGCCTCCTGATCCCATGTTTTAGCAGGCAGGTACTGATCCGGCTTTGAACTCAACCCGATGTCCCGACACAACCTTATAATGTCGCTACGCTGCTCTACCGACAAGGGCGCTCCGGATAGGATAGAACGCTTCTGTACGACTCCATACGTTAGAGTATTTCCTTTCAATTTAGCGCTGGCGACGCCAAAGGTATAGACGAGCGCATCGTTGTCTGCGCTGGCGTCGAGCTGAAGGGAAAGTACGGTAGGCGGCTGCGCGCTCTCGGAAGGTTTACCTGTCTCGGAGTTGCCTTGTGCCATGCCTGGAACATTGCCAGCGGAGGGACCCGTGTCGTTCTTGGCGAAGGTGGGCTTCGTTAAATTGTAGTCTTTGCATGAAATAAAAAAAGAGCTCACGAAAGCAATCGCTCCAATAGGGATGTTTTTGGAAAACAAAAGCATCCCCCTTTTATTTGGAATGAGCATTGAGACGCTCCTTTAATGTGTCCTCTTTGTCGAGATTCAGGGCGATTTGAGTCGCTTCAACAAGGTCGTTCTCACGAATCATGGTGAAGGCTTCCTCACGGAGCTCGACCGAATGGAAATCAGGATTCGGTTTTTCAATAATCTTTCGCAACAAGGCGAGGCTTTCAGGCCGTCGTGATGCGATGAGACCGAGGTTGCGCACGGCCATGCTAAGCTCATTGAGTAAGAATCGAGAGTCCACGCCAAGATCAGGAGCCTGGAGGATTTGGACTTCGCCTGCAAAGGCAGGGGTTTCACGATTGAGGATATCTTGCCAAAATACTCCCATCGCATCCGATTGCAAGGCATTCGCTGCGAAGGTAAGGCGCCCCCTCTCGCCCGGGTTGCTCGTCCCAATGCGCTTCAATTCTGTCTCGAAGAACGAGGCGACTGTGTCTTCGTCCGCCGCACGCAGCTTTTGGACAAGATCCTCCATTCCGATGACGCTTCGCATATTCGCCTTGGCTATCCAGGTTCGGTAATCGCCTTGTTCCTGGCGAATCTGAACGTTTTCTTCGACTCTTTTTTTGCGTCTGGCTTGGTAATGAAGGGCCTGCACTTGAGCTTTTATTTCGGACTCTGACGTCGTGGGCATTAGGGCCGGAATCTTTGAGTAATTTTCCTCCAACAAAGCTTTTGGCACTTTTCTTAGGAAACCATAAACACCCAAAGCGGCCAGCGATGTAAGGAGCATAAAATATCGATATTTCGCTTTCATAGAGTCAGGTCCTACGCTAGGCAAAAAGGGAACTGGCCTCTTATCGGCGAAGATTTGGCTTTAGTTGAGGTTTAATAATGGAAGAGTCGATATTTTAAACTTTTGAAATCAATGTCTTACGCACCGATCCAAGATGGGTGAAGGGTGGGGCGTTACCAATCTCAAACACTTGTTTGAGACTTTGGCTTTTTGTTTCTCTAAAAAGCATCCGATATTAACTAGAAATCAATTCGCTTCACCTATTAACGGCTGTTATGAATTGACTCGAAATACAATGTTATTTCAGCAAACATTTTGATGCCTTAAAATTTATTCTCACTATATCCGAAAAAATGTCGATAACCGCCAAGTGATTTTACTACCGTTTCAATAAGGGATTCAAAATGAAAAACACAATCATCGCAGCGGCTCTCCTCTCCATGTTCAGCGTCTCAGCACTTGCTGCTCCAGGCGGCGCGTCGGCAACAGCTAAAGGACACGGCAGTGCTGTAAAAGCTTCTGCTCAAGATTCGACACGAGTAAAAGGCGCTGGCGGCGTGTCATCAACGGCTAAAGGACACGGCGGAGCTGTATCCGATACAGTTCGCAAAAACTCAAAGAAAGACCAAGCGCCAGCCGCAACTTCTACTGCGCCTGTAGCCGATCCAGTTCCAGCTTCAGTTCCTGCTCCAGCTCCTACAGCCCCTATCGCACCATAAGTAGCCTTATCCATCATGACTTAAGGAACGCCTGGAATCCAGGCGTTCCGTTTGTTTTATGAATATATATCTGCCGTTCCTTACGGCTTCAGGGCGAAGGTTCATTGATAAAGCAGACGCATATGTCTTTTGCCTATCTAAGCTTAGAGCGTTCCTGTGAAAAGCGAAATTGTTTTGATTTGTCTTGGTACGTCTTTTATCACGAACGCCTGTAGCCAAAGCGATTTTCCTGTGTTGGACGGCAACGGAACTGACGGCGTGGCCGCGTTTCGTCTCCCCAATCCCGATCCTGAAGGCGATGGTATAACAAAGTACTCTGTATTCGTTCGACCTGTGGGTAAGCCGGGCGGAAAAATAAGCATCAATACCTGTGCCACGGATCCAGTCACAGGCGAACAAATCTGTAGCCTTGAGACATCCGTTTCAACACGTACCAAAGGTAAAAGCACTTTCACGAACGTGAGCAATGAGCTTCTTTCCATATCAGCCGACATCAACGGTGATGGCAAAGTCGAAAGCGTCTCGCTGTTTGATGACCGCTTGCAAAACTACCTGTGGAATGTCGACAACAATGGTTTGCGCGTTCTGCAAATGCGCTTCATTGAAGTCCCTACAACTCTTAACCCGTAATACACACCTTTATTGGGCCGCTCGCGCGAAATTCGCTGCCTGGCGGCCCTTTTTCAATTCGTAAAGTCAAAGAATCATTTGCCTGGGCAGGCTACTGCGGCCTTAGACCTAAAACGGCAGAATCGAAATTAATAACCCTATTGATTCATGTTTCGCATATGGCAAAAGCTTGGTTAATTAAATTCAATGAACTGCGATTTTGCACCTGAGTTTTGACAGCAATTGAGATGCCGTTAGCGTTCCCTAGATTGATATCATTATATTTTTATAAACTTTCGTCTGTCGCAATTTTTATTGTTTTGACTTAACGATTCTCAGGGAATATGAATGCGACCTGATTTTCAATCCACCAGCGTCTTCTTTCAAAACGATTGATTGATTGATCAATTGATCCGCGTGATATCAGGTTATTCTTAAATGCAGGTTACCGATTCTCGAAAATACATCAATAACCTGACTGGCGTGCGCGCTTGGTTTTCCATTTGGATCGTGCTATTTCATTTTAATGCTGCCCCTCTTGTCCGTATTCCACTGTTCGCAGTTTTTATTGATCGTGGTCATGTCGCAACAGATTTCTTTCTGATTCTGAGCGGATTTGTCGTCTCCTATATCTATTTCAAAAAAATGTCTGAAATAGATGCCTTCGATTATGCGGAATTTCTCCTCAAGCGATTTGCGCGCCTTTATCCTCTCCACCTTCTCACATTTCTTATAATGGTCCTGTTCTACCTCGGCTTGCTTCTCGTTGGGCATGCTCCGACGGACCCCAATCATTTTTCAAAGACGTCTGCCGTTCTCAATATTCTAATGATTCATTCATGGTCGTGGCTCCCCCTTAGCTGGAACTTTTTATCTTGGTCCGTAAGCGCAGAGTGGTTTGCCTATTTCTTTGTATTTGCCTTTGTTTTAACGCAGTGGCGTCAGCTTTCCCAGTTTATGCGGGCACTTCTTGTCATTACTCTTTACCTTCTCTATGCAACTCACATTTATGACTCTTATTTACCTCCGCGACTCACTCGCATGAGTTTCAATTTTCTTTTTGGTACATGGATTTTTCACTGCCTGCCTTCGTTCAAAACAGTCAGTCAAAGCTTTTGGCGATGTTTGTTAGTTGGCATTCCAGCAATGGTAGTGGTTATTATTTTTAGATGCGAAGACAACAATCTTCACCTACTTATCTCACCCTTATGGGGGGCGTTTATCCTGGCGCTTTTTCATGAGCGAGGTCTGAGCGACCTGATTTTTGCGAATGTGTTTGTTATGCGAGTAGGGAAAATCTCATTTTCCACCTACCTACTTCATGGTGTTCTTGTGAAACTTCTCTTCTATCTACAAACGTCAGAATTGCCCTTTATCACACCACTCCATCGTATTTCACCCTATGTTCTACTACCAATAGCCTTAGTCACCACGCTGGCGATTTCGAATTACATCCACCATTCCTTTGAACTGCCCGCTCGAGATTGGACAGTGAAGTGGGGAATACGTGGGCTTAATGCCCTTAAGGTTTGGATGAATTCGCAGGACATCAACATTCGCAGCTTTTTTAGCCGTCCGGCTTTGAAGAAGATAATCGCAGAACTCGCTGTTGAGAATGTAATCCCCAAAGAGGCAGTTTGACAGGCGGCGGCAATGTAACGAATGCATGTGGGGAAACGATCACTCCGCTTTGATATATCGTAATCCTTGTAAACATGAGCGTCTAGGACTAATGTCGACTGAAAATAGGGAGGTTTTATGCCGCTGACTTTCATCGAAATTTGCCTCTTAGTCTTAGTCGTTACTGTGCTGATATGGGCCTTACAACCCCTTACAAAATTGATTGAAAACAGATTTTTACGTCTATTTTCGAGATTTTTGCCTCCGTCCCGTACAGCTCGCATTTACGAGATCAAAGTCAGTCAACAAGAGATCAACAATTCTACGAAAGAAGATCGATAATATGGCAACTCGTCCCCGCCCCCAAGATTTAGGCACTCCTGAAGGTCTCGCCTGGATGGCAAGCCGCGTCACCATTGGCGTTCTTGCCATCGTTCTTTTAGCCTCCATCTTGAGTTCCTTTACAATAGTTGCACCTGGAAATACTGGTGTCGTTTTTAATGTCTGGACAGGCTCTTTGCGCAACGTGGGCCAGGGAATGGTTTGGAGAGTTCCCTGGGTTACTCAAGTTCAAAGCTATCCAACGGCTCTTCGTACCTACACGATGGTCAAAAATTCGGGAGAAGGCTCGTCTACAGGGGACGATAGTATGGATCTACCCACGCGTGAGGGTCAGCATATTCGGCAGGATTTGTCGGTGACTTATAATACGACCGAAAATCGGGCTTCCGATGTTTTTAAAGCGTTCCGTGGCGCAAACATGGAAGAAATCGAAAGCACATTTATCCGTAGAACGATCATCACAGTGGCCCAAAACGTTGCGGGTGAGATGTCCTTAACCGAAATCATCTCGTCACGCCGTGCCGATTTACAAAATGGAATTCAGAAAGCTCTCGAAGGCGAGCTCGAAAAAATGGGTTTTAAATTGGACAAAATCAACATGGGTGCGAGCCACCTTCCGGCAGCAATCGAAGCTCAGATGCAACAGAAAATGGCTGCGCAGCAACAAGCCCAGCAAGCTGAATACGAATTACAAAAACAAGTCACTCTTGCCAAAGCGGCCGTCGCGAAAGCGGAAGGGGAAGCTCAGTCCGTACTGGTCAGAGCTCGAGCCGAAGCTGAAGGCAACCGCCTCTTGCAGCAAACCCTCAATTCCAATTTGATTCAAAGTAAAGCCATTGATAAATGGAATGGAGCCCTGCCCCAGATCACCGGAGGCGCCACCCCTTTTATAAACATGTCTCTCCGCAACTCAGATGATGGCAAGGGCGCTAAAACCTCAGAGAAGTAATGACCACTACCGTCTCAATGAAAGACCTAACAAGTATTCCCCGGGCCTTAAAAGCAGGAGCTAGTACTGGACGCCCTAAGTTCGTACCGGGTTGAAATGATAGTGAGAGAGGAGTAAATTAGCTTTGAACTTAAGTGATGGTGCTATCATGAATATTCAAGCTAGTCATGTACGTCTTAGTCCGCCAGTTCGCAGCAAATTGGTTAAAATTTCTCATTCTCAAACAGCCCAGCATCGCAAAGTATTTCGAGCTGAGATCATACTTCGAGCCGCTTCTGGTGAAAGCAATACAGCGATTGCACGCGCAATGGGCTGTAGAGAGAAGACGGCCCGCAAATGGCGAAATAGATTTGCCTCGAGACCAAATGAAAAGGCATTGAACGATAGCCCTCGTATCAGCCGCCGCCCCATGTTCCGACAGATTTCCGCTGGGGAGTCATCAAGCTTGCTTGTAAGCGGCCAGAAGGTGATGCGGCACCCTTTCGTAAGATTTGGACTGCTGCCAGCCTGCGGCAAGCGCTTGTGGAAGAAACGAACTATCGTCTTAGCGAAACAGAAATCCGCCGCATTTTAAACGATGCTGATATTCATCCACATCGCATTCGGATGTGGCTCCATAGTCCTGATCCGAATTTTCGCGAAAAAGTCGAGACCATCTGCAATTCTCTACACAAAGCCTCCTCAAGGCGCCAAGGTCCTGTGCGTTGATGAGAAGAGCGGGATGCAAGCTCTTCAGCAATGTTTTCCGCTGCGGCTTGCTCGCAAGGGGCGGATGGGGTGTCGGGAGTTTGAATACGTTCGCCACGGCACTCAAACTCTCATTGCTGCGTTAGAACCAGCGAGCGGAAAAGTCTTCGGACAAAGTCTTGCCAGCCGAAAAGAAAAAGATCTCATCCGATTTATGAACGCACTGGCTCGGCGTTATCCGCAGGGAAATATCTATACCATATGGGATAACCTGAACATTCATCACGGCTGGAGCTGGATCGAGTTCAATCGACGTCACCATAGCCGCTTTCGCTTTGTCTGGACGCCAGTTCATGCGTCATGGGTAAACCAAATCGAGATAGGGTTGAGCATCCTGCAGCGCCGTATCCTCAAACACGGTGACTTCCATTCCGTTCAGGAACTGGCTTCAGAGGTCGATGGATTTATGAAACATTGGAATCGGAACGAGGCATACCCGTTCCATTGGAAATTTCGTGGACGATGGGAAAAGACAGGCTGACCAGAGGCAGACGTATGGCAAAGCATCTAGTAGACAGTGCATCAGAGACCTCTTTACAAAAACACCTTGAGCGATATCCCGAGCTTAAACCACCTGCGTGTTCGGAGGCGTTGCGATCTTTTAATTCTTGAATCCGGTCCCAAGGGCGAGCCGTTTCCCCATGCTCGCTTTCGGCGGGATACCGTCCACCTATGGTGTCTCGAGATGCTATCTGGTTTTTTATACTTGTGCGATTCTCCGTATTTATTCTAAGCCGAAGCCTAAGGTATCGTGTGCACGATGTCGGAAATTGAACGGTATATCGCAAAGGGTTTGGTTCTTGCAGTTTAGATCATTATAATTAGACCTGCCTAAAGGCAGTCACCTATAATCCACCATTTGGTAGGCAAAGCAGAATATAAATTCCGTCATTAATCGACCCGATTAGAGAATTTTCTTCGCCTCCCCCCCCATACGCGAAGAAAAAAAGCGTTGCACTTCGAAAAAAGTGATTATTACGCAAACTTATTGTTTGCCTGAGGATATAATTTCCTATTATTTCGGCCTATTAAGATCCCAAAAGAAAATGGCAAAGAAAAATTGAAATCATCTCTACTCGCATTTCAAGTTTCGAAGTAAGTTTAAAAATGGCTCTGATTACCATAGCCGTTCGCGATACGGGGATCGGCCTGTCGGCCGTAGATATCGCAAAGCTCTTTCAGCCCTTTAGTCAGGCGGACGAAAGCACCTCACGACGGTTTGGTGGAACAGGTCTAGGGCTGTTCTTATCGCGTAAGCTTGCAGTTGCTCTCGGCGGGGATGTTTCTCTCAGCACAAACGATTCAGATAAGGGCTGTACCTTCACCTTTTCTCTCGTCGCCGGGCTCCCTTCCACCTTGGGCCGAAAAACAGCCTCCGCGCGAATCCTCGACGATGAGTCTCACGCACTCGAAGGGAAACGAATCCTTTTAGCTGAAGATGCGTTGGATAATCAGCTACTCGTCGCTACAATATTGGCAAATCATGGCGCCACTGTTGAGATTGCTCAAAACGGACAGATAGCGGTCAAAAAAGCATTTGAAGAACATTACGATATCATTCTTATGGATTTGCAGATGCCTTTGATGGATGGCTATCAAGCCACGCGCATTCTGAGAGCGAAAGGATATAGCAAACCGATAGTAGCTCTCACAGCTCACGCGATGGGAAGTGAGCGCTTGAAGACGCGCGAAGCAGGCTGTGATTTTCATTTAACCAAACCAATTAATCCTCAGGAACTCATCCATATCATCGAACACTTTACAAATAGGTAGTCGCGGATTCATTAGCGAATTTCCGGCCGCATATCATTATCGGTCAAATGTATGAAGACAGACTTAGCGGGAATTCATACGCAAGCTTTGGAGCTACTTTTTACCCATAGCGCGAATCTCAAACGCTTAGATTCAAGAAGATTTAAAGCTAATCTAAAACCAGCGATGTAAACACATTTTATCTTGATGGACCTATGGTTTTTGCCTATCGCTAGCGGGAGGGCTAAAGCTTAGCCCATCAAGGAAAATGTTAAAGGACGACGCGCCATAAAAAAACATTCTATACTCAAGTTTCCTATTCACGATCGCTGCCGTTTTTCCGTCACTTAGCTATGCTATAGGAAATAATTCGCCGGCTATCCCAGGGGTTTTTGAAATAGTTTCAAAAAGCAGTGCGAAATACCTCGATGTCTTCAATCATTCTCTCGCTGATAATGCAGGCCTGGCTCAGTGGGCTTGTACGCATGAGCCCCATCAGCGATTTAAACTCGGACTTTGCGCGGAAATAAGCCTGACAATATGAAGGCCTTGGTATGAAGGGGTTTCGGAAAATGGAATTCAGAAAGCTCTCCAAGGCGAGCTTGAAAAAATGGGCTTTAGGCTGGACAAGATTAACCTGGGCGCTAGCCATCTTCCGGCTGCGATTGAAGCTCAAATGCAACAGAAGATGGCCGGCCAGCAACAGGCTCAGCAAGCTGAATACGAATTACAGAAACAAGAAACGCTCGCCAAGGCAGCCGTTGCGAAGGCTGAAGGGGAAGCTCAATCCGTACTAGTCAGAGCTCGAGCCGAAGCCGAAGGCACCCGCCTCCTGCAGCTAACCCTCAATTCCAATTTGATCCAAAGTAAAGCGATTGATAAATGGAATGGTGTTTTGCCCCAAATCACGGGAGCTGCCACACCTTTTATAAACATGTCTCTCCACAAATCAGAGGATGACAAGAGCGCTAAAACCTCAGATTAGTAGGACCGTCTCTGCAAACGCTAGCGATGGATGATTGAAACGAGATTCTGAAATCTCGCGAATAAGCCATCCTTTTTCATGTTTCATGTGTCGAGAATCGTTTAATAAAAACAGCCGTGATGATAGCCCGCCTTGACGGATTCAGTGCCGAACCACATCTTTGAACCACCGCATACTGGACACATCTTTAGGGTGTCTTATCGGCTATGTTAGGATGTAGGAACTCAGCGTAGCGTTAATGATAGTTATAATTTATCGCTATATATAGATTATCTATTTTATTGATCACAAAGATTCGTCGATACTGATTTTTGAAGACAAAAGGATTGGGTTCATGAAACAAATTTATTTTGGAATTAAAGACTTAAACCGTAAGAGGATTATCAAAGGTCTTTCAAAGCTTTTGGTGGGCAGCTAAACGCTTTTTTTTCGGACTCACAATTTTCACTGGAACGTAATTGGCACATTAGTCGCAGCGCTTCATCTCACGGTCGAAATGCAGTAAACCGAACTCGCGACAAGCGATCGTGACGGACGAACGAAATCCTTGGACAAGGCCTTAAGTGCTAAACTTACGACCCCAAAGAACTGGGAGGCAGGGGGCACGGGCTGCTATTAATATCAAGCACAGAGCTGATAACATTGACATTAGCCTTTACACACCTTTAAGGAAGTGAAGAAGATCTTGCTCGATAGACTGATAGCCAACGGAGGAGTTAGATCTAAAATCAGTAACAGGCGTGGTTGGTATCGGACCTATCCCCGAGTGTTTCGGGCTCGAAGCAGAACTCAACATTAGTATTCCAGGTCTAAAAGTTGCGAAAGCCCAGGAACTAATTGAAAAGGCTCATCAAGTCTGCCCCTACTTGAACGTAATACGTGGCAATATTAATGTCACTTTGAAAATGGTTTAGACAAAGAATGGAGTAACATGAGTAACGAATCCAAATGTCCATTTCACAAGTCCTCTGGAACTGGAAATTCGAACCGCGATTGGTGGCCTAAACAGCTCAAGATAGAACTCCTTCATCAGCACTCATCGAAGTCAAGTCCCATGGCCGAAGACTTCGACTATGCAAAGGCATTTAAGAGCCTGGATTTTGCAGCGCTCAAGAAAGATCTGGCTAACCTCATGACCGACTCTCAACCCTGGTGGCCTGCCGATTTTGGTCATTATGGACCGCTTTTCGTTCGTATGGCGTGGCATAGCGCGGGCACCTACCGTATCGGCGACGGGCGGGGGGGGGCAGGCCGCGGTCAGCAAAGGTTTTCTCCGCTAAACTCATGGCCAGATAATGTGAACCTTGATAAGGCACGCAGGCTCCTTTGGCCGATCAAGCAGAAATACGGTCAGAAAATTTCGTGGGCAGACCTTATGATTCTTACAGGGAACGTTGCCCTCGAAACGATGGGTTTTAAGACCTTCGGTTTTGCAGGCGGTCGTGAGGATGTTTGGGAACCTGATCAGGACGTGTACTGGGGCTCAGAAAAAAAATGGCTGGGCGGCGACGAGCGCTACTCGCGCGGGTCTCCGGGAGTTTCCAAGGAGCATGGTGTGCTTGTCAAAGACGATGACAGCCAGGTTCCGCACACCCGTGATCTCGAAAATCCGCTGGCCGCGGTGCAGATGGGACTCATCTACGTAAACCCCGAAGGCCCGGACGGAAACCCCGACCCGCTCGCTTCGGCAAAAGACATCCGCGAAACCTTTGCCCGGATGGCGATGAATGACGAGGAGACCGTAGCGCTCATCGCAGGCGGCCATACCTTTGGAAAAACCCACGGTGCGGCCGAGGCGAAGCATGTAGGTGCCGAACCCGAGGCTTCCGACATGGAGCAGATAGGATTTGGGTGGAAGAATAGCTTTGGTAAAGGCCATAGCGGTGACACGATTACAAGCGGTCTCGAAGTCACTTGGACTTCCACTCCAACAAATTGGGGCATGGAATTTTTCGAAAATCTTTTCGGACATGAATGGCAATTGACGAAAAGTCCTGCCGGTGCCCATCAATGGGTCGCAAAAGACGCGCAGCCGAAGATACCTGATGCTCACAATCCGTCCAAGAAGCACCTCCCTACGATGCTGACAACCGACCTATCGCTTCGGGTGGACCCAGCATACGAGAAAATTTCGCGCAGGTTTCTTGCCCATCCTGACGAGTTTGCTGATGCTTTTGCTCGCGCCTGGTTCAAGCTCACACATCGCGACATGGGGCCGCGCGCACGCTACCTAGGGCCCGAAGTGCCTCGAGAAGAATTGATTTGGCAAGACCCAATTCCCGCAGCCAATCACAAGCTAATCGACGACGCGGATATCACGTCGCTTAAATCGAAGATTCTCTCAAGCGGCCTGTCAGTCTCGGAGCTCGTATCGGCTGCATGGGCATCCGCATCAACGTTTCGTGGATCAGATAAGCGCGGCGGGGCCAACGGGGCTCGTATTAGGCTTGCACCTCAAAGGAACTGGCAAGTTAACCAGCCTGAACTGCTTTCCAAGGTGCTTAAGACCCTGGAAGATATTCAATCTAACTTCAATAATGGAGCCCCAAGCGGGAAAAAAGTATCGCTTGCGGACCTCATCATACTCGCTGGCAACGCCGCGGTAGAACAGGCAGCTAAAAACGCCGGCATTACCGTAGATCTGCCCTTTACACCTGGTCGCACGGATGCAACTGAGGCCCAGACGGACCCACTCTCCTTTGCAGTGCTAGAGCCTTTTGCGGACGGATTTCGTAACTATGTAAAGGCGAAGTATTCGGTTCCGGCCGAGGATTTGCTGCTTGATCGAGCTCAGCTTTTGACACTGACGGCACCACAATTGACAGTGCTCATAGGTGGGCTTCGGGTGCTGGGCACAAACTACGGCGGTAGCGGGCACGGGGTATTTACGACAAAGAAGGAGACTTTGACCAACGACTTCTTCGTAAATCTACTTGATACGGGAACGGACTGGAAGGCGACATCTCCTGATCAGGACTTGTTCGAGGGACGTGATCGCAAAACGGGAGCGGTAAAATGGACGGCAACCCGCGCGGATCTGGTCTTTGGTTCTAACTCCATCCTCCGGGCATTGTCGGAAGTCTATGGCAGCTCGGATGGCAAAGAAAAATTCGCACATGATTTTGCACTCGCATGGAGCAAGGTCATGAACCTGGACCGATTTGACTTAAAGTAAATTAAACGACAGTTGTCGGCATCGCTCAATCCAGAGATGCCGGCACTTTTTTCACAGCGGGTTCATAGAGAGATAAGTATGAAGAGATCTATTTCTGCAGCAGTTGGAGCTTTTCTGGCTTCTTTTTCTGCTTATAGTGAAACCGCAAATTCAGTAACACCTATACAGGTAGTCGAAACGATGGAAGCAACGGGACATCACCCAGGATTTCGTCGCAACCATGCCAAGGGCGTATGAATCGAAGGAACTTTCAAGGCATCGAAAGAGGCTAAAGCTCTCTTGAAGTCGTTTTTGTTTTCCGGAGATGTGGTCTCCTTTATCGGCCGATTCTCTAATCCAGGAAGCGCACCTGACTCGGATGATAAGGGAATGTTGCCGCGCGGCATGGCTCATGAATTTAAAAGCTCCGCTGGCCAGATAAGCAATATGTCGATGCTAAACGTCCCGGTTTTTCCCGTTGCCACTCCTGAAGGATTTAATGATCTCTTGCATCTGAAGAGCCCCGAGGACATTGCTGCCTTTCAAAAAAAGCACCCCCAGTCAGCTCAATTTTTTGAGTTTGTGGGGGGGGTATCCAGCTCCTGTAAGTTTTGCCACTCAAAACTATCACTGCCTTCACGCATTCAAGTTTACGAACGCGACCGGTAAATCCAAGGACGTACGCTGGAACTTTATCTCTAACGGCGGTGAAAAATTCCTGTCGAAATCGGAACTGGCTGGCAAGGATAAGAACTATCTTTCCTCCGAACTTTTGAATAGGGCCGCCAGCAAGCCAGCGTGGACTATGGAAGCCGTACTCGCTGAAAACAGCGATAGCCTTATAGACCCAAGCAAGCCTTGGCCGGAATCCCGAAAGAAGGTTGGACTAGGACTCCTCACAATCAGCTCAGCTCAGCTCAGCTCAGCTCCAGGATGAAAGTGCCTGCAACAAAATCAACTTTGACCCTAACTTTTTAGCGGAAGGAATCGAGCCATCGGATGATCCGATCTTAAAATTCCGATCTCCAGCGTACGCGATCTCCTTTGGAAAGCGGATGTCTGAGTCGCCCGAGCGATCGAGCGCGAGCACACACCTTCAGCGCTCGATGCGGGGATGGGAATTATTCCCTGGAGTCCACTTGCAGGAGGTTTCCTCACAGGAAAATACAAAAAAGAAAATGCGAAAGGCGCTGGAAGGCTGAGCGGTGCCAATCCCTTTGGTGACAGTAAGTTCACCGATAGAAACTGGGAGATACTCGAAGTCGTGGGCCAGATCGCCAAAGAACAAAACGCCTCAATATCTCAGATCGCCCTGGCTTGGGTTATGAATCAACCAGGTGTAGCCTCTACGCTGATCGGAGCGAGCAAATTATCGCAACTTGAGGATAACTTGGGCGCATTGCATGTCGAATTAACGACAGATCAGACTCGGCGACTTTCAGCAGCCAGTGCCCTCATTCCCGAGTTTTCGGACAGTTTGGTTTCGCCTTACATTCGACAGCTTGTTTATGGAGGTCACGCAGTAAAGAGTTGGTCGGATTACACATAAGTTACTTCATAGGCACTGAAGTGCACGTTCTACCGGAATACAGGATTGGGGCAATGCAAAAAGCCGAAGTCAGTTACGACTTCGGCTTTTTGCTGTATCCCACAAGGGGACCAATACCTAAGAACCTTTTTAACCGTCTCAATGAAGAGATGGTCGGGGCGACAGGATTCGAACCTGCGACCTCATGGTCCCAAACCACGCGCGCTACCAACTGCGCTACGCCCCGTTTCTTAGGAACCACCTTCTAACAAATAATTTTAGCGCTCGTCAACTCATGAGATTCAAAAACTGCTCGCAAGATCAAAGAATCCGGATTATGAAGGAAATACTGGCGCTCAGGCTATGTCATTCATGAGAGTTTACCGTGGAAAGCTTCAAAAAGGATCAGGTCAGAACGAACGACGGAAGCTTTACAATACGTCACCCTGTATACGATGAAGAATTTCACTCCAAAACAGGCGCGCGACGCGAAACGGAAGACCTCTACATGAAAGCCAGCGGATACGCAGCGTGCCTCGCAGAGCGACAGGAAGCACTCGGTGTACTCGACGTCGGGTTAGGACTTGGCTACAACGCCCTCATGACCCTTGAGCTGTGGATGAAGGGCGAAGGCCTCTGTGATCTCACAATGCTCAGCCTTGAGCATACTGAGGCACTTTTAGAGGCTCTGGTCGCGCCCGACACCGCTTGGAAAGAAGGCTGGTCCGAAAATTGGAAAACCTGGTCTTTGACTTTAATCAAGACAGGGGGCGGATGGCAGAGTCGCTTCCAACATCCAATGACGAATAAGGTGTTCGTTTGGAACGTTGCGGTCATCGATGCCGTGCACGCTGATTTGAGTGAATATCGTTTTCATTTTATCTGGCAGGATGCATTTTCTTCAAAGAAAAATCCCGAGCTTTGGACCGTTGAGTGGTTCGCAAAAGTAGCAGCGGCGGCTGCCTCGGACGTTTGTCTAGCAACGTACAGCGTTGCTCGCCTTGTTCGGGACAATCTCGAAGGTGCGGGATGGAGACCCCAAAAGATTGCGGCTTCGGGCGAAAAGAAACAGTGGCTTATTGCCCACCTCGGGGAATAAGGCCCGGGAAATCGCGAATGCTGTAATTTGTTAACTGACTTATAAGGTTTCAGAAAAGTTATCGTTTATTGATGATGAATTTTTTATATATTCAACAACATGATATCATTGAAGTAACTTTCAAAAAAATTTCCTAAATCCGCCCAAAAATTTATAAAAAAAAATTAACTCAAGCTATCCCCCAACCATCCGACCTCATACAAAAGGGTGGGATCGGATGCTAAATCATTTACACAGATTCTGGAAATCATGCGCCTTACCGCTAATGGGGCTCCTGCTTCTGTTTGTGACCGCGTGTGAAGACTTTGCGGTTTATGTGCCGGGCACTGCGTCGCGCATAAAACTGGTCGTCGTAAACCCTCCCTTCGATACGGAAGGCCGCCTCAACCTCGCGCTGAAAAACAACCGAACAACGCTGTCTCAAGACGTGTACCTCCTGAAGGTAACCGAACTTCCCGAAGCTCTTCAATCGGGAAACATGAAACTCACGGCTCCGATCCTTCAGAAAACAACCTCCGCGAAGTTGCCCAAAGAATTCTTCAAAAACATCTCCATAGCGGGATATGTTGCCGCAGGCACTCCCTTTACGTACGATGGTGAGCTTGACGGCAAATCCTACTATGTGTTTTTCATAACGCCTGATAAGGGCTGGGCCAACTTCCTCATCATGAAATCAGCGATGACGGACGTCGGGCCCATTCAATCAATCGTTCAAGATAATAAGCTCGTGCTCAGCTGGGACAGAGTCGACGGAGCTCAGTCTTATGACGTCACGGGCGATGGAAAAACTATATCCGTTGCGGGTTCAACCCTAACGCTCGACCCCTTTGACGACAGCAAAGACTACGATCTTTGCATACAAGGACGGGCTGGAAAAATCCTCAGCCCGACCTGTACACATTTCATCAAAAAAGCGACCGCCAAACGTTTGCAAGCTGATTTTGTTTTGAGCGCCCCATCACCAGCGGTTTACAAAGCCGGCGACACCTTCACCATCAGTGTGCACTTTTCCGAAAACGTCACCGTCCAAGGTAGACCTACGCTGATACTATCGGGCGACACCCACAACATGGTAGCGAACTATAAAGTTGGAAGTGGCACCCAAGACATTGAATTTTCATATAAAGTAGCGATGGGTGACAACAGCTCTCGCCTGGACGCCAGCAGCTTTGTTAGCTTTTCCGGCGACGGTAGTATCAACGATTCCCAAGGTAGACCTGTGGCCCTAAGTTTACCCGTCACGGGGTCCGCCCACTCTCTGGCCGAGACCAGCAATATACTTATAGACACTAAATCTCCTACCTCACCTATCAACGTGCATTTCGCGAGTTCGGTGAGCGCGGGTCCGCAGTTTGACCTTTTCTGGACTATGAGCACTGACCTCAATTTTCAGGATCACCTGGTCAAACTCTGCTCGGCATCTGACTGCAATACAAGCTGCGGGACCTCCCTTACCACCGCCGACGATCACATCAACCTTACGGCCACTCTGGGTTCAACCCTCTACGCTTGCGTAAGAGGACGAGATCTCGCCGGAAACCTCTCTTCATGGACACCTTCCGATACCTCAATCTCTGTGGTTGCCGCGAGCGCAACCGTTGTGGATGTAACGAGTCCAACAGCAAACGGATTTTACAAAGCCGGCGACGGCATCGACATCAATGTTCTGTTCAGCGAAGCTGTTTTAGTCTCAAACGGCTCAAATATCAGCCTGGCACTCGCCAGCGGCGCGACTCCCGGCTATGCGTCCTATACGAGCGGCAGTGGGACAAACAGCCTTACATTCCATTATATCGTAAGGCCTGCAGACAACACGAGCGATCTGGATTTTACAGACGCATCGGCCCTGACAGTGGTCTCAAACGGACTCATTTCGTGTGTTGCTGGCGGCCCCCTTTCACTTGCGCTGCCTTCGGGAGTCCATACGTTAGCAGCTCATAAAACCATTGTACTTGATACAACGAACCCGACTGCGCCTTCTAACGTTAATTTCACAAGCCCGCTTAGTATGAGCGGCAGCGTACCATTAAACTTCACGCCTTCAAGCGATCTCTTTCTCAGCGGTCACCAAGCAAAACTCTGTAGTTCCAACGACTGCTCAAGCAGTTGTAGCGGACCCTCGCCTGCTGTAGGATCAAGCGTTTCGCTTAACGGCTTGGAAGGCACCTACTATGGTTGCGTACAAGGGCTCGACAGTGCTGGGAACCTCAGTTCCTGGACAGCATCGACGAGCCCGGTTGTTATTGACCTCACTGCCCCAACAATTTCTGATGTGAATTCAAGTACGACCAACGGCTCTTACAAAGCAGGCCAGGTGATCTCACTCCAGGTCACCTTTTCTGAAAACGTCGTCGTCACTAACCTCTCGCAGCTTTCCCTCAAACTCGAAACCGGCGCGACTGATAATAGTGCTGTTTATAGTTCGGGAAGCGGCACCAATGTCCTTACTTTCCAGTACACCGTCACCGCAGGCGATACAGCAACGGATCTCGATGCTTTTGCTACGAATGCTTTGACCCTTGGGGCTAGCGGCACGATCAAGGATAGTGCAGGCAACAACGCCAGCCTCACTCTGCCAGCCCTGGGCGGCGTGAATTCCATTGCCGGGCATAAAA
The DNA here is from genome assembly GCA_014378195.1 of Oligoflexus sp. Lineage (GTDB taxonomy): Bacteria > Bdellovibrionota_B > Oligoflexia > Oligoflexales > Oligoflexaceae > Oligoflexus. The sequence continues at coordinate 1,726 of JACMOC010000075.1, read as the reverse complement.
ACATTTCGCTCGACACCACCAACCCAACCGCTCCATCCGGCGTCAACTTTAGCTCAGCAACAAGCAATACAGTGGCTGTGAATCTCAATTATACAGCAGGATCTGACACCAACTTCAGCACCACCAATGCCAAACTTTGTTCGAGCAACGATTGCTCAACCTCATGCCTTGGCGTCGTCACAAGCCTAAGTACACCCGCGGCTCTCTCAGGCGTTTCCGGTAACAGTTACTATGGTTGTGTGCAAAGCTCCGACCAAGCTGGAAACTTGAGTGCTTGGCTCGCTTCAGCAGGCGCGGTTTCGATTGATAGTTCGAATCCCACAATCACTTCAGTGACTTCCGCCTTAGCGAACGGCTCTTACAAAGTCGCTCAGCTCGTTCCCATCACCGTAATCTTTTCAAAGGTCGTCAACGTCACGGGCAACCCAGTCCTGCTTTTAGAAACAGGCGCAACTGATCATTCGGCAACTTACACGAGCGGAAGCGGCACAACTGCGTTGATTTTCAATTATACTGTCCAAGCAGCTGATACCACTGCTGATCTTGAATACAACACAATAAACGCCTTGTCGCTCGCTGGCGGAACTATTCAGGACAGCGCTTTGCATAACGCAGACCTCACTCTTCCAAGTCCTGGCGGCGGAGGATCTCTCGGTTTCAACAAAGCTCTCATCATTGATACGACAGCGCCAGGTCTCGCAAGTTCACTCGGCTTTGCTTCGCCCTATAGCTCGACCACGGCGGTTAGCTTAAGCTTTGCCATAGCGCCCGACACCAACCTGAGCACACATAACGTAACACTCTGTACTGCAAACGATTGCTCGACAGGCTGTACCAGCGCGACAACGAGTGCCACATCGCCCGTTAGTCTCACAGGCACCTCAGGGGCAACATACTACGGCTGCGTTCAAGGCATTGATACAGCGGGAAACCTCGGATCATGGGCCGCAAGTCTTGCGACGATTTCGATCGATACCACGGCTCCGACCGTGACCGGCGTAACAACCACACTGGTCGATGGCGCGTACAAACAAAGTCAACTCGTACCCGTATCGGTCGATTTCAGCGAAAATGTCTTTGTAACAGGCACCCCTACCTTGCTCCTAGAGATGGGAACGACGGACCATAACGCTGTTTACGTCTCGGGATCTGGAAGTACACACCTCCTGTTTAACTATACAGTCGTCGCTGGCGATACAAATTCGAACTTGGATTACCAATCAACATCGGCATTGGCCCTCGCAGGCGGAACTATTCGTGATGTCTCTGGCAACGATGCGACGCTGACACTCGCGGCTCCTGGCGCTGTCAGTTCTTTGGGTAATGGTCGTGCCATCATAATCGATGCCATCGCCCCAACCGATCCCAGTCTTGTGGCTTTTGCCAGTCCTTCGAGCAGTTCCGCAAACGTTTCAATGACTTGGACCCCATCCACTGATGGACATTTTAAAACACATAATCTCAAACTCTGTACCGCTAACGACTGCTCTACAGGCTGTACTTCCGCAAGTACATCAACCGCGTCTCCTGGCTCGATCATCGGAACAAATGGAATCACATACTTCGGCTGTGTCCAAGGTGAAGATCTTTCCGGCAACCTTTCAAGCTGGATCGCATCGACAGGCACCGTAACGATTGACACGAGTGCTCCAACTGTTTCCAACATTTCGAGTTCCACAGCAAACGGAGTCTACAAAGCAGGGCAAACGATTGCGCTGCATATCAC
>JACMOC010000007.1 GCA_014378195.1 Oligoflexus sp. | reverse complement strand
TCAATCTCGATAACGGCACGCAGAACTCGAAAATCTCGAATGTTCACTTCCGCAATACCGGCGACGATTCGATGGCACTTTGGGCTTATAAAGGCGCAGGGGATCCTGCCAACTCAGGTAACGTGATTTCCAACGTCACTGTCCAGATGCCATGGCGTGCCAATTGTTTTGCCATCTACGGCGGGACAAGCGTCACGATACAGGACTCTGTTTGCGAAGATGTTCTCACCTACTCTGGCCTTCTTTTCGGCACTGAATTTACCTCTTATGATTTTCAAGGTTCAAACGTAGCGAAAAACATCAGTCTGATACGTGCCGGTGGAATGATGTTTAACCAGGGATTTGGGGCACTTCGATTCCATGCCCTGGAAAGCACTGTGCAAAACGTTGCCGTTGAAAACATCGACGTCGTCGATTCAACATTCTCAGGCGTTCACTTTCAAGGGGGCAGCGGTGCAATAAACGTGAAGCTCAAAAACGTCAATGTTTCGGGCTCCGGTACCAACGGTATTGAAGTCACTTCGAATCCAAGTGGAAAGGCATCCATGGAAAGCGTTGTGGTCAAAACCTCGGCTTCCAATGCCCTCGCTCTGGGTGGAACAAGCCCCGACTTTTTTGATCGCCTGGCAGGCAATTCAGGTTGGTAAAATAGCCTTCTCAAGTCAGCTATTCTTTAAGCCCGACCTACTTCAATGGTCGGGCTTTTGCTTTAAATTTACTGAGAAAAGCCTTGCACCGCGCGACTAAGGAGACGATCATCAGGTCTGTCTGTATCATGACGTTGGGAGGAAAAGGAAGACCACCATGGGCACCATACTTCTCACATCGACGGGATTTCGACATAAGGTTCCGCGCGAAACGTTCGAGTCTTTGGTCATCGACGTGTGTGGCCGTTCGCCCCATATCGTTGTGATTCCCTCGGGCGCTCCAGCCAAGCAAAGAGGCCTGGAGGAACTCATGAATTATCTCAACACACTCAGTAACCATGCGACTGTCCTTGATCTTCATACACAAAAACCCGAGGTGATCCTCGACTATGATGTCTGCATACTCGGCGGTGGGAGCCCTTATGTTCTCCTCACACTTCTGCGGAAAAAAGGCGATGCGATCCTTAGGAAGTTTTTGCTCGAGGACAAGCTTTTAGTCGGCATTAGCGGGGGGGCTATGGTCCTCGGAAAAGATGTTGCGATCACGCCCCTGATCCATCCCAGTCTCCCCAAACCACTGGATTTTGATTTTAAAGGACTCGGCTATATTAAGCAGAATATCTTTCCGCATTTTGATCGTTATGCCTTGGGATTCTATAATGACAGAAAAAAAAGCGTGGATGATTGGCTGGCATCGAATGAATATTTGGGGATCTGTGATGAGGAGTGTGTCTTAGCCAGCTATCCATAGATGAGCTGGCTAAGGACCGGAAATCAAGTGTTTAGCGAGCGACTGGACCTTCCCGTTTTTGCAAAGGACGAGCGTTGATTTTGTAGCGATTTTTAAAGGCTTCGATCTGCGCCGGACTTAGGTTGATTTTATCGGCCGCAACACTCCAGAGTACATTTTCCGAACATGGAGGCGTTGTCAGCGATCCACGGTAGCGATAGACTTTTGGTCTCTCTGGCATAAGAGACAAGATATTAAAAAGCTTGTTGCGTGGGGTCGCGGGCGTCTTGAGGGCTTCTGGAACATAACTCCACATCTCGCTAAAAGTCTTTTGTTCCTTGCCCGGCTCGACCATGACGCCAATCACTGCAAGCTGATTCTTTTCATCCTTATGAACGAAATGAATCTCCATAGGACTTGCACGCCCGTCGAGCGTGTGTTCACTCGGCGTGTGGATGTGGAACTGCAGCAGCTTATAGCGGTGACCACCGATAGTCGCGTAATTGTGATCACCGACGTTGAATTGAATCGTATGCCCCGTATCGACGATTGATAGCGCCGTGAGTTTGTAATCCAAGACGATGTCGTCGAGCAAAGGCCACGAAGAGGGAATATCAATGGGGCTTTGCTGATGGCCAACCGAACATTTGCGGTAGTCATCGACGAGATCACCCCAGTGACTCGGACCCGTCTCCCCTTGGGCGTATGCCCATTGAATTTCGGCCGCCGTTTTATCAGGGCTTTTTTCCTTGGTTTTTGCTGCTTTTTCGTCACCCGAGACGAGGTGCTCGAGCGAGGCGGTTTTAGGTTTTTTCGGAGCCGCTTGGTTTCTGTTGCCGTGCTCGTGTTCTTCGCTGTCATCAGCCGCATGGTGCTTGCCAACTGAAGTAGGTGCAGGCTCGTGATGCTCGAGTCCCTCCTCTTTCATAGGGGCTTTGGCCGCGAACTTGAGCTTCGAACCCTTTTCTTTGACATGCGCGAGGCCGCCATGCTCAGCGGGGGCTGTGTGATATGCGATGATTTCACCCGGCTCGCCTTCCCCATGGGCTGCGATTTCAAGGCCTTGCCCTTCACCTTCACCTTCTTTCTTCTCGTCTTCATGGGTGAGCGCTTCTTTCGCTTGGCCACGAGCGTGAGAGACGATATCGGTGTTTGCACCCTGATTTGGTTTGACCACATAACTACCACCGGAGATCACCATAAGTGCCAGGGCGCCGAGGCTGCTTAAACCAAGGCCAGGTGACATTTTTTGCCCTTGGAGGAGGCTTATCATGAGGACCGCGCCACTTGCGGCTACAAAACCAAGTCCAAACTGCTGAAAGATCGTTCGCGAGATCAGAGGATTGTCACCTTCCAACACCAGTGGGGCCAGGGTGGTAACGATAAGGCTGACCCAAAGTCCGAATAGGTAGAGGCCGCAGCTCACCTTCAGAAACGAGCTATTTTCCAGGCGCTTCCAAAAGAAGGCGAGGGTCAAGCCGAGTCCTACGTAACTCATGAGCACGGCGCGCATTGAGAAGGAATCACCAAGGGCAAAGGTATTCTGAATTTCGGCCAAAGCGAAAATCACTATCGTACACACGATGCTCAGGAGCAGCGAAGTCGGTGTTCCCGTAGTGGATTGTTTCTTTTCTGTGCCAGTCTTTTTCAAAGCCATGAGAATCTCCCCATTGATACGCGAAGGTAATCGGCGCAGATAGGGATAGATTGACGATAAAAATTCTTACTTTTATGAAAAAATATGTATTTAGTTGTTGTATTAGATAGTTAGGGGGAGCGGAGGCGTAAAGTTGGGTCGATGGAGGGTAAAATCCCGGTGAAAAAGGCCTTCTGATTCTCCAAAAGCCGAAGTTGAGTTCGTCAACTTCGGCTTTGCCATTTTGAAAGAGATCTATTTCAATTCAAACATCTTGGAATACTTCCCTTGCAGTGGGCCTCGCAAATTGCCCCGTGCCGAAGAAACCGTTCCATCAAACTGATCAATCACTTGATACGTTCGACCCGAATCAAATCCCGCTCGTCCTAGATCAATATTATACTTCTGGTTGCCACCGAAGTTGAACACTGCAAGGAAATGGCGATCGCCGTTATGAAGCACCATTACTGAGGAGGGCTTTGTCCCGGTATTACCTTCCACCGGACGAAAGGCCTTGCCCATGCGAGCAATCTCGTTGAGACGTGGGTTCGTTAAGAGGTATGCATTGTTATTCTGAGCCTTCGCATCCGTAAGATCATCACCTGCAAACATCACAGTACCCGTTACGATAGCACTCAAAAGTCTTGTGATGTTTTCGGTAGAGTTGAACCCTTGAAACACCATTTGATCGGGATCGTTATAGTTGTAAAGGCGACCATTGATCCACCATCCGAAAGAGGACGAATTAAGAAGGTACTCTGAACTCCCAGTGCCTGTTGCCGCCCCAAAAACATCAGTCGAGACACGGCGCGAATGAGCGTACTGATAAGGAAAGAGAGGTGCAATTGATTCCGCAATGAACATCTGGCCACCAATACGATCGCGGATATATTTCATCCCGACGTTATAAGCCTGGATTCCCGTTTTGACGTTCGGATCAAAACGATTGGTACTCTCGACCGATGCGTGACTAAGGAAATCGAGTTTGATGTAGTCAAAACCTTCGGACTTAAATTGATCGATGAAAGCATCGATACGGCGCTGGGTTCCGGGGTTCGTCGGATCAAGTGAATGTGAGCCACCGAGTTTGATGGGGTTGCCCTTTTGATCACGATTCCAGGCAACACCATTGCGCATATCAGAGTTGCGCATGGTTCCATTTGCATCATCGCCCCAGTCCACAAAAGGCGCCCAGTAGACGCCAGCTTTTTGTCCGTTCGCATGCACGTGCGCTACAAAGTCGCGAAGCTGCCCGTCGTTGAGGTTATCCCAGTACGAATCAAGGTTGATGTAAGCGACACCGTTGTTGCTAAAGCTGTTGTTTTGAAGCCGGTTTTTTACAAAATCAGAGACAGCGATGGCTTTGTCATAATTAATTTTCGTTTGGATAATGCCCCAGCTGTTCCAACCGAAGGGTACGCCTCCATTCCATTGGAGTTTGGGAACTGTCTCGGCATTCACATTGCCGAACTCTTCCATGAGATCTCGCCAATCAGGGAAGTATCCTACGAAAACCAGTGGTGATTCGATAAGGTTCCCGGAAATACTGCCGTGAGGTACAACATCGTGCGTAAAGTCTTTGCTCGTAGCGCCCCCAAAAACCTCGAGTTTGTTACGGCCGTTGTAACTAATACCGGTTTTCCAGGTATCATGGGTTACAGAACCCGCAACGATTCCATTCCGTGTAACGTTGTTAAAAAATGCGCCTACTTCGTAGGAGGTACCCGAATTATTTTCGAGGCGGGCGGCGTTATAAGACACGTGCATATCGTTATCGAATGGTACCCACAAAAGGTATTGATCATTCGTATTACCACCCATATTCAGACCGTCTCGCTCGTTCATCATAACGGGCGCTATCCAGTTGGTTGCCTTATCATAACCCTGGACTGCCACCCGCGTAAGAAAGCGATTTCCGCCGTTAAGTATGAAGGTCTGTATCATATCCGGATGATGATTTCCTGTGTGCCGGATAGTGAATGTATCACCATCGGCCGAGCAGCTGTGATTGGAATAGTCTGTGCTGAATACACGTTTGTCCAGCTGCACAGCACTTGCAAAATTCTTCACACGGATCACGTCCGCGTAAAAAAACGATGCACGTCCGTCGGCTAGATTTGCCACGACCTTCACCGCTCCATTTTGAAATGTCGCAGTGTTGTTAGAAATATTACAGTCGCCAGACGTCACTTCCATGCTGCTGGCTCTTGATGTCGCTCCAGTGGAAGAAACATGTTTGCAGGATAGTGGTAAAAAAGCTGCGCTTAAGATGAGCGGTAATTTCGGAATGTCACGGAAAAACATAGATTTTCCTTACGGGAGACGTGTATTTACGTTTGATTTTTTTAATTTTAAGGAACTTTTGCCTCCAAGTCAAATTACCTACAAGAGCCACACCCGTTACACCTAGCGATTCTTACCTCGCGGCAGTTTTCAACATTCAACTTTTGGAATTTCGACTTTGCGGGCGTGGATATCGTGGCAGAAAGTTCATGATTCAACCGATTAAGTTGTTTAATTTAGGTCTCAAGCACCAATTAACTTTGCTGAATTTGCGATTTTTTAGCTTGAATGCAGATTTTAGTCAAGAACCGAGACCCATCGCCGATGACCTCTGTGATGGACCGAATGTTTCATTCACACAGGCTGGAACGTCTCTTACAAGGAAGGATGTCCCATGAAGGTCACAAAAAAACCAAATGAAGCAGGTTCGACAACCCTGGTTGTCATGCCTTCCATCATGGCTTTGAGTGTCGCTTCACTCTACACAACCAATACGTCCCAACGGGTAAAGATGGCAATCGATAAAGCCAAGATCGACAAAGCCGTTGTCGATACAGATAGCCAGGTGATGAGTGCTTTTGCCATCTATCGATCTCTGATCATGCCTGGAAAAGACGCTTCGTTACTTAAAAACCAACCACTCATATACCCTCGGAACTATTTTGATCCCACCTGATTCCTGCAGACCAATCCGGATCGACAAAGCGAAGTTGTCACTCAAATTCACTCCGATGCGGTTCCTATTCACTCTTATTCAAAACAGACTCTGACGATGGAAGAGGCTACAGCGCAATTCACCAATCAGACTCGACCCAAGGACCCCAGCAGTTCGTTGGTCGTTGTCACTCAAAGTATTCAGCCTGATCTGAACCACAGTCACTCGATGCGCTGGCTTAACGTCAAAACTACAGCCAATGGAAGAGATTCTTATGCGGTAATAGATATCCCATCGCCGGAGCCAGGCGGCATACGCTTTACGATCAGCGATTCGTCTCAAACAAACTTCACTACGAATTTCGGCGATGGCGGAACTCCGCTTGCGGCGGGCGATTATTATGTCAAACTTGAAGGTAAAGGCATTGTTTATTATGGTGTGATTGAGGTCAATTCCGATCCGCATAAATTTGGAATTGATGATAATGGAAATGTGACCCACGCTGCTGTCAACATTAATACGGATTGGCAAACAATCGGTGTCTACGGACCAATTCACGTGGGGCAAGCGACTGTAGTACCAAACCTCACGTTTAAAGAGCAAAATGTAACAGCGAATGGAACGTGCGGATTTGATTTCTCAGCATGGGACGGAGCCGTCATTGATAACGGAACGGGGCTAGCCTATCAAGTACCAGGCGCTCCCCAGAGCGTTCACGTTAAGGCTTACCTCTTGGATCCGGCAAATAATCAAACAACTGCGTACACGGTTGAAAAAGACATCGTGGCAACCAACACGCCCAACCCTCACGAATCCGCTTGATCCCGGCAACAATTCTGGTCAAGATTGGTGTCCAAATGCCTGTACAAGCTATGATACTCAGATTTCATCTTCACCCGCGCTTCATAGTGATTTCTATCAATACCTGAACGGTCTTGCATCCGGCGCAATCACGCCTGTTCAAGGCGATCTTTTGGATGCTGCAACACCTGTGTTGAGAGCCAATGGTTATCGTAGAAAAATCTGCCACGGTTACGATGATGTCGCCAAAACTATAGCAAATTACTACAATACCCAGCCATCAGTCGCGGAGGTTCAGTTCCAACCAGGCTCGCATCCAGCGGGTGATGGCAAGCTCGATTATCAGGCCGAATGGGATAACGCGATGAGCTTCGAAAGTCGTGTTGCGTGCAGCTATCCCGGCTGCGAACGTAAACCGGTTTTCAACCGTATGGCATGCGGATGTTTTGCAGACGACACCACGATACAACTGGCGAGCGGGCAGCTCATGCCGATTTCCGAAATCAAAGGTGGCGACCTTGTCTGGAATCCGAAAACTCTGAGAGCCTATCACGTGACCGAAGTCACGGCCGGCCCCGAACTTATTCCTATGATAGAAATCAAAACCGCTGAGAAAAGAGTGCTTGTCACAGTTGAACATCCACTCCTCACGAAACAAGGCCTCAAGACCGCTGAAGACCTGGAAAAGGGCGACATACTCATGGATGGCCAGAAGACGGCGACGGTAATATCTGTGGACAAAAAAGCCCCAGACCTCACTAATCCTCCAATAGTGTGGAACCTCGTCCTTGATGGACCCAATCTCGAAGATCATTATGTTAATGCAAACGAATTGATGGCAGGTGATCTCTACCTACAGAGATTGCTGAAAGAGAAAAAACAAGGGTGTGGCTAAAAACTGATAGCTGCGGATATGCGGCGTTCAAGATTAAGGTTAAGTAGGACGGCCTTCGACAAAGGCTTCCCATCTGCGATTACACATTAATACGAGCCGACACTGCACGAAATAAAGCCGGAAACCATCGCGCAACGTAAACCCCCAAAGCTTCCTTCGGCCCGGCTATGACGACCTCCGCCTTATTCTTCTCAATAGCCTTAAGGATCGACTCCGCACACGACTTGGGGCTTATTCCTTTTGCGTGACCTACATCGGTTTTACCGTGGGTTTTCCCATCAGCGGTCAAAGCATTCTCCGAAACCTTAGTGGTAACGTATCCGGGATAAATAAGCGTAATGGTAAGCGCTGTTCCAAAAAGCTCATTTCGAAGACTCTGGAAATACCCACGCAAAGCGTGTTTACTCGCGGCATAAGTCGTCCGTGTTTGCATTCCATACAAACCCAGGACGCTCGCTATAACCACGATTTGCCCGCTCTTCCGTGCTGCCATATTTTTTAGAATAGGACGCGTAAGCGCCACAGTTCCGTAAAAGTTGACATCCATAATTTTGCGGTCGAGCTCGAGCGACGAATCGAGAGCGAGATAACGCTGGGAGACCCCAGCGTTATTAATGAGTATATCGACAGGACCATAAAGGTCCCAAACGCCCTGAGCCTTGGTTTCAAGCCCGTTAAGCTGCGAAAGATCAATGGGTTCAACGGCATGTAGAGTAGGAGAGGCACAGGCGTTTTTCACGCGGGAAAGTTCGGCCTCATTGCGAGAGGACAGGATGAGACGCGCTCCGGCTCGAGCCAAAGCGTAAGCGAGAGCTTCCCCGATGCCGGAAGAAGCGCCTGTAATCCATATCGTTTTGCCAGAAACTTTCACGTGTTAATCGCCTTATTATTTAGTCGAAAAACGGCATTTTTTGCTCAGGTCCTGCCGTGAGGATGGGCTCGCCGCGCAGTTTCTCGGCAACGACAAGATACGTCTGTGCAAGTTCCACGATATTTTTCACAGGGACCCGCGGAACATCACCCTGCCCACTGAATCCTTGCGACATCAGATAACGGCGAACCGTTTCTTTGTCGAGCATCTCAGGTGTATCGCCGCGCGCGACAAGCGTCTCATAGGAGTCGCGTACCCAGAGGCGTGAGGAATCCGGGGTGTGAATTTCGTCGATCACACAGATTTGGCCCGAGCTGTCGCGTCCAAATTCGTATTTTGTATCAACGAGTATCCAGCCTTTTTCGGCATAAACCTTCTGTCCGAAGGCAAAAAGTTTGAGCGCGAGTTCGGAGATCTCTTTCCACTCGGCAGCTGTAACCGTGCCGCGCTTGACCAACTCGTCAGGACTGATGTCCTCGTCGTGTTCATAAGCAGCGGCTTTGGTTGTTGGCGTAATGATGTGCTTAGGAAGAGGACGGAAGTTGACCAGTCCCGCGTCAAGCTTCACGCCACAAAAGTCACGAACGCCTTTTTCATACGCGCGCCACATACTGCCTGTCATATACCCACGAACGATCACTTCGACCTTGAACGGCACACATGCCTTGCAACGTAAAACGCGTTCATGAGGCCGATCGATAAAGTGAGTGGGGACGACTTCTTTTGCCTTTTTAAGCCAGTATTCCGAAAGATCCGCAAGGATAGTGCCCTTGTAGGGAACCATGCCGACGAAGCGGTCGAAGGCCGAAAGGCGATCGCTATGGAAAATAAAAAGCTCGTCGTTTTTGGCGACAAGCTCTCTGACTTTACCCGCGTAGACTTTGCGTCCAAGCGAGAGATATTTCGTTTTTTCGTTTTCGGTCAGTCCAGTGTACGAATGTTTCGCGAGGACTTGATCCGAATCAGCGTGAGAACTGATGTCTTTGAGATATTCCGAAATGGCTTTCAAGGCTTCCTCCCAAGGACCGATTCCCAGGGCAGGACCGGTCTCGTTTAAATACGTTTGCTTGCCCCTGAGTTCGCGCGATTGACAGATATCAAAAGCCCGAGAGAAACACAAACCGTTAACATCGCCGACCCTCCAAAGGAGAAGAGAGGGAGCGGAATTCCTACCACGGGGAACCAACCCATGACCATTGCCACGTTAATCGAGAACTCGAGAAATATGAGAGCCGCAACACCGACCGCAAGCATAGCCGAAAACGTATCCCGTGCATGGCGTGCAATATCGAGAGCCACATAGGTCATAAGTCCGAAAATGATGAAAATCAGGGCACAGCCCCAAAACCCATGCTCTTCGGCAAAGACGGAGAAAATAAAGTCAGTATGACGTTCAGGAAGGAAGTGCAAATGGGTCTGCGTTCCCATCGTAAAACCTTTTCCGAAAACCCCGCCGCTCCCTACCGCAATAAGGGACTGGAGGGCATGATAACCAGAATTTCTTGGGTCAAGTTCGGGACTTACGAAGTTGAGTACACGCAAGCGCTGATACGGCATGAGATAGAAATTCCAGGCCATCGCTACAATGATTGGGACGGCGGAAACAACGATTCCGATACTCTTGAGATCGATACGAACAAAAGCCAGCTGGCAGAAGGCGATTAGACAGCACACACCTGCCGTCCCAAGATCGGGTTGTGTCACGATGAGGAAAAAAGCAACGCTGATAATGGCGGCCAAGGGTAAAAGATCGCGAATCGTATAAGGGCTATCCTGCCGGTTTGAGGAGAAAAAGCGCGCGACGGTCATGACCACTGCAAGTTTGGCAAATTCTGAGGGTTGAAAACTCGCCGGTCCCAGGGAGATCCATCGCTGGGCACCGCCAGCCGTTCGTCCGGTTAAATCGACGATGACCAGGAGGATACAAATGAACCCGAAAAACCAATATGCATACGCATTGATTTGTCGAATCGGTATGACCCAGCCAAAAAGGATGAACGCCGAGAGTGTGAGAGCAAGACTTTTGATCTGTCCCTTGAAATAGCCCGCACCGATACTGGCGCTATAAAGGTTGATGAGGCCCATCGTTAGAAGGAGCGCGAATAATAAACAGATGATCATCACCTGCGGACTGCGCGGACGTTTGAGGTCACCCTCGGGGCGGAGAAAAACCCCATCAGTTTGCTTTTGTCTTCTCTTCTTTGCCATGCTTTTCCTCCAGTTTGAGAGCCTGAGCGACGGCGGAGCGTTCCCGTTTCAGTTCCCAAAAGCGCTTGATGATCGCACCGGCGACCGGGGCTGCGGATTTACCGCCCCCACCGACTAAATCGTTCTGACTAACGACGGCGACGGCTATTTCTGCGTTTTCTGTCGGGGAAAAGGCCGCAAACATCGCGTGCTCTTTCCAGTTCATACTCACGCCCATCGCACCCTTGTTATTGTTTTTCGCAAGACTTACGACCTGAACCGATCCTGATTTACCGGCAACCGTCACACCTTCGACCTGAGCCTTTTTCCCGGTTCCTCCCGGATCCATAACCACTGTTTGCAGGGCGGCGCGCACAAGCTCGAAGGTCTTGGGACTGACTTCGGCGACCTGACGAATCAGTTCGGGATGATGTTCGTAGATGGTTTCGCCCACGTGATTGGTAACTTTATTCACGTAGTAAGGTCGCCAGACCTTGCCGCCATTCGCGATTGTCGCATAGAGGTTAGCCATCTGCATCGGCGTAACCAAGTCGTAGCCCTGACCAATCGAAATATTCGGTGTATCACCACCGGCCCAAGGCAAACGGTAGGTCAGCATTTTCCAGGCTGAAGTAGGGATCAGACCGGGTTTTTCCATGTTGAGGGCGATGCCGAGTTTGGCGCCGAGACCGAAAGCTTTTGCATAACGGGCCAGACGATCCACACCGAGCTCGATACCGACTTGATAGAAATACACGTCGCAGGACTTCATAATCGCTTTTTGCAGGTTGACCGTGCCGTGACCTTTGCGGTCGTAGCAGTAGAATCGGCGATCACCGAGGGTATAATATCCGGGACAGAAAAAGGTCCGGTTTTCGTCGATCACTTTTTCTTCGAGACCTGCCATCGCAACAACGGCTTTATAAACCGAACCGGGAGCAAATTCGCCACCGCTGGACTTGTCGAGCAAAGGTTTGAATGGGTTTTCGATAAGCTCACGCCAATCTTCCGGCGACACACCCTGCTGCATCATCTTGGGGTCAAAGCCCGGCTCACTCACGGCTGCAAGGACTTCGCCTGTTTGCGGATTGAGGACCACAACCGAACCGTTTTTACCTGCGAAAGCCGCTTTTGCCGTCTTCTGCAGTTCGTAATCGATAGTCAGTTCAAGATCTGCGCCCGGTTTGGCGGGAACGCTCGGCAGCGTGATCCCGGTTTCTTCCGCGCCCTGACTTTGCCGGCCAAAGGAGTCGACCTGGATGAGGCTATAACCACGCTGACCACGAAGGTATTTTTCCCAGCGCAGCTCGATCCCCTGCTTACCGACGAGATCGCCGAGGAGATAGGGATTATTGCTATTATCGACGTTCAAAGTCTCAAGCGCGTCGGGATCGATTTCTTTGAGATAACCCAAAAGATGAGGCGGCACGTCCGGACCGTAATCGCGGCGAGGGGCAACACGAACCTCGATGCCAGGGAGAAAAATCTTGTTGGCTTCGATAATGGAGACTTCGTGCTGCGAAAGGTCACGTTTTAACGGAATCGGGAGAAACGTCGGCTGGCTCTGCGCCATTTCCAGGCGGGCTTCAAAGCGCGTTACGGGAACATGCAGAAGGCGCGAGATGATTTTGAAAGTCGTATCTTTATCGACGACGTACTGACGAAGGTAAACCAGGTCATAAAAAGGCCTGTTTCCAAGGACAACTTCGCCGTTCCTGTCAAAAATAATACCGCGCGGCGCGGGAATCTCGATACGGCGTACGCGGTTTCGTTCGGAAACTTCGCGATAATAGTCGCCACGATAGATCTGGATATACCAAAGTCTCAGCATAAGACCGCACACCACGACGAGGACCACGATACTGGCCCACATAAATCGCGATTCAACGAGCATGCTTTCTTGTTTGTGAATCCTGGTCATTGGGGAACGGGCTCCTCTGCATCGATTCTCATCCATTCACGCGAGAGGAAGAGGCCAAAGCCGGTGGCAACGATGAGTTTGGCTATTTGTTGGAACACGAATGTTGCCGAGAAAACCCAGTTTTCATGCAGAAACATAAGGACAAAGGTCTCAAAAACGATAATCCAGAACGTGGATAGGGCATAGGAAACGAGCCACGGCGTTGTGTAACGCCATGATAGAGCAGGACGAATCTGAAAAAAGATATTGATGAGGATCCAGTATGAGCAAAGATAAATCCCTGCCGGTACCGCAAGTTTGGTCTCGAGAGTATAGGCGGCGACCATCGCGATGATGGAGGCCTGCAGAGGTCTTTGCCTTACAGCGGTGACAACAATCCAGGGCGTTATAAGATCAAAAACGCCCACGCTGCCGAAGAGGGTGGGGATGACAGTCGTCTGCAAAAAAACGATGATAAGCGCAAAGATGATGTCTTTCGGCAGAGAACCGGTATTAGGCCTCAACTTCCAGCCCGTCGTCAGACTTCGGACCGTCGACCAGGTATCGCGTCTCAGTAGGCTATCCATAGTTTAACCGCCTGCTTCTTCGTTTTCTTTAAAGGGCTTGTTGAGCCAGTCTTCGCCTGCAGTCTCCATGATCTTCTGGAGTTCTTTGTCGTGGTTGTCGAGCACGATGACCTCTTCGATACGATCGAAGTTGACCCAGGGCTCTACCGTGACAGTCTGTGAAATATTGTCGGATTCATAGGCGATGCGAATGACTTTGCCGACGGGCAAACCTTTGCTGAACCCACCGACAATACCAGAGGTAATGAGGGTATCGCCGATACGGACTTCATCCCGCCGGTTGAGTTTGAGAACACAATCGGTGTCAGAACCCTTCAGGACACCGCGGATACGCGTTCTTTGCAAGAGGATGTCGACGTTGAAGTTGGTGTCGACCAAAAGATGCACATCCGCAAATTTCAAACCGGCGCGTATGACTCGCCCCACAACGCCTTCCGCAGTCACAACAGGCATGCCCACGTGAACGCCATCGGCGTTACCCTTGCTGATTCGCATCGTTTTAAAGTTGGGGTAAGACTGAGACCCGACGATTTCCGCGACAATATGCGAACCCTGAAAATGCTGGGCGAAACCGAACAGACCACGCAGCCGCCCGATCTCGCTTTGTTTTTCCTCATAATCAAGCATTTGGCTTTTGAGGAGCGAAATTTCTTTGTCGAGCCGCGTGTTGGTTTCGGAGACCCGCGTG
The DNA here is from genome assembly GCA_014378195.1 of Oligoflexus sp. Lineage (GTDB taxonomy): Bacteria > Bdellovibrionota_B > Oligoflexia > Oligoflexales > Oligoflexaceae > Oligoflexus. The sequence goes on along the minus strand of JACMOC010000007.1, from coordinate 55,094 downwards.
AGGTCGATGTAATGACGCCAGACGCTGGATATGCCATGCGTACCAGAATCCCAAATGTATTCAAAGGGATAGAGAATTTCTTGACCCAAAAGCAAACCGTGGGATGAGCTGATCCAGGGCCTCATGGTCGATGACAGGAAGACAAAGGGCGAGAGCAGAGAAGCGACCAGTATCACTCTCCAATATATCTTTGCCTTGCTACGAGCCATACGAGGTTTCACCTTATGCCAGGGGAGCTGCTTTTTTTAAAGCTCTTCGAGACCTCTTGCGAGGTCTCGATCACTTCAAGTCGATCAAAAAACTTGTGAAAGTAAGCTTAAGTCAAAGCCTGTGAAAACAAGCCCAAAGGTAAGAAAAAAAGAGTGAACTTAGGCTTAACGAATCGCCACGTTGCTCAGGATATCGATCTGATCAAGAGCTTTACCGCTACCCAATACAACCGCTGTCAAAGGATCTTCAGCAATCATGATCGGCAAACCGGTTTCTTCGCGAAGAAGGATATCGAGGTTACGGATCAAAGCACCGCCACCTGCGAGAACGATTCCTTTATCGACGATATCTGCAGCCAACTCAGGAGGCGTTTTTTCCAGAGCGATACGCACGGTCTCGACAATCGTGTTGATCGGCTCCGCAATCGCTTCGCGAATTTCTTCTGAGGCGATTTCGATCGTTTTGGGTATACCAGCAACAAGGTCACGGCCTTTAACATGCATAGTCTGAATGTCGTCGTCCGGGTAAGCTGTACCGATAGCAATTTTGATCTGCTCGGCCGTACGCTCACCGATGAGCAAATTATATTTACGTTTCAGGTAATTGACGATAGCCTCGTCCATCTTGTCGCCGCCAACGCGAACAGACTTCGAATAGACGATACCAGCCAAGGAAATCACTGCCACTTCAGTCGTACCGCCACCGATGTCGACGATCATGTTGCCGCTTGGTTCGGAGATAGGAAGACCCGCACCAATCGCCGCAGCCATTGGCTCTTCGATAAGGTGGACTTCGCGAGCACCAGCTGATTCAGCGGATTCTTTAACGGCGCGCTTTTCAACTTCTGTGATACCGTAAGGAACACAGATGATGATACGTGGCTTGACCATAGTGCGGCGGTTATGAGCGCGCTCGATAAAGTAACGCAGCATTGCTTCGGTAATCTCAAAGTCAGCGATAACGCCGTCTTTCATAGGACGAACAGCCACGATGGAACCCGGTGTACGGCCCAACATGTCTTTCGCTTCTTTACCAACAGCCAGAATTTTTTTGCCGCCGCGTGCGTCGCGTTGTACAGCTACAACCGAAGGCTCGTTTGTGACAATTCCTTTACCTTTGACGTAAACAAGAGTGTTTGCTGTTCCCAGGTCGATAGCCAAGTCATTTGAGAACATACCTGCGAGCCAGTCGAATATCATCTCCGATCTCCTGTTTCCGTTTCCATGTGTCAAATCCATATGCAACTTAATATTAAACCACGATCTTCCCACTACTCCAAACGAAGAGTTGCTCTGGCTTTAAAAAAAAACCGTCTGACGCAAGCTGGGGACGGTTTGCCCGGGGCTTACCCCCCCTCGTAGAACGGGTGCTCAGCAAATCGTGTATTCAACTCTTAACGTAACCTTCTGGAGTGTGGTAGAACTTCTGCTTTAGCTTTGGGGCTGCGTTTTGCTAATATGCCAATTGGATAAAAACCCAAGGCTGATGGATAATTAAGGGGTACTGGATGTTTAAGTGGAATAAGACCTCAGATATCGACACGAAGGCCATTGGCAAACATTGGATCACCTACGGGATCCTCGGCACGGTCATCATCACAATGGCATTTTTTGGCGTTTGCAGTCCACGGAACGGATCAGGCGGATTTACCCTGCCGAGTGGGACAGCCGCTAAAGTTGATGGCGAAAAAATCGGTTCGGTTGAATTCCGCCGCGCCTATCTTAACTACTCGAACCAACTTCAGCAGCAGTACAAAGACAAATTTGATCCCGTTGCTCTTGGCGTTTCAAAACAAGTCCTCAACGGACTCGTAGAACGCACAGCCCTCTATAAAGAGGCAACCAAGAACGGCATCGCCGCATCCGAAGGCGAAGTTGACCACGTCATCCTCGATGGCAAATACTTTGCGGGCGAAAACGGCAAGTTTGACCCTGCACTTTTTGAGCGCTATCTCAAATCACAAGGTCATACCGAAGCTACGTTCACTGAGGAGCTTCGCCGTAACATCATCACAACAAAGTTCCGCAACTTCGTCGCCTCGAGCTATCGAGCTTCGGACAAAGTCGCGGAATTGAACTATCGGCTCGACGAGTCCAAAGTCGACATCGATTACCTCCGCCTTGATCCGTCGGCTTTCCCCGTCAAAGTCGAGCCGGCCGAAGTCGACAAATTCCTGACCGCGGAAACAAAGCAGATCAAAGACTACTACGATGCCCATAAAGCCGAATATAACCAAGAAGCCAAAGTCAAGGCGCGCCACATCCTGATCGCTTTCAAGGGTGCCCGCAATGCAAGCGGTGCCGCTGCGAATCGTAGCAAAGACGAAGCCAAGGCTTTGGCAGCGAAGGTACTTGCGGAAGCGAAAAAACCCGGCGCGGACTTCCCGGCACTCGCTGGCAAGTATACCGACGAAGCCAGCGGCAAAGCCAAAGGCGGCGACGTAGGATTCTTCAAAAAAGATACGATGGTAAAAGAATTTGCTGATGCTGCTTTTGCGATGAAACCTGGCCAGATCAGTGATCTTGTGGAATCACCTTTTGGCTTCCACATCATTCGCGTCGACACGGTTCAGGAAGCGAAGGCCGTAACGTTCGACGAAGCGAAACACGGCATTGCCGAGAAACTCGTTACAAAACAACGGCAACCGCAGATCGTTAACGATAAAATCAAAGCTATTCTCACCGATCTCAAAGCTGGCAAAGATGATGCTGCAAGCCTCGGTCTCGCCTGGAAATCGACCGGACCATTCTCGGTCGGAGCTCGCTTCATCCCAGGCCTCGGCGCCGACAAAGCCGCGTTGCAAACGATCGCAACCCTCAAAACGCCTGGTCAGGTCTCTCCCGATGCTATCGAGATCTCTAATGTCAAATACATCGTACGTTTGAAAGCGAAGCAGGATGCTGACATGAGCAAACTGACTCCTGAAAAGCGCAAAGAACTGGCGGAATCCAGCAAATACATGGAATCCTACACCCTCTTTAATACCATCAGCGAAGACATCAGCAAACGTTATGAAAAAGAAGGCAAGATCTATAAAAACCCAGATTTCGTGGCTTACGACCAAAAGCTCCACGGCAAGGGCAACGCTGAAAGCGAAGACTCGGAATAATCGGTTTTCTTCGTAGTGAGACTATCCAAAACTCTGTACTATTCATAAAATAGTACAGAGTTTTTTTGTTTTGGCACTCCAGGAGTCACCATGACTAAAGCCTTGATCGTACGCAAACCAACCAATCTTGAGCAGCATCAAGCGCTTGAAGCCAAACACAGCATCAAGGCTCCGGTCGACGACAGCTATCGTCATTTCCTCGAAAAGTCACACAACGAACATATGCACAGCCTCAAGGTCCTGCGTGAGACCCTCGATTCGCATAATGTGAGATACAGCGAAGTAAAAGCCGGCGAAGACAAACCCGAAGCTCACTTCGACTGCGTTATTGCGTTAGGTGGTGATGGCACTCTTATCACTTCAAGTTATTATATCAACGATGCGACACCGCTGATCGGAATTCGTTCGTCGTCTGCCAGCGTCGGCTTCCTGTGCGCCGGAGATCATCAGCATATCCCGGCGATCATTGAGGCTTTTCAATCCAATCAACTTCGTTATACCGAACGGAATAGGCTTCTGGCACATGTGCATCGCCGGGATGGAACGATCGACCATTCCAGCATCGCGGCCCTCAACGATTTCCTGTTTGCTGCGTCGAGCCCGGCGGCTACGACACGCTATAATATAGGCTTTTTAGGCCGAACCGAGACTCATAAATCAAGCGGCGTCTGGATTGCAACGGCAACCGGAAGCACAGCCGCTATTGGGGCAGCTGGCGGAACGTTTATGGGACCCGCCGATCGGCACTTTCAGTTTTTAGTTCGTGAGCTTTATCAAAAAAGTGAAGAAGGCCTCCTTTTGAGCCAAGGTTTTTGTGACCCTCAAAGTGATAATTTCTGGCTTGAAAGCCAATCGCCTGAATCCATACTTGCCCTCGATGGGGAAAAACTGGTCATGAAGGTTGGTTTCGGCGAAAGGGTGACCTTTACATTGGCCGAGCCGGTCCGTGTGGCAAACCCCTTCTGAACGAAGTCTGTGTAGTCGAAAAAGCCCTTGGATCGCGATGGATCCAAGGGCTTTTCGTTTAAAGAGAGTTCACACAAAAGCACTGATTCCCGTGATCGCACGGCCAACGACAAGACTATTGATCTGCTTGGTGCCTTCGTAGGAATAAAGGGCCTCGGCATCGCCAAGGAAACGGGCGACCTTGTTGGAAATCAATATCCCGTTCCCACCCATGAGTTCGCGTGACATCGAAGTGATCGCACGACATCCTACGGTTGCGAAGACTTTGGCGATCGACGCCTGCTCGTCATTCATGACGCCTTGATCGAGAAGTTCGCTCAAGCGGCCCACAAGGCATTGCATGGCAGTCAGCTGTGATAGCATCTGAGCAAGCATGTCCTGGGTGATCTGAAAGCTCGCGATGGGGCGGCCGAACTGCATTCGATCCATTGTATAACCAAGAGTATGTTCGTAGGCACCACGCGCGCAGCCAACCGCTTGCCAGGCCACGCCTGCTCGCGTCATCTTCAGGACTTTGGCGGTATCCTTGAAGCTATTGGCGTTTTGCAGGCGCCTCGACTCAGGAACTTCCACATCAACCATATGAATCAAAGCATTCTGCACGATTCGAAGCGACATCTTGTCTTCAATTTTCTCGGTGGTGAGGCCGGGCGTTTCGCGATCGACGATAAAGCCTTTGACCTGGCTGTCTTCTTCGTCTTTGGCCCACACGATAATGTAATCGGCAAAGGTCGCATTGCCGATCCACTTTTTCTCGCCACTGATGATCCACCTGTCGCCTTCGCGACGGCAAGTCGTTTTCAGGCCCATGGATGCAGCTGAACCGACGTCCGGTTCGGTCAATGCGAAGGCGCCGATTTTCTCCATACGAATCATAGGCGGAATGAATTCCATTCTTTGTTCTTCTGAGCCGCAGATATAAATGGAGTTCAGCGCGAGACCGCTGTGCACACCGAAAAAGGTACAAGTTGAGGTATCGACGCGTGCGATTTCTTCGCCTATCATACCTTCAAGAAGATTGGAACGTTCCTGGCCGCCGTATTTCTTCTCGTACGTGAGACCGATGATGTTGAGATCACGCATCTTCGGAATGATATGCATCGGGAACTCGCCGCGCATCCAGTAATCGTTGGCGATCGGTTCAACCTCTTTGAGCATGAATGCGCGGACTTCATCGATCTTTACGCGATCCTCGGGCTCAAGCTTGTCGCGCATATTATAAAAATCACCGTTAATGGGCGGCTTTTTTGGATTCTTTCGCTTTTTAATTTTGCGGGCCTGGTCGAGTAGGAGCAGCAGGTCCTCTTGGTTCATATCTTTGAGGAAGGACAGGATACTTGGGATGTTGCTGAGCATATGAAGATCTTTTTTGCTGCGTTTTTCCGCATCCTCGTAAGCACCCTTCATTTTATCGCCGAGATCACTCCAAAAGCTTTCCATAACGCGCTTCCTTAACTTAACGGTAAACTGCGATTCGTATATCCAGCTCGCAAGGCGGGAGTTCGAAGTGGAACGAGCCACAGTCCTTTATAGGGAAATCTTCGGCGATAATCGAAGCAGAAATTGAGGATAAAGACATAAGATGATGAAAACATTCTTTTATGTGAGAATCACGAAAAGTATGACAGGGGCCAGGGACTCGGCTAAGAGTCGATGGCCATACGAAGATTTTGACGAGTACGAAGCGGATAATGGGGAGGATGGGGCAGACTATGGGTCTTCTTCTACCTATTGAGATTAAGTCCGCTTCCATTCTTGTCAAGACTCATGACACCCAAATTTTTTGGGTATAAAAAAATGAGGAAAGCTTAGCATTTCCTAATCTTCTCCAAGGTCTTTTCATCCCTTACTTAAGTGATGCTGGCGCTGCTCCAAGGTCCAGGATTTTCACGTCTTCGATAATTGAGCCATGCTTATTGGCCAAACCCTGCTCCTCGAACTGAATGACTGATTGTTCATGCTGCGCGACCTGCGAGCTCATGAAACTCGCCCAATTTGCACTGTTTATGAGCTTTTCGCTTAAGATATTTTATCCATTCCAGCTCACGCTCAGCTGCTGTAGATTTTGTGCACTTGCTGCCGATATATCGGCAGCAAGAGAGCGGCGATATTTGAAACTGATTGCGTAAACGTGTCGAGGTTTTGTCGTAAGCGTCTGATAGGCAGCAAGATTAGTCGCGAGGAGCGAATTCCAATCCGTGGCTTTTGCCGAAGATTTTTCTTTGGTACATAAGCTATCGAGCTCCATGTAATGTCGCCCGCTTTCCATGGCAAACTTGAGGAAGGGAAACATACAGTTCGACTGCGGAACAGACGAAGCCTTGACCTTCCAGGGGCCGTTGTCATCGGGAGTGGGATATCCCACATTCAAGAGCGAAGAGATCGGAACCGCAGTAAACTGTCCATCCTTGACGATATCGGGATAAGCCAAAGCCCCTTCACCCATCATCACGGGGGCAGTGGCGCCTTTCGTATCCTTTAAGACAAGAGCAAAAGAATCACCGACGAGAGTGGGAGCTTTAAGTGTATAAACACCGACGCTCGCGTGCTGGAAGGCAAGCGAGACCCAGTTTGAATCTTTATCGACGGCATAAATGCTGGAGAGATCGACATCGACGGGTTTGCCATCAAGCTTGGATAGGCATTGCACATCTTTCCCGTCCGGAGAGCTTGACCCCAAACTACAGGTGAGAAACGCGCCGCCGATCGCCACAGGGATAGTTGCCGCTGGCAGGGAACCGTTTTGAACAGTCGCTGCCTCATTTGCTGATGCAGGCGCGGGCGCGTCAGTTGCGGCGGCCGAAGCGGGCGCATCCGTGGATTGAACGGTTTTGCCATCTTTGGTTTTTCCAACTTGAAATTGAGATCCCTGGCACCCTCCCAAAAGAAGGAAACCACAGCTCATCAAGGGTACCAAGACTTTTGTACACATTACCGTTCCTTTAGCCCTGACCCGCTTTCTTTTCGGCTTTTTTTAAGAAATACCTAAATTATTATTATATCCGTCATCTTTACAGGATCTTACCCCTTCGCAATCGTTCAGCAATATCAAATGCATGAAAAACTGCAGGCTCCACAGTTCGTGAGACGTCGCACACTCCCGAAAAAATAACGTCAAGGTCCGAAAATCAAGCCATGGCCACTCTCTGACAAAATAAGGCAAAGCTCTGATACCATTTGGCAGATGTACTGTTTTAGCGTCTTTCTTTTCCATCTTCGAGTCGTGTAGACCAAACCCAGGGTCCCCCGGCCCAAAAAAAGTCTCAAGCTTGAGGCGTAAGTTCCGATAATCCTAGCGCATTAGTTTTTTTCGTAATGATAGGAAGTCAGGTGCAAAAGATCCGCGTATTTCTAAATCAGCACGCGTCGCAAGGCATAGAGCGTGACTGGAAATCTTTGATCCGCGAACGGCTCTTTCGGAGCGACATTGAATTTGTCATTCCGACGAGCCATGCCGGATTTTTGGACGAAATCGATCGAGCTACGCGTGATCAAATTGATGTCATCATTTCCGTTGGCGGCGACGGGACTATCAACGCTCTCATTCAAAAGCTTGCCAACAAAAACATCAGCTTTCTCATACTTCCTGCGGGTACCGCCAATGATTTTGCACGGTCACTCGGCGTTCAGAAGATGCGCATCAGCGAAGTCCTGTCTGTCGTTCGAAACGGAGTTCCCAAGACCATCGATCTGCTCGATGTCAACGGCACACTCATGGCCACAACGGGCGGCATCGGAATCGTTGCGAAGATCGCCGCGCGCGTCAATCAACTCCGACGCTCGGTCCCTGGGTTTCGCAAAGTCATGACCATCGCAAAACAAGAGATCTATGGCCTCATGCTCGGATCCAAAATCCTACTCGAGGGCTGTGAATACTATGATATACGTGTTGAGTGCGAGCAATATTCCGGCGTCATCCGCACGCCGCTCCTGCTCGTCAACAACCAGCCTTTTATCGCGGCAAGTTATCCCGTAGCGCCCCAAACCAAACATGATGACGGAACGTTTAACGTCACAATTTTTCTGCATCAGAAAACGGCGGATTTCGTGGCCTCGGTTTTAAGGATTCGTCAAGGAATCCCGCCAGAGAATGATCCTCTCATCTTATCGTTTGAAACCAAAGCGCTTGTTTTGGAATCCTTCGGCGGCGAAAGTTTTGATTTCATGGGTGATGGCGAGTTGCTTTCGACATCGAATCGATTTGAGGTGAAAATCAGACCGAATGCCTTAAAAGTCTTTGGCGAACCCAAACCAAACATAAGTCTTTCCGACTATTCGAAGTCAGGTGGTGGAAAATGAAACGTATACTTGTCACGGGAGCCAGCGGTTTTCTGGGCACCTATCTCCTCGCCGACCTCGCCAAACTCAATGTCGAAGTCCTGGCTTTCAGCCGCTATGTCCGGCAGTCCGAATCCTCCAAACTCACGTGGATAAAAGCTGATATTACCGATGAAAGCTCGCTGTTGAGTCCGGAAATCTTGGAACAGCTAGGCACAATCGACATTATCATTCATGCAGCCGCCCTCTATGATTTGAGCTCAGGGCGCGAGGAACTTTATCGGCAAAACGTAATCGGGACGTCTAACATCCTGCACCTCGTGCGCCTTTTGCCGAGCATTCCGCATTTTGCCCATATAAGCACGATTGCGATCGCGGGATGTTCCAATCTCAATTTCGATGAAAACACCTTCGATGTCGGTCAGTCGTTCCCGGACGATTATGCATCGACAAAGTTTGCTGCTGAACACATGGTCCGCAGTGCAAACGACATTCCATCCCGTAGCATCTACCGTCTGGGCATCGTGGTCGGCTCCAGCATCGATGGGGGCATGACAAAGATCGATGGACCTTACACTCTGCAGAAGGTCATAAGGTCCCTCATCCCCTTTAGGGGCATCATAAGCAAACTGAAATTTATGCCGCTTCCCTATCACGAAGGATCCAGGCTCTATCTCATTTCAGTTAACATAGCGTCCCATCTGATTGCGACGCTGGTCCTCAAAGTATCGGATCGAGTCGGAATCACGACTTTTCATGTAACCGGGGGTGGTCGGGGTGTTTCCGTGCGACGCATCGTTCAAACAATGTTTGCCCATTACGAAATAGCAGCCGAGCCGGTTCCCCTTCCGAAAGCCGTGTTGATGCCCTGGGTCGTCAAGGCTCTCGGTGTTCCCCAAAACGCAGGCGAATATCTCCATACACGATGGTCGTTTAGTTCGAAGAACCTCGAAAAAGAACTTCCGACCTTCCGCTATCCAAGTTTTGCCCATTTTGCAAAACGCAATATGGCCTACGCTGATACCCATCTCTTTTCGGAACGGAAGGGGAAAAAATCATGAAACACATACTGAGCATCTCGCTCGGAACGTCCCGGACCAGCTCGAGCGAAATTATCCGGCTGAACAAAAGCGAAATCAGATTGACCCATCTCGGCGTTGACTTCGATATTGGGCTTTTTGAATCCGTCTTGAAAAGCCACGATGGCAAATGCGATGCGATCTGCATTGCCTATATTCCCCAGACCGTTATTTTGCGCAAAAAAACGCTTAATCATTCCATTTACGAACTCATCGATCGCGCTGTAAAAGAGACTCCGGTCTTTTTCGGACACAATCTCCGGTCTATCTATATGAACTGGACGGTCCGCCGCGCAATGGAAAGCGGGATCATCAAATTCGAGACCGCAAATGTTTTGTTTTCAACCGGCCTCGCGCTTCACGACCTGGCAAAGCTGATCGAGCCCATAGCCCTTACCACTCGTTATCTGGATGCATGGACATATCTACGTCTGCCCTTGACCCTTAAACGCATGGCGGATATCGAAACCTATGCGGGTCGATTGGCCAACGTTCTTCAAAATCACGCACTTCGTCATCAGTCCTTCAACACGCTGCGTGATCGCCTGTTGAGGGATTGGGTCCATACGCAATTTAAAAAGGCTGACCTCATCGTCTCACCTTCGATTATCCTCGAGGACTTTGACTGCAATCTTCTCAAAGGCAAAATACTCTTACTCGATTCGCTCAGCCCTGCCATGGGCGAGCGACTTAAAAAAGCCGGTATTCAAAACGTATTTTATGCCAAACCCGAGATCGAAGGCACGGATCGGAGTTTTAGCTATTCGGTAACGGAAGCCTTGATCGCCTTCAAACGAGGTCAGGAAAACTCTTTGAGCCAGGAGGATATCCTGGATTTTTATAGCAGCGAGGATATCAACGCCACTATTCATCAGCTCGACCCGACGGCTGGCGAGGTCCCGAGAAAGTTTGCGTTTGTTATTCATCCCTTAAGCCAAAGGGATCTTTTCCGTCCGGTTTTTTTGAGACCCTTTATGCGCCTGCCGAAGCCTATGATCAATGGAATGGAACATGCCCTCGCGCAGAGTCCAGGCGTTTTTTATGGGCGCATCACGGGAATACGTAGCGAAAGTACCGGCGTGTTTGCCGAAGGCCTGATTTATTTTGTCGGCGCAACGCCGCGTGAAATGATGAAAGCAAAGCCTGAGGCAGTCTATCGCCGCATGGTTGGTGTTGCCGAACATTCAGCCAAGCTGGGCGCAAAAATCATGGGCCTCGGCGCATTCACCAAAATCGTTGGTGATGCGGGCGTGACGATTGCAGCCCGAAGTCCGATCGCCGTGACCACGGGCAATTCCCTTTCTGCCGCTGCGACTCTGTGGGCTGCAAAAGAGGCCTGTTTGAAAATGGACCTCCTTAAAATGGTTCCCGGGAGAAAGCTGATTGTTGATGGAACCGTAATGATCATCGGCGCGACAGGGAGCATCGGTAAAGCTTGTACCAGCGTCCTTGGCGCAAATTTTAACTCTATAATCATCGCGGCAATTAACGCCCCTCGTCTTATGGCATTTCAAAATGAGCTTCGTGAAATGTACCCCGATTGCAAGGTACAGATTACCACTCAGCCCGAACGGTTTGCGTCGCAGTGCGACCTCATCGTGATTTCGACCAGTGCTACAGAAGGTGGCGCCTTTAAGCTCGATAATGTCAAACCAGGCTGCGTAATCTGCGATGTGTCACGGCCCCTTACTTTTACCGCCCAGGAGGCCATGAGCCGTCCCGATGTTCTCATCATAGAAAGCGGTGAGATCGAACTGCCCGGTAAAGACGTGAAAGTAAGCGTTGACATGGGCCTTGAGAAATCGATTGTATACGCCTGCCTCGCAGAGACGGCGTTGCTTGCCCTCGAAGGTCGCTATGAGTCCTTTACACTGTCACGCAACATCAACTACAAAAAGGTTAAGGAAATCTATAAGATGGCCCGTAAGCACGGCGCTCGTCTGGCAGAGATCCGCAGCCCTAACGGTATCATCACAGATCAAGAGATCGAACTTTGCCGTGAGCACGCCCTTAGGGCCTTACAAACACAAAGGGATAACGATGGCTGAGAAGTACTTTAATGCCTTGAACTACTCGCTCGCGAATGAAGACACGCGGCTTGAAGTCGAGCTCTGCCTATTCTACAAACCGGCTTCCATTCTCTCTATTTGCGGCAGTGGGGGCCGCTTTTTACCACTCCTCGCCAGCAACCCCAAAAAAATCATCGCCCTCGACTTGGCCCCTCAACAGCTTTACCTGGCCGAACTTCGTCAGCTCACGATCAAAATTCTCGATTTCGAGGGTTTTTTGCTGTTCTGGGGTTATCCTCCTTATAAAACCACTGAGAATCGGACCAAACGTCAGAACATCTTTAACGGCCTTCGTTTGTCTCCTGATTGCCGGCAGTATTTTGAAGACCTTTTTTCGAGCTGCAACTGGGAAGGTTTGATTTACCAAGGAAAATGGGAAAAAACGATGACTGTCGTGCCCAAATACCTACGTAAAGTCATTGGGGGTACTTATGACAAGATGTTCAGCTTCAAAAATCAAGACGAACAGAATCGCTATCTCCAGGCAAAAATGAACGACAGAATCTGGAAGATCGTCCCCAAAAGCGTAATGATGGTCTTCGGCAATGCTGCATTTTTTAATGCGATGTTATACCGAGGCCATTTTGTCAAAAAGAACATACCAGGCGATTATTACGAATTCTATCGCGACGCCTTCAAAAGACTATTTGCCAATGGCCTTGCTCGTGAGAACTATTTTCTTCAGCTCCTGTTTTTTTCGGAATTGCGATATCCCGAAGGCAATCCCATCGAAGCCATAGCGGGGAACTTTAACGCCTGCAAAAAAGCCCTGGAGAATAATCCCGAGATCGATCTTGTTCAGGACAACATCCTTGCATTCAGCAAAAAAACCAAAGAGACCTTTGACTTTATTTCCCTCTCTGATGTTCCCTCGTATTTCGAAGGCCCAAGCGAAACGAATTACCTTCAGGACCTCCGCCGCTGCCTGAATCCAAATGCAATCATAGTGGTGAGGGCTTACTTGCGCATTCCGGTAGGTACTCTACTCGATGGCTACGAAGACATCACCGATCAGCATGCAGAGGCAATCGCCAAAGAAAAAGTGCAGATGTACCGAATCTTCATCTATCGATACAAAGGCTGAAGGGAGTGCGTGATGACCAATCTTTATGAATGCAGTGACCTAAATTTTGCCTATAAACTCGAAAAACAAAAGGTGAAGGCGCTTCAAGGCGTTGATCTTTCTGTTCAATCGGGCGAGCAGCTATTAATTATCGGACCTTCGGGCTCTGGCAAATCTACACTCCTTAATCTCCTGGGACTCATCGAACCCTTGCAGAAAGGCGAGATTATATTTCAAGGTCAGTCGTTTTCCAGGCTTTCGGAGAAAGAACGCAATGCCATCCGGCGCTTTAAGATCGGCTTTATCTTTCAGTCCTTTTTACTCTTCGAAGTTTTGACCGCGGCCGAAAACGTCGAATACTTCCTCTCGCGGCAAGGACTCTCGCGTTCTGAACGCAAGAAGAGAGTTGCCGACGCTCTCGAAGCGGTCGGAATAGGGGATCAGGCTCATAAAAGGCCACCCGAGATGAGCGGCGGTCAGAGGCAAAGAGTCGCGATCGCGCGCGCTCTTGCCAAACACCCGGCTGTTATCATCGCCGATGAGCCGACGGCCAGCCTCGACCAAAAAACCTCGCGGGATATCCTCGATGTATTAAAATCACTTCGGACGCAGGGCGTGAGTGTGATCATGTCTTCGCACGATCCTTTAGCCGAGTCCTACGCAAGCCGAATCGTGCATATCATGGATGGCCAACTTCAGTCAGGTAAAGGAGGTGTTCTGTGATTTTGTTCATCCTGGCTTTCAGAAACCTCTTTCGCCACTTTCGCCGCACGCTCACTCTGCTTTTAACGGTGGCAATGGGTTCGGGTGCCCTGTTCCTTTTTAAAGGCTTCAACACAGGCATCATGAATCAATACAAAGAAAACACCATTCACGCCAAAACCGGTCATGGACAGCTGAATACTAAAGGCTACATGGATGAGGTTTATGAAAGGCCTTGGCAACACTGGATCAAGGATGCGGATAAAATCAAAACCGATCTCAAAACGATACCGGGCGTCACGCACGTCTTTCCGCGGATCGACTTTTATGCCGTCGTCACCAATGGACTCTTAAATGTTGCGGCCAAGGGTACGGGCGTCGATGGTACCGAGGAAGCGGATTTTTTCTGGACTATCAATATCGTCCAGGGCGAAACCCTGCGGGCTCAAAAAGATGGCATTATCCTTGGTGTCGGCATGGCCCGCGCGCTTAAAGTAAAACCCGGAGATTCGCTGGTACTCGTCTCGCAAACGACGGCAGGCCGTGCAAATGCAGCTGATGTTACGGTCGTTGGCGTTTATCACACCGGCAACAAGGATATCGATGATTCGACGTTCCGGATTCAGCGAACTCTGGCAGCCGATCTCTTAGACACGGATAAAGTCGAAGCCATCGCCATCGGTCTGCACGACGATGATATGTGGCCAAACTTCGCGAAAGCGGTCAAGGACAAATACCCCGAACTGGATGCAACTCCTTTTGCAGTCATAGATAAAGTCTACTACCAGAATGCTGTGGATTGGTTGGGCCAGCAGTTTTTCGTGATTCAATTGATTATCATTTTTATCGTGACACTCGGCATCACCAATTCTTTTGCATTTAGCGTGGTGGAGCGAACCGCCGAAATTGGTAATCTACGGGCCAACGGAGAATCCGCCTGGGACATCACCGCTCTGCTCATGTGGGAAGGTTTATTGATCGGCCTCATAGGCTCAATCGCGGGCGTGTTTATTTCGTATCTCTTCAACGTCATCGTTATACCGCACGGCATACTCATGCCACCCGCGCCCGGCCTCACGCGGCAGTTCTATGTCAAGATCGAACTCCTCTGGTCGAGTGCCCTCGCCTCGGGAGCATTGGGGCTGGGAGCGACCCTCTTAGCAACCTTTATTGCCTCTTATAAAAGGGTGCGACTGCCTGTGGGCGACGCTCTGCGTCATCGATCCTGACGAGAGTTTGGATAGGTTTAAGGCCACATTGAAAAGGCCCCTACTCATTACTGAAGTAGGGGCCTTATATTTCAAACCATCATGTTTTACTTCAGTTCAAAGAGCTTCGCGTAGTTGTTAGCCAAAGGCCCCTCGATGTTACCTTTTACATTCGACACGCTGCCGTCGAACTGATCAATCATTTGATACTGCTGATCGCCTGAGAAACCTGCACGCGCAAGGCTTATATTGTAGTTGTATGAGTTGCCGAAATTAAACACGGCAAGGAAATGGCGTCCATTGGTATGGAGAACCATAACGTTGGAACCGTCCGTTCCTGTATCACCTTCAACGGGACGGAAGGCTTGTCCAAGACGGGCAACCTCTGTCAGACGAGGATTGGTCAAGAGATATGAAGCCAGATCCTGACCTTTTTGCGACGTGAGGTCATCACCAGCCAAAAACACAGTCCCCGTTACGACAGCGGAAAGGAGTCGAACGACGTTTTCACTGGAATTGTAGTCTTGAAACACCATCTGATCGGGATCGTTATAGCTATAAACGCGGCCGTTCATCCACCAGCCGTACGACGCAGAGTTGAGAAGGTAAGCCGAACTTCCTGTTCCTGTAGCCGCACCAAACGTATCACAGGCCACACGTCGAGAATGAGCATACTGCGACGGGAAGAGGGGAGCGATCGACTCGCTGATGAACATCGATCCACCGATACGGTCGGCAATGTACTTCATTCCCATGTTGTAAGCTTGGGTTCCGGTTTTGACATTACCATCATAACGTTTGGTACTTTCGAAGGCACCGTGTGTAAGGAAGTCAAGCTTCACGAATTCAAAACCTTCGTTTTTGAACTGATCAATGAACTCATTAATACGGGCTTTCGTAGCGGGATGGGTAGGGTCCATCGCATAAGCACCGTCTTTCTCAATCGGGTTATTATTGTTGTCGCGCAGCCAGGTATCTTCGTAACGCGTGTCGCTGCCGCGAACGCGACTATCGGCATTTTTGCCCCAGTCAAGGAACGGTGCCCAGTAAATACCAGCTTTTTGGCCGTTTGCATGAGCATGCGCGACGAAGTCTCTCAACTGTTGGTCGTTCATGTTATCCCAGAACGAATCGAGGTTGATGTAGACCGTACCGTTGTTATTGAAGTTGCTGCCCTGGAGGCGATTTTTGACAAAGTCCGATACCGCGACCGCTTTGTCATAATTGATACCGGTCTGAATTTTCCCCCAGCTGTTCCAACCGAAAGGAACACCACCGTTCCACTTCATTTTGGGAGCTATCGCGGCATTTGCATCCGCATACTCTTCCATCAGATCGCGCCAGTCGTCACGATACCCAACAAACACAACAGGCGACTGGATTCTCGAGCCACCGATTTTGCCATGAGCAACAACGTCGTGCGTGAAGTCTTTATTTGTATTGCCGCCGAAGACATTAAGCTTATTGCGGCCTTTGTAATAAACGCCGGTTTTCCAGGTATCGTGGGTGACCGACCCAACGACCATACCATTGCGTGTACCGTTGTCATAAAAAGCAGCCACTTCATTGGAAGTGCCTTCATTGCCCGCAAGCCTCGCTGCGTTGTATTTCACGTGGTCGTCGTTATCGTAGGGCACCCAAAGCACACGAATATTGCTGCTTGTTTTTGACCCGAGGTCGATGCCGTTGTTATATTCCGTAACTACAGGCGCAATCCAGTTCGTCGATTGATTCGAACCTTCGATGCGAACACTGGTCAGAAACTTATTCCCACCATTGAGCGTAAATGTCTGGAACATCTCGGGCAAACCATTACCGGTCGAATGAATTTCGTAAACACCAGACCCCATCATTGTGCAAGAGCGAGAGGCATACTGTTGGCTGGTGACATATTTATCCAGCTGAACGCCCGCATAAAAACTATGGAGCTTTTGATTGTTGTCGTAAGCGAAATCAGCCTTCCCGGTACTGAGGTCATAACTGACTTTGACCCTGTCCTGCTCCATGAAGACCCAGTTGCCACTCACCGGGCACTCACCTCCGAAGTCCATTCCGCTTACTTCGGAATCACGACTTCTGACCCCACTTCCCACATGCTTACACGATGTTAGAATCGAAGCCGCAAGGAGCGCGACTGGCACAAGCCACCGTCCACTATGAATCATAGAAATCCCTTCAAACGAAGAATAGAGCTGGAGTTTATGGTCAATTGTAGGAACTCGGGACAAGGGAGTCAAACAAAAGTGCCAAGGCGGGAGAACCTGGCACTTAGGTCTGTTCGGAAAGACATGGTGGGAAAGGATTTAAGAGAAGTGAGCGTCCGCATTATCCTCCAGAATCGTAATAGTCCCCTTCCCACCATCGAGGCGAATCCTCATGCCTGACCTGAGGGTATTGGTTAAACCCTTGATTCCGACGATAGTCGGCAGCCCCATTTCGCGGGCGACTATTGCGGAATGTGACAACAGACTCCCACGCTCCACGAGGAGCCCGGAGATGCTTGGATAGAGTGGGACCCAACCGGGATCCGTCCGTGCCGTCACCAGGATCTCGCCATTCAGGCTTAAATCGTCCTTAGGCGAGCTTACGACTTTTACGATGCCTTCAATTATCCCCGGGCAGCAGGGTAGGCCTTTGAGATGATAATCCGCACCTTCCTCGATATCGGCCGTTTCTGGAACCGCAAGGAAATCGTTTTTCCAATAAACGCCGCCGCGTGTTTGGAAACGCACCTTGGGGTCTTCCGCTTCAAACCGGGCATAATCGACCTTGCGTATCGCTATGAACTTTTTAAGGCTATACGACGGCAAAGTCCCTTGGTGAACGCCCCAAACTTCCGGCATCGTTAGGTACCAGATATCCTCTTGCGTGTCGATGATGCCCTTCGATGCAAGATCGGCTCCCATCGCCCGGAAGAGAGTCCGCGCAATGCCGTAGGCCCGAGTTCGTGAGAATCGGGTATTCTCTCGATTTTTTACGGCCTTACGGGCGTGTTTGAGAGACCAAAAATAGACGATTTTTTTGATTCCTGACAGTTCTCTGCGTACGGCGGTTTCGGCGTTCGCACGCATCGCATGCTCACGTTCTTCATAAGCCGCAAGGTCCGTGGTTCCCGACCGAAGGTAATTTTTCAGACAGACAAAAAGAAAGCTGGGGTCGGTGAGAAGGTCGATCTCCTCCAACTTCATTTCACTCATACAACGGAAACCAAACCGATCTATGTAGGCACACACGCGTTTGTAAAAGCTTTGGTGTTCACTTTGGTTGAGAGACTCAAGCATCGTCTCGACCGGCGCCGTCTCCAATAGGGTCTTCAATTTGGTATTTTTCGCGACATCACCTGCCATGCGAATGAGCTCTTTGGTTGGCTCCGCACTCTCAAGATTGCCTTCGCCGGCGAGCAAATCGTTTTGAATGCTAGTTCCCAGAGAAGTCAGCCATTTGCCGGTGAGGCCTTTTAAAATACCAAAATGCACCATACAGAGGAAATCATTGATGATCGGTGCCTTCCATTTGCCGAGCATATTGATGTCCATGTAAAGGTAGTGCTCAAACAACTCATCGCTCGCCATGCGAGAAAAATCAAACTTACGGAAACGGTCATAATCTCGTTTGAAATCGGTGAGAAACGTATCGACGATGCCTTGGATCGCAAAGTGAAAGTACAAAAAACTAAGCCCCGTGCGGACCTTCCGGACTTTGCCTTTCCAGGTATCCCACGACGGATGGGGCCGGATACGCTCTACGATCTCGGGTGACAGCTCTTCGCCCACACCCATCATCGTCTCCATGAACTGCCGGTTTTTGCTAAATCCGGGGAGCACACCGACCAGTTTGTACCAGTTATAAAGGTTATAATAAACGCGGCCGTTGATACATCCGAGCATATTGCCTAAGTAAGGTTCCATATCTTTCACGACATCGGCGGATAGGCCGAGGATATCGCAAAACTGTACATAAACTTTTTTGTAGTTCACGAGTGCAAATGTAAACGACAGCGGCGACGTAAGCCCACCATAACTCTCAACGATATTCGAGTTGTCCCAAAGGTTCGGGAATCCCGTGAGATTGCGCTCCAGAGTCGTAACCGGCCGAGTCTGAAGAATATAGGTCTTTCCCTTCCAAACAGCCCATTCCACGTCCTGTGGCGTTCCATAGTAGGTCTGAAGCTTTTGGCCCACGTCGTGAAGGCTTTTCAAGTGTTCGGCCTGAAGCGAAGGCACGTTCCATAAGGTCTCAGGTAGAGCAACTTTATCACAAAGGCCAGAACCCGATCGACGAAAGGCCTCCCTTTTTTCGACGATCTCTGATCGGACGAGTTCGCCTGTCTCACGACTGATCCAGAACGTATCCGCATCGAGTGCACCCGATACCAATCCTTCGCCTACACCGTAGACAGCACTGATGAGATAGTGCGCAAGATCGTTTTTTAAAGGATCGCAAGTAAAGAGGACCCCTGATTGCTCTGGATCTATCATCAACTGAAATACAACCGCCACTGTAATCCCGCTCAAGGCGAGATTGTTTTCTTTTCGGTAGAAAAGACAACGATCCGAATAGCCCGAAGCCCAGCAAAGCTTGAGGCACCGTAACGCATCTGTTGCACTTTCCACATAAAGAAAACTGGAAAGCTGACCGGCAAACGAATGCCCGGCCCCATCTTCGTCCGTCGCCGAGGAACGCACCGAGATCAAACCGCCCTTGGCAATTGCCGCAAATGCCTGATCAGACAGGACTTTCACACTTTCTGGCATCGGCGCATTAACAATCAAGTTTTCGATCGACTGAGACACAACGTCTGCGGCAGTTCGCCCTTCCGCAAAATCTTTTAATAAAGTTTCGATGAGAGGCGTTAGACCCGTTTCACGCAGGAATGTCTCATACACAGTTCGGCCAAGGACAGTCCAATCAGGAACCTCGACACCCAAACGCGACATAAGATAGAGGTTATAGCCTTTACCGCCGGCTTCTCTCTTCGCAAAATTCTGTGTCGAAGTCTTCAAAACAAGCATAGTGTCCCATCCTTAACTCGAGCGTCAGGTCCGTGCATAGTGGTACTGGAGATAGAGTCCGCTATAAAAAAGAAGGAGGTAAAGGCCAGTAGATTTTCGGAAGATAACTGCAAAGCGCGCATCTTTTTTCACAGCATAAAAAAGCCCTGCAACAAAGGGAATCAGTGCGCCCAAAACCTGGTATTCGAAACCGCCAAGACGGAGGGACCAGAGAAAAACGAGGGCAATCGCGACCTGACTCCAGCTCAAGGCGAGGGCGCCCCACACACCAAAAAGCGAGGAATAACTCTCGACATGCTCACGTTCTTCGGTCGGGGCAAAACTCTTCCGTGCAAATTCAAAGAGGTTGAACATCGCCCAATTGATGGGCGCCATCCAGAGAAGATTCTGTAGGAGGGAAGGATTTACAAGTCCGACCGTCTGCGCGGCAATAGAGAGGCCAAGGAGAGTGGAAACAAACGTATGCGTCACTGCATAGGTCGTAAGGTGTTGACGAAGAAACGAACCGATAAAAAATTCGCGGTACATAAAAAAGCTGTAGAGCATCGCACATCCGTGGAGGATGAGGGCGTCCTGTCCCGCATTCGAAGCTGTGAGAACTTCGAGGACAGAGATCGCGGTGATCATGACCTTCACTTGATTCACGGTCAGAACACCCCGCGCCAGCGGGCGGGTTGGATTCACCTTTAAATCCACTTCATAATCTTTGATTTCGTCAAAGAGCCGAAGGCGAAAAAAGAACATAAATGCCAACAGAGCAATGAGGCCGGCCTGAGGCGGAAACTCAGGAACGCCCATGATATGCTGGGTTACTGTTATATTCCCAAGGGTAAAGAGCACAACCATCGGAATATGAGATCCCAGAGGAAATCGTTCCCGAATGAAGATCAGCCAATTTTTAAATAGAACAGTCATCATCATCCCTTCAAGAGATCCAAGGCACCGCTCGTAACAAGCGACTCGCACAGGATATCATATTCTACTTTGCTGTGGTGGCGTGGATCCATGGGGATCTTATTGACCACAAAGATGCTGTCGACTGGGATTTTATTTTTCTTAAAAAGACGTAAAATCTCGTTTTTAAGCACGGAATCGGCTTTTTCGCCTTCGTTAAGCTCCACAGCAACAGCTGTCTTCGCGCCGAGTTTTTCGTCCGGCATTCCCAAAAACGCCCCATAACGGACCGAGGGTATGCGCTTTAGGATAACTTCAGCACTTACCGGGAAGCAGCACGTGTCACCCCGTTCGATCACGTTATGAATACGGCCAACGACCCAGAGGTAGCCTTTGTCATCAAGGCGAGCCAGGTCACCCGTTCGATGCCAAATGCTACCATCCAGGTCTTGAATCTTTGATTTAAAAAAAGCCTCGGGATTATTGTAGTAGTCACGGCACACATGGTCGCCAGTCACGATAAATTCGCCAACGTCGCCTTTGGCGACTTCCAACGCAGTCCAGGGCGTCTTCGTCAGATCGATGTTTTCGCGGACTATCTTAATGAACTTGTACCGTAAATCGTCACTGATATGCCCCACATTAACGCCGTCCTCGACAATTTCAGGATCGGGGTCAGGCAGGAGACCCAGCATTTCACACGCTTCAATGTGAGCCATAGGCTCAACTTCTGTCGAACCATAAAGAACCCAAATATCCGCCTGAGCCGCAATTTTTTTGAAATCGGCAACGTTATCACGGCTGATGGGAGCACCGCCCGTTACCACCCGGCGAAGCGAAGGCAGAGTGATATGATGCGTAAGACAGTAGGCACTCACGCCGTTAAGCATCGACGGAGAGAGTGTTGTACACGTGAGCTTTTCGTGGAGGATCTGACTGATCATTGCCGACGCATCACGTTCACTGGGAGCGGCCAGGTTAATCGCCGGAAGTATGGTCGTCACGCCACTTGCAAGGTTGTTCAGAGAAAAGATAGGGAAGGCCGGCATATCCTTATCCCAGGATTCATAGGGAATCACATGCGAAAGTGATTCATGCTGCGCGCAGAGAAAACGATGCGTTCGGTTTGCGCCCTTGGGTGTCCCTGAGCTTCCAGTCGTAAAGGTAATAAGAGCCGTCACTTCCGATTCGACTGCGACTACTTCTGTGGAACCTGGCTCTTCAAGCAGCTTTTCGAGTTGAGTATAAGAACCATCGTTGCCGGGACCAGCTAGGATGCGGAGGGGCATCGATGCAAATTCGGGCACATCCTTGATCAGGTCAAAAGCCGCCTTGTGACTGATCATCGCTTTGGGCTGCGCGCATGATGCACTGGCTCCCAGATGGCTGCTACGGGCCCAGGAATCAAGGAAAACAGCAATAGCACCAAGCCTTTGCACAGCAAACATCGATGTGTACATCAGCGTGTTCATCGGGAGAAAAATGATAACGCGATCGCCTTTTTGAATGCCAAGCTTACGAAGGCCGGCGGCAACGGTATCGATCATTGTGCCGAATTGAAAGTAGGTGATCTCGCTATGGGGGAGAGGCGTGATATGGGACCCGTCCCATTTTACAAGATCCGGGGTATTCACCCACCGTAACGCAACACGGTCCGGGAATTTTTTGAGATGAGATTCCAGATAACTCAGCACGTTGTTTTGAGGAACGCTACCGGGCAGGTAGCCGATCCGCACGCCATCGGTTTTTGCTTCCGGGATTTTTTGAGCCGTGCTTCCGCCTGGGCCTGAAAGTTCTTTCTGGATGAGTTCGATCACACGCGCGTCGATTGTCCAAGGCAGAGAGTGCCCCATTTCAGGTATGGTAATCACAACTGAGGGCTTGAGTCCGATCTGCTTGATAAGGTCTTCCTGCGGCTCCCAGGCCACAGCCGTATCCTTGCCACCGCGTGCTATTACCAGGCGTCCAATAAGAGTATCCATGGAGCCGTTCAAGGGAAACTCGGTTTGAAAGGACTTCCGTGCAGATGCCGTCGCCCAGGCGGGACCTTGGCTGAGAAAAAGCAGCATACGGTTTGCTTCCGTAGGCAAAGGCTCGAGAGGCGCAAACGTTTTTTTCATAAATTCTGCGGCGAGTTTCGGCGCGGCACCCGCAAGAATTTTGGGACCGATTACGGGCAGCGAAACCACGAGTTGTTTGAAGAAGGGCGTCGGATGCCCGGCTTCAAGTGTCGGATTGAGGAAAATAACCTTATTGAGCTTACGTTTACGGGCCTGAGCCCATTTTAAAATTGCATAACATCCAAACGAATAGGCGATGACACTAAGGTCGCCATCCCTGGGAATCGCTTTATCGAGTGCCAAAAGGAGGTTGGTTTCGGTAGAAGAAAGTTCGACTTTTTGCCAAGCGACTCCTTCAGGCAGGCTGATTTGCGACACGAGGGTATCAAAATCATCAGAATGACCCGGGTTTCCGTGCACGAGCAATACTTTTTCTTGTTTCATAATGAGAATCCTGATCTGCGGATGGCGCGAATGTCTCGCCAGTTTGGAGTTTTGCGATGTTTAAGTTCAGGATGACTTATATTGGGCTGACCGCGTATAGAATTCTCATCCTGATTGAGCCTCGTGAGCACATTTTTGATTTCTTGAAGTTCAAGGCCCGCGCCACGCTTCAGATATGCGGTATAATTGCGTTCGCTGCCATCATCTACCTGAACTACAGTGAGTATAGGCCCGTCATCAATTTTTTCAGCCATACAATGTATGGAAAATCCAGTGGCTTTTCCCTCAGAGAGGTTCCACATATCGCAACTTGTGCCCCTCTGAAGAGGCAACAGCCCATGATGAATATTTATGCAGCCCAGGCGTGGCGCGTCGAGAATGGCCTTTTTGTAGATGCAGCGCGTCCGTGCATTTATGACAAGCTCAAAGCCATGATTTTTGATGATCGCCAGAGCTTCCGGACTATTGACGGTCGTCAAAATCCAAACCGGTTTCCCGGCGTCCTCGAAGGCCCTGAGGCGCCTCGTGTGGCTCAAACCGTATTGGTTAAGGAGTAGGTTCATCCCCATTCCCGAAGCGCCTAATCCTGCCAGGGCGAGACCCTTCAAAGTAAGATCACGACTGCTGTTATCGAGGATGAGAAGGCCACCGATATCCGGATGCTGCGCGAGCCCTATCACCAACGTATCGTAGTTGTCGGGCGTAAAGGTCACTCGCGACGTCACAAGCAGAGCTTTAACCACTTGAAGTCCTTATAGTATTGGCGAAATAGGTTCCGACTAGTGGCGGGCTGAACTCAGCTGCCACTAGGATATTAATCTTACACGAAATTGATGACATGGAAAGATGAGTAGGTAGGGGCATTGTTTTTCGCTTTGCTGTGTCCTTACAAAGTCAACAGATCATTTACTGATGGCTTTAGCGTCGACTAAAACCTCTGGTCCCCACAGAACTTTAGCCCCACCTCCGAGAAATTTGCCGACATAACTCGTTAAATCCGTACTGGATTCGTTTGCCCAGTACATGACACAGTCCTTGTTTATAGAATGGGCCCCGTGAGCGGTGTCCTGATAGTTGTTTACCATTGGAACTCCGTTATTCACAAAGCCAAGGGCATGCCCCATTTCGTGAACGAGGACAACTTGTTCTACCTGCTGAGCCGTCTTATCGAGAGGCAACGCCTTTTTCGTACTCGCAATTACTGGTTTGAACATTGCAAGAACATGCGAGTCGCCAATGCTTACGCCCAATACACTTTTATTGATACCCGTGTCGTCTCGTAAGTAAGAATTTAGAAAAATGATTTTGAAGCGTGACCCATGCGCTGCCATAGCGGCCGTAGAGTGCGCGGCTGCGAGTGACAGTATTTCGGAACTGGTCCATCCGTCCCTATTTTGGGCTTCCAAGGTATGCATTGCAGATAGCGTACTGGGAATAATGAGGGTAGGCGGTGTGCTTCGATATTGAAAAATTGCGTTTAGATTTATGTTAAGAATATTCCAGTCGTCGTCACTATAGGGTGCCGCTTCGGGTTCATACCAGACTTCCAGCTCGATCTGCGGAGTCGTCTGGAAAAACGCTAGCGACTCATAGGCTCGATTATCGGAGACGGATTCATTTTTGCCTGTGCAAGCTAATGCCAGCGAAATTAAGCCAAAGAACATCGATGCATTCTTAACGAACATCCATTTCTCCTTATACAAAGCTCTTTCAAGGAAGTGTACACTTATCGATTAATTACTGTCATTCGCAATGTTACAGAGCATAACCCTCTCTTCTCAGATGAGTGAAGATGAGTTCAGAGAACAAAATAGCGGTCATTTGAACTTCGGTGATCTGACTTAATTTCTATTAAATAAAATTGGTACTGAATTGAGGCAGCTCGGTCTATCGATCCCACACAAAAACCGAAATATTTCTAACATACTAATGATATTGCATATTTTCCCATGCTCGCAATTAACCTCTCGCAATTTCTCACTCCATCATCGATAACTTTATAATAATATAGATGCGTCAAATCATGATGATTCATAAGTCACCCATTAAGAGTCGCACAATGACAACGTCTGCAGTCGCTATTTCGGTTAACAAGTCTGCTGTTATTGCTGGCAAAGAAATCAGCAAAGAAATATTGATAAAATTAGATCAGAAACGCCCTCATGCGCTCATAGTTTTTGCATCATCCGAATATGATTACGAAGCCCTTTTGGGGTCGCTGGATGATAATTGTCGACCTGAAATTTTAGTCGGATGTTCATCGGCCGGAGAATTTACGGACCAGACACAGAAAGAAGGCGCTGTCTGTGCGATAGGCATTTGCTCCGACAAACTTAAGTTCTCGGCGAGTGTTGGTACCAGATTAAGAAGCGACATGGCAGCTGCCGCTGACGATATCGCGTCCCAATTTTTGGGTCTTTCCCGGCATGATTACCGCTATCATACTGCTATTGTCATGACGGATGCCCTTGCAGGCTATACCGACGACTTTATTCAAGCGCTCACGATCAAAACCCAAGGAAAGTATCAGCTCGTTGGCGGTGGCGCCGGCGATGACGCCAAATTTTCTGAAACCCATGTTTTTTTCGGCAGAAAAGTCTTCAAAGACGCAGCGGTTGCTTTGGAGATCCTTTCGAACGAACCGATAGGGATAGGCGTGAAACATGGCTGGCAAATGGCAAGCGCGGCGATGCGTGTAACGGAAGCCGAAGGCTCTTGTCTCATCAGCATTAATGGGTCGCCTACTATTGAAGCTTTGCAGGAGTTCGCTGCTGAAAGCGGGCAGATCCTTGATTTAGCTAACCCGTTGCCATTTTTCCTCCATAACGTTATTGGCATTCAAACAGCCCATGGCCATAAGCTGCGCGTTCCTCTCGCCATCAATGAGGATGGATCCATTGCCTGCGCCTCAACAATCCCGGTCGGTGCCACCATTCATTTTATGAAAACGTCTGTTAAATCCGCAGCTGAAGCAGCCGCGCAGGCAGCTGAGATGGCACTCGCACAATTGAACGGCACAAAACCTAAGGTTGCAATTTTCTTTGATTGCGTAGCGACACGACTTCGCATGGGCCTTGATTTCGATTTTGAACTCAAAGCATTATCACAATCTTTAAATGGCGCAGAATTCGCAGGCTGCAACACCTACGGACAAATCGCCAGAGTGGACGGGCAATTTAGTGGTTTTCACAATTGCACAGCTGTCGCTTGCCTATTACCCTAGTTGATTACATGCTCAAATTAGATTTAAATTTACTGTCAATCATGACCTCTTCATCCTCGCGCGGTGAAGGGGCACGTAGCATTGCTCAGCGATTAGGAGCCCGGGACCTAATCATTTTTGACTATGATGATGAAGTTGCGCGCTTTTTACCCTCGCTCGGTTTCACGCAGTCCTTGCGAGCGGGAAAAGACTGGCAAGAATTTCTCCAACGTTGTTCTCCTCATGTAAATACAAAAGGCCTATTACCATTCCCGCCTTCGCATAATGTCGCTCCGGTAGTGGCCACCTTATTTCGAGATCTTATTTGGGTTTTTCGTACTGAGGAATTGCACACGGAGGGGCTCCTTGTAGACTGGCGGCATTTCGATACGAGCCTTGCTAAGATATTGAAAAGCGAGCGCTCTTTTTTAAAGCAAGAAAGTCAAAACCAACTTCTTCGAGAACTAACCAACGAGCTAAGTAGTTACGCTAATGCCTTGAATATAGCCAAACTCAATCTGAATAAGGCGCTTCAGGAAACGGATGAGGCCCGAGCCTTAGCCGAGCAGGCCAACGCCACAAAAAGTGCATTTCTAGCAAACATGAGCCATGAAATTCGTACACCCCTAGGTGCCATCCTTGGATTCAATAGCCTTTTGAAAGATTCTGCGCTTTCATCAGATGAACGAAATCTTTTCATTGATACGATCGATCGGAACGGCAAAGCCTTAACCCGGATTATCGATGATATTCTTGATTTAGCAAAGGTCGAAGCCGGCAAGCTTGAAATCGAATACAACGAATTCTCCTTGTTCGAGTTGATGCACGACACAGTAGATTTATTCCGCGAAATAGCAGCGCAAAAGCACATCCGCATATCTTTAACATACGACCGAGCAATTCCCCGTTCAATTCTTTTCGACTCAACTCGACTTAGGCAGGTCTTTATTAATATTGTCGGGAATGCGGTAAAATTCACAAGTAAAGGCGAAGTGCAAATCACAGTGACCGCAGCAGCAGATGAATCTGCAGCGGACACTTACAAATTTCTAGTTAACGTAAAAGACAGCGGACCAGGTCTAAGTTCCGAGCAAAAGGAACGTCTGTTTCAGCCTTTCATGCAAGGCGATAACTCAGTAACACGAAAATTCGGCGGCACGGGTCTGGGGCTTGTCCTGTCGAAGCGTTTGATTGAAGCGCTTTCTGGCGGCATAGAGCTTACGCAGCATACTTTAGGTGAAGGGTGTACGTTTAGCATCAATTTTCCGGCTAAAAATGCCTCTCAAGATAAAACTCAACTCACACCGATCTCCGAGACCCAATCGTTTCGCTTACTCAAAAGCCGGCTCGACAAGATTAAGCTCCTTCTCGTCGATGATTCCCTCGATAATTTGCTCCTGGTCAAACGCCTCTTGGTACGAAGCGGGGCCAGTGTTGAAACGGCGAATGATGGTCTGGAAGCTGTTGAAAAAGTATTAGCCGGGGATTACCACCTTGTTCTTATGGATATCCAAATGCCAAGAATGGACGGCTTTGAGGCTATACGCACCCTGCGCTCTAAGGGATGCGACATTCCTGTACTGGCTTTGACAGCTCACGCTATGCTTGAAGAGAAGCAAAAATCTCTTGCTGCAGGATTTAGTGGTCATCTGACAAAGCCCCTCAACTTCGCCGAAATGGTCCAAATGATTAGACGATATGCCCTGCATTGAATCTTATTTGCATCATCAAGCGGCGCCGTCCTCTCACAAGAACCAATATCTAAGGACAGATTTAAGCACTTAGATTCGCCTAATAAACGTCTTTTTCACGCCAGATTTCGCCGCGAATCGTTTCGAGGATGAGATCCTCGCCGTCGATACCAAGTATATAGTTGTGCTGAAGTGGAATCTTCCCGGAGGGGGTATCCATAATATAAGCCGGAATTCCCATCCCCGTAATATTTCCACGAAGAGATTTCATGACCTCGAGCCCTCGTCGCACAGAAACACGCAGATGCTCGGTGCCCTGAACACTATGAGGATGAAACACATAATAAGGCCGCGCGCGAATTTTCAGAAGCGACCGGCAAAGAGCCATCATACGCTCGGGGCTGTCGTTGACGCCTTTGAGCAACACGGCCTGATTTCCAACAGGAATGCCATTATTCACCAGGTTGGCGACCGCGAGCGCCGCTTCGGGCGTTATTTCTTCGGCACAATTAAAATGCGTATTCACAAATACTGGATGATATTTCGCAAGGATTTTTGCCAAACGATCGGTGACACGATAGGGAAGAGTGACGGGCGTACGCGTTCCGAAACGAATAATCTCCACATGGGGGATTGCTCGAATGCGTTGCAAAAGACCTTCAATCGCAGAGTCAGACGCAACAAAGGAATCACCGCCAGTAATTAAAACATCGCGAATAGCGGGATTCGCTGCAATATAAGCTATGCCCTTGTCGATGATCGCGCGGTTGAAGTGGAGCCCGATCTCTTCATCGCGGCGTTTGCGAAAACAATAACGGCAATAGACCGGGCACAGCTGGGCCACACAAAAGGCCACGCGATCGGGATACACCTGCACAACTTCACGTACCGGTGAGTGTGCAACCTCGGAAAGGGGATCGGCAACGCCAAGGCTATCTTTCAACTCTTCAACTCGCGGCAGAGCCTGGAGCCTTATAGGACACTCGTCATCCTCCAGTCGCGGGACCATCAAGCCCATATAATAAGGCGTGATCCCAGCGTTGAAGAGGTGCTTCAGCTGATCAAAGCCCTGGGTCTCCTGCTCCTTCAGATCGAGTATCGCCGCGGCCTGCTCCCCTTCGGTCACCTGATGCTTCATCTGCCAACGCCAGTTGATGAAGGTCCTGGGATCAACTTTAAAACGCGCAGCCATCTGCGAAGTCAACGAATTGGGATCTTCCGCTAGTGGGATAAACTCTTCTGGAATATAAACAGACGGCTGAGTCTGTAGTTCAGGATGAAGGGGAATAAGATTCGTGTCCATAGGCTCACTTTTGCGGCTTATTTGCCCATTTTGATGCCCTAGTGGCACCATAAAGATTCCGACGTATTCTATAGGAGCTTTGTATGAAGATCAATCATCTCGTATTAGCATCAACTTCGAGTTATCGCCGTGCTTTATTGAATCAAGTGGGAATCAATCACCGGCCAATGGCTCCGAATGTTGACGAAGACGCTATAACTGCCGAGACTCCTGAGGAATTAGCGCGCAAGAGGAGTGAGGCCAAAGGTTTGTCGCTGGCATTCACAGGCGAAAACTTCATCGCGATTGCGGCTGACCAGGTGCTCGATTTTTTTGGAACCGCTTATGGGAAAGCGGAAAGTCGCGAGGAAGCCCATAACCGTCTGTGTTTATTCGCGGGAAATTGGCATGTCTTACACAGCGCCTACACTCTCGTAGCTTATACGGCCGCGGGACCGCGCCTTCTCAAAACGCGTGTCGACAGCGCAAAGATGAGTATGCGGCCGTTGAGCGACGAGGAGATTGAGGCTTATCTGGATACGGCCGAGTGGGAAGGCTGCGCAGGCTGTTATCAATACGAGAACAAGGGGATGAATCTCTTTGGGGAGATGGAAGGCGACCTCAGCACCGTCATTGGCCTTTGTTTGCCCTCTCTACTTGAAGAGCTGCGCGCGCTTCAAATCAATGTTTTGGTGAACGCATCCGGACCTTGGGACGTCGAGCTTGAGGATTAAACCTTTTTTGTCGTTTTCTTTTTAGGGGGTGCCTTCATTTCACTGACTTTCAAAGGTCGAGACGCGATTTTTTTCGGCTTTGGTTTCGTCTTGGGTTTCGCGACTGATGTTCTGGCTTTCACCTTACCGTCCTTAGGTTTTGGCCGAAGGTCTTCATAACTCGGACAGATATCGTTCAACACACACGCATTGCAGAGAGGCGAAAGCGCTTTGCACGTATAACGCCCGTGAAGGATAAAATGATGATGCCCATCGGGTAGAAACGAGGGATCCACCACCTTAAGAAGCTCGAGTTCGGCTTTGTCGGGCGTGGATTCATTCTGCAGACCAAGGCGTCTTGTCACCCGATACACATGAGTATCAACAGCAAGCGTCGGCTCGCGGAAAATTTCGCCCAGTATCACGTTTGCCGTTTTGCGGCCGACTCCGGGGAGACTTTCGAGGTCCTCTCGTGACGAGGGAACTTCGCCATGGAATCGCTGCAGAAGAATACGGCTTAAATTGTAAACGTTTTTGGCTTTAGTCGGTGCAAGTCCGATCGAACGAATCCTGGCAAGGATACCCTCGATACCAAGTTCGACCGTGGTTTTTGGTGTGAATTTGCCTTCGTACTGAGGGGCCATCACACGGTTGACCATAATATCGGTCGTCTGCGCGGAGAGAACAACGGAAACCAGAAGCTGGTAAGGCGTATGGTAGATGAGTTCGCAATGAGGGTTGGGATTGGCTGCCTCGAGTTTCTGCAAAATGATCCGCGCAGCAGCTTTGCGTTTGACCAAAGATCCAAGTGCTACCATCACTACATCCCGCCCTGCACTGATTTATTCAGACACCTCGAGAACGACGTCGCCGTATACTTTACATTGGCAAGCCAGACGCTCATTGGGCTCGGCAGCCATTGTTTCGAGAAAGTCACGTTCGTCATCCTGCATGGGACTTAAATGGTCGGCGCCTTCAACGATGCGAACCATACACGCGCCACAGGCACCGTCGCGGCAGCCGAAGAGGATAGACGTGTCATGTTCTTCGCACATGTCGATGAGCGCATAACCTTCTTTAACGTCAAGGGTGAGTTTATCGGTTTTAATATTTACTTTTGGCATACCATATCTCCTGCCTACGTATCGCTGTCTGGATATCGGAAGTTCCGCCAATATAAGGTCGCAGTGCAAAAAGTCCATTACTTTCCCATACCTCTGCGCACTCTCTTCGGCTTCCTTTAAATACCCATTCATATTGGAGGGTTAAAATCTGGTGTTTCAGCGATGATTATAGACCGTAAATCCCTAGCAAG
Source organism: Oligoflexus sp. (assembly GCA_014378195.1). Lineage (GTDB taxonomy): Bacteria > Bdellovibrionota_B > Oligoflexia > Oligoflexales > Oligoflexaceae > Oligoflexus. The sequence goes on along the minus strand of JACMOC010000007.1, from coordinate 23,797 downwards.
CCAAGCGTGCTCACCAATGATTGCCTAAAGAATCTTCGAAAGTCGGCTTGATCAAAGGCTTACCTACGGACCTGCAAGCTGCTATTCTAATTGACTTCAGATAGGAAATGGCATCGAAGAGGGCCCCCATGTCTCAAAAAGAAAGACACTTGTTCGGTTGGAATATCAAGTCCTGGCTAGCGTCGGCATCGTTCGACCCGTCCGAAACCGACACCCAGATTATATACTGCGGCCAGCAAAGTGATCCCGTTGCGGTTTTGCAAACACTCAACGATCAGCTCCTCCCCTGGCAAAGCAAACTTGTTAACTTTGAGGAAACTGACCTTTTCAGCCTAGCTGGCAAAACAGGCCCCCTCGTAATTCTCAGGCCGCGCAGCATCACTGAAGGCCAGAAGCGCGATGGGGGTCTTTTGGCTCCAAGCGCTTACGGTTTAGCGCGGGACCTTATGGGACGAGCGTTTGTTGAGCTCAAAAAATATCGCTCGGCTCGGGTCAAAGTCAAATTCGTCAACGCCACGAATGAAGAAATACGCGGAGCTTTGGTTGGCCTTGAAATGGCGGCTTACGCTTACCGTCCTCTTGTGCAGAACCAACCGCTGAACCTGCCGCAGCTTGTTTTGGATGTCGATAAAAAGATCTGGCTCGAGGCTCAAAATCTCGGCATCGGCGTAAACATTGCGCGTCATCTCGTTAACACGCCGCCCAATATTCTTTTCCCTCTATCCTTTGCCCTTGAAGCCTCCAAACTCTTTGATGGCAACGACATTGTTTCGGTCAGCATTTGGGATGAAGAACGGCTGAAACGGGAACGCATGGGACTCCACTTAGCCGTTGGCTCGGCGTCCCAGCACCGCCCTTGCCTCCTTCATGTTCGTTATCGTCCGACGGGCGTTAAAGACCAACCCATAGCCTTAGTTGGCAAAGGCGTGACGTTTGATTCGGGTGGTCTCGATATAAAAGATCCAGCCAGCATGCGGCTCATGAAAAAAGATATGGGAGGCGCTGCAGCCATACTAGGAACTCTTTATTGGCTCGTTGAAAGCAAAATCCAACGCAACGTCGATGTCTATATACCGCTCGCAGAAAACGCTATTTCGGGCCATTCCTTCCGTCCGAGTGATATTCTGAAAGCCCGTAACGGTATGACAGTCGAAATTCATAACACTGATGCCGAAGGCCGCCTGGTCCTAGCCGATGCGATGGCCGTAGCTGGAGAGCAAAAAGGGGCGGACAAACCCTGTGCTATCATAGTTGCTGCAACCCTTACAGGAGCTATTAAAATAGGCCTTGGAGCGGACGTAGCCGGGTTTTTTACGAATGATGAAGAATTGACGACTGTGATCACACGTCAGTCGCAAGCTCATGGAGATCTCATGTGGCACATGCCACTGTTTGAAGGATACCGTTCACGTTTGGAGACGACAGTTGCGGACATCAACCATTGCGCCGTTGGCTCCTATGGTGGTGCTGTTACTGCCGCTTTGTTTTTAGCGGAATTTGCCAAAGGGTATCCTTTCGCTCACCTTGATATCTACGCCTGGGCCGACGCGGAACGTGGCGCCCTTCGCGAGGCGGGTGGGAGCGGACAGGCCGTCCAATGTCTAAGCGGCGTCCTTCAGCAGTACCACCTCAGTTAAACACCTTAGGAGACTCGAGTGGATTCGATTGGATTAGAAGTGCTCATCATACTTAGCTTGATACTCCTCAACGGTTTTCTCGCTATGTCGGAGATGGCCATCGTCTCGTCAAATCGAATCCGCCTTCAGGCTCTGGCAAATACCGGCAAATCCGGAGCGAAAGCCGCTCTGAATCTGATCGATGCCCCCTCGAAACTCCTGGCCTCCATTCAGATTGGGATCACTATAATCGGGATTCTGATCGGTGCTTTGGGTGGTTCGACCCTCTCGAACAGGATTGGCCATCTGATCGCCGACTCTCTCCATTCGAGCTTTTTCGTCGAACATGCAGAAGCCATCGGCCTGACTCTTATCGTTTTATTCTCTTCGTTTTTATCGTCCGTACTTGGCGAATTGGTTCCGAAACAGATCGCACTGGCTCATCCCGAACAAACAGCCGTAAAAATAGCGCCAGCGGTCCGAATGATGGCTTTCATCGCAACCCCCGCCGTGAAAGTGCTCGCGTATTCAACAGAATTTATTTTGAAGCTGATGAGGATGCACCATGTTGCAGCACTCCAAGTCACCCAAGAAGAAGTGAAACTCATGGTCGAGCAAGGCGCTGAAGCGGGTGTGTTTGATGCCGAAGAAGAAACGATCATCAAACGCAGTCTACGCCTCGGTTCCCTCTCAGCGGCTGACGTCATGACTCCACGCACGAAAATTGTGAGTTTTGACATCAATAGTTACGAGCCTCAAGCCGTGCTTGAAAAAGTGCGCACCAGCAAACACACTTACTTCCCTGTCTATAACGATAGACTCGATAACATCATCGGCCTACTGTCTACCAAATTAATGCTTGATGCCATTTCACAAAATCCGAAGTGGGATTTGCGTGATTGTTTGATCGATGCCTTGATGGTGCCTGAGTCTGTTTCTGTGGTTGGGGTCCTTGGGACGTTTAAGGAAAAAAGCGCTCACGTTGCCATTGTTATCGATGAATACGGCGGCATGGCCGGCATGCTCACTATCATCGATATGATGGAAGCTATCGTGGGGGCCTTGCCCCATGAGGCCAATCAAGAGCGACAGCGATTTGTGCGCCGTGAAGATGGCAGTATGCTCGTCGATGGGATGACGGCCATTCATGATTTTGAAGAGAACTTTCGGGTGGACTTCAAATCGATCACGGAAGGGGAAGATATTCAGACTATCGCTGGTCTCCTTATGCAACAGATGGGACGCATTCCGCGCGAAGGCGATGTATTGCAGCTTGATAATCTCCGGATCGAAGTCGTTGACATGGATGGGAGGCGGGTCGACAAGATCCTTGTCCATGCACTCCCGGTCGAATCTCATCCGCTTCACAGTTAATAACAACATATGAATACAAATTCCTAAATATTCAGTCCAAACCACTTTGAATTCTCTGGTTTTTCATGTTTATGCGGCAGCATAGAGAGCTGTCGCTGTGAAAATTTTATCAAATGCTTTATTTTGGTGATCAAACAAAAACCTTTTGCCCTCCTCATGCTCTCAACACCTTGCCTGAGACCCCGCCCCCTGATATCGACCCGTTTCAAAATTTTATCTCACTTGCGGGGAAAGGCCGTTCGAATGGAAAATCATTGAGCAGTGTGCAGTTAGAAAGACTATGATAAATATCGGCATAACCGGCAAATTTACGTTCGTGGTCTTGATTTTTCTCCTTTGTTTAGAAGTGACCCTGGGCTTTGCTTTTAAAGCGTCGGCGTGTAAAGTTACTTTGAGATCAGGCACTCGGGAGGGACCTCATGACGACTCTGCACAAAGAAATTCTGACGCAATATTTTGAGTTGTTTAACGGCGGTTATTACCGAACGATTCTTGATTTGCTTGATGAGTCTGTGGTTCACGACACAGTTCATTTACAAGCCGAGACAGGTAAAAAGGCATATGAAAGCTTTTTGAATCGTCAGGCCGAGTGTTATCAGGAACATGTTCACGACGTTGTCATCATGATAAACGACGAAGGCACGCATGGAGCCGCTGAATACCTTGTGACGGGAACCTACAGAAAAACAGACCTAGGACAATTACCCGCACGCGGTCAGGTTTATACAATTCGAGCCGGCGCATTTTTCCAGTTTAATGGCGACAAAATATCGCGCGTTACGAGCTATCATAATCTTCAGGAATGGCTCGATAAAATCCGCTGATGATTGGAGAAACAAAAAAAGCCAGGCTATCAAAGCTTGGCTTTTTGCATTTTAGAAGAGACAGTTATTCAAATGTTGGCTGAAAAGCCTCAGAGCTCTCCCGCTGATGATTTCTGGCCGGCTCCACCTCTGCCTGTGCGCTTTCTTTATCAGAAACGCTCTTTTTTGCGGCGACTTGCATGTGACCCGATTGTAGAAAAACGGCGGTACCGATCAAGGCCAGGACTATCGCAACGAATGCTATTTTCATGTTCACTCCTTCAAGCGACGATACTTTATCCGAATAAAGCCCAGATCTCTTAAATTTATCGTAACACCATTGCCTTCGGCGACGTAGAACAATCGGAATGGGCTTTTACGGAAATAGATTCATAGCCCCACTACCGGATTCGGTATCACGAGACGCACCATCGGCGTCGTTAGGGAGACAGTCGGGGCGTGTGGTGCCGTGGGTCGTCTGGTTCTCGCCCATACAATCAAACATGCGCGATTTGTCCGGATTAGGAGCCGCAAGCTCGGGCGTTTTATCCTCATTTTTACCGGGGCCGTGAACGCATGCAAGCAAGGAGGCGGCTGTCAAAAACACAAGCATCATGGGAGTCGCGAGGCGAAGAGTTCTCATAAGATTACCTTTCAAGCATTGAGTCGAAGGCAGAATACCATTTGTCTGAGAGATACTGAGCAATTTTGGACCCCAATAATGCGTAAACAATTGAATTTTAAGCCTATTCATACATTTGCGGTTATGCTTAACGCGCCTTCGGTGTGTGTTCCTCAATGAGTCCCGACCAATCCTCTTTTACATGAAGCGACTGGGCAGCCTCCTTAACGCAGGCCCCTGTAGCACCGATCTGTTTTTCGGCGTCCTCAGCTTGGCGACTTTTGCTGAAACACGCTTTGTAGGCCGCTACGAAAGGTGCACAGTACTCTGGTGCCGGATAACGAATTTGGAAGATGGGACGCCTATCTCCGGGCGCTACAGTCACGTACACACCATTAAGGTAGGTGGTGCTTCCGGGGTAAGCTCTGATTTTCTGCAAAAGCATGGTGAATTGATCGGTAATCGCATCGTCGATCGTCGCTAAACAGGGAGCCGTGACCTGCCCTGCCTCAATGTTATTCCTATCACCAAGAGCATCAATCAAAGTGATGGCAACATTGGAGAGTTTGAGGTCCTTATGAGCTGTGGGAAGGAGAAAAAACCCGCCTATCATCAATGCGAAAATAAAAACCGTGCAGCTGATTGCTCCAACCATGAAAGACCTCTTTGTTGTGAACCTATATTTTACCATATTGAGTGTCTTCAGCTGTGAAATCGGAGGAAAAATAGTCATGTAACTATCTAATATAATGAATATTAAAAACTTGTTATCAAATACTAAACAGTTTCACCCTTTTGCCCGATATCGATCTACGCCTTACTCGGGAGAGATGCACGATGCCAAAGAATTCAAAACTCCATTTCAATTTGTCGACCCTTTTAGCTGCCGGCCTGATTGCGGGTTGCTCGGTCGCTCCTGAGCCTTACAAGTTCTCAAACAAGGCAGGCGCCAACGCTGAAGGCGTTGTGGTCAATGACGATGGCACGACATCGCCAGGTTCCTCGTCCGCTTCCCATTCGGTAGCAGGTAGCCCCACACCAGCCGGAGGTTCGCCTTCAGGCTCTTCCTCGCCGACTTCGACGGTTATGACACCATCCACAGGTGGTGGGCTAAACGTCGCTGTTCCATCGAGCCGCGGTTACCAGAACATCCCGTGGGAAGAAATCCAGGCTGAAAATGCAACTCTTGGTGGAGCTGCAGCAAAAATCGGCCCCAGCCGCGTGAAGTGGGACATCAATCATATCGAAGCCGAAGCGATCGGCCGTATGGCAGTGCGGCTCGATAAAACTGGCGACTCTGTTACCTTCAAACCCACGAAAGCCGGCAACTCTATCGTTGTCCGTTTGTCTATTCCAGACTCACCAAATGGTGGTGGAATTGATTCCACTCTTGGTGTTTACATCAACGGAACCCGCGTAAAATCTTTGCCTGTCACTTCAAAATATTCATGGTCGTATAACGGCGGCGAGATCGGCAACCCTAAGGTTGATGACCCGCGTATCAATTCAAAGTTTCCTCATACCTTCTTTGATGAAGCTCGTATGCTACTGCCAGAGTTTCCGGCTGGTGCTGAGATCAAGCTTCAGCGTGATGCGCAGGATAATGCCGCGTTTTATATCATCGATCTTGCCGATTTTGAGAAGGTGGCTCCGCCCCTTACTATTCCCGAAGGCTATGTTTCGGTTGAAGTTGCGTCGGGCGGCGCCATCAAACCCAATGACGGCAAAGATCACGGTGATGACCTCATCGCTCTCATGTCGACTAACATCGGCAAGAAAATATTCTTTCCAGCCGGCGTGTATTTAGCAAAAACCTACGCAAGTCATGCTAGCAATGCAGGTATTGATAACTTCGGCTCAGAAATCAGAGGGGCCGGCATGTGGTATACCGAGCTTCGTGGATCCAAAATGATTTGGTTCTGTCACGGAAGTTCGACAAAATGTGATTATGCTGACTTTTCACTTTACGGGGAATCCGTGGCAAGAGCCGAAGAGATTGACGGCGTGCAGAAAGCCTTCGCTGGCCCTCTCGGAGCCAATTCAACTATCAACAACATCTGGATTGAACACACAGTTGGTGCAATCTGGGTCGGCAATGATCCTCCTTACCAAGATGCGCCTACAACAGGCTTGACCATCAAAAACTGCCGTATCCGCAACACCTATGCGGATGGCATCAACTTTGATAACGGCACCAATAATTCATCGGTAGAAAACTGCCACATGCGCAACACGGGCGACGATGCAGCAGTTGTCTGGTCGGTAAAATGGACCGATTGGGTCAAAGAAAAGTCTTATCAAGCTGGTCCTAACTTTATCAAACCAGACGGTAAAAATGCTCCGGATCAAGGCGTTGGTCATGGCAACATCATGCACCACATTTCGGTACAAATGCCTTGGCGTGCTAACTGCTTCGCAGCTTACGGTGGTTATGACAACGTTTGGTCTGACAACACCTGTGAAGATGTTCTCACATATCCAGGCATCCTGATCGACAACGAGTTTTCGCCTTACCCGTTCAGTGCTGGTCCAAATAACGATAAGCCCACTACCTTCAGAAACATCTCATTGATTCGCGCTGGCGGTCAGATGTTCCTCGAACCGACACCTTGGGAGCACGGCGCCTTGAAACTCTACCAGCGTGAAGGCAGCGTCAACGATATTTTGATCGACACAATTGATATTATTGATCCTACTTATTCGGGCATCGAATTCAAAGGCTTCGGAAACAAATATATTCCAAGTGGCGAGAAATTTGATCCCGACATGGTCCATGACGCAGAGAATGCGAAATTTAAGAATGTAATATTGCGCAACATCAATATTTTGAACGCTGGTACCTACGGTATCGAAGTCGGCGATGCCGGCGGTCAAGGCGAAGTCACATTCGATAACGTGAAAGTTACGACACCAGCCAAAGGCGGGCTCTTAAATAAAGACAACAATGCACCGGCATCATTCTTCATCAAAAAGAATAACAACATAGGCTGGTAAAAAATCGAGGAAGGGCGGAAGCAAAGTCCGCCCTTTTCTATTGGGAGAGCGTAAATACAGTGAAGCAAAACTCAAAGCCGGCTCCAAAACGTTTGACTGTGACGAAATTTTTGCTCAGTCTTGCCTTCGCGGGATCTGTACTTTTGGCCTGCAAAACGATGAATAACAACATCGATAGCAAAACACTAGACTGCGGTCTCGATTCCCCTAAAAGCAGCGACTACGTTAAGATCACGGGACCGGGAGACACTCGCATAAATTCTGATGATATTGAAATTATCAACCTCGATAATTCAATGCAGAAAAGTCCCTCAGTCTCACTGAAAGGCTGTGCGAACCTCACAGATTCTTCCCACTATCTCGTACGCAGTAAAACGCATAACTGGGCAACAATTTTGACCGCGAAGGAATCAAAAAAGCTAAATATAGTAAAACTTGAAGACTTCAGTGCAGAGAGCGTCAATCTTTTGTGTTCTGAAAAGTCGACCACGACAGTCAATAGTGAGTTTCGTGTTCAGGACCTCCTTCTCACCAACGTTGACGACAAATTCAAAGCAGGTTTTTATTTTCAAGTCAGTATAGAGCCAAACAAAGACTATAGTGTTGGCAATTTCGGCTTCACCCTTAGCGATTCCGACTCCAATTTTGCGCCCTTCTTGAATTCAAAAATGGATGGCCTTTATACAATTAAAATCAATGCTAAAAATCTCTTAAAAAACCAAGACATTTTCACAAAGAGATGTAACTTCAAGCTTGATACAACTCCACCCGAGACAACCCTACAAGTAAATTTAGCAAATGAAATCAAATTTATTGACTACAAAAATGCCCGGCATATTGGGGTCGTCGACTCCGACCAAGACATTAGTTTCGCAAGTTCGGACGCTGATTTTAAAGATGTTCTTTATTGTGCAGTTCCTCTGTACGACAAATTCAATCTGACAGATACCGCCAAGGTGGGGCTTTGGCAAAAAGGTGTTGATAAATCTCTATGTCTTGACGAAGAAATCAAATATGCAAAAATTAACACCCCAATACTAGCAGGTCAAAAAAGCGGTTTCTGGAAAATCATCTACCAAGGGCAGGACATCCTTGGCAACGTGTCCCTACCGAAATCCATTATAATACTCTATTTCCACAGCAATTTAATGAATCAAATCGCCAATAAATCTCAATTTGACGTCGCGACTCAAATAAAATCTGGCTTATCATTTCAAGCTGTTCAAACAGCCCTTGATGCTGAGCGATTGAGACTCCAGCTGCCAACTGCCTTTGAGCAGGAATACATCATCGAGGAAACTCGGATGGGTTTAATGAATGCGTGGTACCAAGAAGTTGTAATCAAAGATTTTGAAGATGATTCGGCAGGATCTATCAGTCACATAGATGTCTTAGGGGACGGCAAAATTATACTGGCTTCGACCACCAAACACAAACTCGAAGCGCGCTCGGCGGAGTCGGGCAAACTCCTTTGGAGCATCCCAATGCATGCTATAAAAGGAATTGCTGATGATGGTGAATTCGATGACTTTGTTCTTAGTACCAAAGGCATGGTTTTTGCAGCCTTAGGCCTCAATCAAACCGTCGCTTATTTCGACGTAAAAACAGGTAAGCTACTAAAACAAACAACTATCGCAAAAAACCCGCTTTGCTTCTCCGACGATGGTCATCGTCTTTACGTTAGAGGTTCGCAATCAACTATCGATATTTACGACGTGTCGACGGACATCAAGCTTCGAACTATAGATCTTGGAAGCTTCGACCCTAGCAAAATAGTTTTATCAGTGGATGAAACAAAAATTGTGGGTATCGAAAATGGGGGGCTCAGCGTTTTCGATCTAACAAAGAATCAAGTGATAGCAAAATTCAAAAACCACCAGACTACGGCTAGTCAATATTTGATAAGCCCGGACAACAAAATAGTTCTCTCGGCATCAATCGACGATTTAAGAGCTTGGGATATCGAAACAGCAGAGGAATTATTGAATGTGAAAGATAGAACGACGCAAAACATAGCGAGTTTGGCGTTTAGCCCGAATGGCAAACAGTTTGTTGTATTGGCTGACGATCAAATTTCAGTATGGGACACAGCCAAACTTAAAAATACACGAGTTATCACAAACTATTCTGGCGATGATTCACGTGCAATCACTTTCGGTACGGATGCAAGTAGACTATACTCCGGATCCATACGAAATCCCATACGCATTTGGAACCTTGATTCAGGCAATGCTGAGATTTCGTATTTGGATCACAAAGACGCTATTATGCAGTATGCGTTCTCTAAAGATAACGAAACTGTCTTTTCAATTTCTACTGATAAATCAATCAGAAGATGGAACTATAAAACCGGCTTGACTGTTAAAACTTTTGCACCATTCATTGGCACTCCGCGGCTTTCATTAAGTCCTGAAGAAGACTGTTTTCTTATCGCCGCGAAAGAAATCCAGGCCATTAATACGAGAACAGGCGAGGTAGATAAGACATTCAAAGGTCATTATGATCCTGTCGACTTCATGACCTTTAGTCCTGACGGTAAATCGATAGTCTCCGGTTCTCATGACTTCACAATGAAAATCTGGGATTTCACATCCGAAAAAGAACTTCATTCAGTCCCCTATCAGCATTCTATTAACGATATAAAATTCATCGACCTAGGCAAGAAATTTATCACGAACACAAATACAACAATCGATATTTGGGATTTGGAAACGGGAGCGAAACAGCTCGAGCTCAATCGACACGTCGCCGGTATTGTGTCCTTTGCAGTCTTCAAGGATCAGCATCGCTTTCTTTCGGCGTCGGGTGATGGAGTTGTATACATATGGAATTATGAAAATGGTCAGAAAATATTAAGTTTCAAAACCGAAGATGTAATCGATAAATTATCACTCTCGCCTGACGAAAAGCGGCTTATTACGTATTCATCCAGAAGCAAAACTTTCCGATTCTGGGATCTTGCATCAGGCCTCAATGTGGCAACGATCAATCATAGCGAAGTGAGTGACTGGGCCTCAGGAATCTCACCACTCGGTGATAGGGTTATGTTAAGCCTTTATCAGTCCCCCGAGGTCAAAGTTTGGAACTTAGACCACTCATACATTGTCAATCGCATGTGCGCGGTCCTTGGTCCTTTCCTTGACCAAGCTCTCTGTACCGAACTAAGGTCCAAAGAGTAGGATTTTTTTGACAAAGTCCTAGGGGAGGATCTCCGCCCGTCCAATTATTCGCCAAACCTTCCCAAAACTTCTCGACCACTTCTTCAAGTCCGCCGCTATCGTTATGAAAGTATTAATAAAAGCCCGAAATACAAAACAGCCCCTTTATCTCCCGAAAAATCCTCAATTTTACGCTCGTTTATGCCGATAAGAACCAGTGACGAACCCAAAGTCCTCTGATCGATCAGAGACTTGCAACGAAGGGAATACAAAATGCCAAACCTCCCCAAAACCATAAGTGCAGCCATGGTCATGTCTTCGCTTATGATCGTTGCCTGCGCTGATAAGAAAAACTTCGCCGCAAACGTCACGCCCGCGACAACACCGAGTGGTGCCGAGTCAAGCAACTCAACTATCGCGGGTTCAGATGCACCAGACCAATCACCATCAACCACATCATCACCGACGACGCCCTCAACGACAGAGAGCTCGAGCCTCTTCAACGATTGCGCTGGCAACACAAACAATAAGTTTGTTGCCGATGTTTACGCAATCCCAGGTGCACAGCAAAAAAATGATTTCAGCCTCAAAACATTTACCTATGGATCGCCAATCAAACAAGTGTGTATCCATCAGCTCGATATACCTCTGCGTCCCTTTTCAGAAGGTTTTCCAGGCCTCGACTCTTTCATTGAATGGTTCCTACTCGATATCAATTTCAAACTCCGTGTTGACGCGCCAGGGACCTACAAATTCACCATGGACTCCGATGATGGCAGCATAATCACAATCGACGGCAACGAAGTTCTGAATATTGATGGCCTCCGAAATGGTACCCGACACGTGATCGCTGAGGGCAGCATCGCACTTACCGAAGGCACGCATAAGGTCCGCGTCCAGTATTTCCAAGGTCCGAAGTTTGATATTGCTCTTCAATTGAAATGGCAACCACCGACAGCCCCTGCGCCTCTCGATTTGCCTTTGAATGTGGTCAGCCGTCCCTAATCACCTTTGACCGAAAACCAAGCTATTCAATACGCTTACAAACAAGCGAACTTCGGAATCGTAGCGAGTCTGAACATGGATATCATGGTGCAGGCTCTCGCCTGCGGGATAACGAACGTTGGATTCCTCCAGTATTCTCATAAAGACGGCCCGATCGTTATGGATTTCCCAGGAGGTCCCGGCCTCAGTATCGGCCAACATACAGCGTCTCATCACGGTGATGTTCAAACCAGTAAAGATCGCTTTGGCGATGTTCAGTCTTATTTCATGACGGAATACGCAAAACTCATCACGAAGATGAAAGCGATTTCGGAAGGCGACCAAACCTTGCTTTACAATTCCGTGTCGCTGGCCTTCTCCGAAATCGGCGAATCGAATTACCACACCATGCAAAACGTGGGTTTGGTTATGGCTGGTCAGGCCGGGGGGCTCATCAAAACGGGCCGCGCGATGGATGGAACAGGAGTGAGTCACAACCAAGTCTTAGTTAGCGTGCTCCAGGCTATGGGATTACCTGATAGCACTTTTGGTAACGCCAGTGGTGGCGGCTCGGGTCCGATGCCTGGTTTGCTAGGGTAGATTGCTAATTTCGACATTATGCGCGCATCATCGCTCCACGCACTTCAGCTCGCCAGCTACAAACGAAACGAGTTCGGAAACGTGCTGAGAAACAGTATACAATAAGCGATCGGGGACGAGGATGACTCGTCCCTTTTTCACGGCATCAAAGGTCTGCCAGGCAGGACTGGCATTCATCTTTTTAAGCAGCTCGTCTTTGTTTTTTGCATCGGCTGCTGACGCCAGAATAAAATCCGGCTTTTGCTGGACAAGAATTTCGTGGCTGACGTTCACCCATCCACTTAGCTTCATATCCCTTAAAATATTATGAAATCCGGCGCGCTCGACCACGTCGTCAAAAATCGTATCGGCCGCAGGCAGAACATCATTCGATTCGTACTGAAGAACGCTTGGTCTCCGGCCGCACTTCGGCTGCTTCGCCAGGGCGGACGCTATTTCTTTTTCCATCTCATTGACTGTATCCTCCGCCTCCTTATCTTTGCCTATGAGTTTGCCGAGGCTCCGAATGTTATGTTCGACATCCAGCACACTGCCAAAGGCCTTCTGAATTTCGACATTGATCTTGGCATTTTTGAGCTGTTTCGTGATCTCCGGCGACGTATAACTCGCGAGTATGACCAGGTCGGGTTGGAGGACAAGGAGGTTCTCAACACTGCCTCCTACGCGGGCCTTCACCGATTTGGGCAGTTCTTTGAGAAAGCTGTATTTGGGGTCGTCGGCAAAGGTGGAAACAGCGATCAGACGCTGTTCGTCGCCCTTTAGGAGTTTCACGAGCACTTCATCCGCCCCGACAGTGCCTGAGGCGATACGTTGCGGGTAGGCAGCAGCGCCAGCCTGGGAACTGATGATGAGACTTAATAGACTGTAATGTAATAATTTTTCCAGCATGCGTTAACCCGACGGTGATGAGAGTGAACCTACAGATTTAACACGCCTCCTCTCATCCTGACAAGCCACTCGCATCCAGACGGGAGGCGCGGTAGGATAGGGGGTCAGTCCCGGAGTTTAGATTTATTGACCGGGCTTCTGCCGTTTTTCCATGCAAGGATTTTGTATATGAAAGTAGCTGAGATTCGTTCCCGATTTCTCAAATTTTTTGAACGCAACGGCCACACTGTTCTCGATAGCTCGTCGCTCGTGCCTCATAACGATCCGACCCTCCTCTTCGTGAATGCGGGTATGGTTCAATTTAAAGACGTTTTTCTCGGCAAAGATCGACGCAATTATACCCGCGCCGCTACCTCGCAAAAATGCGTTCGTGCCGGCGGGAAACATAACGACCTCGAAAACGTTGGGTACACCGCCCGTCACCATACGTTTTTCGAGATGCTCGGCAACTTCTCGTTCGGCGATTATTTCAAAAAAGAAGCGATTCGTTATGCCTGGGATTTCATTACCCTGGAATTGAAGCTCCCTACCGATCGCATCTATGTCACTGTTTATAAAGACGATGACGAAGCGGCTCAGATTTGGGAAAAAGACATCGGCATCGACCCCAAACGCATCTATCGTTTCGGTGAGAAGGACAACTTCTGGTCAATGGGGGACACGGGTCCTTGCGGCCCTTGCACCGAACTCTTCGTCGATCGTGGCGCAAAGTACGGTTGCGGCAAATCCACCTGCGAAGTCGGCTGCGACTGTGATCGCTACATGGAATTCTGGAATCTCGTGTTTATGCAATATAACCGCGATGCCGAAGGGACTTTGCATCCCTTGCCAAAACCTTCGGTCGATACCGGTATGGGCCTCGAGCGTATCGCTTCGATACTCCAGGATACCGAGACGAACTACGAGATCGATAGTTTCATCGGGATCCTCGAAAAGGTTGCGCAGCTTGCCGGTCACACCTACGACCCCAAAGGAAAAAGCAACTTCCCCTATCGCGTGATCGCCGACCATTCGCGTGCGATGACTTTTCTCATCGGTGATGGCGTTATGCCAAGCAATGAAGGTCGCGGTTACGTTTTGCGCCGCATTATCCGCCGCGCTGTTCGTTACGGCAAAAAAATCGGTCTTGAACGTCCTTTTCTCGCCGAATCGTGTGGTTATGTCATCGACCAGATGAAAGATGCTTATCCCGATCTCGAGGAAAAACGCACCTTCATACTGCGTGTGGTCCTGGCGGAAGAAGAACAATTCCTCAAAACTCTAGAACGCGGCCTCACTCTTCTTGATGAAGAAGTCGCGAAGCTGGGCGAAAGCAAAGAGCTTTCGGGCGAGGTTGCCTTCAAGCTCTATGACACGTTCGGGTTTCCTATCGACCTCACGCGCATCATCTGCGAAGAGCAGAGCCTGACTGTGGATGAGCCTGGATTCGAACAGGCGATGCTTCGTCAGAAGACCCAATCACGACAGCATTGGAAGGGTGGGGCCGCCGGCGAAAATACGCTGGACGCGATTTACCATGAGATTCAAAATGAAATCCGCGAGAAAAACACAGTCCTTGGTTTTGTGGGTTATGATGCCAACGAAACAGAGGAAGGCAAACTTATCGCGCTGATTCAAGAGAAGGACGGCGTCCCAGTGCGCTGCGATTTCGCAGGAACAGACGCCAGCGATTATCTCTACGGTGTATTTGATATCACGCCTTTCTACGGGGAAGGCGGTGGTCAAGTCGGTGACAAAGGTATGGTCCGCGGTCACGGTTTTGAAGGCGAAGTGATCGATGTGAAAAAACCCGTGGACGGGTTGACAGTTGTTCACATGAAGCCGCTCGAAGGCACCCTGAAGGTCGGTGAGAACTATCATCAGGCGACGGACTTCAGTCTCCGTCAGCTTACGGCCCGCAACCACACAGCGACCCATATGCTCCATTGGGCACTCCGGCATGTGCTGGGCGATCATGTGAAACAAGCGGGTTCGCTTGTCACGCCGGAACTGTTCCGCTTTGACTTCTCGCACTTTCAAGGCGTGACCGAAGCAGAACTCCTGAAGGTCGAAGAGCTGATCAATGAGCGCATCTTCACCGATCTTCCTGTCTCGAAAAAAGAAATGAAAAAAGAAGAGGCTGTGGCAGCGGGTGCTATGGCGATGTTCGGCGAAAAATATGGCGATCGTGTTCGTGTCGTCCGGGTCGGTGGATTTTCGACCGAACTCTGCGGCGGTACGCATGTGAACTCTACGGCCGAAATCAATCTATTCAAAATTGCTTCGGAAAGTTCGGTTGCTGCCGGTGTCCGAAGGATAGTCGGCTACACATCCAAACATGCGTTTGAATATCTGAAGACCCGCGAAACAGAAGCGCGTCTGGTCCGAAGCAAACTCAAGGCCGTGAGTTTTGAGGATGTCGAAGCCAAGATCGATCGGCTCATGGCGTCCGAGCGCGACCTGAAAAAACAAATAGAAAAATTCAAATCAGGCCAGATCGCGGGTCAGATCGATGCGATTATCGAGCGCGCGGAAGTCGTGCATGGCACTAAGATCGTGTCCTTTCTCTGTCCAGAGGATGAATCAGGGGTCAAAACTTTGCGTGACCTGAGCGAGCAAATCCTCGCTAAGTCACCCGAAGCCGTAGCGATCCTTGGGATGCAGCAATCAGCGGTTGGGAAAGCGTTCCTATTGATATCTAAAGGGAAAAAAGCACCAGCCGGCATCAATGCTCAGGGCGTTGTCAATGCAGTGGCTCCTTTGTTTAACGGCAAGGGCGGCGGCAAAGCGGAAATGGCTCAGGCCGGCGGCGATAATCTTAAAGGTCTCGCCGAGGCCCTTGCAAAAGCGCCTGGCTTGATCAAGGCGAGTCTTGGTTCATGACTAAAATCATCTCGTGGAATGTGAACGGAATCCGAGCCGTCATGAAAAAAGGCTTCCTGGATTTTTTCCAGGACGAAATGCCCGACATTCTGTGTCTGCAAGAGACCAAAGCTATGGCCGAGCAGGTCGATCTCGATCTGCCTGGCTATCATATGTGGTGGAATAGCGCCGAAAAGAAGGGTTATTCCGGAACCGCGATTTTTTCGCGTTTCCCGGCGATCAACGTCACCTATGGTATCGGCATCGATAAACATGACAAAGAAGGGCGTGTGATCACGGCCGAATTTGACAAGGTTTTTGTCGTGACCGTCTATACCCCCAATTCTCAGGATGACCTCCGGCGTTTGCCCTATCGTCATCAGGAGTGGGACGTCGACTTCTTGAATTATATAAGGGCGCTTGAAAAAATTAAACCGGTGATTTTCTGCGGTGACCTCAATGTTGCTCATACCGAAATCGATTTGACTAACCCCAAAACGAACACGAAAAGCGCAGGGTTTACGCTCGAGGAACGGGCGAGCTTCAATAAAATTATTGAAGCCGGTTTTGTCGACAGCTTCCGGCATTTCAACAAGGATCCCCACCATTACACCTGGTGGAGCTACCGCACGGCTGCCCGCGAACGAAATGTGGGTTGGCGGATCGATTACTTCTGTGTTTCGGGGGTCCTGGTCCCTCACTTGAAGGGCGCTCACATCCTACCGAATGTCCATGGCTCGGATCATTGTCCGGTCGTGGTCGAACTAGGCGATGTTTTCCCATCGTAAAGCGTTGATTCGCCAGGCATTTTCGCCTGGCGAATCGCTTGCTTTTTTTCCTTCCCCTACATTCAAGACTCTCCTTCCAAAAGCCGATCTTGAGAATAAGACACCTAACAAACCATTCTTACTCTAAGTAAGTTTGGACACGTGGGGAGGACAGCGATGTCTTTCATACAAAACATAAAATCCATGGCTGCTGGGTTCAACCAAACCTCGTTTATCGAGTGGCTTGAGCAAAATACGCTGCGCAATACGCTCGCACGGGGCTTTGCTTTTGGCGCCATAGGCGGTCTCGTCTGTGCCCGTGGTTATGGTTCTCTCGACGCCAGTAGCACCTACCAGCTGGCGTCACTCTTTGCCTTGATTTATGCAGGTGCTGCGAAAGTCGCGCCTAGGACCTTTTTCCGCGAACTTGGCATCATGTGCGCCCTCATCATCGGTCAGAGTTTCCTGCTTGGTGATAGACTTTCCGTATTCAGCGCCCTGTTCCTCATGAGCGCAGACATTGCACTGCTGTGGTATGTTGGTAAAGCTCGGCTTTGGCTAAGCATGTTTGAACTTCAAAATAAGCTTGAAAATAAAGATAAGGCATTCGCTGCTCTGCGCCGCGATGCAGAAATTTTCGCTGAACACACGCACCATGGCCTCTATCTCATTCGCCTTAACACCAGGAGCGAGCTTTCGGCAGAGGGCCTCTATTCGAATCTTCTTCCTACTCACGAGAACGCCGATGCCTTGTCCTCGATTTGGCGATCAAGCGACCTTAAATCCACGGTTTTGGCCGAAATCCATGCGATGTTAAAAAACGCCCTCGGCTCTACCATCCTTCACTGGGATTATCATAGTCTGGGTCTTCCCAAAACATTTCACATGGTGCGCGAACGTGATCTCATCGTTGTCAACGCCGCGTGGAAAGCTCTGCATGGCGATGACGGTATTGTCCACACCGTACTCCTCCACCTCGATGACGTAACCGCTCTCAAGTGTTTGGAAGAAGATGCCAAAGCGCGTAATGAAGATGCCAAACGCCTCCTGGAGCTCACAAGCAACAGCCCGAAAAAAATCTGGGAATTTTTCGCCATGATGGAGGCTTTGATTACGGAAGGACGCCAGTGGTCTACGGACAAGCCTCAAAATTCAGTCGTAAATGCCCAAAATATTCACACCTTGAAGGGTATGGCCGGTGGGTACCAACTCGAGGAACTTCACCAATGCCTCGTCGATCTCGAAACGCGCTTCGTAGGCTCCAAGAACGTTCTCTATCTACGGAACGAACCATCGTTTCATGCGTGTGACGTTGCCTTAAGAAACTATCGCAACCTTCTGCAGAAAGTCTATACGCGCCGAACCTCACCCAACCGCGTCTCAGTCGATCCGCAAGTTGTATTGGGGCTCACGAAGGATATTGAAACGGCTTATATGCGCAGTGATATGGGTTCGGCTTTGAATGCGCTGAACGAGATACGCGCGCTGTTTGCCACAACTCTGGACAAAATCGTGGTGGATGAAATCAGCATGCTGCGTAAGCTCGCTGATGAATTGGGCAAATTGCAGCCCAGCCTCTATATTAACGAAGTTGATATTCAAATTGATGAGGAGAGCCGGATCGCTCTTCGCAAAGTGTTTGTCCATCTCTTCCGCAATTCGATCGATCATGGCATTGAGACGAAGGAGGAACGCGAAACGCGCGGCAAATCGCCACGTGGACAGATTTCGATTCGAACCGATCGGAATGGCGAACATTATCGCATCATTTATAAAGATGACGGCAAAGGCCTCGCTCTTTCCAAGATCTTAAAACGAGCCATCGAATTGGGATCAGCGGAAGCAGACCGCACGTACACCGATCAAGATATAGCAGACCTTATCTTCCAGCCTGGTCTCTCAACAGCCGAGAGCGGCAGCTCTATATCGGGTCGTGGTGTGGGGATGGATGCGATCCGGTCCTTTCTCGTTCAAGAGGGAGGCAACATCAGCATTCACCTTGACGAGAGTAGAGAAAGCCCCTACAGCCCCTTCTCCTTTTATATCGATGTTCCGGTTTGCAGTGAGAAGCCAAAGACGGAAAGGCTTAAGAAGTTTGGGTAGGGCTCGTGAGGAGCGCGACTTCACGGGGTGCAAATCTAGCCGCGAGCATGCGCCAATCCAGCAGCCACCCAGGCTTCCATACCTCCGGTCACATTCACGAGCTTAGTGAATCCCTGATGATGCAAAAGATCACAGGCGGTCAAAGAGCGACGCCCCGAACGACAGATGAGGTAGACAGGTTCGTCCTTGGGCATTCGCAGCTCATCCTGGGCACGACCTTCCATCAGGCGACTGAGCGGCAATGAACGGCTTATTGTCGCGTGATACTCCGCAAACTCATCGTCTTCCCGTACGTCCAACAGATGAAAAGGACCGGCATTTTGAGAAATTTGGTAAAGTTCTTCGACGGTAATACTCGGATATTTTCCTGACGACATGCGGTGTTCCCCCGGCAAAGATAAGAAAACCAACTTGTGACGAATTGAGGCCCACGTCAAGGGCAAAAATGCGGGGGCCGATCCCCGATCTTCTCTGAAGTCAGATTTCAATCCCACGAAAAAATGCGATGGATGCCCGGTTCGTAGACACCGGCGAAGGTGTCGCCGTATAATGAACATAGAACACCAATTTTCGCTTTTATCGCAAAACTCTGAATATTCTGTAGGCTTGAACCCCGGTCGCCGCAGCTTTCAGTTTGTCACTCCGATACAGCTCCGAAACTCATTGAACCCCATTAGGCACTCCGAAACGAGTGACGCTTCATATTGCCTTCGACACGAGGAAATTATGGTACCAAGGCTTTCGCGTATCGCCGTTGCGTTTGCGGGTCTCTCCCTCTTTGCGTCAGCGTGTTCCAAAGACGACAAGAAAGAAAAATACAATCTTTCGAAGAGTCATCAGGAACGCCAGCTCATCGTCACGTTCAAACCCAATATGCAGAGATCCCTGGTTCAGGCACGCTTGTTATCGAGCCAGGGCGATTCCGAGGCGCTTAACGAAGACAGTTATCTGATTCGTTTTAAAGATGATCTTGATCTCAAGAAAAAAGCGGATGAGCTTGCGGCTTCACCCGGAGTCAGGGCCGTCGAGGCCAACGTGGTTTATAACCTCTACGAAAAAACGCCGAATGACCTCGATTTTACGAAGCTTTATGCGCTCAGTAATACCGGACAATCAAGTGGAGTTGCCGGAGCCGATGTTGGAGCCACCAAAGCGTGGGACGTCTCAACCGGCAGTAAAAACGTGCTAGTCGGCATCATAGATAGTGGTATGGACTATAACCATCCCGACCTCGCAAGCAACGTCTGGTCAAATCCTGGCGAAACAGGACTTGATGCCAACGGCAACGACAAACGCACCAATGGCATCGACGACGACGGCAATGGCTTTGTCGATGACTGGCACGGTTGGGACTTTTATAACAATGATAACGATCCCATGGATGACAACAGTCACGGGACACACGTAGCCGGTACGATCGGTGGAGTCGGCAATAATGGAGTTGGTGTTGCCGGCGTGAACTGGGCTGTGAGCATGGTCCCCATCAAGGTCTTCTCGGCAGCGGGCGAAACCACGACGGATATACTTGTTAAAGGCGTGGATTACGCGACAAAACTCGGTGTTTTTGTCACAAACAACAGTTGGGGCGGCGGGGCCTACTCGGATGCGATTTTTGCTTCGATTCAAAAAGCCGCTGATGCCAACATCCTCTTCGTGGCAGCTTCCGGCAACGAAAGCGCAAACAACGACAGCGGCGAACATTATCCCTCAAATTATAATTTGCCTAACATCATTTCGGTAGCGTCTATCAACCGCCGCGATCAACTCTCGACCTTTTCGAACTTCGGCGCAAAAACAGTCGACGTCGCAGCGCCTGGTGAAGAGATATTCTCCACCGTTCCAGGCGGATTATATGCCCTTAAAAGCGGGACTTCCATGGCGACTCCACACGTGACCGGCGCGCTCGCCTTGATACGCTCAGTTTTCCCGAATATCCCAGCCCTCGATATCAGAGCCAAACTTTTAGCCTCCAGCGTGCAAACGCCTGCCCTCATCGACAAGGTCATCTCCGGCCGAATTAATGTTGGCAACGCGATGGAGACGGATACCATTGCCCCTGCTCCGGTTACCGGATTCACAGTTACGGATACCAACATCAATTCAATTTTTGTCACCTGGAATCTCACCGGTGATGATGGGACAGTGGGCGAAGCTTCAGGCTATAATATACGAATGAGTGCGACTCCGATCACAACGGAGGACGAATGGGCGGCAGCCGAAACAACGAGCATGCTCGACTTCAAAAGGGTAGCTTCCGCATACACCGCCACGCTCTCTGAAGTGACCCTCAATAGGGCTGGTTTCATCACGATACGCGCCACCGATAATGTCGGTAACCTGAGTGGGCTGTCAGCCAGCATTTCTTTCAAACTCAAAACTGTTGCTGTCCTGTGGTCCGAAGATAATGGAGCGACCAATGATTGGGCTGCCTTTGGAACGCCCTGGGCAGTAACAACGGTCAACGGCATTACCACTGTTTCGGATAGTCCCAATGGACTCTACGAAAACAGCATCGATAAGTCGGTCGTTTCCAAAGATATCGCGCTCGGCAACGCAAATCTTGTGCTCGAGATCCGCTCGAAGTATCAACTCGAAAAAGACTACGACTGGGGCTATATCGAGCTCAGTACCGATAGTGGGATCACCTGGAAAGAAGTAGGGAAGGTGAATGGCAACAGTGACTGGACGACCGTTTCCTATAACCTGAAGGATCTCATAGGAACAGCAGTAAGCTTTAAGCTCCGACTGCGCATCAAAAGTGACCAAACCGTAAACTTCGATGGCTGGGACGTCGATAGTCTCAGAATCGTAGGGCAGAGTAATTAATCTTCTCGTGTACTTTCGGGGACGGATGTTTTACATCCGTCCCCTTTTCTTCCTGAGGAATGCGATGCCAAAAGTCTCACGGTTTTTAAACATGCCCACGCTGATTTTTCTGCTATTTATGCAAGCCAAGGGATTTGCGGACGAAGGCCAGGTCGATGCGCGCGAACTATGCCGTGCGCAGATGAGCGGAAATTATCTAGGCTTTATGAATGACCTCGATCTGCTTAAAGGCACTCTTAATGCGACTAGCGCGGCAAATTTCGCCATGAAGGCCAAACGCAAACTGACTGCACACGAACTCAAGACACTGGAGGCCCATAACGAAGCTCAGAAAATCCCAGCCGCTGAACTCGATGAAAAAGTTCTGGGGCTCCGTCATACTCTCGATACTGCGGATGACGAGATCCGGGATACCGATGCCCAGATCGTTACGATCAAAGATCATATTGCCGCGAAGGAAAAAGCCTTCAAGGCCTTCCGTGAGCAGATCAAAGTCGTCTTTGAAACCGTGACGGCCAAAGTCGTCAATACCGGGGCCTACCCCGTTCAACTTCAATACAGGCACCCTTGCAGCCGGTTCCAGGCCCTTTGCCCCCTACCGGACGCTCAGGCCAAGGCTTTGTTAAATCTTTCTGCCCAGTTGGAAGACAAGACCGCCTGCAGTCACTATGCGCAAATCCGCGCCACGCCTTGAAAATAGCGGCCTGAGCTTAACGAACGATGCTTGATAGACTCTCGTGATTTTGATAGCTTTCCCCCTCTGTCCTCAGACTGAAGGAGCGTTAATGGAAGCCTGGACCCCGGAAAAACTGCAAGACGAACTCTCGGGCGGCAAGCCCGTGTTTCTCAAACTCTGGAAAAAAAGCTGTGGAATTTGCAAACTCTCGACGCCCGCGACCGATAAAATCGCGAAGGATAATTTGCATGGTCTGACGTTTGCCAAGATTTGTATCGACGATCATCCGGAGATGCTTGAAGTCGCGGGCACCGATGTACTCCCGGTGTTTTTCGTTTTTGCGGACAAAAAGAAAAAAGGCATGTACACCGGCTTTAAAGGACTCGACAAACTGCAGGCGTTTGTCGATGAAAGCATGAGCTCGTGATTTAAGCCAGCCGTCTACTGCCGGGCCCGATCACACCGATGCTCCGAAGCAGATCCTCTTTTTTGAAGGGTTTTTCAAGCACCAGATCGGATCCGGGATATTCCGAGTAGTCGGCCATCCCCTTACGAACAAGACTCACGATGAAACAGGATTTGTTTCGCTGCCGGATGCTCTCAATGATTTCGCCTGCCCCCCATCCATCCTCACTCGCATCAACCATCACGAATTCAGGCTGTTTCTCTGAGAACACACGGAGAGCACTTCGCATTTGATTCACTGTGAGGATCTCGAGATCCGCATCACGCGTCATGTCCCGAATCATGCGTTCAATCTTGGGATCAGTGCCGAGAAGCAAGATCGCAGTCGACGGTGCATCACGCCGCGCGAGGTTTGTCGGCTGAAGGCGTTTGGCGCGATCGGGAAAAGTCACCGAGAAGGTTAAACCGTGCCCTTGGCATACATCGAGGCTAAAATGCGCCTGTAAATTCTCGCATGCCCTTTGTATGCGGACAGGATTGCGGGAATGGAAAAAACTATCAAAGGCCGCCTCGAGCCCTCCTACGAGGTCCCCGCCTTGAGAGCGTATATCGATATTAATGAAATCTTTCCCATCGACCTGACTTGGGAATAAATGGACCCCAAGACTCGATGGCCTTGTGGTGGCCTGAAGGAAATCGAGACCACTGGTACAAAGATCGAGGAGACAGTCCTCGTCACCGATGATGGATCCAAAACCTACAGGTACAAAAAACTGCATGTTTTTGCAGATCCGCGATATCTGCACGTGAGCGACATGAGAAAACGCTTCCATGAAGCGTTCCGCGTCAAAAACCTTGGCATCTCGCACAGGATCGGGACCAGGTGTGTGCCCACCCCAGGCGGTAAGGGTCTGCCAAGCAGCTCTGTTAATCTTCTCGATGTCTTCGCTGGCACGAAAATGAAAGGAATTTTGGAGGTTTTGTTTGAGGACCTCACTGTAACCGAATATGAGCCGTAGGGTGGAAAGTAGGTCTTCATTGGAGAGATTCTTGGGCTCACCGAGATCCCAACATTCCTCGGAGGACTGGTTTTCGTTATCCGGATTCATGGAAGCAGCCGACGCGGCGGTCTTATCATTG
>JACMOC010000074.1 GCA_014378195.1 Oligoflexus sp. | reverse complement strand
GATATCGATGCTTCATTCGATGAAAAAGCATCTCTATCATAGAATTTGAGAATTCGATATCAATCTGGGCAATGGTCCTGGTGATGTCATGCTCAGAGCCTAAGAGAATCGACATGCGTATTTATATGTTCTGTCGCGCTGTCGACCAAAACATTCGGAGTCATGGTACGTCCAAGCTCTTTTGCCTTTGACAGGGCCTGAATCAGTAGAGCCTTAGTTTGAACTCCTCCCTAGTCAGAGCTGACTTTCCAGGCGAGAACATAGCGCGAAAAGTTGTCGATAACGCATTGAACAAAGGCCCTCGTTCCGTCTTGCAACCTCAAAATAGTCAGATCAAGATGCCAAATCTGTCCAGGAACCGTAGCTCGAATTCCTATTTTTGGTTTTGGAGGGTAATCGGCTTCCGGAGGCTGTTTCACTCCCAAGATCTCTGATATTTTTTTTTGAACTTCAATGACGACTTCCGCTTGGCGAAGACGCTCTGTGAGCAGGCTTATCCTTCTTTCTAGTTCGAGTACTTTCTTCTCAGATTTAGCCTCTATGTTAGGCTTGGGGCCGCGCTTCTTTTTGAAGGCAGATGTGTTCGCTTCCTCTGCCTCTGACCGCCACTTGGCAACCTGAGCAGCGTAGAGGTCTTCTTTCCTTAATAGCTAGCCGACGGCACCACGGACCTTCTTGCATTCTTCAAGTTTTTCTAGGATTTTTCGCTCATACTTGGCAACGAAGGATCGACGCTTAGGCTTGTCGCTCACCATTGCATTGTTTGTGACGCCGGGTAAGGATTTGGAAGGGCTTATACTTTCAAGCTTTTTCTCTTTCGATGCACCAGACATATGAGACCTTTCTTGCCGCCGCTTCATTATACGAATTATCGGCAGGTTTTGTCTCAAACTTGGCGGTCACATAGCGAAGTGACAAGTCCCACAACCTCTCGTGGCAGAAATATCTCTCACGGTGGGCTGGGAGCATATTAACCAAACCGGCGATTACCTCTGGCGTAGCAGGGCTAAGGTCGGAACGGGTAAGTTCAGGGCTCTGCGGTGCATCCACTCACCCAGCTTAGCGTGCTATATTTTCCGTTTTCTGAGGGGACCCTACTATGAGTAATCTCACCTAACCTGCCATTAAATCTAATTTTTCAACTTTCATTCATTTACAAAGTTTGACCGACATCTTATTCAAGAGAGAATTTTCTGAATTTGTGAGAAAATTTTTTATCAGAAAAAATAAGACCTTTCGAAATAAAGCGGAGCGTCATGAGCCAATCGCCCAAGATTGAAAAAAAGCCCCGGAGCAAGAAAAAGTCTACAAAAGTACAAAAACCAGTAATTGCAGCCATTGGGATAGGGTTGGTTTCCATGATTTTCATGCTTTCCAGGCATGCGTCCGAAACAAAGAAAGTGTCGCTTGCTGGACGAGCGGAGCGTCGGCCGGTTGAGGTAAAGAGATCGAATATTAGTATCGAAGAACCAAGCCGAACGAGCAATGCCGAAGTCATACAGAGCCGCAAAAACGCTGCGATAGAGTCAGAGTTTGGCATTGATCACCGTGCAGCCGAGTTGATTGGTGGCAATGTGTCCCTTCGCCTGAAGATTGCTATTCAGAAGCTGTGGTGCAAGGCTGGTGATCTTGATACGATAAGACAGACGCTTTTGGAGCCATCCTCGGACCCTTTGCTTATTTCAATAGAAGACCTCTCGAATAAATCATTTATTAAATCGTTTCCTGTCAAAGTCAAAGATTTGTCCGGCGAACCCACGTATACCGTGATGTGGCCGCAGCATGATAGCGCCTTGCTGGGGATTTACATCTGCTCGGATTTCCTGAAGTCTGGTAAATGTGGAAGCAAGGCATCATTAACTCATCAGAAACTAAGCGACCTCTCCATGGGACCTAAGAAAGGTAAAAAAGATTATATTTTCTACTATCAAACTGTTTTCTATCATAACGGCGAGTTGAAAATATTTGATCGAAACTCTGTTGACGATCGAAGGCGAGATGATATTGAGCATTATTTCACGGCGGTAGAAAATATAGATTCGGACACGATGAAACAAAGCGAATCCCTATCTACGGTGCTGCACTCCACCCGATTGAAGTTTGAAGACGGTCTGATAGTTGTGACTCTTCCTGCCAACGATCTCAGGTGTCTCGATTCTAAAAAACTAGAATGAGCTTGAGAAGCTGAAGTTTTAACACAAGTGCAACTAGCTGAAATCAGGGTAGTTTTTCAAATAAATTAATGTAACAACAGCTCCTGCCGATCCCTTAAGGGACTGGGGAGCAATCATGAAAACTATTATTCCATTAAAAAACAAGAGTGAAAGCGGCTCGTCCGCCATGGCGTTAATTGTCGGCGTCGCTGTACTTGGCTCGTCCGGCCTTTACGTGAAAAATTTAGTTTCCAGCACCTCCCGCCTGATTTCCGAGCGAAAGGTCAACGCCGATTCAGAAATGCAGCAGACCAATTCCATTTCTTCCGCTTCACGATTCAAAAGTTTACTTACTCCAAGTATGAATCCTGCAAAAAACCTGATGGTCCCCCCACTGTACCCAAAGAATTATTTCAACACTGCCTGGGAGTTGAGTAACGCAGACGGGAAGTCTCTGGATGGTGTCGGTATGACTGGAATAGCGCAGGTCTCTATCGATTCTTACAACACAGACACTCTCAGTCTGAATGAAATTGCACCGATCATGAAGGGCGACTCCACTTTCAATAGCCTAAGCAAAATGAAGATGAGTCTTCAGATTGTTAAACTCAATCCGTTGGGTGGTTCGCCAGCCAATCCAATGATCGATTCCGTAGATGTGAAGATTCAAAGTGGAGCAGAGCGAAATCATCCAGCTTATGTCAATATCAAGTTGGTTCCTCCCATACCCAGGGTCCCTAAGCTGGCGCTTCGCTTGGAAGGCTCGTCGGCACTCTCCTTCGATTTTACAAACGTCCCCAACGGTAACCACGAGATTTGCATTCTCGGCTCAGGGGTTGTTTTCGCAGGGCGCATTACGATCGATTCCTTGTCACAGAAGGTTGGGGGATGGGATCCAGCTACGGGACTTATAAGCCACAACGCAGTATCCTACGACTCCGTTGATAGTGTGATCGGTTGTGTGAAAAAGCACTTTGGCGGTGGTCCTTCAGTAGGCGGAAGTGTCGACGCGACAGCTTGCAAATGGATTCCCGACGCAGCTTCAGGATCGTCAACCTACAAAATAAACGGCGAAATTATAGGCGTCAAATCGTCGGATACGGTAGCCGCAACTGAGGTCGTGATGAACGTCCAAGGCGCTCCTGCATCTTTTGCCGGTAATCTGACCGATCTTTACCAAAATCAGTGTCTCGATAAGTGCCCATACTTCGGACCCAATACGTTAGGCTCTTGGACTGACAGCGACTACGAGCTGCCTGTACAAGCACAAGCATTCGGATCGTCTACGAACGCTGAGTTCATGACCACCAAACATCAACAATTTAATCTACCCGACAACAAAAAGCTTTGCTTCAACTTCTCGGAGCCTTTGAAAGCCTTCCAAGCTGTCAATCCAGGCAAGTACCCAGCCACACGGAACGAAATGATGGGACCACCCTTCAACACTTGGGATCAAATAGGTCTTTACACTTATGACGCTGGCACCTGCCAGGAGCGCTTTCTGTTTACTAGAAATGGGTGTGGTTGCTTTAACGAGAACACTTTGATTCTTTTAGGGGATGGTATCACGCAAAAATCTATCAAAGATCTGACTTACAACGACACTATTTGGAATCCAAGTCATCACCGCGCCTACTCGATCCGAAAGATCAGTGTCGGGCCTGAGAAAGTTCCCATGTTTCACATTCAAGCGGATGGACATGATCTGACGGTCACAGGCACTCATCCTTTCATTACACCGCAAGGTATCGAGGCTGCTTTCGAGCTCGAACAGGGTCAGTTGATTTCGATGGATTCCGGAACATTTGCTCCGATTTCAGTAATCGAAATTATTCCTGTGCCTTCTTCGCCACCGGATGTTTGGAATGTGGAAGTGAACGCAGCTGATGATGATTTGGGTGCGCATCAGGTTGTCGCCAATGGGATTGTAACGGGTGATTTATATATTCAGACTCTCAAGCAGGCAGAGCAGTAAGCTTTTATCCACTTTGAGCACGGATCTGCACTTCCATCCGGCTCCGCTCTTCATGCTGCTCTTGAGCATCTTTTTCAGTTGATTTGTTGCCATCCTGCAAGCTTTGAATCTTGTCTTTTGACTCTTGTATTTGAGCTTTAAAAGTCGATGTTTTTTTGTCGCATTGCGCCTGCAAATTCTGGGTGAATGCTTTTCGATCCTCTTGATAACTATGAATCGCCAATTGGATCTGACTTTTCTCATTGGCAAGAGTCTGCTCCTGCTCTTTCAAAACGAGAATATTCTGGTCCACTTTCGCAATTTGATTTTGTCGCTGCGGAGTTTTTTTCTCCTGGTTCAATATCTACTTTTGCAGTTCCCAATCATGGCTGCGGGCTCTGACGCCTTGGATCCTAAAATCGAGATCGCCGAGGTCGTGTTGCTCTTTTTTAAGAGACGCCTTGTTTTTGGCATCGAGCTGAGCGAGCGGCTTGTCACGGCTACCCTGCAGGTCCTTCAAGGATTTTTCCAAGCGATTCAGTTCTG
>JACMOC010000073.1 GCA_014378195.1 Oligoflexus sp. | reverse complement strand
ATAAAGTTAATCTGCTCGCTTCCGATAAGTCGTTTTGAACACCACTTGGAGGAAAGCAAATGTCGCGTGAAACTAAAACTGATCGTCTTGTTCGTACCATCTCGGAAAATGTACTGGAACATATCCATGAGTTAAAGACGTTAGTCGCCAATCCCGGAGTAAAAGAGCTAGACGTAGAACGTTTTATTCAAAGCTTCATGCGGGCATGCCTCGGTTTTTCGGCAAGCAACGGCTACGCAATTCGTCCGCAGGAAATTAAAGGCCGTCATCGCCCTGACCTAATTGTTCAGAAGAACGATAAGCCAGTTTTAGTGTGCGAGATTAAGAAATTAGGTTTTGATTTGCAAAAATCCGAATTCAGGTCCGGCAAGGTTCAGCTTAAAGAATATTTGAATCAGTTCGAAAACGTCCGTTGGGGGATATTATCTAATGGTTATGAACTTCTTCTATTTGACTTTCAGGATCAAACGAAGAACGGCATCCAAGTATTATCATTCGATTTCAGAAGTTATTCCGAACAAAACATTGAAACTACCAAAAAAATAGTAGAGGAAATGTGTTACGATTTAGCTGATTTTCACGAGTCATCTTTCTCCACCAAGGCGTGGGAGGAGTTTGCAATTGAAGCAACTGCATTCTCACCTGAATCGCTAGCTAAGGCGATTCTGTCGCACGACTGTGTGCGTTCAATTGCTCGGATTATTCGCGGTGAACATGACTATAAGGCGGATACTGAAGTCCTTTCTGACCACATTCAAAATCTAATCGTAAACGGCTTGGATGACATTGTTCGGGACTGGAATGAAGTCAAACAAGCTGAGCTAAGCAAATTCATAAAATCGCAGAAGCGGGTTGGCCGCAAAGTTCGACAAGCCCGCATAAAAGGCGAGGTCGAAGCTATTATCCAATCCCAGTTGGGTGAGACCGTTGCAGAGGTAGAGCAGCAAAAGACGCCGGTGCCAGAGAGTGCCTGAGCCTTTGAAAGAACGGCTATTTTAGTAAAACAACTGCGAGTTTCGTGTGAAGCTCAGCAATGGTTAACCCTGAAGGCGTTCCATCCAACAGATCGAGTAAACAGAGAATGCGTGAGACTTGCGAATTGCGTCCTGACATATCTATTCCTATCGGCATAGGCCC
Organism: Oligoflexus sp.; assembly: GCA_014378195.1. Classification (GTDB taxonomy): domain Bacteria; phylum Bdellovibrionota_B; class Oligoflexia; order Oligoflexales; family Oligoflexaceae; genus Oligoflexus. The sequence goes on along the minus strand of JACMOC010000073.1, from coordinate 3,572 downwards.
TGAGATCTAAAGACGATTGTAAGTAAGAGGGGGCTTGCGCAGTCGTCAACAAACTTCAGGATGGCTGCACCGCCTGAAGTGCGACTAAAGCTGCCGATGATGCTTGAGCCTGCGCAGACCGTACTTGCGGCAGTGGTAGGGTCGGCAGAGCCGCAGCCTTGAACTGCGCTCGTTAACAGAATAAGGGCGATGAGTTTCGTTTGAGAAAGCGATGAGTAAATTGACAGTTTCATGAGACCTCCGGGTTAGAGTTCTAGTATGAGGGAGGGGGGTGACGGCTGGGGACAGAGGGGCCCAGCGGAACTAAGTTGAACCTTTGAATAGCCAGAGGCGCCAGGTACCCTAAAAGCCATGGATCAGAAGACCCACAGCTACTACAGTACCCATGCCTCCGCCGTCGCGGCTTTATATGAGGATCTCGGCCCTGATGTTCTTTACGAGCAGATCCAAGCGTTCTTTAAGAAAGATGGCCTCACACTAGATGTAGGTTCGGGCAGTGGCCGAGACGTAGCCTGGTTGAGCAGCAAAGGATTTGAAGTTTTAGGAATAGAACCCACGGCTGAGCTCATTGAATATGCTCGAAAAAAGCATCCTAAGCAGAAGTTCAGCCACGGTGAAATTGCCCAAGTACCGGCCCTTCTCAAAGGGAAGAAAGCGGCCAATATTCTGTGCTCGGGCGTGCTCATGCACGTGCCGAGCGAAGAGCTGATTAGCTCAGTGCAAAAACTCATCGATGCATTGGCGGAAGACGGTACGCTTATTATCTCTACCCGCCCGGGTGGAGGCATTGACGACCGCGACGAGCACGGCAGACTCTTCACCTCTTTGCCTACCGGCAAAACCATTCTTCTATTTGAGAGTCTCGGGGCGTCTCTGATCAATGTTGTTCAGTCACAAGATGGGCCCAAGACATGGGATATCTTCATTTTTCGAAAGCAATCCAAAAGCAAATACGACGGGCTTCATAAGATCCAAGAGATCATCAACAACGACAGTAAGACTACTTCGTACAAATTTGCCCTATTGCGTTCACTGTGTGAAGTTGCTCGAAAAGAGATCCACGCCGCGCAATGGAAGGCAGACGGAAGTACGGTTCTCATTGATGTACGCATTCTGGCTGAAAAGTGGGTCCAGTATTACGAGGGGTTTGTAAGCGCTGGGATTTCACAAATCAAAGGACGAAATCTAGCATTCCAGTCAGAACTCGCGGCCTTAAAGGAGCGTTACCCAACTAGGCCTGTTTTTGAGTTTAAAAGGGCTCAAGTGGCGATCGTATCACCTGAACTTACCCTATTTACCGACCGCTTAATCCAAAAAATTGGCCATGCCATACTCGAGGGACCTGTCAAATACTCGGGTGGTGGCGCTCAGCCCGCATTCAGACATGAGGTGGTAAAGGGCAACAGTTGTGTCGCCATTCCGACACGTGTTTGGATGGATATCATTCATTTCAGTCATTGGATTGAAGACAGTCTCATTTTGCAGTGGGCAAGCTGGACCAAAAGCTTAAGTGCGCATTACGATAAACAAGAACAAGTTTTTCGAGAAAGCCTCGTGATCCTTACCGCTGATCATAACTCTCCCCGCGACACTCAAGTTGTAAAGGATTTACTGATCGAGAATCAGGCTGCAGATCTCCTATGCGCATGGAGCAAACGTCTGCTTACGCCGGGCATCGTTCATATAGACCACATCATTCCTTACTCGGCCATTGGGCTCAACTCCCTTTGGAATTTAGTCCCTACTCATCCATCTGTGAATCTAAGTAAGTCTGATAAAATGCCCGACGGAGCACAATTCGGGGACTCTGAAGAACTGATTGTGAGCTACTGGCAAATGTACGCGAAAGTATACCCGACTCAGTTCTTTAATGAAACTGCGCGAAGTCTCGGCGTAAAGGATGAAAAAAGCTGGGAGAAAAAGTCATTTGGCGAATTGATGCTCTTAGCTCAGAGAATTGCTTACAACCAGGGGCTGAAAAGTTGGCGAGTAAGGCGAACTGCAGGTGGTTAAAGGTGCCTGTGGCTGAGTTCTGTTGGTATAAGGGCGACGTCTTAAAAACTGGCGGCCAGCTAGATTGAAACTAAAATGAGGAGTCTTATGGGCAGTTGTTATTACTCAAATAGCATCAAAAATTTTATCGATGATAGCGAAGATTCAATATTTGGTAAACTTTCGATCGCGCACGCCCATGAATTAGATGAACTCCAGAAAGCTGCCTGGCTAGCTCAAATTCGCATTCTTAAGGAACAGTTAATCCAGATAGAGACAGGCCATATCTTTTTTGAATTGTCTATTCCTCGAATGGGTAAGCGAGTTGATAATGTACTCATTATCGGCGATACAATCTTTGTCCTCGAGTTCAAGGTGGGTGCGGAAACGCATGAAAAGCACGGCAAGGATCAAGTGATCGATTACTCACTCGATCTAAAAAACTTTCACGAAAATAGCCATAGCTGCAAAATTGTCCCCATCCTGGTTTCTACTGAGGCAAGCAGTAAAGACAATAAATTTGCGCAGTATGAAGACCAAATCCATCATCCATTATTAATCAATAAATCAGCGATCGGGCAGACCCTACTCTTATTTACCTGTAGCGAAACAGAGTCAATCGACCCCTACGCATGGATACAAAGCCGGTATAAGCCGACTCCCACCATCATCGAAGCCGCTCGTGTGCTTTATCAGGGCCATAGTGTAGCCAACATTACTCGAAATGATGCTGATGCTATTAATCTTTCGCTCACCACCCGGTGCATTGATGCAATAATTAATACGGCTAAACTGAGTGGCCATAAGACGATTTGCTTTGTAACTGGCGTACCCGGCGCAGGTAAGACTCTTGCTGGATTGAATATAGCAATCCAGAGAAAAAATACTCATCAAGACGAGCATGCGATCTTCTTATCTGGGAATGGACCGCTCGTGGATGTCTTGAGAGAAGCGCTTTCCCAAGATGAAGCGCGCAGAAGCAAAAATACCTCTGAAAAAGTTAGCAAGAAGGAATCCTTAAGAAAGACAAGATCCTTTATTCAGAACATTCACCATTTTAGAGACGAGTATTTCGAAGACAAAACACCACCTGTTGAGAAAGTTGTAATATTCGACGAAGCACAAAGAGCATGGAACCGCGCAAAAACTAGTGAGTTTATGAAGGCAAAAAAGGGCATACAAAATTTTGGCATGTCCGAATCGGAGTTTCTCATTAGTGTGATGGATCGACACGAGGGGGCTTGTACCATTATTTGCCTAATTGGTGGTGGTCAGGAAATTAATACGGGCGAGGCAGGTCTAGAAGAGTGGTTTAAGAGTTTAAAAGAAAGGTTTCCACACTGGAAAATTTTTTATTCTGACTTAATCGTACATGACAATAATTACGTTAAAGATCCGGCCCTGATCTCCTGGATGGAGAGTCACGCTAAAGCAGAACCCAATTTGCACTTAGGGGTCTCTCTGCGCTCTTTTAGAGCCGAGAAGCTTTCGGCGTTCGTAAAGTCTGCGCTCGACCTCAAAAAGGCTGAGGCAAAACAGATCTATACCGAAAATCTGAGAAGCAAGTATCCCATCGTTCT
>JACMOC010000006.1 GCA_014378195.1 Oligoflexus sp. | reverse complement strand
CAGAGACACGTGCTGGCACCACTTTAGGAAAAAGCGGTCCAACAATTTATACCGTGAAGTTTCCGAGTGGCCCCGTACATACGCCTCGGATACCCGACGTTTTGATATCGCTGAGGCCCATCGCGTTTGCGAGTGATACAAGGAGGTTATTATGGGGAAGGCCTTTATAGTTGAGGTAACGTCCCATTTTAAGAGCCCCACCCGCGCCCCCGGCGAGGATAAAAGGTATGTTGTGCAGAGTGTGTGTATTGCCTGCGCCTAATTCGTTACCCCAAATCATCAGTGTACTGTCGAGCATATTGCTTCCATCCGCTTCCGGAATCGCTGCCAATTGACCCATGAGATAAGCCATCTGTTCTGAATAAAAGGAATTGATCTTCACCAAATCACCAACGAGTGATGCCAGAGTGCGATTCGCATCTGCTGGGAGATGCGAGATCTCATGGTGGTTCAGGTCCGGATTTGATAAGCCGAGGCGATCGTAGAAGTGCCAGCCGTCGGCGTTATCCCACATGAAGGTCGAGACCTGCGTAAGTCCGCAGCTATGCGCGAGTATCATGAGGTCGGTCTGCATGCGGCCCAGTTCAGGGAATTTGCCTGCCGTATTTTCGTTGAAGGCGTCTGTACGCGGTGTCAATGTTGGAATCTTACACTGGGCTGCATTGGAGCCGGTGATTTGTGCTTCAAGTGCCCGAATACCCGTAAGATGGGAATCGAGGCTAATTTTATCTTCGGCACTTAAACGCGTTTTGAGGGTGGTGATTTCGTTGCCTAGGAAATCCAAAACACTCTTCCGTTCTGAGACGATCTTGGCTAAGTCAGTTGCCGAGAGATTGGCGTCGGCGAAGATCCGTTTATAGAGGTTCCATGGATTGGTTTCAGGGCGATTTGGTTTATTTGCGTCAGCATAGGAAATCGTAGTGAGAGGCTCCTGGCCACCGATCTGTACACCGATTTCAAGCGACGGAAAGCGCGATTTGCTCCCGATTCGTTGGGCGAAAAGTTGATCAAGCGACATGCGATCGCCCCAGCCTGCAGGCCCACCTGAGCCCCCGAAATCCCCATGAAGGAGGGATCCGCCCGTAAGAAATGCAGCGGGGCCTTTCATATGAGGACCACCGGGCTTAATGTCGAAGGTAGCGGCCTCTGACGTTCCGTCCTTCCAATCGCCGAGATTGTTTTCAACAGTCGATAGATAGTCGACTCCTTTGAGTAGGAGCATTTTCGAGAGATATTTGTCGAGTGGCTTTAAGATCGGCGTTGCTGTCAACGGCGCTTCGGCCGCTGTAGTTGTAGGCCAAAGATTCTCTGGCGAAGTCCCGTTCGGCGTGAAAATCCCTATGAAACGTTTCGCGGCAGGCACTTTCGCATCGGCACCGAACGCGGTCGAGACCTTCCAGATACCGCTCGTCAGGCCAACAGTCATGGCCCCCATGCCCGAGAGAAGTTTGCGACGATTTACTGCTGTGCGTTGGTCAAGGGTCAGGTCTGGACTTTTGTCTTTTTTGCTCATATCAGCCTCAATTCTTAATAGGACGGCGGTAAAGGAAAGCGTCGGTACCGATGAGATTTGCAGGAAGTACATTTAGGTCAGTGCCCGATGCCTTAAAGCTATCGGCAGCCGCACGAAGGGCGCAGACATCAACGTCTTTTTCAAATCGCGACTGAATGAAACGGAACCACTGGCGAGTCACACACTCTTCAACTTGAGGACTACCCGCAAGCTTGCGGCCCAGTTCTGCAACTCCGTTAAAGGTGCCTTCAATGCCGGTGGCATTAAAAATTTCTCCGCTCGCATCGACGGGTGCGCCGCCATCTGTCGCACGAAATTTGCCAATCGCATCATAGTTTTCAAAACCGAAACCCACGGGATCGGTGAGTTTATGGCAGCCGCTACAGCTTGGATCTGTCACGTGTTGGGAGAGGCGATCACGCGTGGACGTTGCAGCCGTGACAGCTTTTGGAGCTGGAATATTCGCTGGTGCGGAGGCCAGCTGTTGACACAGCAAACTGTTGCGCACAAAACGGCCCCGATAAGTCGGCGAACTTTCTGAAGTGCTTGCGGCCAGGGCTAATACTGCAGGCAAAGTGAGGAGGCCCGCTGTGAATCCGTCGGTACGTTCCAAAGGTTTGAAGGTCACATCCGCTCCCGTTACTCCATAAAGTGATCCGATATCTTTGTTGACCATAACCGTTGTGGAGGTGAGGAGGCTGGAAAGCTTTGAGCCTTTGTTCGCAATGATGTCGTCGAAAAAAGCGGACGCTTGTTTTTGCAGGCCCGCTTTGAACGCCGCATTGTTCCAGTCGGGATAAAGATCGCTATTTTTGACTTTAGTATCGATATCACTGATACGCATCCATTCTTGAAGGAATCGATTCAGGAGATTTTTACCCTTTGGGTCCTGAAGCATCCAGGTGAATTGAGCTTTGACGCCGTCCGCAGTATTCAATTGACCGGCGGCTGCGGCAGCGAGGAGTTTGTCATTGGGAATCGTATCCCAAAGGGCAAAGGCAAGGCGCGTTGCAACCTCGTAGCCTGATAACTTCACAGCATTCGGTCCATTGGTTTCAGCCGTCCCGGTTTCCACTTGATAAAGAAAGCGAGGGGATTGGATCAATGTTCCCAGCATGAGCTCCATGCCGTGTTCATGACTGGTTTTGGCGCCAATATCATAGAGTCCAAGATAATTATTAACGTCAGTGTCAGCCAGGGGCGCGCGGTAAGCTTTCAAGCCTAAAGACTTGATCGCGATTTTTGCACAATCACGTTTTACGGCTACCGCGTCGCAGTTTGCAATGGCTTTGAGTTTTGCTGAGTCAGCTACGAGAGCTGCTGCGATAGCGTTGGCAGCAGTGCGATAATCTTCGACTTCAACCTGCGAGACGTCGCTCATCGTGAGGCCGAGTGCGGATGGTTTTGTCTGCGAGGTCAGAACAGTGGAAAGGATGGGTAGTGCCCCGTAGAGATCACTCACGCTGTTCACATACTGCTGCCTTGTGAGACGGCGAATAGGAGAAGGTCCTGGATCGACTGTAGCGTTGGGCGTGCAGGTCAGCGACACCGGTATGGAAGAACCGGAGCTCGTGCCGTTGGGCGCCGCGTTTGAGCCCGCTGCCTTTGACCCGAAAGCGCCACCTTTGGAGCTCATTGTGACCCGGGTCGGAGCCTTGCTTCCACAAGCTCCTAGAAATGCTGCCGTCAGAGCAGTCCCGATCGCGATAGACAGGTGTTTTACCATAGGCCGGACCTCAAAGTTAGCTCACGAAATCGTCACTGGGGTTTCTCGGTAGACTGGGTGGTTCTCTTAAATAGAGTGTTTAAGTGCATGAAACGTTTGGTAGTTGTGGGGAGTGAATACCGAGAGATCTCGGCCTCTTTCAAGGGCCTTTGGTATTTCGCTGGATATTTAGAAGGTGAGGCCGAGAAAAAAATCGACAGTCAGGAGCATGAGTCGATCCGAAATTTTATCGTTCGAGACCGTGGTGGTTGGCTTCAGAGCGTCTCTTGACGTCGAAATTTCGGTGTGGCTTTTAAGAAAAGTTTGCTGCAGACAACTCACACCGATTCCCGAGCGGAAGCGATTTTTTTTGTTGAACTGACCATCGGTTTTATCATGAGTGAAGTTGATACGGCCTTCAAAAGCCGCGGTCCCTGAAAAGGCTTCCCATGTTGCATATTTGAAGTTATTCGAATTTAAAACCACACTGTTCGTCGAGAGAGTTGAGAGTGTCGCGGCAGGATAATACTGCGCAAATATCTGTACAATAAAAAGTTCGTTGATCGGTAAATAAAGGCCCAAATTCGGACCAAAAACGTTATGCGTCGCATCTTTGTTGATGTTGTTTTCCATGTAACTGAGTTTGGATTGTTTGCCGGTGAGCCCTATCGAAAAGGGTAGGACTTGGCTCTTGTGTTCAGGATGCCAATTCAAGGCAAACCCATACGCATAGCCCGTCGCCTTCAGAGATTCTTCGGCCTTTGCAAAAGTCCCGACGAGCCCACCGACTTCGGCCGTAAGGGCAAGGTGAGCGGATGCCTCAGTCGCGAAAAATAGGAACAACAATCCGAGCCCCATGATTTTGCACCGAAGTGGCAGCTTTTGTATTACCCGCGATTGGCACTCTCGTTTCAAGTGCTGTCCCTTTCGTGCTCGTAGCTCATCGGAGGACATTCTGTCACTATCGGCCGAAAGGCGGGAATCCTTTGGAGGTGTCTTTGAATTCAAGTATTTAACTCCTAGCCGGGAGCGCTATGTTTAACTGTAAATATATGAAATCTTTGATACTTTTGAGGCGTTCCTCATGGTCTGTCTCAATGTGCCGATCTTTCTACAAATACCTCGTGGGACCTGAGTGTCCGGGAGACAGCGTTATGAAAAGCACAACTTTTCGCCTGGGATTTTTGCTAGCGGCAAGCCTCACTCTTGAGACCGGCTGCCAGCAGCAAAAGCAAGTGGAGTATGCGCAGGATACCTCAGCTGTCACGGCACAACCCGCTGCTGCAATGAGGCGAACATTTCAGTACAATGCCGAACTTGTGGAAAAAGAGACTCTCAGCCTGGCGAATGCCTCGGCGTTTACCATGACCCTTTCCGGGTGCGCATCGTCGCAAGCGGCCTCAGTCACCGAAGCTAACGTTTATCTGGAACTTTATGAATTTGATAGAAACTGCGTTGTTAAACTCACGCAGTTCACTCTGAACGGCAACGTTTACATTCCTAAAACCGGTAGCGACTTTACGTCTTGGGCCGTGGGGCAAAAAGCGATATTTGAGACGGTACCCGGTGATGATTTGAACGTGGAAGTTATTTCGACGGTCACTGATCCGATAACGGCAAACGGAACGGTCCGTTATCAATTCTCAGAGATCACCAAGGGATCCGATCATACAATCGGCGAGGCGGTTGTGCGGAACTCCGCAGTGTTAACCGTCAACGGCCAGGCAGCCCCCAACTTTACCATCAATCAGATCGCGCTTGTCGGTATCAATGCCACCGGCAATGCAGAGTTTCAGTTTGAGATGCAGTGTGCGCAGGCTGTGACAGGAGCCGGCGCGACTCTGCAGTGTTATGATGTTCTTTTAAGTGACATCAACATGGTGCTGGTTGAGGATACCTATGGCGGAGTCTTGACTCAAGCTAATCTCGATTTGATCTACACAGCTGCACCGCGCGGCGGAAAGAAAATTGGCACTGGTATCGCAGTCAATGGTGGTACACCTGTCATCGCACGAGGGGGCTTCCTGACAGCCGCCACGGGTGCCGCTGACGTCATGGTCATTGACGGATCTGCCCCCGTCCACTCTCATCCTAACATGCTCTTTATCTTAAAAGCTGGACCAAGTTATCTTTACTTCAATGTCGACGTTACGACGATCGTTCAAAACGGTGATCACTAAGAGTCTGTTATGCGCGCTTTAAAGCCTCACGGATCACGGTATAAAGGAGTCCCTCTCGGGGCTCTTTTTGCCGTTCTCGTGCTGTTTTTCGGTTGTGGGAAAGGCGGCGATAACCGGACCGGATCAATCAAGTATTTTCTGGCTCAGCCGGCGACCAGTACTATTACCAATACATTCACTCTGCAGGTTGAAGGGGAGTTCAAGCCCAGTTTCAGCCTTTCCGGCAGCGGCTATACCGCAGGTATTCCTTTTGATACTATAACGCCTTTTCAAGAGCTCACGGAGATCAAAGCAGAAACCTTCGGCAACGTCTCACTACTCCTCACGCTTTATCAGGAAAATGGCAAAGCTTACCTCACGGATTCTCTCCTATGGAAAAGCAGTGGCGAGGTTCCTCCTAAACCGCTTGCATATTTCTCCGAAGCGGCAAGCGCAGATGCTTATGTCTATCTGGTTCTGCCAACCGTTGGAAAACGAGGAAAAAACACGACGGAAGTCTTTGTGGAAGGCGATGTGATTCCCGCTGCGGGTGCCTATTATACGATACCCGCCGATGACCAGGTCCTAATTAAACTCAGCGATAGGGATGGTCTTAAAACTGCGCACGTTAAGTATCGTAATATCTTTGGTGCTCACAGTATTTCCGTCGACGTCAAAGTCATTCGCAAGACAGTCGGGCCAACAGACTGTAAAGCGATTCCAGTTGCCAGAAAAACATCCTCGGGCTCGATCCGGACGCGAATTCAGGCGATCAATGAGGGTCCTCTGTCGTATAAAATCGCGGGTGCCGTTGCGGTAGAAAAAGATTTTGCGTCATTTACCGACTCAATCGAAGATTTTGTTGCCTTGTCTGGGGCCGAAGGTGTGAAACATCTCGTTGTGAAGATAAAAGATGAGGCTGGCAACGCTTGCGATGATATACCGCTCACCATCACTTATGATAGGTCGTACGTTCCAGGTGCCGTGACAATAGCTAATGATCCCATCTGGACCGATGATCCCTCGATTACTATAGTGCCCCATTTTGATCATTTGGAAGGTGATAAAATTGAGATGTATGTGAGTGGAAATATCCTTCCGTCGCCGACAACTCTCACTTGGATACCTTATGCGGAAAGTCTGCCGCTTACCCTGACCCCCACGAGCGGTTCGCGTCATGTCATTGTTCAATTTCGTATCGGGGAAACGATCCTGAGCGAAGTCACGGATGAGGTCTTTTTAAGGCCTTATGTTCTAGTGTCAGGCGTTATTCCCAGTCTGGTCGTGATACCAGGGCAAATCGTGGGCACCGTGAGTTTGACAATCAGCGGTTGCCAAGAAGTCTATAGTCACGTTGCGTATCAAGCGCAGTATCCGTGTACGCCAGCCGCAAGCGACGCGACGGCAACGTATTATTTTTCGGATGGCACAACACTCACCCGCTTCACTGCATTTTAACTGATCTTACGACTTCCCAGAGTTGCCTGAATCGCTTGCCTGGTGTTGATGTGGAGTGTTTCTTTTTCCGCGACGGATGCCGTGGTTTTTAATTCTTGAATTTCAAGATCCTGAACGACAGAGGTGAGGTCGCCCGAAGTAAAATCTTGTATGGCTAGATTTTTCTTTACATTGCCTATAGCACTTACGAAGTCCCGTACGGATGGATGGGAGCTGATCTGCGTTAGGGAATCCTTTGCGCGATCAAACTCTCGGGCACTTTGTTCCGCTGATAAAGACCTTTTGTGTAAGGACTCTATTGCGCGGGCTGCCTCTCTGAAAAGTGCGGGGGAACGGTCGCCTGCAGCCAGGTGGAGAAGCTCAAATGAATAATCCCAGAGACGTCGCATCGCGACTTCGTGTTCAAAGAGTTTGGTCTGTAACGCATCGGTTTTGGAACGGATGGAGAGTGAGGCGTTGGAGGCTGCGAACTCTTCAATGCCCACACTTAATTCATTCAGTGTTACAAAACATAGTCTCACGTCCCGCCACGGCTTGTCGGGTTCGCCGCCTCATTCCAGAGCATTTTGTGCAGAAGAAAAGCGTAGGGCATTCGCCATGGTTGGCAGAGTATTGTTGATACCTATATCAAAGGCTTTTACATAAAGGCTCAATACTCTAGAAGTCCGATCCGGAAGCACCCAGAAACGCGCCGCGTACGATATGAGGACCGAAATAAAGACGGTAACCACCACGATTTGAATATCACTTGCGTGAAAGGGGAAAAAAAGTGTCGCAAAATAAGCCATGCACGTGATCACACCAAGCCCGATGTAGCGCGTTCCAAAACGGCGAACGGAGACAGCCATGAATGTGACAGTCAGAAATCCGGCTAAACGCGCATAGGGCCAGTCGACGAGAGCTATGGAGAGACTCGAGGCGATACTCGCCGGGAGCACGATCAAAAGCGTGGTGATTTTTTGATCGTTTTTTTTGGCGTCGGTGACCACTATGCAGGCCATCATTTCGATAAGACGCCTAAATACGAAAGGGATGCTGGCTCTTGAAAGTGGCGAGCCAATGTCGATAATACAAAGTAACTTGTCACAACTGCCGTCGTTCCCCGAACGGCACTGCGCAAATTGATGTAGCCAGGGTCAAACGATAAGAGCCGATGGTCTAAATTGCGGTAGATTTTAGAGAACATGACGTCCTTTCCGTATCGAAATGCCTGGGAAGTTTACCATTTTCGACACAGAGATCCTACTTTGGTATTTAAAGCGAAGTATCTCACTCCCTCGAAGTCCTCCTGTGCTAGACTCTTGAGGCAGAAGCGACACTTCGTTATCTAGTAAAGCAAGGGCTATCATGGTTACACACGATTCGAGAGAGACTTTCTATTTTATTCGTCACGGTCAGACCACTTGGAACCGCGAAAAACGCGTTATGGGCAGCAGTGATATTCCCTTGAGCGGCGAAGGCATCAAAGAAGCCATTAAAGCCTCTCTCACACTGCGTAAAGAGCCTATCCTCACGATCTGTCACAGCCCACTTCTGAGAGCTAAAAGCACAGCCTCTATCATTCAAGAGAATCTCCCCGGCACGACTTTAGTCGAAATTCCCGAATTAACGGAATGCAACTGGGGCTCCAAAGAAGGTCATGCTAAGGGAACTTGGTACGACGAGTGGATGACCGGACTTGAAGTTGAAGGCGCGGAGACGTTCGTCGATTTCATGAAAAGAGCCAATATTGGTGTCAGCAAGGCTTTAGCATTGCCAGGCCCGGTGTTGATTGTTGCCCATCTCGGGATCAACTGGAGCATTAAGAAGTTTCTTAATCTCGACTCCCGTGTAGAGATCGGCAATTGCATCCCCGAGCGTTATTCTTACAACGCCAACCGCAACCTTTGGCTCGCCCAAAAATTGCCTGCTTAATAACCGTGGTTCACGGTTTGATTCTCGAGTGCGAGAGCCTTTGCCATATCGATTTTGCAACAGGGCCCATGGGCCTCATCGTGTTGCGCATAAGATGAAGATCGATGGTAATGGGTTCGAGCTCTTTGGAACAAATGATTTTTAAATCTCCTGAGTAAAGTTCTGACTCAACCTCATGTTTCGCCAAACGTCCCCAGCCAAACCCTTCCCGAATCAGATTCCGTTTCATCGCGTGATCGGTGACATAACATTTTTTACCCCTTTCCAAGACGCCGAAGGTCTCTCCCGATAGGCCTCTATTATGGCTAAGGCTCCGGACGACGATCTGCGTTCGGCTTTCAAGCCACGAAAGATCGGTATCGTTCATCTCGTCTCCATAGGAAGCCGCGATGCAGGGTAAAAGCTCCAGTGTTTCAAAGGCGACGCTTTCAATATCGCGATGTTTCGTGAGCATAGGGGCAACGGCGAAGTCAGCCTTACCTTCGAGAAGGAGATCCATCCCTGCACCTAAGATTTCAGATCGCAAAGTGAGCTCGGTCGGCACAGATTTCGCGAGGCACTCTTCAAAAATCCCGGCGATCGCCTCAAAGCGGGTCAGGGGATCAATGACGATGAGGAGGCTTGGTTCGATTTTGAATGTCCCAAGTTCTTTTGCAACGGTATTAAGTTCTCTGTAGGTTCGAAGGCACTTTTTCGCCCACGAAAGAAAGATCCTGCCTTCCTCGGTGAGGGAGGGTCGATATTCATCCCGGTTAAATAAAAGGAGGTCGTATTCACCTTCAAGCTTTTTGATGGCGATGCTAAGGGTTGGCTGGGTTTTGTGAAGAGCCTCAGCCGCCGCTTTGAAGCTTCCTTTTTCCACTATCATTTCAAAGACTTCAAGTTGATCATAAGTCATTTCAAGCATCCTAAGTATAAATAATATTTATATAGTATATAGGAATTATATAATTTATTTTTATGATAAAATTCCGATAGAGTGGTTGTGTGGAAAGAACGTAACCGCCAAACGGAGGATGAGTATGTTGACTGTAAGACGATCAGAAGACCGCGGCGTCGCCAATCATGGTTGGTTGAATTCCCGTCATAGTTTTTCTTTTGCGGATTATCATGATCCTAAACATATGCGCTTCGGTCCCTTGCGCGTCATCAACGAGGATCAGATCGAAGGTGGCACTGGATTCGGCCAACATCCGCATCGAGATATGGAGATCATTTCTTATGTGATGGAAGGGGCTTTGACCCACCAGGACTCGATGGGCAACAAAGCGGTTATCAAGCCCGGCGAAATCCAAAGAATGTCGGCAGGGACGGGTGTTGTTCATGCCGAGGAGAACGAGAGTAAAGACAAAAAAACTCATTTTTTGCAAATCTGGGTCATGCCGGATCAGTTGAAAGTGAAACCCAGTTATGGACAGAAATCTTTTGCCGAAGATCTTGAAAAGAAAGACCTGGTCTTGGTCCTTTCAAAAACAGGTCGTGATGGATCGTTATCGATTAATCAGGATGCAGATATTTACCTGTCGAAACTCAAAGCTGGCAAGAGCCTGACGTTCGGAGCCGATCCCAAACGAGCGATCTGGGTCCAGATGATCGAAGGCCAATTGAAGGTCAACGATACTGAAGTCAAGGCTGGCGACGGAGTTGCCCTCACGGAAGAAAAATCAATAGATCTTGCTGCGATCCAGGATGCAGAGTTTCTCCTTTTTGATATGATTCAGTTTTAAGTCATGCATTTTGCTCAAAGGCAGGGACTCGATGGATATCGTTCTGCTCGGTTCAACTGGATTTGTGGGTCAGGCTCTGGTGAAGGCCTTGGTTCAGGCTGAATGGGTGCGGTCCGTCCGCGTTTTGTGCCGGGGGGCCTTTCCAGAAGTTTGGTTGAACGATCCGAAGATAAAAATCATCAGAGGCGGCTTGCCTGATTTTCCAGCGGATCTTTTTCCTGTGCACGATCCCTTTGTCATCATCCACTTTGCGAGTCTGCAACGCACCGCTGATCCCACGGAACTCAGGGTCAACTGGGTTGGGATCGACGCGCTCTTCAAACGCTCAGGACGCAACCTGCGCGGCTTCGTTTACGGAAGTTCGCTTTCTGTGCATGGACAAGGTGCGCAAAGTGGAGTGCATGCCGACAGTCCCTTGCTACCGGAGACGCCTTTAGCCGTCTCTCGGGTCGAATGCGAAGTGCTGATACAGAATCAGTGTGAGGAGCGAGAGATCGGGTTTGCCCTTTTACGCTCGCGCTTTATTCTTGCCGTGAATGATCCAAGTACGTTGATGCCCTGGATCAAACTGGCTAAAGCCGGGATTATGATCGGAGACGGTAAACAGAAATTTTCGATTATCGAACGCAAAGACTATGCTCAGGTGATAGTGTCGCTCGCGGAGAGTTACAAAAAATCACATGGGTATGCCGTAGGCGCATTCCCAGTGGGTTATGAGAATCCGCTTGAATTCGGCCGTATCTGGCAAAGTATACGGTCGCTTCACGGTTTAACGCCGAAGCCACGCCTGGCTGTCCCTGCCAACGCCCTTCTACTTAAAGCACTTCACGCGTCGCGTTTTCTCGATTCAACAGCCGTCAAACTCGAATTGATGGGCTTCGACCATTATGCAGACGTCGATGCGTTAAAACCATTTGTGTCTCAGGATTTGCTTAAAAAGGATGCGTTTGAAGTCACGCTTGGACTTGTGAAGGCCAGCCTCGCATGAGTGACAGCGAGGCTGTGGTCTGACAGCTCAATACCACTTAAAGAGACGTTGAGTGATCACGGCTGGAATAACGATGTAGGCCGCAAGGACAGCGATCTCAAAACCCAAAGTATGCAAGGGTTGACCCTCGAGGGCGATGCGTCTTAGGCCGTCGTTCAGTGCGGTGAGCGGCAAATACCCCGTGGCCTTGATTAGCCATTCAGGGAAATTGTTTTTTGAGAAAAACACACCCGATAGCATCATCATCGGCAAGGATATAAGGTTGGTCACGCCCGATATCATCGGAATACTGCGCGTACGAGCCGCACATAAAAGTGCAATGGAAGTGAACGCTGCCGCACCCAGTACTGCAAAGACGAAAAAGCTCAGAAAATTGCCGTAGACCTTAAAGTGGAAAACAGCAAAACCGGTTATCATGACCGCGCTGAATTCCGCGAGGAGAACGATCATTCGTCCACAAAGGTGGGATACGATGTATTCGTACGCGCGCATTGGAGTCGCAAGGTAACGTTTGAGTAGATTTTCTTTCCTGTTGGAAACAATCGTCATTCCCACCCCGAACAGACTCGACGTCATGATCGAGAGTCCTAAAAGCCCAGGAATAAGAAAGTCGACGTAACGGCCCCCTTCCACCTGAACGGTCTGGAAGTCTTTCGCTATAACATCCTGTCGACCGCCGAAGCGCTGAACAACGTCATCCAGATATTTCTGAGCACGCACGGCTTCTGGATTGTTCTGGTCCAGGCTATAGCTCACTTTATTATCGTCATGACTTGTCACAATTACGGAGATTTCGCCGCGCATCATGTGGGTGCGAAGATCTTCGGCATCAGGATCGCGGAATTTGAGCTGAGGGTCGGTGCGCAGAGCGTGAAGCAGAGCTTCGGTCCAGGCGGATGGATGCGCCGGCGCCTGCCAACCGATACCATAGGTTTCGGGGTGGGGTTTTGAAAAGGCAAAACCCAACGCGAGCATCCAGAGGATGGGCATAAAAACGACCCAGAAAAAAGCGGACGGCTCACGACGGAATTCACGCCAGCGGCATTTGACTTGTTCCACCATACTTCGGTTAATCATCGCGCATGCTCCTTCCTGTCAATTTGATGAAAACATCTTCAAGAGTGGATCGTCTCAGTTCGATTTGATCGAGTGTAAGGCCAAGCCTGTCGCTCACGCGGCAGAGCTCGGTGATGCGGTTGACCTGATCGCCCGCCGTCAGCTCATACGTTTCACCTACCAAAGCCGCGTCGCGCACCCAGGGGAGTTCGTCTGCAAAACGGCTCATGATGTGCTCGTGGGATTGTTCCCCGGCAAAACGGAAACAGAGGATCTGTTTGCCACAAACCGTCTCTATTAAATTTTGCGGGGTGCCTTCGGCGATGATTTTTCCGTGGTCAATCACAGCTATACGGTCGGCGAGTTTTTCGGCCTCATCCATGTAGTGCGTGGTAAGAAGGATGCTGCGATCCTTGGTTTTGTGTTTGAGGAGCAGATCCCAAATCATGCGGCGCGCCTGCGGATCAAGACCGGTCGTTGGTTCGTCCAGGAATAAAAGGCGCGGATTATTGATCAGTGCACATGCAAGATAAGCCCTTTGTTTCTGGCCTCCGGAGAGTTTGAGCAGATGCGTATCCGCTTTATCCTGCAGCTCAACCAAAGCGATCGCCTCGTCAACGGGCATGGATTCTTTGAAAAAGCTGGCAAAAAGTTGGAGCGTCTCCCGAACACTCATGCGTTTGTAAAGCTGAGTGTCCTGCAGCATGACGCCGACTTCATGCATGATAGACGAACGCTGGTTTTTGAGATCTTTGCCAAAGACCGTGATCGTACCGCTGTCGGGACTTTGCAGGCCTTCGAGCATTTCGACCGTTGTTGTTTTGCCAGCACCGTTGGGGCCGAGAAGAGCGAGGCATTCACCTGGCTTCACTTCGAGGCTGATATCCTGAACGGCTGTTAAGGGACCAAAACTCTTTCGCAGATTTCGTGCGACGAGAAGAGATTCCATCTTGAACCTCCACATGGTAAAACGCGGATTGTACTTGTCACCACGATCCTTGACAAGCGATGGCTTATTTCTCGAAAGGAACAGAATGTTAGACTCAAGCGACGTCATAATTGCTGGATCCGGCGTGGCCGGGTTATTGGCTTTAGCGCGACTGAGTCGAGAGCGACCCGAATGGACCTTTACGATCCTTGAGCGCGAGCCTTGGCATGGTGGACGCCTTCGCCCCAGTCTCGAAGAGGGATCACGTTCCTGCGGACTTCAATCTGTTTCTAGCGATCTTTATGACTTTTTACGGCTTAGTCTCGGCATGCCCGAAGATCCGGCCCTACCCAATGAATGGGTGAGGCCACTTAAATCTATCGGCGTGATGACCGGCCAGAAGATTCAAGAGTTGCGATACGACCAACTCACGACGGTAGATATGGCGCGTGCTATGGCTGGATCTGCGGCGACCAAAGATTGGCCGTCCATCGAAGATCTCTTGGGCAAAACCGAGTTGAGTGAAGAGGCTGTCAATCAGATCTGGAAGGGCGACCGCAAAAGCGCCGCGTTAGTGCCCTTGGAGCAACTCGCCCATTACTGGGGCGTTCCCGAACTGACGGGCAGTAGCGTCAGGCCCTTGCAAACCGGATTTCGAGCGGCTCGAAAAGGCATGTGGACGGGCCGTTGGGATGGGATGTTCGACGAATTGATCGGAACTCTGCGTGCCGAAAATCGCTTGCGACTCGTCACCCGAGCCCAAATCATGGAAGCAAAATTCGAAGACAAATCTTGGAACGTGTTAAGCACCCAAGGATCTTTCCAAAGCACACGACTCGTTGTGGCCCAAAGTCCGTGGGAAGCTATACTGTGGCTGCCTAAGGATGCGTGGCCTTCGCGTTTGCTCAATATTGCGACCAAAACCAAACCTGTGAGTCTCGTGATGTTATCGGAGCTCAATAGCTTCGAAGGTCTGCCTGATCTCTTGTTTATCACTGCCGAAGACGTGCAGGTCCTGCATTTGAAGGGCCAGATTTGTTTTCAGGCACCACTCAATTACGAGCTGACCGTCCAGGCGCCAGCTGTCGGAAAAACGGTGAAACGCTTGAAAAGAGCACGGAAAAAGCTTGCCCAGCTCTATCCTGAGCTTGGTCCGGAAGGCGGCGAACATCTTGCCCTCCTATCGGTAGGATGGACACACACGATTCACCCGCCTGAATACAAGTGGTTCGAAAAAATCGATGCGCCCCATGTTCAGAAAAAACATCTCGTTTTTGCGGGCGATTCTATCGGTGCCGAAAGTAGCGGTGATAGGAATGTCGTCGTTTCCGTGAAGGATGCCTGTGACGCTTTATTAAATAACGCTGTTGCCTCGCGAAGCCAGGTTCAGATTGAACAAGCAACGGCCGAAATTTGAGTTAAAAATGCCTCAAGCGGAACGGTTGTTTTGTAAAATTATCTAAGTATTTCATTGCGTTATATAATTTTATACAGGCACCGATTGCATTGGCCTTACATGGATTCGTTGACTCCCTGCCGCCCTGAACCAGTCTCGCTTGTCAGTTTCTTTTCTGTGGTCTATAGTCCGCGGCAGAAGCCGAAAATATAGAGATCTCAGGTAAAGGTAACCCACGATGACAGCGCGATTGATCGATGGAACTGCACTAGCCAAAACTCTTAAAGAAACTATTCAATCTCGAATAAAAGAATTGGAATCCCAAGGCCATCGCGCGCCTTGCCTCGCGGTGGTCCTGGTAGGAAACGATCCTGCTAGCGAGATCTACGTCGGCCACAAAAAGAAAGCCTGTCTCGCGGTTGGAATACGCAGCGAAGCAGTCCATTTGAGTGATGATATATCACAGGACGAACTCGGAACCGAAATCGCCCGTCTCAATGCGGACGAAGGTATCGATGGCATCCTTCTTCAGCTTCCACTCCCCAAACATCTCAACAGCCGCGAAGCCATCGATCATATTTCGCCCGAAAAAGATGTCGATGGTCTCACACCTGCGAACCAGGGCCTCATTCCCTGGAAGCTTCGAGGCATGATTCCCTGTACTCCTCTCGGTGTGATGGAACTGATTCGTTATACCGGAGCTGATTTACGCGGCGCTCGCGCGGTTGTTATCGGCCGCAGTGTTCTGGTGGGTTCGCCTCTTGCCATTCTGCTTGGTCACAAAGGTGCCACTGTCACGTCGATGAACTCTTCGACTGTGCGGCCTGAGGAGCTTTGTCGTGAGGCTGACGTCATCGTCGCAGCGGCAGGCGCCAAACGCCTCGTTAAGGGTTCCTGGGTCAAACCAGGTGCGGTCGTGATCGATGTTGGGATGCACAGGGATCACGGCAAGCTGTGTGGAGATGTGGATTTTGATGAAGTGAAAAAAATTGCTTCGTGGATCACACCTGTTCCAGGCGGTGTCGGACCCATGACGATAGCCTATCTCTTGAGCAACTGCCTTGAAGCCTTTGAAAAGAAACATGGCCTATTCCGGGGCAATCTTCAGCTCTGATCAAGCCTTGTATTGACAGACGATATAATGCGGGTAAATCGCAGCGATTTTTTCTGCATTTTCTGCTGATACAAGATGAAAGCTGTTTTCAATATTACGGCTGATAATCGCCAGTTCGCCTTTTTCCAGCATTGCAATCTGCTCGTCATGTACGCCAATTTTCGTAATGCGTTTGCCTTCGATTACAAAATAATAAGGCTCTGAACCGTAGCGATCCAAGAGATCGTGGCTGGTGATGATGTCGTTGATTCGTGCCTCGGCTTCGCGTTGCGCGCGTTCTTGATTGCGCTGCGCATTGAGAACGCGATCCGCCTCACGTTGGGCCAGAAGAGTCTCCTCGCCCAGGGAAAGCTCGGTTTTCGCCTCGGGCGCGCGGGCCTCTTGAATTTTCTGGTGCTGCTTTTTGCTGACTTCGCGTTGGGCCTTTTTTGCCTGTTCCTTGCTTGCCAGTCCTGATTTGAGCAGTTGATCACGCAAATTCATGGGAGGCCCTCCTACTTTGAAGTCCTTGATGCTAGGGCTTTCCAGAGACCCTGACAAGTATTTTCTCTCGCCAATGTCGCGCTTTTTCGAGGTCGACTGTGAGATTTTTGCCTTTGTCCGGCAGCGAAGGACTTCACTTGACTAGCGGCCTGTAGTCCCCATATTGCAAGGAACCTTGCGCGGGATTAAGACTTAAAGGTTTGCCAGAATCATCACCACAAACTTTTGATTCTCTCGATCACTCACGTTCAAAACGATCGCATTCGCTCGGGGGTTGAGGAGCAAACGGCGATGCTGCGGAGAGTTCCACAGTAAGTTTGCAATCGCGGAGAAATCGCGAGCGGACACGCGGTCCTCGCCCAGCAGATCGATTTTTTGAGATTTTAGCTTTTGCTTTTCTTTAAGCAGCAAAGCATGGGGATGATGCAGATCGCGCTGTTGGGCGGCTTTGTCGACAAGGCCTTGCAGAGACTTATTGCCGATTGAAAGAGCGGGCAGGTGATCATGTCTTCGCTGATTCTGAATCCATTCGACTAGTTCTGCCGCCGAATTGATTTTGGGCGTGCCCTCGGTCCTGAGCGCAATCAAAGTCCAAAGCTCAGGACCATCTTGGCTTTTATCAAGGGGATGACACGTCAAAGATAAAGTCGTGAAGTCATCTTTTAAGGTGAGGATGCGGGTGCCGCCGGTTGGTTT
>JACMOC010000005.1 GCA_014378195.1 Oligoflexus sp. | reverse complement strand
TTTGGGCGTGCCCTCGGTCCTGAGCGCAATCAAAGTCCAAAGCTCAGGACCATCTTGGCTTTTATCAAGGGGATGACACGTCAAAGATAAAGTCGTGAAGTCATCTTTTAAGGTGAGGATGCGGGTGCCGCCGGTTGGTTTATCAGCATGGATTAGAGCCACAGGTTGATTGGTTTCAGCTTTCAAGCCATCAACATCATACGTTGCGCAAACGGATCGTAGCTTATCAATGGCGATCACTAAGTCTTTTTCCCTTTGAACCATCACAGCTGCCGGTGCGGGTGTACTTACGATCCACTGCCGGTGATCCGCACACGAACCAAAGGCAAAACCGTGATGACCATTGTCCTTAGCGAACCCTTCCGCAAAGCTTGCGAGATCGGAGACATCCTTAACCATAGCCAGCTCGATCTGAGCATCGCTGACTCTGGCCTCAATCAAGGAGGATGTGGTTTCGCCGCAGAAGACCGGTGCAGCTTTTATGAGATCCGGACGAAAACTCGCGGCTTGCGCACCGCTCGCACCTATCATAAGACTCAGCATCCAGCCGCGCATTGGATTCGCCTCATAAAAAAAGGCCCCGAAGGGCCTTAAGGATTATTTAGACTGAAGGAGTTTGAAGATAGTCTGCAGCTGCATGTTGGAAGTTCCTTCGTAGAGCTTGCCGATCTTCGCATCGCGGTAGAACTTCTCGGCCGGAAACTCTTTGATGAATCCGTAGCCGCCGTAAACTTCGAGTGATTTCGAAGCGACCCGCTCCGCAACTTCTGACACAAAGAATTTTGCCATTGCGGCTTCTTTGATGAAGTCTTCGCCAGCATCCTTGAGACGAGCCGCGTTATAGACCATCAAACGAGCGGCTTCGATCTCCGTTGCCATTTCTGCGAGCTGGAACTGAATGCCTTGGAAGTCATTGAGCGACTTGCCAAACTGTTCGCGTTCGCTCGCATACTTCAAAGCGCCATCAAATGCGCCCTGAGCGAGGCCGAGCATTTGAGCCGCAATACCGATGCGGCCTTCGTTCAGCGTTTCGATCGCGATCTTGTAGCCTTTGCCGTATTCGCCGATCAAATTCTCTTTAGGAATCTTCACGTTATCGCAGATCACTTCGCAGGTCGAAGAGGCGCGGATACCGAGTTTAACTTCTTTTTTGCCGATCGAAAAGCCTGGTGTCCCGCGCTCAACGATAAAGCCGGTGATGCCTTTATAGCCAAGTTCCGGGTTCACGTTTGCAAAAACGATAAAAATATCAGCTTCTTTGGCATTGGTGATGAAGATTTTTTTGCCGTCGAGACGGTAGTGTGTGCCTTCGTCATGGGCGCGGCATTTCATTGCGAAGGCATCGGAGCCCGAGTTGGCTTCGGTGAGGCAGTAGCTTCCGACTTTCGAGGTCGCAAGCATAGGCAGGTATTTGGCTTTTTGCGCCGGAGTCGCCCAGCGTAGGAAGATGTTATTGACCAGAGTATTCTGGACATCACACAAAACGCTGACCGAAGGATCGACCTTGCTGATGGCTTCGATGGCAAGAACGGCCATCATGAAGCTTCCGCCTGAGCCGCCGAATTCCTCAGGCAACTCGATGCCCATCAAACCGAAAGCAAACAATTGCTTCACGATCTCGGGATCCATGGTTTCTGTTTCGTCCATGTGAAGGACTTTCGGTTTGATCGTCTGGAGAGCAAATTTCTCAACTTCGCTCTGGAACATTTTTTCATCATCACTCAGACGGGTAAGCGGGTGGCTAGTGTGAGTGCTCATGTCTTATCTCCGGTGCTTTGGCTTATTTTTGTTAGCTGGAAAGTTGTAGCCTGCTCTGCATTTTTTTTCACTACCAATGACGCCGGATCGCTGGAGGCCGGGTTAGAAAGTTCACTCAGCGTCGACTCGATCTCGGATTCAAGTCTTTTTAAGTCGGTCAAGTTCTGGCGAAGCTGGCGCCGCATTCTTTTGGCATCCTTTCCATCGGCCTTTTTGGCCAGAAGAAGAGCGCAGCTTTCAAAGAGACTTTCTCTCTGGGCTTCAATGCGGCTGCTCTTTTTCACGACAAAGGCTTTATTCTCGTCATGGATATGAAGAGACATGCCGGTGAGAAGTTGGGAAAAAGCCACCCATGCCTGCCGGCTCGTACCAGCCGCTACGTCAGTACTGAAGGAGCGAGCTGCTTCATAACTGCTTTCCTCGAAGAGGAAGTGGCCGTAGGCTTCGCGCAGTTCGCCGATCTCAATCTGCATCTTCGCACGCGCCTGCCAGAGCGCCTGCTCTTCGTGATCGAGGTGATATTGAGCTTTGCCGAGGCTCGCGATGTCGGCCGTCGTGAAAAATTGCAGAAGCTGCGTTTTGCGTGCAGCTTCCGGCAGGACCCTCAGGCGCAAAATATTGCTGAGTATAAGATTGTGGGTGTGCTGAAAGTAGAGTGTGATGAGATTGAATTCATCATTTTCGATATTTTGCGCGATATTCAGGGCCGAGATCTTGAGGGGGTCCAGACCGAAATAGCGTTGGCTCGGATCCCGGACGGCAGGAATTCTCTCCAGCCGTTGACTGATGTACCCGAGGTCAGTCCAAAGCTCTGTGATACGACTGACGGCTTTTTTGCGTTCGATGGAGAAAGGTTCGAGATCCTTGACCTCCTTTTCCCAGGTCGTCCACAACTCTTCAAGCGCGGTTTTGGAGTTCATTTAGGGTTCTCCTTCTCGGCGGCAAGGACGTTTTCAAGGTAACGCGATGCTTCGCGAATTTTCTCACGATTGGTAAAAAGCATTTGTAAGGCGTGATCGGCTTCCGTCCGAGGCGCAAACGATTGACTGACAAGTCCTATGGCATTGGGCGAAGGCGCTGGTGTAGAAGGGGTCTGCATGAGGCGCTGCTTCGAATCATTGAGCCATTGAGCCATTTCCTGCTTTTGACTCGCGAGGGCAGCATTCGCGTTTCGAAGGCCCTCGATACGCCGGGTCTGTTCCATTACTTTTTGCGTGGTCTGAGAGAGACTGTCCTCGGATGCAAGAGCTGTGTTGAACTGATGAACATACGTGATGATGTTTTGCAGGCGCGTCTGAAAACCTTCATCGATGACGCGCATTTTTTCCAGGCAACGACGGATGCGTGCCGGGTTTTCGTCGATATTCAAAGCCTGTTCAAGCAAGGGAACATGGGCTTCCGATTCCGCCATAAACAGATTGAGATTTTTTTTGGCAATCGCCAGAGCCTCAATTGCCAATTCCAATTCGTCCTGATGGAGATCCATCAAAGCGGGAAGCGGATCCATAGCCACAGAAAGATGAGTGAGAGGCCGTCCGTAATTGAGGAACACTGAGTCAAGATTTTGACGCATAATATCCCAACGCCGAGCCAGACGAGCGAGGTCGGCCTGCGAGAGATAGGGGCTAATCTGGGTAAGTTGATCACGCCAGTTTTCAAGATCATGTTCGAGGCGATCGAACTGGAGGTGACCGGACGCTGTCTGAGTCATAAAGACCTCTGACTGAAGAAATAGGCTTCTCATTCTTTACGGGGAGGCATCGCAAGCATGCGGTATAGAGTTCTGCTCCCCGATTGTCTCATGGTAAGCTGAGCTTTGTCCAGCGCAAGGCTATGGCGCTATGACGTGAGTTAAAACGCTGTGTTGGCAGGCGAAAAACGGAGGCCGGACGTGATCAAAAAAACTTTAGTAGAAGCCGCAATGGGTCGTGCGACTGATCGAACACCAATCTGGTTTTTACGTCAAGCCGGTCGCTATTTGCCAGAGTATCGCGCAATTCGTAAAAACGTCGAATTTGTCGAACTCTGCAAAAATCCAGCGTTGGCTGCAGAAGTCACGTTACAGCCCCTTCGTCGCTTTGATCTCGATGCGGCTATTATTTTCTCCGATATCCTCATCCCGTGCACCGCGATGGGCCAGCATCTTAGCTTCGATGCCGGGCATGGACCGGTTCTGACTCATCCTATTCGCTCGGCGCAGGATCTCTTTAAATTGCGTCACCCGAATGTCGAGAAAGAATTGGGTTATGTCGGTGAGGCGATCACCCTCACGAAAAAGGGCCTGCGTCCCGACCAGACGATGATCGGTTTTGCCGGCGCTCCTTTTACAGTCGCGAGTTACATGATTGAAGGATCAGGGAGCAAAACGTTCACCGAAGTGAAAAAACTCCGGTATACGCAGCCTCAGGTCTTCGGCGAACTCATGGAGCTCATCGCCGCCGTGACCAGCGAATATCTCTTAATGCAGGTGAAAGCCGGTGCCGATTGTTTGATGCTTTTTGATACCTGGGCGAATCAGATGACCGCCGAAGATTATCGAGAGCTTGTGTTTCCTCACATGAATCGGGTGGTTGAGGCGGTAAAAGCCAAATGGGATGGCCCACTTATTTACTATCCTGGCCAATCGATGGAGTGGCTGTTTGAGCTCAATGGTTTTGCAGGGGATGTATTGGCCGTCGACTGGCGCAGCCGTTTGCCCCGTGCGATCGCATTGATGGAGAATCTTGGACTCAACGTCAGCGTGCAGGGCAATCTCGATCCGCAGGCGTTTATGGCGCCAGAATCAGTATTACGCCGCGCTGTGCGTCAGATCCTTGAATCAGGCCAGAAAGCGCGCGGCCACATTTTTAACGTGGGTCATGGTTTGTTGCCCCACACTCCGCCCGAAGCTCTCCTTATAGCGATCGACGAAGTGCGTGCGTTTGATAAAACCAGAGGCTCTTCACATTGAAGTGAAATGTAAGTCATGGCCGAGCATCTTTATACCTACGATGACCCCGTTTCCGAACGCGATATGAAAAAAGCTCTCGCGGTGCTTGAAAGCGATGGGATCGTTGCGTACCCACTCGATTGCAATTGGGCTTTTGGATGCGACGCGAGCAGCAGCAAGGCTCTCGATCGCATCAAACGCCTCAAACCCACGCATCCGCGCGACCAGCCTTTCAGTCTGATCTGTGCGGACATGGCGATGGCGGCGACTGTTGGCAACATCGATAACAATCAGTACCGCCTTCTGAAGAAATGCTGGCCCGGGCCTTATACTGTGATCCTCACGCGCCACAAGTCATTGCCCAGGCAGATCAAGGACAAACGTCCGGTCGTCGGGATAAAAGTGCCGGAAAGCCGACTGATTCGTGAGCTTGTCACGCGTTTCGGCAAACCCCTCGCAACGACTTCCATTCCCCTCACTGCAAGTGGGGAAACGGTGAAGATGGGTTATGAAGTGTACGAAGAATTTGGTCACGGCATCGACCTCTTGCTTGATCTTGGCGAGGAACTTCCCGCTTTGGAATCAACGATCGTTGATTTCACCGAAGGCGAACCTGTCGTCACACGCGTCGGCGTCGGCGACCCGAAACTTTTTGGGGGCTAACGATAATTATGGTTCAACCTTGGCAAACCGGGGTCAAATCCCTCTATCCCCTTCCTGCTCCCTCACCTCTTACGAAGCAGGATTTGCGGCGCACGACCGCCCTTGCAGCACAGAGTGCAAATCGATCCTGGCATCCAGCAACCGGCGGCAACTTTTCGGTGCGTGATGGGGCCATGTGCTGGGTCAGCCCGAGCGGCAAACACAAGGGGCTTTTGAAGTGGTCCGATTTTTTGCCCGTTGATTTTGAAACCGCCCAGTTGATTCAACCCTGTTATGTAAAACCTTCGGATGAAACAGCGCTGCACTGCGCGATTTATCGTGCAGATCCAACGGCGCGGGCCGTTATGCATGTGCATCCGCCTCATACCACAGCTCTTGTCGGTCCGGATTTCGTGCTGTCGAATAACGAGATGCTCAAGGCGTTTGGTTATAAATCTCACGAAGTTGACGTGAAGATTCCCTGTATCCCGAATACCCAGGATATGGAAAACCTCGGCCGGAGCGTTGCGTTAAATCTTGATCTCAAGCTTCTCGTGCTGGAGGGCCACGGGGTTTATGCCTGGGGCAAAAATCCTGACGAAGCCATTTTTCGCATCGAAGCCCTGGAGTTTTTATGTCAGTTGAGAAGTCTCACTCAGAGAGCGTGAAGGTGAAGGTTATCGACCTCGGGACGATTTCTTATGTCCGTGGTTACGAACTTCAAGAGCACTATCATCAAAAAGTGCGCGATGGCGAACTCGCCGGCGTTATCCTAATGCTCGAACATAATCCTGTGCTGACTCTTGGCAAACATTCCGATCCCTCCATGATTCTGGCGACCGATTCGGAATTAAAAGAGTCTCATGTAGACCGTGTCAACACAGATAGGGGAGGTGAGGTCACGGCGCACATGCCAGGACAACTCGTTATTTACCCGATACTTCCCCTGGTCAAATTGGGTCTTCAAGCACGTGCCTATGTAAATGCGCTGATGCAGGCCGTGATAGAAACTTTGGCTGTATGGGACATAAAAGCGCGCTGCGATTCCCAATATCCGGGCGTATGGGTCGAAAATCGAAAGATCTGTGCGGTTGGCGTACGTATTCGCGAGCGCGTAAGTCTTCATGGAATTGCTTTAAATGTAAACAACAGCCTCGACCTCTTTGAGCGAATAGTTCCTTGCGGAATTAGTCATTTAGGTGTGACGTCGATGGCCAAAGAGCTCGGGCGGACTATTGTTATGGAGCAGCTACGGGTCGAGCTTTTGGAGCGATTAGACCGTAGACTCGGCGTCCCACTTGATTTAGAGTCCCGCCTGAGTCCGACAGAATCGGCGCCGCGCGACTGTCAGGTTTGAAAAAAAGTTTTTAAGTTTTCTGGGCTAGAGCGTGGTATGATCCTTCGTTCGGAAGCCTGTGAGTGTCGCTTGCTTAGCCTGCAAGAAAACCGTAAGATCCGTGGCCAATGTTAGGTACCAAGGGAGTCGATCCGATGATGAACTATGAACATAGTGAGATAACACCGGAGGCAAGTCCTGGTCCTGTCGCAATCGAAGCGCAAGATGAATCTCCTGAATTGCTCGAATGTTGCCGACGGACTATACAAATGCACGCTAAAAACAATCCTATGATGGTCTGTAGCGACTGCAAGAAGATCATTAAGGTCTTTAATGACGACAAGTCTTACAAAAACTACCAACGCTTTTGCCTGTCGCGTCATCGTCGGTTTTTAGCGACGCAATTTGCCGGTCAGCATGTGATTACCTTTAAGAACTACGATTCTTATTCCGCATAAATAAAAAAAACGGACTCGCTTGGAGTCCGTTTTTTTTGACTTTCTGCAACGTTTGTCTTTATCTCGATACACTTCGCCTTAGCGCGTGGCAGGCATCTTGATCTTTTTGCCATCGAAAAAACGCATGCTTCTCAAAAACGAATAGGCGGCGACGAGCTGGTTATCCTGTTTTGCTCCTGCTGGCCACGCTTGAATTTCGGTGCTGATGCCCGATGTTTTCGCGAGATCAGACAGATCGTGACTTTCGATGTGGCCTTTTAGATCGGACTCCTTACGCATTCCTTCCGTTTTCACTTCCCCCTGTTGGTAAGTTACGACGACGTCCGGTGTGATGCCTTTCGCTTGGATCGATCGATCCTTCGGCGTGAAATAGCGCGCGACCGTGATTTTCAATCCTGACTGGTCAGGCAGAGAGACTAAGGTCTGCACAGACCCTTTACCGAAGGAGGTGGTTCCCATAAGAAGCGCTCGTTCATGATCCTGTAATGCGCCCGCTACGATTTCCGAAGCGGATGCACTGCCGCCGTTGATGAGGACAACGAGTGGGAGGTCTGCGTATGTGCCTTTTTTATGCGCGTATTCACGTTCCACGTCTTTATCCGTTCGTCCGACAGTCGACACGATCACACCTGATTCAATAAACAAATCAACGACCTTGACCGCTTGATCAAGGAGACCCCCCGGATTGTCACGCAAATCAAGGATCATCCCCTTGGCCGTTTTTGAATTCTTCTCGACGATCGCTTTCAGTTCTTCAGCCGTATTGTCTTGGAAACTGGCGATACGTGCGTAAACAACATCATGAGTCAGGTCTTCGGATCGGACGGATTTGACTTTGATGATTTCGCGGACCAGGACGAAGTTCAAGAGATTCGGGGCATCCTTGCGACGAATTTGGATTTTCACCTTGGTGTTGGGTTTGCCGCGCATCAGATCCGATGTGTCGTTGACCTTGATTTTGTCGAGCGCGACATCATCGATGGCTACGATTTCATCGCCAGCTAGAATGCCAGCCTTCGCCGCGGGGGAATCATCGATAGGCGATACAACCAGGAGTTTGCCTTTTTCCGTGGACACGATCACCCCAACGCCACCGAACTTACCTTGGGTATCCGAAGTAAATTGATCGAAGGCCTTACGAGGCAGGATCATGGTGTGCGGATCGAGACTCGAGACGATACCGCGCAAGGCTTGGTAGGTCATCTCCTCAGGTTTGACTTTTGCCGGATCCACATAGAGGTTTTCGAGGTAATACAGGCCGCGCGCAAGCGTCTCGAGGGAGCGATAGCGTTGCTCTATATCTTTTTCTTCGGCATTTTTATCGGCTGCGAATAGTGGTGTTGCGAAGGCGAAGAGCAGAGCGAGATTTCTGAGACGAAAATGCATGCCGATATCCTTTCCAAGACAGTCGCGAGTCAGGCAGCCCCCAAAAGCACGGGCTCGTCATCAACATTTGTAGCACGAGTCACGGCGTGCGCCCGAGGGATTTTTGTGAACAGAGTCCTCGTGAGCTTTACGCCGGGAGAACTGATTCTTCACTGCGTACGAACGGAGGTGGGTTTGGTCGAGCCTTGAGCCTGCGAATGATTTTGATTCTGCGACCAGCTTAAAAGCTGCTGAGCTTTGGCGCGATCGCGCGGCTCCAACTCTTTATCGATCAAATACTCCTGGATGAGTTTTGAAGCATAAGCAGTTTTTCCGGCGCCGGCCTGCATCTGAACCATTGCTTGTACGGGTTCGAAGCACTTCAGACACGACTCATGCGCTTTGGAAAATTGCGTGTAGGCGGAGCCAGCCTTTTTCTCGCTCTGATAGAGTGTCCCAAGACGCATGAGAGAGATGTAATAGTAGGGGTTGGTCGCCAAGGCGCGTTTGTAATATTTCTCGGCGATGTCGAGCTTTTTCATGCGCTCGGCGGCGAGGCCGATGTTGTGATCTATGCGTTCCGGGTACTGATAGGCTTTGCCCGCCGGGCTCGCTTTAAGATCTTTCAATACTTTGATGGCGCGAACTGATTGTCCCGATTCGATAAGAGCCGAACTGAGATTCAGTGCAATCGGAGCCCGTGGGTCGAGATGGTACGCCTGTTCAAAATAATTCAAAGCCGCCTTTGAATTTTGCGTTGAGAGATAGATAAGGCCAGTCAAATTCTTCAGGTCCGCGTCTTTGGGATACTGTTTTTCCAGAGGGCGAATTTCTCTCAGCGCCATGTTTGGCTGACCTTGGTTGATGTAATTAATCACCAAACTCTTCTGAGTGTTGAGAATGTCATCGGCCTTTTTATCATCTTCCGATGATTTTTTGAGTGTTTGACAAGCTGACACGCCTAGGATAAGAAGGATTCTAAGATAAGTACCGAATTTGAGACGATAAGATCGCAACACAGGGGACCCCCTCGGATGCGTTGGTGAGCAAAGATTATGGTTCTTAGTTCTAGTTTAATATGCTTAACTCCACATAGGAAGTGGCGCAATTTGCTCAGAGGGACTTATTTGCCGATTGAGCGCGCGCTGCTCGACTTTGTGTATTCAATCTTATAAAAATGTCTTATCCAAATAGATGATAAGCCCTGGAGACTTTATATGACGACCGAGATCGACAGCTCGAATCCCCCGATTGCAGCACCTAAGGGATTTGGGGAAGCATTGCGCGAAGCCCGGGAACAAGCAGGATTTTCGATAGAACGGGCTGCGATGTCGACTCGTATTTCAGCCGCTTTCATCGATGCCTTGGAGAATCAGAACTTCAAGGTCCTTCCCGGCGAAATTTTCGGTCGCGGCTTTGTCCGTAACCTCTGCCGGGCCTACAGTTGTGATGCCAAAGCTCTCGTTGCTGCTTACGATCTCGCAGTTGCCGGCCAGCTGGCTGAAGCGGCTCAGGAACATCAGCGCGAACGCGAGATGAAACCTAAGCATATTCGTTACAACGAAGAGCGCCGCAGTTCATCGTCGAGCTTCAACTCAAACGGTTTCTCCAAAAATGCGGCCAAGGCGTGGAACTTCGCTTTGCCTGCGGTCTTGGCTGTCCTCGTAATTCTCGGACTAGTCTGGGTGATTCCGGCGATTTATCAAAGCTGGAAAGGTTCTGATAAAAGCTCGGATAAACTCACCGAGACAGGGGTTATCCAGCAGCCTTCAACAGTAGCTCCGGCCGTTGTTCCTGCTGCTCCGATTGCACCAGCCGCTGTCGCTGTTGTGCCGCCCGAGCACCAACCAATCCTCCGCGGCACGGGTATCGAAACACTCGACCTCGTTGTGAAACAGCCTGTTATGATTCGCATTGGTCGCGACAAGGACAAAAAGGTCAACGAGACTTTTCAGCCTGAGACGTACCGTTTTCAGTTTGACGAACAGTTGAGTCTTCTGGTGGATGATATGTCGGCCGTTGAGATCCGTTTCAAAGGTCAGGTCATTCCCAATAAAGGCATCAAAGGCGAGAAGCGTTATATGACGTTCGCTGTTTCCGAAAGTACTCTTGCCAAAAAACAAGAAAAACCCAAGCTATAAGCATTATTTAACGGCCTCGCTTTGAGTCACGGACTCGGGGCGAGGCCGTTTGTATTGGGACGCCGGCTAAAGTCGGCTCCGATTCTTACCGAAGAGTTGGGTATGGAGATTGATTCTTCATAGGATGTTTAGGGCGGAACCTGCAGGGGTTCTTACGGGGCAGATTAGATTCCTTAGCGAATCATGCGCGTGGCTCAGGAAGAGCCGAATTGCCATGAGGGCGATTTTGATGACTCCTTACCTATCTTTCCTTTTTTCTTCGGTTTTTAATCCGCACTTTTGACTTCTTTTATGCTTACCATCGTTTGCTCTCTTATCGCAGAACGTGTAATACTAGCGAGTCTTTGGAGGGTGTTGAAAAAGCTCTAATTTCGTCAGAAATTGGAATGTTTTCAACATCCTCTATTGTCAGAAGTGATCTGTCTACTTTGACATGATGAGGTCCCCGTGTCAGTCAACACGATTATCGCTCCCAATGATTTGCGTGCGCAGATCAAGCAGTGGCGTCTTCAAAACAAAAAAATTGCTCTCGTGCCGACGATGGGTGCTCTCCATCAGGGCCATATATCGCTGGTTGAAGCTGCGCAACAGGCCGCTGATTACGTCGTTGTCAGTATTTTTGTGAATCCTCTGCAATTCGGCCCAAAAGAGGATTTTGCAAGTTATCCGCGCATGCTGGCTGCCGACCTGGAAAAACTCGAATTGGCGAAGGCCGATATACTTTTTGCGCCGATCGCTGCGGATATGTATCCCGAAGGTTTCCAAACGTTCGTGCACAACAATGCCCTGAGCGAAGTGCTTGAGGGACAGTCGAGGCCGGGTCATTTCAATGGCATGCTTACGATCGTTCTCAAACTGCTGAATCTCGTTCAGCCCGACGTCGCATTCTTCGGCAAAAAAGATTATCAACAGCTCAAGCTCATACAAATCATGGTGAGAGATCTCTGTCTTCCGATTGAAATCGTGGGACAACCCACTATACGCGAAGCCAGTGGCCTGGCGATGAGCAGCCGCAACCTTCGCCTGACACCGGAAGAACTGGCAAAGGCCCCTCAGATTTACAAGGCCCTGTCAGCAGTCGCTACCGCGCACGAAGCGGGCGAAAAAGACTATCCAAAACTTATCAGCCTTTTTAAAGCCGAACTGTCAAAAGTCGATGGTTTTCGTCTCGATACCATCGACATCCGAACGCAGGACCGTATGGGTGCTTTTGAAGGCCTCGTAGACAAACCAGCTGTAGCCTCGGTGGCTGCTCATCTGGGTAGCGTACGTTTGATCGATAACCTGGAGTTCAGTGGTTCATGATGAAGTTCCTGATTCGTTTTGGACATGTGATCCTCTCCTATATACTGCGCCCGGTTTTGATCTGGGTGCAAACGACCGTTCATCCCGAGAACCTTCAGGAGTTCCTTGAACTCAACGAAAATCCGGTGATTTATGTATTGCCGAAGCGTTCGATCATAGATTATCTCGTTCTGCTTATGATCTGTCGTCAGTATGGAATGCCCGAACCGGATCTTGGTCTGGATTTCACGCGCAAACGCCGGGCGATTTGTTTGTTTCTCGAGAAAACCGGCCCGATCAAACGCATCCGCAAATTGAAGCCAAGCCATGTGCTTTTGCATGTCGTGCAGCAGGCCAACGAAAAAACCGGCATGAAGGCGCAAATTATTCCCGTCTCTCCCTTTTGGGGTAAGGACCCGGGGAACACCGAGCCCTCGATATTCAAATTGATTTTCAACGATGATGAAGATGCTGGCTGGCTCCAGAAGTTTTTTATCGTCGTCGCGCAAGGTCGGAACAACAACGTTCACTTCGGCAAACCCTTCACAATCGAAAAGGCCGTTGGCGAAAACAACGAGCTGTCGGCGCGCAAGCTTCGCCGCATACTCCGTATTCACTTCCGCCGGGTTCGAAATACAGTGCTTGGGCAGAAGATTTATGTGCGTGAGCAGGTGATTTCACGTATCTCGAGCGGCAAACTTGTGCGGCAGGAGATCGAGAGAGAGGCCAAAGGCAACGAGCAAAAGCTGCGGGATCTTGATGCCGCTGCGATTCGTTATGCACGTGAACTGTCGGCAGATCAGACATATTCGATGGTCCGAACCTTTGAAATCATATTAAGTAAGCTCTGGAACAAGCTTTTTTCAGGTGTCGAAGTTTCAAACGCCGAAATTCCCATGAAACTCGCAGCCGAAGATTACGAAATTGTTTATGTGCCGACCCATCGCAGTCACCTCGATTATTTGCTCGTCAACTACATGGTTTACGCCGGTGGGCTGCCTTGCCCTCATACAGCTGCCGGTATTAACCTCAACTTTTTTCCAATGGGCTGGTTTTTGAGACGAACCGGTGGATTTTTTATTCGCCGTTCTTTCCGGGGTAACCGTATCTATACGGCTGTTGTAGAAGAATACATGGGCTATCTCCTGACTCACGGGTATCCCGTTTCGTTTTTCCCGGAAGGCGGACGAAGCCGAACAGGGCGTCCTTTGCCGCTGAAGACGGGCATGCTTGCCATGGTTGTCAAAAGCTTCCTAAGAAACTCGGAGCGTCCGATTGCAATTGTGCCGGTTTATATCGGATACGACAAAGTCATGGAAGTGAAGAGTTATCTCGCCGAACTCAGCGGCGGGGCAAAAAAGAAAGAATCGATGCTGCGCCTTTTACAAGCCAGAAAGCTTCTCCAGGTTTACTACGGGAAAGCTTACCTCTCTTACGGGGAGCCTATCATTCTTGCTCGGTATCTCGATGCAGAGCGTCCGGACTGGCGAGAGGCTAAAGACGGAAAGCCCGAGTGGTTGAGTCCTGTGGTTAATGACCTGGCTCAGCAGATTTCCAAACATCTCAACGAAGCCGCTGTGCTGACGCCGGTCTCTCTCGTGGGGTTGGGACTACTGGCTGCAAACCACAAAGCTCTGCCCATGGAAGAGCTCCAGGTTTTTGTCGAAAAGATGATCGAGCTCAATCAGCTTTTGCCTTATCACGCCAACGTCAGACTCGTGAAAGACAACTTCGCCGAGATTCTTGACTCGGCGCGGAAACTCAAAAGCATTTCTATCTATAAGCACGCAGCGGGCGACGTAGCCTTTGTCAACGATGTGGATGGCGCTCTGATTTCCTATTATCGGAATAATATCGCTCATATCTTTATTATGCCGGCTCTCATTGCTCGTTTTTTCCATCAGCAGGAAGAGATGTACGCGACGAGTCTGGCCAAAGGCTGCGCCGAGATTTATGCTGTCCTTTCCGAAGATTCCATCTCGCGTTGGAAAGATAGCGAAGTCGAGACTGTCGTTATTCAATATGCTGATGTTCTAGCGGAAATGGGTCTGCTCCGAAAGGTCGGTGATTATGCCTATCGCCGGCCATCGCCCCAGTCCGACGAATCCGCAGTTCTGGATATCCTGTCGCAAGTTATGGGTGTGACATTTGATCGCTTTATCATCACGGCCGTACTCCTCGCGAAACACAGCGAACGCGGCCTGGTAAACAGCGAAGAATTTTTGCTGCAATGTGAGCGTATGGCTCAACGTTTTGCAATCCTAAGCGGGCTCAACAACCCCGAAATCGCCGAAAAAACCTTTATTCAGAAACACATACAGCTTTTGAAGAAAAAAGGGCTCCTGATCACTGTCGACGAAAACTCCCTGAGTGTTGATCCTCGGGTTGCATCGCTTGCGCAGTACTCGAAGAGCCTCCTCTCCTCGGATGCTTTACGAAGCGTCGAGCGTATCTTCAAGACGACTACACAGGATACTAAGGCTGATGACCAAGTGGAAATACCGGGGGGGTGATGATGCCGATCATCTCGCCAAGGTCGAAAAAACAAGACGGTCGAAAGACAAACTCAAAAAGCACAATCGTGATGGGACGCAATTTGAGTTGGCCATGGACCAGTGGACTAAGGCAGATACCGCTTGGTTCCCCGCGCGTGTAGTCGAAGTTCACAAGCGGTATGCCTTCATTTCTCCCGAAGCGGTGGAAAATGATATCGATACCCGTGACGTGTGGCTCTCAACCGTCGCGCGGCGCCATCTCCAAAGCAAAAGGGGCGAGCGTAACAACATCGTTGTGGGCGATAAAGTCTTATGCCGTCCGACCAATGATAAAGACGTCCAAATCACGACCGATCTCCCCTGCTGCGTGATAGAGCATATCGCACCACGCAGAAGCCGCATTGCCCGGCGGGATCCCATGGTGATGGAGCGTGAACATGTCCTAGCGAGCAACATGGATCAGCTCCTCATCGTCGGGAGTTACGCAAGTCCCGGTGTGAAATGGGGATTGATCGATCGTTATCTTGTGTTAGCGGCTGAGGAGAATATTCCGGCCATCATTGTCATCAACAAAGAAGATTTGTTGAAAGGCGAGAGCCAGGAATTCAAAGAAAAATGTGAGACGGAGATCGCGTACTTCCGAAACCTCGGGTACACGGT
The DNA here is from genome assembly GCA_014378195.1 of Oligoflexus sp. Classification (GTDB taxonomy): domain Bacteria; phylum Bdellovibrionota_B; class Oligoflexia; order Oligoflexales; family Oligoflexaceae; genus Oligoflexus. Next base: position 1,424 of record JACMOC010000005.1, on the reverse strand, counting down.
CTTCAGTCTGCAGGTCGAACACCAGACCTATGACGATCCTACGATTCGCGAGTTACATGGCATGATGGACGGCAAAACCACTATTCTCAGCGGTCATTCCGGTGTCGGCAAATCTTCGCTGGTCAATCTCTTCAAGCCAGAGATTCACCAGGAAGTGGAAGAAAATTCCAACATCAATTACAAAGGGCGGCATACGACGAGTTATGCGAGTATGATCAAGCTCGGTCGGGGTGGCTATGTGATTGATACACCTGGTATTCGGAGTTTTGTTTTGCGCGAACGAGGGCCGATCGAACTTAGTTATGGCTTTGTTGAGATGCGCGGTTTAGTAAATAAGTGCAAATTCCGTGAGTGTCGTCACATCGATGAACCAGGCTGCGCAGTGATGCTGGCGGTAGCGGAAGGAACAATATCGGAACGCCGCTATACGTCTTATAAGGGCATTCTTACTGGCCTCAGCGGTCGCGAGGGCCGTACACGTGATGATTCGCGCGAATCCAGCGGTTCTGATACCAATCGTGGACTTGAGATCGAGCCCGACGATGATGCGGATTCCGGCGCGTAACATAATAGTCCCGTCTCTCTCAAAAATGGAGAAGTCACATGTCCTATAGTTTTTCTGAAAGCGACGAAATCAAAATGCTTCGTCAAAGTATCCGAAGCTTTGCCGACAAGGAAATCGCTCCCCTGGCACACGAGCTTGACGAAAAAGAAGAGTTTTCTGAGCACCTTACGCACCGCATGGGCGAACTGGGATTGTTCGGGACTTTTGTTCCTGAGAAGTACAGCGGTCAAGCCATGGATTACATTCAATATGTTATCGCGGTCGAAGAACTTGCGCGTGTTGATGGATCGCAAGCCGCGACTATCGCAGCCCACAACAGTCTCGGTGTTGGACCGCTCTATTACTACGGAACCGAAGAACAAAAGAAAAAATATCTGCCGTCTCTTTCGACCGGCAAGGCATTGTGGGCTTTCGGATTGACCGAAGCAGACGCCGGCAGCGATGCGCAGGCCAGCAAAACCCGCGCATCCTACGACAAGTCGAAAGATGAGTGGACGATCAACGGGTCCAAGATCTGGATCACCAACAGCGCCTCCAATCTTACGCAGGGCATTACCGTTCAAGCGATTACGGACAAACGGGAGGACGGCCGTAACGAGTTGTCCTGCTTCATCGTGCCCGCTGATGCGAAAGGCCTGACACGTAAGGTAATGCATGGTAAAATGATGTGGCGCTCGTCGAACACGGGCGAACTCTATTTTGATGATGTAAAGGTCCCCGGATCGGCGATGCTCGGAACCCGCGGTCAGGGTTTTAAAATCATGATGGAAACCCTTGATAACGGCCGTCTCAGTATCGGTGCCATGGGCCTTGGTCTGGCCAAAGGCGCATTGGAAATGACGCTCAAATATGCGAAAGA
>JACMOC010000072.1 GCA_014378195.1 Oligoflexus sp. | reverse complement strand
GGTATCCATCCCCAGGAATAATGGTCCATTGATCTTATTAAGCTTTCTATAGAGACATACAGCTTGTGTCATGGCCAGGACATGCCACTCATTAAAGGAAGTATCAAATGCCGAGCCGCGATGGCCAGAAGTACCAAATGCGATTCGTTGCGAAGGAATGTGAGTATCCGGTCTATTCATGAAGTAGGCGGTGATAAGCTTCGAAACATCAATCAGTTGGGCTGCAGTGGCTGGTCTTCCAGCGAGTGGATTTATTTTCATCTCGACCCCCTAAGGTCAATCAACATCTGCGGAATTGCTCTGAAGGTATAGGCTTGCTCTTTCCTGAATGCACTTATCATGCCGTATATTTCGATTGAGGATGAGTTGGATTGCTATTTGCAGGTATTTCTTATGGCGTGACATCGCTTGAGATCTCACTTTGCGATTAATTGCGCAGGTGTGGGCCTAACGCTTGCGTTTTAGTCATGAGTGTTTTCTCGTCCATTTTCAAACCGTCTGAGGACTCCATGCAAAAAACTATTTTATCTTTCAAAGAACGACCGGCCTGGCTCGCTCTTAATAACCACGTGAACACAATCAGAGGACAGTCGCTCAGTAAAATGTTTGAAACCGATCCAGATCGAGCCGAGAGTTTTACGATAGAAAGTGGTTCTCTCTATTTCGATTTCTCTAAAAACCTTATAAATCAGGAGACGCTAGGATTTTTAGTGAACTTAGCTGAACAGTCGGGATTAGCTGAGGGGATTAATGAGCTATTTTCTGGTGGTTTAGTCAACAAAACGGAGAGGCGCCCGGCGCTTCATGTAGCATTGCGAGCTCCGAAGAGCGAACAAATCTTTGTCGACGGTACGAATGTTGTGCCTGAAGTTCATCAAGTTCTTGGACAAATGACGGCTTTTTCGAATGCCATTCGGTCGGGAGATTATAAAGGTCATACCGGCAAAGCCATTCGTAACATAGTCAACATAGGGATCGGAGGCTCCGAGCTTGGACCAGTGATGGTTTATGAAGGACTGAAACACTACAGTCAGAATAATCTCACGATCCGATTCTTGTCTAGCATAGACGGCACCGCATTTGTGGAGGCTACCGCTGAACTCAACCCCGAGGAAACACTCTTCATAGTGTGTTCCAAAACATTCACAACGCTCGAGACTATGAGCAATGCCCGTGCAGCTCGTGACTGGTTGTTGAGCGCTCTCAAGGATAGGGCGGCAGTGGTCAAGCATTTTGTGGCCGTATCGACTAACACAGAGGCTGCATCCGACTTCGGTATCGACAGTTCTCATGTATTTCGATTTTGGGACTGGGTTGGCGGTCGCTATTCCCTATGTTCCGCTATTGGGCTGTCAACCATGATCGCCATTGGCCCAGAGAATTTCAACTCCATGCTCGAAGGATTTCATGCTGTCGATACACATTTCAGAACAGCTCCTTTGCACAGAAACATTCCGGTTATCATGGGTTTGCTTACAGTTTGGTACTCGAGTTTTCTCGGGGCCCAAACTTCTGCCATCTTGCCTTACGATAGTTATTTAAAACGCTTGCCGGCTTATCTACAGCAACTCACCATGGAAAGTAACGGCAAGAGTACTACAGTCAGCGGCAAGACCGTCGATTATAAAACGGGACCAATTTTCTGGGGAGAGCCCGGAACCGACAGCCAACATTCATTTTTCCAACTTCTTCATCAAGGCACTCAAATTGTCCCTTGTGATTTTATTGGGTTCGCTGAGTCCCTCAATCCTTTGGGATCTCACCACGATCTTCTGATCGCAAACATGATCGCCCAAACAAAAGCACTAGCTTTTGGCAAATCGAAGGAGTCTGTGCTGACTGAGGGTACAGCCCCTTGGCTTGCACCTCATCTAACATTCGAGGGCAATCGACCCTCAAGCGTGATTCTTATGGAGAGCTTGACTCCCCATGCTCTTGGAAGTCTCGTTGCTCTCTATGAGCACAGTGTCTTTACTCAGGGATGGATCTGGGAGATTGATTCTTTCGATCAATGGGGCGTAGAGCTTGGTAAATCTCTGGCTACGAAAATCATCAAAGAAATAGAGAGTCCGGAGACTTCTAGTTTTTTTCACGACAGCTCAACCAGAGCTCTCGTTCGCCGCTACAAAATCGCAAGGGAAAAAAATCTTACAGATAGTAAACGTATTCGTTCGTAATCCTGACTTCCTTGCTCGTCCCGGCTTACGATTCTTAAGCGCTAAGCGGAGTCGGTTAAGCGGGGGGGCATGCCACCCCAAAGGTCTACCCGAAGATGTGGGACCGCTTGATTCTGAACCCGAACCAATGGGGCCTCTCCATTTCTCATCTATTGAAATTAATTTTGTTTTACCTACCAATTTATTTCAGTCAAATCTCATTCCTTTTTTTGCAGCAGATATGGGGGCAACCTTCTTAGTCCTGAAATCCAATTCTGCAAAAAGAATATCTTTAAATTTAATCCATTCATCGGGATCAAAGTGCTCACTGATAAGTCTTAGACATAAGCCATGGACATATCTGTCCCATGAGAAGTATTCCAGATTCCAAAGCTGATTTCCACCTACCACAATTCCTCCTTTTAAAGGATTGCGCGTATCGGGTGGACTAAGATCGAAATACTCGTCGATGTTTTGCCCTCTCTTTTCACCTGGCAGCATTTCGTGGGTATAGCGATCAACAATCATCTTGAGTGTCGTGTGACCCAGTCTGCGCTGAATCTCTTCAATCGTAGCTCCGCTTTTAATCAAAGCTACGGCAGCTGTTGTTCTCAATGCGCGAATTGAAAACCCAAAATCTTGAATTGGCTTATTGATAAGTCGCTTATCATTCGGGTGAAGAGATAGCCTTAAATTGTCTTGGAAGGCTAGCAGGCAGGCCAGGTCAAATGTTGATTGGTGAGGGTGAAGTTTCTTGCCCGACATGGCTCTTCTTTTTCGGTTCTTCTTTTCAACTTCATTCATTTGAATTTCGCCCGCTGACGACATGTCATCAAATCTCAAGCTGAGACCGTCGCTTTTTCGAAAACCGAAGGTCAAAAAGATTAAGAATTGAACGATAATTCTCTTGTTCTGTAGCTTGCATATCTCCTGAGCTGCTTTTTCAAGCTCCAGAAATGAAAGCGGTCGAATAGGTTCAACAGCATTCAGTTCTCCAAGTCGGTTCAAATCCTCAAGTTCATTTTTAAAGCTCGGTTTTAGCGACTCACTTATTCCAGTGTACACGGAAGGGAAACATCCGCTCAAAATGGGCATCGATGCCAAGCGAAAGAGCTCAACGAGTACGTCTGTTCTGGTTTTGGCAGTACTACCTGCAATCCGATCCAGAATCAATATCCCATTATTTTGTTTGCGATGGGATATGAAAGGTAGCCAAATTTCGCCATATATATAATCATAAGCTGCCGATAGCGATTTAAACGCCGGTAAATCTTGCTTGCCCAGCATTAATTCCTGCAATATATCGCAGTATGTCGCATAGCTTGGTTTATTGATGCTCAAAAGTGCTAGCAAAAGGGGGATATTAAACTTTGCACTCCCCCCCAGGAAGCATTCTCTTCTTGATTTTTTGAGCGTCCTCAATCCGATCCTGCCAACGTTCAAAGGGACTGGTTTCCTGTTGCCCAACTAAGGAATCGAAAACAGCCTTCGCCTCATCTAAACTCGTGAAAATGCGTAGTGATTTCTTATCGTCTTCAGCCAAAAGATCATGACGATACTTCAATACATAAAGGCTTTCTTCGCCCTGTGCTTTTCGAAGGACCTGAAAGACAAACTTCCCAACCCTCTGATAAAATACCTGCTCACTATATGATAAAATGAACTCATGGGATTTATGCACCACTGACTTGAAATATTGTTGAGCGGCATACTTGGCATTGAGCAACTCGCCTCCGGCTTCAACAGGAAACTCCTGAGTGAAGGGCTTTACCGGGACATAAATGGGGACCGGTTTGCTGGGGTCTCTAAGTTGCCATTTGACGTTAAATTTGAAGATTCTGCCTTCGCGGGTTGAAGCCGAAAGCTTCACGAAACCACCGCTCGGAAACGAGTGGCTCTCCAGAGTCTTTGTGTATTGGGACATGCAAAATACCTTGATTGAGCTGGAATTGCACAATGACATCAAGAACTTACAATTTGAATTGAAAGCACTGAAATGACGCGATGAGACTTATCGGTATTTTTAAGGAAAGATTGAGGACCTTAGCTTAGAAATCTAATGCTCTATCCAACTGAGCTACGCCCTCATTTTGAGCCGGCACCACAACGCGGAAATCGGAGAATGGCAAGTCCACATGCATCAATAAAACTCAATTTATTGACCTGTTTTCAGCCCAAATGACCGCACAACACACCGCCAAGCTCCATAATAAGCCAAACAAAACAGGGAAAACCCTGCCCTAACGATTTCCCGTGGACATCCAAATTGATAACCGTTATCAATGCCGCCTCTGTGAACAAATCATGAGTGGAGGTGCATTGGGATGCGTATAATCAGCGCCATTGGCTTACTGTGTCTATTTAACTTGAATACCCGTGCGCATGCCCAAAGCCAAACCAAGGGCCTCGATGTCAACGACGTCGCGGTTCTCTTCCCCCTTGATTCTAACAACAGGCCCGTTCCTTTCATCCGCCTTGATAAAGCGGGATCTCAAGGAAACCTCCTTTCCAAAGGCATCCTCGCCGACCTCACGACCCAGGCCACCGAGCAGTGGATAAGCGCTCCTATGAACACGGGCATATTCGCCCGCGAAAACTGGGCCGTCGTCGGCTTCAGGTATGACCCCTGCGCACCATCAGACGACATCGCGAGCACAACGTGCATTCAGGAACTCCGCCTTGTCGCTCAGCCCCAGAGTCAAAACGGTCCAGCCGACAGTGCAATCCATCTCGTCTATAAACTCGGCGAAGGCCTTCCCAGTCCGAGTGATCCTGTATTAGCCGATCTCCTCAATCTCAAACGCCAAGCCGAATCCCTCACTAACCTAAGCACCTCAGGCCAACCGCTCGGCGTTCACCCTGTTCTCCTCGCTGCTGTTAATCAAAATAGACCCGATATATCCGTCCTCTTCCAAACCTTCATACTCACGCATGCAACAAACCAGAAACTCCACAAACTCACGATGATGGGCCTTCGGGACGGAAGCCCCAACGACTGGATTTTTCTCGGTGGTGACGTCCAGCACGGCCGCTGGAAGCAAACCGATATCCCAAACCTCGGCTCTGGAACCAAGAGCGGAGTCGAACTCAATCTCCAAGGCAATCCCGAAGTATTTTCTCCACTCACCGCCAATAGCAGTCTCAGCACCGAAGACTTCTTCAATTCAAATCCCGCCGGAGTCCAAAACAACTTCGACAAAATCAACCGCGCAGTCCATTCGCTCGAAAATCCAGCGCTCTCCAACCGCAACACAGTCGATTGCCTCAGCTGTCACACGGCAACATCCGTTCGTCTCGACAACAACTTTCATTTTGCGAATCAAATCGCAGGCCTAACACCTTCGATTCCCCAGCGCATTACGGCTTTCCCCGCACCAGGTATTTTGGGCGCGCACCCTCGTCACTGGAATCTCAGAGCCTTTGGATATTTCGCAAACCAAGCAACCGTCTCTATGCGAACCGTTAACGAAGCCGGCGAGGCCGCTGCGACCCTCAATACAATGCTCAAACTCACTGCCCCCGGCAAAGATTGTTCTGCCGTCAGCCCATCCGTGATGAGCTGCTTCGTTAATACATCGAAACTGTTTGGAAAGGGTGCAACAGCCGACACCTGCCTCAAAACATGTACTCCGTAAAACACAAAAAACCTGAACCGGTGAGGTTCAGGCCATAGGATTGACGCTTTAAGCAAAGATCAGTGCGAAATGAGTGCCGGTGAAATGTAAGCTTCCACGCCGCCTGGTGGAGTCCAAAAGAGTTCCAATGCGATCTGATCAGCAGGTCCTTGGTAGTATTGCAGTTCAAATTTGTGTGGGCCTGCGGCAAGTGTGACTTTATCGCTCGACACTTTTTTCGTCGAATGGTTTCCGTCATTATCGATGACTTTAACACCATCGATCAGGAGCACACTTCCGTCATCGGAATTCGTTGCAAACTGGTAATCGCCCGCGACATTGATTTGAACATTAAAATTAAACTTCAAAGAGAACCACTCGTAAAGATCGGTCACACCCGGAAAGCCTTCGCGAAATCCTCGTGTCGTGATGTTGATCTGATCCAAACAGATCTTTTTGATGCTCTTCAAGCTTGAATAGGGCAGGAGATGATTTGTATCCCTCGGCAACTCATAGAGATCTGCCGGGAAGGAATGATTGCTGGTTGAATCGCAGTCTTTAAACACTCCATCAGATACCGTTGTACTTGGGACTGTAGAGGCAGTCGTCGGCGTCATCACAGGAGCCGGATCATTCGCAACCACTGCATCCGCGGTCGTGTTCGATTCTGGTTTTGCGGCGACGGCCGAGCGTTGTACCGTTTCGGCTTTAAAGGAGCTGCTTGTACCACACGACATCAGTAGGACCAGACTCACGAGCGAGAGCCCCTTGGATGAATAACTCAACTGAAGTCTGTTCATAAACAACCTCTTAAAGCGTGTAGCGTCGTAAAAGCGTTCGCGAGTTTCATCGGCTCCCCGGGGTTAATAATTGAGCAAAATCTGTCACAAAGTGCAGAAAAGCCCTAAGCTTATGAATCGACTCATGATTTGGAAAGCTGGAAACCAGCGAATTAAGGGGAATTAAATTCCGTTTGGCGAGCCCTTCGGACCCAATCGAGGGGCCGCCCGTCAAAGGGCATCGCGACTGTTCCAATTTATCCCTCATTCTTCCTAGGAACATCCAAACAGTGATTTCCAAAGGCAGATTCAAAATATATTGTGGCTAACGTCGCTTGACGACGAAGGACTACGCCCATTTCTATAGATCTAGTCACTGATAGGGGATAACCGCACCATGGCTGAGAAACCGAGTTTCCTAAACTTCACCGTCGATCATATGACCCTACTCCTTCACCCTAAGCTCTACACCTTGGCTTATGCGGTCTTTCGCATCATCTTCGGCACCCAGCCTGAGGATCTGCTTTATGAAAAACGCCGCAAAAGCAAAACCGGCGGCAAAGACGTCTCGATGACGTTCGCCACGCGCGTTGGTCAGTGGAATCCTAAGGACGGCGATCCACTCAACACAATCTTCGCAATCGTTCAGCCATCCGAACCAGCAAACGAACCCTCCCACGTTCGTTCAATGCTGGACGGTCATGAGCAAGTCGCTCACTGGCAGCACATTGCCCTCCGTACGCCTGATTTGATTTCGTTTCATAAACATGCGCTTGAACGCGGCGTTCAGTTCGTCACTCCTATATTGAGAGACGAGCACGACAACCTCATTCAAGTTTTTTCGGGAGAATGGTATTTCCCGGGCAGCAAACCCTCGGGACTCTTTTTTGAATTCCTTCAACGCGATCCAAGCGACGGCGAACTAGCCGAAATTCAGAAGAGCAACAAACAAACTTGGTTCCGTGACGAGACTTTCCTCGGCCTTTATGGTGAGAAAGAACGCGAATACCAATCGGGCAAAGTCATTCCGTTTGTGTCGGAATCTCTCTTCGCGGCCCTTTCGGACAAAATTGGCAAAAAAGAAGTTTGGGAAATCACTGAGCAGGATTTGGTCGAACTTGAGAAAATCATGATTGATATGACAACGAAAGAGCATGCAAAAAAGTAAAAAAAAAAGACGTAAGTCCTTAGCCTTAAGCCAAAGAAAAAGCGCTGTCGCTCGTTGAGCAGCAGCGCTTTTTGCTAACCGAAAGACCTGGCGATCAAATGATCTCAACGCCAGCGAGGCTTGATGTGTGAACTGTATTACAGCCACAAGTTCTGCGTCCAGCTGATTGAAATAAGCCGCTGCAGTTCAGGCAAGTCCTCGTTTTTATTTCGATTGTACTCAGACCCATCAATCGACGAGCCTTGTTCTGTTGCTCGATCTCTTTGATCACTGCGACAGGTAGGAGTTTGATTTTATTGGTCGAAACGACTGTCTCTTGGGCTAGCGATTCCATGGATAACCTCTTGGAAGCAAATCAGACACTTATGACAGCGCATTTCTACTCGATACCGAGTCATTGCGCTTGCCTATTCTTGCGTATCTGACCTGTTTCAGCTTTTTATTACGGCGATACCAACGAGTAGCCAAGCGACTATGAAGGCCAGACCGCCGATGGGAGTAACTGCACCCCAAGTTCTTACTCCAGTGAACACCAATGTGTAAAGACTGCCGGAAAAAAGAACTATACCCGCTACAAAGAGCCAGCCAGCAATTTTGATAAGGGACGAATCCATCTTGGATGCAAGGAACCCAACGAAGAGCAACGCAAGTGCGTGATACATCTGATATCGCACGCCGACTTCAAATATCGCGAGGTCTTCAATCGGCAAACGGGACTTCAAAGCATGCGCACCAAATGCGCCAAAACCGACACCTAGCGCAGCAAAAAAAGATCCGAAAGCAGTCCACAGAGTCCAGTTCATCCGTCATCCTAAAATAAAAAAGCACGCCCTCCGGGGTGATGAAGGACGTGACTTTGTAAACCCAAAGTCTTAGCCGTAGATTCGTGCCATTTCCGCGAGAGTTACCTGACGGATTTTCCCGGCGTTGCCAGCTTGGCCAAATTGAACCATGCGCTCTGCGCAGATTTTTCTCATCGCTTCGCGCGCGAGTGTCATATAAAAGCGCGGGTCAAATTCTTCTGGTTTTTCGCTGAGGGCTTTGCGGATAGCGCCCGTGATGGCAAGGCGGTTGTCGGTGTCGACATTGATTTTACGAACACCGTTTTTGATGCCTTCTTGGATTTCCGAAACAGGAACGCCCCAAGTCTGTTTGATCGATCCACCGAACTTGTTGATGATGCCTTGCAAGTCCTCAGGAACTGATGACGAGCCATGCATAACAAGGTGGGTATTAGGCAAACGTTTGTGGATTTCTTTCACGCGACTCATCGCCAGGATCGCACCGTCTGGCTTACGTGTGAATTTGTAGGCACCATGGCTGGTACCAATTGCAATCGCGAGCGCATCGACTTTGGTCGCTTCCACAAAACGAGCGGCTTCTTCTGGATCGGTGAGGAGTTCGTCGTGGCTCAAGGTGCCTTCGAATCCGTGACCGTCTTCTTTATCGCCTTTGCCAGTTTCGAGAGAACCGAGGCAGCCGATCTCGCCTTCAACCGAAACACCGAAAGCATGGGCCGTTTCGACGACTTTGCGGGTGACACGCGCATTGTATTCAAAGTCGGCTGGTGTTTTGCCGTCTTCTTTTAGTGACCCGTCCATCATGACCGATGTAAAGCCGTTGCGGATGGCCGAGAAACAGGTTTCTGGGCCGTTACCGTGGTCCTGGTGCATAACGATAGGGATCTCAGGGTAAAGCTCAACAGCAGCCTTCATAAGGCCAACGAGGTAAGCGTCCTGCGAGTATTTACGCGCGCCACGCGACGCCTGGATGATGACGGGGCTATCGGTTTCACGAGCAGCTTCCATGATGGATTGGATCTGCTCCATATTGTTAACGTTAAACGCAGCTACGCCATAGTTGTGTTCGGCGGCGTGGTCAAGTAGAGCGCGTAAAGGGATCAGAGCCATTAGCTTACTCCTGAGTTGAGATCGATGCTGTCTATCAGGGGAAAGGTATAATGGGTTAGACGCAAAAGTACAAGATGGGCGGGAGAGGATGGGGAGGAATTTGAGCACTATCCTCCCTGGTAGCGGTTAGTTACGGAGGATCTTGATGTCAATCAAGCGGTCGGGAATCAGGGTGACCTTCTCGGTGTGACTTTGTTTCAGCCATTCACAGAATTGGTAAAATCCCTGGTAGTCAAAAACCTGCACATCGCCTTCCCCTGCTTTTAAACTGCGACAGTCTTTGAGGCTTTCAAGGTCATTCGTCGTGATAACATGGGTTGTTTGGGCTAAATCCTCCGGCGTTATTTTCGTAGGGTTTCCTTCAAAGCCTAAAATAACTTTCACGTTCGGATACTCACTGAAATAGGGCTGCAGGGTGCCGTCGGTGAGAATGACGTCATCAGTTTTCAAAACTTTTTTGATCGCGTCTGTTTTAGCGCGTAGATCAAGTTCCAAATGAGACTGGGTAAATATAGCCTGAAATAAAAGGCCGGTATTAGTGAAGCTCGCAATTGAAAGTGGTACGAGGCAAACGAAAACTGCGAGATAAAATTGCAGTTTGGGGTTATGCAACCTTTCTTTGGCTCGATCGAGACCAACGGCTGTCGACACGGCAAGGAAAGGGAGAGCCGCGATCATATGTTGATTATTGAGAGCGTGAACCTTGCCGTCACTCGCTGCAAGTATCAATCCTAGAGCTGGTAAAGCACCGAGTGTAGCCCAGATGTTACCAAAGACAAGGAGACCCATGGGTATGAGGACGGCGACTGTGACAAAGGTCGTCAGGCTGTTAATACTCAATACATTAAGGGCCGCTCCTAAAATCTTCCCCGACATACCCCACTGCCCGTCGACCCAATCATTTTTATAATAATTAAGAGCATAGTAGTGCGTTTGGGTCGAATGCGCAGGCATCCAAATAAAGAAGATAAATACGAATGCAGCGCCGAATAAGAGGGATGCGAATGCAAAGACTTTTGCATCGACTGTTTTTCTGAATTTGATCGCAAAGAGCGCGCATGTAAAGGCGCAGGTTAGCCAAATGGGTTCTTTTGTGAGACAGGCTGCGAAAAGGCTTACAAACAAAACGATTTTTTCTTTAGCTAAAAGTCTATCTTTTTTGGCCAGAAGCAAGGCAGCGACGACCAGGAGAGGAAGCGAAAGGACTTCAGGTACAAAACTGTAGTACACGCGACTTGCGATTGTCGGATGAAAAAAGAAGGCCAAGGCGGCAATCGACGCCGATGATGATGACGCAATCCCCATTCTTGGAGCGAACTTAATGATCGCGAAGCACGTGATAAGTATGGCGAGCAAGTCGAGCACGAGAAGCCCGAATGAGCTTGGGATTACCAAATGCCATGGAACGATTGCAGCGAGGATTGGTTGAAAATGATGCGCGAGGAAAAAAGGCTCGTTGGTCACGCTGCTGGCCCAGCCACGGCCCAATTCCAGATTTTTGAGGATCTGTAAATAAAGTCCGGTATCAAAAGCATGCACCAAGCCGCTTTCGCTACGTGCATAACCCAAGGTTATATAGATGACACTGAAAACGGCGAAGATAATAGCGAGTCCGGGCGAAAAGGACCGTGATGATTGTAGCTTTGAATCGTCTGCCATCAATGGACCCTTCAAGGATTTGAGGTGGTCCTAACAGGGTAGCACTAGCCGAGTATCAAACGGGAGCGAAAAAGAAAACGACCAGGCTATGAAAGCCTGGTCGTTAACTAAAAATATTTTCAGCTTAGAGTGCGCAAACTACACCGATTTGGTTTACACCGACTGGAGGAGTGGTTGTAGCAGTGGCCGAAGCAAGACCGGTATTTGCTTGGTCGAGACCGATCGTGAATGCTGGGTTACCAGTACAAACGCGGTTGTTTACACCAGCACCTGTTTGAGCAGAAGCTGTAAATGTGCCAGTTGTAGGCGCAACAATTTGATATGCGAAACGTGGAGTAGGACCGTTTGTTGCACAGGGATCGATTGTGAATCCAAGTGCCGCTGCATTTGTAATCGACGCCATTGTGCAGTTGTTACCGGCAGCAGGCGAACTTACGTTAGCACCGGCTGTGCCCATGAGGATGTAGATGTTGTTATCCAACTGATAGGACTGCTCGAGTGTATAGATATGCGAAAGAATGTTTCCAGCTTCAGCCATTTTCGCTTTAGCTTGGAACTGCTTAAAGCGTGGAAGAGCCAAAGTTGCGAGAACACCGATGATACCAACAACGATCATCAATTCAACTAGTGAGAAACCTGACTGACCTGCTTTTCTACCGAAGATATGCTTCATGCTGACAACCCCTTAAGGATGATAACTAACTTGCTATCCTCTTTCGGGGCATGTGCGTCTCGACTTTAGCCTGTCACTTAGTCCTCAAATAAAAGCCTCCTATTATTGCTTTTGGATCAGAGACTTAAGCTTTAAAAAAATTATTCGTGCCAACCCAAATCTTTGGACAAGATTGGATAACGACACCACGAAGTCGGGTCGAGACTGTATTCGTCCAAGTGAAAGCAGGCTGCATAACGCTGTCGTTTCCATTGGTTACGAGCCCAAAGCTGGTAAAAACGAGAAACGTATTTTTTTAAAGTAGTAGAATCGTATTTCGGGAAATCGCTAACAAGAGATGCAAGTATCGATTCTGGTTCCATTTTATCGCGGATGAAACTGGCCTCGATCGCATTCAGAATATCGTAAGGCATCAGATCGGCTTCGTCCGTTTGGTTTGAAGCCTGGGGTCTGAGCTCTGCCGTCGGCTCCTGATCGTTCACTAAAGACAATATAGGGAGCGCTCCGAGCCCCACGGGACACATGGTTTCAGCCCACCTGAGCCAGCGCCTGAGGAACGCTTTATCAATTCCACCTATAGGCGCCAGACCACCGGCCGTATCCCCGTCCATCGTCGCATACCCTACAGCGATCTCGCTGCGGTTGCTTGTCGCTAGCAGCAAAAAGCCTTTGATATTAGCTAAAAGCCAAACCATAGGCGCCCGTGTGCGAGCCTGAACGTTTTGCAGCGAAGCATCGTCGTGCTTCCAGTCGAGGGGCCTACCAATCAGAGCTGCGGCGTGATCCACATATTTATCGACAAGGTCCTGCACGTTCACTTCGTAATGTTCTGAGCCAATCGCCAATGCGAGTGCTTTGGCCGCTTCTTGCGTCACTGATCCACTCTGAGCGGTTGCCTGGTAAATGGTCGTAATGCGGGACTTTATCCAGGAAGCCGGATCATCGGGCATGGAAGGCAAAGGCCAATTGAGTCTTTCTGCCAAACCTTTTGGTCCTAGCTCATTTAAAGCCTCGGCAAACGTGTGAGCACATAGCACGGCAACCACACTGGAGTCACAACCGCCGCTGAGGGAAATCATAAATCCATTGCTATTCGACTTTCGCAGATAATCAAAGAGCCCGACCTTTTGCGCTTGCACAAACTCGAGTTCGGGCGTTTGGTAGACATCCTCAGAAACGCCTAACCAACGGGCATCAATCGCAGGGTCCTTGGGACTCGTTTTTTTGAGGCCATGCCCTGTGACCGCCCGCTCATCCTGGGCCGTCGTCGTCATATCAAGCACGGATCGTGTCTTAAGCTTGGAAACACGGGCCAAATCAAGATCGATATCTTTGACGAGCAACAAACCGTCCGTTAAAACAAAACGTTTGGAGCGACGCGATATTTTCCCGAATTCGCCTAAGAGTATCTCCCCATCGTAGATGATGCGGCCGCTTTCGAGTCCAACAAGGTTGGTATAAAGATAATAGGCTTGAAAGGCCCGACTCGCATCGGCCACTAGAGTCTCGCGGGTTTTTGATTTGCCGAGGGCGAAATGGGACGCGCTGAGATTGACAACCAATTCACAGCCCGAGAGGGAAGAATCCGAAGCAGTCCCTTCCGACGACCAGGCTTCTTCGCAGATGACAACACCAAGTTGCAATGTTCCGAGGTGATAACAGACATCACCAAAGGGAATGTCACGGCCCAGCAAATGTATCGTTTCTTCGCGGTGAAAAGGCCACGCACGGAACCATCGAGGCTCGTAATGAACCCCTTCCCGCGTTAGGATCTTTTTGGGGTTGATACCGAGTATCGTTTTATTTTGAATGACAGCAGCACAGTTGTACATGCTTCCGCGATGATAAATAGGAAGGCCCACGATGACGGTCATATCGTCTGTAAGCGAAACGATGCGCTCAAGATTCGCGAGCGCCATACGAGCCGTATGGACACTTGAGAACATGTCCTCACAGTTATAACCCGTAATACTCAACTCAGGAAAACACAGCAGCTGCACATTCTGCCGCTTAGCTTCATGAATAAGCGTCGCGATGCGCTGGTAATTCCCCTCCCAATCAAAGGGAATCTGATTGAGACTGCCGCCGGCTATCCTGAGTGTATCCATCGTTTACATCCGCTCTGGGGGTTCGATTCCAAGGAGACTAAGGCCATATTTCAGAGATTCGGTAAAGGCTTCCGCCAGCAACACACGCGCTGACCGAAGCGGAGCCGTCTCCGCCTTAAGGACGGGATTTGCCGCAAGCGAGCGGTTATTGGCCTTACACATGTTGAAGAGATGATGACAGAGGACACTTGGTTTGTTGGATTCACAGGCTTGAATTATGACGTTGTTCAAATCGTTCAGATAACGAAGGACGTCTTTCTCTTCGGGGCTTGAAAGCAGGGCAAGATTAGCGTCCTTCAATGAAAGCCCGCTATCTTTAGCCTTCCGTAAGATCGAACGCGTACGGGCATAAGCATACATCAGGTAAGGTCCTGTGTTGCCTTCGAAATCGGCCCAATCCTTTAAATGGAACACGATGTCTTTGACGGGATCGGAGCAAACCATTCCATATCGAATCGTACCGGTCGCGAGTTTGTGCGTCGCGTCCTTGATCTCAGCATCGCTCCAGTCACCCCGATATTTGTCGAGATATTTGGCCAGTTCGAGATCGAGTCTCTCCCGCAGTTCGTTGAACGTAATAATGTTACCGGCGCGCGATGACATTTTCCCGTCTGGTCCGACAACCATTCCGTAGGACAGGTGATAACAGCTTTTGGCCTGTGGAAAACCCATCTTATCAAGGGTTCTGAAGACCTGCTTGAAATGGAGATTTTGTTCGGACGCTACAACGTAAATAGCTTTTTCGATATTGAACTGACTGAACTTCCGACGCGCAAGAGCAAGGTCTTTGGTTGCATAGGTGGTGTTGCCATCTCGTTTCCGAAGGATAACAAACCCAAGCTTTTCGTCCTTAAGATCGAGACCCACGGCCCCTTCGGAATTAACAAACACTCCTTTTTCGAGATATTCGTCGACGATTTCCTGGCTCTCTTCGCTCACTTCCGACTCGCTGAACCAATGATCAAAGTGAGCTCCGGACCACGCGTAAATCTCGTTGAATTCATTGATCGACCATTGTCGGGTCTTTTTCCAGAGGTCAAACGTCGGCCCTTGCTTGGATTCGATCTCACGCAGGATTTGCGAAAGTTCTTCGTTAACCTTAATTTTATCGTCGTCCGTGACCGCATCCAGTGCCGCTGACGCTGAAGAATACATACGGCCAAGCCATTCCCCCATCTGGGTGTCCGGCGCCTTCTGATTGTTCTTAAGGATGTACCAGAGGCATTTGGCGATATGAGCGCCTTCATCTCCGATGTAATTGACCATCATCACGGGATAACCGCAGGCCTTATAGATGCGGCCCAGACTATCACCGAGCACAACGTTTCGCATGTGTCCGACGTGAAACGATTTGTGGGTGTTGGGCTGCGAATATTCGATCATCACCTTAGGGCGTGGACCTGTGGCGCGTTTGTTGCGTTCAATCAGCGATCCATCCAGGATAGCTGGCACCAAATTTTGCGCGAGAGCCGAAGCGGGAACATGAATATTCATGAAAGGGCCCGCGGTATCGATCTTTTCGATCCAAGGGGAACCACCGGCCGTCAGCGCTTTGCTCAATTCATCGGCGACATCCTGGGGCTTACGTTTCAGCTCTTTAGCGATACGAAAGCAAGGCAGCGCATAGTCCCCCATCGCCGCTTCGGGAGGGCGTTCCAGCATTCCATAAATCTTATCGATCTCGAGACCGGACGGAAGTTCGGCCAGGGATAAAATTCCTGAAAGAGCGTGCTGAACAGCGGCCGCAACCTGAGCTTTGGAATGATCGTGGAGATGATCAATCGCGGGACTATAAGTCATTTTGATCTACTTTCTTATGACGGAATCTGGCCTCGAGTGGCACTAAAACCTAACACAAAGCGCCTCCAAGTGTCAGTAGCGAGGAGATTATGTCCAGCTCTTTTTCCCAAGGTCTTTGTTAAAACGCAGAGCAGGAGGAAAGCTATGCAAAGTCTTACACGGACGGCGACTGTTGACGGCACCGAGGCTATTCTGGTGACCATAGAGAGCACAACAACGAGCGGCTTCGCGGGCCTTCAACTGGTGGGGAACATCAGCGATTTGTGTCGTGACGGAAAGGAACGGGCCAAGACTGTTTTGGAAAATCTGGGTTACAAGATGGGACACAAACGCATCCTTATCAACTTCTCGCCGGCCGATAGCCGGAAGGAAGGCAATCATTTCGATCTACCCATTGCGATCAGCCTCGCCGTTTTACTGAGCACCAAAGAAGCCGTCGAAAATACCAAAGACTGGCTTTTTGCCGCAGAAATTGGTCTGGATGGGAGTTTGAGACCCTCGCGGGGCATTATCCCCTTGATCCTGGCTGCGATGAAAGAGGGCTTGAACGGCGTTGTCATTTCTGCGGAAAATGCCAAAGAGGTCGAGGCGTTACAGCAGGTGACAAGCCTTCATGGCCGCGCCTTTCGTTTTTTATGTTTTGATGGGCTGGAAGACGTTCTGAAATGGCTATTCGAGGGTATGGCCCCGTCCTCAGCCCTGCCCGACGTTCGAATCGATGATGTGGAAAAGCCCGATGACTTCGACGACATGTTTTTAACCCCAGATCTTCAGCGACTTGCTCTTTGTTTTGCGATAGGCCGCCACAGCCTTCTCCTCCGAGGCAGCCCCGGCTGCGGAAAATCGATGTTTGCGCAGCGACTTCCCTGCCTTTTACCGGCGGTTCTGAGCGATATTCACATCGACTGCCTGAGGATTCATTCTCTCGTTACCGATCGTATCCCCGATTCCATCCTTAGGGGCGAGCCCCCCTTCCGCTCACCTCACCATACCTGCAGTCCGCAGGCGCTCTTGGGTACAGCCGATCAACCTGGAGAATTATCTTTAGCGCATGGCGGCATACTTTTTCTTGACGAACTTCCGGAGTTTCGGCGTGATTTGCTCGAAGCATTGCGGGAACCTTTGGAAACCGGCTACCTCAATATTTCGCGCGCTCACAAAAAACTCCGTTGGCATTCGCGCGTTCAGTTAATAGCGGCGTGCAACAATTGTCCTTGTGGCTATATGGACAGCAAAAGGCGACTGTGCCTTTGTTCCACACAGCAAAGACTCAACTACAATGCCCGCCTGTCAGGTCCACTTCTCGAGCGCATTGACATTCACTATCGTATGCCGGAGCTCAAACCTTCGCAGTTTTCGAAAAGCATCCTCAAACAAACTCACCGCCTCCTAGAAACAGTGGAGACGTCACGGCATTTTATGTACAAACGCTGGGGCTCACAGACCGACAACGCATCGGTGACACTCGATCAAATCTTTGAAAGCAGTTTGATCGATAATAATCGAAGACAAAATATCATGGAGGATCTGGAGAAACTGCAGGTATCATCGCGCTCGACTCTTCGCCTCATGCGTTTAGCACGAACGCTTGCTGACATCGATCGGAGTGAGGGCATCGGGTTCGAGCACATTCGCGAAGCGGCCGCTTTTCGCCCATAAAAAACAGCTGCCCTAAGAGCAGCTGCCATGAAACACAGTACTCATTTGAAATGACCGGAGGAAACCTTAGCGGTTTGCAACGGATTCACGGCAAAGTTGATCGACTCTTTGGACCAGATCTTTCGTTTCAAATGTGGAACCTCCACTTTGAAGCGCCATGGCCTTCAGAATCTTAGGGCTTTTTTTCTCACCGAGCCAGAGCATCGAGACTTTGATGTCGAGGAGCTTTGCTACCGACAAGACCTTGTGGCTTTTGTCGGCATCAAAGTCGCTTGAGGATTTGCCATCAAGGACAAGAAGTATGTTGCTATGAGCGAGAGTCTGCGAAAGAAAACGCAGCTCTTCGGTGTCATTCAATATGATACTGCGCACAGGCGTTTGCAGAATATCGGCGTAGGCCCGCGAAGGCGGAATAAATTGTGCTTTGCCCGCCACATCCATGATGAAAAATGCCGGAGTGGGCGTGCTCGTTAAAGCGCTCAGAATGGTCTGACTTTGACCGGAACTCGGGCCCGCTATCGAACAAATAGGAAGAGTTGAGGCCATTGCCAAATTGCTGAGGAGCAGCGAGGCGATCGTGATAAGTTTACGCATAGGAAAAGTCTCCAGTGACAAGAGCAGCAAAGAGAGGAGCAACAACCACACGCTTTGTTTTGCAAGATGGAGACCAAATCTGTAGTATTTGCCAGGAACGTTTCCGGGCACTTAGGGAGCGAGGGACTCGGCGTTCCGTCTAAATCTTAAGACAAGTGTCAAACAAGGTTACAGAGGGCAGGCCCATGGCTGAAGATTTGGATGCGTGGCGGCAGGAGATTAGAGGCATCGACAGCGAGATCATCAGGATCACCGCTCGACGCATGGAACTCGCATTAAAAATTGGCCAGTACAAGGCTGATAATCGTTTACCGGTCAAAGACTTTCGGGTCGAAAAAGAGATCGTCGAAAGATCCCGTTCCATGGCAGCCAGCCTTGGCCTTGCCCCGGATTTTATCGAAGATCTTATGACTCTTCTTATGGGCCACTCTGTTCATGAACAAAACAAACTTCACCAAGCGCGAAGGCAACTGGCTGATTCCCAGCTCAAGGACGTTTTGATCATCGGTGGACTCGGCCGTATGGGAAAATGGTTTTCGCAGTATTTTCAATCGATAGGCTTTCAAGTTTCGATCAACGACATCAATGCCGATGATATTCCCGATTCTTACGCACGGCATGTTGATCTCAAAAAAGACCTCAATCGTTACGAGATCATACTCCTCGCTTGCCCTCTCACGGAGGCGGCCGCGCTTTTGCAAACTCTTGCTGAGCAAAAACCCCAAGGCATGATTATCGAGACGTCTTCGCTCAAGTCCCCAATCATTCCCGTCTTGAAGACGTTACAGGCAGAAGGCCTGAAAATAGCCTCGATCCACCCTATGTTTGGCCCTGACACCGACCTACTTCTCGACAAAAACATCCTGATTTGCAAGGCGGAAGGACTCTGTTCCAATGAAGCAGCAACGCTCTACTTCCATTCAACTTCCGCCAATCTCGTCACGATTGATTTGCAAAGCCACGACGAAATTATGCTCTCGACTCTTGGCCTTGCGCACCTCATAAATCTACTTTTTGGTATCACCCTCAGCGAACAAAACATCTCCGTAAAAGATGGTCGCGAAACCGGTGGTGCCACCTTCCTTCATCAGACCCATAGTGCCGAGGCACTCTTGTCCGAAAACCACGAACTGTATTTTGATATCCAGGCCTTAAATCCTCACCGCTCAAAACTCTATGAAGATCTCCAAAAAGTTTTGTCCAAGCTAACGAATCTGGTAGAAACCGGCGATCGTTCGGGATTTTTAGCCCTGTTTGACAAGACTCGGCATTATTTTCAGGATTTATGATGCGGCTAAGTCCCTGTATGCACACGCACACTGAACCGGGGACTGATAAACTCATTGTTCGTTCAAAGTCACACCCGGCCTAAGGCTGAAGACCCTCCACTTTAGTACTACCTTGTAATTTCAAACAAATATGGCAAAATTGAAGCCTGTTCATCGAATATCGGGACTTTGAAAGCAACACTGTCCGGCCAAGGTGGTGCATTAGGGTATAGAAAGAATTAAGGGAGTGGTATATATAGTCGCTGGCGCGATTGGGACCAAACGAAGCGCGGGTCAAACCGGCTCTAACCCCTTTAAGGGCTAATCGGAGGCATCATGGGCAGTTCATCAAGTTGGCTTTCTAGTGACTCTTCATTGGTCTTGACCTTTCAGCTCCCGCGCGGCCGCACTATTCCATATTCGACACTTTTCGAAAACAATTCCTATCTCCGTATGCTCAACAAGCTCCTACAACTCGAGCTTGGTTCTATCGAAATGTATCGCCGTTGCTCCGAATGCCTCTGCATGGAAGGCGGCGCGGACACAATTATCGAAGCTCATCGCCAGCAGGCGAAGAACCTCGTTAATCTCATTGTTTTTAATCGTGGAATTCCGGAGGAAAAGGGCTTTTCGATCTCACCTGAGATCGGCATGATCGCTCATGGACTCGGTCGGCATCTGGGGAAATCATGGGCCTACCGCACCAGCCATGCAACGTGTTTGCATCTCGAACGTATGCTTCAACGTCGTTACAATGCGGCTTTGCTAGACGCGCCTTACGGCGATCGCGGGATACTCAACGATCATGCGAAACGTACCGGCAATCATATTGAATGGCTTGCCAGCCTTCGTACTGCCGACCTCCTCGAGTAATCACATCAAAGAGACAAGATCGCGGCTGTGGTCGCTCGTATCGCGCACACTCTCAACTTCGTGATGAATCATTCCATTTCCGAGCTCTTCGCCTTTGAGGAGACTAGGCAAACGTCCGCCCGAACTTGCTTTCCAGCCTTTGGAATAAGCTTCCGCTCCCAACAATACGATTTCGAGTTGATTGACCATACGCTCAGCGATTTCGATCCGCTGTTTCGAAGGCAATTCAAGAGCTTCCATACCAAGGTTGAAGATGACCGTAATCATCGTCTCAGCAACAAGCTCCGGATTCAGAATATCACGCTGACTCGCTTCCGACTCTTTGACGATATCTTCAGCAAGCTCTTCAACGAAACGACGCGTCTCTTTTTTGATTTCTTTGCGGAAACCCTTTTGCTCACCAAGACGCTCGCCCATTAGAAGACGGAAATGCTGCTCGCTGTTCTCCAGATATTCCATAAACGTTTCGACCGAAGTCCGAATCACACCGCGACGAACGCGGGCGCGACGGCGGGACTGCCGGAGGAGTTGTCTTAAAGTAAGTGATACTTCGTCGACCAATGCTAGGCCGAGATCTTCCATGTCTTTGAAGTGGCGATAGAACGAGGTCGGTGCGATACCGGCAGCTCGTGTCACCTCGCGAAGGCTTAGACATGCAAAGCCATTCGTCGTGCTGAGATTGAGGGCGGCCTGAATGATATTCTTTCTGGTCTTAGCCTTCTTCTCTGCCCTGGTTCCCATATACCCCTCCCGAAGTGTGCGTTCCAAGCCCCAAGCTTGCCCTTAAATCTTACCCTTAGTCATTGCCTTTTTTGGCTAATTGCCCAATCCTTGTACAATTCTCAACAGAAAAACACACAAGCACTCTGGAAACTTTACCGAAAAATGACTCAACGGACAAAATTAAGTGCCGATAAGGCGTAGGTAGTTATTTGTCCGAGGTAAATTTGCCATGCTAGTCGAACCACAACCCATCGAAATCTATGTGGCTCAACGCTTTAACGATAAGGTATTGCTCCTTATTATCGAAGACTGGCGAATCGAAAGTGAAATCCTCGAGAAAATTATAGTGGCGTACTTCAAGGAAATGGGGATTTTTTCTGTTCCCCCACTTCTTGAAAAGAAAATACGCCAAACTATTCCATTTCTTTTGCAGAATTCCCCTGAGATTTTTGCCCGTGTTCGCAAAGCTCAAGCTGCTGAAGCCCTGCGCCGTCAATCTCGCAGAGCTGACAACGGCAAATAATCAGGGCGTACGCGTATTCAAGCTCAACGCATGAATAGGACCCGCCATCCACTCACCCAATGCTTTATACACAAGTTGATGCTGCTGAACCATGTTCAGTCCGCTAAATTCACTGGCAGTAATATGCAGCTGCCAGTGATCGCCGCCGCCCGTCAGATCGTGCGCTCTTATTTGAGCACTCGGGATCGACGCCTGTATTCTCTCGATGATATCTTCTGCTTTCATGGAACGATCCTTACTCCATTAGAAACACGTGTGCACACTTAACACAGCTGGAGCAGTTTATGTCAATAATTTACCTGGCGAGTCAGAATAAACACAAGGTTCACGAGATCCAGGCAATTCTTGGAAAAACCTTTAATATCAGGCCTTGCGACGAGCTTGCGCCCGGCATCAGTTGGGATGAAACAGGATCGACATTTCGAGACAATGCTTTGATCAAAGCGCAGGCCGTTTTAGCTCGAGGCGCACACACCGTGATCTCCGACGACTCGGGTCTTGAGGTCGCCTCGCTGCATGGCGCGCCTGGGGTTTATTCCGCACGTTATGCAGGGCCAAACGCCGATGATGAAGCGAATAACCTCAAGCTCCTGCGTGACATCAATCATTTGCCGGAGGATCAGCTGCAGGCGCGATTTGTATGTGTAATTTGTTTTCTACAGGAGGGTGCATCGCCAGTTTTCTTCGAAGGTCACTGCGATGGGCATTTGGTGAAAAAAACCGTGGGTTTGAAAGGTTTCGGCTACGATCCCTTGTTTATCCCTACCGCCTATCATGAGACTTTTGCCGAACTTGGTGACGACATTAAAAATCAGATTTCTCATCGCGCCCGCGCTCTGATTCAGTTCAAAGAGCATCTGACCCGCGAATTTTAATTCTCGTCGTCCGTAGTTTTGAGTAGTTTCTCGGCGTTCTTTTTATAGTTTATGAAAGATTTTGATGTATGCATATAGCCAAAATCCTTGTGCGATAGAGATTCGAGTATCTCCTTGCGATAGCGGGATTTTTCGACCAGAAAGCCCTGCAAAACAAGCACGGCTTCGTTGGTTTTGCCTGTGACCGAAAGACAGCGGGCATACAGAAATGTCCCTTTTCTCACCGGTCCTTCGGTATCCGTCCAATAATCCTTCGTCTCAAACTTATGCTGAAGCTCCTCGAGTACCGGCAGAGCCAGGGCGCATTTGTCGAGTTCGCGATAGATGATGCCCAGTTTAAATTTGCTCGCGACATCCAGTTCTCCTTTGGAGCGAATTTGCTCAAAAGATACCGCCGCCCCTCTTAAATCATGAACGGAAATTGCCTGTTTGGCTTTGGCATAAAGGGCTTGAATCTCGGGCGATCGTTTACCCGCTGCATCCTTCCCTGTGGCCTTCGGATCGCTGAGTTTCACGTTCCTTAACACATAACCCGTATCCAGCAGACAAGGGGCCTCCCCGCCTCCGTCACAGCAGGCCTGGGTGAGGTCCACCTCGATGGTGTGACCACTTGTCGTTTCGCAGTTCCCGGCAACAGCGGGGATAAGAGCTGATATTGACTCACCAAGCAGAGCGCCTTTTTCTACCGACATACCCTGACGAATCGCCTGGGACTGAGTCACGGGACCGGTCACGAGAACCCCGCGGTAAGTCTCCATAAACTGCTTACGATTCGCTGGAGGTAAATCCCTGATGAAGTTATACTTGGAATCTCGTGAGGCGAAGGTAGTTTCCGGCACAATGGCCTTACACTCTTTAACAAGGATCGCTACAGGGCCTTTAATAAGGGTTGTACAAGCAGCCTGCACCGCCTGAGAAAAAGTCGTCAGGGTCATGATTATCAGTGGTATCGAGGTGAGCTTGTGTAACGTCACTCTATCATCTCCACGCTGGTGCATAACCTGAGTTTTTTGCAAAGGTAGGTAGAGTATAGATGAGCCGCAACGGAAATGCCAATCTTGTAATGCGCATCAATGACTGCGCAAATGCCGGGCTCATGAACACTGGTGCCTTGGCCCTTAGGAGTACTGCTTGCCTTTAAAATATGTGACGAGAGCCGTTGGTGGCTTTGTAGAAGACACCGTTCAAGGGGCCGGGAATTATGCAGTCTTTGTGGGACGCGGGATTCAAAAAACCTTTCGCCCCCTCGTCAAATCCAATCTTTTATTTGCCCAGCTTGAATTCGTCGGCAACCGGAGCCTCGTGATCTGCATCCTTGCCGGAATCATGATCGGCGGAATTTTTGGCTTTCAGCTCGGCGAAATTTTCGTCACGTTCGGTACGGAATCGATGCTGGGTGCTTCAACCGGATTTGCCCTGGCTCGCGAGTTAGCGCCTGTCGTGGGCGCCTTCCTGGTAACCGCTCGTGCCGGCTCCGCTATGGCCGCAGAAATCGCCTCCATGAAAGTCAACGAGCAGATCGACGCTATGCGCGTTATGGCTGTCGATCCTTACAATTATCTGGTCGCGCCGCGTATCCTCGCATCCGTTCTGATGATGCCTTTGCTGTCTAGCCTTATGGTCGTAGTTGGAGTCGCCGCTGCCTATGTCGTCGGCGTCTATTTTTACAACGTCGATGTTGCCGATTTCTTCTCGAAGATCGAATGGATTATCGATACGGACGACCTTTTCATGGGCATCCAGAAGTCCATGCTTTTTGGTTTTATCTTCGCAAGTATTGGATGCTATGAGGGATTTAACGCGCAGGGAGGTGCAAAAGGGGTCGGACGTGCTACGACACGCGCGGTTGTGAATTCTTATGTTGCCATTTTGATACTGGACTTTTTCATCACGTATTTCCAATTTAAGTTCCAGGCCGACTCCTTCAAGATCAAGTAGCGAGTGTGTTGAGAGGCTTGTCTTATTTGTGTTATGGTCTGCGTCCTAACGCGGGAATGGAGACCAGACCATGGATCAGGCGCAAGTCGACTACGACCACAAACTCATCGAGAAAAAATGGCAGGACTTTTGGCTCGCCAAAAAGACCTTTAAAACGCCTGATACCACAAACAAACCCAAATATTATGTCCTCGATATGTTCCCTTATCCTTCAGGCGCCGGCCTTCATGTCGGTCATCCGGAAGGCTACACCGCCACCGATATCGTTTCGCGTTATAAACGTATGAAGGGCTTCAACGTTCTTCACCCTATGGGTTGGGACGCCTTCGGGTTACCGGCCGAGCAACATGCTGTCAAAACCGGGACTCACCCGCGCGATACGACGGCGAGCAACATCAACAATTTTCGTCGTCAGATTCAATCGATAGGCCTGTCCTACGATTGGGATCGCGAGATCAATACTACGGACCAGAGCTATTATCGCTGGACGCAGTGGATCTTTCTCAAGCTCTATGAAAAAGGCCTTGCTTACCAGGCCGAGCAATCGGTGAACTGGTGCGAAGAGCTAGGAACGGTCCTGGCAAACGAAGAAGTGATCGATGGAAAGTCTGAGGTTGGTGATTTCCCAGTCATCAAAAAGCCTATGCGTCAGTGGATTCTGAAAATCACGGCCTACGCGGACCGCCTCCTGGATGATCTCGAAGGCCTGGATTGGCCTGAGTCGATCAAAGAGATGCAAAGAAACTGGATCGGCAAAAGCACGGGCGCGGAAGTCGATTTCGCAGTGAAAGGTCACCAGGAATCGGTGCGTGTTTTCACAACACGTCCCGACACTCTCTTTGGAGCGACCTTTCTTGTCCTTGCACCTGAACATCCTTTGGTTGCGACCATCACGACCGACGCTCAGGCAGGAGCCGTTAAGAAATATCAAGAAGATGCTCTCTACAAAGCAGACCGTGAACGCATTACAAACACCGAAAAAACCGGCGTTTTTACCGGCGCCTATGCAGTGAATCCAACGACGGGCAAAGAGATACCGATCTGGATTGCGGATTATGTTCTGATTTCCTACGGCCACGGCGCGATCATGGCTGTTCCGGGTCATGACGAACGTGACCACGAGTTTGCCACTCTCTTCAAGCTCCTAATCGTACGTGTACTTGAAGGTGGCGAAGAGGCTGATATCTCAAAAGCGGCCCACACTGGAGACGGTGTGCTTGTTAATTCAGGCTTTTTGAACGGCCTGAAAAAAGAAGACGCAATTCAAAAGATGGCGGCCTGGCTCGAAGAAAAAAACCTCGGCAAAAAGACCATCACCTACAAACTTCGCGATTGGTTATTCTCTCGTCAGCGCTATTGGGGCGAGCCGATTCCCATCGCGCTCGATAAAGACGGGAATGAAGTCGCAATCAAAGAATCCGAATTGCCTCTGATCCTGCCAGAACTTGAAGACTTCAAACCCGAAAAAGACGGCCATTCTCCGCTCGCAAAAGCCGGCGCATGGCTCGATTACAAGCGGGATGGAAAGGACTATAAACGAGAGACCAATACGATGCCGCAGTGGGCTGGATCGTGCTGGTACTATCTGCGTTTCATCGATCCCCTCAACAACCATGAAGCCTGGGCTAAAGACAAAGAAAAATACTGGATGCCTGTCGACCTCTATGTTGGTGGCGTTGAGCATGCTGTTCTTCATCTTCTATATGCACGTTTCTGGCACAAAGTGCTGTTTGACTGCGGCCTGGTTTCGACCAATGAGCCTTTTAAAAAGCTCGTGAATCAAGGCATGATCCTAGGCGAAAACGGCGAAAAAATGTCGAAATCACGGGGTAACGTTGTCAATCCCGACGAGGTGATCAATCAGTGGGGCGCGGATTCCCTCCGCCTTTACGAGATGTTCATGGGCCCGCTTGAAGCCGTTAAACCTTGGAAATCAGACGGTATCGTTGGTGTTCATCGTTTTCTCGGCCGGGTCTGGAGACTCCTACTGGACGCCGAAGGCAAACCTACGCACGCGACGGGCAAGGTCTCAGAAGGGTTTGACAAAACGCTTCATAAGACAATCAAAAAGGTCACGGAAGATACCGAGCATATGCGCTTCAACACGGCAATTTCCACAATGATGGAATTGACGAACGCTGCCTATAAAGAACCGGGTCTGGGCCGTGAGGCCGCTGAAGCTATCATCTTGCTCGTGAGTCCCTATGCCCCCCACATGGCCGAAGAAATCTGGTCCCGTTACGGTCACAAGGAAACTCTTGCCTACGCCCCATGGCCAAGTTTTGATCCCGCAAAAACGATCGATGATACGGTAACGATATCGATTCAGGTTAACGGCAAATTAAGGGCGACCTTGGATCTTTCCAAGGATCTCGACAAAAATGCTGTTATCGCAGCTGCTAAGGCCTTGGAAAATGTGTCGAAACATTTCGAAGGCAAAGAGCCCATCAAAGAGATTTACGTTCCCGGAAAAATTGTGAACTTCGTTGTAAAATAAGCCTAGGGGGAGAGCTCTTGCCTCCCCCTCCTCTCCCGCCCCTTCAGCTGCTATAATGATAGAAATATCATCTGAGTCAGACATGCAGCAAAAGTTTCAGAAAATTATCGCCGCTACAGGTGCCTTCGCGCTCCTCAGCACTCTTGCTTTCAATCTCGTCCTTGCGCCGATGCTTTTAGCCAAAGCTCAGGTCAAACTTCGGGATTGGTTTCGCCACACCTCGGTAGCGGTTGAGTTCAAAGAGGTCAAACTTCTTTGGAATGGAAT
Source organism: Oligoflexus sp. (assembly GCA_014378195.1). Taxonomy (GTDB): domain Bacteria; phylum Bdellovibrionota_B; class Oligoflexia; order Oligoflexales; family Oligoflexaceae; genus Oligoflexus. The sequence goes on along the minus strand of JACMOC010000072.1, from coordinate 164,163 downwards.
TCGCATCGTTAACCTTGAGGTACATCGAGGCGAAGACGAATTTCGTTCGGATGTGTCGGTCCATTTCGGACTTACAACGACGAGTCCATTCGTCAAACCCAAACTCGTGACCTTTGAGCGCGCCCACATCCTCATGGTGCGTAATGCTTCGAAAACAGAAACGGACGACAATGCGCGGACGCTTACAGGCAACGAGGCAAAACCCAGCGTCAATGAACTCCTTGACCGCTATTTTACAGCGGGCGTATCGGTGTTTTTGGATCGGGCCGATATACAGATTTTTGATAGTAAACGGGAACTTCTCGTTGCCATCCCATCTTTGAGCCTGAAGCTCAATGCCCGTGATCGGACTGCGCAGATCGCTACTGAAAACCTTCAGTTCAAGCAATCCACGTTGCTTTCGCAGATGAGCGGACAGATCCTTATGCAAAAGCAAAGGGAGTCGTATCCGTTTTTGCTCCAGGCGCGGGATCCGAATGGCGACCCTTGGCAACTCAAAGGCCAAATCAGCCATGATTTTGATCGGCTGGATGTTCGTCATAAACGCATAGGAGTGCCGAGTGCGTGGACTCAAAACCTTGCGGTGCTCGGCAATCCCAACGACGTGCAGCTCCTCGTCAGGCTTAAGGTCGACGGCATCATGAGTCGCGATAAAATCGAATATGACATCAAGATTGCATCAAACAACCTCTACCTTCAGCACCAAAGTCTCGGGAAAAATTCTCTCGGTCCGTGGCCGTTTAGCTTTCACTCACGCGGTGTTTTTGTTCCGGAGTCTGGTTCGCTGGCTGTCGATCAAGGCGCCCTCTCACTGATTGGCCGCACTAAGACCGAACCTCTTTTCCTAAGCTTTTCCGGGTTTAAAAAGAATCTTCAAAGTCCGATTGCCGTCGATCCCTTCGAAATCAAATTTCACCTGCAAAACGGCAGTTGTCAAAGCGTCCTCGATTCTGTTCCGCAGAACCTACTCCCCGCGCTTTCGGGGCTAGAGCTTGATGGGCACTTTGCTATAGACGGCACTCTTAGACTTCTAAGCCGCCAGGATATCGTCAATTTCACCCCAAAACTCAATCATTTTAACTGCAAAATCATAGCGTCACCCGCATACCTCACGCGCAACTGGCTCTTTGGTGGACCAAGTCCTTTACCGGAGTTTTTGCAACATAATCCATCGATGCTTGCTATCAAGAGTGGACGTGCAATTTCGCGTCGACTTATTCCCGATGATTTTTTCAAGGGTCTTGTGGCAGCGGAAGACGCCAAGTTTTGGCGCCATGATGGAATCCTGATCCCAAGCCTCATCGCAGCCTTGGAGGCCAACTTAAAAGCAGGGCATGTGGTGTTCGGCGGATCGACGATCACGATGCAGCTGGCGAAAAATCTCTATCTCGATCGGGATCGCGTGATCAGCCGAAAGATTCAGGAAATCGCACTCGCATGGGTTTTGGAGCAAAACCTGACCAAAGCCGAAATCCTCGAGCTCTATGCAAACGCCGTTGAATTCGCTCCACAGACCTATGGCATCGGCAAAGCAGCATCGCTTTATTTTAATAAACCAACGCAAGAGATGACGATTGCAGAATCACTGTTTTTGGCAAGCATACTGCCGAGCCCGACGCGGAACTTTGCGGACAGCTATTGTCAGGCGCGTTTGAGCCCGGAAATCAAAAAGAGAATGCAAAATGTAGCAGAGGGATTAAGCACGCTCAGTCGGGAAGCCGATTTTATGAAAACCTATGAGACCGATATGCATGCGTTCCAATTTCCAGATCGTCCAAGAGGGTGTGAATCACTGGACAGAATCAGCCAGAGCAAAACTCGATCACCTCGCTTATGAGCGAGGGAACGTCAAAGCTCCTGACTTTCCGGCATTCGAGGCCGTGTTCGTGGGATCTCTCGAGGAGCCGGCGCCACGCTTACTTCAGGCGCGTCCCAAGGGCGAAAATCTCTCTTAACACTGACCGAATAACCTAGGGCCCTGAGCACTTGGTTCAACGAATCAAGTTGCACGCTGGGCTTGTTCTTTTCGAGCTGATAAACGAAATTGAGCCCTACGCCGGACTTCGTAGCCAGCTGTTGCTGCGTTAAACCCTGACGTTTACGCTCACCACGGACAAAGTCACCGACTTCCATAGGATACCTCTTAGCTTTAGGCGCTAAAAAATATTGTCGCAGATTTTTTAGGGTTCAGGAAGGCGAGGCCTCAATTTTCAGTGTTCCAGGATGGCAAGACCCGCGAGCGTTGCATCGCCGCCTTTCGGACAGGTGACTTCGGAGAACTCTGCGTTTATGCCCACGCCCCCGCCTGCCGCGCCCGTAGAGTGATTGCCAAGCGCAAAATAATACATCGAACCATCAAATGATTGGTAGGAGCCGCCCGTAGCTAAGGGCACAAATTCATTCTTAAAATTGATTTTTGAGCTGACGCCGTCCTTCCAAACCAACTGTTCGTTTGCGGTCTTCGCCAGCTTGGGGTCGCGGTTTCTTTTTCCGACGGCGTTGAGTTTTCCATTCACGATACGAAATCCTGCGATCTCAAAATTAGCTTCTTCGGTGTCGACATCGATAGTACTAGGAACGCTTTCGCGAAGGTAATAGACCGATTTGCTAGCCAAAGTGAGATCATTCACCTTAAGAGCCAAAAAGTGATGGACGATACCGCTCTCCGTTTTCTCGATATAAGCGAGGGGTCGAAGGTCGAGACTTTTTGGAAGTTCGATCGTTTTGGTGAGCTGACCGTTTTTAAGATAAAAAACGCGGAATCCATTGCTCACAATAAAGTGATAGTCGGTGCCATCGACAAAAGCGTCGAGCAAATTGGGAAGTATCGGGAGGGGGCGTCCGTCAGATCCCGTCACAGGGAGTAATTTCTTGAATTCAGTATAGACGCTATTTACAGAAAATCCTAAGCTGCCCCAGGTTATGAGGTCTTTGCCTGCAAATTGCTGACCCCATAAGAAGGTCTTCGGGGGCGCCTTCAAATCAAACGCCGTCCATACCTCATTTTTCCAATATCCTAAGGTTGTGCCGATCGAGACCTCTGATCCCGATACGGACACACCCACGACAACGGCCTCGGCAGGCGCCCCTTTAAGGGCAGTCCACGATCTATTGTCCCAAAAGCCTGGCGTGTTCACACCCGAGATGAGACACGTTCCTGCTACCAAAGCGTGAACGCTGGGTGCTTTAGATGGAACAGGTGCTGTTACAGGCCCTGCGCCTGTAGCCATTGGACCTGTAGCTGGTGTTGGAACAGGTCCTACAGCTACCGGAGGTGTAGCGGTGACAGGTGCCGGAGCAAGAGCTCCAGTCGCATTTCCGCTTCCCTTACGAGCAGCAGCTGCCGCGGCCTCTACTTTCGCCTGTTGATTCGCATGTATAAGGTCTTTGATGGAGGATGAGTTGGTTACGGGTTGGCCGCACGAGGTAAACGTAAGAGTTAGGGATGTGATTAGTACCAATGAAGCATTTTTCAACGTGCGTTTTGGTTTCATTGATCGCATCAGCTTTATCCTAATCCATCGTGATACTAAGGGACTAGATTTCTTATCGGCCAACGGGTTAAGCATCTTAACAACTGGCATCTGAATCCGTTTAAGCAAACGGATTCAAGGGTTTATATGAGTGGAAAAGGAATTAATTTTTGACAGTCAGGTTGATGACCGAGGCTTTACCGCCATCAACACATTTAAGAGGAACAAATACCGAGCCTTTGACGTAGCCCGAGATCTGAACGTTATCACTATTATATGCGGTCAGCGTAAAGTAGAAATCAGAACCGAACTTTTTGAGTAAAAATGTTTTTGCCGACATTGATACCGAATATCCTTCCGGAAGTCCAAGGGGCGTAATCGACCCGTCTTTCCAAAACTTCACGTCCGCATGCGCTGAGTCTTCGACACGACCGATGTTCATCAGAGCTTGAATAGAACTACCGGATACATAAAGATCGAGGATCTGGTGCGCAACACTGTTGGTGTCGATAATTATGTCTCTCGACACGCCTTCGCGGATGTAAGTAGCAACTGTACTCAGGTTGGATCCTGTCGCATGTTTGATTATGAGTGCGTGGTGAATCACATCATTGCCAACTTTTTCCATGTAAAAACCATTGTAAGCGTCTGTGCCTTCAGGCAGCGCTGCCGTCGCTATCAAAGCCATGTTTTTGAAAGTATAAAGCTTCAGGCTTTTATCGGTTTCTGCACTGAGAACCATCATATGAACGTCGGTTCCATCAACAAACATTTTGCCGAGGATAACAGCTGCGCTGGTAGGTGGTTTCGCCATTGTGATGTCGACAAAAACGTTGTTTTTATAAAAGCCGGATTTACCAATCGTGTAGACGTCATTGCCAGATTTTACCTGATCGTAGAGCGAATAGGAAATGTCCGCTTTCATATCGAGATCGGTCCAGACTCCGTTTTTCCAGGATCCAATTGCGGTTCCAACCGTAAAGGTACCGTCTGGCGAAACATCGAGGCCGATAGGTGTGGCGGCTGAACTTGCACCCGGGAGCGGGGACCAGACGCCGTTAAGCCAAGCGCTTTGCGTTGTCGTGCCTGACTTCATACAGGTTCCAACCGCATAAACGCCAGACTGCTTGCCGTCGATCGCTGAAGTTGGACTCGAGTTGTTAGTGGAGGGCGCGATAGACGATATCCCTTTGGTGTTTGATGACGACGTCGATGTATTCGATGTATTCGATGTATTCGATGTATTCGTGGTTTTCGGTTTCGCGACTCCAGTCGTCGGGGTTGTGGACGAATTGCTTTTGCAACCAACTGCCAGTGCGACGAGAGAAACTATTACCGATGTGTAAGACTTAACAAATGCCATAGGTATCCCCTAGACCGAGTCATCAACGCGATATCTGCGTAATGGGGTATCGGTCGATCTGGGGAATCGCTTGAGTTATTTCCATAGTTTCCCAAGGCTAACTCTCAAATTTTAAAGCAAGGATCTCAGAGGTTTGGAGTTTGACCTTTGCCTATAAATAAATATCGCTCAATTTAATGAAAAATGTTTGAAGTCCGTTAGCTCGCCTTCCGGTACAAATTTGCCCTTGGGATCACGAACCACATAGCTTGCAGCGATCCGCGCGTCATGCGTGTAAAAAATCAGCCAGTGATTTGGAACGGCTTCGCGGTAAAGCTCTTCCTTTTCGTCGATGACTTTTTCCGGATAACGATCGTAGCCCATCGTGATCGGAAGATGGACCCACGCTTTACCTGGGATCAGATCACCTGCATATACAAGCGTTTGTTTGCCTCCATTAATCACCGTGTGAACCTGCCCTGGCGTGTGACCGTTTGAAATGCGGAAGCTCAAGGCTTCCCGCGGAAATTCTTTGAGATGATCGTCCGTCAGGATTCTGAGGCGTCCGGAGGCGATAAGCAGATCGGTGAGCCCCGGAATAAAAGAGGCTTTATCACGGGCATGAGGATGCATGGCTCGTGTCCAAGCCTCTTGTCCCACAACGAACTGAGCCTTTGGGAAAAGCAGGGCGAGCGGCGTTCCTTCCTGATAGGCCCGAAGCAACCCACCCGCATGATCGAAATGAAGGTGCGAAAGGATGACAAAGTCTATGTCGCTATCTTTTAACCCGAGGGCATCGAGGCTTTTGAGCAGGCAATGTTCACGCTCCACAACCCCATAACGCGCTGCGAGCGAAGGCTCCATATAGGCCCCGATTCCGGTCTCACAGAGAAGTTTTTTATCGCCGATTTCAATCAGCAGGGCACGACATGCGAGTGGGATGCGTCCAAGCTCGTCCGGTGTGACCCACCGTTCCCATAAGGGGCGAGGAGCATTCCCAAACATTGCACCCCCATCCAGCAACTGGGTGTTACCAACCAGACTCGAAACCATAACTGGCTTAGTAATGAGCATAGTGAGTTCCTTAAAGGGTGGATTGACAGGTCTTATAAGGGGAGTTCAATTTTTAGAAACTAAAAGGAGTTGTTGATACTAAAGACTTTGAGGGCGCACAACATGGCTGTACAAATTTTGGACGACTCTATTGAGTGCTTGACCATGGCGGGCGCTGACGCCTCACATGCATGATTATTCACAGTCTCTGTGGATAATATTGAATGTTTACAAAGACCTGCTCAGCAGATATTAATAAAAATTTCGTTTTCGCGGGACAAAGGTCTAAGAAGAGCCTTAAGTCCTCAATAAAGATGGCAATTGCTACGTTTCTTAGCGGAATCAAAAAAGAAACGCAAGCCCCTCATCTCAATCTTTCCGTTAAGTTCAAGATTGAACTCTTGCTGTCAAAAATTCCGACAATTTTTTTTCTTCCTCCTCTGGCAAACCCTTGATTTTGTAGATACTGACGCGCCGGCACGGATGTTGCTCCCTTGCCTTTGTGATCTCTCTTGTTGCTGTTGGTCCCTAACGTTGTCCCGGAGTTGTTTATGTTGGTTCGTATAGCTATGACTTCTGTTTTGCTTGCCCTTTCAGGTTCCGCGTTCGCGGAAACCCATGCGATGATCGATCAGTCGCGTTCCTCGTTCAACAAAACCATGTTCGTCACCACGTCTGTGGAAGGTGAAACAGGGACGATGGAAAAGACCCTTAAAGGATCAAACGATGTTATGTCCGAGTCTTGGCATGGCTACGGAATCCGCAATGGAGTCGGCGTTGAGGCCTTTAAGTTCATTCAATTCAGTCTCTCGCATACACTCATCAATATGCGTTCAGCAGACTCAAGTTTAGAGACCCTTTCGGGTTCGCGCCTCTCGGCGGAAATCGCTTTTGAATTCAGTGCTCCGCTTACCAACATCGAGTTTGGTCTTGGGATGCTCGGTGACAACCTCACCTATCTGTCAAATGAAAAAAGTGGAACTGTTGTGGGTTCAGGTCACTTCTATTCGATGGGCATCAACTACTTCTTAACACCCTCGGTTTCTTTCCAGGCGACAGGCAAACGCCTCGAAGTGAACAACCAGATGAGTGGCGGTTCATCGGATATCAACAAACTCTCGTCTAAAACCGACAGTTTGAGTGCTGGTATCGCCATCTGGTTGTGATTCGGCAGTGAAAAAAGAATTTTAGAGAAAAGATTCTGTGTTCTATGAATGAGGGCTCGCCAATCGGAGCTCTCATTTTTTCGTTTGGAAGAGCCTTTGGTAGTTGGTCCAGACCTTTTCACGAGCCTGCTCGACAGACCAGCCACGGAGTTCCGACAATAGATCGATCGTCCCTACGACGTTTCTAGGCTCGTTCCGTTGGCCTTTTTCGGGCGGGAGATAAGGACAGTCGGTTTCTGTCAAAACTAGATCTTCGGGGAGTTCTTTGAGTAGTTTTTGAAAAGCGCCATCGCGCCTGGCGTTAGCGGGAATAGAAAAATACCAGCCGTGCTTTTGAGCCGCCTCTATCGCCATCTTCGAACGACCACAATAGCAGTGAAAATCGACTTTCGTGACCCGATGAGCCGCCAATATCTGCATAGCTCGTTCTTCGAGTTTGCGGGTGTGGATAATCAAAGGCAAATCATGCCGCACTGCTATCTCGATGAGCGCCTCAAACACCCGCTCCTGGGCGGCGAAAGTCTCGGTCCCTACCCAATGCCCATCAAGCCCACATTCACCAATAGCGATGATGCTGCCAGCCTTTGCTTGGCTTTCGATAAATGCTATTTCGGCGTCGACGTCGAAAGCCTTCACGGGAAAGGGGATAAGGGCCTGAAGATGATTGATGGCGTCGATAGGATAGATGCCGAGGGCGGGCTTGATAACGGGATAGGTCTCAGCGAGCTGAAGTATCCGCCGGTTAGACTCCGGCTCGAGTCCATTGACGATGATCGATGTGAGGCCAGCCTCGGTTGCTCGCTTGATGACCTCATCCAGGTCTCCCGCGAAGTCTTTATGGGTCAGGTGACTATGAACGTCGACATACACAGCAAAGTCCTCCTAGAGCTTTGTGTTTATACCTGCTTTGCTGGCGAGAGGTCGACCGTTTTTTCCGTCATTCATCGTGCTAAATACCAGGTTATCGCCGCCTGCGGCAGCCTTTGCCTTCATGCCGTCGATTGCGTGTTCCAGCCGCGACCGGGTCATGTAAGCGTTTTCTTGCGAGAGGCTCATGACAAACAGAGCCTGACGCTCGTGATCTTTGGCGAAAAACTGATCAAATCGTTTCAGAACCTCGGAATCACTGTTGAATTCCATGATCCCACCGCCCTGTACATAGGCCTTTAAAGCCCCTTTGGACAAAGGCGCAGGCGAGGATTTTAACCAGTTCGCCAGCGGATATTCTCTGATCTGCTCTTTTACGAGTGATACGTCGATCGCTGTTAGATCACTCGTGAAGTCGAGGCCTTCCGCAATCTCGGCAAGTCCGGCCGGAGCCATCCATCCGTGAACGGCATAGGTCTTGGGTGCATTAAAACCCGCTTCTTTCAAAAACCTGTTGGCCGTAACAAAAAGTTTGGCAACTTCTGTCCGACTGTAGACGGTGGGGGAAATCTGGAGCCCGCAGTCCGTCGTGCACAATTCATCGCTATAGCCCCAGAACGTCGGTTTGTGAATTGCGATCACACCAGCAGCCTTGAGGAGATTGGCGCTTGGCACCAGATAAAGGCCGACCTCGTCGCTCGGGCCGATTCGCTTTTTAATTTTTTCAAGATTGGTCGTGGTCAGTGCGTTGTCTTGGAAATAGGTAGGATTGATGAGATGGATCATGGGCGCATCAGGATACTTCTTATGGATGGCATCCAGGGCTTCCAGATTAGGCTCTTCAAGCGCGCTGCCTTCCCATCGAACCACGAGATACGCGTTCAGGTCGGCTGCACTCAGAATGGGAATATCAAGACAGGAGCAAAGGACGAAGACCTGAGCAAATCTCAGCATCCACCGATCGATCATCGAAAGGCCTCAATCAATGTAAGAGGATAGATCAAGACTTCTTGCGTCGTATCCAAGTAATGGCAATGGGTAATGATAATATTAGCAAGAGGCTTTCCGCCTGTCCACTGCCGGCTAAACCGCCATCCAGAGCGCCACAGGATTTTTTAGAACTTTTTTTGGTTGCGGTCAGAGCTGCGTCGCCGCTGCCGGAGGGCGTGGTGGAAAGGTAGGTCGTCACCTTGCTTTTATCAACGCTTTGGGTTTGGATGGCTTCGCACGAAACATCGGCGAGTTGACTCGTAAGGCCGCGAACTTTCGCGCGCTCCAGGATCAAAGGGCAGTATTTGTCTGCATATTCCGTGTGATCGACGAGAAGTAAGGCTACCACGAGATGTTTATACCCTGAGTTGGAGACAAGGAGGTCGACACCTTTGAGGACCATAGTGGTGACCTCATCCTGAGGAATGCCGTCCTTCGCATGCAGATCCCAGAGGAGGCCCGAGATAAACTGGCCTCGCAAGTGGGCCTGCGTAGGGAGGTTCGCGTCGCCATAAGCATAGTCATTTTCTGCGGAACGAAGACACGCTTTTGGTTTTGCGCAAACTTTCAGGCCGAGCGGAGTATCGGTGCATATGCTTTCGCCCAAGCAAGCGTTACCCGTACGGGCAAAGGTGAAAAAATCGGCTAGGGCTTCGTGAATGACCAGCGACTCGCCGGAGATTTGAGTGACTGTGTTATAAACCACGTGATGTCCCAATTCATGACTTACAACGTCAGCATCGGTCCCGAGGTTTTGGAGCGCGTCGCCATCGCCGTCGCCTACGAGTATCATCGGCGTTTCACTGCCTATCGCAGGTTGATAAAGAGCATTATTTACGTCGCCATTAACTTTCGCATGCGCGAGGAGTTTGATCTGAGTCGTTCCGAAATTTGCATAACCGTGTGTCTGTAGCCAGGAGAGCGCTACGTTGGTATGGGCAAAGATCGAGGCTTGGGTAAACCTATTGGGATCGATGGATCGGTCGTAGTTATAGACAAAAGTTGACTCTTGTGCAAAGGAGTAGGCTGAAGTCCCTTCGTTAGGATTGCAAACGGGTTTATTCGCGCTTGTAGGAACACAGACTTCGAAATAGGGATTCGACAGGTATCCAGAGTTAGCCATTTCCCGTAAAGGGATAGCTTCCGCTTCGCCTTCGTTGATGTTGGTCTTAAAAACCGTGGCCGTACCTTCCTCGGTTTCATGAAAATGCTTTGGATCGAACCGAAAAACTTCCTCCCCGCTCGCGATAATTTCATAGTTCATGCCGGCGGCGGTTTTGAGATTCACCTTCCACGCAGGCTTTAGCCCGTCCTGGCTCCAAAGGCATCTTTCTTTGGACAAAGCGATGTATTCACTTCCAAGACTACCCATCATGAGAGTCTCACGTACGATTTTCGTAAGCGCCGCATCCGTTGCCCACTGGTCCCGGGTAAAAACACCGGAAGGGGCCAGCGGCATATCCCCGATCATTGTGGTGAGACCGTCCATAGTTCGGTGAACTTTGACTTCAAGATCACACACGGGGACATCGTCAAGATCAAATCCGAACGAGACAGTTTCGATCTTTCGATCGCTGTACACGTTCAGCTCGGAGTACAACTTTTGCCGCAAATGATAACGGGAATCGAGGCCGCCTCGAGTCAGGCTATCGGCTCCTTGATCCATGAGATTTTCGGTATTCGCATTGCGAGCCGTGAAGTTGAGGCCAGATGATTTGAGTTGAAATGGATGAGTGAAAACCGATGAACGCCCTTTGATGTCGCTGGCGAAAGCCGAAGTTGAAGCAGACAAAAGGCTGAGAATCACGAACTTTTTCGAAAATATCATCTAGGCCCCATCCCGTCGCGTGCATGAGCCTATGAGGCCGGCGGACGAATAGAGTTAATCGGCGCAAAAGTGGGATGACGTGTGATAATCGAAACAAAAAAGGCACCGGATTGGGGTGCCTTCAGATGCGGATAGAATGGTGGGAGAAAGAGGGTTAGCGAACTGTAGGGTTCATAAACCTTTCTCGTAGCACTCCGAGTCGCTCTGAGAGGACTGTTAAAGCCTCACGTAGGATTTCTGTTTCCCAGGTATCACCTTTTACATGCAGCTGAAGCTCTGTGAGCCAGCTGAGTAGGTCGTCAATGAAAACCTTGCGGTCTTCCTTAAGTGAATGGTCCATTGCGCGATCGAGGTACTCGAGCCAGGCTTTGTCATCGCTCTCGAGTAAATTGACCAGATTGTTGAGAAGTACCGAGCTGTCCTTCTCTTCCCACCCACCTGCAATGCGGAATGGGTACTGATCGCGGTCGACTTTGTGGAGCCAAAGTCTCGAACGTCCGCCAAGGTCTACGACTCTGAAGTCAGTAGGCGATGCCCCATGAAATCCATCGGGTCTTTTCCAGATTAAATGCATGCTGCTTCTCCCAAGCACGTTCACGGGACGACCGGGATCTTAGCAGAAGAAAAAGTGCAATTCTATGGGCATATGAGGGCGGCATAAGAACTAAAAGAACAGGATGAAGAGTGACCTTTTGGAGGTCCACTCTTCACCTTGGACCGAGGTTTACGCCGACTTATTCGTGTTTTTGTTCCGCGCTGCAGGTTTGTTATAACGATCAACAAATTCCTGGAGGATTACGCGCTGTTCCTGCGTAAATTCTTCAAATTGAACGCCCATTCCAGCCACTGTGTTTTTATCGGGAACCGTATTTTGGACCCAAATGACTCGGCCTTTGGCCTCAAGCGTCTCTTTAGAATCGGGCAAAGTGAAGGTCAGTTCGACAACACTACCATGACTTAAAGGCTTAGTTGTTTCTATGAAAACGCCACCTGTACCAAGATCACGGCAGAAATCAAAGAGGTAGTTGCCGCCAGAACGATAGTCGACGAGCAATTGGACTGGCACTCTTTGGTGATCGCGGCCGTCTTCTTTGTCTTTTTGCACCTGCTGCTTACTGGCATCCGATGGCGAGACTTCTGCAATCGCATTAGCATTTCCAATCGGTGCTTTTTTTGATTTCGTTGGTTTCGTAGCCATGTTCATCACCTCATCTCAATGCACGTCATAAACTAGTTTTTCTTGGGAGCCTGGATCAGCTGCTTCACGAAGCGATTGTGCTCTGCAAGTGTACGCGAAAAATTGTGATAACTCGAATGGTCATTTTTCAGAACGTAGTACTTGTAGCCTTCTTTCGTCGGCGTAAAAACAGCCTCCAGAGCTTGCATTGAAATCGCTCCAATTGGGCCAGGAGGAAGGCCGCGATGGAGACGGGTGTTATACGGGTTGCCCGGGTCCCTGAGGTGCTTCCAGGTGATATCACCCTTATAATCCTCAATTCCGTAAATCAGGGCAGCATCGATTCCAAGAGCTTCATTGTCGTGCAAACGGTTCCAAATGACCTCGGAAACCTTTGACATCTCTTCTTCGTGTAGAGTTTCTTTTTGAATGAGCGAAGCGAAAATCACGCCTTTCCGAAGATCCAGTCCGACACCTTGAAGGCGCTGCTCCATCCCCTGAGGGAGATTTTTGAAAAAGGTTTCCAGCATCTTTTCAAAAACCGTGACCGCACTCGGCATTTTTTCGAAGCTATAAGTCGCTGGAAAGAGGAAACCTTCGACATTGTTGCCGGTGATATTATATTTTCGCAGAAGTTCTTTGTCTTTGGCTATAGCCCATAACTCAGCCTTCGTTCCGGCCTTGTGGGCTTCCAGTCGTTCCACGACCTGCTTTAGGGTAAACCCTTCGGGAACTACGAACTGCAGTTCGAAGGGCTCAAAAACCTTACCGCTTTGAATCGTCTCGATTACCGAGGTCGGCGTGACGCTTCCCTCAAATCGATATTGCCCTGCTTGAAAGCGCGCATAATTTTGATAAAAACGCATCCAAAGCCGAAACTTCCAAGCACTATCAATAATGCCACTCTGTTCGAGATCGACTGCGAATTCCGGAAGGCGCATGCCTTTTTGAAGTCTGACGACGGCTGGCTCGGCGAGAGTATGTGATTTTATTGCCCATTCAGGCAGTTGCAAATACGTCCACACACCAGCGCCGCCGCCGATAAGAATAAGCAGCAGCATAAATTTGGCGAGAGTCTTCACTCAAACGTCCCTTCCCAAGTCCATAATTATTGTATCACATCGTTTTGGCGTTGAGGTCTGTAGCCTATCCCCGACAAGACTATGTTGCGAGATCGATGAAGAAAGCCTTGAATCTTTTCTTTCTCCCCCTATAATGACGCGTTCTAGACCCCCCCGCGCCGGCCAAAAGCCTATTAGGAGCCGCAAACCTTGGAAAGTCATGACATTTTTGAGACAGTCCGCGAAGGTTTCCCCAATCAGATACGTTCCATGGAAGAACTTTGCCAGACTGTGGCCTATAAATTTCGCGACCGGTCACTCCTTTTAGAATCTTTGACTCACAGCTCGGCGGCTCGTTACGTTCAAAAAAAGAACCAACAGTTGATTGCTATGCCATGGAATGAGCGTCTCGAGTTTCTGGGTGATTCCGTCCTGAGCATCGTGTTGAGTTCGCTCCTCCTCCAGAGACCTGAGAAGTTCCCAGAAGGTCAGCTTTCCAAGATCAGAGCTTCTCTCGTCAACGAACACACCTTAGCGCGCATCAGTCAAAGCCTCAAGATTGGGGAGTGTTTGCTGCTTGGCCCTGGCGAAGAACGGGCCGGTGGCCGCAATAAAGATTCAGTGTTGGCGGATGCCCTCGAAGCCTTTTTTGGAGCTATATATCTTGACGCTGGCCTTGAAGGAGCGAAGAGAGTTATTCTCGGTCTTTACAAAGACATCCTGACATCTTCCTTGACAGATCTGACGCAACAAGACTACAAATCACGGCTGCAGGAACTTACACAAGGAGCTTTCAAGGAAGCTCCCCTGTATAAGGTCATCAAACGAGAGGGACCTGACCACCAACTCGACTTCTCAGTTGAAGTCGTATTTCGCGGAAAGACTCTCGGCACAGGACACGGGCCTTCCAAAAAAACTGCCTCGCAAGATGCCGCAAAAATGGCCCTCACCACCTGGAAACAGATGGAAGAATCTGGATATCAGGGTATTTCCTAGGAGTTTTCCATGATCGCAGGGATCGTCGCCATAATTGGTCGACCCAATGTCGGTAAATCAACGCTTTTCAACCGCATGACCCGCAGTACAAAAGCGATAGTAGACGATAGACCAGGCGTCACACGTGACCGCCTTTTTGGCACTGTTTCGGGTGTCGAAGATGATGATGCAGGCTTTCTGCTTATTGATACCGGTGGATTTGAGACCAAAGATCTCTACTACCAACCTTTTTCTAAAAACATCGTTTGGGAACAGACACAACAGGCCATCACCGATGCCGACGTTGTGTTGCTTGTTCTCGATGGTAAAACAGGTATTCACCCGCACGACTTCCAACTCGTCACGTACCTCAAGGAAAACGGCAAAAACGTAATCTACGTCGTCAATAAAATGGACGGCAAAGAACACGAAGCCAACGCTCTTGAGTTCTATGAACTTGGTATCGAGAAGTTTACGAGCGTGAGTGCCGCCCACAACCGCGGTGTTTGGGATCTTTGCGCTGAGATTGAAAGCAACCTCAACGAAAAAACCGATCTCAAGACCCACAAAACAGACCACGACGGAGCCGCCAAAGTCGCTTTGATCGGTCGGCCGAATGCGGGCAAATCCTCTATCCTTAATCGTCTCTGTGGCGAAGAACGTTCCCTCGTGAGCGAAATTGCCGGCACCACGCGCGATACGGTCGACACCCTGTTGACCTTCAACAAAAAGAACTATGTGGTTCTTGATACGGCGGGCGTTCGGCGTCGAAAGAAGATCTTCGACAAAATCGAAGGCCTCAGCGTTATGCGTAGTTTGCGAACGATCGAAGACGCAGATGTCGTAGTTCTCATCATCGCCGCTGACGAAGGCCTTTCCGACCAGGATGCGCGTTTGGCTTCGCTCGCTCTGAGCAAGTTCAAACCCCTCCTGATCGTCGTCAACAAGTGGGACCTTTTCCCGAATAAAGAAACCAACTCGTCTCGTGACTTCGCTGCTGATATTCGCGAAAAACTCCGCGATGCGGCGTTCATCCCGATCATCTTCGCCTCGTGCCTTGAGAATCAGAGGATTCACAAGATCATGACGTCCGTTGAAGAACTCTACGCGAGTTACGAAAAACGCGTGAGTACAGCGAAGGTCAACGAAGCTTTACAAAGAGCGGTTTTGGCTCACACACCCGCTATCCTCAAACGTTATAGCAAGCGCGTGAAGTTCTACTTCGCAACGCAGGTCAGCTCGCGTCCTCCAACTATCGTCGTGAAATGTAACGTGGCGGAAGAAATCCAGGAATCGTACAAACGCTTCCTCGTGAAACGCCTCCGGACGGATCTTGAGTACGGAGATATTCCCATCCGGGTTTTCTTCCGGGCGAAGTCGGAAGACGGCGCGCGCAAAGATCACATCGATCGTGAACACGCGGCTTCGGAAGCTGAACAAGAAGCTGAACTTCATTCGTAATCGTTAGCGAGACATTGAAAAAGGCGCCTTTCCTTGTGGATGGCGCCTTTTTGTTTTTGAGTGTTACATTTTTTAAAGCGGCATGCTCAAGACCGGCAATTGCCTGAGTCTTGGAGTATAAGTGGTTTGAGTCTTTCTTCCAAAGCGACCCAGCCGTCGATGAGGTTCTGAGCCAGCCCAAAATCCGTCATCGTTTCGATCAGGATCTGACGCCGCCGAGCAAAGTGAGGACTGCGAATAGGGAGACTTTGGTGGAGTGGCGCCAGGGGGCGCCCTTGGTAGGAAACAGGGCCACCGAGCATGCCGGTGGCGAAATTCAATTGATGCTTTAGAAGTTCGTCATGGTTTTTCTCAAAGAAGAAATGACCAATCATGACATCTTCAAAACAGCGTTCATAAAAATTTTTGAGGATAACGGCGATGCGATCAGGACCGATTTCGTCGTAAAGATTGCGTGGCATAGGGATACCTCCGCGTGACGGGGGCCGAGTTATTGAGCTACCGGAGCGTCACGGCGAGCAATATTACCTTTTTCGGCACCAGCTTTCGAGTCAATTTCAACCACGAGCTGGGGAAAACCCTGCTTATTCTTGAAACTCTGCTGACCGCGGGCTTTGAGCGTATAAAGCTTTTGGCTGCCTTCAAGCTTGCCTTTGATATCCATGCTGCCCACGCTTTCTTCAAGCTCCTGGCCATCGCCGAAGCGTTTGTAGAAATGTACGGTGAGCGTCCATTCTTTGCTATCGTGCTCCCATTTCACAGGGACTGTTTCCACATGATAATCAGATACATAAAAATGGTTCGTGCGATCGATCGTAGCTTTGAAGTTATAACGGATCGGCGTCAACGGCTTGTGCTCTATGCGGCGAATGCCATCCTGATTCTTGACTATGATCTGTTCGAAGAGGGTCATCTTCAAGGGAACTTTAACCCTGACAGCATCATCTTCCGCCCGCATCTCGGTGAACGAAGAATCCCCTGTATTGAAACCAGAAAGATTGCCTTTTTCGACGGCCATCAAAGGAAATGCCGCAAAGCTTCCAATGACTAAGAATGCTTTTAACAAAGTAGATACCATACGCATGCCTTTACCTTGTCTTCTGTCAGGTCTAAGATATAGAGAACGTGTTGCCTTACGAAGATTATACTATAGATTGTTTGCGGAGACTGCCCCCCTCAGGCTTTTTGCTCGAGGTCAACCTGCAATTAGCCCAAGGTTTCCCATATGCGTGCGAGATCTCTCTTACTTATCCTGCCTTTGCTTTGGATAGTCCTCACAGCCTTCACGGCCTGGAGTGGTCATCCGTGGTCGAGCAACCATGCGACCTTGAACAGGACCGGGGACTGGGTGACTCGTTTTCAGAAGGCGCAGGGCCGCTTGCCGGAGACTCTTGCCGAAGTCAGGACCTACGCTTACTCACACGGCCAAAGACCCGACCTCCATGATAGTTATGGGCACGCATTATTCTATCAGCCCCTTACCGAAGAGGCCTTTGTCCTAAAATCCTTTGGGCGCGATGCCATGGAAAATACCGTTTTGATAAGCCGGGATGAAAGTTACGGTAAAGGAATTGCCTACCCCGCGTCTTCGCTTCGCGGTGAAACGATGAACGAAAGTGTACTCAATTTTTATCAGAGTTCGTTTCTCGAGGGAGTGGAATCCTCACGCGGCAGCCTCGTTGCATCTTTAAAATCACGGTTTCGCGGAGGCAGCAAACGTCTCCTCATCCAGAGCCACGATGATCCTGAATTTTTTATGATTTCGACCCATGATGCCGTCGAAGAATTTTTGTGGTTGCCGGGCGGATTTGAAATTATTTTTACGGCTAGTGGATCCAAACGTTACGATGATGGCCTCTATTATTGGAACCTGACGGATAACCATATCGTCAATCTCCTGCCGAAGGTGAGGGAGAAGTTTTTCCCTAGGTTAAGCGCGGAAACCAAAATCACCGTGAGCTTATCCCACGTCAGCGATGCTCCCAACTTTATCTATTTTTTCGCAATGCCGTTTCAAAACGAATTGGATCCCAAAGAGTTCTATCGCTACCACAATTTCTATGCCTTCAATCCCCGCAGTGATTTTGCAGTAAGCCGCGTGACGGCGGATGAGGACTATGCGATATTTGATTACCCCATCAATCATGATGCGCTCATCGATCACGACACGATGCTGGCCGCAACATCTTCCCAGAAAGACTGGATTGCTCTTACTCTGTCAGGCGACAAACAAAAGCTCCTGGAAACCTGGCAAGCTTACTGTACAAATCACTCCGACAGTCCTGCATTGCCCTATAGCCTTTGGTGGTTAGCCTCTCTCTATAATGACACCTACAGGGAGCTGCACAATTCGCAGCCACAAAAGGCGCGTATCATCCGTAATTACGGACTTGAAATCATCGAAGCACTTTCTGCGCTTCCGAGTACTCCCCTCTATCTGCGGGGATTTTCAGAGCATCTCAAAAAAAATCTTCTTCTTTCAAAACCTGCGGACTACAATGTTGCGACACAGGCTCAGGAGCCCAATACGTCCGCTCCGACTCACGACCAGGAGTAACGCGTGCCATCAACTCAATCCTCGCCTTTACCAGCCAATGTTTTTGCAGTGATTCTTGCAGGGGGGAGCGGCACGCGTTTTTGGCCAAAATCTCGGCACAATCGCCCGAAGCAGCTTTGCCAGATTGGGGATAATGATTTTACGATGATCGAGCTCACGCTTCGTCGTCTGGACGGCCTTGTCCCTGCGAATCGCCGTATAGTCGTGACTCACGTGGACCAACTTTCAACGACAGTGAAGATGACCACGGGCCTATGCGACCATTATCTTGCAGAACCAGCGGCTAAAAATACGGCCAATGCCCTGGCTTTAGCTGCATTGGAAATCGAACTCCTGGCGAAAGAGCAGGGGATCGAAAACCCAATTATGCTGTCTCTTCATGCCGATGCTTTGATTAAACGCATGGATGTCTTCGTTGATACGATAAAGTCTATGGTCGCCTCGGCTGCCCAGGGTTACCTCACGTTACTCGGAATCACACCCGAATATCCTGAGACGGGGTACGGTTATATGGAAAAAGGCAATGCTCTACCGGGGCTTGAGACTACCTACAAAGTCAGTAGCTTCCGCGAAAAGCCGGATGCGAAGGTCGCAGCCGAGTATATCGCAACCAAACGATTCCTCTGGAATTCAGGGATTTTTGCCTGGCAGATATCGACTATACTCGACGAACTCAAAACGTTTGTTCCCCAATCGATCAAAGACCTGAGCACAGCGCGAGGGCAGCACTCGAGTTTTGCAAAGATCCCGAAAGAACTCTTCTCAGCCACCTATCAAGGCCTAAAATCGATCGCAATCGATCCTGCGGTTCTTGAGAAAAGCAGCAAAGTCAGTGTCGTGGAAGCGGATATAGGCTGGAAGGATGTCGGGAGTTGGGATGCCCTCGCGTTGTCATTCCCAACGGACGCTCAAAACAACCTCTTTTACGGTGACGTGATTCAAATCGATTCCGAAGGCACAACGGTTGATAGCGATGCCAAGCTCGTTGCGTGTATCGGTGTGAAGGATATGATTATCGTCTGTTCGGAAGGTTCGATTTTGGTGTGCCCGAAGGAAAGAGCGCAAGACGTGAAATACATTGTGGAAGAGCTCAAAAAACGAGGCCGTACCGACCTCGTTTGAGCCGAGCTAAAACTAAAGGATTTTGTAGCTGTAAATCACCTTGAGTCCGGTCGAGAAGTAGATCTCATCGTCCAAAACAAAGGGTTGTTTTGTAACGTTTCCGCCGAGATCGTCGTGCCAGAGCAATTGTCCACCGGAGAGTGCAACAGCGGAGATTCGCCCCTGACTTCCTCCGACAAATATTGCTTTTTCGCCGACAGTCAAAGACTTGATCGATTGCCCCAGTTTGGCTTTCCAAAGCTGTCGACCGTTGCTGGCTTGAATGGCTAAAAGTTCGCCGTTCATGCTACCGATATACATTGTTCCATCGCGGTAGGCCGAAGTCGTAATGCTAGGCGCAGTCACTTCCCAAAGAGTGCCGTTCGGCTTGGCTTGAATATCGATTCCGAAGATCAAACCATCATAACGCGTCGCGTAGATCTGGTTCGTCCCCACTCCAATTTCGCCGACGATATCTTTAAACCGGAAATCATCTTTTCCTGGTCGTAAACGCCAGTTTTCTTTGCCGCTTGCGATATGAATCGAGCGAATGTCGCCTTCCACGCTGCCGATAAACACTTCGTTGCCTACAACCTGAGGTGCAGCTCCGGTGCGAATCAGAAGATTGGGCGAACTCGCCGCATCATAAGCCCAGAGAGTTTGGCCCGCTTGAAAATCGATCGAATAGAGTTTTTGGTCGACCGTGTAAGCAAGGAGTGATGTTCCCGAAAGGACAACTTTGGTCGCCACAAATTGCGTCAGGTGATTTTCCCAAATGACCTTGCCAGTGGTCACGTCAATCTTGAGCAGACGGCCGTCGCGCAGAGCAACGATACCGAAACTGCCGAAGACTTCGACCGGAGCCGTAAGGTCCGCTTTGGTCTCAAGCCACCAGATGTGCTGCTTGCGTTTGAGGTCAAACCCCGTGACCCAACGGTCTTTGAAGGAGCCGATGATGGTCTGATTCGCGAGTGTCCAGCCGGCCTCATCAATAGTGCCCAGCGGTTTTTGTGCATCAAGATCAGGTTCGAACTTGATCATGCCTGTACGAAAAGGACGACAGTGGGCGCCGTCCAAATCGCAGCCTTGCACCTCATCCTTCGGTGCGGCGGCAGGCGTAGCACAGGAACTCGCAAGCAGTCCCAGCATAAATACGGACCAAAAAAACTCTTTCACAAATGCCTCTTAAAACTACGCAGGAATCAGGGCTAACAAACCGCGAGCTCGTTCTGCTTCAGGACTTGTACCATGATCGTTAACTAGCTTATCCAGAACTTTTTTGGCCTCGACGAAGTCCTTTTTCAAGAACAACACCTGGCTCTTTGTCAACAGCGCACGCGGCATGAGTTCGGGTCCGACAGAACCAATCAAATCGTCCGCGTGTTTTGCAGCATTATCCAAATCGTTTTTATCTTCTTCGATGGAAATCAGCATGAGAAGGCTTTGCACATGAATAACGTTCTCAGACTTGGAGTCTGAGACGATCGTGTTGAGTTCGGTACGCGCAGTATCCAGATCGCCTTTTTCGGCAGCAAAAGACGCGTGTTTGAGGCCGGCGGCCAGACCTTCAGGCGACTTTGAATTCGCCTTATAAAATTCTAGATACTTCGCCGAGGAAGCCGTGTGATCGGCTGCGAGCGCTTTGATTTGAGTGTTAAGGGCTTTGACTTCAGGGGTCTCAACCGGGGCTTGGCCTTCGGCTGGCTTGGGTTGTTTGGCAACCAGGACATCGCGTTGCTTCTCAAGGGCTTCGCGCTGATCCGTGACTTTTTTCATCTCAGCTTCGTAAACACGGTCGACTTCGGACACTGCATCCTGGCGTTTTTCGAGCGTGTTTTCTTTGAAATATTTAACGGCATAACCGCCGACCAAGAGGGCCAAAACTATACCCCCGCCGATCAAGATCGGTTTAGGGTTTCGAGCCGCGCGGTCCATGACGCTTAAAGCCTGAACCTGAAAAGCATCGGGCGCATCTAGGGTTTTGCTCTTATCGCTAGCCATATAGTCCTCTTGTTTCCGTCATATTTACGCATAAAAGCGCGATGTTGCAATCTGTGATAGTATAGATCTATCAGCCCTTTGCCTAGTAGAATTCAAGGACTCCGGCCCGCTCTGAGCGGCTTTGAGACCTACGCCAGAGGCTGGAAATCACGGGCCCCTTTGAGGTGCCCCCTTAAGGATCGCAGAGGACAACATGGGTGCATCCGGACTTGGTTCCCTTTTGGTTAAAGAAGGATTTCTCACCGAGCAGGATAGGCTGACAATCACGAAGACCTGTGGTCAGGGTAGCTGGGCATTTGCAAAGAGTATTCTGGCCATAGGCCTCCTTGATGAAGACGAACTGGCTGGATTTTTTGCCGAACGGACACGTTATCAGATCGCGCCCAAAGATTTCCTCACCCACCTTGATCAGTCCGCCGTTCATTCGGTCGATAGACGTCTTGTATCCAAACTTGAAGTTATCCCCCTCAAAAAAGACCCTGGTAAAATCACCGTTGGCGTTGTCGACCCCCTGGATCGGAGCACGTTAAAGCAGCTTGAGTTCTTCACTGGACTCGAAGTTAACCCTGTCGTTATTCCTCTGTCGCAGCTTTATGAAGGCCTCGCCCGGATCGATCCTGACTTCCGACTTCAGCCAACCGCGTTGACTCACTTCCTCCAAAATCACGCTCAATCGGCCTGGGTCCGTCAGAAACTCGAGAGCAGCGAGGATAGAGCGCCGACGCCGAGTCGCGCCCGTCATGCCCATGTTGAAGAGATCTACGATTCAATACCCGAAATTGAGGAAGTCGAAGACGACGAGCTTGATGCTGAGGTGGTTGAAGAGGAGTTTGAGGTTGAAGACGACGCGGATTTCAAAAGCCTGGAAAACGATTTTGCTATGGATAACAAGGCAGGAATGCAATCGAGCAATGGAGCCGAGGTCGACCCGTTTGCTGGAGACCTAAGTGAGCTTGATGGCTTTGACGTAAAATCCCTTTTGGACACGGGTAGCATCGACGACGAATTTGGAATGAGCACGCCCGCGGCCAAAGAAGAGTCGGAAGACCTACTTGAGCTGGTTACCGACGATATGGACTTAGACGTCGATACGGATCTTTTTGCGGCAAAGGTTTCCAACCCGAAAAACGAGCCCTTCGACTTCGACGTGAGTCTGGCCGTTTTAGAGGAAGAAAACGAAAAAGCGCTTGAGAATAAAAGCGAAAGCAATGATGATGACGAGCTTGACCTCGCCGCGATGGATACAGAAGAACTCGAATCCGAGATAAGCTTCGATGGCGATATCGATACCTTAACCATTCCCGATCCGATCGTTCATGATGATCTCGCCACAGTACAGGCGTTAAGCGTGCCTGAGCTCGATGATCAGGGCGATGACAAAGTCTTCGGTGGTCCTGACGATGCCGTGAATATAGGGGCTTTGGAATCGGAGTTTGATGCCGAGCGCACAGCCTCACTCATGGCTTCGCTCGCAGTTTCCCAAGATGACGAGCCTTTGTTTGAGATGGATGATATGCCCCCTGCAAAAGCCACTCACGATGAGCCGCCGCCGATGAGTTCGTTTGGTTTTGAAGAAACGAA
The DNA here is from genome assembly GCA_014378195.1 of Oligoflexus sp. GTDB lineage: Bacteria > Bdellovibrionota_B > Oligoflexia > Oligoflexales > Oligoflexaceae > Oligoflexus. Next base: position 141,530 of record JACMOC010000072.1, on the reverse strand, counting down.
ACCGCGCGCCATGCCGAGACTCCAGCCGAAAATCGAAGAGGCTCTGCACGAACCCTCTTTCGAACTCGATAAGGCAGCCGATCGAGGTATGGACAAAGACCTCCTTGCCGATCTTCATTTTGATAGTGATGAGGATGAGATCCCAATCTCGCAGTATGGCGGTCCCACGACTTTGCCACCCATCACGCATGAGCCGCGGCCTATTCCGCGGCCTGTCCTGCGAGCGGCAGGCAAAGCTCCGAGTTTTGCCGATGAAGAGGATACGCAAATCGATTTATTTGCCGCCAAACCCGAAGTCAATGGCACTAGCGATGACGATGACGATGATGACATCGAGTTGCATCCCAAACCAAAACGGCGGGAACGGAGCAATTCAGGCCATAATCCGACCTCGGCTCTGAATGAGATCATGCTTCGTCTCAGTCTCTGTTTTGGACCGGACAGCGTATTTCATTTGTTAAGCTCTCATTTGGGCTCGATCGGCACAGCTGGTTGTCTCGTTAATATCGATAATCATCGTCAGATACTTTGGAGTGGAGGCGCGGTTCTAGAGCAGGAGCTCGGTCCTGCTGCACTTCACCCTATGCTGAAGAGCCTCGAAAATATCAAATGGAAAACAATGGAACTGAGAGCCTCGGAATCATGGACTGGCAAGGCTCTCAAGCTCCGAATCTACCGCAAAGGCGATTGGCTTTGGGCGCACAGTTTAAATGCGGCCGAGGATACGCCTATTTTCAGAGATACCGTAGAAAGCATAGTGAGTCAGGTTGCTGATAAAACGCGGTAGACAATCCAGGGGAAAAAAGAGGAGTTCGCCTTTTTACAAAGGCGAGGGGCCGGGTAGATTGTTGGTTGATTGGTATGAGATCGGCAGCAAGTAGAGTTGGGAAGAGCAGCTTGGAAAAGGGAGTACAAAACTGGTGTTTTGAACTTTATGACAACCACAAGTTCAGCTACCCGGCACTCTAAGTAATGCGAGAGTCGTACCAACGCTTTTTCAGCCAAATCATCACCACAACCCAATGAAATTATTCAAATAAAAAAGGCCTTCCGACATGGGAAAGGCCTTGCTTAGACGACAGCCGACCAACTTATTGACGATTCCCATATTCAATTACGGCTTCAACCAATGGGCGATAGTATCGACCGCAACTTGGATCGGAAATAATCACCGGCCGGCCTTCGTCGGAAGCTTCTCGAATGCTTCGGTTCAAAGGAATACGCGCCAGGATAGGGACTTTTCTTTGAACGGAGAATTGTTCGATCTGGTCCTGGCCGAAGATATCCTCAAGATGGCCGCAGACGCCACATTGAAAATGAGCCATATTTTCGACGAGTCCGATGATAGGCACCTGAAGTTTCTCAAACATGGACAGGCCCTTATGGGCATCCAGGAGGGCAATGGCTTGAGGTGTGGACACGACGATTCCTCCGTACAGCGGGAGGTTTTCTATCATCGTGAGCTGAACATCGCCGGTACCGGGAGGCAAATCGATAATAAGCTCATCGAGTTCTCCCCATTCCACTTGATAGAACAGCTGCTCCAATGCTTTTGTGATCATGGGTCCACGCCAGATCACGGGTGTGTAGGGATCGGTCATGAATCCGAAAGACACGACTTTAACGCCATATTTTTCGAGCGGAATCATGCGCTGCTGAGCGCTCACCGGCATCGGCCCCTCGAGCCCCATAAGCATTGCGGCTGAAGGCCCATAAAGATCTGCATCCAAAAGACCGACTTTATGACCTTCAATGGCTAGTCCTACTGCCAAATTGACTGATACCGTGGATTTGCCGACTCCACCTTTCCCAGACGAAACGGCTATAATGCGTTTGACCCCTGGAATCGGTTTGATTTTTTGATTCACACCGAAGGGCTTTTTCCCATCGACGGGCGCCGGCGCTGACTGAGGATTCTGGATGCGGTCGCCAAGCGATTTGAGGCGCTTATAGTAGACCGTAACACGCGGCATCTCTACCGGGAGTTCGGTTGTAATATATTGTTCTAACAGGATTTTTTGGTCAAGACCAAAACCATCCGATGCTATATGGGCTACCCACGAGCGCTCGGTTGGCTCGAGGCTGATGAGTCTCTGTTCGGGTGCGGAACCTAAAAAACCGAAAGCGGATTCGCGGGCTGCGTTGACGAGAACCTTTTGGAGGGCAAGGGACAAGTCCTTGCGGACCGTATCTAGGCTCATTACAATTTCCTCTGTGGATGAGGGTCCAAGAATTCATTAGCCCTACTTGAAAAAAGGACAGAATACTATGGCAGAAGTTAAAGTCTATACAGGTGCCAATTGCGGATACTGTAGCGCTGCTAAAAAGCTCCTCCAAACAGCCGGTATTCCGTTCCAGGAAATCGGTCTGGATGACCAACCTGATCTGCGTCAAAAGCTTTCTGAGGAAAACGGCCATTACCGCACGATTCCAATGATTTTTGTTGATGGTAAATTCATCGGCGGATTCACGGATCTGCAGACCCTTCACAAACAAGGAAAACTCCTTGGCTAAAAAACCATGGATGGTGCTTGCGTTTCTCATTTTGGGGTCGGCTGCCAAGCCTGTGCCGGTCCCCAGTCCTCGAGTTGAACCCATACCGACTTTGCCTGAACTTGCCCTCGAAAAACCGCTTCATGCTTCCGAGGCCATGGCCGAGTTTGTCACGCGGGAAGAAGATATCCGCAAACTGTTCAGCGAAAAGCACTATGAAGACGCTCTCGGTCTGATTGAAAGCGAAGTGAAAAAACTGAACAGCGGCAACGGCAGCTCTGATTATCGCGCCTGGCTCGATCGTCAGAAATGGATACTCAAGACCGCCCAGGCGTGGCCGCTACTTGAAAAGCAGAATTGCAACGGAGCCATGGATATTCTGCGGGAAATACCGAGCGATAAAATCCCAGCGGTTGCACTCAAAGCCTTCGGATACTGCAAACTCATGGCCCGGGAATGGCCTGATGCCGATACCTACCTGACTCAATATATTCAAACGCAGAATCAGGATAAAGAAGCCGTCCAAATGCTTGCGCGCGTAAAAGAGTATCAAGGCCTTTTTGAAGAGGCGATCGATCTCACGCACAAACTTGAAAAGATGCCCGATGGTGGCGCTGCACCTGTGGATCTGGAGCCCATCAAAAGAAGCCTGGCTGCCAAACAGGATGAAAGCGAAAAGCAGCTCATGATGGAGACAGGCTTTTTCCGCATCCATTATCAACCGAACGTTGGACCTGACTTTATCGAAAAGGTGGTCGAAACCTTAAACAAGACCGCGAGTAAACTCAATCTCGATTTTGGGATCGATTATCCGAGTAACGTAGTCGACATTTACTTTCACAGTGAAGAGCGTTTTGGTGAGATTACGCACAGCCCCAACTGGGCAGCGGGAATCTATGACGGACAGATTCGATTACCCGTCGGCCAGGATGCTGTCTGGTCGGAAGAGACAGAGCGTTCCATTCGTCATGAACTCGCCCATGCTTTGCTCTCCGAAATGGTGGGCCGCCGAAACCTCCCGACCTGGTTTCAGGAAGGTTTTGCGCAGATGGCAGAATGCGAGGATCTTTGTTTGCACTACGAGTATGCGGCCACGACCCAGAAGTTTTTTCCGATAGAGAAATTCGACGAGACGTTTATGAAGATGCCAACCCGTGAAGCGCAAGTAGCCTACAAACAAAGCTTTTATATGATGCTCCTGCTTCAAAGGCACCAGGGCGTTGCAAATATGAAACAGATGTTTAGTTTGATCGAAGGTCTAAGCGTGTTGAGTTCGGCAGATATTGTTGAGCAGGGCGCGTGGACGTTCCCCATGCTTCATCAATACGCTAAGCAGGCCTGGGAAGGCCAGCTTAGCCTTTAAAATCCTTAAGGAGCAGCGTTGGCATTGATAGAATCAACACACGCTGAACCGATCCACTTGGCTGTGACTTCGGCCGGTGACTTCATTAGGTAAGCATCCGTTGCTGTATTGGAACTCATCGAACCGGCAAGAGTCGACGTAGTCCCTCCTATAAAGCTTGGGCTGCTGATATGCCCGTAATCGCCTGCAGGAAGTTTGTTATTTGCATCTACATTTGCAGCGGGAGGCTCAACGCCTAGTCCCAACCATTTGATTCCTGGCGCTTGTTTTCCTTCGATCACACTTTGGGTCGTTGCCACGCCAACCCCTGTCAACAACTCCGAATTGCTTATATCCGCAATCTGATCAAACTTTCCGTGTAACACAAGCATTGCGCCTTGTGAGGCTGCCGACGTATTGCTCGCGCCTGTGGCATTTGATGTGGCCAAGAGTTTTGCCCTAAATTGTTTGCCAAAATTTTCGAGGCCGGCATGTATCAAGGGAACATGCAGTAAAAGGTCGATACTGCGAACATAGGAAGATATTGCTGTGGCTTTCGCGTCGTCCGAAAGCGAGGGATCCGTGCGCATGCCGCTGATTTTGGAATGTATCAGGCCAAATCCTGGAATAAAATCAATGGCAGCTTCTTGAGCGGTATTCAGTATATTCGACGATTCCTTGCTCCAGTAGTCGAGGTAAAGCTTGTTTTTGCCGGAGGTAAAACTCGTCTGAGGGGAAAGGAGAACGGCGCAACTAAAGAGCGAGGGTTTTGCGCCTTTCGAGGCCAATGCTGATTGAGCTACTGCGTCTGTAGAACTTAAATAGACACTATTGATTGCACCTGCCCGTGCGAGTGCAAGACCGCCCACTGCCCCGCCTCGTCCTATACCAGCAATGATGGAAACCGGCGACCCTGCTGCCGCTGACAGAAGTGGGGATGATGATGTTAAGGCTGTTTGTGCACTTTGGTTGACCTTGACGATTTTAGTCGACAGGTCCTCTGTTCCGGCACTGGCGCCTGCCGTCGTGATCGCGCCTAAAGGTGTTTTAAGCCAAGTCTTCATGCAATCGTGAAGACCCAAAAGATCGGTGACATCGTTTTCATAAGGCAGCGAAATCCCCGTGGCAGCAGCCAAGATATTCGCACCTGTACAAGTCGTTGTTTTCACTCCTGACACAGTGTCGTATGTTTTGCAAAGTGGCTCCCCAGGGAAAGCCGGGGCGGCCGTGATGAAACCGCTTTGCAGCTCGCCAAGCGATTGGGCAATTTCCTCGTAAGCCAGTCCCGAAGCGGCTGCATGGGCCACCATCACGATAGGATAACCATAAGCTCCTCCCGCTTCACTTTGTATAGCAACGGTTGGAGCAGCCATATGCGCAGATGTAGGCGCTGTCATAGGCACAGTCACGAGGGCATTCCGGTAAACTGTGTCGCCCATTAATTTATACTGAAGCATATAAACCTTAGCAGGCAGAGGCAACGCCTTGGGCGCACCGTTAATGATGCTGAATCCATTGGAAAGACCGAAGGCCGCGCCAGGATTGAGATCAACGAGAGGCGACTTCACTTCCAAACAGACGCTTTTTTCAGCATCATTACTCACTGCTGCGACTTGGGCCGTAAATTCGCTTGCCGCCTGCAGAGGATCGTTGATGAGATCGGAAAGCGTGGCCAGTTCTGCTCCGAGGTCGTCGACAGAATGCGCTGCAATTGAACTGATACCAAGCTTTTGCCGAACGAGCTTCCACAGGGGGTCTTCATAATTATCACCGTTTAACACGTCCAAGGTGGGTGGAAAACCTTCATTTGATCGATGCGGGCTGCAAGCACTTAAAGATAAGGCAAGCTCGAGTCCAAGCAGCATTGAGACGATCGCCAGACCTCGATTGATTCGCATGATATTGCCCTTTTGTAACAAGCCTTTAGAGATTCCATAATAGAACAGCTTGAACTAGAATACATGACAGACACGATGTCGTTCAAAATTAGTTTCTTGGCATGAGGAGAGGAAGGGTATGCGCTCTTACCAGAGGTTTTTCTTATGCGCGAGTTTGCTGACTCAGACCGCGTATTCGTGGGCCTATGCTCAAGACGAAGTCCCAGCGCCGAGTTCCGCTGCATCTCCAGCGGAAACACCGCCGGCCTCGCCCAAATCAAAAGCCAAACCTGCGCCTTTAGCCCCGTTGCAAATTACCGACGAGGCTTTACCAACATCACCGTCCGCTCCAAATCCTGGAGTCCCACCGGCTGCTCCTGCGTCGGGTGTTGAGTCGAACATTCCCAAAGGCAAAAACGCACGCACAAAAATCAAACTGAAACAAACGGGCGAAGCAGTCCTGAGACAAAGGAAAGCCTCGAATTTTGATGTGGCCATCACGGGCGAAGCACAGACACTTCCTAAAAATGTGGCGCGCGTCCGTTATATACTACGCAGTGCTCATGGTGACAAAGGATTTGATAACGCTGGCAAAACTCAAAATATTGGTGCCAGTGTCACCGCGGTTGGCCATGCGTTTGTTGCCGAATATGGTCTTACGGATCGCTTTGTCCTGCAGATGATCACCCCTTACACGAGTAACAATCATCTTTCGATCAATGCCAACACCTTCAAACAAAGCAAACAGTACGCGACACAATACCAAAAAATTGTTGATATCGTGACGCCAACTCTTATCTCACGGGGCATCTGTGCTTCGCCGGCAGCCTGTCGCACGGCCATCGATAAAGGCCTTGCCCTCGGTGTTGCTACGCCTGTTGAACTCCCTACGGGCGAGGTTGCCACTGTTGGCGCCAACGTTCCCATTCGTGAAGCTGCAAATAGTTTGATTTTGAACGGTGTCGAACCCAGTGACGGAAGAACAGGCCTTGGCGATATCCAGTTTGGTTTGGGTTACAACTTTCTAAACACACCTATGCAGATCCTCACATTAGGCCTTGGCCTTCGCGTTCCGACCGGCGCTTTCACTTCAGTGTCCGATGCTTATCGCGCCCCGGGAGCAGGATTTCTGGCAAGCGGTCTTATTATGAAATATGACCTAAAACTGAATCCTGTGATTCTCTCTGTCAGCGAGCAAATAGAATACGCACTGTCGAAAGCCAAACGCACCCGCACAAGTTTGCTCGACCCGAAATTCCTCAACGCCGCAGATCCCCATTCCAATGCCCCCGATATTGCGGGTGCAGGGGACGGCGTTTCGAACGACGGAAAAATCGAGCGTAAGGGTGTTTATCACGAAGGCTATATGCGCGCAGCTTATGCCCTTGGGACAGTCTCAAAACATCTCAAGGCTGGGGCGGTTTACGCTTATTATGGCTGGATCATCGATCCCGAACATCAAAATCAGGGTCAACTTTATCAGGCGAAACATGAACTTTACACGGCAAGTTATGCCTTTAGCATCGATGGGCTCGCCCTTGATCCTATTATTCCCGCGACTTTCTCTTATCGTCACGAGATGCCCATCGCCGGCAAAGGCCTGGTGGTCGCGACGACGTCTGACTTTTATCAAGTGAATTTATACTATAAGTTTTGACTGCCGATCTTCTGCCAGAAGTCTTGCATATCATCCGGGAGAGGGCATTTCACTTCATAGACCTTGCCGTCTTCCGGATGTCTGAAACTGATTCCATGTGCATGCAATAAGCACCGCAAATGGCCGGTTTTTTCGATGATGCGCTCGGTGATTCCGTTGACAAACCAATCGAGAAAAACCTCTTCATCGGGATAAAAGAGCCGATCACCGACGAGGTGGTGGCCGGATACGGCCGAATGAATTCTGATCTGGTGCGTTCGTCCAGTGCGCGGCCGCGCACGGAGCATAGAATACTCACCGCGATTTTCCATAAATTCAAAATAAGTCTCCGACGGCAAACCATTCGGAGTCACCCATTTTTTAATGCGTATCTCGCTCCCGGGCAATTCGCCGATGGGACCTTCCTCTATCCACGTCCTGTGTTCAGGAACCCCATGAGCGATGGCGAGGTATTCTTTCTGTACGGTTCGCTCGGAGAGAGCGAGCGACAGTTCTTTGCGCACTTTATAGGTGGCGCCGCAAAGCACTATACCCGAGGTCTCACGATCGAGGCGGTGGACTGCTGCCCACTCGGGTCCGAGTTCGGTCTTGAGAAGTTCGGCAAAGGTGTTTTTTTTGTAGGCCCCGTTTTCGTGCATGGGGAGCGGCGCGGGTTTGAACACAGCCATGACCGCACCAACACGCCAAATAGGATAAACGTCGCGACTGACTTCAGGCTCAACCGTTGGGGGATGATAAAACGACAGGCGCTGTCCAAGACGCAGTCTATACGCCCTATCGACGGGCATGCCGTCTACAAGGATCTCGTTTTTATTCAGGCGCTTGACCCATGCCGCCCGCGATAAAAAAGGGAAATTCTTGGCGAGATAAAAGTCGGCTCTTTCCCCTACTTTTTCCGGAATGATCGGTCTTCCGAGGGAGCGAAAAGCGCTGTCTTCGTCTTGATTTTGCTCTGGACTTTTACTCATTTGCCTTTAGAGTGGGGAAGCTCGCACGCGTCTGCCCCGATAAGGGTCGATCGCCTCACGGTGAGGGCTAATCAGGAGAAGCAGTAGCACAGTATGGTCGAGAATGGAATCAAACTCATAGCGTCAAATAAGAAGGCTTTCCACAACTACGAAATTGGGGAGAAGTGGGAAGCTGGTATCGCCTTGAAGGGCACGGAAGTTAAAGCTCTCCGTGATGGAAGGGTAAACCTTGGCGACGGCTGGGTTAACATCACCGACGACAACGAAGCGATCCTCATGGAGATACAGATCGGACATTATGCGTTCGGCAATATCAACAACCACGAAGAACGCCGCAACCGTAAGTTACTGCTCAACACCAATGAACTCACCAAACTTGCAAAGGCTATGAAACAAAAAGGCCTGAGCATCGTGCCGACAAAAATCTACTTCAAGGGGAGTTTTGTCAAAATCGAGATTGCTATCGGTCGCGGTAAAAAATCCCACGACAAACGCGAGAGCAACAAGGCGAATGATGCAAAGCGCGAGATCGCCCGGACTATGCGGGCGCGAAATTAAGGCAATCGGACGAAATCATTTAAAAAAAATAGAATGCCCGTTGGAATTTTGTTCAACGGGCATTTATCTTCACTATTTTTTCGGCTTCTCCTTCTCCTTCTCCTTCTCTTTCTTCTCTTTTATCACATCGATCTTCGTCACTTCGGATCCTTGATCCATCCACCAGAACTCACGCACGACATTTGAGCTCATATCGCTCAAGAGCAAGAGTATTCCACCGTCTTTACCGAAACGCGCGCCACTAAAATAACTTTCAGGAGGCGCGACAAATGTTTTTGCCAGGTCTTTTCCGCTATAGAAAAAGACTTGTTTTAACTCTTTGCGGGCAGTTTCATCTTTTCCAAACACAAGGGTCTGGGTGCTTTGAAAGTTAATGCGCACTGCGAGAGTCGACGGCTGGACGCCAGCAGGTAGCGCAAGGTCGAAGGTTTTCGTTTCGGTTCCCGACCAGTCTTTGATTTGGCTGATCTTAAGGGATTTCGTCTCCTCGAGAGCCTGGACGATACCAAACTGGTCGCCTTGTTGAACAAGTTTCATCCCCTCCTTCAAGCGAAGAGTCTCGTCTGGTTTTTTGGAAAGGTTCTGGTATCGATTGAGCTCGTGCTTTTTGGTGTCATAGAGAAACACGACCAAAGGTGGACTGGTTTTGACGTAAAGTGGCCGCGTTCCCGCAGGAAACGTATCGATGGTCCTTTTTTGCTGTGTGACGAGATCGATATCGGAGATGGCCCCTTTATCGAGGTCTGCCAAATAACCAAAACGATCCCCAATCACGTATCCATAATTGCCGATAGAATAAGACGGAAGCACTTTTTGACTGGCCCATTGAATCGCAGTAGCGGCTGTTTTCCCTTCGCCGCAATCCGGTTTCCCTCCACCGAAATCCATAATGGAAACCGTATCAAATGTACGCCCATGACCTAAGAGGGTCGCCGACGGGCCGCCGCGAAATCCGGCCAGCCTTTTCGCTTTTGCGGCACTCGTATCAACTTCCACAAGATATGTGGTACCAGGAGTTTTATCGGTCGGTAACTTCGGCGATACGAAGTAGAATTTTTTGTTGACCTGAATAATAGCACCGTCCATCGGAGTGGCAAGATACGTCTGACAATCGGGAAGAGTCCTTAACTCCGCTGAAGGCGGAAGAGGAGCCGTTTTATCTGTATCTTTCTCCCCCGCCTTCGCAGGATTTGCGGACGCTTTTGTTCCGTCCACCACAGGTTTTGCTACTGGGACAGCCGGTGCAACAGCAGCGGCTGGAGTTGGGGGGGGAGGAGGAGGAGCTGCGTCCTCGCCGTCGGGATTTATCTTGGCGTCGGCGGCAACCACCGGGCACCCACCTGCAATAACAACACTCAAAATCCCAATTTTCAAAGCGAGTGACGATCGATTTTTCATAGTCCAACTACTCCAGGCTTTCCCAAATCACGGGCGTCAATCTTTTTGATGATACGATAAAGTTCGCGAGCTCGAGGAGCCAACGGATCACGCGGATACTTAGGGAACAGAAGATAGCCGCTCGCGGAGGCCATCAGAAGATCCTTGCCATGCGTACCGATGACGTCACCCTCCATGATAAGCTGGAAGTTGGTGAGGCCTTCCTTAAGATCCATCCCTTCTTCAAAAAGCTCGGTGGCTTTCCATGTGAAGCAGGACCCCTCAGATTCCGTGGCTTCACAAGGACCGGAAAGCTTCGCCTGAACATACGTGATTGCTCCAAGAGCGGCATGCAAGCCGACTCCGGTCTGATAGGGATCAAAGCCCTTTTTCCCAAGTTCGATCGTGATGCCCGTCCCGCCCTTAAAATTAACGAATTCGTCGGTGCACATGCCGTCCAGTGAAAAGGACTTACCCCAATGCGTGACTATGGGGACATCGTTATGGGCTGCGCGCGCAAAAGCAAAGCCCGCCGGTGTGTAAGGAAAGATGAAAAATGGATTGAGACTCGGTTCTATCGTTTGGTGGAAATCAAGGAAGTATTCGCTCTGAATCAATATCCCTTCGAGTTGCCGCGCTCTCTCGCCTTCGAGGCTTTGCACTTTGCTGTGAAAGGCTCGATTGAGGTCAGTCTCCAGAAACCGTCGGTTGGCCAATGCCCCCCTCGGATTGCCCAGAACAAAGGCCATCGTGATCTGTGGCCGTACAATCCCCGTTTTCAGGAGAGACAAACATTCGATGAGTGTGTTTATCCCACCCACTTCATTGCCATGCGTGATCGCCTGGAGGGTAAGCCCGATATTTTTTGGAGCACGAAGGGTTGGAAGATCATGAGGAGGCGCCCAGAGGTAGACATAACTCGAAAGTTTAACGAGAGTTCCGAATGGGTTGCCCTGGCTCCATGTATCACAGAGCGTCTCAAAGCGGGTGAGAGCACGCTCTATCAAATCCTGCATAGGGAAAATCCTTCTTCAATCGGCCAGCTTTGGTCTTAACATTACCTCGGAAATGGCCGATACGAGAAGCTTTTTTAGAGGACCTAAGACGCGCTTTTGCCGGTCTTTGTGAGCTGACCTTCGATCTGCTCCTTGGTATTCAGTGCTTTATCGAATTTGGGATTGAGTTCAAGGCAGCGTTTTATGTAGTCGAGCGCGATTTCGTAGTGGCTCCGGGTTTTGTAACTTAAATGAGCCAAAGCGATGTTGTAGAAAATACGGTAGTTTTCTTTGAACTTCGGGAAGTACTGAAGCGCGCGTTCGTACTCCATAATCGCACCCTCCGTGTTGTTCGCCTTCGCCAAAGCCACACCTTTGTTATTGTAGTGTCGAACGACGTCGAGAGGTGAGGTTGTATCCTTACAAAGCTTGATGGCGTGCTCGTCGTAACCAAACTCCTGCAGTTTTGCAAAGAGGTCAAATTTCATATCGGGTCGATCCGGATGAAATTTTATGAGCTGATGCATTTTGACAACAGACATATCAGGCTGTTTCGCGACAAGGTAGGCTAGCGCCATTTCGTTGATACGGTCGATATTCTCAGGCGCCTGTTTATCGGCTAATTCCATGAATTTAAGCGCCTCTTCGGCCTGACCCAGACGAAGCAGCAATCGACCTTTATTGTTCAGAGCGCTGAGCTGATCCGCTTTGATTTTGAGGATGCCATCCACGACTTCCAGAGCGGGTTGCCATTGCTCGCGCACTTCGTAAACTTCGCGCAGAAGATCTTGGCCTTTGATTCCAAAATCCTTCATATTCGATTTTACAAACTCGATGGCAGCATTATGTGTTTTTGAACTTGCCGCTAGCTTTTGGGTTTGCCCACTGACCTCCAAAAACTTCAGACGGCGGATGCGGGTCGCCATCGATTTTTTGAGCAGTCCGAGTATAGCGATAGGATTGATGGGCTTTGAGACGATTTCGATGTCTTCAAGTTCTTGAACAAGGCGACCTTCACCCGCATCGCCTTTGTTGCGATTGCCGGAGACCAGAATGAATCCGGCGTTGGCCTTGTCGGGATTCTCATGCTGACGCCATCTTTGAAGCAGGACCAGACCCGGCAGTTCCTCAAACGCGATATCGATGAACACAACCGGGTAGATGGCCTGGTTAAACATATAAAGCGCCGAACCGAGATCGCTTGCGCCATCAACTTTAACACCTTGCTTTTCAAGAGGCCCCTTTAGGGCCTGCGCGACGGATTTATCGGCATCGACAATCAAGATTTTCTGCGGCATTGAAGCATCAGGCACGGTCAAACCCCATTTAAATTTAACCCAGCGTCGCCGTTCAAGAATAAAACGCTGACCCTAAGATCTTAATTTCGAGCATAGTCCCTGATCAAGTTGCATGAAATATTAGAGTCGCTCCTCGTAAATTCATTAGGTAGAGTGTACCACAACTCAGAGCTGCGACTATCCAGAGAAGGAGTATGTGTGAAGATCGGACTCAGTACGGGAGGGGGCGACTGCCCGGGTCTCAACAGTGTGATTCGTGCCATCGTTCGTTATGCGTCGGCAACTCTTGGCCATGAGGTCGTAGGCATCGAAGACAGCTTCAACGGCTTGATGGTCCGGCCTTATAAAATTCGCCCTCTTGGACTCAAAGACGTTTCAGGAATTTTGAATCGTGGGGGCACTATCCTTGGCACCAGTAATTCGGGGAACCCGTTCAAACTGAAACCTGGGCAAGATCCCAAGACCTGCGAAAAAAGCCAGAAGGTCGTTGAGGCTTACCACGAGCTTGGTCTCGACTGTGTGATCGTTATTGGAGGGGATGGCACCCAGCGCATCGCGAATCAGTTTATTCAACTGGGCCTCAATATCATCGGTATCCCCAAAACGATCGATAACGATTTGATCAATGCCGATTTCACCACTGGCTTTGAAACAGCGGTAGAGGTCGCCAGCGAAGCGATTATACGACTTCAATCGACTGCGGAATCCCATGACCGTATTATGGTGCTTGAGGTTATGGGCCGGCATGCAGGGCACATTGCCCTTCACAGTGGGATCGCCAGTGGCGCTCACGTGATTCTGCTCCCTGAAATCCCCTTCAACTACAACGCCATTCTCGCAAAGATAGAAGAACGACGCAAGCTCGGGCATCATTACAGCGTAGTTGTTGTTGCGGAAGGGGCGCACGAAGAGGGTCAGGATAAAATTTACCAGGTAAGACCTTCAGGAAAAAGAAACCTAGGCGGAATAGGCCAAGTTGTCGCTGACAAGCTATCCGAGATCAGTGGAAGTGACTCAAGGATTACTGTGTTAGGTCATATACAACGCGGTGGCGAACCCTGCCCCCGTGATCGAATACTCGGGACGCTTTACGGTGTGAAAGCGGTTGATATGGCTTTAAATGGTGATTTTGCCAAGGTCGTAGTGATGCGAGCTCACAAACTACAAGCTGTGACGTACGAAAGTATTTCCAATGGATATCGGCAGTTAGAATCGAATGATATGTATCTGAATGCAGCGGAGGCGATAGGAGTGTGTGTCGGACGCTAGAGTGGAGAACGAAGAAGTGCAGGAATGCCTGGAATTAATCCCAGGCTAACCTGTAAAACTTCATCCGTTAAGAACGGATGATTCCACCGCGTTTGCCGTGAGGGCTTTTCTTACGTTTGCGGACTACGCGAGCTTTTTTTGCAGCGCGGAATTTCGCAGTTTTACGTCTGTTACGGGGCGGACGATTCTTACGAACGCTAGCCATTTTGAACCTCTTAAAAAACAACCAAGAGTATGTCTCAGTCAGATCGAATGCCACGACTGTCACTGCTTTGAAGCAGTTAGCAAAGAGACGTCGAAACTACGAGTGGAGGCCTTCAAAGTCAAGAGCTTTTTGACAAACAGAGAAAAGCTGGTACACTCATTGACATTCTAAATTCAACGAACAAAAGTTCACCTAGCTCAGCTGAGCGTTAAGAGTCCGGCTCTCTCATTCTGAGGTAATGGATGGAAATGTTGGCCTGCCCTACAGATTTTGATCGAAGATTCCCCACGGGTTCAACCAGTCATGAAAGATATTTTGTGCTGCCTCTCAGTCGAGCCCTTGAGGAGCAGACCGTCCAGGTGATTCGCAAGACCTTGTTTAAATTGCCTGAAGGCGGTGCCGAACTCGGAGCCACCCTGCGTAAACTCGACAATTTTTATGCCAGTTATGATCATGATGGCTTGATCTATTTAGTCCTAATGGATACCCAATCGGAGTCAGTTGTGGGCGGCGTGGGCATCGTATCGTTCGCCGGTTTGGATCCCGAGGAGGGAATAGGCGAGATCCGGGAACTCACTGTCGATCCGGTGCATAGAGGCCAAGGTCTCGGCATGAAACTTCTTAACGCGGCTATCGATACTGCTCTCAGTTTTAACTATAAGCGGCTCTATCTGGAAACGACGCACGATATGAGTCAAGCACTCAGTCTTTTTGAACGGTTTGGTTTCCGACCTGTATCACTCCAGCAAAAAGACACGAGTAAACGAAAAGAGCCTCTCATACGCCAGGCAGGTAGACCTGCGTTTTACGTATGGGAGGCCTCTGAACCGGAACGTGTTTAAAGTTTAACGCGCGCCCCTGCATAAACTGCGGGGATGTTAAGCTGATAGGAACCCTGGTTATTTGGCAGATCTTTGAAGTTGAAATTTACCGTCCGCCAACTCACACCAAAGGTGAAATCGAGCGCGTCACTTGCCGGAATGACTGCGTCCCATGCCAATAGCGTGGCGACCCCGGTGCTAGAGCCCCCATTAACCTTCGGTCCTAGATCCGATTTGCCGTCATAACTCGCCTGAGCAATACCTACACCGGCGCGGAACACTCCGAAGGAATGTCCTCCAAGACTATATCCGTACCCAGCTTTAACCATGGTTACGAGATTGAGATTCAAATCGACGTCTTCTTTAAAATCTTTGTCTTTGTAGCTTGCTTTACCAGTACTGAGTTCTAGACCTAATTCTATGCGATTCCATGTGTCGCGCTTCACCACATACCCAACGTCCGCGCCGATAAGGTACGCAACCCCGGGAGAGCTATCACCGACTTTAACGCCTTGTCCAACGACAAACTGACCACCGACATACGGACCTCCGACGTTTTTATCGACTGGGTCGTCTGTCTGAGCTTGGGCAATAACAGGACTAAAAAGAAGAACTGAAGCCAAAACGACATAAATTTTCATAGCTACTCCTTGAACGCTAGCAGACTTTATTCTATAGAACACAGGAGCGGACGGAAAGAATTCTCCGCATTTCTAGAACTCAAGCACTAGACTGATTTTGCCTTGCCAAGGTCTGGGAGATGGACTACTGTCCTCCGACCTATGTGGCATTTGGCTAAGAGTCGAGAGGAAAACATCATGGCTTCTCCAACGAAAAAATCAAAAGTACGTCGCAAGCTGAACAAAGCTCGTGCGGGCAAAAAACGTAAAAATAAACTCCGTATTGTCGGTTCAACAGCTCCAAGCTTGAAGTTGAACATGCCAAACGCTGGCGAAAAAGCTGCTATCGCAGCTGCCAAAGCAAGCGTCTAAGTCTAGAGTTTTTGAATGTGGGGAGATCGTCTGTGGACTTGTTTAACAAGCCTATGGTTCGAGCTCCTTTGTTCATTTCTGCGTTGAGTGCCTTCCATTTTCATAATGCCCCACATGACAGCCCTAATTTCACTTGGACGAGTTTCCACTCGCGCCGTATAGTGAGCCTTTCATTTAAGCGCCTAGAACCGCAGGAGTGCTGATGGTTTCGAATGATCTCACAGTAAAGTTATCCTCGGATGCTTTAGCCGGCAAGACCATCGATGTGATCATTGCCGGATCTATCGGCGCCGTTGAAAGCGTTCGATTCCTCAGATCTCTCAGGCGCCTCGGCGCCTCAGTCCAACCGTGGCTTACACAGGGCGGATCACTTTTTGCCACCGAAACAGCACTTTCATGGGCCGCTGCTGCTCCGTGCCGTACGGGATTCGAAGGATCAGCGTCGCATATCTCTCTTGGCGACGCCCTCGTCATTGCACCCGCTTCCGCCAGCATGCTCGCTAAGATTGCGGGCGGAATTACGGACACTCCCGCATCGGCGCTTGTCGCGTCTTATCTCGGTATGAAAAAGCCCGTATTTATCGTGGCGAACATGCACGACAGCATGTACGAATCGCCCTTTGTTCAGGAGAACCTGAAAAAGCTCGCCATGTATTGCCAGTTTTTCGGAGCGCGTCGCGAAGAGGGAAAACAAAAGTTCCCGGAACCTGCGATCCTTGCCGACGAAGTTGCGCATGCTATCAACCGTCGTCATCAACAAATCCTTGTTACCATGGGTACCACCCGCGGCTATATCGATGATGTGCGCTACATTTCCAACTATTCATCCGGAGCGCTCGGCTCGCGCGTGGCCGAAGAATTTTATCGGCAGGGATTTCAGACGGCGGTGGTTCAAGGCCCGTGTCCAATCATTCCCAAAACCTACACAAAGCTGATCCCAGTGGACACCAATCAACAGATGGGTTCGGCTGTGAAAGATGTGGAACAGACAGGAATTCAGGGCGCGGTCTTTGCAGCATCAGTTTTGGATTTTGTTCCCACCGAGAAAAAAACGGGCAAAATACGTTCAACGGAAGACCTGTCCGTGACGTTTCAAGCGACACCGAAAATCATTGCCTCAGTGACGTCTCCTTTGCGTTTCAAAGTCGGGTTCAAACTGGAAACTTCGCCAGCTTCAACAGAACTTGCCCAACTTTATCTGAGCAAGTACAGTCTTAGTCACCTAGTCATGAACCAGCTGCAGAATTTGTCCGCGAATACCCATAGGGCTGATATCTGGCGTCCTCAACAAACGCCCACTCAAAATCTTGACAGCAAAGACGCCATTGCGCGCTTTCTCGTGCATGACGCCAAAAATTTACTGGGATAATTGGAATGCTAAAATATGTCCTGGCAGGTTATTTTTGGATACTTTTCATCCTCACGACCTGCGTTTTATTTACCTGGATCTCTATAGTCTACGCGTATCATAGGCTGTTTAAGCCGAATCGCACTTCGGAGGCTTGCCACAACGTGGCTGTAGCCTGGGGCCGAACACTCTTCGCACTTGGGCCGGCGTGGACGCACGAGGTGCGAGGTCGCGAGAATCTCCCGCCTGTCGATGGCGAGCCCTACGTAATGGTTGCCAATCACTCAAGCACCGCTGACATCTGGGCTCTGTTTCTGGTCGGTGGACAGTTTCGCTGGCTTTCAAAAGACGCCATGTTCCGCATACCACTCGTCGGACAGGCCATGCGTTGGTCGGGATATGTATCGGTTACGAGGGGCAACAAACAATCGCAATATCTGGCGATCGAGACAAGTCGCGCCTGGCTTCGCAAAGGCGTTTCAATGGCGTTTTTCCCCGAAGGTACACGAAGTGAAGATGGGCATGTGAAGGATTTTAAAATCGGTGCCTTTCGGCTCGCTCAGGAAGAAAACGTCATGATCATTCCCATCGTTTTACGCGGCACGCGCGATATGCTTGTGAAGGCTTCGGGCTTTCCCAAAAAAGCCCATCTCGATATCGAAATTCTCCCCCCGGTTCGCGCGATGCAGGACGAAGATTCACGGAGCTTTGCTGATCGCATCCAGAAGCTGATCGCCAATCGCCTGGCACAACCCGCCGGTACTACCGAGACATATAGCCTTCACTCTCGCGAAGCCATTTACTAAAAAAGAGGCCCCTCAGTTTTACTGAGAGGCCCCGAATCATACGATGAAACTATTAACGTTTCATATTGATCACTTCTTCCATCATCGTGTCAGTCGTCGTTACGGAACGTGAGTTCGCTTGGAAACCACGCTGCGTACGAATCATTTCCACGAATTGTTGCGCCATGTCCACGTTGGATTCTTCAAGCGTCGAAGCGTAGATGGATCCGCGTGTTCCCGTCTGCGCTGCACCGATGCGGGGTTCGCCCGATTCGTGTGTTGAGAAGAACTGGTTTCGTCCGGCTTTCATGAGGCCATCGATATTTTCAAAGGTCGCGAGAGCAAGCCCAGCGAGGGTCTTCTCAACACCGTTCGTGTAATAACCCTTAACTTTACCGTCCAAATCGATTTTAAGCGATTTGATGTTACCTGATTCATAACCGTCCTGGCTGTGGAACACTGTGATGGAAGTCGCGGCCACTGACGTCGAAGCACCGACTCCGTTTCCACCTTCTGTCAACATATTTTTGCCGAAATCCATGACAATCTTCTGTCCTGGTGTCGCACCCTTTGTGAAGTTTGCAACCATATCCTCTGGTTCCTCGGAGAGCAGGTTGCCCTTCGCATCGAACTTCACTTTGCCTTTGCCCACTTCTTTGAGAGCCTGACCATCACCGTCAGTGACTTCTTTGCCATCGACAGTTTGATGGTATTCCCAAGTGATGCCTTCATCTGCCTGAAGACGTTTGAAGTACGTGGTCATCGCGTGTTTGTTACCCTGGCTGTCAAACACGTTAACCGAGTTCACAAAGTCCGAAGTATCCTGCGGGCTATTGATATCGAAAGCTTGATCCGGCTTCACTTCGGTACGTCCGTCGAGGTTGACGTTGACCAAGACTTTTTCCGTCGTTTTCGGCGGAAGGTTGTTGGTCTGAATACGGATGTCGGACATCAGTGGGTTGAGGCGACCGTTTTTATCGGCCTCATAACCTTGCAAATGACCACCTGCGGCATCGGACAGGTATCCGTCTTTGTCGAAGTTGAAGGACCCAACGCGAGTATAGAATTGACCCCCTGCTTCTTGTTTTTCGCCCTTAGGGTTGCCGACGACGAAAAATCCGCTGCCTTGAACGGCGAGGTCGGTTAAACGATCGGTTACGGTGAGGCCACCTTGCGTATGAACTGTGCGGACGTCGCTGACGCGCGCTCCACGACCGATTTGAGCAGCACCAGTGGAGCTCATGGTATCAGCTGAAAGCAAATCATCGAATTCGACGCGATCGTACTTAAATCCTTTGGCGTTGGCGTTTGCCAGGTTGTTAGCAACAACCGACATACTATCCGACATGACATTCATGCCGGTCACACCAGTATAAAGAGCTTGAGAAATAGCCATAGCACCTCCGTAACGCACAACCTTGGGATCTTTTAAAAGATTAACATGTGAATTTCGGGTAGGGAGATGACTGTGTAAATGCAGACATTAGGGGGCTTTAGGCAGAAGAGAGTGGGCAGGATTGGGGCCTGCCCTGTATCGTTTAAACAGCAGCTTTCGCTTTGTTTTGACTGAACTTTTCGGCTTCACCAGGGTTGTTTGCCAACCACTTCGCATACTCTTCCGGTTGCAGCTTAGGAGAGGGAACTCCATCGGGACGAGGATTTTCGATCACGTCCTGCCATCCAGCATGCAGAGTTCTGAGAATGCTTTCAACGTTTTTCAAGCATTCCATATCGTTGTTGATGTTACCTTCGATCAACTTGTCGATCATGAAGATATAAAGGCTTTCGAGGTCGATTGCGAGTTGACCGCCTGATTTGAAATCCAGTGTCGCCATGAGTTCGGACAGGATCGCCGTCGCCTTGCTCAAGTTGCGGCCTTTGTCAGCGATCTTTTTTTCCTGCATAGCGACTTGAGCATGTTTTACGAATCGAATGGCTCCTTCATAGAGCATCAGAAGAATCTTCTCACGGCTTGCCGTAGTAACTTGTGTCTTCTGGTACGTTTTGTAGGGATTCGTCATCTGAATTGCTCCTGGTTAATCGGCGGCACCACCAAACTTTTGTGCGAGGAAGTCGCCTTGCGCCTTCATCCCGGACAAATTGCCTTCTAGTGCAGTGAATCGGCGTTTGATCGACTCTTCTTTATGGGCAAACTCTGCTTGCTTACGGGTAATCTGTTCGTCCTGGCCCTTGATCAGCGTTTCCAAGGATTTTGCCCGACTCTTGATCATCCCGTTGCCAGCATCCTTTAGCCCCTTGATGCTGTCAGCCATGCCGCCTGCTATTCCAGAACTCTTTTCGGTTCTCACGAAGAGATTCGCGACACTATCATAATCATCGGTCAAAGCTTTTTTAACTTTAGTGTCATCCATAACGAGTTCGCCCGACTTTGGGTTCGTCGTGATCCCGATGTCCGCCAAGCTCTGGAATTTACCCTTATCTCCCGAATTTTTTTGCAAAACACCCTGTAGCGTTCGGATAACGGCCTTAATCGTTCCATCGGACGCAAGGATTCCCGCCTTTTGCGTCTGCGGATCCACCTGGAACTCGGTGTTAACAAATTTTGCGACCGCGTTGTAGCCTGTTATGAATCCTTTGATATTCTCAACGGTGCCATCGATATCATGGGTAATGTTGACGTTTACGCGCGTGCCCGGCTCGGCTTTTTTTGCATTGAAAACCACGCCGCCTACGAGCTCCTTGAGCTCATTCCCTTCGTCGGTGACGGGAACGTCCTCAAATAACACATCGAGGTTTCGCCCCCGGACCTGTTCTTTGAATTCGAGAAACGTCGTATCTTCGTCGATCTTAATTTTTGCTTCTTCGCCCGATTTCTCGCTCAACACCATAAGCCGATAGGGATCTGGCTTGTATTTGGTGTTGATGACCATAGCTTTTACGCCACCCTCCTGGGCATTGATGGCGGTCGCCACATCCTGCAGCTTGGCACCGGGCTCTATGGTCACTTCCATATCATCCTGACCTTCGCGCTCGATGCGCATATACCCAAAGCCTACCGGCGTTTCGTCCTTATCGGGAAAACCGTAGGCAAGCTCCTTTTGAGCACGGGACATACCGCGGACTTCGAATTCGTAGTTTCCAGGTATGGTTGGGCCTACGATGCTCGCATCTAAGATATCGGGGTGCGTGGATTCGGCTTTCAAGCGTTTAAAGTCGGTGCTAGTCTTGAGCTTTCCCAGCGACGTTTCAAGAGTCCCGACCAAGTCCTGGAGTTTCTTGAATTCATCGCGCTCTTTTACGATTTTATCCTTACGCCCTTGAGCACTTTGAATGGGCATCTTTTCGACTTCGATCAGATCGGAAACGACCTTCGGATCGAACAAGCGTGATGTACTTCCAGGCATTCGAACGCCCATGAGGCCTCCTGCGGTGCGAAAAGGTAAGGAGAAGGGATGAAACCAGACGATGACATATTACAATCCAAGCAAACCGGAACATTTTAAGGCGCGTAACGCTCTCCTGCAGCTTTGCATGAGACCTGATCCTTTGCCGTTTCCTGTCGAGCAAGAATATCCGATCGTGCTAGCCGAACAGGGCAAGGAATTTAGTTACTGCCTTAATCATAATAACCGTATCTGCTCTCATGCCAATCTATGGCCACGGACTGTCATTGACCGACAAAATAGAGAGAAAGGGCAGATAGGTCTCGTTGGAAATGTTGCAACTGATCCAAGCATGCAAGGTCGGGGTCATATGCGAGAACTCTTGTCGAATCTGGAAGATATAGCCAATCGACAAAATCTCGATGCTCTCGTACTGTGGAGCGATCTGGACCAATTTTATCACAAACTTGGATATGAGTCAGTAGGACAGGAATTGCACCTCGGCTTTGCGCAAATTGATCCGAAAAGGCCCAGCGCTAAAGCCTTTGAGGGAGAATTCAAACTCAACGGAACTTTTACGGAACAAGACCTAGGCCGTATGCTCCAGCTCAGGCCACAAGGCCCTCTTACGCTGGCACGCTCTATTGCTGAGTTCGAGACTTTACTGCAAATTCCCTGGCTCGATTGTTTTCGCGCCTATAGAAATGGGGAACTCGTGGCTTCGATTTTGATAGGCAAGGGTTATGATATGGTGGGCGTCATGCATGAGTGGGGCGCTGTGGACCAGACCTCGCTTTTGACTTTGATCGATCAGGTTGCGACTGTTTTACCCTACGAAAGTTTGATGCTGCTGGTACCCGACAGCCTTGAGACGTCCTGGAAATCGTCTCTGATCGCGTATTCGGAGAGTTATGAAAAACATCCAATGGCTCTGATCAAATACTTGACCAAAAAACAAAAAAGAGAGGATTACTCCTCTCTTTTCGTATGGGGGCTAGACAGTATTTAATTAGCCGTTCTGCAGAAGGGTCAGAGCCATCTTCGGGAGCGAGTTGGCCTGCTGAAGGACCGAGGTTCCCGCTTGCATCAAGATGTTGTTTTTGGTCAGTTCCGATGTCTCTTCGGCGATGTCGACGTCTTTGATACGCGAGTTGGCGGCCGAGAGGTTCTCGATAGAAACCGAGAGGTTACGGATAGTCGAAGACAGTCGGTTATCGATCGCGCCGAGTTCACCGCGAACCGATGAAACATGTTCGATCGCGCCGTCGAGGATAGCCAGGCTTCGTTGGGCGTTGACCTTGGTGTCAACGGAGAGTTCTTCGAGACCGAGTTTGTCGGTGTTGACGTCAGCGCGGAAAGCGTCGAATGAAATACGGTCGACACCCAAAAGGTTTTGACCGCCTGTATTGACCTGGATGTCGAGGCTGCCGCCCGTACCATCAAGCAAAACCGTACCGTTGAATTCGGTAACGTTTGCGATCCTGTCGACCTCTTCCTTGAGCGCCTGATATTCCTCGTTGAGGTATTTACGCTCCTGGTTACCGATCGTATCGGAAGCGGCCTGAACGCCGAGCTCTCTCAGTCGAACGAGGATATTCTGGACTTCTTCCAAACCACCTTCCGCGACCTGCACGAGAGATATACCGTCCGATGCGTTACGCTGCGCTTGAACCAAGCCGCGCGTTTTCGCTCGTAACTTTTCCGAAATTGCCATACCGGCTGCATCGTCGCCAGCTTTGTTAATTCGATAGCCGCTTGATAAACGCTCAAGGGAACGATCGAGAAGCTTTCTCGTGTTGACCATGTGCCGCTGAGAATTCAAAGCCGAAATGTTAGTCGCAATGCGCAAGCCCATGAAAACCCTCCGAAACACGTCGAACTAAAGGAGAAAGACCGCAACGGCAGAATCGGAGAAGCCAGGAACCGGGTCCAAACCAATCGTCAACTTTTTTTTGCGGGGATGCTCAACTTGATTCTAACATGTCGTTGCTGAGAGGCACAAGCGGGTGCCAGAGGAAGCTGTAGAGCAAAGTTTGCCCGGTTTTTATAAACCGGGTTGATAGCAGGGAAATCTAGTTTTTCGCGGGTGTTTTTCCTAGGCTCAATTCTTCGTAAAAAGGCGCAAAAATCTTGTCCTCTATAACCATAAGGGGTTTGTCATCGGAAAACTTCAAAAGAAAAGCATGCTGAGGTTCATCTTTATAGAAAGTGATGTTCCAAGGCGTCTCAGCATCGACAGAGAGTTTAAAGAGAGCGTTGCCTTTCGGTATTGTGTCTACGTATCCTCCCGCTTTGAGTCGGCCGACCTTATCGAGCCATTGCAAAAGAAAATCGCTCGGGCTCAGCACCTTATCGGCATCGACCCATTCGTGTCCAACACGAGTCAGGGTGCGGGTTATGCCGCCTTTATCCAGGACGATTTTTTTTGCGGTCTCCGGAAGGAGGAAGTTCAGATTATCGAGCGAAAGGCGTTCCGGGGCACTTTCCAGCAGATTGATCGTCTGCCTGTCCCATAGGAAAGCCTTTTCTCTCTGTGGATCCAGGACGTAATAATCGGAAGACTGAAAGCCCCGCCCCCCAATGTCATAGACCATAGTTTTGCCATTGTTGAGCTCAAGCGCGAAGTGTTTGTCCGCCTTATCGAGCCCAAATGACTTCAAATCCAGTTGTTTAGAGTCCCCCAGCACCTTGCTTGCCCAGAAAGGGGAAAGGTTGAACCATAACTCTTTGCCTTTAGGCCCGGCGAGGAACGCGTGCGAACTCGCCTTGACGCCTTTGCCCGTATTCGCAAACTCTATCCAACCATAATTGATGCTGAGGGGGGTGAATTTTGCCTTGAGCGTTTCCGTTTTATAGGAGACTGCCTTGATGTCTTCAAACTTAAAACTCTCCCAGACCTCCCCTGTATCGCGTTCTTCGGATGCGGTGACATACACCCACAAGGCGAGGCTATTACCGAGAAGTGCGAAGATAAGATAGGGCCAAAGTCTACGTTTCATGTTCGACCTTTCTTACGGCGGTTAACAAAGGCACCGAAAGCTAAAACCAGCAAGGGGAAAAGGTAGATCGAGCTATGGAAGATCAGCACTTCGCGATTGTTCTCATGACGAATCAAGACGTCTTCTTCCGATTCAATAGCGCCCGCCTGCTCCGTTCTATCCGTCAACCAGCGCACGGCATCAAGCGTTGCAAATTGATTTCCGGAGACCTTCATTAAAGTATCCGAGAAAATACTGGCATCGGCAAAAGCGATGAGTTTGGCGTGATCCTTGGTTTCCCCGGCAACGACCAGTGGGTAATTGCCGCGCGGCTCGTTGCTATCGCCTTCAAAGTTGCCGTTTGCATCGCGGAAACTGCCCGTAATACTCAGAATTGTCGGCGTAAATGTCCATGCCTGGGACGGTGAGGGTTCGAGGTCCCAGGACCCTGTTCGAAAGCTCATGAGCGTGAGCCGATCCGAGCTTGCATTGAGAGTTGAGACTGAAGGGTGTTTTCCGAATTTATTGGAAAAGATAAAATAGCGATCCGATTTTTGCCTAGAATTAGTCACGAATCGTTCATCGTGAGCCACTGGTATCCGATTGTAGCGAAGTCCAAGACTGGCAAGGTATTTCGGGAGCTCGTCAACACCCACCTCGACGGCTCCCCCATCCCCTTCCGCCTTATCGATGTCGAGCGCCAGGAGTATTCGTCCCCCTTTTTTGATATAGCGATCAAGTGCTTCCGCTTCCTGCGCCGTGAAACTTGTCGTTGGTCCTATAATAGCCAAGAGCTTTGCATCAGCCGGCACCTCGTTGAACATCGCTATAAGACGACGTGTTTTGAAATTCTGCCCCCGCATGATCTCTTCAAAGGCCGCAATGGAGCGAAGAGGCCCCCCGGATTCCCAAAGCATTTCTCCATGGGTCGAGGTGAAATAGATGGCGGCCGGTTCGCTCGTCAACTGAAGCAGGGCTTTCTGAAAGGCACTGTCTAAGGTCTTGAGGTTTCGTCTTGCCTCATCCATACGATTGCCGATTTCGAACCTTTGACGTTTATCACCATCCATCAAAACGATTTGCCCATTGCGAGCAACTCGAAATTCTTCGGACTGCATGGGATTAAAGTCCTTGTCATAATATTCAAACTTCAGTTTGTCCTGAGGAAGGGAAGAGAAATACTCCCGAATCAACGGCAAAACCTCACTTTCCTGGGAGAAAAACACGCCGACCCGAACCGCATGCGGCAGGCGATCCACAATCTTTTTGCTAGCTTCGCCTGCGGCTGACGCCTTGAGAAACGTAAGGTCAAAACTCTTGTCTTTTTTCACGGCTGCATAATTGATACCGAGGAGTCCAAGCACTATAAAACCAAGAGAGAGGGACGAACGCCACTTGCGGCTCACAGCATCTTGAGCATCAAAGGCAAAGGGCCTCAGTGATGCAATCTCGATTCCGAAACCGACGAAGCCGCCGAGAATGATGAACACGACCGATGCAAGCAGCAGATACGTTGATGCTTGGGGATGTGTGAGGACTATATAATGCGATATAAAATAAAGGACAGCTGCAAGTATCCATGAGCATTTCCAGGCCAGCACTACTTTTAGATAGTCACGGCCTGTACTCTGGCTTTTTGAAAAACTCACACTATCATTTACAAGCGTCAGTAGGAATAAACCACTACCAACAAGATTGCAGAGGGCCGGCGCCACTCCGTATCGCTGCGAGGCAAACAGCACCAAAGCTCCCGTCACAAACAGAATAAAGCTCGCAGTTCGTATGATATCTTTCATCCGCGCGCCCTCCTTTGTTCCGTGGCGCGAACCGCACATTCCACAAAAAATCCTGTCAGACTCAGGTAGTAAATTACGTCCCGTGTGTGGATGATGCCCATGGTAAACGGCCGGAACCTTTCGTTATGAATCGAAACATAAGCTAAAATATCTTTAAACGGCGCATCGGATCGTGCGGACAGGAGCCAAAGCAGAAGCATTACCACGGTCATCGCAGCGGCTCCTACACCTGCAAGAAGCTGAGTTGGAGCAAGGGCAGAAGCGTAAAGAGATATAGCCAAGACCGCAGCCCCTAAAAGGGTGACGCCGAGATATCCCGCGAAAATATGTCCCAACGAGACTTTTCCTTCGACAAAGATCAAGGCCGGAAGATAGAGGCTAAGTATATTCAACAAAAAAAACATCAAAAATGCCGCCAGAAACTTACCCCACACGATCTGCCTTTCGGAGATAGGCGCCGTAAAAAGAAGGACGAGACTTTTGTTTTGTTTTTCTTCGGCAATCAAACGCATGGCCAAAAGCATAGCGGAAACCATACCGATACCGCTGGTGAAAAAGAAAAAATCACGAAGCACGTCACTTGAATACTTGGGTGCGTCCCCTAATGCAAAAGCGTTAAATAGAAGTCCGTTCAGCAAAAGAGCGGCGGCCATAACGATATAACCTAACCACGTTGTAAAATACGACTGCAGCTCGCGCCGCATGAGGATGAGAATTTTGTTCATAATCTATCGTTTTCGCCTCGCACTAATTTAAGGAACAACGTTTCGAGTTCGGCTTCTTTTCGCTGCAGTGTGAGCAGGCCCGCTCCACTCTCATAAACGACGCGCGCGATCTCGGGCCGTAATTCTTCGCGGCAGAGGAGAGAAAGCGTAGTGGAATTGATTCGGATAACGTCTTTGATACCGTTCATGTTCTGAAGCGATGAAAGAAGCAATGGGGGCTCGTGTGTCAATTCCAAACGCACATCAAATTCATCCTGAACTTTTCCGCGCAACTGTTCTTCGGTGCCTTCCGCAACGAGCGTGCCTTGATCGATCACCAGGATTCGATCACAGGTGCGGGTGATTTCTGAGAGGATATGGCTTGAAAGAATAACGGTATGCCGCTCTTTCAGGGACAGAATGAGATCACGCATCTCTACGATTTGTACAGGGTCCAGGCCATTGATCGGTTCGTCGAAGATGAGGACTTTCGGTCGATGCACAAGAGCTTGCGCAATGTTCGTGCGTTGCCGAAAGCCGTGAGACAGTTCGGCGAGCTTCATATGCTGTACAGCCATGAGGTTGGTCTGATCCAATGCTTCCTCTACATGCTTTTTCACCGAGGACCGCGGAACTCCTTTGAGTTTGGCGACGAATTCGAGATAGGTTCGGATCGACATCTCATCGTAAAGCGGGGGCGTGTCAGGAAGGTAGCCAATATGTTTACGAACCTCGTCTGCCTGTTCCCGCACGGAAAACCCAGCTATCCAAGCTTCGCCTTCACTGGCCTGAAGCAAGGTGCCCAGCGTTTTTAGGATCGTGCTTTTGCCTGCTCCGTTTAATCCCAAAAGCCCGACGATCTCACCTTCGTTAATACGAAAGCTCAGATTATTTACGGCTTTTTTTTCACCATAGTGTTTGGTGATCGATCGAACATCAATCATGAGTGCCTATCCTTGCCCTATCAGGGAACGAAAGTTCCTAAAGAAGATAACAAAGTGAGGCTTCAATGCAAGGACGCTATCTTGACTTATTTGACCTGAACAGCCAAGGCCGAAGGCATATGGGATTTAAATTCGGGGATGTTGAGATCATAACCTTGAATATTGATCGCCTTGAGCGCAGGGAGATTCTGCCAGGCTATGCAGCTTGCATTCTGGTTATTGAGCGATAAGGTCGAGCGTAAATTAAGGCTTTTGAGCTTCGGCATTGGCGATGTGGGCCACGTGCCCTGATCACACACAAACTCTTGGACCGAGAGCGATTCAAGATTTGAGATATGGTCACTGTCTAGACTCGAACTCGGGATCTTGCCAATCGGAGCCATGATAAAAAGCGTCGTCAGCGAAGGAAAACGGGGCCAGTTGATCTTATCCACTTCAGTTACACCCGTCCACCGGAATCACCTGGGCAGGTGCCGTTGTTTTGATCCAGGTTACTACTCTCGATAACGGCAAGATTGATGAGGTGAGGTGAGGACCAAATGCTATTTAGCCGGACCGAAAGCTGCACGATCAGGCACTTGATTTCGTTCGGATTGCAGGGTGTTTCATTCCCAGTTCCCAGAAGCTTCATTTCGGTTCCCACGGTCACGCTTTGGCTGTCACCAAGGATAGTCGCAGGCAGGTAGGGAAGGGGCGCAGGCGCGGAAAGGCGAAGCCAAGCTATATCGAAGTTGGGAAAGTAGAGGAGACTATTCGACCTTAGTTTTTGCATAGCGAGCGCGCTTCGCGATTGGCCTGCCCTACCCTTCGCCATAGGAAAGACGATGGTATAAGCCGAAGGATCATCAAGAGCGAGACAATGCGCGGCTGTAATTACGAGGTCATTGGAAGCTAGGACGCCCGTACAAAAGGATTTGCCGTGGATAGCTATTCGAACCACACTGGGAGTTGGGCTCTCGGAGGCGACACCACCACTTAAAAACACACGACTTCTATCGTGGCTTGAACCGCACGCGATCGAAGCC
Organism: Oligoflexus sp.; assembly: GCA_014378195.1. Classification (GTDB taxonomy): domain Bacteria; phylum Bdellovibrionota_B; class Oligoflexia; order Oligoflexales; family Oligoflexaceae; genus Oligoflexus. Next base: position 112,754 of record JACMOC010000072.1, on the reverse strand, counting down.
AAAAAGAAGAGTATCGTGGAAAGAAGGCGGCGCAATTTCAAACTAAGAGCTCCTCGGTTTCCAAGGGTATAGAAGGTGTGGATTGAGCTGATAATGGCTCAAGCCTATTACGTCAATATGATTTGTCTGAGTGTCTCGATTCCAAAACCGACGAAGATAGTCTAAGATCTTGTTTTGAAAAGAAATACTCAAGGGGCGGTCATGCAAGAATCATACACACAGAAAAGACAGCCTGGCCGCTTGCTTAAATCGCAGTCAATCCCGTGAAATCGTCACCTTTTTCCTTTGCTAGGTTTTCCCGCAGGCGGGTTTCCAGATCTCAGTCGATCTAAGCACACGATTCATCTTCCTGGATCTTGCAGGCTTCAATGATTCATAGGAGTTTGTTTTGAAACGAGATCACTTCTCCTATTCCACTATCCTCAGCATCTGCACGTTTGCTTTTGTGTTTGCCTTTCTCCTGGCCTGGACCTTCGGAGGGGCCGCCCTCTATCCGTGGCAGCTCTTCGATTCTGATGTGCCGGAGATTACCAAACACATATTGATCTCGATTCGATTGCCACGCATTGCATGTGCATGCCTGGTCGGGGCTGCGCTCTCGGTTGCCGGCATGTTGAGCCAAGGACTCTTCCGAAACCCTCTCGCAAGTCCATCCGTTATTGGTATTGAGAGCGGGGGTTCGTTTGGGGCTATCCTCGCCTTCTATTTTGGCCTCGGAGCCTATGGAATGTGGACATTGCCCATGTTCGCGTTTGTTGGCTGCCTACTGATCACGCTGCTGATTTTGAGCCTGGCCCGTTCATCTCGTTTCGCTGCCGTTGAAGATCTTTTGCTTATCGGCTTTGCACTCAGCGCGATTTTGAGTGCGGCCAGCTCGTTTTTCCTCTCCTTATCGCTAGGGGATTTTGAAAAAGGTCCCGCTATGATGAACTGGCTCCTGGGCACACTCGCCGGACGAACCTGGGATCACTTTTTGCTTGGTCTTATCCCGATAGGATTGGGTTTGGTTGCAAGCCACTTCGTTGGCTATCAACTGAATATTCTGAGTCTCGGTTCGGACGTGGCGCAGACGCTTGGCGTCAAACTCAAACGCTTGCGCCTCCAGACTATCACTTTGAGCTCTTTGCTTGTCGCAACGTCTATATCCATAGGCGGGATTATGCCGTTTCTGGGCCTTGTCGCTCCGCATATTTCTAGGCTACTCGTCGGGCCTGATCACAAAAAACTCCTGGCCGTCTCCGCCTTAAACGGGATGACGCTTCTCCTCCTTGCTGATCTCGTGGCCCGCACAATCATCGCTCCGAGCGAACTTCAAGTTGGTGTTCTGATTGCTATGGTGGGCTCGCCCTTTTTCCTCTTTATGTTATATCACCAGCGACGGAGCTTTTCGTCATGAAACACGCCCTTACCATTGACCACCTCGCTCTACAAATCGGCACGAAAACCCTGCTTGACGACGTGAGCTTTGTTATACCAGAAGCTGCGCTTTTTCTCATTCTTGGGCCGAATGGAGCGGGCAAAACGATACTGCTCCGCTGCCTCGCAGGTCTTCTCAAACCTACCGCTGGCCATGTGGAGATCCACGAGAAGGCCATGGCTTGGGTGCCTCTCAGTCAGATTTTGCCATTCGGATTTCGGGTGCGGGAATTGGTGTTGATGGGGCGTTATGCGCAACATCAGGGATTTGCCCAGGATCGCGATCGACTGGCCACCGACGAATCTCTGCGCCGCGTGGGGATTACAGCTCTTGCCGATAGAACTTACAACTCGCTCAGCCGAGGAGAACAAACCAAAGTCGACATCGCCAGGGCTTTAGCCTCCGATGCGCATTTGATACTTTTAGATGAACCTTTTTCAAACCTCGACATCGATTCAACGCTTCAAATGATCGTCTTGTTCCGTGCTTTGAGAGCGGAAGGCCGAACCTTGGTTCTTTCGCACCACGATCTTTACTCTGTTAGCGAACTGGCGACTCATGCTCTTTTTCTCAAAAAGGGGCAGGTGCTCAACACCGGACCGATTGCTGAGGTGTTTCAGGCTCCGGCAATTGAAGCGGCCTATAACGTGAAGGCGATATTTCACGAAGCCGATAAATTCGTTCGATTTGAAAGCCTTGGTCGACCGGACTAGTCTCGCCCGAGTTCCACAGACCGGTTTGTTGCCTTTTCCACCGCATTGACAAACATCGACCGCAGGCCTCGCTCCTCAAGCTCGTGGAGAGCCGATATCGTGGTTCCAGCAGGCGTTGTCACTTGATCCTTCAGAATGGCCGGATGCAATCCCGTTTCCTTTACCATCGCGGCAGCTCCAAGCACTGTCTGGGTTGCTAGCTTGAGGGACAGTTCGCGCGGCATCCCCATTTTGAGTCCCCCGTCGGCAAGCGCTTCTATCACCATATAGATATACGCCGGACCGCTGCCTGAGAGCCCGGTGACGGCGTCCATGAGGCTTTCTTTGGTCCAGAAGGCTTCGCCAACGCCTTTGAAAATCATCTCGGCAATGTCCCTTTGTTCAGCACTGCACACGCTGTTTGCAACCATGGCCGTGGCGGCTTGCGCGATGACTGCGGCGATATTAGGCATCGCCCGCACCACGGCTCCTGTAAAGGCGAGCTCGGTCGCAACCGATTCGGTTTTTTTGCCCGCCAGGATGGAGATGAGGAGGCAAGATGGTTTTAAGCGCCCCTTTAGCCCTGCAGCGACTCCATGCAAATCCTGAGGTTTAATGCAGAGAATGACGACATTATTTTCGCACTGCACTTCGCTGAGTGAACCGAGTCCCGTCACGCGCGAATGTTCCGCAAGCGAACTCATACGTTGCGGATCCACATCATAGATCGCAAGGCCTTGTTTGGTGAGGCCAGGCGATTTCAAGAGACCGCGGAGTAAAGCGCTGCCCATGTTACCCAGGCCAACAATCGTAATATTCTCCATAGACGCTCCTTCTTGATTTACGCAGGGACCGATACTCTCTATCCTACAAAAGACACACGACCTATTAAATCCCTGGAGGCACTATGTTTGCGCTGAGAAGCTTGACTATCATCTCGCTCTTAACCCTAGGCACTTCCTTGTGTCTTCAGGCTCAGACTAGCATTCCGGCCGATGGAACGGCAAAGCCGAAAGTGATGGCTGCGAAAAAGAAAGCACCCGTGCGTAAGACTCCTGTTCCTCCTGCACCGGGAGCGACGCCAAGCAGCGATTTCGGAGCGACTGAAGACGATTCATGGGCAAAGTTTGAATCGACACCGGGCACCGTGGCGACCAAAAGCCCCGAACATCAAGTCGGTGTCGTAGGTGTCTTGAACTATTTTGGATCGGGCGCAGGCATCGAATATTTATACCCTTTTCGACCACGCATAAGCTTCGGCGTGAGTGTCCTTCAGACCGCCGCCTCGCTTGACGACAGCGCGAGTGATGGTGCCAAAGAATTTTTGACTGCAAAAAGCACGAGTTTACGTTTGTATGCGCGTTATTCGATGTTTTGGTTTTTATATGGAGCGGCTGGCCTCAATGCCGATTCAATCGTTGGCGATTATGGATGGAAGGGTTCGGCCATTCAAGGGGGTGAGATAAAGACCCACTACACCGCTAAAATTCTGGCACTCGACGTTTTTATGGGCAGTGAATGGAAAGGCCCCTGGTCAACCTACGTAGGAGTCGACTGGATAGGCTTGGCGTTGCCGCTGACAGGTACCATCAATTATAATGCCAACCCTGATGTCGAACTTACGTCAAAGGCGTTGAAAGGCAAAATGCCCAATCAACGCCTTGACGAAGAAACCAGTGCCCAACTGCGTTTGTATTACTTGAACCTGCGGGTCGGCATGGTCTTCTGATTACTTGTGTTTAAAGGTATAGACGCCGTCCCATAGTTCGCCCGGTGCTTCCTCGAGATAGTGTGCAACCCGGTCCAGATAAAGCGAGGTTGCTTTATCATCGGGCCTCATGAAGAGGCACTTGCCGAAACTCCCCTGAGCTTCGACCCAGCTTTGTGATTTATACGCGCGGCGCCCCGCCTCAAAATGAGCGATAAAATCACGTATCATTTGCGGATCGGGGAAAAAGTCGGGACGCATAAGGTGGTACACTTTCACCGGCTCATTTTTCCCTTTCACACGTATATCATCCAGATCCCGTGTGAAATACTTGTCTTTCGGAAGGAGGCGGTGGGTAAATTCGCTGATCATAAGTTTAATCCCATATTCTTTCGTCAAACCTTCGAGCCGAGCGCCAAGGTTCACCGAATCGCCCATGACTGTGTAAGTGAAACGTTCGCCCGATCCCATGTTTCCAACCGACATCGGACCCGAGTTGAGGCCGATTCCGATATCGATGTCCGGGAGGCCTTTCTTTTTGAATTCCAGCCTGAGTTTATCGAGTGCGTAAAGCATTTCGATCGCCGCTCCTGCCGCCACGTCCGCATGATTTTCCATAGGCAAAGGCGCCCCCCAGAAAGCCATGATCGCATCCCCGATATACTTGTCCAAAACACCTTTTGACTTAAGCACGATGCCGGTCATAGGCGTGAAGTATTCGTTCATGAGTTCGGATAGTTTTTCGGGCGTCAACGTTTCAGAAATCGTCGTGAACCCCCGAACGTCCGAGAAAAATACGGTGAGTTCTTTTCTTTGGCCACCGAGGCGAAGCTGATCCGGGTTATCGAGGACCTGATCAATGACTTCGGGCGAGAGATAATGCTGGAATGCGCCTTTGACCTTCTTTTTCTCCTGCTCTTCCGTCATGTACTTGTAAAGCGTGACGAGAGTGAACATCAAAAAGACTTCCATGCACGGTATGGCGGTGAACGTCCAAATCCCTTTGCCAAACCAGAAATGCTTGTCGATCTGATAAAGCCCTATAAAAAAGCTTAGCAAAAAGACCCCTGAGATAACCGCTGGACTGTAAATCAACATGACGGTGAACAAAAGCCCCGCCCCGATAACTATTGCGCGCTCAGTATTGAAAATGGAGCGAGGTCGTTTGTAAAAATCGCCTTTGACAATATTATCCATGCCAGAGGCGTGGTTTTCGACACCATCGATGGCTGGGTCAAACGAATTCGCACGCGTATCGTTGATTCCGGTTGCGGTTGCACCCATGAGAAGCGTCATGCCTTTCAATGATTTACGTTCTGCGGGACTAAAGGTGTCGTCGAAAGCATCAACAAAACTAAAATGATGAAAGGTCTGGCTGGGCCCCCGGGGGTTGACGAGGATACGACCTTCGCCGTTGGAATCGATAGGGATTTCTATCGTATCGCTCTCGTCGTCGCGATTCACCAGCGCTAGACTTTCGATGCCTGTGTTATTGAAAAAAACGAAAGGTTCGCGGTTGAGCGACTCAGCCACAGTTTTTAAGGCTAACGAAGGCATGAGGTGACCATTCACGTTGGCGACGAGTGTCAACCACCGATTGATGGCATCGTCGTCGGCATCGTTATTGAAAAACGCGAAGTGCGTACTGCCCTGAGCAAGAAAAGGTGTGTTGAGCGTAATACCCTCAACGCGTCTGAGGTTATAATCGTCGAGCTTTTTGCCTTTCGGCATGTCGATGCCCTGAATCTCCGAAGTCAGAATCGAATCCAGATTTTCATAACGCGGGCGACTTCCCATATTGCGCTTGGCTTCGTCTTTGCTGCCAAAGTAGAAGTAGCCCATCACGATATGTTCAAAATTCTGCATGCCGTTCAAAAACGACTGATCGGCGGGCGAGATCTCGCGCAGGTTTTGGATTCCCTCCATCGAACGTTTAAGAACTTTGGCATCGAGCCCGCCTTTGGCGAGATCGGAAAGTTCTTTGGAAACGTCAGCGATGCTGGCTTTTTCCGCTTCCGCATAGATCGCATCGTAACCGATCCAAGTTACGCCGGCCTTTTTAAGGTTGGCATAAGCCTGCGCATAATAGCGTCTGGAAATAGGCCATTCGCCGAATTTTTTGATGGTTTTTTCGTCAAGAGCCAAGATACCGACCTTGCCGGTTGGTTTCTGTTTGCCGCGCAGGTTGAGCTTAAAATCGAAGATCTTACTTTCTATGGTATACAGCGCATCCTGCTTGCCCGTGGTAAAATTGAAATAGTGCTTCATGAGCCAGCCATAACTGAGTCCCATGACCAGTGCACAGATGATCAAGATCGGCGCCTTTTTCAAAAAGCGGCCTTTCCACTTGATCCATAATTTTTTCATAAATTTCCCCGGCTGCTGAACGTCTATTTCTCGGGGATTATTCGGACAAATTTTAGAAAAGATTAGTCTTAAGGAGTGAAGCGAATGGAGAGTCGGCGCGAACCCGTATTTGAAAGCGAACAACGTAAAACAGCTCCAACTTTAGCGGAGTTTGCTAAAAAAAGCCAAATCACCGAAGACAAGGTCTGGGAGCTCATCGAAGAGGGTCAGATCTCGGCGCGTTTCGTCAATGAATCGATACTTATCATGCAGGACCAGCTTACGGTTTTCGTTTCTAATGCTTCGGAAATTCATCCGAAAGAACCCGATTTTGCAATGGAGCCAACCATGCCTGAATTTAACTTGAATCCTGAGAGAAGCGCGAACGAGAGAAACCAATCCGCCCGAAAAAAAGACGTAAAAACAACCACCAGCACCCCGTCGTTCAATGATAAAACCTATACATATCGCACTCCGGAACCTGAGATGGGACCGTTACAAGACTATGATTTCTCAGAGGATTCTTCGGAACTTCTAACTTTTGCCCAGGATGCGTTAAGCCGCACCGCAGAACTGTCGAAAGAACTCTTAGCAACTAAAAATGAGCTTATTCGTCTGAAAGATGAGCGCATTTTGTTTCTCACGGACCTCCTTCAGAAGAAAGACGTCGAGATCAGAAAGCTTAATCGCAACATCGAAGAACTCGCTACGCTGAACAACTTCGAAACGCGATAAAGCCAAACGCCGAAAATAAAGTCTGCCGGGGGATGAGACGAATGGAAAAAAAGATCTTGAGAGTTAGAGCTGCGCTGGCCTGCACGAGCATCATCTTAGGTGCCGGCCTGTTTTCCAGCGTTGCCCGCGCTCAAGAAATTCCAGAATCGTTCACTCCTATAAGACCTCAGGGTATGGGCGGCGCTTTCACCGCCGTTGCCAACGACGAGAACGCCGTGTGGACCAATCCTGCCGGCCTCGCGCGCGGGCGCAAACCGAGAAGCCGCAGCACGGTTGAACTTGTGAAAGTCCCCAACATCATCGTGGGCGCGAACACCGCAAGCCGTGATTTTATTCAGGGCGTGAGCAGTAACAGTTCGGCCAATGATATATCAAAGGTCGCCGGTCAGGCGGGGCAACTCTCGGACAAACCGTTCTGGGCGATGAGCGCTCTTTTCCCCCTCATGATGTTTGATGTAGGCAGCAACCCCTCCATCGCAGGCGCCTATTCACAGACCACCATCCAATCGATGGTGGATGCGGATAACAAAACACTGGCACGAACCAGTGCGATTTCTGACGTCGGCGCCCTCTATGGTATGTCTTTCACCGACAAGTCACACATGATAAGTGCGGGCGTCGTAGGGCGTTATATTGCGCGTTTTGCATACGAAGACAAAATACCAGTCGACGAGCTCAAAAATGCGAAGACGCTTCAGACCAGCATCAAAGAAGGGTCCAACAAATCGAGCGGCTTCGCTGTTGACACCGGCTTCATGTGGACCGTCGCCGACTTCTGGTATCCGACACTCGGCGTCTCCATGCTGAACGCACCGACTGGCTGCAAAGACGATTACCTTAATCCCTTCAGCAAAAAACGTGAGCGCGTCTGCGGTACCGTTTTCAAAGGCAGTTTTGAGAACCCCGAGGCCCTGTCCACGGTAGATCCAACCGATGTCCGTCTTGGTCTATCGATGACCCCGCGCTTTAGTAGCAAACTTGCCGCCCGCATTGCGGTTGACCTTCATCATCTCCCGATAACCATAGGCCAGGACCACTATGGCTTAGATGGAATTGCGCCTTTAAAGCAGCTTCACGCCGGTATCGAGTTTTTTGTCGGAAATCCCCTCGAGCGCTCACCTTTCACGGTTGCCATGGGGCTTAGCCAAGGCTACTTCACCTTCGGAACGACTGTTGAAATCGGTGTCGTATCACTTGAATTCTCGACTTATGGCCGTGATATTTCCTCGACGGCAACTCCCAAGGAAGATCGTCGAATGCTCCTTGGGCTTTCCATGAATTTCTAAAAGGCCTGCGCCAAAGAAAATCCTGACGTACTCCATCGTTCCCCTGGGAATTTTGCCAAAAATCCGCTACCATTGCATGGAAGGATGCCCTACAGGCTAAGCTTGGAGCATCCTTTTTGCACGCTTCATTATTCTCCAGCCCTGCCCGCTTTGGGCCATGCAAAGGATCATTGCGATGAGATCTCGCTTTTCCCAGGCTTTGTTGATCAGCTTATTAACAGGTTCAACAGCTTGTGTAACGACACCGTCCCGTCCGCGCCGTAAAACGGCTTCGGAGCATCCTCTGGAAAAAGAAGGCCAGAAAATTCCTTCAGGGCAAACGACGGCTGCACCCGGTTCGGGGTCCGCTGGCGGCGCTGCAGTTCCTCCGGCAAGCCCATCGGCTGCTGATGTGCAGGGCCTATGGGGTCGTACTAATAATATGGCCGTTCCCATGAATGAAGATGATCTCATGCGGGCGACCCAACTTTATCCCACGCAGCCAGGATCGCTCGAAGAAGCGATTTTTGTCGTGACTCAAATGCGGATGGTCGACAAAGACTGGGAACGCCGGACGAGTTTCCAAACGCAGGATCTTCATACCAATCAAGCGGCTGACAATACCGGTGGTCTTTCTCTCGAGAAAACCTTTCAGGATCTAGAAGTCGATCTCCCAAAAGCTTTGCGAAGCAATGCGACCCTCAAAAATCATGACACTTTAATGCTCGTGAAAAAGCTTCTTTCCCACACCAAGAACAGCGAGACGTTTAATATCAGCGTCGCGACTGTTGTAAAGGAACGCGGAGCCGAATGGCCTGATGTTGGCGCTGCTGATCTTCCAAGCGCGAAAACCGAAGCCGCCGTCCCGGGAATTCCACCTGTGTCCGGCGCTGAAAGCATCACGGGCGTGAACGGAGCAGGAGCTGCTGGCACTGTACCAGGAGCTGAAGCCTCGGTAACACCCGCCGTACCGCAGGTCGCACCAACGTCCGCTGCAGCTCCGGTCGATAGCAATGCGGCTCTCGATCTCATGGGAAGCGACACACTCCTCATCGCCGCGCAGAAACTCGCGGATAAGAGGGATTACAAAGCAGCCCTTGATCACGTGAGTCGTGTGAAAAAAGAAGACCCCTTTTACGCCCAGGCGCAAGAGAAACAAAAACAATATAGCAATCGCGCGGTGAAGGACCTAAGGCAGCGTGCGGCCGAGGCGTTTTCCAACTCGGCGCCGATCAATGACACCAAGGCGAAATCCGCCTATTTGAAACAAGCTCGGAATTACTTAGAACAAGCTCTTCGCGATTACCCATTAGCGGATCACCTGGATACTGTCCGAGACAATCTCGAAGCAGTGAACCATGATCTCGAATCGATCGAAAAAAGCGGAACATGATAGGCCTCCAGAATGCTCGCCATTGAAAATCTCTACAAGAATTTTGGCTCTCGTACCGTACTCGATCACGTCAACTACCGCTTCCCCGACGGGGAAAAGATAGCCTTGGTCGGGTCTAACGGAGCCGGTAAAACGACTTTGCTCAACATCCTCTGCGGTCAGGAGCCTATTGACGGAGGCCGTATTCTCAGTTCGCAAGGGCTGCGCCTTGGTTATCTCCCTCAGGAACCAGAGGCCAACCCTGCCTCTACTGTTTTGGAGGAATGCGTCGCTGGCCACAGAACTCTTTCTGTCCTTAAAAGACAGATGGATGCCGAACTGATACTTCTCGAGACGGACAGTTCCGACGAGCGGATCTCGGCGTTTGAAAAGGCGGAAAGCCTTTATAACCAAGCCGGCGGTTACAGCCTCGATTCCAGGGCAAGTTCGATCTTGGGCGGCTTAGGGTTCAGCGATGAGATTTGTGCTGCGGATCCGCGCTCGTTATCGGGTGGATGGCGTATGCGACTCGAACTGGCCAAGGTCTTCCTGAACGAACCTGATGTCCTGATACTCGATGAGCCTACCAACCACTTGGATCTTCCGAGTTTGGTGTGGGTAGAACGCTATCTGCAGAGTTTCCGCGGCACCCTTTTGTTCGTATCGCATGATAGGGCTCTCCTCAATCGCCTTGCAAGCATGACTCTTTATTTAAGCCATGGCGAGCTTCGGCCGTACAAAGGCAACTTTGATGCAATGCTTGAGCAACGAGCCATTGAGTCGGAGCAGCTCGAATCACGTCGGGCGAATCTAGAGACTCAGCGCGAACATCTGGAATCATTCGTTGAACGATTCGGTGCGAAAGCATCCAAGGCTACGCAAGCCCAGTCAAAAGCCAAACAAATCGAACGTATTCGTGCTCTTGAGAGCGACATTCGGGTTGTGGCCACCGAACAAAATCTCGTTTTCAAACTGCCGCCAGCGCCGTCATGCGGCCGCGATATTTTGCGCATAAAAGACCTGAGCATAGGTTACCAGTCGACACTTGCCTCGGGCATCGAGTTACTGGTCGAAAAACAGGCGCGCATCGCCATTATCGGCAGTAACGGTATTGGCAAATCCACGTTCCTCAAAACGATAGCGGGACAGATCCCAGCGCGTCAGGGCAGTTTTGAATTTGGTTACAACGTTAAGCCAGCTTATTTCGCTCAAAACCAGGAAGAGACTTTGCGTTTTGAGGAAACGATCCTCACCAACGTCCTAGATGTGAGAAGTGACCTCGGCGAAAAGGATGCCCGCCGTATCCTGGGTTCATTCCTCTTCAGTGGCGACGATGTATTTAAGCCGATAAAAGTCCTCTCAGGGGGCGAAAAAGCGCGGGTGGCGCTCTGTCGTTCTTTGGTTCAACAGGCCAACTTTCTTGTCCTTGACGAACCGACCAACCATTTGGATATGACGTCGGTCGAGGTCCTGATCGAAGGCATGAAGAGTTATGACGGAACCTTGCTGTTTGTAAGTCACGACCGTAACTTCATTGACTCTCTCGCAACCCATATCTTTGTCATGCTTCCGGATGGCCGTTCTCAGCTCTTTATCGGCCAGCTCGATGATTACCAAAGCATGGCCGCGAAGCTCAATTTCCCGAACGTTCTGGCCCCGAGCAAGGAGATGAGCAAGGGCTCAACTGCCAAGGACAAGGAGCGCGAAAAAGAGAAACAAAAAGAGCGAGACCAAAAAGAACGCGAGAAACCAACGTTTGTCGTGAATGAAGAGGACGTGAAGAACCTCAAACGCGAACGCACGCGTCTGCAAAAGCTCATCGAAAAGCTTGAGAAGGATCAAGCTCCTCTCAAGTCTGCTATTCAAAAGCTTGAAGACAAGCTTGCGAAAGTGAATCCATCAGCCTATTCAGAAGCCCAGAAAATCAACGACGAAGTCAAAGTTTTCCAAAGACAACTTGAGACCAATGAAGAGCAATGGCTCGAAGCCGCAGCCGGTCTTGAGCAAACGGAAATCCGCCTCAGTGAAATGGGCCGTTTGCGTTAATCAGAACTTCATGCCCTCAGGAACGACCAAGGATCACAAATCTTTGGTCGTTTTTTCGTTCTGAGCATTCTTACTCATGCTCAGCATGAACGTACTTATGAACAGGGATACAAGTGTCCATGAAGCTCCTCCTTGGCACTGTCTATGCACCCTTATCGAACTGGTAATGAGTGGAAATCGCAGGACAGAATTCCAGGAAAGGAACGGCTTTGAACATGTACCTTTCAATCTTGTTTTTTCTTATATCCCTCACTCTCAATGCTCAGCCTCTAAATCCAGATGGCCCGGTATATGGCGATTATGGTCACGGTCATGACAATGGAGACGAAGGTAACGTCGGAGATGAAGGCGGCTCCCACAGGCCTGACCACGACGGACCAGGCGAAGGACACGGCCCACTAAATCGACCTTTGCAGCCTGGAGATCACATTATAGACAATACTATGCCCTGGATAGGGCCTGTTCTGAGGATTCTACCCGACGCGAAGATCTCCTATAGGCTCGACACTTTCTCAGGAGAATCCACCGGTAACGCTTCGGACTTCAGTATAAGCGTTCGGTGTAACTACGGCGTCTGCCGCCACGATCGTGTCATTGATTGGTCGGATAAGATGGAGCGCGCGACGGAAGTTTTTGCGAACGGGAAATCAACTTTCCTGACCGATTCGTTTCATTCTCTATCCTTTCTTGACAACATCAAAGCCGGTGTTGGATATCGCTGCGTCGAAAACTTCTGCATCGGCGATACAGTAATGGGGCGATTCAATCGCCAAGGTACTGCACAGGAAATTTTCTCCAATGGCAAAGTTGATGTTTTTTATGGAAGTTTGTCTCGGGATAGCCGGATCGAAGCCTTTGATGATCTCAACCTTAATCTAGGCTGCAAAGTAGGGGCTAATTGTTATTTTTATAATTAAATATTTTCGCTATTTTCGATGAGCCTAAACAAGAGCTGATCGAATCGTTTTTCCAATTCGAATATTAGCATCTATCAACGCATCTGAAAAACCAACTGCCTTCGCCATTGTCTTGCCCATGGAAGCAAAAGTATCCGAATAAGCGATATCACCGCTATTCGTGCCAAGGCCGGTCGAGGAATCGAGACCTAAGGCCTTGAAGGACTTGCCGTCGTTGCCAAGTCCACCAATGAGCGAACCTTTTACGTTCGCGCCCATCATTAAACTCACGTGATGACTATCGTTGTGATTTCTGCCGTTCACGACATCGTCTTTTCTAAGAGTTCGACCAAAGACATTCGTTAATCCAAATGAAACCTTGTCTTGCATATTCGCCGCTACGAGAGCGGATTGCATTCCGTTAAGGGTAGTCAACGCGTCTGTGTGGTCCTGCACCTCATTGGCCAAAGCTTCGTCGTTATGATTATCACCCCCAAACGGAATATGAATCGTCGCAACGGGTGATACCTTCATTTGGAACAGAATAATAGCCGCGCGGATCTGAGATAAAGGTGAATCATCATCAATAGCCGCAAGACTCGTTAGCAGCCCATCCTGCATCGTACGGAGTTGAGCCCGCGAAATTGCAAATTGATCGACGAAACGTTTCTGACTATTGGTGCCATATGATTTGAGCCACGCATTCAAATTATCGAGGTTTTTATCGCGTATTTTAAGCAGAGCTGGAGTTCCGAGCCCATTAGCCGGTGCTCCCAAGACGTTGGCTAAGGTTGTTGGCGTAATGAGTGGCTGAGGTGCACTCTGGTAATAAATTGTCTCGTTAACGTTCCCGCTCAATGAAATCGGTTGTGACCGGATCGTTCCGAGAACAGATGAGAGTTCGCGCGATAGGAGGGATGGCAACATTTCACTCTGCTGAATCTGGCCCATGAGCCGCAGAACCTTATTTTCATCCGGATGGACGACCGTATACGTGCTGTGATGAAAAAAACAAGTGCGGGCCAATAGTGCTGGCGCAAGCGTCGACCAGACCTGAGCTCCTTTCACTACGGTCCCATTCCCGAGTGTGATAGGGGTTGCAGCCATCGAAGGATCGTTTGCGTGACCGATGTCGGCATCGTCGTAGGTGCCAGGCACATTGCAGTTAAGCGGATCGCCGCTGCTCGACGTACTAAAGATGAGAAACTGAGGGTTGACGAAACCATTTAAGACATCGGCTGCCATAGCTCGCTGCGGGTTCGTAATGAGGCTTATGGGAAGACCAGTCGCCAAAGACTGAATTCCAACGAGCCCAGTTCCGAACAAAGTCTGCATCACTAAATCACGTCGCGATAGATTCATTCGAAGTCCCTTATTGAGCAATGCTTGTCAAGGCCGGTGAAAGGCAGGCTAATGTAAATGTGGATTTAAGGGCGATCGTCGATGTTGCGCCCGACGACTTAGTGTCATTGAAATTATTTGTAAGAATTTGAATAGGAGTTAGATCGTCACCAGTCGGAATTCCCATGAAATCTTTAACAATTGAATCTATGGCGACCTTGGGGTTGGCACTCGTAAAGTTGATACCAATCGGTGTTTTTGCATCGACGACTTTATCAGCAGCCAGAGCACAAACCTTCTCAAAAGTACTCAATGAAAAAGGGTCCGATGATGATAGGTAAGTTGCCGTCTTTTGTCCGCGGCTATATTGATCGCTTGGAATTTGCGCCGCTAAAGAAGGGATAGTCTTACCGATTTTGCCTGATTGCGGCACAGATAGACCACATATATCAGGAATATTTAGTCGATTTTCGAGGATTGAACAAAACTGCGTACGACGGGCCAGTGGTGTGACCGCCCCGTTGCTTGTTGCGGTTGCCGTCGCCTTAGCATAAGTCGTGAGAGGCGACGATAGGAGTTCTCGCACAAGAACATTCCATTCATAACCGCTACTCGCAAATACATTGGCAACTCTTATCAGTTCAGGATCATCTTCGTTACAGTCCGAGCTGTTTATAAAGCTACAAAGTTTGCGTGTCCAGGCAATTTTAAAACCGGGATGTTGCACAATTTGATGACCAAGATCTTCGATGCTAGGTGTGCTTGCAATTACGCTGTCGAAGATGAAGGTACCTGGGACACCTTGTTCCGCGACATTATCCTGTGAGCCGAAATTTAACGAGTAATGAGCGCGAAAGAAACGCCTCATGGGATCGAGGTTTGCATGACAACCCTTACAAGCGGGCATGGATGCGTGAGCAGGGTCCGCGCCTGGCCCTGTAGCGCCCACAACAGTGCTACTTCCGTCAAAACTATGCCCGAGACCGACGATCATCGTCTGGTTGATAATGCCTCGGGCTTGGTTGCTGATGTTGGTGCTAAATTGTGCAAAGAAGGCTGGCGTCGTGTAGTAACCGACGCGTGGCGTGTTAAGGGTCAAACTTGAACCGGCGCGCAGTGAGGGAATATCAAAAAAGCGAGTCTGAGGATGAGCTGCGTCAACACCAGAGATTGTGACCATTCGCCAATCACTGTAATCACTATCCTTCATGACAACTGAAGCTTTCGCACGCCCTTTGCACTCATGCACGCCTGTTGCTGGAATAAAATTGAACCCCCCTCCCACAAGGACAGAATACAACCAGTGTGATAAGCGACCACCTCCTGAAACCGAGTGAGTCTTATCAAAAATTATAGGGTCAATTATGCTGCAAGTTGGGCCGTCGTCATTATTCGTGGCAACAGTCGAGAAACGGGACGGTAAATCGCTGATGGTAAAGGTCATATAGTTGGGATTGGCTGTATTTACGCTATCTTCAAGAGGGATTGTCGTTTTGCTTGTAAAACGAAAACCAAACGCCTGGTCCGCATTATACAATCGATCAACTCGTTTGCCCGCACCTGTTGGTGTTGCATCAGCGCGCATACTTGTATCGGTATACGCATAGTACATCATCATTGCCGTTGTCATCATAAAACTATGCGTCGTGAACACGTCTGTGAAAAGACGATTTTCGTCTAATAGAGCATTGACAGTTTTACCGAAACTCTGGCGAAAATTTTCGACGAGATTGGTGTTGGGATGTGATTCTCCGTCATCGACATCGCTGGTAAAATCAGTCGCACGCACTTGAGATTGTTCAAATGCATTCGCAAAAAATCGCTCAATTATCACGTGTGAGGACGGAAGTTTTGTCCATTCATCGATCAGGTTTCGAAGGTGCTCCGGGCTTGATTCAACCGACAGAACCTCTGCGGCCGTGGGAGCAAGGCCGGTTAATAAAGTCTTAATTTTCTTAACATACGCTTTCGGCGGAAGCGCTTCGAAAGGAAGCACTTCTGTCTGCGCAGGAGCAGATGAATCATGCTTATGATGTTTCGATTTACAAGACGGAATAAAGCAAAGGGCAAGCAGACTCAGTATAAACAGATATCGCATTGCAAAATCCTCAGTCCTGAACTTATCGGATATTTGCCAATTGTACTATGTATCTCGAAAACAAGTTTAAATACTTGATTCCATTAAGGGTTTGTTCATAAGAACTGCATGGTAGAAGTATCAAACATAGCACAGTTCAATAAGCCAATCCCTGGCGAAGGGAACTTCAATATGGCCTCAATCAACGCGGACAGAACTTTAACTTCGGGTGGACGATTATACGGGCAGTTTCCATGATTTTATAAACAGTGACCCCGCGCACAAAACGCCGGACACACTCTATTCGGCAACAAAAATGCTTTAGGCGCATAATTCGTGGTTGTTCATCAATTGTCGAAAATTCACACGCTGCCAGCCCCTGCTGGCGATTTTTATTTTATCGGAGTCCATGCTAATGTAACCAACAATTCTTAAAATATTCTGCCTATTGAACTTCAGGATAAAGATGAGCCTTAAATCCATTGCTTACGGCATCTTGAGTCTGCTCCTGTCCATAAACGCCGCTGGTTGTCGTACCACGCAATCGAAGTCAGAAGCAAAAATTATCAAAGGTACAGACGTCACGGCCGCAAGTGAGCTAGGCCACAGCACGGTGGCTCTGGCCATAAAAAACGAAGACGATGAGTTTAAGTCTTTCTGTACGGGTACCCTTGTCTCGCCGACTCTGATTATGACGGCGGCTCATTGTATTCGAGCGGCCTTCAAAGTGAACAAGATCAAGGTTGTCTTTCATGTGGATTCGACGAGTGATGACGCAGAGGGGGTCAAGATCCTCGAGGTGCAGGTCTATCCTCAGGTAGCCGCGGACACTGTCCCCAATTTTGATGGGGCTTGGATTAAGCTGAAGTCCCCAGCCCCGGTCCCTTATAAACCCATCGAAATACTGCGTTCGCCTGATGCCCTTGTCCCCCAATCCGAAGTCACGTTGATGGGCTATGGTATGACGGCGACGACTTGTCCTGACGAAGTCGTCGGTTGCAATGGCATTTTGCAGGAAGCCAAATCAAAAGTGGATTCCTATGTCGACAATAGTCGTTTTAACAGCCTGCTCGTCGTCCATGATGAGAATGGTCACGGCATTTGCAATGGTGATTCCGGTGGCCCCATCGACGTCTCGATCAAAGGCAAATATTATGTGGCTGGAATCGTGATGGGGATTGATGACCATCTAACTGGACGAAACGCCGTCTCGTCTTTTAAAAGCTGCGAAGATGGATATTCGGTCTATACATTCGCAGGAACTTATTTCGATTGGCCGAAAAAGACCTCCGGTGAGGCACTGCTTGCAGACGACACTGCTAACCCGCCCAAGGCGCGGATGGAAAGCCCGCGTCTCGCAACGACGAACTTTGGCGATTCCTTGGTCGGCCTTTTGAAATACAACAACACAGCCGATCCCCTGTGGACTAGCGTAACAAAACTGGTTAATAAATTCGCGAGCATCAAACAGCTTTCAGGTCCCGCGATTCGTGATCTTTACCGTGAGCCGGAAGCGACGGCGGCCCTTCTTCTACAAATGAAAACAATTTCGCTCGGCAACTTCCTAGATCCGACATCACCCACGGATATGCGTCCTGTGGCGAAGCTTGCCAATCTCGAATCACTTAACCTTACGGGTGCGGGCGTCTATGACACAAGGCCGTTGGCTCAGCTGAAGAATTTGAAATCCCTGACGATTGGCCGAAATTATAAACTCGATGCCAAAGGCTTACAAACGGAACTTCATCTGGATTCTTCCTTCCTTTCCCAGCTGCCTCAGCTTGAGACGCTGGATCTGAGCATGAATGCGAATAATCTTGATCTCGCGACTCTCCCCTGGTCAAGCCTCAACCATCTCAAAACCTTGATCCTGAGCAGCAATCCCGATACTCTCGACCTACCCAAAGCAAACTGAAGAGCCCTAACAAGTCTTACCGATCTCACCATCAACGTCTCAAAATCAACCGATGTTACGCCCCTCCGTACGCTTCCCGCTGTTCAGCTTCTTACAATTGCCCTCAATGAAAATCTCACGAATGTCGATGTGCTCTCTGCATTGAAGACACTCAAAGAGATGAATGTCGTGGGCGGCAAAATAACGAATTTCGACGCTCTATTTGCCTTGCCGAATCTTCAAAATAACGGTCCGCAACAACCCTATTACTAACAAAACCTGTCCGGCTTCCATTGTGTGCGAATTTTAATTCACATTGATACGATCGAGGCGCCCACCGCACGCACTATAAAATAAAAGACCAAGGCATGAAATCCTTGATCTTTTATTTTATGTGGAATGAAAACATTCGAAGTTACGATTCCGGCTCTTCCACTTCCACATCAACTTCTTCCGTACGATAGCTACGAGAACGCGTACATGGTATCGGCTCGCCCATTTTGATGGAACTGAGATCCGATGTCAGTGCCTGCGGTTCTTTTGCCTTTAAGTAAGCGACTGCATCTTCGGGCACAAGAAAGAAAGGATATTCGTTATAAGCATAAGATAAAAGAAATTTGCGAGGGCCTTCCATCATGCCGCAAAAAAGAAAAGGAAATCGCATTCGTTTTCGAAGCTGGAGCAACTCAGTAAGTATCGTCAAGCACACGTATTTTTCGTCCCGAAAATCGAGGACGAGATAACGAAGCTGATGAGCCACGAGCCAATTATGTATGCCCACTGATAGCTCGGTACATTGCCGACAATCGTTGCCGACTGTGCAAATATCGACGGCATTCAGAATGACCGCACCATCTACTATTTCGGGGACGAAGTCCATATTTGGATCTCTCTTTAGCAAGGCAATCAGAAACCGGCTTTTTCGCAAAAAAACCTGAAAAATATAGTAAAATGCCTATTAGACCGCAAGATCTATCTTGATCTGATAGGAACTTAGAGGGGGATAAGTCATATGGAATTGCTTATCAACCCAGCGGCCCATAGTGGCTCGATAGAGCTTCCCGAGATCAACGGATTTCATCGCGTTGCGGATTTTAATAAGATCCTCCGCAGCTTGGGTCCGGATTTTATCAGCGCTATCCGTTTCAAAAGGAGCGCGTTGGTAAAGGACGGTGATGATGCTATCATCCAGCAAGCTCAGCAGCCTCTGATCCTTTGACGCATCAAGGACTCCCCGTTTGAGCAAAATCTGCCGACTTATTTCTGTTTTGAGCTCAAAGCTGAGGCGATGCACAGCGGCATGAAGGTTGACTGGGTCGGGGAAAATTTGCACCTGACCCTTAAGCGTCCAGATTTGCCCTGAAGCATCGGGGAGTTGCGTATGTTGGTTCTGTTTAAGCCAGTGATTGAACTCTGCGTTTGCACTGGTTAAACTACCGATCACCGGCCGCTGGGAACGGTTATCCTGATGCAGCATGGTGAAGGTCCTCAATACTAGGGAAAGATGGTCAAGCTCATGTCTATGTCGATTTTAACTCATGCACGTAGGCTTGGCATTGGATACGTTTTGCCTATCCTTGTCCTCACCACGGGCTGCGCCTACCGTTTTACGAATACAGCGATACGTAGCCCTCTTGGCATTCAGACTCTGGCTGTAGAAGCCGTCTGGGATAACAGCCGGGACGTTATTCCCCACGAGCTCCTGTGGTCGTCGATGCAACGCGAAGTCATACGGAACGGACGCGTGACGCTTACCAATCAAAGCGAAGCCGATGCCCTAATGGTCGTCAGCATCACCAAAGCTAAAGTTAGCCCTGTGGGGACGTCGACACCTACGGATGCCAATAGCAAAGACCCCCCTGAATCCACCGCCGACAAAGCTACGCCTGACCAGTATCGCAATCTCCGTCGAGCCGGCAACTATACGACCGACGAAGGCATTACGATGAACGTGCACGTAAATGTTTATGACCTAAAGTCACGTGCATTGTTGTTCAATCGCGATTATGCCACAGGCATCACCTTCAAAAGTAACCGTGGCGAAAGCGTAACACCCGTTGCCAGCGCCTACTTGCAGTACGAAGAGGCACTTCAGGCGCGTTTTAGAGCCGCTTCGGATAGCCTCGCACATTCGATAGTTAATGATTTTCTGATGTAAAACCCTTGCTATCAAGCGCTCTAATCCAGACCGAGCCAAAGAGGGTGAGGTCAAAACTCTTGTTCCTAAGGAATGCCCTGTCTATAGTAGGGGTGTCTTGCCTTAGAAGGAGAATTGATATGGCCTTTAAACTCCCTGAACTTCCCTATGCAAAAGATGCTTTGGCTCCGCACATTTCCGCGGAAACACTTGAGTACCATTACGGTAAGCATCACCAAGCGTACGTCGATAACCTCAACAAACTTGTTGCTGGCACACCGAACGAGAGCAAAAGTCTCGAAGAATTGGTGAAAACGACTGAAGGCGGAGTGTTTAACAACGCCGCTCAAGTCTGGAACCACACATTCTACTGGTACTGCATGAAGCCAAAAGGCGGCGGCGCACCTACAGGTAAAATCGGCGAAGCGATCACGAAGAACTTTGGTTCATTCGAGAACTTCAAAGAGCAGTTTAGCGAAGCCGCTAAAACTCAATTTGGTTCAGGCTGGGCTTGGTTGGTCAAAAAACCAGACGGCTCACTCGCGATCGAAAAAACCGGCAATGCCGGCAACCCGATGACGAGCGGTTTGAAACCAGTGATGACATGTGATGTATGGGAACATGCCTACTACATCGATTATCGCAACGCGCGCCCTAAATATGTTGAAAGCTTCTGGAATCTCGTGAACTGGGATTTCGTTCAGCAACAACTCGGTTAAGTTAAGCCCGCGCAAGCCCTCTTTAGAGCCTGCAAAATGCCGATAGTCCTTAAACGGGCTATCGGCTCTTTTTATTTATGTGCGTTTTAGCGACCATCGTCCGGCAGCGGTTTCAAAAACGTCAGACGTTCCCAGAAACGCATTGTTTTCCTCAGGCCAGGATCGTGTGTGCCTGTCTTTTTTTCGAATTCAACGTCACTGATCCGAAGTTTTTGCACCTTTACGTAGGCTAAAATTACGAGCAGGACCGCTCCCACCGTGATGTAGTTGTAGCCCATGACGAGCGGTATCACGGGAATAAGATGATAAAGAATCGCAGGAACAAATCTCATGGTTTGGGCCTCGGGAGGAGATGACTGATGTTTTCCCTCTTAATACGAAAGGTACATTGTTCGTCGGCGTTTTTATCAGGGAAATAGATCCAAAAGTCCCAGGTATGGGTGCCTTTGGGGAGACGTGCCGTTTCAAAATAAATAGCTATGCGGCCCTCCGGACTATAACGCCCGAGCTTATGACCGAGCTTTTTCTCGACGGCTGGAACGTCCAAAATCAGCTGCGGGAAAAAGCCAAGATCGGCCGCTTTACGGGCGATCTTGAAGTTCATTACAAAGGGACGATCCTTGGCTTTGCCGACTATGGTGTAAAGGCAAAACCGCGATTCACAAAAGCGTGAAGACGGTTTGGTCAACGGACCTTTGCCGTCGGGATCAAGCTGGGCAAAATCGAGATCTTCGAGACGGCTGGCATTCCAATCCCATACCACATCTTTTTCGGGTGCCCAGGAATAATAGATCCCGCTTCCCCGCCTCAAATACTTTTTGGCATTCACCGGCAGCGTCATACTCATCGGCATAAAAAGCGAATCTTCGAAAAAATTAACTTCGGGCAAAAGCTCCATGTCGATGCGAAAGGCAAGGATGCGCAGGAAAAACTCCATGCCGCCCATAAGGCCCATAGTGCCCTGGCGTTTATGGATAATCTCGGCATCGATGTCAGAGGAATCGAAGTAAAGAGTAAAAAAATTCTTCACGTCACCGATGATCATCAAATCGGAATCTTTGGCGACCGAGATCATTCCCTTGCCGCCTCTGCTCGCGACTTGGATCGATTCAAAAACCAGGTGGTTCGATTCCGTGTAGCGATAGAGATAGTCGTTGGTTCGGACGGTACGTTTGGAAACATCGTAAGACACGGGTCTAGGCTCGAGAATCTGCTTATCCTGCTCGCAATCGAGTAGATAGGCGTACCGCCCTTGATAAGTGAGCTCTATCACGTCCTTCGCTCCGCAGGGAAGATCCGGATGAGGAGCCTTGGGATCAAATCGCTGGGCAAACCGATCGATAGGAAAACTCAAGCGGTCTGAGGGCGTAAGTCCTTCTTTCGCCCATTTAGTATCCTTAGGGAACATCAGATTGCCTTCAGGATCAAGCGGATCCACCTCGAGCGGCATCGGATGCCATCCGTTGGTATCACGATTGTAGAGAGCAAGATGATCGCGTGTGATGAGCTTTCGATCGTTGAAAGGGAGATGTTGCCCTAAAAGAAGACCAGGGCAGGCCGCGACTGTGGCGGAAAAACAGTGTGAAAATACAAGGAGCTTTAGGAAGCTGTGAATTTGGAGAGCTCTTGTTTTGGGCCGAATTGACATAAGAGATCCATGAGCGATTCGGATTGATGAGAATCAAGGTACAAAAGCCGCACACCGTGCAAATAGTCTGCGCCATCCGTATGGACCCAGCGCACTTCGACTCGAATCTTTTGTAAACCTTGCTTTATGAGCTGTCTATGCAAACTTCCATCCGGTGTATCAAGTTGAAGGGCGATGACCGTACCGCGCGCGATGAGAGTAGAAAGGCGAAAGGTAAAACCCTGGGCTGAAAACTGAGTCAGTCGTCCCGTACCCTGCTCCATGATCGCGATGAGATGGTCGTCGACAACGGCACCTCCCTGATCATGCCGGTTCCTATGAGTGCTGGCCGCATAAATATCGTTGGTCTGCGATCGGATCTCCGGCCTACCATGCATAGGATCGTACTCCCAGGCTTCTACGAATTGTTTGCGATGTTTGATTTCGATCTCACGGCGTGTGAAAACCGCGCCTGAAGATTTGCCGCGAATCAATTCATGGGTCGTTGGCCCGATCAAAATCGCATGTGCTTTACAGGCATTTTCCAGACGTTTGGCTAAGTTTACGCCGTTCCCGATAACGGTGATATCAAGCCGTTCACCCGATCCAAGGTTGCCCATGAACACGGCGGCCGTGTTTACGCCGATACGAAGCGGGAAAATAGGACTACTGGATTCCAGGGATGAGAGGATGCGCGGTAGATTTTTCTGCTGGATCTCTAAGGCAGCTGCGAAGGCTTCCTCCGCGTGATGCCCCGTTTCCTTGTTGTCAGCGAGAGAATAGCCGAAAAAACAGAGAAGGCCATCACCGAGCGTTTTGTTTACAACCCCTCCGTGCTTCAGCACGATCTGGCTCATATCCTCAATAACACTCTGTAATTCAGCAAACGCGATGCGTGGAAGCTGACTTTCGATGACGAGCGAGAATCCAACGATATCGATAAACATCACAGTGATCACTCGCTCTTTTGCTTCGAGCGAAAGCTTCTCCGGATTTTTTTGCAGAACCTTCAGAGAGGCCGGATTAACGACCCCCTCGAGGGCGTGACGGATGATGCGCGATTTTCGATCCGTGATGTGGATTCTTTGCAGGAGCAGACTCACCCCGATCCCGAGCAGAGACATTTCAGGGAGCAAAAAGGGCAGCAGAGCCCCTTCATAAACAAACGCGCAAACACACGTTAAGGCCCAGAGCGTTGTTGTAAATAAAAGTGTCAGTATAAGGCTGGCAGGTGTCATCCACCACCCGAAACCTGAGAGTAGCGCCGCGAACGCGATAATGAGAACGGGATCGATCTCGACAAAGTAGAGCCCCGATTTTTGCAGGATACTGTTTAATACTGCAAGGTGGGAATAAGCGCCGGGAATCAGACCGATAGGACTCGGCTTAAAGTCAGTGTTGCCGGTAAAAAACATGGGAACTAGATAGATGTAGTCGTCCATCCCTATCTTTGCGAGTGCCTGGGAACGCCAGCGTTCGTCCAGAATCTGAATGAGCGGAGCAATGGCCTCGTCATAGGAGCGCCTCGGTCCAAAATTAATCGGCGCCCGTCCATCGCGCGCGGTTCGAATGAGGCTTCCATTAACCTTCAGCCCGTCATTCATAAAGATCGAATCACCAAATGGCATCAGCATTATGTGCGGCAGCGTTTTCCCATCCTTTAGACGAAGCATGGGCATGTAATTGCCCTGATCGTCCCCGTACAGTACGTGACCGGGTCTATAAAGCTGCTTCCAAAGCGAGATGTTCGCACCGTAGACAACCGCGCTTTGAAAATCCGCGATTTGAATATGACGAAGGGCCTCGGCCTTGTTTTCCCGTCCCGGCATACTGCTATCGAGATAGTTATCGAGGAGGTATTGAGGCCCCGCCAGAGGCAATGAGTCGCGCCCGAAAATAGACACCGGAGAGGTATAGGCCCCCGTGATGAGGGGCGTTTGAATCGCCTGAATACGATGGACCGCCTGAGCACCACCGGGTTCTTTACTCGGGTCGGCAATGGAGAAGAGACCATCGATGATAATGGCTTTAGGGTGTTTGGAATCGAGGCTTTCAAAAAGCGTGGCCCATTGCGTGAGGGTAAGCTCGGATCTTTTGATTTGATTGACCGTCGTGTCGTCGAGAGCGAAAACTTTGATATTCGAGTTTAGGGCCGGAGCTTCATGCAAGAGCTCGCGTGCCTTGAAAAGCACGGGGGAAATGACATCACTTTCCAGTTTTCGTATGGGCACAAGCCAATAGACCGTGATCAACACACCAATCCACACCATTGCCGTTGCAACGGTCAGATGGGGATTGGCGGCGGGATTTACCAGCCATTTGTTGATATCTTTTCTCACGGCATCTCTCTACAAACATGAGGCTACGCCTTCGCCTCTTCGGCTAAACCTCCGAAATCTTCAGAAAAAACCAAGAGATTCTCGAACTCAACCGGCACAATCCCCCAATATGGTGAATATTTCTTATGATATTCGAGAATGAGCCAAGCCGCATTGGCACCTAAAACCTTCCCTTCTGCCGAGGCGATTTTTCGCTTAGAATAGGGATTCCAAAATTGCCGTTTTGAGTAGAAAGCAGATATAATCCATGACGTATTCAACGACCCGCTTCCTCTCCACTTTTGCGGTTTTGAGTTCGCTCTTCGTTCACCCGATGCGCGGTCATGCAGCCGATCGTCCATTTACCTTGGGGACGACCCAAAATCCAAACGAAGTCCTTCCCCACAAACAATACAGCGGTCAGACGGAAGTTCTGCGGGGCCTCTTATTTCCGCCTATACTCTATGTTCAAAAAGATGGCCGTGTGCGCTGCAATCTTTGCAAGGATGTGCCCGTAATCGAATCGCGCAAAGGCGCAGAAAGCGGCACCTATTCCATCACGCTTGAACTGAAAAAAGACATGAAATGGGGTGACGGAACACCGATCACGCCTGAGGACGTTAAATTCACTCTGAAAACGATGGCGCGCGCCCTTTATCCAAGCGGCGAACATCCGGTTCTTCCTATCAGACGCATCGATATCGATAAAGATGAGAAACGTAAAATCACTCTCCTCCTTAGGCATCGACGCTCGGACGCGTTCCAACTTTTTGCAATTTCTCTACTTCCAGCGCAGCATGCTCAAGAGGTCGAAACAGCTCTCAGCAATCCATCGCGCTCCCTGGATCTGATCAAACTCGCGAGCTTCACCTACGGACCTTATCGCGTCGCGTCGACTTCCGCGCAGTCATGGCAACTGGTTAGCAATGAGAAGACGAACTGGGATAAAAAGCCTGACCAGCCAATAGAAGTGCGCTTTTTTCCTCGGGTTGATACCCTGGCGGAAGCGGTCAAGAGAAACGAAATTGATCAAAGTGATGAATTGTCCTGGGGCAGTTATGAAGCGATCAAAAAATCCTTTCCTGATCTTGCATCCAAATATCAGGTTACATCCAATCCAAGCAATAACCTCCAGGTCCTCCTTCTCAACCTCCACAGCCCCGTCCTGGTCAACCCGCAGCTGCGGCAGGCGCTCTACTTCGCCATCAATCGTGATGACCTTAATAAGACAGCTTACCAAGGCCTCGCCGAAGTCGGCGGCGGAATACTCTCCTCCAGTTTCGCGAGTCGTCTTGATCTCAAACGAGAAGCTTCGTACAACCCCAAACTCGCGGCGCAGATTCTCGATCAAAGTGGATGGACCAAGTCGAGTGAGAATGGTGGCGTGCGGATTTCCGATGGTCAACGTCTGGTTGTGACCCTGAGTTGTCCTGCGGGCCGTCTGGATGAGCATTGGCTTTCGAATGTTAAAACCGAACTGAATACGCTAGGGATACGCCTCGAGCTTGAGCATCCTGAGGAAAAAGACTTCATGAAGAAGGTCGTAAGCGAAAGACGCTTTAAAGACCTCGCCTGTACAAGCTGGGATTTGCCGCCGCTATCTGTTCCGAACAATATCTTTCATTCGCTTGCTATCCCTAATCGTGAGAATAATTATTTTGGTGCCAATTATTCCGCTTGGGACCAACATGTCGTTGATAAGCTCCTGGACAATATGCTGCGCGAGATCGATCTGCACCGATTCACCAAAGAATTCGGTCGCTTAGAGAAACAATTTTTAGCGGATTTACCGGCGATTCCCTTGGTTTTTGAGCCCAAGGTCACGCTCGTTTTGAAGACACCCTTGAGCCGTCCGTCTGAAGAGCTCAGCCGCGTTCTGCAGAATCCCGCTGGCCCGAAAAAACTCTAATCAACGTTCAAAAAGAAGCGCCGAGCATTGCCGTAATGCTCGTCGACTTGTTTGAATAGCTTGCTAAATCTCCAAAACCGCTTTTTGATTGAATCGTACCTGCACTTGACGTGCTCAATAAGACGCCTAATTCCGCCATGAAATCTCTGTTTTTGATGCCAGCACCGGCGTGGTATTCGGGATAACGCACACGCGTTTCCAGATCATTGTCATCCCCGGGCAGATGATCAGGGTCAAAAAGATAAACACCTTCCTGACGAAGATACTCCCCTTTCACAAACACCAGAGGTGTCACGGCGTATTCACCGGATAGACCGTAGGCCATTGTTTTCCTGTAATACTGACTCAGATCCAGACCCCGAACGAGTATGTTGCTCTGGTTAATAGGGCTGGTCGACGGTTGGTCGCGCTCGTCATGTTTATAGGACCAACGATCGAGCTTGAACGAGACAGTCCATCGCGGAGCGGCTTTAAAATCAGCGGAGAATCCGTAAACTCCGGGTTCTGTAATGATCTTTTGCTCGCCTTCGACCGTGGCCTTGCCGCGCATCGGAGGATGCGTAAAGAGTCCAAAAGCGATGCCCCGAAACTGATAGTTGAGCCCCACGCCGTATCCCGAAAGCGAACCGTTGTAGTGCGTTCTGTCGGTTTCACCGATATTGAACGCACCGGCTAGATCGGCCTTAAGCGCTGTGTAGTGAAACGTAAAAGCCCCGCGTAGCTCAGGCATAAAATCTACGCCAAACAGCATGCGATAGTCACGATTCACAAAAACCTCGTGATTCTGGTCGCGTTGATTTTCGTTATCGACTGACACACTCCTCCGAAACTCTGAGTAGGTTAATCCGAGCGATGCGCCTCCAAGAGGATATTGCCCGCCTAATGCCAATTCTTTTTTGGCGATTTTTTCGTCGACCTGCGCTGAGTTATTGCTCCCGGGATTATCGATAAAACTCATGTGATCGTTACGGCTCTCCTGCACGATGCTGACGAGAGTGAGGTTCGTGGGGTTCGCTGCTGGATTAAGTGGAAATGCCGTTGGCACAAATATGTTGGAACCGCTTGCAAGCCGCTCCTCGGCGATATCAGCGAAAACAGGGGTATTGAACGCAAGGATACCGATTTGCAACGCAAGACTATACCAACGCTTCATGCGGAATCCCTTCCTCTTAAACCTTGAGTTTAGTCAAGGCTGGAACTGCTTCCAGATAGGTTCGGTACTGCATGTAGCCGGAACCTAAGGTTAACTTCAGAACCGATCCCCCGAGGTGGGTGGGATTGAGATTGAGTCCGGCCGCACTCGTGTCGACGAAACCAGTCGTCCGGTCGATATTCAAGCCTCTAAGGTTATCATCTGTCGCTCCAACAAAGCGACCTCCGTCTATACCGCCCCCGACCAGAAGCGCGCCTCCGAACGGCCAGTGATCTCGTCCTGCACTGTTATTAACTTTGGGCGTGCGGCCGAAGTCAGAGTAAACAACGATAAGTGTGTTATTGAGTTGATTGATTGCTTTCAGTTCGGTGACAAACGTTGACAGCAAATAATCAAAGCTGTCCATGATTGGCATCATCTGCTTCTCTTGGTTTGCATGGGTATCAAGCCCACCCACCCCAAGATTCAGGCAGGTCACAAGATTATTTTTAAGAAGCTTGAGGGACAAAGCGAAAGCATCACGCTGACCCCCGTTGACAGTCTTAGGAGCGTTGACGCCGAAAGGCGCTCGATCCGCTTCGGTTAACGCCAATTTACTGCCGACCTGGTCGGTGAACTGCACACGAATCTTCTCCTGCGCATTTTGGATCGCGCTGAGTCTGTCGGTCGTTCCCGTTTTGCCCTGAACGCGTGTAATCGAATCCTTAAGGTGATCGAGTATCATCAATTTCTGCGCAAGTTCGTCCGAAGTTTCGGGATACATAGCTCGATAAAGGTCGAGATTTTGCGCCCGGACTACGGACACAGGACTGAGCAGACCACGGTCAGTGCGAGGATCACTCCCGCCATTTAACTGAATGATAGGAATTGTCGCCTGACTCTCGGAAGCAACAATAGCGGGAATAGAAGCCGCATTCACCAGCCCCGTGTTACTCAACACACCGGTGTCCATGTAAATACTTCCGGCCATATGAGAAGTCGTCCCCATATTCATTCCGCGCACGACTACCATATCGGAACCATGGGCAGCCATGCGGCCCAACCATCGTCCTATTTTATCAGGCTGCGCACTACCGGTTAAGGCGTGAGCCTGTCCCCAGTCATACATCATATCGATGCCGGATGTTGAACTCACTTTGGGATCCGTCGACTCCAGGATATCCCAGCCGCCGCTCATGTTGATCCAGACCAAACGCCGCGCTGGGGGAAATTGGCCAACCGCGGCTTCGGCAGGCGTTGATTTTAATAATTGAGTTACAAGAGCGAATCCTGCCAGTGATGTTCCGCCCAGCATCAATTCGCGACGCGTTAAGTCTTCGATCTGGTTCGGATGGCAGATATGTCCGTGCCCCGTCCCGGTAATGATACTGCTTTTCAGTTCGTCTTTAGACTGTTTCGATTTCATGGATTTTGCTCCTTCCAGCATTGGACGGCTTTTTTCAAAGTCATGACCTGTGAGTTGGTTGGGCCAGGCGGCATTTGTCCCGAACCCATCATTTGGACAGCAGTCAACCCAAGCGCACCCCACTGCGATTCAGTTGCCAGACTCTGACGCGATGCACTTGTAGCCGAGTGACAACCCGTGCAAAGTCCAATGTTAGGCGCGATATCAGCCACATAGGTGTACGTTTTATCGCAAGTCGTCACAGTCGCTTCAGGCACTTTTCCGAGCGGCGGCGCGGTCAATGGATCGGAAACCAAACCATCGCTGCGAGTCCCTTCGAGGAAAGCCGGGTGGGTTGAGATCGCGTATACGAGCTCTTTAAAGCTATAGTTTGAGGTCACGAAATACTGGGTAAGGGCCGTACGTAAAGGCTCCTCGTCGGTATAGAATTTGCGGCCCATCAGCCAGTACCAGACGTTTTGAACTGTACAGGTGGAGAAGGCCTCATCTTTGCGAATGATGTTGGCAAGATCTGCAACTGTAGACCCATTGACGTTAGCAAATTTAGTGGAAACGAGAGCCTGGCGGCCTGAGTACAGGTCTGCGCCTTCACCCCAGGCTTTGAAAAAGTCCGCGAGGGGATCAAGAGTTGAGTGACAACCCTTGCAGCCTTCTGTCGTGCGAAGGTTGCCGGGATCCTGGGGAAAGACCCGTGGAAGATCCGAGGTAAAATCACGGCACAGGAGTCTTTTATAGAGTTCATTGCCACGCGTTCGATTTTTGTCATAACGACGCAACCATCCGAAAGTTGAGATGATTCCGCCCGTGTTGACATCGGGACTGCTGGTTTTTAAGAGTTTATATCGAGTATCGTTCAACGCGGTATTTTTGAGAATAGAGAGGATCTCAGGATCAAGGTCAAGTTCGTTGATGCGAAAGTGATGTGTCTGGCTGTAAAAATGTGCGATCGCGCCATCAACTGCAGTGAGGCCAGATTCGAGGATCTTTGTATAGGGATAGTTCTCT
Organism: Oligoflexus sp.; assembly: GCA_014378195.1. GTDB lineage: Bacteria > Bdellovibrionota_B > Oligoflexia > Oligoflexales > Oligoflexaceae > Oligoflexus. The sequence continues at coordinate 82,692 of JACMOC010000072.1, read as the reverse complement.
ATGGCAACGGCTGTCGCGAGGCCAGCGGCCTGACGACTGAGTGAGCGCATCACGGCAAATTTAGAGTCAAAGGCTTCGGTCGATCCGAGTTCTGAGTTGCGGGCTTCGGTCTCTTCGGCACTCTCTATGAAACATTTGCTCAAGTCCTGACCGCACGCGTTGACCACTGATGGACAGACCCAGGCGACGATTTTCGGATACCAAAACACTGAGACTGGTTTTTCCCACACATCAGGACAACCTGTGCCTTTGTTATTTGCGATGTTACTCGTCCAGGTGCAGCTAAACCGATCTTCACTTCCAGTGAAACGTCCGCAGGTGATGCTGGCGAATTTCTCTTGTTTACCGTCGATGTCGTCTCTAAGAAGTTCTTCCATGTAATCTTCTGGCAATCCGACCCCAAGGACCCTCTCGTGGTATCTCAGGACAGCATCGTAGAAGTGGTCCCCTTCAATAAAGGCGCGAACGGCAGTTTTATAAGCGTCTTTCGATGCAGCCGCTTGCGCGAAGTCACCATCGGTCGGCATCGCACCCGTGAGCATAAACTTCGAACGTCTCAGAGCCGAAGGCAAGTCTTCGGCCGCCGTGAGTTGGTTCGTTATGATAAATGTCAAAACAACAAACAAAAGTTTTTTCATAGGAGTAGCCCCTCTGCATCGAGTAAGAGCGTCGAGCACGCAGGTATATAACTTGCCTTGGTCAACTTCCCGCTTTTGTCTTTCGCCGTAGCTATGATGGCCTTCAAACTTTCTATCGATGCGAGATCGATGCGATCGCTCGGAATACCGAGGAGGCGCTGGGTGAGAAATTTGAGATTTGCGTCCGCATTGCTTGGATTAGAGGGCAGGATCGATTGCCACCCGGGGTGGTCGTCTTCATTTGGATCCACCAGACTCCCGCAGACTTCATAAGCGACCTTCATCTCGGCAAGGACCGAGGTCGAGTCGTAGCCATCCTGAGGGACAACAGTAAACGTGACATTGGCTCCACCGAGTAACGAGCGGTATTCATCGACGCGACCGATTTCGCGCGCCACGGTCGAGCCAGCCTCACGATATTGAAGCAGAAGGTTTCGTACGGAGGTATCGGGATCTGGACGCACAGGCGCAGGAGCGTGAGTCGTTGGAACAGCATAAAGCGATTCAAGGCCCTGGACGTCAGCCGCTGAAGCTTTCGGGCCCAGGGATGCCCCGAGGACACTCCCACTCGCTGAGGCCTTGCCTCCGGAGACCGTATTTTTGCTGCTAAAAACAAAACACGAGGAAAGCAGGCAAGTGCTCACTAACACCGCACAGCATTTCATAAAACGCAAAACCTTGGGCGTCTTCATAGATCTTCCTCCACATGAGCCTTGTCGGCAAAAGGAGGGAAGACTTCAATATTACTGATTTAATTTGCGATAACAGACTGTTACAAAGAGGTTTTTGCGAGGCTATAGGCGATTTTTTATCAAAAGCCCCAATTGAGGCCGACGGTTGCGCCGTAACCGAAGACCTTATAGTTCGCATTGAACTCCTTGAGACTCTGGCCATCGGTTCCCTTGACGAGGATGATGCCAACAAACAGGGGTAAACCAGCATTATCGAAATTGAGGTCCAGATGGAGACCAAAACCAGGTATGGTCGCGAGAGTCACATTGCGATTGTCGGCGTACGAGAGGCTTTTGTAGATCAAGGTCGGCTCTAAAACCAGGGAACGGCTCGCAAGCGGAATAGCGCCGCCGACCTGAACCTTAAAATAATCCTCTTCGCTCGTTGCCCCTTTTTCTGTTTTATTTCCACCACCGCTCGCCTCGATGGCTGCGAATTCTCCATAAACAGAGCCCAAGGATAGTTCTCGACGGAAAAACACCGAGACCGTTGTGGGTTCGAAAAGTACGTCTTTAAATTTGAAAACGGAGTTATCGATCGTATTTGATTTAGTCATATCGCGGTTTTTTTCGACACCGATCTGATACGTGAAGCCCGCATCAAAGGTACCACCATGTTTGACGATCACCAGGTGAGGCCGTCCGTAAAACGCAGCGTGATAGGCATCGTGGGAACTGAAGGTTTCCGCCTTCGAGCGCTCGTCGTAGTTTCGCACGTAAAACGTATCGGCTCCGAGAGTGATATCGAGATTATTCGTCGTCGAATAGATCAGATCAAATCGAGGCTGCGCCTCGACCCAAGCGGCTTCCGTCACGATCCGCGGCTGATCTTTGCTCTCTTCTTTTTCGTACATGAAATACACCGGAGCGCTTACGCGCGCCGCGAGATTTGGGCTGAAAACCGCCTGCTGCATGAAGCGGACTTCGTTGATCAGAACGTGGGAATCGATCGTCGAATCCGTTCCTTCGGTTTTGATTTCGCCATCGAGGACTATAACTTTGGTTTTAAGCTGACCCTGATTATTGTGTTTGAGAGTGGCAGATTCTTTGGCCAGGGTATCCGTTTGTAGAACGTCGTAGGGGAAAGCGCCTGCGGCTTCGGCAGTAAAAACACCTGTCGCGAGCAAAGCATAAGTAAGCGCCGTTTTCACAGAAAGCCCCTTCCGTCACCAAATTGCTCGAATTGCCTCGATGTTCAATTCCAACATTCTAGGGGAAAGGGCGTGGCTGGGGGAAGCCTTTTTACAAAGCTTCCCAGTCTTTGCCGATCAAAGAAAGGTTAGTCGACCCTCGAAAGGTGTTTTTTGTTGCGTAGACTAAAAACCGCGCCTGCTTCATAAACTCGAGCTCCTCATGCACTTCGTTGAAGAACATGAGTTTTTGAGGGGCTTTGCCATCGACTTCGAGCTGAATCGAGGTGTGTTTAGGTGCTCCGGTAGATTTATCTAGGAGAAACCGCACGTTTTTGATTTCGGCTTCAATGCAAAATAAGGGTTCTTCAAACCCATGGCCGAAGGGTTTGAGCCCATCGAGGCTCTGCGCCAAGGAGAGATCAAGGAGCTTCAATGGCAACTTGGTGTCGAATCTCACCTTGCTCAACCAGATCTCTGGTTCCGCCTCGAGTTTCGTTCGTGCAAAGTCATTGAGGGCTTTGCGCAATGCCTCTTCATTTTCCCGAGGGAAGGTGAATCCACCCGCCGCCGCATGGCCCCCAAATTTTGTGAACAAAGGCGCAACTGATGTCATGGCGTCGGTCACATCAAAACCAGGAAGCGAACGGGCCGATCCCTTACAAACATTGCCTTTGCGTTCGAACAACCAGGTTGGTTTCCAATAACTTTCCGTGACTTTGCTGGCAGCAATCCCGACCACACCGGGATGCCAGCCTTCTTTGCCCAGAAAAAGGATGGGGTCGTCGCCATGGTTTCGCGCGAAAGCCATAGCTTCCGCGACGATACGCGTTTGAATCAATTTGCGTTCTTCGTTACACGATCCCATGAACTGGACCAAGGGCTCAGGATCGTCGTGTATAAAAGCAGCAATAACCTCTTTCGCATGACTTAGGCGGCCCACAGCATTAATACGAGGACCGATCCGAAAGCCTACATCTTTTTCATCGAGGCCTTCTTCCAAAGCACAGGCTTCCCGGAGGCGACGCAGAACCGGACGACGGCTTTTCAGCAGGGATTTTACGCCCATATTTGCCAATTTATGATTGACGCCATTCAAGGGTACGACGTCGCAAATGGTCGCCATACCAACAAGTGCAAGTATGTCCGACCAAGTCTCGGCTGGAATGGTGAAATGCTGCGCGAGCTTTCGCAGCAGCACAAACGTGATGCCCGCTCCACACATTTCCTGATACTCAGGATTTGGATGCATTTTAGGATTCAGAATGATGCAATCCGGCATCTTCTCGGGTTGAATCTTGTGGTGGTCGGTGCAAATAAACTCCACCCCACGCGATCGGCAGTATAAGGCTTCTGCGTTTGCCGTAATGCCTGTATCCATCGTGATGATGATTTCGGCTTTTTCAACGTCGATCAAATGCTGTACAGCTGCGAGGTTAAGACCGTATCCCTCCTCAAAACGACATGGGATATAAGGGACATAATTTTTGTGCCCAAGCGCTTCCAGGAACCAAATCCAACTCACACAGCTCATAGTGCCATCGACATCATAATCTGCATACAGGGCTATCCGTTTGCCCTTCTGAATGGCATCGCCAATGACCTGAGCAGCGTCGAGGAGCCCGTGATCCCCATAGGTAAGCTGATCAACTGGTATAAATTTTCTATTTTCACAAATAATATTTTGAAGATCGTTCAAATTGTCAGGCTGTACGTCTTGAGCAGGCAACCATTTCCGATATTTTTTTCCCACAAAGCCGTCCTTTTTAACACAGCTCTATCGCTGGCCAGCAGGAGAATACAATGAATAAGCCTCCGCTCCTAGAGCCATTTTGTCTCAACTCTTATGACTTACTCCAAGGAAGAATCTTCACCCTACCCCTCAAGTCTTACCTACCTAGGCCGACAAGTAAGACGACTCACGCATGATGTGTGACGGCGATCCAAAACTTAAATTGGTTCGAACGCTAAGACAGGATGTTTGCCATGAACCTACTGCACTATACCAAAAACTCAGTAAAGCTCGTTGTCCTTGCCATGATGTTAAACGCTTGTGCCGGCGTCGATGCAAATGAAGATCCGTCGGGCGATGGCGACAACAATGCCGCCAACGCCAATGAAGTTGGATTTAACGAAAATTCGGCAAATAACCGTGAAAATGCAAACAATGCAGCCGATGGCGACAATGGAAATAATCTGCTCGATAACGAAAACCTCGGCGGCGTTAAAAACGGCAAGTCGAATGAATTCGTTAATAATGCAGTCGGTGAAAACTTCCTTGGCTCAGGCGGTGCAAGCGCTGGTATCAAAGGACTTCCGGCGCAAAATAATTTGTCACTTGAAGAAAATAGCTCCAAAGACTTGGGGATCAAACAAGACGGTGCTATAGTAAGTGGAAATCAAGACGCAGGCGCTAATCCGAATATTGCACCACCCAATTCAAATATGGGTGCTATCGATGCTTCATTGGCGCCAAGAGCTGGAGCTTCTACAGCCCGCTCATCCGGTGGGTCCGTTCACTATATCGTTAGGAACGGCACAAGCGCGTACGACAAGCCAAACGGTTCCGTCGTAAAAAATTATGAACAGGGCGATCATCCCTTAGTCTCACTAGAAGGCGAGTTCGTACGTACCTCCGATGGGACTTACGTAACGTCATCGGCTGTTACTTCAAAACCTGTTCCACGCGCAAAATCTCGCAAGTCTTGGCGCTGACAATAAGACTGATGAAGTTTTTTCTCAGTTGACAGGGGGGACTTTAATTGGTTCCCTCACTCACTTTCTTACTGTTTTATTCGATATTTTTTTAAAATATCTAGTAACCAAAAGGAGACAGCATGGTCAATCTGCGTATCGCAACCCTTAGCGCAAGCCTCTGCCTTCTCGCAGCTTGCAAACCGCAAGCAAGCGATGAGGCTAAGGCTCCACCTGGCACGAAGAGTTCTGAAGTTGAAATGGAATCCACTTCGGCTTCTGCAAAAACGAGCAATGCTCGCGAAGTCCTGACCAGTTATGTAAGCGAGCATGAATTTCAAAAAGGCTCGAGCTTTTATAACTCACTCCGCGCTCTCAATATCGATTCTTCCACTATTCTTAAGATCGTAGACGGTGCAAAAAAAGTGTTTCCTCTCCAAGACATTGGTGCGGGCACACAGTACAGCATCGCGTGGACTTCGGAAGACAAAACCGACCCCGTCTCGATCGAACTCAGGATCGCTGCCGATTCTAGCTTGTTAATCGAAAGAAATAACGACTCCGATCTAGAATGGACAGCGACTAAAACCGTTTTGCCGACAACGATTCAACGTAAGACTTTCATCGGCGTCGTCGATACGAGCCTTTGGGAATCGGCCGACCTTGTGGGTATGGATCCAAGCCTTATCACCAACCTCACCGAAGTGTTTGCGTGGCAAGTCGACTTTTCCAGACAGGTTCGTCGCGGCGATCGCTGGCGTTTGACTGTCGAGCAAAAAATTGTCAACGACAAAGTCATCGGATGGGGTAATATCCTCGCTGCCGAATACGAAAACGGCGCGCAGATTTTCACAGGCGTCCGTTATCCTCAGATTGGACCTAATGCTTCGTATTACGCGGCAAACGGCAATAGCTTGAAACAACTCTTTATCAAAAGCCCGTTGAAATTTGGTCGCGTGACCTCGGGTTTCTCCAAAGGCCGTTTCCATCCCATTCTTAAAATCATGCGTCCGCACAACGGCGTTGACTACGGCGCTCCGGTTGGAACACCGATCATGACGATCGGTCATGGAACCGTCGTTGAGATCGGACCTCACGGTGGGTCGGGCAACTTGATCAAGATTCAACACAACGGAACATATTCCACGGCCTACCTTCACATGAAGGGTTTTGCCGCCGGCCTGCACAAAGGCAGCGTTGTTGAACAGGGACAGGTCATCGGTTATGTCGGCGCCACCGGTCTTGCGACTGGCCCTCACCTTCACTTTGCTTTTTATGAAAACGGTGTTTACGTCGATCCGCTCGGACGCAAATTCCCTTCTGCTGATCCAGTTCCTGCTAACGAACTATCGAAGTTTCAAAAAGAAGTCGGCACAGTACTTCGTACCTTGCCTGACTGGAATGTTGCTCAACACGTCGAAGCCAGCAGTACTCGCAACAACTAAAACTTTTCGAATCACAATGTGTATAACCCCGAGGCGCTTCGTCTCGGGGTTTTTTTTCCTTTCGGTTTCAAACCATGGCATAATAAAGGCCAATGAGACGTGAGGACGCACCGATGAAAATTCCCTTCAAAGTCTGCTGCTCTTTCGCCTTGATCGTACTCATCGGTTTGAGCTGCGCTCCCGAAGGTGATCTGGGACGCTCTCTTCATCCACCGCACAAACGTTACATGGACCGTAGCTCGCCGCAATCACTGGTTGCTGTCGCTCAGGCGCCCAAAATCACTCCCATACTCAACGCAAAGGGCCTCCCCGAAGCCTGCAAGACTGAGGTCGGGAACGAACTCTGCGTTCGTTGCCAAGCCGATACAGTGGCTGTGAATCGCTGTTATCACGCCCCTCGTTCGTTCGACAGCAAAAGTGACTGTCAATACAATGCTGAACATGTGAAGTGCCTCACGAAAAATCCACCCTTCGCTCTCTATCTCGAGTGGAGAAGTTCCAACGAAAAATTCTTGCGTGAGAACTTTCTACTGTGGCGCGACACTGTGCATCAGATTTGGGACAATCGTCTGACCAATGAGGATCGCGAAGAAAGTGATCGCATTCTTCAGAGCCTTGACGGCCTTACACGCGCCTTTAGCACACAGATGAATCCAGGCCCTAAAGAGTCGGAGGCTTTTGTGAAAGCTTTGAATTTGACCAGGGAAGAGGATAAAACGAAGGCTCAGGAGCTCGTGGCGGATCTGCAAAAACAGCGAATGAGCGGTCGCATCAGCCTCAGTCTTCTTCTGGAGAAAATGAACGGCTATTATGTACAGGCTCACGGCGCGTCGTCCCTCTGGACCGAACTTCGCACCATAAGCCTCGAAGGACTTGAGGAGTAAACTTAAGGCACGACAAGAACCGGTGGAGGCGGCGGTGTAATGCCGGCTTTCAGGTAGAACTCTTTGATACTTGGCTCCAACTTCGTGATCACTTCGTCCACGCTGCGTACAAGTATAATGGAATTAAAATCCTTTTGATCCATGAGCGAACGTTTCAAAGGGAATTCCTCCATCCACGTCAGCAGTGGCTCCCACATTGATCCAAGAAGGATCAGAGGACGCTGAGGAATGTGATTCACCTGCATCAACTGCCACGTATAGAATAATTCCAGCAAAGTCCCAATGCCACCCGGCGTCACCACCACAGCATGACTGATGCGCATAAACTCGTCTAAACGCGACGAAAAGCGACGATGGTGATACTTAACGTCGAGATGAAGATTGGTATCGGTCTCAAAAGGCAACTCGATATGCAGACCGAATGAACGACTATGGTTACTGCCCTCTTTCGCGCCGAGATTGGCCGCTTCCATCAAACCAGGTCCGCCCCCAGTCACAATATCAACACCGCGCGAAGCAAGTTGTTTAGCGAGGAGATAAACTTCTTTATATTCCGCCGTGTCAGGCTTGATACGTGCAGATCCAAAGATACTGACACGATAAAAATCTGAACCGATCTCAGTAACTAGGCTATCGAGGTCCGCAACTATATCGTTTAGCTGTTGAATTTTTTTCGATAGGAATTTGCGATATCTTTTTTGTTCTACCGTCATAATAAGGTCCTCCCACCGTACGTTAACATGCGTCCCCGAGACCTCGATAGGCAAAACTGGGGCCGCTACAAGTCAGATCTACGCGTTACGCCTTTTTCCCTATCCTCCCAAAGACGCCCACCCACAAGGACATCCCAGCGTCTTACAAGGATCTCCAGAGGAATAAGCAAAATCAAAAGGTACCCCCACCAGGTATCCATGACCCAATAGTAATCAGGCATCAGCTTTTGCTCGGACTTCTCAGCACTCGCAAGATTGCCCGTAACCTTGCCGAACCACTCTTCCAGCGCATAGCTGGAATCGTTGCTATCAAGCAAAGTCGCGCCGCTCAACGTTCCGAGCTGTTCGAGGCGATGAAGCGAGCCCTCCATTTCCGAGTCTTTATAGGATTCAGGGATCACGCCATACGCCGAAGTTCTGACTTTGCCGAAAGCCGCGTGCTGACCTTCCAGATTCATTTCACATACCGAACCGCTGGCCATTCGGGCCGAGAGGGAACCGCTGACTATCCATTGGTCCGGCGTCAGCATTTGCCGACTCACCTTTTGAACCGGCAGATCGATACCACAGAGGCGATAATGCCAATTATCGCCTTCTTCCAGGAACCGTGCCGCCGCACCGCGAATGCGCGCCGACCAGACCGTCTCGTCACCTTGGGTGCTCAGCGCGAAATCCTGAATCCAGAGTGGTCTTTGCAATTCTTCGCGGAGTAACCAGGTCATCGCCGATCGCATAAAGCTCTGGTAGTTATCGCGCGAAGTCTGAGACTCCATCCCGAGCCGCCAGAGGTCGTCGCTGAAGAGCCATATGGCACGACCTTTTCCAGGATAAGATGCAGCAGCTAATAAACTCTGTTTGCCGTCTTCCCGTTTGGCCATCAGGAGTGGTGTTGAACTTTCGGTATTGAGTTCAACATTGTCGAGCTGATGCAAGCCTTGATAACTTCCGTTGTCGCGAAGATTGAGATTCAGCGCAGCCCAATCGTCAAACACTGTAGCAAGCTGACGCTTTTCACGACTGGGTTCAGCCATCTCTATCTTAAATTTCGCGTTTTTATCATAAGGAATGCCACCGATTTCGCCTCCACTGAAACCCAGGCCGTTGGTATCTCCAGACCTTCCTTTGGTTTTGAACGGTAAAAGGGCTGCCAGTGGTGAAGAGGAAACATCGAGATCATGAAGGGCCCGGGGACCACCGACAAAGAGCAGACCACCACCGTTCAAAACGAAGTCCACAAGATTTTTCTGATAACTCGGCTCCAAAAATTGAAACAGAGAGAAGTTTTGAATGATGACCGCACGGAAGTTAGGCAGCTCTTCGTTGAAAAGCCGTTCCACTGGAAACGGAATCAAACTTAGCTCTCGCTCGTTCGTAAACTGCGCGTCACTCGGATCTCTCAAAATGAAAAAGCTGATGAGATCGTATTTCGGTTCGGACTTGAGATAACGCCTGACGAATCGCCCGTCCCAGGACGGTGACCCAAGTAAATGCAATAGCCCTATAGTGTTCGGGAGAATCTCAATGCTTTTATAAAGCGTGTTGTCCCACAAGGCCGCTTCGTTTGCGATTGGTAGCACTTGAAGTTTGACCAAGTGCGTACCCCGGCTCAAGGGTGGCAGTGGAATACGGACCGTAATTTCTTTTTCGTTAGGCCGAAAATTCACATTCAATGACGCTAGGTTTTTATCGAGTACGCTCGCCTGAACCTGAACGGTCAGCTCTTCGTTCAGATGCGAAGACCGACGGAAAACCGTGGCCTCCATTTCAACGACTTTCAGATCAAAACCAAAGTCGGGTCCTGAGGTCATCTCGATCCACAGGTTATCCTGCTCTTTATGGTCCGCGGCGAGTATGAGGCCCATAGTTTTATCATTTTGCCGGCCGCTGCCTTTAAGCTGAGGGGCCCACTGGGCGCTCGGTTGCGAATCGCCGCCATCGGAGTAGACAATCCAAGGCTCACCATGCGTGAGAGGCATCCAGGCCTGCACGCCTTGGGCCAGTGGCGTATAACCTTTTTCCACTTCCCCACTCAAATCGGAGAGCTTCGTATGTTGAATGCGGCAGCCGAACTTCCGACAAAGGGTGTCGAGCTTTTTCGCCATTGCCTCGCGGGCATCCTTTGCCATGCTAAGCGAGTCGTCTTCTAAAAAATGTATCGTGCGTAGACTCAGAGAGCTTGTAACAGTCGTTTTATCAAGGCGAGGCCAAATCGCAAGGACGACGGGAAGGACCCACGCAAAACGAATCAAAGTGGCGATAAGACCACGTTTCCACCCATACTTTCGGTACCAGAAAAAGCCCAGCGCAAAAAAGCCGAGGCCTAAAACTATGAGAATTTCGTTGAACTCTTCCACGTTATCGCAACCTCTTCAGGATTTCAGGCAAGTGAACCTGATCCTTTTTGTAGTCAGTGGTTAACACGACCATCATCAAATTGATGAAGATTTTCGTGGCGCCTTCCTGCGTTAGGTTGGCAAAACAGGAAGCCGCCCCTTTTTGTCCTGTTACGCTTTCCAAAAAGTCTCCGGGAATAAGGAGGATTGCGAGCCTTTGGTCGAATTGAAAACCTTCCCAGCCGACGTCACCACATTGGGGCAGCGAGGCAAGCAGGTGGAAGCTCCGCATCAGTTCATGATCAGGGGGAATAAGTTTCCATTGGCCTTGCGGAATCGCTTCAAAGATTTTCGACCGGAAGTCGCCAGCCCCCTTATAATTTTCCACGATAAGAAACCCACCGCGTTGCAACCACGCGATTAGTTCGGCGCGATCGGTCCGGCTCAAGCCTTCAATCAGACTCGGTTGAGCGACCCAAAGCCAGGGTTCGCTCAAGGCATCGGCATTGATTTGCGTGTTTTGTTTAGGCAGGTCCAGGAGCTCAATACTTGTTCGGCCGGCCACATCCCTACGCACCGTGTTGAGAACAGGCGTCTTGGCATAACCTACCATGTTGAGTTTCACTTGAGCCTCAGCAGGTTTTCCTCCAAAGGCAGCGCCTGCAATCAACAAACCGACAAACCATCGCTGCACCCATTTCTGGCCGCGAAATATTCGTGCTATTACATTGCCCATAACTTCCATCCATATGGCAGCAGCCAGTATCCAAAGAAAAGTGATAATCCAAGGACGCGCGTCCTTTTCCCGGTTCGCCGCCACGTTTTGGCGAATCATACCCTGCTCCCCGAAGCTAAGCTTTGGCGGCATACGGGTTTCCGGGAGCGTTTGAAAACTACTTTCTAGAAAAGGCACGTTGCTCAGCGCTAAATTTTCAATGTTGGGAACGCCCGAAATGTTATCGATTCGCGGCCACTTCCCGAAATTGAACTTTCCGCCTTCCAGTGGCGCGACTTGGAAAAGGGAGTTCAAAAGAAGCGGCATTCGCCCAAAACTGATGCCCGTTGTGGCGGAAGGCGTTAGGGGGACACTGAAAGCGAGCAGCCTTATGCCGCTCGACTTGTTTAAGTACTGCATCGCCAGTGCACCAAGAGGGCTGTTTACGTCGCCGCCCAGTTGCAAGGCGCCCAAGGACAGAAGGACACTCACGTATTGATCACGCGTCTCAAGATTTTCGCAGTATTGCGGAATACCCTCTATATCTTTCGGTGCCTGAATGAATGAGGCAGCGCAGGCACATAGCTCACCATAATCTCTCATCCCTTCGCTAGGCACGAGCCAAATTTGGCGATTAAATTCGTTGGCTTTTTTGATTGCGGGGCAAAAAAACGATCGAGGCTGCGTAGGTTTTGCTTCGGCGACGATCAATTGCCCGTTGAGTTCGTTATGGGGCACTATTTTGTCGAGCCTTTGCGTTTTGAATCCTAAAACGTCCAAACTTGTTTTAAGGTGAAAAAATGCATCTTCCAGAAACATTTCCCCACGTGGTTGAGAGACGAGGATAGCCTTGCGGTCATGAGAATTAATCCAGGCCCTAAAGGTATTGTCAGCAATCAAATCATCCTTCGCATCGGTCTTCAGTACCCACAATACATTCGTCTGGCCTGCTAAAGCCTCTTTTGGAAGTTTGACTTCCATCTCGATACTGCTGGTTGTGCCGTCAAAACTCCAAGGCGTCTCACCATATGTTTTCCCGCCTTTATCCACACTAAGCGTGCCTTTGATGGCTTCACCCTGTGAACTGCGGCGTATTGTGACCGTCCAGTTTTGAGTGAGAGAACTGGCCGTCGGCGCCTTAACATCATCGATGAACACATTGTTGGAGCGAATGATTTCCTTTTGCAGGGGAAACCAGGATACCTGCACTTTCTTCTCGAGGTAGGCCCAGTTGAAATCCTCCCAACTCGCGCGATCATTGTCGGATACAATCACCAGGTGCTCGATATCCGGCGCTAGATTTAAAAGCTGTTCAACCGCAGCCCCAACCTTAAAGCCCGCGCGGTGAAAGCCTTCCTGAGCTATGAGTTTGGTGAGTTCGTCCCGTTGCCCTATGGCAAAAATCTCAGGTGATGACGAGACGCTAAAGCTCAATTTCGCCTTATGATCGAGCCGATTTAGCACGTCGTCAGCGAGGTGGGCGTAATCAGCGGGTGTAATATACGACGCTACTGAAGGACTGAGATCAAACACCACATGTGTATAACGCAAATCGAGATTTTCGCGTTTTACCAGCGATTCTGACGGTTCGAGGGTGTAAGCCGTAAGAGCCGCTGCTGCTATAATAAAACACACGAAGGGCCAGAGAGGAGGTTTGGTCCAACGCAATTTCGGCACGACTTTTAGCTGCAGTTCAAGGACCTGCAGAATAGGAAGCAAGGAACGCTTTTTTTGCTGACGCAGGAGGAACCACAGGAGAATTGCGGCTGCCGTAGCGCCAGTCACTGCAAATATCGCTGCCCCGAGCGTCCAGGAGACTTCGCTAAACATGATTTAGATCCTTCCTCTAATCCCTCGAAGCCACGGCTGTTCGAGAGCAAAGATATACTGGTGGATAGGCGTCATGTCGGTGAAGACGAGATGATGTGTATATTTTGCCAGCCACTCTTCGGTAATTTTGTGCAACCACCCTTGAATAGCGTGGTGAAGATTCTCACTCTGAAGGAGAGCCGAACCCATAAACTCCTGGCCTTGCTTCTGCACCTCAAAGTAACAGGAGTCCGGATCGAGCCACTTGGTATCGATTTCCAGCGAGGAGAGGACCTGCAGCCAGCAGACGAGCGAACGTGGATTCAACCAGTCCGGAACCCCTTGAAACCCATCCGAAATCCAGTAAACCAGATCGCCGGATTCTTCACGAAAGCTTTTGAGCGGTCTGGCTTGCAGAACATCCGCCTGATCCAGCGTGAAATCTTTTCCCTGCAGCTTTTCAAACACGATGGCGGCGTCGACCTGCGATCGCATCCGTATGGAGTGGGCTTGTCCGCCTTTCACCGCATAAACTTTGACTTGATCGCCCCATTTGAAAAACTGATAAGCAAGATTGAGCGTCATACGCCAGGACAATTCTTGCTTACTGCAGATGCCGCGCTCTTTCGCTTCATCGGACGAAGGCCAATCCATCGACTCATTGAGATCAATAAAGAGCAGTACTTTACAACTTGCTTCGTCGTTTTGTTCCCGTATAACGAGCTGCTCATTGCGAGCATACGCCCGCCAATCAATGAGATGCACAGGATCGCCATGCGTATAACGGCGACTGTTCGCCGGCAGTCGTGTCGGTCGCATAAGATTGAGCTTTTGCGTCCCATGGAAACGAGCAACCGATACGTATTTCTGGTGACTCGGCTCTATCGGGTGATAGGGAGTCAATTGTTTAAGCAGAGGCGTACCGATTGGACCGTTGCTCATAGCCATCCTTTGGCTTTAAGTTCTGCGTGCTCTTCGATTTGTTTGAGTAATATGTCGATGATCTGATCTTCCGCATACTGCTCGCTCTGGGCATGAATGCCCAAACGAATGCGGTGACGAAGGACAGGTTTCGCCATCCGTTGCACATGTCGCCAACGCACCGAATCAGAACCCTCCAGGAGCGCTAAGGCCCGGCACACAGAAATCAAACTGATACCGGCCCGGGGACCCGCACCGTACCAGATCAAACCCTTCACGCTGTCCGGACAAGCAACATCCTGAGGGCGAGTCGACCGCACCAGCAGGTTGATCATCTTGACGAGCTCTTCCGGCATCTTGATATTTTGTTTCGATGCAATCAGCGCCCGTACACTTTCGAGGCCGATTTTTGTCACGCCACGAATAGGCCCCTTCTGTTCACCGACGAGGCGATTGCCAACATGGGCCTGCAGAATTTTTTCTTCGTCATCGACTGCGGGATAGTCGACGAGTGTATGAATGAGGAAACGGTCGAGCTGCGCTTCGGGAAGCGGAAATGCGCCTTCGGATTCAAAGGGGTTCTGTGTAGCAAACACCATGAATGGATCGGGAAGCTGGTAGCTAGTTCCCCCGACCGTACAGGTTCGCTCCTGCATCGCTTCCAACAAAGCCGATTGCGTTCGTGGCGAAGCACGGTTGATTTCATCAGCGAGCAGTAGGTTCACAAAGACCGGGCCTTTGGCGAAGTCAAAGCGTTTGCGACCCGTCTCCTCATCGATATTCAAAATATCGGAACCGATGATATCACTTGGCAGGAGGTCGGGCGTGAACTGAACGCGGCCGAATTGAAGGCCAAGATTCGTAGCGAAGACTCGGACGAGCGAAGTTTTCGCAAGCCCGGGAGCCCCAGTCATCAAAATATGCCCACCTGAGACCATGCAACAGACCGCCTCGGTGATGAGTTCTTCCTGCCCGAAGATGGATTCGGCCACGGCCTGTTTGAGGTTCTGAACGAGAGCCGTGGCTGCTTCTAAAGACATCGTTTCCTGCTGCATATTTGGCTTTCCCTTGTTTTCCCCGGATAAGACACGGAACCCTTGCATTGGAGACTTGCCGCGAGACGCCTGTTTTCTTATGAATTCGATAAGAAAGGCAACCCGGGTTTGGCTCTTTAGTTTTAAGGGCCTCCAGTATCCTACCTCGGAGCGCGGACTTCGCTCAAGAAGATGTCCCTGGCAAAACGCTGATCGGATCGGCGAATATCCGCAAAGCGTTGTTCGACGCAGAAACCAGACTTCAAAAAAAGAGGATAGGATTATGAAAGCGTTTCATTCCAACCACGAGTTCGGAGGTGTCGCCCTCGAGTACATCGTCGTCTCGATTTTCGGATTGCTCCTTGCAGTCGGTGCTATCGCTATCGTTGGCAAAGCTGCCAAGGAAAAACTTTCGACGATCGAGCAGAAACTCGGTATCGATCTTGGGCTCGATGCGCTCAACCCCCTTCAGTAGAGACTAGCAAGCATGGCTTATCGGATTATTGTGTTAACCATAGTCTTCTTGACTGCGTGTGAGGGTCTACTTCAGGCGGTCGCTTTTCAGAAATCATTGCGAGATGCCACTGCATTAAGACACATCATTCTCAGCAGAGATGACATGCTGGGCCACAAAATCTGTAATAATCCATCCCCCGCCCTGCTTTGGCAGTGGCGGGATTCCGGTATCTGGACAGATGTTTGCTCAAGCTTTACAGGGTTTTCACCCCTACCCAGGTTTTGGAAAGTCCAGCTCAGCTACAAATACAAGCTGCTTTTTAGGTGGGAGCTTCCTATAACCGTGTCTATCGTAATTCTTTCGTGAGTCATAAATATGTTTTTTGCCGTATCAAAGTTAACTTTCGAGACCCAGGCTAAACCGCGTGATGCCCGTGACCTGGCGGCTCTCGTCGAAAAACTACGCACCCGTTTTCGCATCAGCGTGGAAATAGCCGATGAGTTTCACAAAGGTGGCGATGCCGGTGTGATTGTTGCGGCCCTGCATAAAGACGAAATGAAGCTCTCAAGTTTGATCGATGCTGTGTCGGATGCTTGCGAAGATTCAGGTTTTGGCCGCATCCAGTCGGAAAACACCATACTGGAAGACTTTGAGTCTTTCACGGAAGCGCACGAAGACTAAGTTACCAAACGGAGGGGTTTATGGGTTTATTGACTGGCAAACGTGGAATCATCATGGGCGTGGCAAATGAACGTTCGATCGCCACGGCTGTTGCGCGTCTCATGCACAAAGAAGGCGCTGAGCTTGGCTTCAGCTTCCTTCCTGATACCGGCGAACGGAACCGGAATGAGCAGCGCGTACGCGACGTAACAAAAGATCTGAATCCCAAGCTAATCGCCTCGTGCGATGTTGCCCAGGACAACGATATTCAAGCATTCTTCGCTCAGGTTCAAGAAACGATGGGCACCATTGATTTTGTCATTCACTCGATAGCCTTCGCTCCAACGGATGACTTGAAGTGCCCAACCTACCAAGCAAGCCGTAATGGCTTTGCGCAGGCGATGGATATCAGTGTTTATAGTTTCCTAGCTGTCGCTCGCTATGCAGCGCCCATTATGAATCAAAATGGCACAGGATCTATCTGCGCCATGACGTACTTCGGCGGCGAAAAAGTCATGCCGGGCTACAACCTGATGGGCGTCGCTAAGGCTGCTCTTGATGCCTCTGTTCGTTACACGGCCTATGAGCTGGGCGCGATGAAAATCCGCGTAAATGCAATCAGTGCAGGTCCCGTTAAAACACTGGCCGCATCAGCGGTTGGCGATTTCAAATCGATGTTAAGCCTCTATGAGAACACTTCACCTCTACGAAGTAATATCACCGCAGAAGATGTCGGCGCCGCCGCTGCATTTTTAGCCAGTGACTACGGCCGTATGACCACGGGCGAGATTCTACACGTCGATGGCGGATACCACGTCATGGGTGTGACCCGAACGGCTGAATCCTAACTCTTGCATTCCCCTTGGCTCCAATCGACGGAGCCAGGGTTGCCTCTTCCATCAAATTCCCCTAAAAATATTACATCATCAATTTTTCATCGATCTGCGAACCGATGCGAGACCTGCGCGAAGATTCGCCGAGGCGCGCCAGCCATCCCTCCACTTCATTCTGGAGAGAACAGGGAAACGAACATGATCAAGCCCTTAAGCAAAAACAATCCCTACCGCCTTTTCCTCGGGACGTTGCGTAAGCACTGGCTTGCCTATAGCCTCGGGATGTGTGCGATGCTCATCACCAGCTTTTCCGAAGTGATGTTACCCAAGTTCATACAATGGGCTATCGAACTCAGCACACACAAAGGCGAGGGCCCAGCCTTTTTCAGACGCGCCGATGCTCACGAAACACTCAATGTCATGATCGCTTTTTTGCTCATTAACTTGACAATCGGGTGGCTGGGTCGTGTCCTGTGGCGGCAAATATTGGCTCGACAGACTCACAAAGCCGGCCATCACATCAAAACCAAAATCTGGTCTGTTCTCAAAGACCAGCCACTTTCCCTACTCGACCGCCACTCTCTCGGTGACCTTATGAACAGGGCTACGGGCGATTGGAACAGGACACGCTTCATTCACGGTTTTACCATCGTGATGACGTTCGACCTGATCTTTTTCACGCTCCTTTCCACGATATCGATGATGATGATCGACGTTTCAACCGCCCTTTTATGTATGGTGGTCCTGCCTTTCCTTCCCAGGAAGATCATCAAAATTTCCAAAGAAGAATATAAGCTCCACGACTTTGCCCAGGAGCAACTGTCCCTCCTCTCGGATTTGATTTCGCAGGCGGTCAATACCATTCGTCTCCAGAGATCCACGGCGAGTGAGGGCATCTGGCTTGAACGCCTTGGGTCTTATGCGAACGAATATGCGAAGCGGCAGTTTCAAGTTCTTAAAGCGAGCTGGCGAATTTTCATCATTGCGGCCATTCCGACCTTATTTTCCTATGGCGTTCTCTATACTTACGGCATTCACCAAATCCAAAACGGAACCCTCACGATCGGCGCGTTCCTCGCGCTGCAATCCTATGTCCTCCTTCTGCAATCCCCGCTTTTCGAACTCGGAAACAACATCTCCGAATGGCAAACAGGGTTCGCAAGCTATAAGAGGATCAGCGAACTTTATGATCTGGAGCAGAATGAAGTTTATGCCGACGAACCCAGTGGCGACATTCACGATGTCGCAATACTCACACAAAACTTGAGTCTGACTTACGGCCAGGACCGCATGATACTTGATAGTATCAATCTCAAGGTTTCACTCGGCGACAGAGTCGGTTTCATAGGCCCCATAGGAAGCGGCAAGAGTACCTTAGTGCATGCTATTGCCGGCCTCTCCGAAAATTTTTCGGGCGGAATTTGGGTCTGCGGTTCGTCGGTCGATTCCAGCAGTCGCGAGTGGATGACGGCAAAAATCACGATGGCACCTCAAAAACCATTTCTCTTCGCTGGCAGCATCCGGCACAACCTGGCTCCCGCGGTCACTCTACCCGACCACGAACTTATCGAAGCCCTTCGCTGCGTCGAACTCTGGAATGACGTCGAACAGTTTCCCGAAGGCCTGGCGAGCTGGATTGGCGAATGGGGCATCAATCTCTCAGGCGGTCAGAAACAAAGACTCTCGCTCGCGCGCGCCTTACTCAAACCCTCGCCTATTCTTATCCTCGACGATTGTCTCAGCGCCGTCGACAGCGTGACGGAAGCAAAAATCCTCCACAACCTAGGCCTTTTTCTTGAGAATCGCGCTGTGCTCTGGACCGCTCATCGACTCTCAAGCCTACAGCTCTGCAACCGTATCTTTCGACTGGAAAACGGCACAATCCGAGACATTGCCCAACTCCACACCGATACTCAAAAACCAATATCTGAGCTCTCAGGCAGGGAGATAGACTTTGCAACATCATGATACGATCGATCATCAAGGCGACATTCGTGCGTTTCTCGTTTTGTTTCGCTACGGCAAAGGCATTTACAAAAACCTGTCGCTGAGCATCGGCCTCGTCATGCTTTCTTCCGTGTTTCTCATGCTTTCTGCAAAGAATATGGGGGCTCTGGCGGAAGCGCTGCAAAATCCATCGGATAGCATCCCTATCTACAGACTTGTGGCGATGATCCTGTGCTTCGAAATCCTGAATGTCTGGGTCACCTACCGGGGTCGTATCGGTCTGGCTAACGTTACCAATCGCGTTGCCTTTGCGGTTCGTCAGGCGCTTTTCCAGAAGCTTACGGTGCTTCCTATTGCTTACTTCGACCATCAACCCTTAGGCCGGACGATCACGCGTCTGACAGCTGACGTCGAAGGGATAGAGGCTTTTTTCAGTGGAACCCTGCCCCGCATTCTCACGGCGACCGTTACTATCCTGTCCGTCATCGTAGCGATGCTGCTGACCGATTTCAAAATAGGTTTTTGGATCGTTGTTTCAAGCATCCCCTCCGCTCTCCTCACGGCCGCGGTGAGACGCCCCGTTCGATTTTGGACCCGTGAGTATAAAAAGAAATCCGCTGCCCTCAACTCTACGCTTGCAGAATATGTGAACGGCCTCTCTGTCATTCGGATTTTTGGACTGGAACAGTGGAGCTCCGAGAGTTTTCAAAAAAGTTCAAAAGATTTGATGCATACCGCTTTTCGAATGATGAATTGGAATTCTTTTATCAGACCCCTATCGGCCTTTCTCTGCTCACTCCCGATAGTCGCTATACTCTGGTGGGGAGGGCATCTCAGCTTAAACGGCGCCATGAGCCTTGGCCTGTTCGTCGCTTTCATTCGGTATTCCGAGCGCTACTTTCGGCCCATTATGCAGCTCTCCTTTGAGCTGCACCTCATCCAGGACGCGATTGCGTCGAGTGAGCGTGTTCGAAAAATGCTCGAAGAACCAGAAGAGGAGCAGACCCTTGGCGTGCGTGGCAAGTATACCGCTCCGTTGCAGGGCGAGGTTGAATACCGCAACGTAAGCATGAGCTATGACGGTAAAAAAACTATACTCAACGATCTCAATTTTCATATTAAATCGGGCATGAGCGTAGGGCTCGTTGGTAAAACGGGTTCAGGCAAATCGACGACACTCCATCTCATCCCTCAGCTCTATCCCATTCAGTCGGGTGATATTTTGATCGACGGTGTTTCGATTAAAACCTGGGATCGCCAGGCCATTCGAAGTCAAATCGGAGTTGTTTCGCAGGATGTTGTGATCTTCTACGGCACGATGCGCGCCAATCTCCTCGCTACTGTGCTTGACGCCGCTCAGATAGACGACGCAGCGCTCACCGAAGCCTGTCGAAAAACCGGTCTTAGTCACGTTCTGGCGAATATGCCACACGGCCTCGACACACTCCTCCACGACGGAGGGACGAATTTAAGTATGGGCGAACGACAGCTTGTGGCGCTCACCCGTATGCTAGTGCGAAATCCGAAAGTCCTGATTCTGGACGAAGCGACCGCCAACGTCGATGAGCCTTGCGAAGCCCTAATTCAAAAGGCTATTGTGGAGCTGCTTCACGGCCGCACCTGCTTCATCATAGCTCATCGTCTGAGCACGATACGGCATTGCGATCGGATCATGGTGTTTCATAAGGGAAGCATACTCGAGGAAGGTCGCCATGAGGAACTTCTTCACCGAGGCGGACATTATGCCGAACTCGTACGGAGACAGATAGCCAATGCCTATATTTGATGATATCGAAAGTCGCATACAAAAAGCCCTGCGGTCTAAGCTCCGTCCCCTCGTCGTGTTTGATGTTGATGACACACTGGTCGACTGTCGCTATCGCAAAGCGCAGGTGTTCCAGGATTTTGCAAAACAGCCCGCGGTCCGAAGTCAGTGGCTTGCGGAAAGTCAGACGATTTTAGATCTGTCATGGGAACGGCTTCGTTACCGTGTCCAGGATAATCTCGATATGGTCAACATCACCTCCGAGACGTTTCGAGACGCGATCTTTGATCACTGGATCAAAAACTACTTTACATACCCTTATCTGCTCAAAGACCGCGCTTTTCCAGGGGCGCAGCAGTTTGTCAAAAAATGCCAGGACATGGGCGCCCATATCGTTTACCTCACAGCCCGTGACCACATGGGAATGTATCAAGGCACGATAGAGGCTCTTGATCTCCTTAAATTCCCCATGCATTCGCCTGACATCCATATCATGCTCAAGCCTGAAGTCAGCATGAACGATCATCATTTCAAAGTCGGTGCCCTGGAGCAGATTGCATCGCTTGGCGAAGTGGTGGCGTCTTTTGAGAACGAACTCGTAAATCTCAATGCGATGGCCGAAAGATTCCCGAACGCAGCTATGTACTGGCGCAACACTCTCTATGCCCCTGATCCCCCACCGCCTCATCCGCGCGTGGAAATACTCGCTCATTTTCCCTAAGGAGTTGAACATATGTCCGGCAACCGTTACATCCTCTCCCTCGACCAGGGCACGACCAGTTCGCGAGCGTTGCTGATCGATCAAAAGGGCCGCGTAGCAGGCCTCGCCCAAAAAGAGTTCAAACAAATATATCCGCAGCCGAGCTGGGTTGAACACGACCCAGGCGAGATTTGGGCGAGCCAGTTCGAAGTCTTGAAAGAGCTCACATCCAAACTCAAAAAAGACGACGTAATCGCGGCGATCGGCATCACGAACCAGCGTGAAACAACTGTGATCTGGGACCGCAAAACCGGCAAACCTATCTACAACGCTATAGTCTGGCAGGATCGGCGAACAGCTGATCAATGCGAAAGATGGAAAGAGCGTGGTCTCGCCGAACATATCCAGCAAAAAACCGGTCTCATCATCGATTCGTATTTCTCGGCCTCCAAAATAAAATGGATTCTCGACACCGTACCTGGTGCGCGCGATCGTGCAAATAAAGGCGAGCTCGCGTTTGGCAACGTTGATGCCTGGCTCATGTGGAATCTCACCGATGGACGCGTGCACGCTACGGATGTCACCAACGCAAGCCGCACGATGATTTTTAATATCCACTCGGGCGTTTGGGATACCGACCTGCTCGAGTTATTCGAAATTCCCGCATCCCTCCTTCCTGAGGTCCATTCCTGCAGCGAGATTTTCGGTCAGGTAGATGCCCAGAAATTTGGCTTCGCGGCGCCGATCGCCGGGGTCGCGGGAGATCAACACGCAGCTCTTTTTGGTCAGCTCTGTGTTGAACCCGGAATGATAAAAAACACCTATGGCACCGGCTGCTTCCTCATGCTTAACACCGGGAAAGACCCGATTCAGTCACGCAAAAAACTCGTGACAACGATCGCCTGGAAACTTGGCAACGATATTACTTACGCACTCGAAGGTTCGATCTTTATGGGAGGCGCGATCGTCCAGTGGTTGCGCGATGGCCTGGAAATGATCGATAATAGCAGTGATATTGAAGCATTAGCGGCTAATGCCAAAGATAATGGGGGCGTTTATTTTGTGCCGGCTTTCACCGGTCTCGGCGCCCCCTATTGGGACCCTTATGCCCGCGGCATGATTATAGGCCTCACGCGCTGCACTAAAAAAGAACATATTGCTCTCGCCGCTCTTCAGGCCATAGCTTTCCAAACCCGCGATATCATCGACGCCATGCGGGAAGATGCGAAGATTCCTTTGAAAGAACTCCGTGTCGATGGCGGCGCCTCGTCCAATTCCCAACTCATGCAGTTCCAGGCTGATCTTCTGCACGCAACGGTAGTCAGACCCAAATGCCTCGAACTCACGGCTATGGGTGTCGCCTACTTTGCGGGATTAGCGGTCGGATTTTTCAAGGATATGGCTGAGATCAAAATGCTTTGGGAAAAAGAGGTGAGTTACGAACCCATGATGCCTGAGGCTGACAGCTCACGACTTTACAAAACATGGCAAGCCGCCGTCAAACATTCGGCAGGTTGGGCCAAAGGCCAATCCTAGTCCTTAGCAACCCCAACCTCAAGCCAACCCAAATAGCCTTCAGGCGTGGCACTTGCCGCGTCCCTGAGGGCGTGTTTTTCGTCTCGGGTAAGGTTTCCCACCTGTCGCCTTAAACGAAGCACGAGGCTACGATCTGGATCGTCGAAGTTGTCGAGTATGCGTCCCATATCTTCGAGGAGTGCGGCCAGGTCTCGGAGTTCTTGGTTCATCGCGATGCCTTTCTACCAAAATGGGGCATCTCCAAGTTTAAACAATGAGTCCGAGCGAGTCAAACTGAGATAGATTTCACGGATGGAGTGTTGATTGATAAACGCTCTGACCCTTGACGTAGAGCGCTTTGAGGGAACGGTCGTCGGCAAAATGAATCAGTGCCGCAAGCCGTTCTTCAGCGTTTTTTGCAATATCGAAGTGACGTTTGAGAACCGGCCGTGAGGCTGGATCGATGACTTGATAATCAGCGCTGTAACCTTCATCGAGGAGCCCGAGGTCATCGAATCCCAAATGTTTGGCTGCAGCTGTCGTCGCCAGCGCAAACAGTTCGCTTGGCGCGATCCGCTCCTGGCGAAGCTGAGCAACCTTGTAAGCTTCATTCATCGTCTGCCACTGAGAAAAAGATGTCCCCGCTCCGACATCCGTGCCAAGCGTTACTTTCTGCCCCTGTGATAAATAACGTCGCGCAGCAAACAAACCACTTCCAAGAAATAGATTGGACGTTGGACAGTGGCTTATGATGACACCATGATCTTGAAGCAAAGCTTCGTCCATGGCATTGGTATGAATCGAATGCCCAAGTATGGTTCGAGGCCCCAGGAGACCACGGGAATCGTAAACGTCGAGGTAGGATTTCGCTTCGGGGAAAAGGTCAGTAACCCATTTGATTTCGTTCTGATTCTCAGCGTAGTG
Source organism: Oligoflexus sp. (assembly GCA_014378195.1). GTDB lineage: Bacteria > Bdellovibrionota_B > Oligoflexia > Oligoflexales > Oligoflexaceae > Oligoflexus. The sequence goes on along the minus strand of JACMOC010000072.1, from coordinate 58,844 downwards.
TGTCTGCAGGTATAGACTCGCATCCTCACGGTACACCGAAGCTATCATCTCCATCAATTCATTAGTGCAACTCGGCGCAAAACGAGGCGTTAGTGCATAATGAAGCCTATCATTTTTTCGGTGCCATTTTTTGATGAGGCCTTCGGTCCAGGATTTATCTTTCTTGACGCCGACTTCAATAGCCGGCGGACAATGCCTGTCCATGCTTACTTTGCCGATGATGCCGCGTATACCGCGTCGATCGAATTCTTCGAAAAGAACATCCGTCGCGTCACCACAGGACGAAGAATAAACGGCCGCGAAAGTCGTTCCGTTTTTGACCAGCTCATCAACAAAGGTGCGAGCCGCCGCTTCAACAAAAGCATTGCGACCCCGAAACGCTGCTTCGCGGGGAAAGGTATAATTCTCCAGCCAAAGCAAAAGCTCCTCGGCGCAGCTTCCTATCATATCGAGTTGGGGAAAGTGAATATGCGAATCAATAAAAGACGGGAGCAGCAGAGAGCCGGAATGGTCACGCACGTCCAGCGAAGGAAATTGAGATAAAAGCTCGTGAAACGAACCCCTTTTAATGATGCCCCCAGACTTATTGAGGAGGAGTCCTCCGTCCAGAATGTCCTCCGCATGCGTGTGAGTTTGGGTCTGGACCACATGGAGAATGTGGCCACGGACTAAAACATGAGCTTCATGCGGAGGTATCATAACGATTATACTTTCTCAGAAGTCGCCGAATAGGTGATCTTTGGGTATCTCTCATTCAAGAATTTGAGACGCCACAAATCTTCGAGGAGAATGGCCTTCTGCTCATGCTGATCGTAGCAGATTACCTGAGCTTGAGCCCGCACGAAATCATCCATGGCTTTGTCATCTTCAGAGAACACCCAGCGCGCTGCAGCGTAAGGAAGCCGAGTGAATCGCACTTTCACATTGTACTCATGCTCGATGCGGAACTGAACCACTTCAAACTGCAAAACACCAACCACACCAAGGATTTGCTCGGTTCCGTAAACGGGTCTGAAGACCTGAACGGCCCCTTCTTCCGAGAGCTGATCGAGAGCTTTGTTAAGCTGTTTTGACTTCAAAGGTTCGGCGAGCGTTACTCGGCAGAAGTGTTCGGGCGCAAACACCGGCACACCTGTGTAGTGAAGTTTTTCGCCTTCTGTCAGCGTATCTCCGATCTTGAAGGTCCCTGGATCATGAATACCGACGATGTCACCTGCGAAGGCTTCCTCCACAAGGCTTCTGTCCTGAGCCATAAATTGAGTCGGTCGGCCGAGACGGTGATCCTTGTCGAGACGCACGATATGGGCTTTCATACCGCGTTGAAAGTAGCCGGAGCAGATCCGAATAAACGCCACGCGATCCCGATGTTGCGGATCCATGTTCGCCTGAATTTTGAAAACAAAAGCGGTGAATTTCTCTTCGTTGGGTTCAACGCGGCGTTCTTCCGCTTCCCGACCGACTGGTGAGGGCGCAAGTTCGATCAAGGCGGCAAGCAAGGGCTCGAGTCCAAAGTTATTCAGTGCCGAACCAAAAAACATCGGTGCAAGATCACCCGCGCGATATTTCTCAAGGCTCCAGGTATCGCCTGCTCCGTCGAGGAGCTCGATATCGAGGATCAGTTGATCGGTGAGTTCATCGCCGAGTTCTTCTCGAACCAGCGGTGAATCAAGCGTCATTCCCTTCAATGGAACAGGACGCGAGCGTTCAGCACCACGCTCATATAAAAGCAATTCACGATTGTGCCTGTGATAAACGCCGCGAAAACGCGGCCCCATACCGATAGGCCAAGTCACGGGCGAGACACGAATGCCGAGCACCGTCTCAACTTCTTCCATCAGTTCCCAGGGATCACGACCTTCACGGTCCATCTTATTCACAAAGCCCATGATAGGCGTCTTGCGACGCGCACAGACTTCGAAGAGTTTTTTGGTTTGGTCTTCGACACCGTTGGCAGCATCCATCAGCATCAACGCGCTGTCGACCGCTGTCAGAGTACGGTAAGTATCTTCCGAGAAGTCCTGGTGACCAGGGGTGTCGATGAGGTTCATCTCGCACCCTTCATAGGTGAACTTCATGACGGAACTCGAGACCGAAATCCCGCGCTGCTTCTCCAGCTCCATCCAGTCGGATGTCGCGAACTTTTTCGAGCGCTTCGCCTTAACCGACCCAGCCAAATTGATCGCTCCACCGTAAAGGAGCAATTTTTCTGTCATTGTTGTCTTACCCGCATCCGGGTGAGAAATAATGGCAAATGTCCGGCGTTTCGCTATTTCCGCTTCGAGCTGCTTCTGATTCACTGGTCTACCTACTTGTAGAGATGATACGAGTGTGTGAACGAGGGATTTTTAGCTGAGAATGAGGGGAAGAGCAAGCTTGATACCTAATTTTGGCCGGGAATCGGCCGAATGAGGTCTTTGAACTGCAACGTATGATCCTTATCTCCGACTTCAAACGCAGCTTTCAGTGCTGGCTCCCAAGTGCCGTGGAATTTATCCCAAAGATTGAAATTGGCCCCGAAGTTTTTGCCTTCGCTGATAGTTGCATGATGCCAGGCGTGATCCACAGGAAGAATCAAGATCGATCCGATACGTTTTTCCCAGTGCGATGAAAACCTCATCCCCGAGTGTCGCCAAAGATCCAACGCCGAACTCAACGCTATCCCAAGCACATAGCCCGTGCTGTCTTTCAGAACAAAAATGGAAAAACTATGGACCCACACGTAAACGATCAGAAGGTGCGTCCACAGGCTGTTACGTGACGCGACAAAGATATCCATGGACGTAGCGCTATGATGGACTCGATGCCACGGCCACAACCTTTGGGTGTGCAGGGTACGATGGTTCCAATAATAGAGATAATCGACCACCACGAAACTAAGGAGAAAAGCAGCCCAAAAAGGAAGATCGACCACGCTCTGGGCCTGGGGGGCAAAATATCTGAGAACGGGCAAAAGCAAAAACGCCTGCAGAAGTGGGATGACCCAGCCTTGCGCCAGGAGTCCAAGCGCATCGAAAGTCCACGCAACTTTGTTTTTAGACCAGAGCGCCTGGCGATACTCGAACCGAAAACACGACACGAAAAAAAGTCCCCAGAAGGCAGCAAGTGGAATAATGAGTGTTAGCATAAGGTCCTCATATCCGAATCTCGATCGCGTGTTGTTTTTCAGGTAGATCCCTGGGATCTTTCCCGGCTTCTATTGCGTCTCTTATCGACTCTATCCAGACGTGCATGAGATCAACAGGAGAGTTTTGGAAAGCATCCGGATACTTCTGGATGGTCTCCATCTGGTTTTTCAGGATGACTAGGTCTTGATCAATCACCGCCTGGCCAAGCTTTCTCACGAAATAACGGGCGAGCGGTGTAAATAGACCAAAAGAATAGGTGAGGTCGGTGTAAACCAAAGTCTCAGTATCTGTAATGGGAATAGACTGAGACGTAATATAAAAGTGTTTGCTCGAACCGAAATGGTACTCAACCGCGGTCACATTCGGCTGATGAAAGGAATCTATATGCTCATAGGTTTCGTTTTTAGGGTTAAGAAACCAGGAGAACAGTCCAAGTTTGTGTTTTTCATTTTGATACACAACCTTCACTGAGCCGTCTTTTCTCTCCATTTCAAGACGGACCAGGTGCCCCTCAGGATCGCGAAAAATCTTAGGGTGGACAAATGTTGTGTGTGGCACATCCACAAAATTCTCAACACAGTTCGTCACATTGTTCTTAAAACGATTGACGAGCCGAACCGTGGCCCAGCCTTTTCCTGCGTAGTGGGAACTGCGAAAAGGCTCGGCAAGAGTGGGCGTTTCCGCGAGGCAAACAAACACCAAACCGTCGACTTCCCGCACATGAAAGCGAGGCGCTTTACGACACGGCCCCTTCGGGACGCCTGACCCTTCACTCGGAATATTCACGACTTGAGCGTCTTTATTATAGAGCCACCCATGATACATACAACGTAACTGGCCATTTTCAATACGGCCTTCCGATAGCTTAACGGAGCGATGAAGGCAACGATCCCGCATAGCTGTTATTGAGCCTTCGTCGTTACGGAATAAAACAAGCCATTCACCGAGGAGCTCGGCGCGAAATGGTTTTTTGGCACTGATTTGTTTCGCTTCGGCAACGACATACCAGTAGTTTTTAAAACTCATTGCGTGCCCTATCCCTATCTTTCAACTCGGTTCAATCTTCATGCCAGGCTTTGATTTCGAGATCCGCATCTACCTGTACCTGACACGCTAGACGTGCCGTAGGTTGATCCGGAGCGAAAAGCTCGAGAACCTCGCGTTCATCTTCATCCGCTCCCGAGATATTCCCACTTACGAGACAGATGCAGGTTGCGCATATCCCGGTGCGGCAGCCGAAGAGTATCGGTGAATTTTGAACGTCAAGTGAGCGACTCAGGGAATGGCCTTCCAGAACTTTAAGATCTGGAAATCCTGTTCCCGGAAAACTCACTTTGAAGTCTTTTTCAGAAACCATTCGCGAAGCCTCGGAAGGCCTTTTGATTGACTTTGAGTTGGTGCTCAATCGAGTTTTTACCCATATAGGTCATCGCCTTGACCTCAGGATCGATAAAATCCAGTCTATCGAGGTAGGTTCTATAGTGCTCGCGAGCTGTCTCGTGCGTTTTGCGAGAGTTATGCAAGCCTTGGTTTTCTTTAGTGAAACAATCCTTCATCATCGACAAGGCACCCGCCTGGTCCATACCAAACGAAGGCGAACGAAGGATACGGAATATGGTCTGGTACATAGCGGGGTCGTACCAGAAAATGCCGTTCATCGCCGTTGAGAAGTTAAAGTGGTCTTTCTGCACGCCGAGCATGAGTTTGTTGGTGATACGGCGCTCAAAAGCTGTTGGAGCTTTGATGCTTTTTACAACATCATGCGATATGAGTTTAGAAGTATTAAAATGAAAACTCTCGTCTAAAAAGTGATGAAAGCTCACCTGGCTTGGGATGGGCATCGCTTCGCGATCTTTGGAATCGATAACGTGCTGCGACAGCTGATGCTGAACAAGCTTACCGTTCAAGGTCCTGAGGCCTCGGACAGTAAAGTACTGACAACCCAGAAACGCGTTGCCTGTGGACATCACGCTGTAGGCCTGGATCTGCAAGCGACGCCAGTATTCTTTCACCCGGTTTGAATTATGAAAAATCATCGTATCGACATGATAGGCGCGCATTGGATAAGTAAACATTCGCTCACCAAAAACTTCGGCCTCAATGTCTTCGCTGATCTTTTTGAAACAGGCGATATGCGCTCGCTCTTGTGCCGATTCTAAATCCAACCCATCACAAACCACACGGAAATCTTCGACCGAATAAAGCCCTGCGCCGGCGGCTTGATTGAGATAAATCGTCGCGATTTCTGCTGAGATAATCTGGCAGTAGTAGGCAACCCAGTAAAGGTGGTTCAGGAGTTTTTTCTGCGACTCCGTTGCTTCATCCCAAAGACGCGTGCCATAGAGCAGTGAAAATTGCTCCTGCTGCCAATATTCGTTTTTGCAGTCCGCATAAACAAAACGCTCGGCCAGGGCATCAAGCTCTTCAGAATTGTCTTGGGCTTTATTGCGTTTGCTGTTAAGCGCGATTTTTTTGGTTGTTGAAATATCATTCAAAAGAGAAATTTGAGTCGTTTGTGAAAGTTGAGCATGCATAGCGTTATACCCTCTCCAAAAGAAACATGTTTTCGTTATCAAGTATTTCAACCAGGCTCTGTGCGCCGCCGGCCAGGAGGAGCCGCTTTAACTGCTGGAGCTTCAGTGAAGTATCTTCGTCATGCCGAAGTTCGGGATAAAAGCGCCTTGGATCATCATCAGGCGCCAAGTGTTTGCACAGGATCGACGCTATGGACCAGGGCCCCACTGCGACCATGCCCAGCAAAGACCGTATTGTCTGCAGAGCGAGGGACCGCTCTTCGGTATCCATCGCCGAAAGATCGAGAAGAGCAATGCCACTGCCGTGATGATGCGCTTCATCCTGCACGATAAGCCGGAATTCCTCAGCGAGCTCCGCGCTCAGGCAGTCTTTAGCAAGTTTTTTGTAGTGAAGCAGACCCCAGCCTTCCAGGAGAACCTGAATGATAAGAGTCAGGCTCATTCGACCACCGCGTTCAATCGCATCTTTAAGAAGCGCGAGGAAAGGATCCTCGTCCAGTCCTCTGGGTTCTGCCGGAATATAGGCCGCAATTGCCTGGTAATGACTCGCTTCCTGAAAACCGAACTGGCTATAAAGTATGCGGGATTCAAGGTCGTCGGACAGCAAAACCATTTTCGCGGCGAAGGCCATCCCGGCTCTTTCGATAGCGAAAGCTTCACGCATGAGGCTCTGCGTGCAATCTCTAAGGATGTGATTCTGCACGTCATGTGAAGCTAAGCGGAACGCTTCAACATGATCAAGTCCGAGACTCTTTGCATCCCAATAGATAGCGCCGGAATCCGCGGCAAATGCTTTGCCGAAGTTTCTGTTGCTACGCCTGAGTATATTATCCAAAACTTTGTTGCCCATGAACTTTGGGAAGTTCATCCAGGCTTTGATTTCGATACTATTATGGATCATGCCTGCCTCCTCTGGAGCTTATTGATCACAGCACTCAACACCTGATGAAAGAGATTAGCTGGGACCAAGCGAGCGATCCAAACGGTAGCAACCGCATCGCTGCCAACCGCATGGCGCAATCCAAACGGACGATTTGTTACGAGATGAACCATTTTTTTGCCGACAGGTGTAAGACTTTTACCCTTATTCTTCTCTGATATCTTGAGGCGCAGACGTTGGTATCCCACAGTCGCTTTTAAGTAAGGCGAGCTCGGAAGAGGTAGGGTCCAGTCTAAAGACGAGCCAAACCCTGTGGGGAATGCTCCGGGCTCCAGTATATAGGCTTTGATGCCGAACGGCTTCACTTCCGCCGACAGGGATTCCATGAATCCTTCAACTGCAAATTTACTTGCGCAATAACCACCAGTCAGGGGAAAGGCGTGGCGTCCAAGAATGGAACTCACCGTTAGGACTACGCCTTGACTGTGACGAAGGAGAGGCAGAAGTTTCTGGGTGAGTTTAACCGTTCCAAAAAAGTTGACCTCCATTTGTTTCCTGAGACTTTCGTCGCTCGTATCTTCGATGGATCCAAAAAGGCCATAACCAGCGTTGTTGATCAAGGCATCAAGGGGAGCATGCGCCTGAGCGGTATGATAAAGGCGATCGATCGATGCATTATCGAGAAGGTCGAGTTCGACGATTTCCATGCGACTGGGAAAACGAGCCAGCAGATCGGTGAATAAAGCTTCTCTCTCTTTGCCCCCACGAATGGCCGCAAGGACTCGCCAATTCTGAGCGAGGAACGCTTCACACGCTACCAAGCCAAAACCCGAAGACGCACCGGTAATCAAAACTGACTTCTGCATACTCATCCTAGCGTGTGGCTTCTTTTACAGCTTTTCTAAAACGTATCTGAAGTGGCTTCAGCATGGGCGACGTCGTCCAAAGTTTGCTCATTGACTTGTTGTAGTAGTGAAACGGCATGTTAAGTGACATTTCCGCAAGACAAGCAAGTTCTTCACCGTCTCGCCAACCTGGATTGTTGATGCTGAAAAATTCGATCCGGGGATGTTTCAACAAACGACTGTCGATTTCCGCGACCCCCACTTTGAGGCGCGCGGCTTTTTCTGCCGGAAAAATCAAGGTCCCGTTGTCCTGGTAACAATCGGGGAAAAGTCGGTCAGACGCTTCGCGAATCATCGCCTGCATTTCGGGAGGCGTGGCTTTCTCGTAACGAGGGAAATGCTCTTTAAAATTGTTGGCCATCAAAAGGTAGGTCTTGTAGCCCTTCGAAATCAAAAACCAATAAAGAGGCAAAGTCGGGCGGGCCAGCTTCTTTTTGAACATATAGATCAAGAATGCAACCCCGAGACTCCGTTGTCCCCAGAATCGTTCGTGGATGATCGTATCGCCGCTGAAAACGCAAGGGATTTGTTTTCCGGAACGGTTGAGCATAAAGGTGACGAGCGTGGAGAATCCCTGGAGCTCGCCTTTGGCTCGATCAAAGAGCAGAATAACATCGGTCTTGCGACGCAAATCACTTTCGAAGGTCTCGAAGTTGGTCTGTTCGTAATAGGTATCGTACAGATCGTACATCGCGCGAATAGTGGGTGGATTAAGATCCGCAGTGCCTCGCACTTTCCAATAGAGCTTGCTGTTAAACACCTGAGCCTCCTACCTGTGGCTGGCGAAAGCCCCATGAGACATGGGGCAGACAATCGACGTGCTGAACGAAACGCATGATCGCGGCATCCTGAGCGATCGGATGTTTAAGTTCAAAACGAATGGTTTGGAAAATTTTAGTATCGCCCTTAGCGAAATATTTACCGAGTACGTAGGTAATCCCAAGCAATACTTTATTGGTAATGACGCCGGCCACGCCTTTTCTTTTTTTCGTGATGACGAGTGTACGACCTTCGGCTTTGCCGTCAGCAGTCGACCGCAAAGCAAAAAGAATGTGAAAATGAAGAAAATCAGGCCCGATCGTGACGGTTCCGTTGCTACCATTCCAATACGAGAGGTCGTAGGTCAAGGCCTTATCGTAAAAGCGGCCGATGAATCGTAGCCACCACTTCTCTTTGGGAATATGCGTGCTATTCGCGAAGACGAGCGCCTTGCCGCCTTCAATATCGTTCGGAACGAGATTGAGTTTGACCGGAAGGTTATGCACAGATGCGAAATGCTGGACGTCGATCGCATTGATCATCACGACATGCGGATGACAGTTTTTAACGAAGCTATTCGCAACGATCGCGTCTGTTTCCGAATCTTTCAATTCCGGAACGAAAGGTACGGGTTGATTGGGAGCACCGACGCCCACCCAAAGCCAGACCATTCCGTATTTTTCTTCTGAATGCCAATGCTTAACACCGACTTTAAGGGGTTTGGGCAGACAGGGAATATCTGTACACTGGCCTTCGCCGTTAAATTTCCAATAGTGAAAGAGGCAACGGATTTCGTCGCCTTCAACGCGGCCTTCCGCAAGGTGGGCACCCATGTGGGGACAGTATGCATCCAGGACGTTGAGTTTGCCGGTTTCGCCACGGAACACGACGAGCTCATGCTCAAGGAATTTGAGGGCTTTAACACCTTTTAAAGGAACTTCGGCCGATGCGATTGCCCAGTACCAACCTTCGATGATCTTGTCTTTAGATCCAAAAACGTTTAAAGGGGTTTGGGAAAGCATGACAGAACTCCTCGTGCTCGTAGTTAAATGCTGGTCAAGAAAGGCTTGGTTCTTCCCAATATGTTGAATCAGCTGGTGATTTCCACCATTCGCTTATTAAGCCGAATGGCCAGTTTTAAAGCTCGCTTTCGGCTTGTGCGCGCCTTGCGGGCTCCTGAATTAACACAACTGCAACTATTAAACCAGTTGCAGCGCAAACTAAAGTTCACGACGCAGGGCCAGGTTTTTAAGTCGTCACAGCGACTCGATTATCTTTCCTTTGCTACAACTGTGCCATGTGTCAGCTACGAGCAGATTGAGCCGTTAGTATCCGAGCAAATTCGCAATGAAAACAAAGTAATAAGCCCTGAAATGCCACGGTTTTATGAGCGTACTTCAGGGAGTGGCGGCCCAGCAAAATTCATACCTTATACGCAATCCTATTTAACGATCCTTAGTCGTTTGTTTTTAATTTGGACAGATGACATTCTGCGCAGCGGAATAAACTTCCGTTCGGGAAAGACTTTTCTGTGTGTAACGCCGCCGCTATCCGGAACAAAAACTGACTCCCAAAGCGGACAAGTCGGTAGTAATACTGACGTCGACTACATTGCACCCTGGCTTAGACTTATTGTTGAGCATTTTCTCGTCGTTCCACTGGCTCTTCATGCTGTCCATGACGTCCAAACATACAGAGATCTATTAAGCCTTTATTTGCTTGCAGCCGCCGACCTGGAAATCATTTCCTTATGGAGCCCAAGTTTTTGGCCGGCAATGCTGGATCACTTTACCGAGCACAAAAAACGACTCCTGCTTCATCTTCGTTCCGGTCAATATCAGACAGATTTACGCCTTTGGAAATTCGCAGCACTTTCTCAAGAAAGAGCAAGGCTCCTTGAAGCCGAGGTGATTTCCTGGAAAGACGTATGGCCGCAGTTGAGGCTTATTTCCTGCTGGTCTGAAGGGCACGCATCCGCCGGCGCTGAGCAACTCGCCCGGATGTTTCCGCAAAGTATTTTGCAAGGTAAGGGCTTGCTTGCAACCGAAGCCCCCGTGAGTCTACCCTGGACCCCAGCAAAGGGATGTGTCCCCTACCTTACAGAGGTCTTTATCGAAGGCGAGGATCAAGCAGATTCCGTTATCTCTCCGCTCTGGGAATGGCAGTTGGACCATACTTACAGCGTGATCGTGAGCCTACCGAATGGGCTCCTTCGTTATCGTCTCGGCGATCTCGTTCGGGTTACGCATTTTTACGAAAAAACGCCTGTTTTTGCCTTTGTTTCGCGATGCGGACAAATCATGGACATGGTCGGCGAGAAACTCAGCGAGGAGTTTGCCGTAACGGCACTCAGGCAGGCAGCCCCTGATCTTCCGGCGGTTACACAGTTCGCGTTTTTTCCGGTGCAGGAGAACGGCATCTCTCGGTACGTGTTTATCCATGATTATGAGGGGATGGACGACAATTTTGGCAAACGTCTGGAGGCTGAGCTTAGCCAGGCTCACCATTATCAGCTGGCGAGAAATCTAGGACAACTTCTTCCTCTCGAAGTCGGTTATAGCGCTACCTGGCCTGGACGTTATTTTACCTTAGCGGAACGTCGCGGTCAGCAGTTGGGCAACATCAAGGTCGCTCTCCTGCAAAAACAAATCAGCTCTCCCGCTGAGATTCAATTTCTTTTGCACCGAGGTGAATCGTGAGTTTGATGGGACGTGTTATGGGATTATTTCCATTTTTCCATACGACACTGATCGCCACTAACCTCATTCTCAGCCTCTATACCCCCACGGCTCTCTTCGGCCTTTTTTTCTCGATCTGGCTTTTCCCACTTATGTGCTGGCGCCTTCACCAGAAAATCTGGCCCCTCAAAACGGGTTTAAGTCGTATTGCTAGGAAGGCTTATTCTCCTTGGTGGGGAAGCTTTCAAATGCAGCAGCTCTTCCTCATCCTGCCAGGTCTGGAACGTATACTTCACGTCGTGCCGGGTCTTTTCAGTCTCTGGCTGCGCGGCTGGGGTGCGAAAGTCGGAAAAAACGTCTTTTGGACACCACACACTCTTATTCTCGACCGTCCCCTTATGAACCTTGGCGACAACATTGTTGTAGGTCATCGCTGCTCTTTCTCGTCGCATGTGATTTCACTGAACAAAACCGGCGAGCTGGTTCTTTTTGTCAGACCGATTGTTATAGGCAGCGGTGTCTTTATCGGCGCTGGATCTGACTTTGGACCTGGCACCGAAGTCGCTCCCAACTCCCAACTTCCACTCGAATCCAAATTTTATGCGAACTTCAAAAGAACATCTATCCACTAGCCTCACGCCCTTGATTCTGCTACTATCCCGCCTTAATTAAGCACCCCCGCCGATACCACACGACATATCGATTTTATGATAGGACTTTTACAATACAAGGAAGGTCACTATGACAGATATTAAGCCAAAGGTCTTTAATCTCGGTCTAGCCTACGACGACGTACTCCTCTTGCCTCAGCATTCTGAAATACTTCCGCACGAAGCCAATCTCGAAACCAAACTCTCCCGCAACATTAAGCTCAAGATTCCCATCCTTTCGGCGGCGATGGATACTGTTACAGAGGCCAAGTCCGCAATTATCATGGCCCAGTCCGGCGGCATCGGCATTATCCACAAAAACTTCTCAATCGAAGATCATGCCGACGAAATTCGTCAGGTAAAAAAAAGCGAGTCGGGCATCGTCAAAGATCCCGTCACCGTTTCTCCCGACAATTCGGTAGCAGATGTTCTGGCGATTATGCAGCGTGAGAAGTTCTCGGGTTTCCCTGTTGTCGACAAGGGGCGCCTCGTCGGAATTATTACAGGGCGCGATCTTCGTTTTGAAAAAGACCCACATCGCCGGGTGAGCGAAGTCATGACCAAAAACGTGATCACTTGCACGCGTGACACGACACCTGAGCAGGCCGAAGAGCTGCTTCATCGTCACCGCATCGAAAAGCTCCCGGTCCTTGATTCCGACAAAACCTTGATCGGAATGTACACCTTCAAAGATATCAGCAAAGCCAAGCTATTTCCCAATGCGTCGAAAGACAGCGCCGGACGGCTTCTCGTTGGTGCTGCGATCGGTGCGGGCGGCGATTTCCTGGAACGTGCGGAAGCATTGATCCATGCCGGCGTCGATGTTCTCGTTGTGGATACAGCCCACGGTCATTCGCAGGGCGTGATTGATGCCGTCCGCAAAGTTCGCTCGAATTTCAAAAAATACGATTTTGATCTGATCGCCGGCAACGTCGCGACTGCCAAAGCTGTTGAAGCCCTAGCGGAAGCTGGCGCTGACGCGGTCAAGGTTGGTATCGGCCCCGGCAGTATCTGTACGACACGCATCATCGCAGGCATCGGCGTGCCTCAGTTTACGGCTGTTTTGAATTGTTCGGAAGCGGCGCGACGCGTCGGCATTCCAACCATCGCCGATGGTGGCATCAAATACAGCGGTGACATCGTGAAAGCCCTCGCGGCCGGTGCAAGCACGGTCATGATTGGTTCCCTGTTTGCAGGCACAGATGAAGCGCCTGGCGAGCTCATCATCTACCAGGGCAAGAGTTATAAGCAATATCGTGGGATGGGCAGCCTGGGCGCAATGCGTGCGGGTAGCCGTGATCGCTATTTCCAAGGCAACGTGGATGACCCGGGCAAACTTGTTCCCGAAGGCATTGAGGGCCGGATCCCTTATCGCGGATCGCTTGCCAACAACATTTTCCAACTCACCGGCGGCATCCGCTCGGCTATGGGCTATGTCGGAGCAGCGACTATCGAAAAACTCTGCGAACGTGCTGAATTTGTACAAATTACGGCGTCTGGCTTAAAAGAAAGCCACGTCCATGATGTCTATATCACGCGTGAAGCCCCGAACTATAAACTTGATTGAGGAGATGCCGAAGTGCAATTGCAACGTCCCGTCAACGAAGGTTTTCTCATTCTTGATTACGGTTCTCAGTACACTCTGCTAATCGCACGTCGTCTGCGCGAGATCGGCGTTTATGCTGAAATCATCGATGGTTCCAGGCAAACAGCGCCAAGCGAAGATTTCCACTTCCATGGCATCATCCTCTCCGGCGGTCCGGATTCAGTCGGGGAAGAAGGCGCTCGTTCCCTCCCTGCTTGGGTCACGGCCAGCACAAAACCCATCTTAGGAATTTGTTACGGCATGCAATTGATGGCCGAAGCCTCAGGCGGCAAACTACGCAGTGGGCAAAGCCGTGAATACGGCAAAACTCACCTGAAGTTTGACTGGAAAGACCTACCGGCCTATGCGGCCAGCCTAAAAACGCTGCTCCAGGATCAAATCGTCTGGATGAGCCATGGTGATGATGTAGAGGCTCCGCACTCTTCTTTCGTGACGCTGGCCTATACCGACGAAAAAGTTGTGGGCGTGATTGCCCATCGCGAAAAACCCTGGATAGGGCTCCAGTTCCACCCCGAAGTTCAGCACACAGAATGTGGCGAAGAGATCTTAAAAGCCTTCGTTTTTGATATCTGCAAAGCTCCCCGCAACTGGGATTCAAGCCAAATGCTTGAGGCTTCTATCGATCGCATTCGTCAAAACGTCGGCAAGGGCAAAGTCCTGATGGCTGTATCGGGTGGCGTGGATTCGACCGTTGCTGCCGTCCTGCTTACGCGGGCACTCGGTGCGGCTCAGGTTCATGCAATTTTTGTTGATCATGGCCTCCTTCGGAAAGACGAAGCGAAATGGGTTCAAGAGCAGTTTCACTTGTTGGGTGTGCAACTCACGACACTCGATAAAAAGAAGGAGTTCTACTCAGATCTTGCAGGCGTCACCGATCCAGAGCAAAAACGCAAAATTATAGGCCGAAAGTTCATTGAAGCTTTCGAAGAATTTGCCAAGGGCCACCAAAAAGAATTTACGCATCTGGGCCAAGGGACTCTCTACCCCGACGTCATCGAATCAGCCGGTCATGGGGCCGGCGCAAAAGTCATCAAGAGCCATCACAACGTGGGCGGACTACCTGAGAAACTTGCCCTCGAGCTCGTAGAACCTTTCCGTTTTCTCTTCAAAGACGAAGTCCGAACGATCGGTCGAGCGCTCGGCATTCCTCCACTACTTGTTGATCGGCATCCCTTCCCTGGACCTGGTTTAGCTGTTCGGATTATCGGCGCCATCGATGCTGAGAAAGTTCGTATCCTTCAGGAAGCGGACGCGATTTTTATTAAAAACCTCCACGAACACAACCTTTATCACCAGGTCTGGCAGGCGTTCGCTGTTTTACTCCCAGTGAAATCGGTCGGCGTCATGGGCGATAACCGCACGTATCAGGACGTATGTGCCCTGCGTGCTGTGACTGCCAGCGATGGTATGACCGCAGGCGTAGGTGATTTGCCGATAAGTTTCCTTGTTAACGTAGGAAGCGAGATAGTCCGGAAGGTTCATGGTATCAACCGGGTCGTTTACGATGTGACGACCAAACCACCTGCTACGATTGAGTGGGAATAAGAATGATTTCGGATTGTAATATTTAATGCTCAGTTAAGGGCGTTTGTCTGGCGACGAGCGCCCTTATTTTATGAAACATGACGTTTATATCAGCTATGATTTCAATGTCTTACAATTCATTTTGTGCAATTAAATTTAAAAAGTAAAGCTTGTCGATAAACACGCCGTTGAGCATCATGTGGGAGGTGTGCTCCCGACCATCAAGGGAAGCGAGACAGCGATGAAATCGCTTACCCCGATCTACGATCTTGACAACGGTTACAGCAACACTTCTCATATCCGCCTGTGGCAAATCATCGCCTAAAGCAAGCCAAAGTGTAACGGTTAATAATGATGAAAGCAGTGTCGAAAATCGCGTGACGGTCTCGAATCAAACAATCGATATCATTCCCTCAGAGGGGACTACGCAGCTTGCCGCAATTAATTTGGGTTATATTCTTACGCAATCGGCCGAGATACTTCCACCGACTATAAACGGTGTCCATGCGCAGGCGAATGCCGTCGCTCTAAACAACCAAGGACTCGCCGTTGCATACAACGTCGCGGGTGATGTTCAGGCCGGGGCAATTGATATCGTCAACATCGAAGGTAAAACAGCGAAAATAAAATCTGATTTGGAATATGCGACGCGCGATATCAATAGCATATTTTGGGGTAAAAGCGCGATCTATGCCGTCGGCACTGATTCAACGACCGGCCAGAGGTTTCTCTCTCGCATTCGAGTCGACGGGGCGTGAATTTGACGACGACTTCCATCGACTCCGTCCTCGTTGGGCATGCAGGAACAGGCGTTTACTCATCCGGCTCGCTGGTCTACACGACATCGGGCGACGACGGTTAAGTTGCGACATTCGATTCCACGACTTTAACAAAAAAATCGGGAGTTGCCGCTTTCGACGCACGGGCTCTTGGTTATTCCTCGGCAAGCGGTCAATACTCTGAGCTGTCGGGTCAACCTGGAACTTTACGCACGTTCAGCAAAGAGGGAGCGCTCGTTTCAAGCGCAAAAATAGGGGGCGCGACGATCGCTCAATCGAAGTCCACGATTCAAGTCGGGGATGCGATGAGTCTTGTATCTTTAGGAGCAGAAGGCTTTAGCATCATCTGTAACGCGGATGGTTCTGTCCTTGCCAACGCAAAACCTCCAGTTGCTGCAGCGAACACCATAGTCGTTACGAATGGTGCATCTATCTATAAAAACTTGGTTTTTGCGGCTGACAGCGAAGCAGGCCTCTATATGTACGTCGCGACGCCAGCAAACGTAGGCCTTCCCACAAGCAAGTGTCAAACCATGACTCTGACGGAAGTCGGGTATTTGAACTTCGGAAGCAAGATTTCCGCGAACGCGGTCGAATTTAAAAACAACAATCTTATCGTTGCAACAGGTACGGGTGTCAGAGGTTTGGCATGAGAGGTAACTGCAATTTTCCCGATTGCATCGGCCTGGCCCGGACTTCCTCCATGAAGAGAGGGTGTGTTCTCATCATACATCGCACCTAAAACCCGATCGATCGCTTCCCGTCTGGCTTTGATATTGTCTCGCACCACTTGTACAATCCGATCGCTCAGATAAACTTTGCTGTCGTCTTTTTTGTTGAGGAATATTTCTGTCTCGAGCAGCTGTTGCGGTAGCATGCGCACAGTATTGTAAAGCCAGGGCTTGGCTTTGCTTTTTTTGCCGATAAGCTCACGGAACCGGGCACCGGTAAAGTCCCAGACTCGGCAAATCTTCGACCGTCCTCCCCCAAATGTCGGGAGCAATCTCAGGAAATAACCGAAACATGATCATGGGGATGCCGGAACTTGAAATCGGCACTTCCTCAAACCAACGATTCCCCTCTGCGATCTCAGGCTACGAATTTAAAAAGGCAATCTGGCTAGGATCGAACTGGCTTCGATCGGGCCGGGTATTTTTGATGGCTGAGATATTCGGGATGTTTCCGTCCGTAGATTTGCGCGACACATCAAGTCCGTTCACAGCCAGCAAAGCTTGAATAAGGTAGAGCGAATATCTCATAGCGGTCTCGCTGCGTTTAATGGTGTTAAGTAGCTTTTAATCATACACGAGTTGATTTTCGTTCCCAGGCTGAAGCCAACAGTTAAAAAACCGTCCTTAATGCTTGACATAAAAGACACTCATAATTGACATAATTACCAAGTAAAACTCTTGTTTGACATATCTTTATATATTTGACATAACGTCGAAAGCACCCGATTTTTTTACGTAAAAGGGCTTTGACAAATGTCAAAAAGACCTAGAATACGCAGCGAAGGTATCATGTCGAAGATCCTGCAGGAGGTCGCAGCCCATCCGGGGAGCAACCCTTCCGCGGCTTTGCGCGCGCAGTTCGGGTTTTCCAGACAGGCCCTCCATTACTTTTTCAAAAAGCTTGCGGCGGAACATAAAATCCAGTGGGAAGGTTATGGCAAAGGAACTCGATATTTTCCCAAACCAAGTGCTGACGAACATTTCATCGAAAGGAGTTTCACTCTCTTAGAGCTTAGTATGCTTGGAGCGGATCGCGTTTTTCAGGAAACGATTACCCCCTTTATCGAAGCTCTTGTTTCGGACGATCTCGCTGCGATGATTCAACAAAGCGCGCTTGCGATCCTGGCAAATACCCTTGAGCACTCAGGGGCAAAATACGCTTACCTGCGGCTTTCGTTTGTTCAAAATAATTTTGCGTTGGAAATTGCCGACGATGGCCATGGAGCGTTCCAGCTTATCCGCGATAAAGGTCGAGCCGCTGATATCTTTGAGGCGGCGGGCAGCCTTGTGAAACACCGGCTGGCACACGATACTCCCCGAGGACGAGGCCTGTTCCTGGCGGCGCGAGCCGCCGACGTTTTTCATCTCGAAGCCAATGGGGTGTCTTTTTCCTATCGCGAAGGAGGCAATGAATGGGTTCTGAAGGCCGGCGAAAGACCCCGCGGAACCTACGTGAATCTCACCTTCGACCTTCACACCGATAAATCCATCGCATCGATCACCGAATCCCATTGCACGCTTTGATACTTTATTTTTTTCTTGTGAAAAAGCTTTTGAGACGCTCGATTGTTTCGGGCGCTTTCAGAAGTTTGAGAAAAATATGCTCTTCCGTCTTCATTTGGTTGAGTGTGTTGGTCCGGTGCGCATCTTTGAAGAGAGCCTTGGTTTGTTGAACGGCAGCGGTCGGTTTCGCAGCGATTGTCAGGGCTTTTTCCCTCGCAAACTCAGTCAATAGTTCGGCCGGGACTATGGCATTGATGAGGCCATAGCGAAGCGCTGTTTCCGCGTCGATCGCCCCACCCAGCAGACAGAGTTCGGACGCCTTGAGATGGCCGACGAGAAGAGGCAGGAGATAACTCGAACCCGCCTCGGGCACGAGCCCAAGATTGACGAACGGCAATTGAAATTTGGCATTGGGAGCTGCGTACACGAGGTCAGCATGCAAAAGCATGGTCATCCCAACGCCAACCGCAAATCCCTCAACCGCACATATAATTGGTTTTGGGCAATGAGCGATCGCCCGCAGGAATTGAAACACAGGATCTTTTTCACCCGTTGGTGGCGCCTGAAGGAAGTCCTGCAGATCGTTACCCGTGGAATAATTTCCGCCAGCGCCCGTGACCAGCACAACCTTCACTGCATCCGACGTCTCGCCTTCCTTAAGAGCCGCTGCGAATGCTGCATACATCTCAGCTGTGAAAGCATTTTTTCGTTCGGGACGATCGATCGTAATTTCGAGTATTCCGTCCTGTGCAAAAACACGAATGGCTGTTGATGTCGAACTCATGTGGCTTCCTTTAGCTGAGGGTCACTGACTATATGGCTTAGTATAATATTAGCTTACTGAAAGTGAACTTAGCGAATTAATCGACTGAAATCACACCTTTTTTTAAGGACAAAATTAGAGACCCAAAGAAGGGTTTTGAGGATAGCCAGAGATCTGTTATTTTTCTCAGGCAACGGAATACCAGCGACTCCTCCCTACCCCGTTGTCCCTGATGCCTCGGCGGCAAAGAAGGCCTTTTTTACTAAGGAATCCAGAGTGGAAGCGACACAAGACGCAGCGGCCTCTCCCTATGTACATTTGCATGTCCACAGTGAGTACTCCCTACTCGACGGCGCAATACGTATTGCCGACCTGGTAAAAAAAGCCAAAAAGCTTGGTCATACAGCCGTTGCATTGACCGATCATGGCAACATGTTTGGAGCGATAGAATTTTACTCGAAATGCATAGACTACGGCATTAAACCCATTGTGGGTTCCGAAATCTATTACGAGGGCACAACGAGTGTGGCTCAACTCACCGAAGATGGCTTTGCGCCTCTTCGGGCAACCGATGCTTATCATCTCGTCGTGCTTGCGAAGTCCCTCAAGGGCTACTACAGCCTTTGCCGTATCGTGAGTGCTCCGTACAGCGATCCTCGCAGTCCGGTTCCTGTCGTTCGCCACGAGGTCCTTAAAAAAAATGCCGAGGAACTGATCGCTCTCTCAAGCTGTCTTCGCGGTGAGTTCGCGACACTCGTCGAACTCCTGGCTCATCAAGCCGGGGATTTTGCGGAAAACCTACGAAATCCCTTTGATGAAATCAAACCGCTCGTCGATGCACTCAATCATCACGTCTCGGAAATGAAGGCGATGTTTGGAGCCGAGAATTATTTTATAGAAATTATCGACAATAACCTCCCGAACCAGAAACGAATGATCCCGTTGTTAGCAGCAGCGGCCGCTCATTATGGATTGCAACTGGTCGCAACTGCCGATAGTCACTACCTTAATCCTGATGATCAAGAGGCGCACGCCGTTCTCACCGCGATCAAAAACGATCTGACGATGAGTGACATACGTGGCCGGATTCAGACGTCTGAATTCCACGTGCTTACGGATGAAGAGTTTGAAGTTCGCTTTAAGCAATGGCCTGAAGCCCTTGCCAACCAGAAGGTCATCGCCGACGCCTGCCAACTCGAGTTCAAATTCGGCGAATACTTTCTACCCCGTTTTAGTCTCCCGAGTGGCGAAAGTGAGCCCGATGCTCTGCGTCGCCTTGCCAAGGAAGGACTGGAAGACCGCCTCGTTTACCTCAGAAAACTCTACGGCAAGTCTCATGACCAGGGCAAGGAAGACGACTACTGGAAACGCCTGGCCTACGAAGTCGAAGTTATCATCTCTATGGGTTTCCCCGGATACTTCCTCATCGTTCAGGACTTTATCAACTGGGCCAAAGACAACGATATTCCGGTAGGTCCGGGACGGGGTTCTGGTGCCGGTTCTGTGGTCGCTTATGCCCTCAAAATCACTGACATCGATCCTTTGCGTTTCAATCTGATCTTCGAGCGTTTCCTAAACCCCGAACGTATCTCCATGCCCGACTTTGACGTCGACTTTTGCCAGGAGAAACGCGACCAGGTTATTCGCTACGTAACCGACAAGTACAGTCCTGAAAACGTAGCGCAGATCACGACCTTTGGGAAAATGAAGGCCAAGGCTGCCTTGCGTGACGTGGGTCGTGTATTGCAGATCGGTTACACGCGGGTCGACAGGATTGCCAAACTCATTCCGAACGAACTCGACATCCGGTTGCAGGATGCGCTCGATAAAGAACCACGCATTCTCGAGGAAGCCAAAAAAGACGACAACATCCGAAAGCTTCTTGATCTCGCTCTGAAGATCGAGGGCATGAGTCGTCATACCTCGGTGCATGCCGCCGGTGTCGTCATCGCGGAAGGAGGGATGCACAACCTCGTCCCGACTTACAAAGATGAGAGCGGTCAGCTCATCACTCAGTACGAGATGAAAAATGCTGAAAAGGTCGGTTTGGTAAAGTTCGACTTTTTGGGCCTCAAAACTCTTACCGTTATCGATAAAGCTGTGAAGCTGATTCGCGCCAGCAAAGACCCCAAGTTTGATATCACGACGATCGACCTCGAGCGCAAAGAGGTATATGAAGTCCTGCAAGCTGCGCAATCGGTTGGTATATTCCAGCTTGAAGGTTCGGGCATGCAGTCGCTCCTCAAAAAGCTGAAGCCGAGCCGTTTCGAGGACATTATCGCGGTCGTGGCTCTTTTCCGCCCAGGTCCTTTGGGATCGGGGATGGTGGATGACTTCATCGAGAGAAAACATGGACGGCAGGATATCGTTTACGAACATCCGTCCCTGGCCGATATTCTCTCCGATACCTACGGCATTATTCTGTATCAGGAGCAGGTCCAGAAAATCGCAGCAACTCTCGCCAACTATTCTCTCGGCGAGGCGGATTTGCTGCGACGAGCTATGGGTAAAAAGAAGCCCGAAGAGATGGCCAAACAAAAGTCGCGCTTTATCTCAGGCTCTAAAGAAAACAATGTTGATGACAAAGTCGCTGACGATCTGTTTGAGTTGATGGCGAAGTTCGCGGCCTATGGTTTCAACAAAAGTCACTCTGCGGCTTACGGTCTTGTCAGTTATCAAACAGCCTATTTAAAGACCTTTTTCACAGAGCAGTTCATGGCTGCTATCATGACCTGCGATTTGGATAACACCGAAAAGCTGGTTCGTTATACCGAAGAATGTCGACGGCTGCGTTTCAAGATAATGCCGCCGAACATCAACCGCAGTTACTTGCAGTTCGACGTCCCGAAAGCCCGTTCGATCGGTTATGGTTTAGCGGCTATCAAAGGGATCGGTGGCGCCTCGATCGAAACGATGATTTCCGATCGTGAAGCAAACGGCCCTTTTAAATCCCTAACGGAATTCGCCAAACGAATCGACCTCCACAAGCTCGGCAAAAAAACGCTTGAGTTGCTTATTCAAGCGGGAGCCTTGGATGGCTTCAAGCTCAACCGTGCCGTACTCACACATATACTCGCGGAAATGGTGAAGTTCAGTGAAAGCCACCACAGCGCAAAAAAACAGGGGCAACGTCTTCTGTTTGACGATTTTGCGGAAGTCGGCGACACAACAGAAATTGCCGACTGGGAGAAAGACGCTCTGAAGCTGATCGTTCCGTATTCAAGGATTGATTGGTTGCTTAAGGAGCGAAAACTACTGGGTGTGTTTCTCACGGGTCATCCCAACGAAGTTTATCCATTGGACGCCAAACGTTTCTCGCAACTAAAGCTGCAGGATATCTCCAAAAACATCGGTAAAAAAGGCCAATTCGTTATGGCCTTCCTCTGCGACCACCGCGAACGTTTGACCAAGACAGGCAAACGGATGACTTACTTCAGTCTCGAGGACGATACAGGAAGCTTCGAAGCGGTCGGTTTTGAAAATGACCTTCCTCCCGAACTTCCCAGCCCGATGTCTATGGTCGTGGTGCAACTCTCGATACAGCAGAGTTTTGACGGTCAAGGCATCAATGTGCGCGTCGAGAACATTCAGCCGCTCGAACAGGCTCGGAAGGCAGTGGTAAAAAAAGCGGTTATTCAGCTTAAAAGCACCACTTCACCTGACAAAGCGACTTTAGCGCAACAGATGAATACAGTTCGGAAGATCCGTGAGATGATCAAGGCCAATCCAGGGTCAACGGCACTTTCACTGGAACTGGCATTTGAAAAGGCCCAGGTTAAAATAAAACCGAATACGGGTGGAATCGATCTCACAGATCCCGTATGCCAGAGCCTCTTTGCCCTCCAAGGGGAAGGGCTTTCGCTACAGTACTAAGG
This sequence comes from Oligoflexus sp., assembly GCA_014378195.1. Taxonomy (GTDB): domain Bacteria; phylum Bdellovibrionota_B; class Oligoflexia; order Oligoflexales; family Oligoflexaceae; genus Oligoflexus. The sequence continues at coordinate 36,532 of JACMOC010000072.1, read as the reverse complement.
GGCTCCGATGGCAGTTCTGCAAGGCGAGAAAAAAAAGTGGGTGCTCACAATTGCTTTTGCCGCTCTCGTGGTGCTGAGCAGTGTGCTTTTACTTTTAACGCCACCTGTCTGGCAACTCCGGAAGGGGCCCATAGAGGTCGTTCGCTGGCCCAAGACGGGTGCCGAAGTTTTTGTAATCGGCCCTGATACGCCGCGGTGGACGCCTATCCACACCGTTTCTCAACACGTAATCAACGCTATAATGGTCTCTGAAGATGCTCGCTATTATGAGCATGGCGGCCTTGATTGGCGGGAAATACGCAAGAGTGTTGAGTCGAATATGGAACAAAAGCGCTATGCCCGCGGGGCTTCAACCATTACGCAGCAGGTCGTGAAGATGGCTTTTCTCAATCCTGAAAAAAGCCTCTTCCGCAAATTTCGCGAAGCCTTGGGCGCCCTGATTCTCGAGTTCATATTGACCAAAGACGAAATTCTGGAATGGTACATAAATCTCGTTGAATTTGGTGATGGCGTATTTGGAATGCAAGCGGCCGCAAAACATTATTTCCAAACCACACCCGAACTTCTGACTATTCAGGACGGAGCCCAGCTGGCTCTTGTTATCCCGAGTCCCAATGCCTGGTCGAAGGGCCTAAGGCAGCGTAGCCTTACTGATTTCGGACATGCCCGTTACCGGCGCATCATAGAAGAAATGTATAATCTCGGTTTCATCACCGCCGCACTTAGACGGTCGGCGCTCGCGACTGGCGACTTTGGACGACCCGTCAAAGGCTATGAACCTCTGGAATCTGATCCTGATCAAAAGATAGATCTTTATCCTGATATGCCCGATACCAGGGTCAAAGACGGAACGCAGGTTATTTTGCCAAAAAAGAAACCCGTTCGAGTGCATAAACATTATCATCCCTGACAGGTTTTGCCCCATGTCGATCAAACTCAAAGTACTCAAGACTTGGATCAACAAGGATTTTACGATCATTTTCCAGATGTCAATCTTGGCCTCAAAAGAACTGAATCTGCCGAAAAAAATACATCTTCTCATTGATTTGAGGCAGCAGAGTTTCGGTATGCGCCTCGATAGAGAGAAGCCTGGCCAAGCCACGGCGAATCATGCTTTCATTCAGATCCTCCGCAAACACATACCGCAGTTTACTATCAAAGAAATTCTGCGCGACAAAACAACAGGAGATCTTTATCTTCCGCTGCTTGCCGGCTCTCAAAGCGAAGGGTTTTGGACGATCAAACTCGCGCATTCCAAACCACCGCTGGCTTCTCTGATCGATCCCAATCACATGGTGCAGGTCAGTTATGGGCAAAAAGGTACTTTTACCAAAAAGCATCAGTTGGAAGGACCGCCGGATTGGGCAGCGTTCGAGAATGTATTTCCGGATCTCGTCAGCCTCACAACGCAAAAAGATACCGTAAAAGATGCAGAATATTTAGATGAGGATGAGGAAACGGACGTAAGTGGCGACAGCACTAATCCAATACCCGAAGATCAGCGCGAACTCGCTGCGCGCCTCAAACGAAAACTCAAAACAACGCGCAAAAACCTCGAAAAACTGCGTGCCGATATTCCTCCCGTCACGGAGGTGGAACGGGTCAAACAGGACGCTATACACCTTCAACGTTATGCGTACCTCGTCGCTCCCGAGGCCTTCGAACTCAAACTCGACTCGTCCCAGACTTCAATCGGGACAGATCTATGCATAGAGCTTAATCCCGATCTCAGCGTCGGACGAAATATTGAAGCCGCCTATGAACGATCGCGAAAGCTGGAACGCAAACTCAAAATGGGCCGAGAGCAGGTCGAACAATTTCAGAACTACGAAAAAGATCTCCTCGACGATATCGAGTCCTTACGAACAGTCGCTCATACGGAATCCTACTGGCAGAGACTTATCGCCAAATACAAACTTCCGCAGTTGAGGCCAGGCTCAGGCAACAGCGCGGCACCTCAAACCGCGAAAGCTTACAAGACTTATCTCAGTAGCACCGGTCATACAATTTTGGTTGGCAAAGGCGCTCGGGAAAACGATGAGCTCACCAAAGCCGCCCGTGCGAACGACTATTGGTTTCATGCTGTCGGTGTCACCGGATCTCATGTGATTGTGCCCTGCACGCCTGATTTGAGAGCGGCCCTTCCGTCACAGGTACTGAAAGAAGCCGCAATTCTTGCCCTTCACAGCTCCCGACTTAAAGACGATTTAGCGGGCGAGTGTTACGTCACAAGACGAGCGGCCCTGAAAAAACAAAAAGGTATGGCTGCGGGTCTCTGGAAGATTGAACATTCCGAAACAGTGTTTATTCGATATCAGACCGACGAGTTGCAAAAACTCCTACAAAGCATACGGGCGTAACCCGAAAAGTGGCTGTGTTCATGAGCCTGTTTCTGTTCGACTCTGCGGCTGGATTCATGCTAATTTCGGCTTGAATCCTCTCTTGCACCCGACACACTAGAAGAAGGTCAAAGCGATGCCAGAACCCATTCAAAACCAAGGCCATACCAAGAAAAAGAGAGTCGCTGTCGTTGGCGCCACCGGTATTGCCGGCCAGCAGTTTCTCGTAGCTTTGCAAAATCACCCTTGGTTTGAAATTACAGTTCTCTCGGCCTCATCCCGTTCAGCAGGCAAATCGTACGAAGAGGCCCTTCGCTCGTCCAATGGCCAGGTGCATTGGTGGCAATACGAACCTATTCCCCCTGCTTTCAAAAATATGCTTGTACAAAACAGCGAAACGCTTGATCTCTCGCAGATCGATATCGTTTTTACGGCGATTGATACCGATGCCGCAAAACATCTGGAGCCGATCTACGCAGCCCAAAAGCCCGTTATTTCCACCGCGAGTGCATTTCGCATGGAAGCCGATGTCCCCCTTTTGATGCCGGGCGTCAACTCCAATCATGCAGCTCTTATCAAAACACAGCAGAAAAACCGCACCTGGAAGGGCTTTATTGTCCCCATTCCTAACTGCACGACCTACGGTCTTGCAGCGACCCTGGCACCGCTCCATCAGGCGTTTGGCGTGAAGTCTGTGCTCATGACCTCGATGCAGGCAACGTCAGGTGCTGGACGCAACGGGGGTGTGCTGGCTCTCGACGTGATCGATAATCTTGTACCGTACATTCCAAAAGAAGAAGAAAAAGTTGAGAAGGAAACGCTCAAGATCCTCGGCATCTTGAAAAACGATGCCATTGCAGATGCTGTTATTGGAGTAAGCTGCACCTGTACCCGTGTGCCCGTCACGGACGGCCATACCGAAACAGTATTTGTCGGCACACACAAACCAATCACTGTCGAACAGGCTTTGACTGCCTTTCGCGAGTATCAAAGTGATTGCGCAGGCCTTCCTTCCGCACCCAAGAACTTCTTTCAGATACACGACGATCCGTTTCGTCCACAACCTCGCACCGACCGTGATTCTGACGGCGGCATGACGACCCACATTGGTCGGGTTCGCCTCGAAAAAGTCCTGGGCGGTATCAAATACGTGCTCCTCTCTCACAATACGAAAGCTGGAGCGGCCAAAGGCGCGATATTTGTGGCTGAATATCTAGTATCGAAAGGCATCATCAAGGATTGAAAAATCCGCAGAATCGAAAAGGCGAGGACCCATCGGATCCTCGCCTTTTCTCTTGGCATAAATTAGTGAGACATCGCGATATGAACATGAAGAATTTGTATCGCAGCCGGGGTGATACCACTGATGCGTGAGGCCTGCCCCAGATTCATCGGTTGATGCCGCTTCAGCTTCTCAACGACTTCACGGCTAAGGCCCATCAGATGTTCGTACTTAACATGTTCAGGAATCTTCACGCGCTCGAGTTGATCTGTGCTACGGATCGCACGTTTTTCGCGAACGATATACCCTTCGTATTTAATTTCGATCTCAAGGCGCCTGAGGAGTGAGCTCTCATAGGCTTGATAAAAAGGAATATGTTTCGCAAGTTCTGAGGCCGTGACGCGCGGTTTTCTGAGGATCGCGTCGATCTTGGTTCCCGTGTTGTCTTTCGCGTCGAGCATGTCATCAGGAAGATTGAAGGGGCCGATGCCTTGTTCTTTTGTAAACACAAGCAGCTCATTGAGAGCCGCGAAACGTTCAAGGAAACGAGCATGCGCTGCATCCGAAACCAAACCGATCTCATGACCTCTCGCTGTGAGGCGCAGGTCCGCGTTGTCTTCACGAAGGAAGAGGCGATGCTCAGCGCGCGAGGTAAACATCCGATAGGGCTCAAGCGTGCCTTTGGTTACCAGATCGTCAATTAATACTCCGATGTAGGCTTCTGAACGGCTTAAAATAAAGGGCTCCTTGCCCTTTGCTTTCAATGACGCGTTGATACCAGCCATCAAACCTTGGGCGGCCGCCTCTTCATAACCTGTCGTGCCGTTGATCTGTCCGGCAAGAAAAAGGCGCTTCAATTTTTTCGTTTCAAGACTTGCATGGAGCTCAGTCGGTTCCACGTAATCATATTCGATAGCATAACCCGGCCTGATAATTTCCGCTCTCTCGAGACCAGGTACCGTGCGAATGAACTCAATTTGCGCGTGAAGAGGAAGCGACGTCGACAAACCGTTCGGATAAACTTCGCAGGTATCATAGCCTTGCGGCTCAAGGAAAATCTGGTGGCTGCTTCGGTCGGGAAACTTAACGACTTTGTCCTCGATAGAAGGACAATAACGCGGTCCAATTCCGACAATTTCTCCGCTGTAAAGCGGGGATTCGCTAAGATACTTCCGTATGACTTCGGCAGTCTTCTCGTTGGTGTGTGTGATATACATAGGGATGAGTTTTTGCGTGATCGTTTTGTTGTCGAAACTAAACGGCACGATGTCATCATCGGAATGCTGAACTTCGCAACGATCCCAATCGATAGTTTTAGAATCAAGTCGTGGCGTTGTGCCCGTTTTCATGCGGCCAACCCGAAATCCAAACCGCCGTATGGCATCGGCCAGGCCTATGGAGGGGGCATCACCAACGCGGCCAGCACTAATTTTTTCGGAACCAATATGTATCAAACCATTGAGAAACGTTCCGGTCGTAATCACAACGGACGAGGCAAAAAATTTGCCGAAGAGTCGTGTTTCGACGCCTTCGACAAAAGGATTCTCACTATCGTTATCGTTAATCAGAAGGCCTTCAACCGTGTCCTGACGGATATGAAGGTTGTCTGTATTTTCGAGGACATGTTTCATGTAACGCGCGTAAAGGCCCATATCGGCCTGAGCCCGCGAGGACCAGATCGCCGGACCTTTGGTTCGGTTCAAGACACGAAATTGAATACCATTGATGTCGATAGCTTTTGCCATCTGACCGCCCAATGCATCGATTTCTTTAACAAGATGGCCTTTAGCCGTTCCGCCAACAGCTGGGTTGCAGGACATTGCGGCGATGCGATCAACGGATTGAGTCACGAGTAAAGTCCGCGTTCCCATGCGTGCCGAAGCGAGAGCTGCTTCGCAGCCAGCGTGGCCGCCACCGATCACTATAACGTCGAATTGATTCATAGTTTCCTCGTCAGAGCCGCGGGCAAATATAGAGGTCTAGGGACGGGACGCGGCCGGAATATCCTACTAACTTAATAGGTCAAATAAGACAAGGGAAGATGCAGTGACCACTGAGCGAACTATCGTTATAAATAGTCCCCAAAGCTTAGTTTTGTAGGGCCTTTCGCTGACTTTCCCTCCGCTTGCTATTTTCGGACCTATGCAGTAATTCTGTGATCACCGTTAATCCTAAGCAAGGCTGATCGCCCTGCATCAGTTTCTACCCGGGACCAAGAAGGAAAAATAGGATGGCACTTTTTGAAGAATTGACCACCATGGGACACGAGCAGGTGGTCTTCTGCAACGACAAAGAAACAGGCCTTAAGGCCATCATTGCTATCCACGATACAACACTCGGCCCTGCCTTGGGTGGCTGTCGTATGTGGGACTATAAATCCGAAGAAGACGCGCTAAGAGACGTTCTCCGTTTGTCTCGTGGCATGACTTATAAAAATGCTATCAGTGGTCTCAATTTGGGTGGCGGTAAAGCCGTTATCATCGGCGATCCTAAAAAATTGAAAAGCGAAGCGTTTTTCCGTACCTTCGGGCGCTTTGTAAATAGTCTAGGCGGCCGTTACATCACCGCTGAAGACGTCAACATCCGTGTTGACGATATCGAAATGGTTGGACTTGAGACCGACTTCGTTGCCGGTATCAATTCGCGTGCGGGTGGTTCAGGCGATCCCTCCCCCGTTACGGCTTGGGGCGTATACCACGGCGTTCGCGCGTCGGTTCAATATAAACTCGGCAAAAGCAGCCTTAAAGGCGTTAGCGTTGCTGTCCAGGGTTGCGGCGCTGTCGGCTCCCATTTGATCGAACACCTGACGGCAGAAGGCGCAAAAGTCTTTGTTGCAGATATCGATCAGGAAAAAGTCAAAGAAAACGTTCGTCGCTATGGCGCTGAGGCCGCTTCGCTCGAAGATATTCATCGTCTTCCTGTCGACGTTTTCGCTCCGTGTGCACTCGGTGGATTCCTTGATGACCGCGTGATCCCGGAATTGAAAGCAAGCATCGTTGCCGGCGCAGCGAATAACCAGCTCTTGGACGAGTCTATCCATGGCGGCATGCTCCGTGAACGCGGCATACTTTACGCTCCTGACTACGTGATCAATGCCGGCGGTGTGATTAACGTTTATCAAGAGCTTGCTGGCTACGACGCAAAAACAGCAAAACAACGGGCTGCGAATATCTACGATACCTTGATCAGCATCTATAAGATTGCTGACGCCAAGGGCATCACGACCAACCAAGCGTCAGGCCATATCGCCGAAGAACGTATTCGTTCGGTTCGTGCTATGAGCTCGCTGCGCAATACGCTTGGCAACCAAAACTGGACTCATCACGACCTACTCAAAAGTCGTTAATCAGTTCGATTGATACTAAGACTAGAGGCGGGGACACTATGATGTGTCTCCGCCTCTCTTTTGTTTTCCGAACCTGAAGTCAGTGCGATGTGTTTGATGTCGGGCGAGGTGCTTTATTTACCCTCACATCTCTGACCAACATAACATCGCCTTTTTTCAAAGCGATCTTTTTCATCTCCGTGACACTTCCGTCGTTGCTCACTTCCATTGAATAATCGCCTGGTTTCACAAACACGCGCGTGACGTATACGGCCGCGGGCAAAGTGGTCCAAGAGCGAGTATCCGCAGTTTCTGTGACAGCGCTATAGATTGTGCCCGCGATAAGACCGAGGACTCCGAATTGTTTCTCGGCTTTTTGCGTGACTTGATCTTTCAGAATCAAACGGGCAATAGCCTTAACGATAAAGCGGAGACGTCTGTCTTCGAGGTTTTCAAACGCGATGGCATTGAAGTTCTGTGCAAGGGTACCGGGTTCAAACAAACCCTCATTCAAACGAATCCCAGTCTGCCGAACGGCAACACCCTGCTTGTGAATCGTCGGAAAGGAGAACCTCAGTATCTTGCCATTAATAGGTATGACAAAATCAAAGGCTTTCTTTTCATTGATCAGACCCACCTCATGAACCACCACGACTGACGCCGAATCAAGCGGAACCTTGTCGAGCCCAAGACTCGAAAACGACCGCTCCAGAAGGCGAGCCTCGTCCTTTCGGTCTCGGAGTTTGTAAAGCCGATAGAGCGACCGCACCAATTCGTTGGGTACAGAAACTTTAAAAATCGAGCTGTACTCACCTTCGTAGATCTTCAGAGCCGCAGCGTAATCGATGATGGCATCATCGAGTTCGTGGTTAGACTCATTGATCAAGCCCGAAAGGAAACGCGCGTAGGCGTCATCCTTATACTTGTTTTTATTGTCTTTATAGAATCCATTGATTTCGTTCAGCTTCGAGTTGATTTTCGCCGCTTCGATCCGCGCTTCGCTCATCTCGTTATCGCTGATGAACGAATGGGCAAGCATTGTATGAATCGCAACCTTCTCATAATCCTCACCGGCGTAAGATTGAGCCGAATCGTTATAAATATAAGACGCGGCTTCCTTACTCATACTTACGGTAAAGAGCTTGTCAGCCAAAGCATCGGCCTTCATCCAAAGCGACCGTGATTGCTTACGCTCCGAAAGGCGGTCCTCTATCATGCCTTTTTCAAGGTAATAGAGGAGTTTGTTTCGATCCTGTGTTTTGATATCAGACTTCTCAAAAGTCTCAAGAGCACCGGCATAATTTCCGGCGCGAAAGTCCGAATGCATCACCTTGATATCGTCGGAATATGAGGCGCAACCACCGAGCCAGAGACTCAGAAGCAAAGGCGAGCTACATAGGGTAAAGACCGTTTTTTTCAGCACATGTCACCAGGATTTAGAGGACCGATTGAAACGTTTTTTAATCTCTTCTTTACCGCTCCAGACGATCTCGGCAGTCTCGAGGTCAGTCAACGTCAAAGCCGTTTGGTAGGTGACGGTTTTCAGACCTTCCTGGGTGTGGACAGAGCTTGAGATCGCGCCGCTCAGCATGAAATCTGCACCAATTTGTTTGCCGAGAGATTTGCGCGTTTTCGCTTCGGTAGTACCCGAATTCTGATACTTGATCTCTTCAAGTATCTGTTTGCGTTTTTCGCCGTTTACAAAGCGGACTTTGCCGGCATTGATCAGTTCGTCGGTCATGGCTTCGGTGAGGGCTTTCGTATCGATATGCTCATCCGTACGATTCGCGATTTCGTCGACGATAACGATCGGCTTTTGCTTTTTTACGGCTTCGAATTGAGTCAGCCATGGTTTTGTTAAAACTTGATTAATCAAAGAGCCCGCGACCTTATGAGCGTCGGTCTCACTCCATTTATCATCCACGATCTCGGCCTTTTTAGGATCACTGTATGTCCCTTCAAATCCGGGGGAGCATGCGAGTAGATTCAGTCCGAGGGTTAGGGAGGCAAAAACTTTCCAGGTCTTGATTTTCGAGTTACGCATGACTTCTCCTAGCTACTACGTGGGGACTCTTCGCAATCGATGCGACGTGGTAGAATGATGTGTAACCCACTATCGCCGCATTTTCATCTTGATATGGTACGCAAGCTCCTTGGAGACGGCAAGTCCCACATCCACTGGAGAACTAAAAAGAAAAATGGGAGTTCTCATGAAACGTTTAACTCTTTTCGGATTCCTTTTCAGCGCCGCTTTTACCCAAGGTGCCCTTGCTGCAACCTCGCGCTCGGTATTTTTGAATGGAGTTGACATTTCCTCAACAAAAAACCAATCAATGCAACAAGTTAACGTCAATATTGACAGTCAGGGCAACGTTTACATCGAAGCCCCCCATTACGAAGCCCAGCAGGAAACCACCTTCGTTCCGCTTGGACGACAAGGTTTGAATGCCGGACGCATTCCTCAACACCGTGCGCCTGGCCCACTTCCAGGAGCTCAGGTGCCGGCGGTTCAAGGAGAGCTTGCGCCTGCCAGCGATTCACGCGATACCTTAGGGAGTTCAGATGAGCTGAAACCGAAGGAAGGAGCGAGGATTCCAAGTGATGGAAACACCCCAAGAAACGACGCTGGCCCAGCGGCACAGCAAAATACTCCAAAAAATCCGGGCACACACTAAGGCCAGAGCCGAACTCATAGCCGTGAGCAAACTGCAGCCGATTGAGAAGATCATCGAGCTGCATCGCTTGGGCCAGACAAAATTCGGTGAAAACTATGCGCAGGAATTAAGCGACAAAGCCGAAGCCCTCAAAGATCTCAAGCTCGACTGGATATTCATTGGTCACATTCAATCCAACAAAATACGCAAAATTGTCACATACGCCTCTGAGATTCAGACGGTCGCCAGTTATTCTCATGCGAAGCTTATTGCGCGGCACGCGCGCGAACTTGGCAAAATCCCTTTTTCTATCATGCTTGAAGTCAATGCCGGGGATGAGGAGTCCAAGAGTGGACTGGCGATGGACGCAATTGCCTCTCTCGCGGTACGAATCAAGACCGAACTTCCCGAGCTCCATATCCGGGGACTCATGGCTATTCCGCCTGATATTTACACCGATACCGCATACGCGGAAGTCCCCGCCCTCTACCGGTCTCTCCGCGACTGTGCGAGCACCCTCGGCGACGGGCTTTTATCCCTTGGTATGTCGAATGATATGCGCATTGCCCTGGAAGCAGGGAGTGATTTTGTTCGGATTGGAACCGCTTTAATGGGCAGCCGCAGTTGAGGCTTTCTGCTATGCTCAACCTCGTGAAGGTCCCCTTCTCGCAAGCAACGAGGAACCCAAGCTATGAGTACAGTATCTAATCCTTTGCTAGGTAACTACGGTTTACCTCATTTTGACCACATTAACGCCTCTGACGCGCAACCTGCGGTCGATGCTGTTCTTGCCGAATGCGAAACACTCCTGACCAAACTCGAGCAAAACCCGGGAACGACCTGGGAAACTTTGCTTGACCCGCTCGAAACCATAAGGCGCAAGATTCATAGCACCTGGGGGCCGATCCAGCATTTGATCGGAGTCAAAAACTCCCCCGAACTTCGCGAAGCTTACCAGGCATCGATGCCGAAGATGGTCACGTTTTCATTGCGTATGTCCCAAAGCAAGCCTATTTTTGATGCTCTCAAAAAACTGCGCGATGCCAAAGACTTCGACTCCCTTCCGATGGCAAAACAACGCGTGATTGATAGTTCTCTCCTCTCAGCAAAACTCTCCGGCATCGAACTGGAGGGCGGAGCTCAAGAGCGCTTCAATCAGATTTCGCAGGACATGTCGCAGATTCAAACGGCTTATTCCAATAACGTTCTGGATTCGACGAAAGAGTTCGAGCTTGTCTTTACCGATAAAAAAACGCTAGGCGGGATCCCCGAAAACTATCTCGAAATGTGGTCGGCCAACTATCACCTTCGTCACCCCGAAACGCCCTCGACTCCTGAACAAGGACCGTGGTCAATAACGCTTGATATGCCGAGCTATTTGCCATTTATGAAATATTCGACCGACCGGGGAACGCGCGAGAAGCTCTATCGTGCCTACGTAACCCGCGCCTCGTCGGGCAGTTTTGATAACCATCCGAACATCTACAAAATCCTCGAGCTTCGCACGGAACAGGCCCAGCTCCTGGGTTATAGGAGTTACGCCGAGCTAAGCCTGGCAACAAAGATGGCTGGCACTGTCGAAGCCGTCGATCAGCTGCTTGGTGATCTTGCTAACGCGTCCACCGCGAAAGCCCACGAAGAGATCAAAGAGCTCAACACTTTTGCAAACCGCACAGGCCTGGTCGGCGCAATCAAAAATTGGGATACGGCGTATTACCTTGAGAAGATGCGCGAAGAGAAGTTTGACTTCAGCGATGATGAACTCCGCCCTTACTTCCCACTGCCACGCGTTCTCGAAGGGCTTTTCAAACTCTTGAATCAGCTTTTCAGCATTACGGTAGCCGAGAGTCCTAGCCCCATCGAAAAATGGCATAAAGATGTGCTGTATTATGATGTGTTAGATGAGAACGAAGAAAAAATCGCCGGCTTTTATCTCGATCCCTACGCACGTCCCGGAGAAAAACGCGGCGGAGCCTGGATGGACACCTGTCTAGATCGCGGGACTTTCCAAGGCAAAAAGGTTTATCCCATTGCTTACCTAGTTTGCAACGGTACACCGCCTGTCGGGGATACGCCTTCGCTCCTCTCTTTCGATGAAGTCGAAACCCTGTTCCACGAGTTCGGTCATGGCCTCCAGCATATGCTGACCAAAGTTGATGTTCTTGAAGCGTCCGGAATCAATGGCATCGAATGGGATGCTGTTGAGCTCCCCAGCCAGTTCATGGAGAATTGGTGCTATCAAAAAAATGTCGTGAAAAGCCTTACAAAACACATCAAAACAGGCGAAAGCCTACCCGATGCTTTGTTTGAGAAGATCTCCAAAGCAAAGACCTTTAATGCCGCGAACTTCATGGTCCGCCAGCTCCATTTTGCGATGACGGATATGGAACTACATCACCGCTTCAAACCCAATTCAGGCGAGACCGTCGAAGCTTTGAACCGACGCATCGCAGCTAAGGTCGCAGCCCTGCAGCCTTTGGAAGAAGACCGTTTCCTCTGCGCGTTTGAACATATCTTCTCCGGTGGTTACTCGGCGGGTTATTACAGCTATAAGTGGGCAGAGGTTCTCAGTGCCGACGCTTTTGAACGTTTTGAAGAAGAGGGGCTCGACGATAAAAATATCGCCCGGGTCGGCGCGAATTTCCGTGACACAGTCCTTGCGCTGGGCGGCAGCCAGCATCCAATGGACGTGTTTGTGAAATTTCGCGGTCGGAAGCCGGATCCGGCTGCTCTCCTCAAGCACAACGACCTACGCTGAACCACGAATACTTACCGGCGCCTCACTGCGCCGGTAAGGGAGTACTTGCTTCTTGACGCAACAATCCTTAGAATATGTCTATGAAAATTAGGAGTTTAATACAATGACTGCAGGAATCGTCCAAGGTCTTGCTGCTGTTATCAATTTCTTTCTGAGCGCGATCCAACTGCTAGTCTTCGCTTCCATTATTGTGAGCTGGGTCGGTGATCGCAGTAATCAGATCGTGATCATGATCATTAATATAACAGAGCCGATCTATCGTCCTTTGAGGCACCTTACACGCAACATTCCGGGGCCTTTTGATTGGGCACCGATGCTTGTTCTTGCCATCGTGATTTTTGCTCAGATCGCGATCGTTAATCCACTGAAGTCATATGGCGATCGACTCATGATCTCCGAAATCCAGGCGCCTTCCACGACTCCCTGATCTCACCCCGGGCACTAACGGTTGGTTTAGGATTGCCGCCCTAAACCAACCCTCATCGAGGTTCTTCCTATGTGGAAAAAAGTCTCTCCCCTCATTTTTCCATTGCTTGCCGTCCTTCTTCTCGGTGGTGCGCTCGGCCTCGGCATTCCGACCCGAGTCGCCAAACTTAACAACAGCTATCAACTGTATGCGCCTCCTCCAATGGCCCAAATCAACCCACGCACCATCAATATTTTCCTTCTTGGGCATAAGGCCATTTACGATGATTTCATTTCGATATGGCTCCTTCAGACCTTGATGCAAACGGGCACTCCAAAAAACCCCGAGCTTCTGATGCAACAGGTCCGTTCGGTGATTCAACATCATCCGAAGCTTGAGACGACCTACATGCTGTCCTGCTTCACCCTGTGGCGAGAGTTGAATCATCCCGAATTTTGCCGCGAAATCAGTGAAGCCGGCTTGGTGGCATTTCCGATGAGCTGGCGCATACTGATGACGCAAGCCTTTGTCGAATATGCACTTATGAATCATCCTGCCCAGGCTGCTACGTTTTTCATGATGGCCGCCCAGCGGGAAAACGCTCCGCCGTACGTAAAAAAAGCCGCAGAAAAACTGCTCAAAACCCGGGTCCTGACGGATGAAGACATCCAGCAAAGTATGGAACTCATCTCGCAATCCGAAGGCAAAACACAGTTCATGGGTATGCTCAAAAAAATACAAGAGTCCAAACCTAAGGCCCCTTAAACGAGGAATAAGCCATGACACATGCGATGCTTGAGATCAAAAATCTCAAAAAGGTCTACGATCGTGATTTGTTCAAAAAGAAACAGCTCGTCGTGAATGACCTGAGTTGTTCGTTTTTGGAAGGTCAATGCACCGCTTTGATGGGGCACAACGGAGCCGGTAAAACGACGACGATCCGAATGATATTTGGGTTGATCACTCCCGACTCAGGCGAAATTCTTTTTCAGGGCAAACCCTTGACCATCGACGATAAACGATGCTTCGGTTACATGCCGGAAACCAACAAACTACCAACCAACCTCACCTGCGAAGAAATCCTAAAACATCATTTACGAGTGTTTCGGCCCAAACATTTGAAGCCGAGCGAGTATAAGCAGGCGATCGAAGAAAAGCTGAAGGAGATCGAACTCTGGGAGCACCGTCATAAGCGGGTCGGGAAGCTTTCCAAAGGCATGGGCCGTCGCCTATCTTGGGCACAGGCGACCATCCACAAACCCAACCTCATCGTTTTAGATGAACCAATGTCAGGCCTCGATCCTCTCGGCTATAAATTGATGGTGCAGCTGATCAACAAACTGCGCGCAGAAAAAGTCACGATCATACTCTGTACGCATGAGCTTTGGTCTATAGAACAACTGTGTGACCAGGTCCACATCATGAATCATGGCCAGGTTGTGTATTCGACTCTCAAGCCTTCGGCCTCGGAAACCAAAGAAGCCTCTCACATCATGACGATTTCGGGCAGCAACGCGGAATCGATCCAAGAGCTGGCCCGGAGCCACAGCCTTCCCCTTTGGCTCGATATGCAGTCTCAGAATCACCGGGTGGAGCTGTCTTTCGAGTGCTACAGTGATGGGGTGAAATGGATTCAGGCGTGCATTCAAAACGGACTCTTAATCGTCGATTTCCAAAAGCTTTCAGCTTTGAGCGAAGACCGCTTGATTCGATATTTCGGCGAGGAAAAAACCGCATGAGCACTCTTTTTGCAATCGCATTCGAAACATTTCTAAGGCTCAGGCGCGACCGGGTTTTTATTCCTGCCCTCCTCGTCGGGGTTGGACTTTTAGCCCTGTCTGGACTTGCCAGTTATTGGGGCGTCGAAGAATTTTTCAAGATTCTTTACGACTTAGGGACTATGGCTTATCTGTTTACAGGTTCGATAGTCGCCCTCTTTTGGGGCAACAAAATCGTATCGGATTCCAAGCAGGAAGGGTCTTTGGAAGTTCAGCTCGCTTCGCCCATCGGGCGCTCGACGTGGCTCCTTGGCAAATTTTTAGGTCTCACAACTGTTCTTATCTTCCTGGGCATACTCTTTTTAATCGCATGGCAGGGCATCTACTTTAGTTACGGCATGGGCTGGATGAAACCCTTCGACCTTGCACTTTTTGGAACTCTCACTCTCGTTTGGATTGTGCTGGCTGCCCTTTCGATATTTTTTGCTTCAATCGCTACCCAATCCGTGGCTTTGTTCTGCTCAATTTGGATGTTTGTTGCCGGCCTGATATCGGCACCCATCATGCAAGCCCTTTCTCCCGAAACGCCCGAAGAAACCCGCAAAGTTGTGCAGGTGATCGCGGGCTTGTGGAATCTCCATCTCTTCAATATTTCTCAGTCTGTCGTGAAATACCACATACCGGTCGTGCCAGACGATATGGGTTATCGCATCTGTTACGGCCTTTTACTCACGGGCTTTTTTCTGTCCTGTGCCTGTGTCGGTTTTCAGCGAAAAGATATTATCGCTTAGTTTTATCGATCCTTTAACGCTTGAGGAAGTAAGTCTATGGCCCGCTCCGTAAACCAATCAATCGCCTGGTTGTCCGCTGTTTTTTTAAGCCTGGTGGTCTTCGCTGGAGGCTTCGGCGTGTTCGCAATGATCGCGAAATCAGAAGCCACCAACGAAGGATCTGCTCACGAAGGCGGAGACGAACATGGGAAAAGCGGGGGTCATGGCGAAGCCAAAGAAGAAGGCCATGACGAGCATGGCGCTGCGGACGAGCACGGGGCTGAGCTTCATGCGAAAGCGCCCTCTCATGCTGAACACGGAGCAGCCGAAGGTCATGAAGAGCACGATGCTAAGAGATCTCATGATGAGCATGCTGCAGCGGAAGAGCATACGGTAGCTAAAAAACACGCGGGCGCTGAAGATGATCCACATGCTTCAAAAGGCAAAGAAGAAGAAATTTCAGCCGATCAATTCAAAAACAAAGACCACGACGAGCATCATTAAGCGCGTCGTGGCCATTCAAAGAGTATTCATATTGGAGTGAGGTCGCTTAACTAAACCGAAGCGACCAGACTCGAAACAAAGCTTCTATAACAATCCGGCCCGACATCTTCGACTGACCTTCCCGCCTCTCACTAAATACGATTGGATGTTCCACGAGATGACAGCCGGCTTTAAACGCCCGGTATTTCAATTCGATCTGGAACGAGTATCCCTCACTCCGAATCGACTTCAAGCCGATCTTTCGCAAAGCTTCCGCGGTCCACGCGTTAAAGCCGCCGGTAAGATCGCTAATTGTCATCCCAAGAATGGTGCGAGCGTAAATGCCGCCGGCTCTTGAAATGAGTTTGCGGAAGAAATTCCAGTTCTCAGTCGAACCGCCAATCACATAGCGGCTCCCAATTACGACGTCGGCATCATGGAGCCCGCGTATAAGGGCTGGCAGTTCAGCGGGATCGTGGGAAAAGTCGGCATCCATCTCAACCAAGGCGTCGTAGCCTCGTTCCAGGGCCCATTCAAATCCTGCGATATAGGCTGTCCCGAGACCCAGCTTGCCGGCACGGGATAGCAAAAAGAGCTGATCAGGAGCCTCTGCCTGCATCGCTTTGATGAGTTGGCCCGTACCGTCTTGCGAATTGTCATCAACAACAAGGACATGAAGCTTTGGGTAGGCGGCCCAAGCTGCTTTAATGATACCTTCAATGTTAAGAGCTTCGTTGTAGGTAGGGATAACAACTATCGCTTTGAAATTCGATATTTCAGACAAAACCGGCTCCTAGATCGAAAGGCGAGGGATCAACTGTACCTCGAGGCCGAATTGGACTAACATAACGCTGAGAATATAACAGTAAAAAACCAGGACGAAGCGTCTTTATGGCAGACAATAATCAGCACGACAAGAACAATCTGATAGACCTCGCCAGTCAGCGGCGCAAATTTCAGAACCGTCCTGCACCCACAGGTCCGAAAAAGCATCCCAGCGCCCAGCAATTTTCCAAAAAAACGGGGACTCCCGCTAAGAAAGGCCCCCGCTGGTTGCACTATGTTCAGCTTATTCTTTTTTTAGCGTTTCTGGCTTGGGTTCAGCAAAAGTGTCAGGGGAATTTTTGAAACCCTCGAGATAATCGACCCATTCAACCGCAGTCAGACTTCGTTTTTGTTCGTTACATGATTTGCAGGCTGGAACAAGATTGCCAGCCGTGCTTTTACCACCTCGGCTGATGGGCACCACATGGTCCATCGTCACTTCGGTTCGGCTGATAGGCTTTTGGCAGTAGTAACATCTGGTTTTTTGAATAAGATTTTGCCACCAACGAGACTTCTTCAGCTCCTTAGCCTTCTGTCGCTCGCGCGCGATATACTCTTCGTCAAAATCCCACATCACAAAAGTCCTCACATTAGAGTGGCCACGTATACCAGACGGTTTAGCCCAGTTCCACTTCCACTTCGACTCCTCAGCAGTTTTCTTGAATGCCTTGAAAGCCACAGACGCCTACAGCCCTGGGAACGCCTGATTCCCACACTCAAAACTGTGCTTGGTAACGGCAAAAAAAGATGCAAAAATACGAGTTTAAGAGTATGTTTCCCGCACATAAATGACTCACTTCGGCGAGGTTTCCCATGGCCACGAATAAATTGGATTCATTCAAGTCGCTCAAGACTTTACAAGTCGACGGCGAAACGTTTCATTACTTCAGTCTGCCCGACGCCGTAAAAAATGGTCTAGGTGACATCTCTAAGCTCCCTTATTCTCTTAAAGTTCTGCTTGAGAACCTCCTTCGCCACGAAGATGGCACGATCGTCAAAGCAGCTGACGCCAAGGCGCTCCAAAAATGGCAGGAAAACAAAACCTCACAGCACGAAATTGCCTACCACCCCGCTCGCGTGTTAATGCAGGATTTCACCGGCGTCCCAGCAGTCGTTGACTTGGCCGCTATGCGTCAGGCGATGAAAGATCTCGGCGGCAAGCCCGAAAAAATCAACCCCTTAAGTCCTGTTGACCTCGTCATCGATCACTCAGTTATGGTCGACTTTTCAGGAACTCCGGATGCATTCCAAAAGAACGTCGATCTCGAGTTTGAACGCAACCTTGAGCGCTACGAATTTCTAAAATGGGCGCAAAACTCCTTTGACGATTTCCGTGCCGTTCCTCCCGGAACCGGAATTTGTCACCAGGTTAACCTTGAGTATCTCGCTAAAGTCATCTGGACGAAAGTCGATGAAGATGGCAAACGTTGGGCATTCCCTGACACGTGCGTCGGCACTGACTCGCACACAACAATGATCAATGGCCTGGCAGTGCTGGGTTGGGGCGTCGGCGGAATCGAAGCCGAAGCAGCCATGTTGAGCCAGCCTGTTTCCCTCGTCCTTCCAGAAGTTATCGGTTTCCGTTTGACCGGCAAACTCAAAGAAGGCGTAACCGCGACCGACCTTGTTCTCAAGGTCACTGAAGAGCTTCGTAAAGTCGGCGTTGTTGAGAAGTTTGTCGAATTCTTCGGTCCTGGTCTTGATGAATTGGGACTCGCGGATCGCGCAACCATCGCTAATATGGCTCCGGAATATGGCGCAACATGCGGCTTTTTCCCTATCGATGACGAAACCATTCGTTACCTTCGTTTTACCGGCCGCGAAGAAAAACAAGTCAAACTTGTGGAAGCCTACGCAAAAGCCAATGGTTTCTGGCGCGATAACTCCATCGAAGCCAATTACACAAAAACCGTTGAGCTCAATCTCGATTCAGTCGAGCCAAGCATCTCGGGTCCAGCGCGTCCTCAGGACCGTATCAGCCTCGGCAAAGCCAAACCAACTTTCAAAGACAGCTTGCCCAAAACATTCAAAGTTGCAGAAGCTGACTTTAATAAACAAGGCTCGGTTGATGGCGAGACTTACAAACTCACACACGGTAGCGTCGTGATCACGGCGATCACAAGCTGTACCAACACATCAAACCCTTCGGTTCTTGTAGCCGCGGGTCTGGTCGCGAAAAAAGCCGTTGAGCTTGGCCTCACAAAACAACCCTGGGTCAAGGCCTCTCTTTCGCCTGGATCTCAAGTGGTAACTGACTATCTCAATGCTGCCGGCCTCACTCCGTACCTTGATAAATTGGGTTTCCAATTAACGGGTTATGGCTGCATGACTTGTATCGGGAACTCTGGTCCTCTCGAAGACAAAATTAGCAAATCCATTGCAACGAATAACCTCGTGGCGGCTGCGGTGCTTTCCGGTAACCGCAACTTCGAAGGCCGCATTAGCCCCGACGTAAAAGCGAACTTCCTCGCTTCACCGCCCCTCGTTGTCGCTTATGCATTGACCGGTTCCGTGAACGTTGACATCACGACCGAATCACTGGGCAAAGGCAAAAACGGCAAAGATGTGTTCCTCAAAGACATCTGGCCGAGCAACAAAGAAATTCAGGACGTCATCGCCAAATCACTCACGCCTGAAATGTTCAAAAATCGTTATGGCAACGTGGCTCAAGGCCCCGTTCAATGGCAGAAGATTAATGCTGTTAAAGGCATGACGTTCAACTGGTCGAAAGATTCCACCTATGTTCGCCACCCGCCTTACTTCGAAGGCATGACGCGCGAAATCAAAGGACAGATCGATATCGTTGGCGCGCGCGCGCTCGGTATCTTCGGCGACAACATCACGACCGACCACATTTCACCAGCGGGTAACATCAAGGCCGATAGTCCTGCCGGCAAATACTTGATTGCCCACGGCGTTAAGGCTGTGGACTTCAACTCTTACGGCGCGCGCCGCGGAAACCACGAAGTCATGGTCCGCGGTACCTTCGCTAACATTCGTATCAAAAACGATATGATGGACGGCAAAGAAGGTGGATTCACCAAGTTTATCCCAACCGGCGAAGTGATGCCTATTTACGATGCTGCGGAAAAGTATCGTGAAGCCAAAACACCTTTGGTTGTCTTTGGTGGCAAAGAATACGGTATGGGTTCGTCGCGTGACTGGGCTGCTAAAGGAACGTTCCTCCTCGGTGTTCGTGCCGTTGTTGCTGAGAGCTTCGAGCGTATTCACCGTTCGAACCTCATCGGTTTCGGTGTCCTCCCCTTGACGTTCATCAATGGCGAAACACGCAAAACACACGGCTTGACCGGCGAAGAGACATTTGAACTCCACGGTATTCCGACAATGAAACCCCGTGAACGTATGACCTTTAAAGTCACACGGAAAGACGGAACCAAATTTGATCTCGTTGCTCAGTCGTCCATCTACAGTGCGGACGAACTTGACTACTACAAAAACGGAGGGATTTTGCAGTACGTCCTTCGCAAACTACTTGCTGAATAAAATCGCTTAAAGATTTGATTAAGGTCTTCAGCCCCTTGGGGCTGGGGCCTTTTTTTCCGCCTGAGCCCCCTTCCGACCACCTTCGCTTACCGCTATAATTTTAGAATCTCGCACGCTATCCGGCGCTCCACTGCCATCTGAGGAACTCATCTTAATGCGTAATTTTTCTGGTCGTAGCCTGCTTTTCACAAGCATCGCAGCAACTCTTGCCCTGACGTCGGGCTGCCGGACTTCAAGTCCACCTTCGAATTCAACTGTGAAGATTGTCAATGGCGTCGCACCCAAAGCCGGAAGCCAGGCAACTCTGAGCACTATAGCCCTTGCGACGAAAAATGATGACGATGAATACCGGCCCTTTTGCTCAGCGACTTTAGTTTCGCCGACTCTCGCAATCACCGCTGCGCATTGCGTCGAATCGGGCCAAGGAGTCAATATTTTTGCCGTATTTGCCCAAAACACCGATGATCCCAACGGGACCGATAGCAAGATTATCGCCTCCAAAATTCACCCGCTCTACTCCAAAACCTCAACAAATTTTGATATTGCCTGGGTGCGTTTGAAAAAGCCCGCACCACCGCGATATGTGCCGGCCGAAATGCTTCGATCAAATGAAGCGCTAAAGCCAAACATTGATGTAACGATTGCGGGTTATGGAAAACAATCCACGACATGTGATACCGATTCGGAGGGATGCATCGGCGTCCTATTAGAGGCCAAAATAAAACTTCAGCAGTATTTAAACTCATCACGCTTCTTCAGCTTGATGCTGGTTAACGATGCCGACACTGGTCACAGCGCTTGTAATGGAGATTCCGGGGGCCCTGCATTTGTCGATATCAATGGGAAATCTCTACTCGCCGGAGTCTTACATGGAACGGATGCTTTTGCATCGGGACATATGACTACAGATGCTAAAAAATCGTGCGAATTCGGTTGGGTTCTATACACATTTGCTGGCGATTATCTTGATTGGATCACGTCGACGTCAGGGGAAAAGCTCGCCTTCAGCGACGCGATAAATCATGCCCAAACAAAAACCCCAGTCGCTCCCGTTTTAGATAAATCCGATAGGGGCAGCTCGTTACAGGCTCTGCTCGAAGTTAACAACATAGCCGACCCAGTTTGGAAAACAACCGGCTCACTGCTCTCCAAAGTAATCGCCGACAAAAAACTCTCTATAGAAGAGGCTCACAAGCTCTACTTTAATTTTGCCGCCACGGCCTCGCTTTTGCTTGAATACAAAACCTTGGCTTTTGATTCTCTTATCCAGAACGGAAACGAAATTGCGGATCTGAGACCCATCGCAAAATTGTTGAACCTCGAAACCCTTTCGTTCACGGGACAAGCCGTAACCGACACCAAACCACTTGGACAACTGAAAAAACTGAAGTCTCTCCACCTTGGCAATAATCATGCAACCGCTTCCATCCCTTGGGACTTTAGTTTCCTCGCGGAGCTTCCACTGCTCGAAGAGCTTGATTTGACCCGCAATCCGGACAATCTCAAACTCGACACTGTCCCTTGGGAGAGTTTAAGCCACCTCAAATCACTTACACTCAGCAGCAACAAAGATACTTTGGACCTCACGAAAGTAAAATGGTCGGCCTTAACAAGCCTAAAATCACTTACGATCACGGACTCCAGTATCACGGACATTGCGCCCCTTAAGGATATCCCCCACCTTGAGGTTCTCTATTTCCCCTACAATCAGGTGACAGACCTTAGCCCACTCAAAAATTCTTTGAGTTTGACCGAACTCGTGATCGTCGGAAACAAAGTCATGGACTTATCGCCAGTTCTGAGTTTGCCAGCACTTAAGACCATTTCGGCCGGCTCTAACCCAATTGCCAACAAAATGTGTCCACCGACGATCGACTGCAAATTTTAATTGCTCCGCAAGAGGCCGCCTATGACTCGTTTGCCTTTAGATTTCAAGACATTCTCGTCTTTCATCGCGATCGCCGGAACCATGACTTTAGTCGGTTTCGGCTGCCGAACTCTTCAACACGGGAGTGCCTTGAAATCGGAAATAGCGAGTCTTCTCAATATTGCCACTTTCCCGGCCGAATATAGTGCTAAAAGGCAGATTGTAGCCGTGAAACGCAATGGACAGACAGTAGACCTGACAACAACGTCACTGCCGATAAAAATCGATATTTTGCGTGAGGATCTTTTAAAGGTCCGCCTTGCCAACAGAAAATCATTTGATCAAGAATATACATGGAGTGTCTCAGAGACCTTCAAAGCTATGCCAGTCGCTTTTAAACTCACAGAATCGCCTGACGTCATCACTATTGAAACCAGTCAAATGATAGCCTTGATAACCCGTGCCTCAGGCGCGATTTCACTCTCTGATAAATCCGGCCGGGAAGTTCTGAAATTTGATGGCCTGTTCGCGGATGCCTATGAAGACAGTATGAACCAAGCTCCGGGACGAGCCCCTCAAAAACGTCTTTTGCTTGGCGCAAAGTTCGCAATGCACGCCGATGATCACTTTTTCGGGTTAGGGGAAAAACTCCGCGGAAAATTTGACCAAAGCCTTGACTGGCGGGGGAAACGAAGAGATTGGGAAGCTCCTGGATCCTCGATGGGCAACCATTTTGAAGGTTCGGACGGTGGCGCAAACGGAAACGTTTTGATCCCCTTTCTCCTCACGACTCGCGGCGCAGGGCTGTTTCTTGATACCGTTTATCACACATATTGGGAGTTTGACGATCCATCCCAATCGTCTTGGTATGTGAAGCAAGATTGTGATCAGGACTGGGAGAAGGGTTCGCCCAAATGCGAGCGCTCCGAGATGCGTTTCTATATGATGGTCGGCACCAAACCCGGAACCGTCATCAATCGCTACACTGATATTACAGGGAAGCCCCTCATGCCGCCTCGCTGGATGTTGGGTTATCTCCAGTCCAATTACGGTTATCGAAATTGGGCCGAAGTGGAAAAAGTAGCCGATGGCCTTCAAAAAGATGGTTTCGCACTTGATGGCATTTTCCTTGATTTGCAGTGGTTTGGCGGCGTTCCTGGCGTTTATAGTGAGACGGGCCAAGTCACGTCTGAATTCTCTGATTGCCAGCATAGGCAGGTCGGAAGCTTTAAATGGGGCAAAGACAAAGAGTTTAATTTCGAACATCCACGCGAGGCCATGGCTCGCCTTGGCGACAAAGGGATAAAAGTCGTTCCGATCGAGGAAGGCTATATCGATACCTGTAACAATAGGGAAAGTCCGTACAGCCAAAACTTCGAAGAGGCCAAAAACGCTGGATTTTTAGCCCGTCGCAACTTCGACAGCAATGATCCGGCTCTTTTCGCAAACGGCGATGACAATGCTGACTATGCCTTCGGCGCTGTTGGGTATTTTGGTCAAGTTGGAATGATCGACACCTCGAATGCTGCTGCGCGGCAGTGGTTCTGGTCTAAGCATTTACCCATACTACTCGATGGAGCCTCTGCATTCTGGACAGATCTCGGGGAACCGGAACGTTTCCGCTGGTGGTGGAAATATGATGGCGGATTATGGCATCAGGATATTCATAACGTTTGGGATATGAACCGAGCCCGCTCTTTTTATGAAGGTTACACTATAGACTTGCCGAACAAACGTCCGTTTATTTTGAGTCGAAGTGGTTACGCTGGCAGTCAGAGGTTCGGTGTGGGCATATGGTCTGCAGATGCACCGGCCCGTCTAGGATGGGCGGCGGCGCAACCTTCGGCTCATATGAACCTTGCAATTTCGGGCGTCCCCTATTCGACGAGTGATGTGGGTGGGTTTGGAGGTTTTCCTGTTTCGAACGGAAAACAATATACGCGTTGGCTTCAGATGGAGAGTTTTTCCTCACTCCTTCGAGCACACGGCAATACCACGGTCGGCGAAAATACAAAACGCATCGTTCATCCGAATGGTTTTGGTGAGCCCTATACCTCAATCAACAGAAAGTATATCAACTGGCGCGAGAGTCTTATCCCCTATATCTATACTCATGCCCGTGAGGCTTTTGATACCGGGATGCCCATCGTTCGCGCATTACCTTTGGTTTGGACTAAGGACTCGAACGTTCAAGACCTTGGCTCCGAATTTTTGTTAGGTCCTTCGATCCTTGTTGCTCCTATACTACTTGGCTCAAACAACGAACCCGATACGCAAAGAGATGTTTACCTGCCTGCGGGCGATTGGGTGGATTTGCATGATGGTAAGTTCTACAAAGGCAGTCAGTGGTTACGAAACTTTGCTGCGCCGCTTGAAAAGATGCCTGTATTTGCGCTGAAAGGCGCGATTATTCCCAAAGCGCCGACGTCCACCTCAGTAAGTGACAAAAGATGGAACGCAACGCGTATATTCGAAATTTATCCTGCGAATACGTCTACACAGTACGATCTATACGATGACGACGGTGATTCAAACGCCTATCGAGATGGAACAGACGGTTTTGCGAAAACTACGATCACTGTGGAACCTACGAATAGTTCCGTATCGGTGAAAATAGGAGCCATGAAAGGAAACTTCCCCGGCATGCCGCTTGAAAGGGTTTATGCTCTTGAAGTTCACCTTGAAAAGGATCCTCAAACCGTAAATGCAAACGGCCAAGTCCTGCCGATCAAAGAAACCACCGAGGCGGGAACTTCGTCCCTAACCCCGGGCACTGCGCTTTGGAATCCGCAGCAAAAGAAACTTTTGGTCGTTCTCTCGGCGACGAGTACGAATACTGAGCTAACGTTTCATATCGCTTTTTAAGCTCTCTTACGAATTATTAGGCATGGAATCACTGAACAACAGAGTCGATAGCAAGGATGTCCTGATTCGCTAGGGGAACAACGTCCTTCAGTTGTAGTGTAGCTCCTATGATTACGTATGTTGAGGGATCAAGGACTTTGCTTCCTAACATCACTTTCGAGACTTTAACTTGGCCAGTCGGGGCCAAACGGAAATGTTTAAAAGAAATATCGATGGAATTATTGATGAGATCATCAAAGCTCGGTTTCCAGTCAGCGAGGCAAATATCATAAGCCTTACCTCCTGTTGAGCCGGGAAGGACATCTTTATCCTTGGAAGCCCCATAATTTTGCTTGCATGTTCCCGAGAGTAGCTTGTGTAAACACGTTATACCTCAATGTTTTTCTGAATCTAAGTTCGTATCGGTAGTCTCGATAAAATCTTGCAGAAAAATCTGTTTTTTGGGGTAGTAGGGAGGTTCTACTCCAAAGAATACGCTTTTGAAGTATTCCATTTATCGAACTAAATCCGCTCCCCAGTCTGGCATCAGGCGTTCAAAATACTTAAAAATTGGTAAATTAAGTTAGAATAAATTCTGCGGCAAATTTTGAGGATAGGAATTATCTCCTCTTTTTACTAATTCCCCAGGGAGCCTGTATGCAGCACGAGACCAAAGAGAAAAGCGTCCAGCCCGGCCGCACTCTCAAGGATATGATGTGGGCTATTCTGCCCTTCATGCTTGTTCTGGGACTCGTTATCTACGTTGCGATTCAATACGTGGATCCTCCAACACCCACCCATATCATCATGGCCACCGGCGATCCGGAAGGTGCATATCAGGAATTTGCGAAACGCTATCAAGACATTTTGAAAAAAGATGGTGTGGAGCTTGAGATTCGTCCCTCCGCAGGTGCCAATGATAATCTCAAGCAGCTGATGGATCCTGATTCCGATGTGGATGTCGGCTTCGTGCAGGATGGTCTCGGCACGCCTGCCGAGGCGGATTATCTGGAATCTCTCGGTAGCCTCTATTACGAACCTCTTTGGTTGGTCTATCGTGGTAAAAATGAGATCACCCGCTTCAGCGAATTACTCGGCAAAAGACTTGCCATAGGCCAAGCCGGTGACGGCCTCAGCAATATCGCTCGCCGTGTTCTCAAGGAATCAGGTGTACTTGAGACCAATACAACGTTCGTGCGGCTTGGTTGGGACGAGGCTTTGGCGGCGTTGAAGCGCGGTGAAATTGATGCTGCTTTTTTCATGACACCGCCCGAGGATGATTTTATCGAAACTGTCCTGGCTGATCCGGAAAATAAGCTCATGAACACCGACCAAGCGGAGGCCATATCGAGACAAATTCCCTACCTCCATCATGTGGTGCTACCCCATGGCGTCATCGATCTTAAACGAAATATTCCGAGCCAGGACATCCATCTCCTGGCTCCGACCAACGTCTTGCTCACGCAGGATAGCCTCAATCCTGCTCTCAAGTACCTGCTCCTGAAGGCCGCTGCTGAGGTGCATTCCGAACCTGGAATACTGGAACGCAAAGGCGAATTTCCAATCGACAAGGATTTCGTTTTCCCGTTGAGCAGTGAGGCTGCAAGCTTCTATAAATCCGGAGTTCCCTTTTGGCAGAAACATATGCCCTTCTGGTTGGCGACAGTCGCCGATCGCTTTCTGCTGATCATCATTCCCAGCCTTGCTGTTTTTTTCCCATTGATGCGGTTGGTCCCGCGCGTCTATCATTGGCGAATCCGCGCAAGAATCTACAAATCCTATGGCGAACTCAAGTATCTCGAAACGCAGACCCGCATCAGCAGTCAGGCAGGACAACGCCTCGAACGCATCCTTGAGCTTGACCGCATCGAGGACCGCGTCAATCAACTAAAGGTCCCCTTGGAGTACACTGACCATATCTACTCTCTTCGTGGGCATATTGAATTTGTTCGCGAACGTTTGCGTCGCGAAGCCGGGCAGAAGATCGGCACGCAGGAGTCTTGAGAGTGAAGAATGGATTTTCTCAAATAAATCCGCGAAGCGGAAAGAACTAACTCAACGGGTAGGAGGGCGGAGCCCTGCCCAAAGGGGTCGAGGGGGCATTGGTGCCCCTCGCGGGGGGTTTGGGGCGAGTAGCCCCCAAGAGAATGGCGACCCCAACTGGACTCGAACCAGTAGCTGCTCTTTAGGAAAGAGCCGATTTATCCCTTAATCGATGGGGTCATAGAACAAAAACAAACTACCTTATCCCCCATCTGCGATCCATATCTAAGTGGGGGCCAGGTCCATTAAGTCAATATAGCCAGAGGATCCTCGAGATATCCGACGAGAGTCTCAAGGAAGCGCGCACCTACAGCCCCATCGATTACGCGATGATCGCACGACATAGTCATAGTCATGCGTTCTTGAATTTCAAGCTCCCCACTCGCGCCGACCCAAGGTGTCTTTATGGTCGCGCCAACAGCCAAGATAGCGGCTTGAGGCGGATTGATAATCGCCGTGAAATGCTCGATTCCCATCATCCCGAGATTTGAGATGGAGAACGTTCCGCCTTGATATTCTTCAGACCCTATCTTGCCGGACTTCGTTCGACCGATTAAATCGCGTGTTTGAGCAGCGATTTCGCGAGCACCGAGGGCATGAGCATTGCGAACGACTGGTGTGATCAAACCATCTGGAATCGCAACGGCAACCGCAACATGCGCGGCTTTGTAACGACGGATGAAATCACCCTGCCAGCTCGCGTTGACTTCAGGATGTTTGATCAAAGCTCTCGAAACAGCGAGAACGAGCAAGTCGTTGACACTGATACGAGCATCTTTCTCAGCATCTTTATTCAAGCGCGCGCGCCATTCGCCAAGATTTTTCATGTTCACAGAACGTACGAGATAAAAATGAGGCGCATCATTTTTCGCAGCGAGTAGGCGTTTTGCGATAGTTTTGCGCATCATATTCACAGGAACATCTTCAAATTCGCCAGCAACAGCTGATGCTGTAACAGGTGTGGAAACTGCTTTGTCTTGAGAAGCCGTAGACTTCGCCTCTTGACCCGGCGGGGTGACTCCGCCCTTAGCCAAGGCCTGTTCAACGTCGCGAATGATCACGCGGCCATTCGGCCCCGAACCCGTCACCTGACTCAGATCGATATGTTTGTCTTCAGCCACTTTTTTAGCTAATGGCGACGCGCGCAATCGGGCGTCTGCACCCGATGCCTTCGCGGGCTGTTTCGGAGCTTCGACAGCGACTTCTGCCTTCTTAGGCGCTGCTTCCGGTACTTTCGCTTCGGCCTTGGCTGTCGCGGGAGCGGGAGCCGGAGCCGGAGCGGCTTTACCGCCATCGTACGTCTCGCCTTTTGCTCCTACAACACAGATTGGGGCGTTCAAGGGAGCTGTTTTCCCGGCTGGAACCAGAATCTTCAACAGATACCCTTCGACGGGTGAGTTATACTCCATCGTCGCTTTATCTGTTTCTATCTCGACAAAAGCTGCGCCTTCTTCGATGAAGTCGCCTTCTTTTTTCAGCCAAGAGGCAATGCCACCTTCTTCCATGGTGTCACTGAGCTTTGGCATTTCTATTACTTCAGCCATCGTGCGGCTCCTTTTGGTAAAGTCTTAGTCCTTGATGTACAGGACTTCTTTCGCCGCTTTGATAATACGATCGACCTGCGGCAGAACCCGGTCCTCTTGCGCCTCGTTATAAGGCATCGGTACGAACTCGTTCGTAACACGAACCACGGGGGCATCAAGCTCGTCGAAACATTCTTTGTGGATACGATCCGAAATTTGCGCACCGACCGATCCGAAACTCCACGATTCTTCGATGATTACCACTCTATGCGTCTTTCGAGCCGATGAGAAGATGAGTTCTTCATCAAGCGGCTGCAAGGTCCGTGGGTCGAGCACTTCCACCGAAATACCTTGTTTGGCAAGCGCCTCGGCTGCTTCGGTAGCTTTATGCAAAGCCTTGCTCCAGGCGATGAAGGTAACGTCGGTGCCTTCGCGTTTGATATCGCCTTTGCCAAGAGGAATAAGATACTCCTCCTCAGGAACCTCACCCTTCATACCGTACATCATCTCGCTCTCGAGAAAGAGCACCGGATTATTGTCACGAATCGCCGACTTAAGTAGGCCTTTGCCATCGTAAGGAGTCGAGCAGGTCACAACTTTCAGACCGGGGATGTTGGTAATCATAGCTTCATAGGCTTGGCTATGTTGGGCTCCGAGCATGTGCGCAGCCCCGTTCGGTCCACGGAAAACCATGGGGATATTGAACTGCCCACCGGACATATAAAGCATTTTCGCAGCGTGGTTGACGATTTGGTCAAACCCTTGGATACCAAAGTTCCAAGTCATGAATTCAATAATAGGACGCAAGCCAACCATGGCCGCACCAACGCCAAGACCAGCAAATCCAGCCTCTGAGATAGGTGCATCCCATACGCGTTTAGGGCCGAACTGATCAAGCAGGCCTTTCGACACTTTATAAGCGCCGTTGTAGAGCCCGACTTCTTCGCCCATTAAAAATACATTTGGATCGCGTGTCATCTCTTCGGCGATCGCCTGCCCGAGAGCTTCACGGAACGTTATAACAGCCATGTTTCGACTCCTATCAGTTAGGGGGCTAGGACGTGATCCCAAAGTTCTTCTACCGCAGGCTGTGGAGAAGCGTCGGCAAAAGCTTCCGCTTCTTTAGCCTTCTCTTTAGCTTCATTGTCCCAAGCTTTAAGATCGTCCGCAGTCGCCATTTTATTGTCGACGAGGTGCTGACCAAGATGCAAAATCGCGTCGCGATTTTTCTGATAGTCCTCAACTTCTTCCTTGGTTCGATAAGTCCCTGGATCAGAAACCGAGTGTCCACGGTAGCGATAGGTCAGAGCTTCGAGGAGATGAGGTTTTTTATCTTTACGCATTGTTTCGACAAGGGAAGTCACATGATCAAGAACAGCCATGGAGTCCATGCCGTCAACATCGGAGTGCCCCATATCAAACGCCAGCGCGCGCTTCCATAAAGCATCAACCGAAGTCGTGCGGGTGATGTCTGTACCCATACCGTATTTGTTGTTTTCGATGATAAACAAAACAGGTAGATCCCAAGTCGCAGCCATGTTCATGACTTCGAAGACCTGGCCTTGATTGGTCGCGGCATCGCCCATATAACAGACAATGATGTTGTCTTCGTTGCGATAACGAATGGCAAAACCAACGCCTACAGCGAGAGGCGCCTGACCGCCGACAATACCGTGA
Source organism: Oligoflexus sp. (assembly GCA_014378195.1). Classification (GTDB taxonomy): domain Bacteria; phylum Bdellovibrionota_B; class Oligoflexia; order Oligoflexales; family Oligoflexaceae; genus Oligoflexus. The sequence continues at coordinate 6,574 of JACMOC010000072.1, read as the reverse complement.
CCGCCGAGGAAACGATGCTGCTTCGAAAACATATGCATCGAGCCGCCTTTTCCGCGACACGCGCCATCGACTTTACCAAAGAGTTCGGCCATCACTTGACCGGCTTCGATCCCTTTACCGATCGCCTGTGTATGCGAACGGTAACCACTGATCATATAGTCGGTATCGCGGAGAGCTGTTTGAACGCCGACAGCAAGTCCTTCTTGACCTATATGAAGGTGACAAAATCCAGAAAACTTTTGTTTGGTATAGGCAAGTCCCACCCGTTCTTCAAAACGCCGGAACGAACACATCTGCTTATACATGCCGATAAGAACATCCCAGTCGACCGCGGACTTTTTCTTCGTCGTCATCATGGGTCCTTCGATATTCGAAATATCTCGTAAGTTTACAATAAAAGAGCCATTTCTATGCACGTTTAGCGAATATTCCTCAACTACGACATCCAAAGGCTCTTTAAACCATACATTGTGATGAAAAAATACAATTTATGAAAACCGTTTCAGTGCGATTGTCGCATTCGTTCCACCAAATCCAAACGAATTTGAAAGCGCGACGTCAATCTTACTCTGGCGGGCAACATTTGGCACATAATCGAGCGGGCACAGGGGATCGGGGGTATGGTAGTTAGCTGTAGGCGGCACCACGCCATCGTAGATAGACAGCGCTGTGAAGACAGCTTCTATGCCACCGGCTGCTCCTAGGCAATGACCCGTGACACCTTTTGTCGAAGAAATTTGCAGTTTTTGGACATGCGACTTGAACAAATCCTGGATTGCTTCGCTTTCGTACTGGTCATTCATCTTGGTCGACGTTCCGTGAGCGTTTATATACTGCACATCCTCAGGGTTTAACCCAGCCGACTTCAGAGTCATGGCCATGCACCGAAAGGCACCTTCATGACGTTCGGGAGGCGCTGTAATATGCCCGGCGTCACCCGATAAGCCATAACCCACAACCTCAGCATAAATCCGCGCGCCACGACGTTTTGCATGTTCGAGTTCTTCCATCACGAGGAGGCCTGAGCCTTCTCCCATAACAAAACCATCTCGGTCCATGTCAAAAGGCCGCGACGCCGAAAGGGGATCGTCATTGCGAGTACTCAAGGCTTTTAAGGCACTGAAGGATGAAATGCCAAGCGCACAAATCGTCGATTCGGCACCGCCGGCTAGGACTGCATCAACATGTCCACTGCGAATATAGTTAAAGGCTTCGCCTACGGCATGAGTGCCGCTAGAGCATGCTGTTGTGGGACAAAGGTTGGGTCCCTTGAGATTATGGACGATCGAAACGTAGCCGGCAGCCATGTTCGGAATAGCGTAGGGAATGAAAAATGGAGAGATCCTTTTCTCACCTCGTTCTTTCAGAACGATAGCATTTTCTTCGATATCAGGGAGACCGCCCATTCCAACACCGATAATACATCCATAACGCTCTGGATTTGCTGATGTATCAAGGCCGCTATCCTTCATCGCATCGTGAGCGGCGGTCGCGGCGAGGGCAACAAAACGACTCATGCGACGTTCATCTTTTGCGTCCTGAATCCCACGCGACACAAAATTCTTCACTTCACCCGCGATTTGGACCTTCATTTTGCTTGCGTCAAAGTGAGTAATTCGGCCAATGCCGGATCGGGCTTCGATTGTAGCATTCCATGCGTCGCGCAAATTATTGCCAGTCGGTGCTATTAATCCCAAACCAGTTATTACTACACGTCTCATACCGTCACCTTCTTTAGTGATCCAGTTTCATTTCAATCTTAATACCTAGACTTGAACGTGAGTATCGAGCCTTTTCCCAGCTTGAATTCACACCATATTCCTAGCATTCCTTCGACCCGTCAGCCAGCGATCAGTTGTTAACTTTCACTTTCTAAGCTGCGCAGGTTTAGCGTGCGACCGTGTATAACGCTCAAAGAAAGGAAAATGCCTGTAGTCGAATACGGACTCTGACGCCGGAAGTCGGTTGCGCTGATAGACCATGAAAAGGGAAAGGATCAGCATAATAATCTGAGGGAGCCACGCGCCAAGAGCGGCGGTGACTTCGCCTTTTTCGGACAGGTTTCGAAACCACATGATGAAGACATAACCAATTATCATGACAGCGCTGACCAATAAGTACGCGTAGTTCTTCCCGCGACGTTCGTCCTGAATTCCAAAAACCATCGCAAAAAAGGAAAATGCAAAACACGAGAATGGGAATGAAATCCGCTGATGGAAAAGCGTCAGACTTTTGAGGTAAAGATCCTTGTCTTTCGGGTTGCTGCTCGCCTTAAGTTTCGGGAGTGAGCGCCAGAGATCAAGAGACCCCTGGTTGCGGAAATCATCCTCTTCGCTGTCGTTGCCGAATTTCTGCTCGCGCAGTATTCGGAATAAGTCGAGATCCATCTGTTTGAACTTCATGACAGAGACTTCAGGCGTGTCGGGCTTAACAGTATAAATAATCCCGTAGCTGAAGTTCATACGCAGGTCCCCCGTCGCCACCGCGCCTTCAATAGTTGCAGTTGGTGCGAGGAGCGTGAAATGCTCTTTCTGACTATCTTTGCCTGGGGCCATCATGACGTTTTCCAGATGCGTATGATCGGGAGAAATCTTCTCCGCGTACAACACGTACCCCAAAAAATCGTCCTGAAATACGCCCTGTTTCATCTGATACTTCAGCATGTTATCGAGCTGTGTTTCGACCTTGCGATGGTAGAACGTCACACGCTCCCGGTTAGCCCATGGCTCAAAGTAAACAGAAGTGGCTAAAGAGAGCGCATAACAAGCGGTTGCGATGAAGAAGATCGGTAGCATAGCTCGTTTTAATGAGTAGCCCGAAGCCGTCATCGCCGAATATTCACCATCAGAAGAGAGACGACTGAAGCCTAAAAGGACCGCAAAAAGCAAAGCAATCGGCACGATGTAGGATATGAGAGGCATAAGAATGAACAGAAAAGGCAAAAATAAGTTTTCAAAAGACAAACCGAAGGTTACGAGAACCTCGGAAATCCGAACTAATTGCGTCACCACGATAACTGAGCTAAGTACGCAAAATACTGTGATGAACTGCGGAATGATTTCAAAAAAGAAATAGAAAAAAAGAGTTATGACACTTCCCCTTCTTGTCGAGACAGTTCATAATCCAACACACAGCAACAATTTCCTGTCATTGTACGAACTCGATTCAACGTTTGTTTGATCGTACAAGTCCGTGTAAAAAAGAAGCTACTTGTTGTACACTTAGCTTACAATCAACCGCGGAAGTCTAACGACATCGCTCATAGTTTATAAAGGCAGAGGGTCAGAGTGTCAAACTCCCGAGTATCTTGCCAAAAATGGCTTTTCGCAACCGTCGTGTCGCTATCAGGTAGCATGATGGCATGCTCTCAGTCGGTTGCCCAAAAAGGTCCTGGTCCAGAAGTTCCACGTAAAGCGGTCGCTCAATCTCTCCCGGTGCTTCCAAAAGAACTACCCGAATGGGCTGACGACGATAAAGATCCAATGATCGACGGCCGCCCCGTTACCATTATTCCGCAATTGCAGAACCAAGTCGCTCGCTTTATTCGCGCCAACGGCAATCCGATCTCAGCTTTGGTGATTACCGAAGTCAAAACGGGTAAAATTCTGGCCATGGTTCAAGGAAAATCACCGGAAAATTGGAAAGCGGAAACGCACACAGCTCTCCACGTCGGTTTTCCTGTCGCATCTCTCTTTAAGACAGTTACTGCTGCTGCAGGCTTTGAAATGGGTCAAATCGATCCCGAACTTACTTTGAGTATGTTCGGCGGTTGTGCACGCGTCAATCCACGTGGGATCTGGCCTCCAGTTGAAAGCCGCCGCGCGAGCGATGGCTTGACACTTCGCCGCGCGTACGGTCATTCGTGCAACGGGTTTTTTGCCAAACTTGCAGTTAACAGCATCGGCTTAGGTCCTATCATCAATATGGCCCGCAAGCTTGGTTGGAACTCTACGACCATAGCATCCGACTTTCACCTCGCTCCGAGCCCCCTCCGTGAGCCGAACGAGGCAGCTGCCAGTATTCACACGATCGGCAAGTTTGCCGCGGGCTTCGGCTCAGTGGGACTGTCGGCAGTGCATGCGTCATGGCAATACACAACGATCGCAAATGATGGCATGAGCATCCCGCTCCATATCTTCAAAGACACTGTTTCTCCTGATCCCACCAAAGATGGCGTAAAAGCTGTCGAGAAGGAAACGGCAGAACAACTTCGTAGTATTATGGAAAGCACTGTCCTTGCGGGCACGGCTTCCAATGCCTACAAGCATGGTCGATACAAGATCCTCCGGAATGAAGTGGGTGGTAAAACCGGAACTTTAACAGGCAGTAATCCACAAGGACTAACGACTTGGTTCGCCGGTATGTATCCCATCGAAAGACCTGAGATAGCAGTTTCCGCTGTCGTACTGCTTGAGAATCTTTGGAAATTTAAAGCAAGCAACCTTGCTGCCGAAGGTTTCATGGCTTACTACGATTATAAGCTCCAGACGTCCAGCGCTCTGAACACCGCTCGTAAGAATGGCGCCCGAGTTCGCACGCACTAAGTGAACTGAAAACTCCCAATTTTTCGATAACAACGATCGAAAAACATGTCTTGCAGACGCAACGGTTCATCTGTTAGCAAATGCTTTAGCACTCGCTTCGATGGACTTGGGAGGTTTCATGAACTATTCGATACCTGTCGTGGATCTGAATGATTATCTTTCCGGCGATCCGGACCGTGAGCAGGCTTTTGTTCGCGGAGTCGGTTCAGCTCTCCATGAAATTGGTTTTTTTGCACTGACCAATCATAGCGTCTCTCGCGAAGCCATCGCAGAATCCTATTCTGAGACCCAAAAACTCTTTGCTCTTTCCACCCACGAAAAACTCAAGTACGAAATCCCGGGGCTTCAAGGCCAACGTGGCTATACCGCGTTCGGAAAAGAACACGCGAAGAATTCAAAAGCGCCCGATCTTAAAGAGTTTTGGCACGTGGGCCAGGAGCTAGAGAGTCCTCACCCGTTGGCGGGACACTATCCAAAAAACGTTTGGCCAACTGAGCTTAACAACTTTGAAAAAACGACTAAGAGTGTTTTCAAAAATCTCGAATTCGCGGCCCTAAAAATACTCGAGGCCTGCGCCCTCTACTTAGGCGAAGATAAGTCGCGCATTCGTGATACGGCTGTCGACGGCAATTCGATTTTACGTTTGATTCACTACCCGCCGGTTTCCCTTGATAAAGATCCCAACAGTATTCGTGCGGGTGCACATGAGGATATCAACCTCATCACTCTTCTGATTGATGCGACGTCGTCAGGGCTTGAATTGATGGATCGTAAGGGCAATTGGATTCCGGTTGTCACACCGAAAGGATGCATCATAGTCGATGCTGGTGACATGCTCCAGAACCTGACAAATGGTTTTTACAAGTCGACAACCCATCGCGTCGTGAATCCCGATAACTCCAGAGAAGCCCGCTATTCGATGCCATTCTTTATGCATGCGCGAGGCGAAGTTGCTTTGAATCCATTGGAATCAACGATTAAAGCTACGGGCGGAAAACAGCTTCAACCCAATATCACTGCTGACGAATACTTACATCAGCGCCTGAAGGAAATTGGACTGGCTTGAGTGAGCGCAAACTCATAACGAACGAAGGACCTTCAAATCAAAGGTCTTTTTTTTATGTCGATTTCAAGAGTACATCCGCACCAAAGAGAGCTGCTGTTTTATAAATCGACAGATCACAATCATCTGCGGTGAGTTCCGGCGAGGAAAGCAAAAACTCGTTATGTTTGACCCTCATGTCTTTCAAAACACGATTCCCCAAAAACGTTGTGCGTCTTAGAACTAAGCGCAGAAACAAACCTACAGTCATAACCAAAACCAAAAAGTACCCGAGAAAATCCGCATTATTATGAGCTGCGAAACTCACTCGCAAAAAATGAAGGCCGAAATAAAAAGGAGTCGCTGCCCCCAAAACAACAACCATTAAACGCAGCATCCAAACCCGGCGACCAGGCAAAAGTCCTTTCGCTTCCAGCATTTTCTGATAACTCAATCGACCATCATCACGACTAATAGGAGCAACCAACCGCGAGCTCTCGCTGTGCGCAATAGCAACTATACGAACCACTTCCTCCCATCCCGTCCGAAGGTAAGCAATTCCAAAAGCATCAAGCTCCGAGTCATCTTGCGATCTAAACCCCAACTCACCCTTCAAAATAAAAACCCGACTAAGCAGCAAAGCAAATCCGCAAATAGCCAGGTAACAAACAAAAAACAAACTAGAAGTCGCCACCCGAAACTCCTAAATCTCCATTATACCAAAAAACCCCAACCAGCGGGTCCCAGGGCGGCACCCCTGGCCGGTGCAGGGTTCGAAGGGACACATCCGTAGATCCCCCTTGAGGAGACTCGGGTGTCCCTCGCGGAGCTCGAGGCAGAGCCTCGAATGCCGAAGGCGCATTAACTTTCCTCCGCATTACAACGAAAAGACAGGCAACGCGTAAAGCCCCCCACATCGTTAGATGCGGAGGGCTTTACTTATTTATTAAGGGTGCGCCGACCTACTTTCCCACAGTTAAAACTGCAG
>JACMOC010000004.1 GCA_014378195.1 Oligoflexus sp. | reverse complement strand
TCAGGATCCTGGATTTATAGATCATGTCGTAAATAAGAAGGCCAATATCATCCGGGTCTATCTTCCTCCCGATGCCAATTGCCTTTTGTCAGTCATGGACCACTGTCTTAGGAGCCGCCACTACGTAAATGTTGTAATCGCTGGCAAACATAAGGCCCCTCAATGGTTATCTATGGACGAGGCCGTCATTCATTGTCAGGAAGGAATTGGAATCTGGCAATGGGCCAGCAACGATCAAAATCAAGAACCCGATCTCGTCATGGCCTGCTGCGGTGATGTTCCAACCATGGAGACTCTCGCTGCTGTTTCCATCATGCGTGAGGAACTGCCTGATCTCAAAATTCGGGTTGTGAATGCAGTAGATCTCATGAAACTCCAATCGTCCGATAAGCATCCTCATGGTCTGACTGACAAGGCATTTGATCAGATGTTTACCAAAGATAAGCCCATTATCTTCGCATTCCATTCGTATCCAGGCTTGATCCATAAGTTGACTTATAATCGGAACAATCACAGCAATCTCCATGTCCATGGCTACAAGGAGGAGGGAACTGTCACTACGCCTTTTGATATGACTGTGCTCAATGAGCTCGATCGTTTCCATTTGATTATGAACGCTATTGATCGTTTGGGTCCCATTGTGGGCGAAAAAGGCATCTACCTTAAACAAAAGCTCCAAGACAAACTCATCGAGCATAGACAATATATTGATGTTGAAGGTCAAGATATGCCTGAAATACGGGAATGGGTCTGGAGTCGATCATCATGAACAATCATAAGCTTTTGCAGACTGTAAATGAGTTGATGGCAGGCGACAAAGGGTTGTTAGCGATGGATGAGAGCAATCCAACCTGCAATGCTCGCTTTAAGCAATATGGGATTGATGCAACGGAAGAAAACCGTCGTGCTTATCGAGAACTCCTCATTTCTACCCGAGGTCTCAAAGAGTATATCAGCGGCGCTATCTTATATGACGAAACTATACGTCAGGTCACTCTTGAAGGGAGCCCGATGGCGAGGGCTGTTACCGCAGCAGGCATCATTCCCGGAATCAAGGTCGATACGGGAGCGAAGGCCATGGCTGGGCAGGCCGGCGAGAAAATAACGGAGGGTTTGGATAATCTTCGCGAGCGTTTGGAAGAATATTCCTCAATGGGAGCTCGATTTGCCAAATGGCGAATGGTGATCACTATCGGGAAAAACAGGCCTACACTTGTCTGTATTGAAGAGAATACATCGGCATTAGCACGGTACACGATGTTATGCCAAGAGGCGGGCCTCGTTCCTATTGTCGAGCCTGAAGTGATGATGGATGGCGATCATTCTATAGAAGATTGCTCTAGAGTCACCGGACTCGTGCTTAGAGAGGTCTTTCATAAACTTAATGGGCAGGGTGCCTTGCTGGAAGGTCTGATCCTCAAACCAAATATGATACTTCCCGGTTTGAACAACTCTAATCAAAACTCCGTGGATGAGGTTGCGGCTGCGACCATGAGTTGCTTATTACGAAACGTGCCAGCTGCAGTCGGAGGCATCGCGTTTCTATCCGGCGGCCAATCTGCAAATCTTGCCTCACATCGCTTAAACGCGATCTGCACAATCAATCGAGAGAAGGGCATCTGGCCTCTAACATTCTCTTTCTCTCGAGCGCTTCAGTTGGAAGCACTTGAGATTTGGAGTGGCAAAGAGTCAAAGACTCTTGACGCGCAAAATAAATTATTTGAAAGCACGCGACGCAATTCGTTAGCAAGGTCTGGGCATTTTTCAAACACGTATTGAACAAATACAGCTGCCATCTTTTTAATCTTTAACCAGGGCCTGAAAACGGCCCTTAAAATGCATGTGTTCAATCAGTCCATGAACAAAAGTTGAGGGGATAAACATGTTCTTATTTAATAGCGGATATTATGGCATGCACTATGTCTGGTGGCTATTTTGGATAGCCATTTGGATTGCATGGTTTTCCTTTCTCATTCCAGTTCGCCGCAGTCATTGGAAACGCATAAAGGAAAATCCTTTGGATCTTCTGCAAAGAAGGCTTGCTGCTGGAGAAATCAAAGAGGACGAGTACGATCGGCTCAAAAAGATAATTGAGACCGATCGACAAAGAGAGAATCTTGGCAAAACGTCTTCGGGTCCGATTGCTGGCAAGTTTAAACACGTTTAACTGATTTGGTTGAGGCGTTTATGCGCATGCCCTCAGCCAAGTTTTCATATAGTTCTCTGGAGGATAAAAAATCATGGATTTACGGAGCAGTGAAGAGAGTAGAGAAGTGGTTGGAATTCGTATGGCTGGCCGAGTTGGGAGTCAATCGACGATGCTCACGGCCTCGAGCTTGTTCCAGGGTGCAGCCGACCCGGAAGGAATCTTAGCAATCTACAATCACTTGCTGAAATTGAGAGATACCGATGAGAGCGAACTTTCCAAGGCGATATCCTATGGACTCAAGCTCCGCGGTGGCAATCGTGTGAAACGTGAAGGAGGGAGTTCTTTTCGTTCTCAATTCTCTTCAGAAAATGTCGCTTCTTTGAGTGAAGTGAAACAATGATCGAAGGAAATAGTACCTCTACGATCTACACTATGCGTCAGATGGAGCAGCTTGGGCAGGTCTTGGCCTTTCGACACAAGATCTGTCCCAAGGTCAAAATCAATATTCTTTTGAATCGTCTTAAGCAGAATGAAGATGTTCTTAGGACCACTCACAAGCTTGTCGTGACTTCCCTGCGTGAGGGTCACAAGACTACTCCAGCTGCTGAATGGCTACTCGATAATTTCCATCTCATCGAAGAGCAAATTCGGACTTCTAAGCTCCACCTTCCAAAAAGCTTCTGCCGTGAACTTCCTGTCGTCAATGATCCAAAATGGAAGCTTCAAGCCCGCATTTATCTCATTGCTCGCGAATTGATTAATCATACCGACGGCCGCCTCGATTGTGAAGGGGCCTATCGCATTCTACAGGCCTATCAAAAACAGACACCCTTGCGACTCGGTGAACTTTGGGCTTTTCCCATCATGCTCCGCTTAGGTCTGATCGACAGTTTGCGCCATATTGCTGAATCAATTGCGACGAGCTACGTCGACCAGAGTAATGCGAAATTCTGGGCTGAACGCATGATTATGCCAATCATCGAAGAACCGCAAAAGCTTATTGCTACCATTGCTCAGATGGCCAAATCAGGGCCTCGCATGTCGAGTGCTTTCGTGTCCGAGTTTTCTCGCAGGATACAGGCCAACTGCTATTCCCCGACCTTGCCTTTGACCTGGATAGAAGAACAAGTGGTTGGCCAAGGGCTGAGTCTTGAAAGTCACCAAAACCTCGCCAGTCAAGACCAAGCGCACGATCAGATATCCATCAGCAATTGTATCGCGAGCCTCCGATTCCTGGATGAAACGGACTGGCGAGATTTTGTCGAAAAAATGAGTGGAGTCGAAGCTGTCTTGAGGGCAGATCCGAGTCAAGACTATTCTAAGATGGATTTTGCAACGAGAGATTCTTACCGACATGTCATCGAATATATCGCTCGGTATAGTGATAGTGACGAGGTGCTTGTCGCCCAAGCCGCATTGGCTTTCGCTCGTGAAGCGGAGGATGGTGAAAGCCTCCCGCGGACCACAAGACACATTGGCGAATATCTAGTAGGGCATTACCGTGAAAAACTGGAAAGGAAAATGGGCGTAAAGTCTAAGCTTCTGGAGCGCTTTCGCCGGAGTATCATAGCGTTCCCCCTCTTTTCCTATCTTGGTCTTTTGAGTCTACTCACAGTCTTATTACTTTTTTTACCTACTCGTCTTTTGATAGAAAATTCGACCCAATGGACACTTTTGATCATCATCACAGTGGTCATGGCGTTTCCAGCCATTCAGTGTGCTTTATCGATTGTCAATTGGGTGACCGTGCTTATTCTTAAACCAAAACCCTGGTCTCGCATGGACTTTACCAAGGGAGTGCCTGTTTCAGCACGAACTATGGTGGCCGTTCCCTGCATGCTCACAAGCTTACCAACTGTTGAAAAACTTATAGAGAATCTCGAGATTCGTTATCTGGGTAATCGGGACGACAATATTCTGTACGGTCTGCTCTCCGATTTGGGAGACTCGGATGCCGAGGTGCAGGATTCCGATAATCAATTCATCGAATCTGCCGTCAACGGCATCCGAGAATTGAATGAGAAATACGCACGTTCGGAAAACCGCCGACCTTTTTATCTCTTTCACCGTTCACGTCAATGGAATTCCGGTGAGAATGTGTGGATGGGGTATGAGAGGAAGCGTGGCAAGCTTTCCCAGTTGAATGCGTACCTCAGAGGCCGGCATCGTCAAGACTTTGCAACCATTGAGGGCGATCTCAATAATCTAAACGATATTCGATATGTACTGACTTTAGACGCCGATTCAACTTTGCCACGAGAAACAGCGCAAACTCTGATCTCGACGATGGCTCATCCTCTTAATCGACCCCGCATCGATATGACCACACGAGTCGTTAAAGAGGGCTACGCGATCCTTCAGCCTCGTATAACAATTCATCTTAGGGATAGAAGGTCCAGTCACTTCACGCGGCTCCTCAGTGATGATTTCGGGATTGATCCCTACACAAAATCAGTGTCAGATATTTACCAGGATTTATTTCGCGAAGGCTCCTACATCGGCAAGGGTATTTACGATCTCGATGCCTTTGAAATCACGCTTGACTCACGCTTTCCGGAAAATAGAATTCTGAGCCACGATCTTATC
>JACMOC010000071.1 GCA_014378195.1 Oligoflexus sp. | reverse complement strand
TGCGTCAGGTAATGGCACCGGCTAGCTTGCGACACGAAGGGATTTCCCTCGACTGGAGCTGGCATTCGTGAATAGGGAAATAATCGGAGGAAGCTGTACTGAGAACCCTTCAGCATGAAGCCGAGCATAAGTTTCCTCCAAGACTCACTGTATAGGGCGAGATAGTCTTTTATAGCTTTATAGGAGACTTTCTTGAACATGACGCGGCGATAGAGGCCGGTTTTTTCTCGCGCACTTCAAAGCTCTCACTGACCTTGAGGTTTTTCACCTGGGTGTTCTGGATCTATGGTCCAGGGCAAAGGGATATTACTATTATCGCGGTCTCACCTCGTCCTTAAGCTTCACTTTAATGTCTAGAATCTGACGCTTTTTGATCCTGCGTGATTATGAAAGTGGAGTCTGTACTGATCCCACTAGGAAATGTCAAAAACGATGTAAAAACCTTTAGATTGCACAATTTGGGAAAATCTTGAGGGCATTTCTTGACGATTCGAAGGCCTCATTACGGCCAATGAGGTTCTGTTTAAGAGATGAACTTGCGGAGTTTGCGCTGCAGGCTCTGGCGGTGGATGCCGAGGGCCTTCGCCGCCATGGAAATATTACCGTCAAAGTCCTGAATGACCTTTTCGATGTACTCCCTTTCATGGCGATAAAGATTATGGGGATTTACGGGTTCGGCCGGAGTATAAACACCGGTCAGGGCTTTTTCGATATCATCGATTGATGCGGGTTTGGATATATAATTCGAAGCCCCGAGCTTTACAGCCTGGACAGCCGTGGCGATACTCCCATAACCCGTGAGTACGATCGTCTGACAGTCGGGATATTCTTTTTTGATGTGAGCTACAGCATCGAGTCCGCTCTCGCCTTTGAGTTTGAGGTCGACAATAGCAAAGTTTGGCTGAATGCTGTGAAGCGCCCTTAACTCTTTGAGGGTGGCGCTTGCCGTCACGGCATAATTTCTGTCTTCAAATTCCCGCCTGATCGCTTCGCGAAACATGACGTCGTCTTCTATCACCAGGAGGTTTTTCATCGCGGCAGCACCATCGACACTTGTGTCCCTCCACCCATGCGATCAGCCAAACCAAGGCTTCCGCCGAGCGCTTCAAGCAGAGTCGAAGCATTGTAAACGCCGAGTCCGGTGCCTGTGGATTTGGTTGAGACGAAAGGTTCGCCGATGCGGTTGAGTATCGATTTATCCAGGCCGCGGCCCCGATCCGAAAAAGAAATCAGGATCGCATCCGTTTGGACCTCGATATCGACGGTGATCGCGACGTGATCGGTTTCGGAGGCTTCTTTTGCATTGTCGAGGATGTCGAGCACAGCTTGGGCAAAAGGCGTGGCTGGAATCTGGTAATTCAAACCGTCAGCTTTGGGATCGATTCCAAACGCCAGTTGCACCCCCGGGAAATCGAGGGCCCAGTTATCACAGACCGACCTTATGAAATTGCCGAGATTCGTCTCTTTAAACGACAAAGATCCGGCATCGACGCTGCAGTCAAACAGATCACGAATCGTACTTTCGCATTGGGCGAGGGCGGCCTCGGCTATAAGCAGGTCGTGGCTGGCCTTTAGGCGCTCGTCGCGTTTCATGCGATCCATCATTATTTTCAGAGTGTTCAGAGGCGTCGAGAGTTCGTGCGAAAGTTGAGCGGACACTATGCCGACGGCACGGAAGCTATTAAGGCGTTGCCTCTGTTTATAAAGTGTTTCGTAGCGGCTCTGCGATCTGTCGAGACAAGCTTTGAGCCAAAGAGTGAGGCAGCCGAGACTGAAAAGCACGATGATTTTAGCGGTGATAGTCACGCCGGATGATACGACCTCACCATGGGCGTTCAAAAGCAGGGGCTCGGTATAATAACAGACAATGACGAGGCCAATCGCAGCTTCAACGAGGTAGGCCACGGCCCAGGGTCTGGCTAAAAACATGGGACCGAGGATAGCACTGATAAAAAGCAGCGAAGAAAAAGGGTTGTGACAACCAGCCGTCAGTATCAGAAGGGTGCAAAGCGCGATGAGATCGACAGAGAGCTGGATGGATAACGATAGAGGATGCGTTTGGAGAAACCGTTTGGCCGCAAGATTGAAGACCAGTAGGCTCGCAACCACTCCAAGATAAGGCCAAAGATTGGGCCTGAGCAAATATTCGAACATCAACGCCGGGGCGATCACGAGGAGCTGCATCGCGATGAGTATCCAGCGGATGCGGATGAGAAGATTGCTTTTTTCGGCCTCAGTGGAATAACCTTCGGCAAATGAAGGCTGAAAGGGCTCAATCAACTTATGATAAAGACTATGGGCTTTTCGCATGGCTGGCTCCTTTCCGACGGGCTGGAACAGGCGTTATCTTAATAGGAGCCCCGGACTTATCATACGGCTATTTTTTTGTCATAGATGATTCGCGAAAGCTGTCGCCACGCGCTTACAGTACTGTAAAACCGGCCTAAAATCTGACGATTGTTCTAGTCATGCTCTTTAAAACGAGTTAAGGAATAGCGAGGACAAGAGATATAACGACGCACAAAAGTGCCTAGGAGGATAATGTATGAAGATTAGACCATGGACTTCTGCCATGCTGTTCAGCTTAAGCGTTTCAGGCGCGACGGCTTTAGTCGGTTGCGGAAGTTCGAGCAAATCCTCGACGCCTGCGCCAGCCCCTACAACAACAGTACCCACAACCAACGGGACACCAGGGACAACGGGTACGGCTGTCACGGGTTCGACTGATGGCTCAGCGACTGCGACACCAGTCGGCTCAAATAGTGGAGCACCAACGAGTCCTGCGCCCGCTCCGGCCGATTGTGAAGCGTCTTGGACTCATTATGTTGCAACCCATCCAGTTGGACTTGTGATGGGTTACAAAACTACGCAAACAACCAAAGACAGTGCAGGCGCAGTTTTGCAATCGTCGGTGTCGAGTTATGAAGAAAACATCACGGAATCAAATTCAACACATGTTGTCTCGAACCGAACCGTAAACGTCGAAGGTCTTCGCCGTCAGATCGTAACAACGACTGAGCTGGGCAAGGATGAGTTTGTTTCGGGATGTTCCCGTTTAAGCGGTTCTATTTCAGGACCAATTACGGGTGTTCCGGCTGATATTTCCGTGCAGGTCCTGGAGCGATCCACACAGTCAGTTACTGTGACCGCAGGAACATTCACTACAGATTATGTGCGCGGTCAGGCGACCAACCTTTCGACTGGTCAGAGCAATTTTCAATCGTGGTCTCTACAAGATGGCAGCAGTATCCTTGTAAAATCAGTCTTGGATACAGCGACGGATGTCAGTGGAGCATCCATGACGGGAACGATCACAACTGAACTCGTTAAACTGTTCCGTCCTTGATTTGATTCAAATTTCGTGAATACAAGCCCAAGAAATCAATAAGATTTCTTGGGCTTTATTTTTCTGTTCGAAATGACTTGACCAAATTGACAGAGTGCTTTAGAAGTCGGCCTGTCAACACATTAATACGTCACTTTGTTCCGAAGGGATATTCCTATGAACGTTATTTCGAGTCTTAAAATCGTTCTTTCTGCTTCTTTGCTCTCCGTTACACTTGTCGGTTGTGGAAGTTCTGACAACAACCACGGTCCTGCTGCTATCAATTCAGCGCGACTCACCGATACTTTCCTTACAAACTCTGTTGCTGGTTATGTCGACAACTGTTCGGACGCTTGGACACGTCATGTTTCAAGCTACAGAAATGGTCTCGAACTCGATTTCCACGGTTCGGAAGTAGTGAGCGACGCAAATGGCCAGATCATGAGCTCGACATACTTCAACGATGTTTATGTCTATACAATCTCAAACGATTCCTATGTTTCGGCAACACACACCATCACCCGTGATGGAATGTCTCCAGTCGTCACTACTGAAACAACAACAAAATCCGCTTTCCTCAACACCTGTGCTCAAACAAAAAATCTCTTGAACACACCTCAGACGGCTTATTTCACATCACAAATCGGATCACAGGACATCACGATCGGTGCAGGTCGTTCTACTGTTGACTACACGAGCTTTAAAGTCGGTACACGCGGCATGAACAACTTCCGCAGCTCGGAAACATGGACTTTGAAAGACGGCAGCAACGTGGAAGCAAAATCCATCCAGACTGTCAGCTACGGTTCGAACTCGCGTTGGAATAACAACCTGACAACGACTATCACCACTAAAGAACTGACTCATATCGTTCAACACTAAGTTCTTCGGTTTCGCTCGATGAAAAACCCTGGTCACTGTTAAGTGGGCCGGGGTTTTTGTTATGAGAATCTGACTAACGCGTGTCGCCCTTCAATGATTTGCACGGTACTCTTTAAGGGTTCGTTTAAGGCTGTCCAATCCTTCACCAAGCTCCTCGTCGGAAATAACCAGAGGTGGTACAAAATAAACGGTACTGCCGAGCGTTCGGAGCAACAGGCCGTGTTTGCGTCCCAGTTCCGGTATACGGTAAGCAGCGGAATGAAAATAATCTCCGGCGCCCAATTCAAAAGCCAGAATAGCCCCTATCGCGCGGGGCGAGATGAGTTCAAGTGCGGTCTTTTCTGCGTCTATCCAGAGATTGAACTGAGTCTCTATGGAACGAGCCCGGCCTACCAGATCAAGTTCGCGATAGAGGTCAAGACTAGTGAGCGCCGCTGCACAGGCGATGGGATTGGCAGTGAAGGTATGGCCATGGAGCAAGGCTTTGGATCGGTCGTCATCAAGAAACGCTTCAAATATCTCGTCCGTGCAGAGCGTTGCAGCGAGCGGAAGGTTCCCGCCGGTGAGGCCTTTGGCCAGGCACAGGATATCGGCTGTGATTCCAGCTCTTTTGAAGGCAAAACTATCGCCAATGCGACCGAGGCCCGTGAAAACTTCGTCGAGTATGAGAAAGACTTTGTGCTGCGTGCAGAGTTTGGCGAGATAACGGAGCCAATCAATGTCTTGGAAAATCATGCCCGCCGCGCCCTGGACCCACGGCTCGATAATAGCGCCTGCGAGTTCGTGAGCGTGCTCTTCGAAGATCCTCTTGAGACGCTCTCTGCCGGCATCGAGTTCGCGGCTTCCTTCCGAGAGGCGGGACGGGTGCGATGTCACGAGGGGAGCTTCTATGCCCTTAAATACGTAAGGCGCAAACGCTTTATGAAAGCCGCCACTTTCCGCGACGGACATAGCTCCGAACGTATCGCCATGATAGGCGCCTTCAAAATAGAGAAACTTCGTCTTTTGGGGTTCGCCGCGGTTGGTCCATGTTTGCGAAGCCATTTTTAAGGCGACTTCAACAGCACATGACCCGTTGTCGGAATAAAACACTTTCGTAAAGGGGGGTCCGGCCAACGCGATTAGCCGCGCGGCGAGTTCGGATCCCGGTTGATGGGTGGCATTGCCAAAGCCGCAATGATCGAGTTTGGACTGTTGGGCTCGAATTGCAGCGGCGACTCGTGGATGGCCATGACCGATCGAGCAGGTCCACCAGGAGGCGCTGGCATCAAGAAGGCGTTCATCACGATCGGTATAAAGGTAACTGCCGCGGGCGGCTACGATAGGAATGGGGCTCGGCGCTGATTTATGCTGCGTATACGGATGCCACACAAAATCCTGGTCTTTTCGAAGCCAGGATTCCGAGCGCTGGGATTCATTACGCCATTGACCCATTTGTTTCCAGAGTACTTCGCCGAGGCGGTCCAATTCGCTTAATGCGGTATCAGAACCAAGCTGCGGAACGATGATGAGGGGCAGTCTCGGATGAAACCGCGCGAGACTGCGCTGGTTTCCGCGATGCTCCGGTCCGTTGAGAACGAGAGCAAGGATAGGAATGGATCGACTCTGCAGAGCTTCGATGCTGAGCAAGGTGTGATTCAATGTGCCTAATCCACTAGTCGCGACAAGAATAACGGGCATACGCGTGGCATGAAGGAAATCAAGCCAAGTCTCGTTGTCTTCGTTCAGAGGCACCATCAGTCCACCAGCGCCTTCAATCACGAGATTTTTCTGGCCTTCGGAGATTCGAACAAGTTCTTTCACTGTTGGCGCTAAGGCAAATTCGGCAATGGCAGCCTGATCGGGCGAAGCCGCGAGGTCATACTCGAACTTATCGAGGGAACTCACACGGGCAAGCGGCGCGATTTCGTGAAGGGCGATTTGGTCGACAGCGGAGCCACCGGTCTGGACTGGCTTCCAATAAGACCAGTCCTTATTTGCTCTTAGGAGCAGTGATGCAATGAATGTTTTGCCGACATCGGTACCGGTCGCGGTCACGAAAACCTGTGAAAACGAGCAATTCACGAAATATCCTTTAGGGCTGAAAGCAACGGTTCAACGTCCGAGAGAGCCGCGTGCAAAGAAAGTCTGAGACGGCACAGTCTCTCGGGAACGGTCGGTGGCCTGATTGCGCGTGCACGTATATCGCGGTCAGCAAGAGCACGTTCAAGCTGAAGACTACGGTCCTCGCTGCCGACTATGATGGGGATAATATGAGTGGAACTCATTCCAGTGTCATATCCCAATTCTTGGAGAGCACGGCGAACACGTTTTGAAAGCGCATGCAAATGCGCCCTGCGCGCCTGGGCTTCTTTTATGGTTTGTAAATTAGCTAGAAGGCCTGCAGCTACCCATGGCGATGCGCCTGTTGAATAAATAAATCCGCGTCCTGTATTGATGAGGAGACGGCGGAGCCAACTGGGACCGGAAATCAAAGCTCCGCCTGCTGCCATGGCTTTGCCACATGGATTAATGGAGATGACAGTATCGGGGTTGAGTTTATGCGCGGATATAAGCCCCGACCCATCGGGCCCGTAAACTCCAAGTGCATGGGCTTCGTCGACGACGAGGAGTGTTTGGTATCTCTGGCAGAGAGCTTCTAAAGCTTTAAGTGGCGCTTCGTCGCCATCCATACTAAAGAGGCTTTCGGTGATGACAACCTTCGCTGTCTGTGTTGATCTTTCAAGCTTTCGTTCGAGATCTTCCAGATCATTATGACGAAAGATGTGTTTGAATTCGGGCCTGATGCGTGCGAGACGCATCCCATCGATGAGGCTCGCATGATTGAGGCTGTCGGAAAAAAACTCCGCATCACAGAGAGCCAGCACGCTCATCAAAGTTTCGTTCGCAGCATAACCTGAGGCAAAATAAAGACTCGCCTCTGCACCTTTCCAAAGTGAGAACGCTGTTTCAAGATCCTCATAGATCCGATGTTCCCCGCCAAGGAGCCGACTGGCACCCGCGCCCATAGGCCACTGTCGAGCGGCCTCAAGGGCTCGTGATTGAAAGGCAGCATCATAGCGAAATCCAAGATAATCGTTATGCGTGAGATCAATCACGGACGGTGGCTCGGAGGGATGGAATTCAGGGTGAGGAAGGGTTCGCAGTGTTCTCAGGCGACCTTGCGCCGTGATACTGCTGAGTCTGTCTTCCGCCAAGTTCCGAAAAATATCGAAGCCACTCATATCGTCCCCTTAGAGAGTCGCTTCATACGTGAGATCCGCTTGGTAAGAAGATGACTTTACTTTTGGTTTTACGATTTCATTTTCGTAAAATTCGGTCCCGGTTTCAGAGGCAGGAAGGGGTTTGAGTCCAAGTTTTTGGAAGAGCCTGTGATCCGCGTCATCACCAGGGTTAGGGGTGGTAAGGAGTTTATCACCCGTAAAGATCGAGCTCGCTCCGGCTAAAAAACAGAGCGCCTGAGCTTCGTCGCTCATCTGCGTGCGTCCCGCTGACAAGCGGATGCGACTCTCAGGCATGATGATACAGGCCGTCGCGATAGTCCGGACCATTTCAAAAATGTCTATCGCTTCTTCGTTTTGCAAAGGCGTACCCTCGACTTTAACGAGGAGGTTGATAGGCACCGACTCGGGGTGGGGCGCTAGTTGGTTGAGCTGTTCGAGGAGACCGATCCGATCGACTTTTTCTTCGCCCATACCGACGATACCACCGCAGCAGACTGTCATTCCTGCTTTGCGAACTGATTTCAAGGTGTCGAGACGATCCTGATAAACGCGAGTCGAAATGATGTCTTTGTAATATTCCGGAGAGGTGTCGAGGTTGTGATTGTAGGCGTGTACGCCGGCCTCTTTAAGCGCAAGGGCCTGGTCGTCGTCAAGCATTCCAAGGGTCGTACAGACCTCAAGGCCGAGGGCCCGGACCGCCGTGACCGCTTCCAGGACTTGATCAAACTGTTTGCTTTTTTTCGGTGGGCTTCGCCATGCCGCACCCATGCAGAAGCGACTCGAACCATTGGCCTTGGCGGCTTTCGCGGCTTCGACTATAGTGGATACGCTCAGGAGCCCCTGGGCATCCACACCGGTCGAGTAATGCGCACTCTGTGGACAATAGGCGCAGTTTTCTTTGCAACCCCCGGTTTTGATCGAGAGCAGAGTGCTCATCTGAATCTCATCCGGTTTGAAGTATTTATGATGAACGCTTTGAGCCAGAAAGATCAGACGTGTTATAGGCAGATCATAGATCGCTTGGATTTCGTCACGCGTGTAGTCATAACGAACTTTTCCAGATGCTAATTCGGCTAGATTGAGCATGAGAAACCCCTTGTTTTGATCCTTGATCAACGGCTCATTCTTAGACCAATTCCTAATCATTGGCGAGAAATATTGGCGAACGACACGTAACGTGATAGCAATGGGACCGTTTAGGGTGACAGTGCCCCCAGTGGGTAGTAGTATATGAAGAATCGTTTTTTTAACATGCAGGGAGTTCCTAGTCCCATGGTGACCAAGGCTCATAATTGGCTCGTAGTATCTCTTCTTGGCTTAATCATGCTCACGTTTTCGTGGGGTTTAAGTCCGATCTGTATGGCTCAAGAAACTGTCAAAGCGGGTAGCGAAGTTCCAGCTGCGTCATCTGAGACTAGCGTGCAGGTCGAGGATATCAATTCGCCTTCGATTTTTTCGAGAGCATGGCATGCCGGCATCGTGGTCTTTTCGGTCCTGGCGATCCTTGTCGTTTCGTCTGTGCTCAGCTGGGCGATCATGATCTGGAAGATCATCGTTCTCCGCAAGAGCATCAGGAGCAGCGATGTGTTCATCAAGAGTTTCTGGGACAGTCGTTCTTTGAACGATCTCAACAGCCGCCTCGGTGACTATGCACCAAGCCCTGCAAAGGAAGTTTTTCGGACTGGTTATGCCGAACTCGTTCGGGGCAGCCAGCTCAAAGAAAGCTTGCCGAACTCCACCCTGGCGATCAGCGCCGCGATGGAAAACATCAATCGTTCGCTCGTTAAAGCCAAACGTATCGAACGTAAAAAACTCGAAACCTTGCTTCCGGTCCTCGCCACTATCGCTTCCGCCGCACCGTTCGTCGGTCTGTTTGGAACCGTCTGGGGTATCATGAGTTCCTTCGAAGGCATCGCGCGAAGCGGCAGCGCAAGTCTTGCTGCGGTTGCTCCCGGTATCTCGGAAGCCCTCATTGCGACGGCTTTTGGCCTTGCAGCCGCGATTCCAGCGGTTATCGCCTTTAACACCGCCAATGCCCGTATCCGAAACCTCGTCGGTTCGCTCGATGGATTCACGATGGATTTCCTCAATATAGTCGGTCGTTATCTCGTGAGTGATCGCAAGTCAACCGGTTCCAACCAAGCACCGATTTGAGGAATAGTCATGGAGTTCAAGACTTCGCACGAAGATCATGAAGACGATTCGGGGCAGATGGCTGACATCAATATCGTGCCTCTTGTCGATGTCATGCTCGTTCTTCTCATCATTTTTATGGTGACTGCGCCCTTGTCAATCGGCGGTATCAACGTGAATCTGCCAAGCAGCAAGGCGCGTAGCTCGGCCGTGTCGGAGAACCGCGTGGTTCTTTCGATCTCGCAAAAAGGCGATTATTTCCTCGAGAAGATCGGTATTCCAAGCGATGCGCTTGAGATCCGGCTCGCCGAAATTTATCAGAACCGCGATAAAAAAGAGATCTACATACGCGCCGATAAATCGGTCGTCTACGAGAAGGTTGTGAATGCCATGAGCGCGGCTCGTATGGCCGGCGTCACGAAGATCAGCATGCTTACCGAAGCCAAAGTTCCGGCTCGGAAGAATTGAGGTATGGACACCTTGAATAACGCGGTTTCCAATGAAACAAGCAACGAATTCCGTTCGCTCTACATCATCATCGGTGTCACGGCTGGCGTCCATCTTCTCATTTTTGCGTTGAGTTTCCTCAAGATTTTCAGAGTGCCGCCGCCTCTCGTCGAAGAGTACGCGATGGATACCGAGCTTTTAACGGAAGCAGAGTTGGGATCGGCACCAAAAACCGTTATCCCCAAGGCTGAGATCGCCAAGGAAGTTTTGGTTCCGGACAATCAGCTTCCCCAGTTGACCAAGACTTTCAAAGTCGAGGAAAAAGCCAAGGAAGAAGAAGGCCTCGAGCCGACCAAAGAGCCGATCAAAGACGTCGGCAAAAAGATTCCTGATGCCGTGAAAGACGGCCAGGAAATCACTAAGCCCGATATCACGACGAAACTCAAAAAATCCGAAGCTCTTGAACGTCTGGTTCGCGAACGTCTTAAAGACAAAACCAAACCGAATAATAGAAAACTTACCGCCGAAGACAATTCGGAGTTGGCGCAGATTCGTGATGCGCTTAAAACACCCGGGGCCGTATCCTCACCCGGTGGCATAGCCGGACTTTCCGAACAGAATAAATATCGTGGCTATCTCACAGGTGTCATTCGCCGTAACTATGCCTTGCCAACGACCTATCAATTGCAAAAGAGCGATGCGCGCGCAATCCTCGCCATCACGATTGGGGCAACAGGACAATTGATGCAGGCTGAGATCAAACAGGAATCGGGAGACTCGGTGTTTGATGATTACTGCGTGCGTGCGGTCAACAAATCTTCGCCGTTCAATCCGCCGCCCGCTGATCTCGCCGGCGAAACGATATTAGTCGAGTGTAAACCTTAAGGAGGTTCAGCTTAGTGAAGCGTTATATCTTTTTGATCGTCAGTCTCGTCATGAATCTATCAGCTTTCTCGACCCCTTCGGCCTTCGCGGCTGAAGCCGGCGGGCCAATGCTTATCAGTATCGATAGCCCTGCTTTCCGCAAGCTCGTCATCGCCACGCCGAGCATTCAGTCGGTCGGAACTATCAACGATGCGCAGGGCAAAAAGTTGGTGGAGGAAGGTTCGCAAGAACTCTCGCGCCTCCTGGTATTCTCGGGCTTTTTTGCTCCCCTTGCCGATGGTGCCTACGCCGGGGCCTGGGATCAATTCACGAAGTCACGCAAAACTAAGGAGTCGACGGCTTGGGTCGGTGATTCCAAAGGCCTTACGGGCGAAGAATATGTCCAATGGCGAGCCTTGGGTGTTGAAGCCCTGACAGTTGGTGCGCTGAGCGAAGAGCCAGGCAAAGGCCTCGTTCTTTCGTTTAAAACGATCGATGTGAGCCGCGGTAAAGAGATTCTTGCCAAGCAGTTCACCCGCATCACTGACTACAAAGCGACGATACGTCAGTACGCTGATTACCTGCTCGAAGCCTATACAGGCAAGTCCGGTATCTTTAATTCGCGCCTTGTTTTTGTCGCACGCAAAACCAAGGGCGTTCAAAAACAGATTTTCATCAGTGATTTTGATGGATCTAACGTTATTCAAATCACCGAAGGCGAATACCCTCACCTTTCCCCTTCGTGGAGTCCTGATGGCCGTTATATCGCCTTCACATCCTACGAATTCAAAAATCCCGAGCTCTTCATTTACGATACCCAGACCCGCATCAAACGACGTTTAACCAATAACCTTGGCCTCGACAGCGGCGCAAACTTCTCGGCGGATGGTAAATGGATCGCCTATACAAGTTCGCGCGGCGATGACACCGATATCTTCATGACCAACCCCCAAGGGATAGGCAAACGCCTCTTGATCGAGGGTGCGGGCCTTGATGTCGATCCCAAGTTCTCCCCTAACGGCAAACAAATCGCTTTCGTTTCTGGACGTTTCGGTAATCCTCATATCTTCGTGGCCAACCTTGAAAAAGGCGATGCTCCGAAGGTCACGAGCGATAAACGCCTGACTTATGCGGGCTGGTATAATGCGACTCCTAACTGGTCGCCTGAATCGGATAAAATCGTCTTTGCGGGTTATGACAAAGACATCAACCGTTGGGACGTATTTATGATGAATCCAGACGGCAGCCAGCTGGAGCGTCTTACCCTTAAAACAGGCGACAACGAAAGCCCGAGCTTTTCGCCGAACGGTCAGTTGATTGCATTTCAATCCAATCGCATCGGCGACGGCAATGGCAAAGGCCAGGGCAATCTTTGGATCATGAACCGCGACGGCAGCAACCAGCATAAGCTCGACGTCAAAGGCTTTTTTGATCTCGCGGCTCCGATGTGGTCGACGAATCGCAAGGATCGCTAAGATCTTCATTTAAAGGCTATCAAGGCGCTCTGTCGTAAGACGGGCGCCTTGTTAACGTTCAAGGAAAAAAATCGTCCTCGTACAGCAGTGAAGGCAAAGCCGCATGCGGTGCGGAGATAGAGGGTTTTTTGTGTTCGTTTATCCACTTCACGAACGAACTCACGCGGGTATAAACCCCAGGCTTGCCCGCGACTCCACAGCCGACGCCCCAGCTGACGATTCCAAAAAGCTGCGGGACCTTATCGGCAGTTACAAGAGGCCCGCCTGAGTCGCCGTAACAGGCGTCGCGTTTGCCCTTGGCGAGATCACCTGCACATATCTGATCGGCGCGAACAAAATCATAGGGTCCTCCTAATGTGTCACACGTTGATCCTGGAATAGGATCCACTTCGACACTCATCAAATGTGCAGGAAAAATAGCCTCATTGCGTGCCGTTTGACCAAATCCTATCACCTTGAGAGGAATGGCTTTATCAGCTGCATGAGGTGATTCCGCTGCTATTTCTATGGGTTTGATTCGTCGTCCCGAATGCGGCGCCACGGGGCCGAGATGCAGAAGGGCCAGATCATTGTGAACTCCATCTGGAGTATAGAGTGGATGGATATCAATAGCCTCTACGGCTGTGGATTGTGGTTTGTTATCCAAATCCTTCATGGCCAGCCAGACTTCGACCGGATGCGCAAGCGAAACAACGCAGTGAGCTGCGGTGATAACCAGATCCTTTTCGATCAGACTCCCGCCACAAAAAGGCTGCTCGGATCCTGCGTAGTGTAAAGAGACAAAATAAGGTGCAGCCAAAGATCGTTTGCCGCCAATAATCTGAGGGGTGGAAGGAGAAGGACTTCCGCCACAGGCTCCTGCCAGAGTTAAGAGGGAAATAAGTGAAAAAATACGCGGCCATCTATTTAAAATCATAAAATCTCCTTTAAAGAAGATGATTTTTAAAGGAAATCCGGAGTTCGATGCAAAGGACATCTTGTGAGGACTTCGGGCTTGCGTATTCTCGCCCAAACCGACCACTGATTGCCCGGTCGGAATCACGGGAATGCGCAGCGCCCATCCCTATGGATGTTTTGGGGGAAAGTACGCTCAAAGACGTCCGCTCGTGGGGCTCGCGCAGTAAAGAAAATTTCTTGACAAACCTATCCATGACTACTATTTATAGACTAGTACTTTAGTATGGTATAAACGCATATTCATGAATGAATTTATGCATTTATCGATCGGGCAAACAGCGAGTCTTCTAGGAGTTTCAGTGACGACACTGAGTCGTTGGGAAGTTGAAGGCTACCTAACTCCCGACTTTCGTACCAAAGGCCAGCATAGGCGCTATAAGCTCGCTACGCTTGAAGAGCGCTTTGGCCTCAGTCCATGTCTCCGCCCGGTCCATGCCCTAGCTTATGCGAGGGTTTCAAGCCACGATCAAAAGAAAGATTTTCACACTCAGTCGGAAAAGCTCAAGCTCTACTGCGAAGATCACTTTCAATCCTTTGAATGCATCGAAGATCTTGGCTCTGGCCTAAACTATAAAAAACCAGGCTTTAAAAAACTGCTCCGTTTGATCTTTTCAAGACGCGTGACTCATCTCGTCTTAAATCATAAAGATCGCCTGCTTCGCTTCGGGTCAGAGTTGGTATTCGACCTCTGTGAGCATTTTCATGTGAAAGTCATTGTCCTTGAAGAAAAGGATAAGCCGAGCTTTGAAGAAGAACTAGCTCGCGATGTTATCGAACTTATGACCGTCTTCTCAGCTCGCCTATATGGCCGAATATCTCATCAAATCCGCCTCAAATCCGCCTCAGAGCCGCATCATGAAAAGAAAATCAGGAGAGGATGAAGTATCGAGAACGATAAGAGTGGAAGGAAATCTATCGACTCAAAAGATCCTCCCAGGCCTTCTACCTAGGTTCCTCTGACGAGACTTTAGGAAATCAGAACTTTCAGTACGATCCTCAGAAAAAGACCTTTAAAATTCGACTGCCAAATCATAAATCCTTTGAGGCGTATGGCTCGACCTTGGAAATTCCGAATGTCGAATTCCCTGAGTTTTTACGCGGCGAGTTTTTAGATGCTCTGTCAAAGCCGGGACCAGAAGCGAAGAAGACGAGAAAATCAAAGCGTCCCGTTTCCTATCGCCTCCTAAGGCGTTTTAATCCTAACAGCCTCAAAAAATTCTATTATATCCAGGTCTCTTTCGCTATCTCAGCTCCAGAGATCTTCACGAGCCGCGAGAATGGAGCGATAGGCCTTGACATCAATAGTGATCACCTTGCGTTCACCGAAGTGGATCGCTTCGGGAACTTTATTCAAGCCGACCTTATTCCTTTTGACTTCAAAGGAAAATCAAGCAATCAAGTCGAGGCACTGATAGGCGACATGGCGGCGATCATTGCTAAGCGCTGCGAAGAGAGACATAAGCCGCTTGTGATCGAGGATTTAGACTTTAGCCAAAAAAAGGCCAGCCTAAGGGAAGCTGGGAACCCACTGCGGTCCATGCTTTCAAGCTTTGCCTACATGGGGATACGCAAAGCCCTTAGCTTCTCGCTGCCGAAAGGCAGGCATCGAAATCATACCCATTAACCCGGCTTATACGAGCCTTATCGGCGCGCATAAGTTTCAAGGTTTAAGAATTTCATCACACAAGAAAGCTGCCTTAGCCATTGCCCGAAGGGGTCTTCGATACTCGGAGAGTCCAAAAGTTTACCAGCTCACCTTCTCTGCGCAAGTTATGATGCAGAAAAATATCTTTGTGGATACGAAGCATGTCTGGAAATTTTACGCGGGCCATCGCGAGGCGATTAAAAAGCTTTTTGCTGATGGATACAGGCCCCTTTTTGCGTCCAAATCAATCCTATCCTTAAGTAGCGCTCACGTGACGCTACTTCGTTCCTTAACTTGTGAACATGGGTCGAAAGATTTAAGCCTTCTGGATAGATGGCTCGCTTGAAGAGGGAGTAGAAGCCCAGCTGTTCGGGCTTCGCTTGATCAAACGCCTTAGTGGATAGGTTTGATTAGAGTTTCTAGAACGGCTTTAAAAGAAGGATAGTCGGTTGTTTGACCGAAGAATTCCACAGAGCCATCGCTTTATCCATATGTTTGCTCAGGTCTTTGGCGCGATTTGAAGGGTCTGGATGGGTGGATAGGATTTCGGGTGGTCGACCATCGCTTAGCTGGCCCATGCGTTCCCAGAGCGTGATGGCTTCGCGCGGATCGTAGCCAGCTTTCGCCATATACTCAAGCCCCACACGATCGGCCTCAGCTTCGTGATAACGACTAAAGGGGAGCGTGAAGCCATAGGTGGCCCCGACGCCCATAGCGGCAGCAATCGCTTCTTTATAACGTGAGTTGCTAAAGGTGATTGTAGCAAGGGAGGCGGCGCCCGAGAGGACCAACTGCTGGCTCAACCGTTCCGCCGAGTGGCGAAGGACGGCGTGAGCCACTTCATGGCCTAAAACAGCTGCGAGGCCCGCGTTGGTTTTGGCGACCGGAATCAAGGCGGTGTAAACGGCGACCTTGCCCCCAGGCAAACAAAACGCATTCACCTGGTCCTCACTGATGACCGAGAATTCCCATTCGTAGTTCACATTCGTCGCCGAGGCGATACGTCGTCCGATCGCTACGATTTCGCTATTCAAAGGGGCATTCTGCGAGACCTTGGATTTGGCTAGGATCTCTTTGTAAGCTTGTTCGCCTGTCGCATTCATCTGAGCATCACCCACGAGATTGAGCTGCGTGCGATTGGTCTCCGGCGTTGTTGTGCAGGCGATCGCAAGGAGAGTCGAGGCAATGATAGACGCATAGACAAACTTCATAGAACATCCTTACATTATGAGATGGCATCCAGCCTGATCGAGACCTCGCAATTCTTAGGTCTTCTCCAGAATAGTTGCGCCCCAGGTCAAACCACTCCCGACGACTGCCAGGACGATGAGATCACCTTTTTCAAACCGATCCCAATTCATTGAGAGTACCGAAGGCGCTCCCGCAGCCCCTTGATTACCAAGCTCGGCAACATTGTGCAAATGGTGATCCGTGGCTATGCCGAGGCGATCGGCAGCAGAGGTGATCATGCGGAGATTCGCCTGATGACCCGTAAAATACTTGACGTTTTTGGGCGACAGATCATTTCTTGCAAGGATTTGTTCGGTCACTTCGATCGTTCGTGTGATCGCAAACTTCTGAACCGCTTTGCCGTTTTGGGAAAAGCACTGGCCCTCGGGGACTTTGACAAGGTCACACCCTGAAGGATCGGAATAAAGAAGGGTGTCGACAACGCGAAGCGACCCCGGGCGATGTTCGGACGACAGGATCGCGGCTGAGCACCCGTCCCCAAAAAGTATGCACGAATTGCGGTCTGTATAATCCATGCGGAGCGAATAACGCTCGGGATTGAAGATGGCCATGGTTTTTTGGGCACCTGTTGAGATCATTTGACGTGCAACATGCAGATCGAGCACGAAGGAGCTACAGGCTGAGTTTGCATCAAAGGACAAACAACTCCAGCCGAGTTTCGCAGCGATTGTACAAGCGTTTGCTGGGATATCGAAGTCTGGAATGGACGTTCCACAGATCAAAGTGTCGATCGTTTTGGGATCGAGATCGGGATAACGTGTGATCAAACACTTCCAGGCTTCGGTCGCAAAATCGGCGATGCTCAACACGCGACCTTCCTGGCGAAGCTGCTGCAAAGTTTTGCGACCCCACCTGAGGTCGGCGATGTCTTCTATCGCGAGAACGCTACGGCGTGATCGAATCCCTGTGCGGTCTTCTATCCAGCTCTCTTCGGAGCCGATGTCGAGCGTATCAAAAAACGAATTCGGAACGACAGTTTCTGGGTGGAAATGACCCATCGCATGGAGATAAGTGCTTTTCATTGGCAAAGCCTTTCACGTCGTGTACATGCCGCCGTTGACATGAAGGGTTGTGCCCGTGATGTAAGACGCTTCGGAGGAGGCAAGAAAGGCGACGCAATGTGCGACTTCTTCAGTGGTTCCAAGGCGTTTAAGCGGGATTTTTGCGGAAATTCCCTCTTTGACTTCGTCGGTGAGACTATCGGTCATATCCGTTTTGATAAAACCAGGTGCCACGCAATTCGCCCGAATGCCGAACGAAGCAAGATCAACCGCGATGCTCTTGGTGAACGCGGTAATTGCGCCCTTGGACGCTGCATACATGCTTTGGCCGCCGTTTCCTGTGTGACCGACGACAGAGGTAAGGTTGACGATAGAGCCACCTTTTTGTTTGATCATTACGCGCGATACGGCTTTGGTAAGGTTAAATACAGACTTAAGATTGACGTTGAGGACCTGGTCGAAGTCAGCGGGTTTCGCAAAAGTGATGAGCTGATCGATGCTCATGCCGGCGTTGTTGACCAAAACATCGATACGGCCAAACGCTTCTTTCACTTGTTTGACGAGTTGCGTGCAAGAATCCTCATTACCAAGGTCGGCTTGAAAAACCTTCGAGCCTTCGATGGTCTGAGCGAGTGCCTGGGCTTCTGCTTCCTGCGAGCGAAAATGAATAGCAACGAGATAACCCTTCTGACCAAACGATTGGGCGATCGCTTTGCCAATGCCTCGTGAGGCACCCGTTACCAGGGCAACTTTCTTTTCCATGATGATTCCTTCAAATGCGTGTAGATCCCTCTAAAATACTTACGATGGATAACACTTTTACGCCGAGTCGACAACTGACGAGCCGGTAGCCCTGAGAAGGCCAGCACGAAGTTAAAATCAGCGAAGAATACACTGATTTTATCCATCCAACGGGTGTCAAATGGGATTAAGCGATGCGTTCTTCGTGCAGATCTTCTGAGGATGTATCGAGGGCCCAGTATTGATCGCCCCCATGATGTTGAGCGCACTGAACGGCAAGCGTCGCAGTGTCTAAAAATTCTTCAAAGGTCTGGAAATTGCTGCGTGTTCCGCAGAAATGGGCCAACCCAACCGACGTTGCCAATTGCTCCATGCCTTCGTTGACGTAGAGAGTCGCGACTTTTTCGCGAAGACGTTCCGCGACGGAAATAGCCCCGTCAATATCGGTCTCAGGGAGTATGACGATGAACTCTGCTCCTCGAGCACGACCTGCCGTGTCTATCTCAAAACGGACGGAGCGACAAATCGTTTGAGCAACTGCATTCAGAAGTTTGTCCTGAGCCGGGTCGAGGTTTTGTATTTCGCTTAGACTGTCGACTCTTACCAAAAGGAGAACCAGGTTTTTCTGGTAACGCTGCGCGCGTTTGAACTCGAGACGAAGTTGATTGGTCAGGAAATGAAAGTTGCCCAGACCATTGCCCTCATCGACGGCCGAGAGGCTTTTAAACCTCTGGTAGGCCGTGTGAAACTTCGCGTTGATCGCCGCGACTTCCTCTTTCGCCTGCCGGAGGCGCAAAACGCTTTCCAGTGCGGTTTTGGTCTGAAGCAACGTGCGGCCTTCGGGCAGGCATACATCAACGCCAGCCATGATCGCGCGATCGAGCCATTCATTGCCGTCCTGCTGCGAAATATAGATCAGGCCTATGTAGGGGCTCACGGGATCACCGCGCAGCACGTGCGCGACAGCGAGAGGGCTGATGAGGTCGGTTTGAAAACTCAGGACCACAACCGCGGGTTTGGAGCGCGCGATGAAATCGAGCGTCTGGTCGGGATCATGGCAGAACTGCAAAGAGTAGAAGGATTCAAAGGCGCCACGAAGTGCCGTCTCGTCCTTGGGGGTGTCGAGAACAAAAAGTATGGTCGGCTGCGGAGACATAGAGAGGATATCCTTGAACGTTGGCGCTTAAGGCTAGACGAGACGTTGGCGTTTCTAGCTACTTTTAAGCAGTATTTTGAATCCCTCGGCGTGCTCAAGACCGTCTGCGATCAGAAACATGCCTTCGATAATGGTCGCTGTGCTTTGCCAGATGCTGTCGAGGTTGTTGCTGGCGTCTGGATGGAATCCCTCATGCGCGGCGCGGTTTCGGAAGTCCTGGAAGATGTGCAATTCTTTACAGTAATGCAAAAGTTCGTCGGTCGTCATCGTGCGGATGGGGAACATATCGCCCAATCCGAATCGACAATCTTTGCGCGAAAAACAAATAAAGAACAGCGCAAAAGCTTTAAGGCCATCCAAAGTGAATCTTTTTCCAGGGCGATACTGGCAAATTGCGCGTAGCATTTTACGCAGTTTAAAGCGACTAAAGAAAGGTATTGTATTCACGATCGACAAATTCTCGATGTACATTTCGAAATCATCCATGGCCTGAGGAATAGGCCGGGCATAGCCGATGATATCGAGTTTGCGCTGCAAAAGGCCCTTTCGAATCAGCTCGCCAGCCGCGTCTTCAAACTTCTCCCGAAAGCAGATCTCAAGCGCTTTATATTGCATGTCGATCGTTGGCGAAAGGTCGATCGTTTCGAGGCGATTGTGCACCTTTTCAACTTGGATATGGAAAAATTGAGCGGTGCGGAGCGCGCGTTTGACTTCGCTGGAGAGTTCGCCGTAACGCTTGATCTTGTGTTCCAGTATGCTGTCGAGATCAGCTGTAGTCGGCGTGGATCCTCCATCGCCGCTGGGGGCTGATCCGGCTATGGGGCCTTTGCCAGCGTCATCGATGATCAACAGACTCGTGATCGCATCATGCAGCCCGATATGGAGGCTGTCGGTCATCGATCGATAATGAAGGTCGTTCAGAGCAGAGCGCAATTCAGCTTGAAGATGACTGACATCGCGCTCCTTAAGGAGCTGTGCGATCTCGAGCTGGAGCATCGCGTTGATATTGGGCCTCGTTAAAAACGCGACCAGTTCCTGGGAGGCCCGAACGGTGCTAATGCCTTGTAATGCATAGACAATGCTGCGCAATACGGGTTCTTCCTTGCTGCGGATATAGTCGAGGAGTTTGAGGGCTGCGTTGTCGGCTCCTTTGAAACGTCCCAAGGTATCGATAAAACAAAGATGGAACATCTGCGGCTCCTGACGCGCAAGCTGCGCCAGGCTATCGATTTTTTCGGGCGTGGGCGTGAGCCATGCATTCGTCAAAGCAGCCCAGAAATCCGCGCCTTTTGCGGCTTCGCCTTTTTTGCCGTTGTATGCCATCGCAAAGAAATTCTGGCGATTGGTCTCCTCCGGCGTGAAATCTTTTTCCCAGATGCCAAGGCCTTGGATCTCTGTGCTCTCCGCGTTGCGGAAAGCCTTGATCATGACCTGACGCTCCTGGAAGATCTTTGAGAAGGTGCTTGAATTGCCTGAAGTATTTAGCAGGGCGGAATACCGTGGCAAAACCGTGTTGAGAAGTTGCGAAGGATCGGACGCCCCTTGCAAAACCGTACGAAGTCTGTCGACGCAAACCGTCTGCTGGTCGAAGTCGAGGAAACTTCCGCCGAGATTAAGCGCTAAAATAAAGGCTTTCGGGTCATCGATATGCTGGAGCGTCATCATCAGGACTTTTTGGGGGACGCCCGCGATAAATTCCCAGTGAGCCGCTTCCGGCCAGGGATGTTCCGCCAGAGTTTTGAAAGCAAAAGTCAGCTGATCGAGCGTGATGTGGTGACGATCCCAGAGGCTCGGCCAATGGCGTAAAAACGCTTTTTGGTCTGCTTTCTTGAAGTCGGATCCGCTGAGGGCCATGAACGCTTTAAGTTCTTTTTCAACACCTTTGCCATCGATCAGGCTCTTGGCAAATTGGGCCCAGATCGAGGAGAGTCCGTGGTGCGAGCTTTGCTCTTTGAGCCAGGCGCCTTCATAACGATAAAGGTAGGCGAGATAATACGGCATCGTTTTTTCGGGCGCGATGGACGCATGTGCGGCATCGTGGGTATAAGCATCTTTCGCCAGCTTTATCAAACGTTCCGAGCGGATATCAAATTGTAAAGCGCGAAAGCATAACATCGCGTGATACGCGACAGACATCTCTTCCATGCCTTCTGTATTAACCAGATAGTGGAGCAAGGAATATCCGCCACCATACCAGGCGAGGTCGGCGAGGGTATAACGAATCCGCTGGGTGGAAAGCGGAGAGGTGCAAAGCGGGAGCGTGCGATGCCACATGATGCAGTCGCTGCGCAAAGCCCATTCCCAAAGCGCGGCAGCCGCCACGTTCTGATCCCAGTTTCCGATTTGACTCGTGATATAATCTTCAAACACAAGACGCTGTTTGCTCTGCGTGGCATGCAGAATTGCGATGTGCTCTTCATGGTGCAGCTTCAGACGAAGGAGGTCCGAAGCGAGTGATATGGGAAACCATTCCTCTTTCGCACGCAATCCGCCAAGTATTTTTAAGCGTTCTTGAGAGTGCTGATTGTTGAGGTAATCGAGTATCGCTTGGGATTCTGGCATAGGAAATCGATGCTCCTGTGTACAAGGCAATCCTCCTCATTCTATCATGAAATGCGTCCGAGAACGGGCCCCTCAGAGGAAACTATGCGATGAGAATGAAAGCCCTGATACCCCTTGTTTTCTCATGCACGGCGCTTTGCGGACTTGAGCCTTTCGCCAAAGCATCCGAAAAAGAGCTGGATTTTAAAGCTCTTAAACATTTTCAAATCACTTTGGAAAACGCTATTTATGGGGTGTTTCGCGAAGACAAGACAGTCTTGAGCTTCCCGGGGGAAAGCGCTTTCTATATGAAGTCCCACTATAATCCTGACGCCAAAGAGCAGGATCTCGCTTTCGGGACTTTGCATAATCCTTACGAGGGCAGTGAACGCATCAATTTTGAGCCCAAGGATAAACAGCGAAGAATTAGGTCGGTTCTTCACGTTGCCCCGCTCTGGGCATTTCTGGATAGCAAAAATCAGCAGCTCCTTATTTGGAACGATGTTCTCAAAGCCTGGATTATGCCGGGCGATATAATACTCGATACTGCTCGACCGCCTCGCGATGCACGCGGCGAACCGACCCGGGCGGAGACTCAGGCTCTTAAGACGAAGATGACCAAAGCTCTCGCCAAAGAAAAACGCAATCCTGATCTCCTGGCTGGCATTACCGAGATTCCCAAGATCTGGAAAGATCACGATGGCAGCCAATACGTGGTGTGGCTCCGCGGGGGGCCGCATCCCTTGATGACCCTTAAATGCGATATAACAAGCTTTCGTGTCTGTCAGGTACAACGCGTTTGTGCCGTCAAAGGTCTAAGCGCTGCGGAGTCTCAAAATGTCACGAGTATAACGCTCGACCATCATTCGCAGTCCTTGATTGTCCTTTTCGGCTCGCAGCAGACGGTGAAACGCCTCGAAGGTCATAGTTGTGCAAGCCTTGCGGCCAAACCGGGTCTACGTTTGCCGAAGGAGTTGGCGAATGCCCAAGGCCTTTTTGTTGATAAAGAGAATAATCTTTGGTTGGCACTTCGTGCGAGTGAAGGTGGGACAAGTGCCTCCGTTATGAGCTGGGATTCCAAATCCTGGGAATGATCAGCGTGATTAACTCTGAGTTACAACAAGATCAAAAAAGATAAGGGTCGATCTCGGCGCGCAGAACCCGCTAAGCCGCAAACAGTCTGAGAAACTGCTGAAAACTAAGCGGTTTCGATGAGTTCTTGGAATGATCTTAAGTCTTGCGCGCCGCAGCGGAGTTGCTCTACTGTCGACACATACATACAAACAAATCGGAATGCTGGGGGACGGAGCGGGGTGGCTGCCGATGGGGGCGGTGCGTCGTGGGCCTAGAAGTTCGCGCCAATATTCAAGCTGACAACGGCGCCTTGAATTTTGCGGTAATTGCTGTTACCGCGGGGATAGAGGCAGCTTTCGGCATTGTTTAGACAGCGTTTCCACGGCCAGCCGAAAGACAGGTTGACCGAACCCAGAGGCGTTAGGTAGTTGCCGGCCAGTCCATACGAAACGTAGTTCTTCGTCCACATATAGCTTGGATGAGTGAAGATCGCTTCCAGAGGATAAGGCTCGTTGTCGCCAAAAAGGGGTTTGGTCACGCCATCAACAGCGGCGTGTTCCTTGGTAATCTCTTTTTCCTCGTTGCGCGAAAACGAGCTGTTGCTGCTGTCGATAAAAGTCGTGAGTGCCATGGTCTCGGGGATGACCTGATAGCGCAATTCGAGCTTATGCGCTGAGCGTCTTGAACCGCCATCATAAAGTTGGGAGCCATTGCTTGCAACAAACGCTGGCCCGAGGGTGTTTTCTTTAAAACCGCGGTTGGTTTCCGGTCCACCTGCCAGCAAGCGCTCTGTGCTTGGCAGGACGTTGCTGCTGTCGAGTCTTTTGACGTTTTCATAGGTTGTATAGTTGATGCCGGCCGCTAAAACCAGGTTGCTCATAAGCTCGTGATAGACGTTATAGCCAAGTCCCCAACGAATGTACTTCACGCTTCCGCCAAACACGAAGTTTGCCGAGCTAAGATCGGTCGTCACGCGATAACCGCGTGTCGGCCAGGCAAGACTGTTGCGGCCGTCGGTGATCTGCCGCACGCCGAATTCCCGAACCTGCAAATTCCCGGAGTCGATAAGCGTCGCATCCTTAACGGAGCCTTCCGCTTCTTCGCGGGCCTCTTTATAACGTGTAAATCCTTCGATGCGCGTTTTAGGACGGAGCTGTCTCACGCGGTGACTCAAGGTCGCTTCGGCCGAGCGGCTGATCTCCCAGAGATTGTTGAGTGCGGCGGCTTTATAGTTGAACGCCAAGGTCCCGTCGACAGGTTTATCAAAAAGCCATGGTTCAAAATATCCAACGCCCGCATAACGTCCGAGAAGGGATTTGCCGGCGAGTGCCGTTTGATCCCTTTCTTCGTTCAGGGTGCCCTTGGAGAAGACCTTCCGGCCCATTCCGTCGATGTTATTGTAGGAGCTTTCAAGGGAGAAACGCAGCCCTTCCTCACGGCTCCACCCCGGACCAAAACTCACGGTTCCGGACCGGGCTTCGCGGACCAGAATCGAGTAGGAAATGACCGAATTCGCTCCTGAGGTTTCGACAGGAACCATACTGATCGAGCTGAAAAGCCCAAGATCAGCAAGCGCGATACGGCTCTCTTCCACCACGTCTGGGTTGAAGTCATCGCCTGCTTTGAATCGCATCTCCCTCTGGACGACCCTTTGGTCCGTCTTGATCAAACCCTTAACAAAAACTTCGCCAAAACGGCTTTTTTTGCCTTCTGTAATGCGCACCACGACGCGTGTTTCGACATCTCTCAAGGCCCTATTCTGTTCGAGATCCACAGCGATCAGAAGGTGCAGATAGCCCTTCTGTCGATAAAGGGATCGCAATTGTTTTTCGAAGGTCACAAGCTTTTGGCGATCGAGACTATCGCCTGATTCCAATGTGATCAGATCTTGGATCGCTTCGGTTGGGACCGCTTGATTGCCGGTGATGACGAGGCGATCAAAGGTTCTTTTTTTGCCTTCACGCACGACAAAAACCAGCTTTACTTCGCCGTTCCCCGGGTTTTTGATAATGCGTGGTTCAAACACGCCGACATCCCAGTAGCCCTTGCGTTGATAAAGACTGATCAAACGATCGCGTGCCGCGATAACGAGCTCCTGGGAAAAGACAGGGGCAGCGCCGACACTTGTTTTCATGTCGATGGCGTCGCTTGCCTCCTCGGGCGTCATCGATATGAGGCCTTCGTACTGCACATCGACAATGCGATATTCCGGGCCGGGATTTATAGTGAATTCGTATTCGATCGTTTCCGGATCCAGGTTATGTAACCTGGGACGACCGACATCGACATCGTCATAACCCTGGGACTGGTATTTGCGCGTGAGCTCCGACGCCATGGCGTCAGGATCAGTGATACTTGCATCCAGCGTATTGAGGCTATCGCCAAACATTGATGACAACATGCCTGGCGCTTTCACAGGCGAGACTATTCTGTAACGAACTTTTTTGCCGAGGCTGCCTTCAAAGCGAAGGCGCGCGGTATTGGATTTGTCATCGTAAATAAGTGCGGGCGTTTGGATGCGCTGAAGGTTGTAACCCGCTGAAACGAGTTCTCTTTCCAGGTCGGTGAGGCGGTTGCGAATCTCACTTATGTTACATTCCATACCGACTCGAAACGGATTATTGATAAGGGGCGGCAGGGAAAAATTGGAGTCAACACGGGCCACTTTGCAGGGAATACCTTCGTCAACGATCAGCGCATAATTCACGCCTGATCCGCCTGGGGCGGATTCGAACTGCACCCGGGCTTGATAGAAACTTTTTGATCGAAGGTCGGCGAGGATTTCTTCGATGATCTGCCTTCGTAATTCTTCGGAATCAGTCTGGGCCAGATATTTGCCAAGTTTGCTCTCGATATCAAAACGAATGGACCGAGTGAGGGTCTTCACTACGATCGAGCGGATGATCGGCGCAACCTCGGCTTCCAGTATCACGGTATTATTTTCAAGATAGGCATTGAGGTAGGCCAGGGAATTGGCCTCGGTAAAACGATTGAGCAGGTTTTCAAGATCGGCACCTGTTTTAATATCAGGCACCGTGGTCTTCACGTCGGCGGCGTAAATTTTGAGCGTGTCTGAATTCGTGCGCAGTTCCCAGCCGCGAGCCATTGCCGTCGACGAGAGACAAAGCGCAAGCATCACCCATCCCAATCGCTTCTGGGCAAGGGGGAGAACCGACGAAACCATGCATGCCATCCAGAGTTAGTCAAATCCAAAGCGGAACTTCAAATCGATGCCGGTATCTTGCGGCACGTTGCTTTCCACATTGGTTCGGTTGTTGGCCTTGTGATCAAGACTGCCCGTCAAGGTTATCCCTTCATGGAGGGGATACTCAAACGAAATCTTGGTATTTGACTCATCATCGACCTGAACCACGGCATTGGCTTGATTGAAAAGGTTGAAAGGTACGTTAAGCCGAGTGATCGGCCGCTGCTGAACCTCGGATAGGTAGGAATCTATGTAAACCTCGCGCACCACTGTTTGGCCGCTTAGGTCAAAAAGTTTTTCGATCGGCTCTTCCGCAAACACGAGTATGGAACTGAAGATCTCATTGACGGAGGCCTTCTCAGCCGCAGTTTTGTTGGCCGTCTCGGAGAGTTTCCCGGTCGTAATCAAAAGGACTATATCGAGGCTGGTAATAGCCGTTCCATCGTCACGCGTCGGCGGATCCGAGACCAGGGTGACTTTGGGGGCTGCAAGGTCTCCCGTTACCTGAACGTTGACTTTGTAAGGATTGATGATGGTTTCTCCCACGATATCCAGTCGTGGGTTGGGAGGCGACACAGGTTCGTCAAAACTCACGACGGCTTGGGTGATCTTAAAAGTCCGTCGATAGTTAAAGGTCCCGCTGTCGGCGATGATCTGTCCCAGCAAAAGCGGCTGCAGATCGGTGCCTTTGACCCGTAAATTAGCGGACAGGCGCGCTTCGATCGTTTTGTTTTTGACCTGAATGGAATGGTCAGCCTGAACTGCGACGTCGAGCTTGAGCAGGGGTGTGACCGGGCCGGAGCCCTTAATGTTATTAAAGAGCTTGGTTTCGTAAAGGGAGGAGACGATCTCCTTACGCAAATCAAAACTACCGATCGATTGGAAACGATCGATTTTGAGATTGCCGCTCAAGTTGAATGGAAATTCGTTCCCACTCAAAGTCAAATCTCCACTCACCACAGCGTCTGCCGTCTTCAGCACCGGGATTTGGAGACGGTTGAATTCAATGCGATCGAGGTTGATCAAGAGGTGCGACATATCTTTGCTTTTTTGATCGAAAAGAAGTTCGCCCGTGATCTCAATCGTACCCTCGCGGCCTTTATTAGCACGGAATCTATGGACTTCGAGCCGGTCTTGCTTGACTTCGATATCCATACTCACAGCGCTCAATGCAGGCCCGTAGTTGACGAGGCCAAGGGCCACGGGTGACCATTCCTTCAGGTTGAAGGGATCGAGTTTGCGTTCCTGTATCCGCATCGAGAACTCGGGGTTTTTTATGCTCCCGCGCAAATACCCGTCCAGGACCAGCTCACCGCGTGCGGTTTCCGCAAGGTTAGTAAAGCTCTTGAGTATGTCGAGCCGTATTGAGCCCTGCATGCGCAGATCGAGGTTGTCGGGGAGCCGATTGTTGCCGGCCGAGATCTGAAGCTCAAAAAAGTCGCCATGGAGTTTGAGTGGTTTGTTGTCTTCAAAGGACCATTTTTCCGGTGAAATATCGATACGAACGGTTTGGCTGCTGTTGAGTTCCATGGCCGTGGTCCGGCTACCGAGGTTTCTGTTGAGTTTGCTTTTCAGATCGATGAAGACCAATTCCCCTTTGGACTTCCAAAAGTTCTTGAGCTGGCCCTTCATCGTGGATTCGGCGGTGAGATACGCGTAGTTTCGCGGATCGTCCGCAAAAAATTTGCCGAGGACAGCCCGTGCATCAAATTGTTTGAGATAGATATACCAGTCATAAGGCAATTCAGGTTTGCCAAAATCAATATTGAGCCGCCCTACCATCGAGTTGCCTGCGTGGCGAAACTCAGGCAACTGGAGTTTGGTGCCATCTAAAAAGCCCGAAAATGAAAAAGCAGAAACGGGCATATTAAATAAAAACGGCCTCTGTAGCGCGCCATCGATTTTACCCTGAAGACGACCCGCCGGGCCCTCTAGATCGGTATTAAGTTCTATGACACCGCCAATCTTTTGCTCTCTAAAAAATTTGCCGGCGTAGGGGAGAGACGCCAGTTGATTTTCTGACTCATCGATTTTGTTGACGCGAAAATGATCCTGGCTGTCATTGATCGTATGAAAGCTGAATCTAAGCTGAGTCTTATCATCGATGCCAAGGCCCTGCAGAAAGCCCGGCAGAGGGGCAGGACGGGTGGCTTTCTCATAGCTGCTGTCATAACTGAAATGCGCGTTGAGCCGATCGAGACGAACGGTCCCCTCACGGAGCGACTGACCGCTTTTGGTGCCGAGAAAATTGACGCGCGCTTCGGTAAGGAGCTGCTCATCCTCATAACCGATATCGCGCAGAATGACCTGCGCCTCGCCTTCGTAATGGAGGGGCATAAGGAGTTTGCCGGCCAGATGACCTCTGAAAGAATCGATGCCGAGGCGCAGCGAGGCATGCCCGAGAGTTTTGCTTAAGCCTTCGCTGATAAAATGAGATGGCACCTGCTTTGCTGTGACATCCATTCGAAAGGGCAGATCAGGCGTGAGGCCCATGGAAAAACCGTTGATGGCAAGAATTCCGTTCATTCCCAGTTGCGCAGTCAAGTGTTTGATATCAATGCTATTTTTAGCTATAGGCAGGCTGAAATCGCTATCGATATTGTGAAAATCAAAACCTGAGATATTAAGTGAGGGTGCGCTGGCCTCCCCACCGATGATCAACTTATTGTAGGGACCGGCAATGCGAATCGAGGTTTCTATCGTGCCTGTGGTTGGAAGTTTGATGAAATGATCAAGCAGACCTCCATTCAGTTCGTCCGATTCGATCGTCAGATCCATTCCGTCCTTCTGCGAATAGGTGATTTTGCCCTTGATATCAAGAGGGGAGCGCAGGGCCACAGAGGCTTCGCTTGCTTGGCAATAACCATCGCCTTTATGGATCGTGAAGACTTTTTCGGTGACGCTCATCTCGGCTTTTAATTCGCAATGAGGAGCCTGCGGAAACTTGGGGCCGAGCGATTTGACGAAAGGAAAGGTGAGTTCGTCGAAGATCACCGGTCCGGTAATATCGAGATGGAAAGGCTGCATCTGCCCCGTAATCTCAAGTTGAGTCGGGGCGAGTTTGGCCTCAAAGGCTTCGAAGTTGTCGACCTGGAGCATACCCATCAAATCCTTCATAGGAAGATCCTGGGGCTGCACTTCAAACACGATCTTGGAATCTTTTTGAAAGCTGAGGAAGCCTTTGCCTTTGGCGCGCTCTTTGCCGTCTTTGATTACCGAAATTTTTTCGAAACTCATGCCTTCGTTGCGGACGGTAAAATCAGCTTTGGATTCGTGGAGCTTGAAACCAGCGATGCGCGCTGCTTTGGCTTGACCCTCCCCATCAAGATCCCAGGTGATTTTGCGGTCATCAAAGGGAATCTGAAGCTGAAGGTCGACCTTTGCCGCGGCTTCGCCATCAGTGTTATCGGTCCCAAGGTAACGGCCGAGAATCGCGAAGTCAGCGCGACTCACGCGGTTATCGAGCCTTATGTTCAAGCCCTTTAAAACGCGGCCGGTCCGGGCGGGCGGCGAGAGCTCAAAGCCGACACGAAGCTGTCCGGTCGAAGTTATTTCCTTGGAATCGATGCGGAACACGTCACTGCGTAAGCCGTCAGTGACTTTGTTCATATCGAGTTGAATCTTCGCATCGGCCAGAATGTTTTTGCCATCGAGCGCTAAATTCGTGGTTTGAGACGTCAAATCCACCTGAAATTGATTCCAGGTCTGATAGATGATCTCGAGGTCGAGACCCGTTGTGACGAGGCTGAGTAGATCTTTGGAATTGTCCTTAAGGCGCAAAGAAACCTGACCATTGGTAATAGCCAGGCGATAAAAGGGTAGGGCCTGTTTGGGCGGCCACACCGGAGGACCGGTATCTTTCAACAGATCAGGGAATTTTTCCAGGCGGAGGAGTTCGGCCAGGGGCGGGAGCGGCAGACTCACCCGGGGTTCGTTTATCTCGATGTTAAAGAGCTGTTTCCGACTGAAAAGCAGGGCCCTTAGCGACACGTCGGCCTTGATGTGTGAGGCGCGCAGGAGCTCGGTATTATTCGTGTCGTTAATCTCGACCCCGTAAACCTCAAGACCAGGGGGCAAGAACTTGGCACCGACGGCCTCAAACTTAACGTTGAGGTGGGTATACGTCCGCAGCTGGTCGTTGATCGCATTGCGGAGCACCCCATGCATGTAGGGATTATCGAGCAATAGGTTCCCGACGTACCCTGTGACGAGGAGGATACAGAAAAATATGAATAGCTTTTTGAGTGCTTGAATCACAGTTTAGTCTTCGCCTTCGGGATCCTGGCTTGATTTGTAGAAGAGAGAATTCAGATCTCCCGAACTATTCACAGCCTTCGGCGCCGCGGAACTTGTGCGTTTCTTTTGTTGAACCTTGGTAGCCTTGATCGGCTCAGAATCGCGGTCCTGAGGGCGATTCACATTTTGCGGGCGTAAACCTGTGTTCTCAAAAGCTGCGTACACGATCTCAGTGCTAATGGTTTTTTGTTCTTTCAGGAAGGCCTCAAAAAGGCAAGCTTCCAATAAAGCATTTATGCCGGCAAAGGTCATCGAACCCTGTTGCGCAATAAGGGCAAGTGATTCAGGGACCAGTATGCGCCGCGAAATGCCTATGTCCTGCATGCGTTGGGAAAGATAGGTCTGCAGGTCGAGCCGACTGAACGGCTGCAATTCGCTCAAAAGGCCTAATCGATGCTGGAGGTCGCGGTTATTCTCAATGCTCTGACCAAGCTTCGGGTTGCCGAGCAGGACAAAGTTGATCCTGCAGTCGGCGAGGGCCTGAATCTGACAGAGCGAGGCGATTTCGTCAAAAGCTTCGGCATCGCTCAAATAATGAGCATTATCGATGATGATCGTCAGGATTTTGCCATGAACCGAACTCAGGTTTTGAAGGATAGCGCGCGAGTCGCGGACGCTATCGGGCAGCCCCAGATAATGAGCGAGGCGCGGCAGAAGCCAGCCGGCGTTGTGTTCCTGCTTCATCAGCGAGATGATCGCGGCATCGTGTGTTTCGCTATCGATGCGGTGGTAGAGCCAGCGTGCAAGCGTGGACTTCCCGTGACCGGCAGGTGCGACAATCACCGATATATTGCCCGTTTTCTGCAGAGCCAGCAAAAGACGGGAGACGAGGCTTTGGGTATGTTCCTGCCAATAGAGTTGATCAAGATCGATCTGCCCGTTTCCCGGCAGAGTCTTCAACCCCCAAAAAGCTAAGAATCTTTGGCTTTCCATACGGATCTCGCAAAGTGATAGAAAAATTTAGCCGGCGAGTTTATTCCAGGCGTTTTTGAATTCGGTTTGATTGATCTGGAGCAGTTCAGTCGTTCGTTCCAGACGTTCGGTAAACCCTTCCGCCATCAGGCACCGAGCGAGAAACACCCCCGCATCACGGCCTCTGTAGTTGTCCCGAACCAGCGCCTCGAGGAGAGGAATGGCCTGTTCGACTTGGCCCAGCATCAGGTGCGCCTGAATCTGGTCCGGATAAAGAGGCCTAAGCCCGCCATGATTTTTTCGAGCGGCTTCTAAAACCTTTAAAGCCGTTCCTGGCATGGCTGAGCGGAGATAAAGCTCTGAAAGATTGGCGATCAGACCGATATTTCTGGGATGGACTTTAAGCGCCTGCAAAAGATAACTCTCGACCGACTTGAACTGGCCTTGCTTCATAAGGAGCTGGGCGATACAGGGAGTCACTAAATGCTGAACATCGACTTCGCTGCGAAGCGCCGTCAGCATTTGAGCGGCTTTTTTGAAGTCTTTGCCAATATAGACAGAACGGGCAAAGAGAAGTTTACGCAGATTGCCCGTTGACCAACGTCTCAGCATCCATTCGAAACTGTCGGTAAATTCGGATGGGTTGCTGATATTGCTCACAAGATCGGGATTGCCGAAGTCTTTGAGCACGGCTGCCTCACCCGCATGGGCTTCATCGATCGCGACGAGCGTCGGTGTGATAATACCGACCGGATCCACCAGCTGGGCCCTCAGGAGAAAGCTCGCGGGCACCTCAGGTGTGTCGTGTACGACAATGATAGAGCAACTGCCGTTATTTAAAGCCTTCAGGCATTGTTCGACGCTATGAGTGTGTAGCCCCGGGAACCAACCACGACGCTCCATTCGAACCATATTTTCTTCCGGAAAACGACTCGCAGCTGCCGAAAGGAAGGCAAACCGTTTGTTGTCCCAGAAATCGGAGGCTGATTTTTTCATAATATTCAGGAGATACCCTCTCTGTGGCGAGCATGGGTGGCCGTGCATTGCATGAACAAAAGCTCCGTCTTAACAGTATACCATCAAGCCGCGCCATCCCGTGAGTGTTGACAGGGTCGAGGGCGCTCGTTAAAAGGTGGGAGCAAGTGCGCAACCTACCGAAGAGGAACTGAATCCATGAAGATCTTGCTTATTGGCTCAGGCGCTCGCGAACATGCCCTCGCCTGGAAAATTCGCCAGTCCTCTATCACAGATGAGTTATGGTTGTGGCCGGGCTCACCGACTCTCCTCGCCCATGGCAAACGCCTGGATATCGGTAACGATGCGCGCTGGGAAGATCTTGCCCGCTTTGCCAAAAACCAAGGCATCGACTTCGTTGTCGTAGGACCCGAGCAACCGCTCGAAGATGGTTTTGCGGATGCTTGCAAACTCCTTTCGTTGCCATGTTTCGGGCCCGAGCAGGCCGCAGCACGCCTCGAGAGCTCCAAAGCCTTTTCCAAAGAAGTCATGGCCGCCGCTGGAATACCAACAGCGGCTTTTTTTGTGGTGAAAGGCGAAACCGAGTGCCGCAAAAAAGCAGTCGAATGTCTGCAGCGAACCGGCGGGGCAGTGATTAAAGCCAGCGGCCTGGCGTCGGGCAAAGGTGTTTTTGTTTGTTTTGATGAACAAAGTATCGATGATGCCTGTAAAAGACTTTATTATTCGGGAATGGCAAAGGCCGCTGAAACCGTGGTGATTGAAGAGGTTCTCAAGGGGCGAGAATGTTCCTTCTTCGTATTTATGGGCGAAGGCGCTCCGACCCCCCTTGGTTTTGCCGTCGATCATAAACGATTGCAGGACGGCGACGTCGGCCCTAACACGGGCGGAATGGGATGTTACACGCCTGTTCCATGGTTGCCGCTTGATGCGGGCGACCGCGTGATGAAAGCCGTTGTGCATCCACTTACGGCCGAACTTTCGAAACGCGGCCTGAAATATACGGGTTGCCTCTACGTGGGTCTGATGTGGAACGACGATGGATTTGCCGTCGTTGAATTCAACGCGCGACTCGGTGATCCTGAAGCGGAGGTCCTCGTGCTCCACGACCGCCGCGATTGGACTCAGTTGATAGCTATGAAG
This sequence comes from Oligoflexus sp., assembly GCA_014378195.1. GTDB lineage: Bacteria > Bdellovibrionota_B > Oligoflexia > Oligoflexales > Oligoflexaceae > Oligoflexus. Next base: position 77,833 of record JACMOC010000071.1, on the reverse strand, counting down.
CTTGGGCTTTTGCCGGATGATCCTCAGTTCGTCAATGAAGCCGACCAAAATACAGGCGCTACGGTTTGCGTGGTTTTGGCGTCGTCCTGTTATCCTTATGGCGACACCCCTACGGGCCGTTATGTGGTGCCGCGCGAGACTTTCGCGAATAGGGATACTTCGTTGTGCGTTTTTGCAGCAGCTGTTCGATCCGAAAGAGATGAGCTCGTTACCGGAAAAGGACGTATGATCACTGTGGTGAGTCATGCGGCGACGTTCTCGGCAGCACGGGCAAAGTCCTATACATACATCGATGGCTTGACGAAAGACTGGACAGGCGTTCAGTTCCGCACCGACATCGGTGCAGGCCTTGAATCGTGAACCCTTCTTTCGATGAGGAAACTTATGAGTGACGTACTTATTCTTTTAGGCAGCCACAGCGATCTCATCATCACGGAAAAAGGTCAAGAGATCCTGCGCGAATTCAAGGTGTCCTATGACCTCAGAATCGCCTCGGCTCATCGCTCGCCTGCCTTCGTGGAAGGACTCGTCTCAGCTTTTGAAAAACAAGGCGGCAAAGTTATTATCTGCGTTGCAGGTATGTCCGCCCATCTTGCCGGTGTGGTGGCCGCGCAGACGAATCTTCCTGTGCTCGCCGTGCCGGTGGCAAATGCCGCGACGGCCGGTCTTGATGCCCTTCTTTCGATGAGTCAAATGCCAGCGGGTATCCCCGTGGCGACTATGACTCTCGGCAAAGCCGGATTTACCAACGGCGCACTCTTCGCGATTCAGATCATTGCCACCAATGATAAGATTCTTAGTGACGAACTCATTCGCTATCGCAAGGCTCAAACGACACAAGTCCTCGAGAGCGACAGCAAAAACCGTGTTATTTTTGAAGGTTGAAAACTATGGTATCGATTGAGGAATATGCTCAAGCATGGTTGTCTGGAAAAGTATGCTTGCATCCGACAGATACTGTCCCGGGTCTGAGTTTCAATCCTCATCTGCCCCTCGCAGAGCAAAACTTTATTGCTCTCAAGGCACGCAGCGCCGGCAAAAGCCCCATCTCGCTCATTTCGAGTTATGAGGTTGCGGCTCGTTGCTGGCAAACTCTTCCCGGAGCTTGGGAAGAGATCCTGAGAAGCTTGTGGCCATCGGCTCTGAGCGTTGTATGGAAGGCTTCGACCAAATGTCCGAAGTCTTTGATCGCTGCTGACGGAACATGCGGCCTGCGCATGCCCGAGTGGACAGGCGATACCGTTTGGATGCATCAGCTGCTCGTTCGTTTGAATTCGCCGTTTCCAAGTTCGAGCGTGAACGTATCGGGCGAACCCAGCGCGAATGATTGGAACTCGGCTCTGGCCTTTTTGAAAGACAAACCCAACGTCTTTTTGCCGAAACTCACGCCTCGCCAGGTTGAATCTCAGCTTGAAAAGACATTCACACCCTCAACAGTCATCCGTCTCGAAGAAGACGGAAGCTGGGGCATGATCCGGGAAGGTGTGTTATCACGTAGTGCGATCAAAAAGAAATGGGAGCAATATGCCAAGCGCTCTTGAGAATTTTCCGTTGAGCCTGATCCTTGCGAGCACCTCTCCGCGCCGCAAGGAACTGCTCAGTTATCTCGGTCTTCCTTTCGCGATCGTTTCGCCCCACACCGAAGAAAAACACCGTCCTGGTGAAAGCGGTGTGGATTATGCAAAACGAAATTCGATGGAAAAAGCCGAGGCGGTTTATTCTTCGCGCTCCGACACGCGGGCTCCGGTGATCGCTATCGGGGCTGATACGATTGGTCTTCTTGATGGCCAGGTTTTAGAAAAGCCTCTCGACACTGACGATGCTGTTTGCATGCTTACTCAGATGTCGGGACGTTCGCATCAGGTGATCACGGCTGTATCGCTGGTTGGCGATGCCGGTGACGGCAAGGTCCACCGCGAAAGTTTTGCGGTGGAGACCTTGGTGTTTTTTAAACAGCTTTCGCCAGCTGAAATCAGCTATTATGTCCAGACCAAAGAGCCAATGGACAAAGCCGGATCTTATGGAATTCAAGGCATCGGAGGGTTTTTGGTGCGCTCCATACAAGGATCGTATTCCAACGTCGTCGGACTCCCTCTTGTGGAGTTGAGCGATGCCCTGAAGCGGTGGCCTTCGGTGCCCTAAACCACTACCCAAGGATGGATCGGATGCTTGAAGAGTCAGAGTTAGTGAGCGTAAAAGCGAAAGAAGTTTTTATACCGGCTGGCTTTTGGATCCGTTCGCTCGCTCTCCTGGTGGATTCGATCGTGTTATCGATCATCATGCAGCTTGTCGCGGCCCTCAGGCATACGCAGGATCCATCCGTCGAGTTTCTTACCTACGATAGTCGCGCCTACGTTATTTATTTCGTCATTCTCGGTGTTTACTCCGGCGGATTTTATGCGAAAAAAGGCGCAACCCTGGGCAAAAAAGCCTTTTCGCTTGAAGTCGTTGATCATCAGACGGGTGAGCATATTAGTTTCTGGCGTGGATTCTTCCGTGATGTGATCGGCAAAAACGTGAGCCTCCTGTCCCTTGGAATCGGCTATCTCATGGCGGCTTTCAACAAAGACAAACGCACCCTGCACGATTATATCTTCGATACGCGGGTGGTGAAACGCGCCGAAGTCGTTCGGTTCACAGCGGAATCGCCTCCGATGCCCGCTTCACCTGAATTGTAGAAAGGCGTTGGTTTGCATCCTATCGGGCTTTATCTTCATTTGCCCTTCTGCTCGCGAATTTGCCACTACTGCGACTTCGTGAAGTCAGCTCTTTATACCGAAGAGCAGAAAACATTCTATCTCCTTTCGCTCGAATCACTGCTCGATGATTATCTCAACGTGTGGAAAGAGATTCCAGGGACTGGGAACGAATCCAAGCCTGCGTTTTATTCTGTTTTCTGGGGAGGCGGGACGCCCAGTCTCGTCACGCACGAACTCCGTCCGATCATGCAAAAAATACTGGCTGTGACGTCGCCCACAGCCGAAATCACTTTGGAAGCAAACCCCGAGCACATAACTCGGGAAAGCGTCGCAATCTGGGCGGATGCGGGCATCAACCGCATCTCTCTCGGCGTGCAGTCCTTCCATACCGCTGGTCTGAAAGCGCTCACGCGAGAGCATACGACCGAGCAGGCGCTCAAAGCCATCGATGTGGTGAGGGAGCGCATTCCCAATTGCAATGTCGACCTTATTTACGGTTGGCCAGGACAAACCGACGCTGATTGGATCGAGGACCTTAAGACCTTGGTGAAAAGCGGTGCGACCCACGCCAGTCTTTATAACCTGACGTTTGAAGGCAGCACCCCGTTTGCACGACGCCTTGCGCGAGGCAAGATGACTGCAATCGATGATGATCGTCTTTACGGCTTTTATGAAACTGCCTGTAAAATCTTGGAAAAATCAGGGTACATTCATGAGGAGGTTTCCAACTGGGCCTTACCGGATCGTGAAGCACGTCATAATGGTCTTTATTGGTACGGCGGCTCTTATTTAGCTTTAGGAGCAGGAGCGCATAGTTACCTTGAAGAGTTGGGTCCCTATGGATTAAGGTGGCAGCAAAATGGGAACTGGCGAACATTCGTTCCGGAGTCTTCCTCGACACTTCAGGGTATCATTACGCGGAAGTACAACGAGATCGATGCGGACCGCGATGGGGAAGCCTGGATCATGGAGACGGTGAGTTCGGGCCTCCGAACCTGGAAAGGAATTTCTCTTCCGGAGATCGAGGCCAAGAGCGGTTATCGTTTTGAGCCCCGGCCGCTCATCAAAGAAGCGTTAGAACGAGGTCTCATGAGGCTGGATGCCGAGAGGCGTTTGTTTCTCTCGGAGCTGGAGTGGTTTCGCGAAACACGTTGGTCGCTGGAAGCAGCACTCTCGTTTGCCTTGAGTTAAAGTTTCGAATGAATAATCGAAGAGGGTAAGAATTATGGAGCTGATCAAAAAACTGCACGAATTGCGCCGCCGTACCGGAACGCCTGTGACCAAAGGCTTAGACGATACGACGCTGGAAACCTTTGCCAAACACGATCGTGACTTGGTTGAAGCAGTCGATGCCGCTTATGATACGTTTTTGCAACTCGAGCAGGAATTTGGCGACAAGATTCTTTTGCCTGAACTTGAGCTGGTCAAGTTTATCCAAAGTGATTTCGTGAACTTCTACGAAGCAAGTTCGGTCAATCCCTATATCGCGGTCCACGCGCAAGGACCCTGGGTCATCACTCTGAATGGTGCGGTGCTGCATGATTCGGGTGGTTACGGAATGCTGGGTTTCGGTCACGGCCCCCAGAAAATCATCGATGTCATGGCTCGTCAGCACGTTATGGCCAATATCATGACGGCCAACTTCAGCCAAAAGCGCCTCACCGATAAACTCAAAAAAGAAATCGGCCACAGTCGTCCCAACCGTACAGGGATTTACAATAAATTCCTTTGCCTCAACAGCGGTTCGGAATCAGTCACGGTCGCAGCGCGTATAGCGGATTCCAACGCCAAAAAACTCACTGATCCAGGTGCGCGTTATCATGGTCGCACGATCATGATGCTTTCGCTGAAAGGGAGTTTCCACGGCCGTACGGAGCGTCCGGCGATGGCTTCGGATTCGTCGGCAAAGAGTTATGAAAAACTCGCGTCCTTCCGCAACATTCATCTTCAGACCGTCGAAATCAACAAGATCGAATCGCTTCGTAAAGCGTTTGCCGATGCCGATAAAAACAATATCTTTTTTGAGATGATGTTGATGGAACCGGTGATGGGCGAAGGCAATCCCGGCGTTGCTGTGGAACGCGCGTTTTATGATGAGGCGCGCCGTTTAACGCGTGCCCATGGCGCTTTGCTCATGATGGATTCTATTCAGGCGGGTCTTCGGACTCAGGGCGTTTTGAGTATCTGTGATTATCCAGGATTTCAATCGGCGGAAGCGCCTGATATGGAAACCTTTTCCAAGGCTGTCAACGCGGGGCAGTACCCACTTTCCATTCTGGCTCTCGACGATAAAGCTTCGTTGCTTTATGAAACCGGTCTTTACGGCAATACGATGACGACCAACCCCCGCGCCCTTGATGTCGCGTGTGCGGTACTTGACATGGTAACGCCCGAACTTCGTCAAAACATTCGGGAGCGTGGCAGAGAGTTTTTGGAGAAATTCCGTGGCCTTCAGAAAGAATTTCCTGATGTCGTAACAGATGTCACAGGAACTGGTCTTCTGTGTGCCCTTCATCTCAATCCTACCGGTTATAAAGTTGTCGGATTCGATGGCGTTGAGATGTGGCTGCGACATAACGGGATCGGTGTGATTCATGGCGGTAAAAACGCTCTTCGTTTTACGCCTCATTTCCGCATTACTTCGGCTGAAATTGATCTTGTTATGAGCAAAACCCGTGAAGCTCTCAAACGCGGTCCAATCTACAAATAATCTTCGGTTGGTCTATTGAATAGGGCTGCTAACATTCGGCTTTCGCCAATGTCAGCAGCTTTTTCAGTTTATGGCCTTTGCCATCCTTTTTCTCTCTTACACTTCCTTGTTCTAGCCGTTGACGTATCCTTCGCCCCCGATGGCTACAACTAAGTTGGAGGTTGTGATTAGGTCTATGGATTGATTTTTGTGAGAGAAATCAAGCTTTTAGTCCTTAGGAACAAAAAAATGGCGAGCTAGGTAAGCTCGCTATTTATCAGAATGTGGATATTATTTCAGTCAACCAGAAGAAAAAGACTTTCGATACTTACTGAGCCACAGGAACAAGAGCGTCAACGATAATAGTCGGACGTGTCGCTGTTTCGAGACCTTCAACTTCGAGAATTTCGCCCGAAATCTGGTATTTTTGGCCAAGGTTTTGTGGATCTTCCAGTTGCGCGCTGGCTTGACGGCTCAAGATCAATTCAAATTTTTGGCCTTCGTCGGTATTGAGGACAGCTCCGCTTGTTTCGCCGCCAATTGCAAGTTCTTTAGAAATCACGCCCAGTTGATTGGCTTCAACAGGAGCGCCTTGAACACAACGCCCAATGCGGAGATCGTAACGGGTGGCATGGGGGCACGAACACATGGAGGAATGACCCCAGGGGTTGAAGTCTCGTGTACACATTCCGACGTCAACCGGTGCGATGGTCGTAGCAAATGCTGTGTGAGTAAGCAGGCCGCTGAATATAAGTGTTAGAAAATTTTTCATGTTTGGATCTCCCTTTTTGGTCATCTCGTTGTACCGCAGCAAACAGGGAAAAAGTTAGACTTGGCCAGCCAACCATTGACGAATTCTGCTTTACGAAAACTAAATGGGTATTTTTATGTCCCTGTCTTTATGAGAGGAATTCATAAAAGTTGAGCAAAGTTCAAAAAGGCCTCAACTTTGGACGATCGTTTGCCGATAAGGCCTCTACGGACGGCTCTTTTAGACATTGAAGGAAACGATTATGTGGAAACGCTCGCAACACTTGGTTTCAAGAAGTCTCGGCGTCACAGCGATCATCGCGCTTTCTTGTGCGACCTTCAGTTGTTCAAAATCAGGCATGAGCGGGATAGTGAAAGAAAAAAACGCAGCGGATCAAGCGGCTGCTACCGAGCCAACTCCGGCTCAGGGACCGACAGAAGCGAAAACTACAACCGATACATTGAGTATTCCTTCGGCGATCACAGGCGTTTTGCTGACTTGCTTTCAGGACGAAAAAATCAATGAGAAACAGACTGTCATCTGTGGCATGCTCGATAGTACATCGTTTATAAAAGTCGATCTCACCAAGACCTATTCCAGTTTTCGTTTTGAATCAACTCAGGCCGATGCCCTGACAGTCGCACAAGAGCCACTCTCCTCTTATAGTAAGTATCACGTTCGTTTTACGATCACTGCGAAATCGACAGCGGACCTCGATGCCAATATCGAGAACACGAAGTTCAGCTTCAATGCTGTTGAAGCGGGAAGCGGCCGTAAAATAGCGGCAGCTCCTATCAGTCGTGATCAAACCGCGCCAGTGCGAAACTTTAATTTCATCCGCAATTCCCGGGCTCGCACTGACGGCACATTTCGTTGCATGGATAATTTTTCTTGGCAAAAGTCTTCTTATTTAGTCCAAACATATCTCTGCAATACACGCTCCTTAGCTCAGGATTGGTTTGTGACGCCGGATAATAAAATTGCGCATGCCCTCGGGCGCTGTCTGACGATGGGCATCAGCGGGAACTCACCCACGGCCTCAGGATTGCCCGTCGACTGTTCCGACCCGACCGTCCCCACATGGACCGTGACAGGCCCACAAATTCGGCAGGTCGGTACAAACAACTGCTTGGCCGAAAATACGACGGATATAGCTTCAAGCGGGGATCAAGTTAGTGTTCTTGTCCTCGCACCCTGTGATGGAAGCAGTGCCGCGCAGAAGTTTGCGATCGGCAGCTATTAAAGCCGGAAGAGGGTTACCGTAAAATCAAGTCCGTGCATCTGGACAAGGACTTAGTTTTTCTTCACACATGAGGTATTATTCTCGTCAGAATCACATTTCTGTATGGGACGGTTTGATGACAAAACCCTTTGTAAGAGCGCTTGCCCCTATTTTTTTTATAGTCCTCCTCTCGACCCAGGCGGAAGCGCGCTGGGAAAGCCTGGACGAAGCGTCCGCAATCACTCAAATCGACCAGAATTTTGAAATTAACAAAGACGGCACTTACAAATATACATTCGACGTCAACATCGATATCAAAAAAGATGGCGCGCGTTCGGCTTACGGAACTGTGCCCATGCGTTATAACTCTGGACGATCGCGCGTAACTTCGGTGGTGGCTGAGACGATCTTTCAGGGCAAAACCCAAAAGGTTCCGAAAGATCAAATCGAAGATAAACCGGAAAAAGCTAAAGATGTCGGTTTTGACAAAACTCATAACTTATCGATAGCCTTTCCCTCTGTGAACGTCGGTTCTGTGCTTCATTATAAAGTAACGTGGGAGCATCACACCGTTCCAATCACTGGCCAGTTTTCCGAAAATATCTATTATGGAGTAGGCTCTCCGACATTGCCGCCCTCGAAGACCCATATCGTCTCAAAAATTCCTTTGACTATAACGATCGATGATCCTGACCATTATCTTGCCGTGGAACATCATAAAAAAGGCGATCTTGATATCGTCGATATCAAGCTCCTCAGGCCGGTCTACTTCCAGCCTGTGAACGAGAAACACGATGGTTGGTACAAAAAATCGCCGTTTCCTCAAGTCGCAATTTCATCGACCGAAAACTGGGCTGATGTCGGCAAGGCTTTTACCAGGGATTATGAAGTCGAAATGAGCAAACCACTGCCCGAGGCCTTCGCGCGAGTTGCTGACGAATCCAAATTAAAAACCAGTTTTGTCGACCGCAGTAACGCTTTCACGGCCGGCCTGGCAGAAATCGTCCGTTATCACGGCGATTGGCGCACGCGTAAAGGTTCCTATATCCCGCGTCCCCTCCAAACAATACGCACGTCTCAATTCGGCGATTGCAAAGATATGGCGATCGTTACGGCTGCCTCGCTTCGCCGAATGGGTTATAAAACCAACGTGGCCTTGGTGAATCGTGGTTATGACAAACCCAAACCCATGCTTTTGCCTGGCACGGGCATGTTCAATCACGCCATCGTTCGCGCGGAAGACGAGCAAGGTCACGTAAGATGGATCGATCCGACCAATGCGGCGAGTCGCGCTCAGGCAATTCGGGCTGATATTGCAGGGCGGCCGGCTCTGGTCCTGGACGGGGCTCATTCTCGGCTTGAAACAACTACGGACATGCGGCCTGAGGATTCTCAGTCGTTCAGGACGGTGAGTTATGCTTTTGACCCAAACACTGATCAGGTCAAAACAAAGATGCAGCTCGTCTATAAAGGATTTCTAGCGGAACGGTTGACGGCTTGGGAACTTTCCGATAGCAAAAGGCAGATCGCCGAGACTTTGTTAGCAAGGGCTACCGATAGCGCGGAAATACTTTCAAGCGAGATCGAGCCCTTTGATCTCCGTTCGCGCATCGTCAATGATCTCGTGTTTGAGATGCGATACACATCCGCCTATAAACTTGAGGAGACAACTGCCGGACTCGCCTTTAATCTTGCGCCCGCGAATGAAAGCCTTGGCAGACTCGATACTAAGGATCGTATGTCGGGGTATTATCTCGGTACACCCGAATCCTACGAACTGGTCCGATCCATCAAAGATGCAGAGCTGATCGGAAGCGCCGTAAAGCCTTGCCAGTTCAAGTCGCAATGGATCGACGGTGAACGCAGTATTGAGGCCCTGAAGGGGGCGATCACCATCGTTCAACGCGTAACGAATAAAGTGTACGGAATTGGGGCTGAGGAATTTGCTTCGCAGGAGTTCAAATCTTTGCAGAAGAATTTGCAGAACTGCCTGGGATCTTACACTATCGTTTTTAAAAAAGCCGCCACCTCATCACCTGAGATAGCGGCTTCGACTCATTAATCGGCGTAAGGGAGTTCGAGTTCAAGGGGATAGTCTTCTCCACCCAGAATATTGAGATCGTAGCTTCCACCCTTCGGCGATGTATAGAGGGGATCTTTAGTATCGACGACCAGAGTCAGTTTATGACCTGAGGGGATTTCGTAATCGTTGATACCAAGGTCTAATCTATAAGCCTCCGGTGCCTAGCTCAAACGCACGAGTTCGGCTTGGGAATCTGTTCCGTGAGGCTTTAGCTTTCAGAAATTAGAGCAGGGAATTACGGAGTAATCACAGCGTGAGCGAATTTTCATTCGCCTTATATGCTGTATTTGAAGGGGATTATTTGTTTTTTACAAGTTGGAAAAGGCGATGCGGTGTTCGGCCTGTGTAATCAATGGGGAGAGTGAGTGCAGTGACTTCCGTACAGACCGCTCCCAGCAGACCTTCAAGGTCGGGTTCGAAACGCTGATGATTCGTCGAGAAATAGAGGACGCCACCGCGCTCGAGGACGGCGAGTGTACTTTCAATCAGGCTTCTGTGGTCGTAAAGTATATCAAAGGGCTCCATGCCTTCGCGCGTTGAATACGAGGGGGGATCGAGGAAGATAACATCCCATTTATTCCCCATGATCGATGCACGATCCAGATACTCGCGGACTTCGGTAGAGCTCCAGTCCTGGAGACAAGCCGTCTGCAGACCGTTGAGTTCCATATTATCCTTGGCCCAATCAATGTAACGGCGGGACATGTCGACTGTCGTGATCGCCTTAGCTCCGCCTTTGGCGGCATAAACACTGAAAGATCCGGTGTAGGCAAAAAGATTGAGGAATCGTTTGCCTTTAACGAGATCACGGATAATTCCGCGCGTAACGCGGTGGTCGGAGAAGAGTCCCGTATCCAGGTAATCATCGAGATTGACGAGGAACTTCAGATCGCCTTCGGCAACTTCTATGCGTTCATTGGTACGAGCCAGGCGTCCGTAACGATCGCCTTCAACGGGACGTGTCGTCCGCCGACGGACGTGAACATTTTCGAGGGGGATCGACAGTGCATTCGCTACACTGGCCGAGAGTTGATTGAGGTAACTTTCGTCATCTGTTTGTTCCCGAACGTATTCGCCAAGGACAACATGCCCTGCATACCAGTCGACGACGGCGCGAATTTCCGGAATATCGAGATTATAGAGACGAAACGCTTCCACGTTATCTTTGAAAAATGTGCGGCTGAGCGTTTTGAAGTTTTTTTTCACACGATTGCCGAGCATTTCTGCGTGACGGGCCATGACTTCGGGGCTGTAGAGTTTGAAATTCATGCGTGCCATTGAGGGGCCTTTTTTAGCTAAAGAGGGCCCAAAGTAACGATAGGCCTGACTTAAGTCAAGCCTCGTCTTTATTCCTGGGCCTTCACGGCCCGAAAGAGGTTTTCTTGAACCAAGACCTGATCCTGACCTCACAAATGTCAAGCATAGTCGAAGCTATAATATGATGATATTATTACATTAAGAGAGAAAAATTGAAATACTTCTAAATCTTCGTCACAGCCCAACCGATAAGAAGGAAGTACTCGGAATACCAATATGTGAAATCACTTAGTCAGACGCAGGATTCCTTATGAATAACAGACCTTACATCGCCAAAGGTTTTGCCTCATTGATAGCCATTGCTCTGGTCAGCGGCTGCAATGGGAGTTCAAACTTGGGTGGGTCTGTCAAAGAAAAATCCGTACCAGTGGCCGCGGAAACTGCAAGTCCTACGACCGTCGTGCAGCAACCCTCCGCAAACGATACAGTCGCAATCCCAAGCGCGATCACCGGAGCCCTGCTCACGTGTCTGGATGATGCCATCACCGACGATGCAGGTACCATAGTGTGCGGACTCATCAATACGAGCGATGCGAGCCGGATCGACCTTCCGTCCCGGAACATCGTCGCGGATTGGTCGATCGAGAACTCGACGCCTTTGGTCGTGACTCAGCAGATCCTCAATGCAAACGCACTGTATCATGTTCGTTATACGCTTAAAGCAACGTCATCGGCCGAGCTAAAGGCCAACATGCACGCAGTGAAATTCTCCCTGGCCGGAACGCAAATGGGAGAGAAATTCGCGATCAATCCGGTCGCTTCGGAAGTTCCTAATTCACCGGCAGCCGCTGCAAAGATTCCGCCGTGGAACTATCTGCGCAGTGGTGTGCTTCTCGGTCCGGGCGCCTATCGCTGTCTCGACCGATCCACCGTCGATCCCACGATTGCTCAGACGTACAGTTGCAATCCAAACCCTGTAGCACAGGCCTGGGTCTTTACTCTCGATAATAAAATAATGAACTCACTTGGACTCTGTCTGACGTTCAATGATCTCGGCACAGCCTATCTCCAGGACTGCTCGACAGCCCCTGTTTTCACGATCGTTAACGAGCAGGTGAAAGCGGTGGCCGCAGGGAAGTGTCTTGCGGATACCGGCGACGCAACGTCTTTATTTGGGACTTTGTCGCTTATGACCTGCAATACTGCGGCTATAGGTCAGCATTGGATAGTCGGAAGAAGCAAATAATCGGGAGCTCGGGACATGGCGTCAAGGCAACTTAACTATTTTCTGTGCACCAGCCTGCTGGCCCTATGCGCCGGCACGGGTTGTGCAGTGAATAATGCGGTGGCCCCCGATCTCAAAAGTCACACGTCTTCGGTTGCGCCCGATTCGTCTGTCTCGTCACAAAACATCGAAGTAAACCCTGCAACTGAACCCGTTCCAGTCGTGTCGCCTTCCCCGATCATGACGCCCACTCCGGTCATGACACCCGCAGCTTCATCACTTCCAGTTATTACGACCGACCCCGGTGCGCTTGGAGCCACGCCCACTCTTGCGATCAAAACGGCAAAGTTGGTCTGTTTCAATGAAGAGGTGGCGGACACACAAGCGAAAGTCATCTGCGGTCTGATGGATCCGAAGTCGGGTTTGAAAATTGATATAACAAAAGATGGGTATACTAATACCTGGCTGGTAAAAGGCAATGAACCCCTTAAAATAGCCAGCAGTTCGGATCTGTCATCCTATTCCCTCTGGCATCGTCGATTTGTTTTTAGTGGGGCTAACAAGGCTGAGGTTTCCGCTGCCGTCAAGGCTATGAAGTTTAGCGTGAGCTCGGTTCATGCCGGAATCGATACGCTTGTAAAAGACCCTATCGCAAGTGCTGGAGGTTTCCCCTACGTTTCTGAGTACCATTATATCCGCACCACACGGACGGTCCCCGCGACCGAACGGTATCGCTGCATTTCGCGTTATTCCTTCTACAAAGATGATATTTATACGATTCAGTGTGCGGATAAATCCGCTGATGCCGATTGGACGTTTACCAGCGATAAAAAGATGGTTAACACGACGGGCGATTGCCTGGCCTTTACGTTTCCTGCAGGCAGTGATGGGAAAGCCAAGATCGTGAGTTGCGATAGCCCCACCGTTCAGACCTGGGCGGTAAGTGGCGAGCAGATCAAAGCTGCGGGCACTGAAAAGTGCCTGCACGAAACCAATCCCCTTCAAGTCGCCGATAATTATGCACAGCTAACCCTCGTTGCCTGTGACCCGGCGGACGCGGCCCAACATTGGGTTTTTGGCAAAATCAGTATTCCAAAAGTCCAGTAGCCCTTCGTCTAAGTATCTTTTGCCCGCAGCGTTGTATGAAGATTCAAGGCTGTTTTTTCGCTTACGCCTTTAATGCTCATGAGGCGTTCCAAGCTTGCATCCGCGATGCCTTGAATGGTCCCAAATTCGATCAAAAGTCGCTTTTTCAAAGCCGGTCCGATGCCTGTCACCTCATCCAAAACAGATGCATGCGAAATGCCTTGCCGCTTTTTCCTGTGATACGTAATTGCAAATCGGTGAGCTTCGTCCCGAATGCGGGTCACGAGCCGAAAGACGTGTCCGCCCTCGACAAGTTCTATCGGTTCTTCCTGATGTGGCAAAACCAATCGTTCCTTCGATGCTTCCACGGATCGTCTGTCGTCACGTCGTCCTTTGTCGAGTCGACTTTTGGCAAGGCCAACGATCGGTAGGTTCAAATCGGGATAAGTATCAACAACTTCCATGACTGCTCTCACCTGAGGACGGCCCCCATCAATAATCAATAAGTCAGGCAAATCATCGTCCCGTAACGCACGTTCGATACGACGTTTGACGATCTCCTGCATGCTTGCAAAATCGTCCGGCGCGCCGACCACGGTTTTGACTTCATAACGCCGATAAAATTCTTTAGCCGGTTTTCCATTCACAAAACACACGTCGGACGCGACGATAGCGGTGCCTTGCAAGTTGGAGATATCGATGCATTCGATGCGCTCGGGCCATCTTGGAAGCTCAAGCGTTTCCTGGAGTAGCTGCAGGCCCAATTGCTGCTGATTTTTCTGGTTCTCCTGGGCTTCGAGTTGATGCATGGCATTACGCTCAGAGATATCAAGAAGGTCGGCCTCTTCCCCTTTTTTGATCTGGCGAATAACAGCCGACGTATCCTGTTGCTGACAGATGACCGAGGCAAGTTCGGTGTCGAGATCGGTTGTATCACGCAGAAGGACAAGAGCGGGTACCTGTTTATTGGTGTAATACTGCAGGATAAACCAGGTCATTTCCTCGGCGGGCAATCCCGCCGAACTTTCGACGATAAAATGATCACCGCCGAGCATAGTCCGATTGCGCACCATGGTGACGTTAAATGAGCGTTTATCACCGGCGCTCGTCACCCCTATGATATCGGCATCCACAGTGGAATCGAGTATCGCGACCTGCTGCTGGCTGATGTGGTCGATCGCTTGGATCTGATCACGCAACTGAGCGGCGAGCTCGTAATTCTCGCCTTTGGCCGCGGCCTTCATCTTCTGTTCGAGTTCGCGTCTAAGTTTCGACACATTGCCCTCCAGGAGCGACGCTGCATCTTTAAGCAGGCTGATATAGTACTTCCGGTCGACCGGCAGGGTGCACGGACCGAGACACATCTTCATGTGGTAATAGTTGCAGGGTCTTTTCGCTGTTTTAAATTCGTGCGCGGAACACCGAATCAACGGGAAAATCTTGTAAACCTGACGAAGGAGGACATTGAGTCGCGACGAACTGCTGAAGGGGCCGATGTAATGCGCGCTGTCATCCTTTCTTTTGCGGACCTTGACAATGCGCGGCCAGGGATCTTCATAACAGATGCGAAGGAACGGGTATTCCTTGTCATCACGTAAAAGGATATTGAAGCGCGGCATATGATGCCGGATCAAAGTCCTTTCGAGCAGCAGGGCCTCCACCTCGTTCTGCACAAGCATGAGATCGAAGTCGCAAATTTCCGAGACGAGCGTCCGGGTTTTATACGTGTGCTGGTTTGAACTCTGAAAATAACTGGAAACACGGTTTTTCAGGTTTTTGGCTTTGCCGACATAGATAATGGTGCCTTTTTTGTCCTTCATCAAGTAGACGCCGGCATCCTGAGGCAATTGTTTCAATTTTTCCGCTAAGGTGCTCATTCGGCTCCAGTCTGATCCATGAACGCCAGCATTGTATCTTTCAAAGCGGCGATCACGTCGCGTACTTCAGCGGCCTTCTCAAAGTCGAGTTCGGCGGCATATTTCTGCATTTCCTTGCTTTTCTTTTTGACGAGTTTCTCGAGCTGCGCGATACTTTTTATGTCGTGCTCGCTGAGCAGGTCCTCAATTAATGCATTCGGTTTGTGCCCGTCGTCGGAACTCAAACCGTATATTTCCCGTAAGCCGGGCTGCATAGCTTTGTTAATGGTAAGGGGTGTTATCCCATGCTCTGCATTATAGGCTAATTGTATCGTACGTCGTCGATCCGTCTCGTCCATGCAGGCCTTCATCGAATCAGTGATCCTGTCCGCATAGAAGATAACGCGACCATTGACGTTACGTGCAGCACGACCTACAGTTTGAATGAGAGAGGATCGAGAGCGCAGGAAGCCTTCCTTATCGGCATCCATGATGGCGACCAGGGCGACTTCAGGCAAATCCAGGCCTTCTCGCAAAAGGTTGATGCCTATCAAAACATCGATAACCCCTTTGCGTAAGTCACGCAGTATCTCGCTTCGCTCCAGAGATTCAATGTCGGAATGAAGGTAGCGAACTTTGATGCCGAGATCCTTGTAATAAGAACTGAGATCCTCGGCCATTCGCTTTGTTAAGGTCGTGATCAGGATACGATAGCCACCCGTGACGCCCAATCGTATCTCGCTCAGGAGGTCATCGACCTGATGAGTAGTGGGTCTGATTTCTATCTGCGGGTCGATGAGGCCAGTCGGGCGGATAATCTGTTCTGCGTAATGGCCACCCGCTTGTTCCACTTCGTACTTTCCCGGTGTTGCAGAGACGTGAAGCAGAAGATCAGTGCGTTCCAGAAATTCGTCAAACTTCAGCGGGCGGTTGTCGAGAGCGGCGGGCAGACGAAAACCGAAATTCACGAGAGTCTCTTTCCGCGCGCGGTCGCCACGATACATGGCACCGATCTGAGGAACTGTGATGTGGCTCTCATCGATGATAGTCAGAAATTTATCTGGAAAATAATCGAGCAGAGTCGGGGGCGGCTGGCCCGGAATGGATCCCGTCAAATAACGAGAATAGTTCTCAATTCCGGGGCAGAATCCAATTTCTTCCAATAATTCGACGTCATGCATGGTTCGCTGTTCAAGCCTTTGATACTCGACTAACTTGCCTTCGGCCTGCAGTTCGCGAAGCCGTATCCCAAGGTCCGTAAGGATTTCACGGATAATGGCCTTCATGTCGCCACGCTCGGTAACGTAATGGGAGTTAGGATAGATTGATATCGAATCAAATTGTTTGAGTTTCTTACCTGTTAAAACATCGAAGAGCGAGATAGTCTCTATCTCGTCTCCGAAGAACTCGACGCGGATGCCTTGATCTTTTTGATGTGAGGGGAGGATATCGACGACGTCCCCACGCACGCGAAACGTTCCTCGTTGCAAAGCGGTATCGTTTCGTGAGTATTGAATGTCGATGAGACTGCGTAGAAATTTATTGCGTTCGATCTCTTCACCGGTTTTTAGGTTCACGACAAGATTGGCATAGCTATCGGGTGATCCCAGGCCGTAGATGCAACTCACGCTTGCGACGATGATGACGTCTTTTCGTTCGAAGAGTGTTTGGGTAGCGGCGTGACGCATTTTATCTATGTCGTCGTTGATCATGGCGTCTTTTGCGATGAAGGTATCCGAACTTGGAATGTACGCCTCGGGCTGATAGTAGTCATAATAACTTATGAAGAAACCGACGGCGTTCTGAGGGAAAAATTCGCGTAGCTCTGTAAAGAGCTGAGCGGCGAGTGTTTTGTTGGGGGCGACGACTAAAGTGGGGAGCCCCATCTCTTTGATTACGTTAGCCATCGTAAACGTCTTACCCGAACCTGTTACGCCCATGAGTACGCTGTGTTTCTGACCGTCAGCAAACGTTTTTCTAATGGTGGCAATGGCCGTGGGTTGATCCCCTTGCGGAGAAAAATCGCTGGCGAGTTCGAAATGCATATTTGCTACCTCTTATTTCTGAAGAGCTTCGGTATGGTCGGGTCGCTAAGACGTTTTGTCTGATGCGCTGAATGGAGCTCAGACACATTTCTGGTGATTGTCGCAGAAGATCGTTGCGAATCAATCGGTTTCTACTTGGTACTAGGTGAAGTTTTCCATTAAAATCGAGGCTCTGTTCACGTAGCCCCGCTTTTGAGACGAATTTCGATAAATGAGATCAAGCTGGCAAAGTCTTTTTGGTGCGTCTTTGTATCAGGGTCGAAGTCAGCAAACAAGGATCGAGGTGAGCACTATTTTTGCCTGCTTTTATGGCCCGATAACGCCAATAAATTGATTGGCGCTATGGGGAAAATATGATAACTAAGGCCGTCATTTGAAATTCGCTTTTCGTGCACTAACGTTTAATTCCATGCAAGATTTTTCTTCTTTAGGAAACGACCTATTTCAAAGATGGACTCGGTTTCTATAGAGTAGACGGTTCGGATTCCGGATCACCCGTAACGTCGACCCAAAGCATTGCATTTAGTAAGATTTGTTCTATCCGTTTAAGGAGGCTATCGTTGGCTACTGTGCGTATGTCGTTTTCACACCTAGCAAAAATGATTGTGCTCGCTTCGCTGCTAGCCACTACCGGCTGCGGTCGAGGTCACAAGTTCTGGACCAACTGGTGGACACCGGGGGATACCGTCGACGATGCCGGTTATCATCCAGAGCAACCCATTGATTTTCCGCATGATAAACATGCAGCCCGCGGCATTCCTTGCCAGTACTGTCACTCTTCTGCGCGCCGTTCAGCCGTTGCTGGTATTCCTCCGTTGAATACTTGCTTGGGTTGTCACCAGTATGTGCGAACGGAAAAGGACCCGATCAAGTTCATTACCGCCAAGTGGAAAGCCAATGAGCCGATGCAGTGGACTAAGGTTCACGACATGCCGGATTTCGTACGCTTCTCTCACCGACCCCATGTTCAGAAAGGCGTAGCCTGTGCTGAATGCCATGGCGAGGTTGAAAAAATGGGTACGGTTCAGCAGGCTAAGTCGCTCCAGATGGGCTGGTGTATCGAATGCCACATGGCAAACAAAGCCCCCATTGAATGCGTAACTTGCCACTATTAATCAACCATCGGGAAAAGACGAGGGGCTGCAACAGCCTCGTTGTTATAGGGAGTAGGTAGATGACGAGTCTCGATAGCGATCTTCGTGGCCTGGAAGACAAACGTGAAGTCTTTGTCGCGCATGATCAGCCTTTCGAAAAACCGGCCAAAGAGTTTGTGCCGGGTCCGTTTTTTGTCAATATAGAAGAGGCCATGCCGGATCTCGCTGAAGAAACTTCGCAAGAAGATTCGAGTGGCGAAAAGAAACTGGCTGTCGATCGCCGCGATTTGATGCGTTTGTTCGGTGCCGGTGCGATTCTCGCGTCAGCAGCGTGTGTGCGTCGTCCGGTTGAGCACGCCGTTCCTTACGTAACGCAGCCTATGGATTCCATTCCTGGTATTCCAACATATTTTGCGACGACCATCGACCGAGTTGGTGTTGTCGTGAAGACCCGCGAAGGTCGGCCCGTTTTTATCGAAGGGAATCCCGAGCATCCGTTGAGCCAAGGCTCGGCAAGTATTTTCGGGATGTCTGAGCTTCAGGCTCTTTACCACCCGGAACGCCGGTCCACACCTCAGATTCGGTTTGGCGACAAAGTCGTCGATGTGAGCTGGGACGATGTCCACACCAGTCTTGCTGATGTTTTGAAAGAGTCGAAAAAAGTCGGCTTTTTGATCAAAGGCACCACAGGCTCGTCCGTTCAATTCTACAAAGACTTTCTGAAGCAAATCGGCCAGTCGGACGACGGCGTGTATGTTCTTGAGAGCAACACTCTCTTCAATAGTATGGCGACTGCCCATAAAATGGCCTTCGGCGTTGATGGATTGCCTCGTTCCGACCTTCGTCGCGCGAAGCTTCTCATCGGTGTGGGAACAGATTTCCAGGACTGTGGTATCGCCAGCATCTTCGAAACAAAAAGCTGGACCTCAGGTTTTGCGTTCCGCAATGGCCAAAAAGGTCGTTTTGTTACTTTTGAAAACCGCATGACACAGACCGGTGCGAAAGCTTCGGAGCGTTACCCTATCGCTCCTGGTGACGAGCTTGGTGTGATTTTGGCCTTTGTTGAAGCCCTTCTTGGACAAGGCGGCGCTAAAGGCAGCGAGTCGGATAAATCCCGTATTCGTGCCGTTATCGCTTCGCAAAAAGCTCTGATCGATAGCACCAAATCTCGCCTCAAACTTGATGATGCTGTTGCAAAGCTTGCTGTTTCAGCGGTCAAAGGCGGTGCGGTTCTTCTCGCGGGTGAGTCAGGCGCTTCGTCGCAAAACGGAACGCTCGTTCAACTTGCAGCGATCATGGCGAACATTCTCCTCGGCGCTTACACGGATCATCTCTTGTTTTTTGACCAAGGTTGGTTCAAAAACCCAGCGCGTCCTGGCGATGTCGCCCGCTTCCTGAAAGATGCGGCAACGATCGACACCCTCTTCGTTGTCGACGTAAACCCGACGTTTACATTGCCAGCCTCGTTCGGTGTTGAAGCGATCATTAAGGGCATCAAACACGTTGTTTCAATGAATACAATGCCAAGCGAAACAGATGATTTTGCTTCGCACATCGTCAATACACACAACCCGCTTGAGTGCTGGGGTGACGAAGAACTCGTCGCTGGTTTCTGGTCGATCCAGCAACCAACTGTTCGCTCGATCACAAACAGTCAACAAGCTGAAGATGTATTGCTTTGGACAGCCGCAGCGATGGGCAAGCCTATGGGCTTCGAAGACTATCGCGCCTACCTCCGCAAGCAGTGGCAAGTCCTCTACAAACAGTCTGGAATCACTAAAGATTTCGATACCTTCTTCATGGCGATTCAGCGCAAAGGCTTCTATGTCTCGCAGCTGACGAAACGTGACAACGCAACCAGCCTTGCCGATGTCAGTGCCGCTTTCAAACCGGTTCCCGTTTCCGAAGGTCTCAAACTTGTTGCCTACCTCGATCCCAAGTTGGGCGACGGTACGGGTGCAGACCGTCCAATTCTCCAAGAAGCCGGTGATGGCCTGACGACGATCGCCTGGGATACATGGGTTGCTATCAACCCGAATAAATGCCGTGAACTCGGTCTGAAATATAACGACCTCGTTCGCATCAAGAGCCCAGCGGGAACAGTCGAAGTTTCGTGTTACCCAATGCCGGGCCTTCACGCGGATACAATCGCGATTCGTCGCGGTAATGGGCACCGCAACGGTATTTCCAAAATTTCCGATGGCGTCGGTATCGATCCCTTGCTTCTTTTGGAAGCAAAAGTTGATTCCTTCACGCAGGATCCTGTGACCTCGGGCCAAGTGGTTACACTTGAAAAAGTCGGTAAACGTTACCGCCTTGCAGCGATGCAGAAACACAACGATATTGCCAACCGTCGCGATATCATGCCGGTTTTGACTTTGACACAAGCGGCCAAAGGCATGCGCAATTTCAAAGACCTCGATGATGTTCCGGATTTATATCCGTCGCACTCACCGAAACCAGGCGACCTGCGCGGAACCTCGTGGCTCTTCCCAGACTGGAAAGCAAGCGAGACCTATCGTTGGGGTATGTCGTTCGACTTGGATCGTTGTAACGGATGCGGTGCGTGTAACGTTGCCTGTACTCTTGAAAACAACATTCCACACGTCGGTCGCGAGCAGATCCTGATCGGCCGTGAAATGACCTGGATTCGTATCGACCGTTATTTCAGCGGTGAAGTGAACAATCCAGAAGTCGCGTTCCAGCCTGTTCCATGTCAGCACTGTAATCATGCGCCTTGCGAAGCGGTTTGTCCGGTATTCGCAACGACTCACGATCCGGAAGGCATGAACGTCCAGACTTACAACCGTTGCATCGGGACTCGTTACTGCGGTAACGCGTGCCCCTACAAAGTTCGTCGCTTCAACTGGTTTACTCACAAGTGGAACGTTGTCACCGACAACCCAATTGATCGCAATCCACGTGCTCTCAATCCCGATGTTACTGTGCGTACCCGCGGTATCATGGAAAAATGTAGCTTCTGTGTGCAACGTATTCATGACGCGAAACACAATGCAAAACAGCAAGGTCGTGCGATTGTCGATGGCGAGATCCGAACTGCATGTCAAACCGCTTGTCCAACGGATGCCATTACTTTCGGTAACCTCAAAGATCCGAGCAGCCGCATCACTCGTAACCGCCGCGATAACCGCTCTTATCTGCTTCTTAACGGCGATGCCACGAAGCAAGAGTACGGTCTAAAAACCCTTCCTAACGTGAATTACCTCATGCGAGTTCGTCACGATGGATCCGAAGGATTGGCTGCGAACGAGCAACCGGCAGGACACGAACATCCATAATTGATAACGACAGTTGCGGGGTACCTTAGCCCCGCTTCACGATGAACACCGGAGCATTTGGATGAGCGACGAAATAAAGTGGAATCGAACGATTTCGGATGTCAACGATGGCATCCTTTCAAACTTAGGAAAGCCCCATCCTAGCTACTACATAGCTTGGGGCGCAGCCATAGTCTGTCTTTTGATCGGTGCCTTCACCTGGGGCATGGAGATGGCAGTCGGTGTCGGTATCACAGGTAAGACTAGCCCAGTGTATTGGGGCGTTCTCATTACCGACTTCGTCTTTTGGGTCGGTATTGGTCACGCGGGAACGTTGATTTCAGCGATTCTCTTTCTATTCCGAGCGAAGTGGCGTAACACCGTGAATCGTTCTGCGGAAGCGATGACGGTTTTCGCTGTTATCACCGCGGGTCTGTTTCCACTGATTCACATGGGTCGTTTTTGGTTCGGTTCGTATTGGATTATGCCTTTGCCGAACACCAACAATCTTTGGGCCAATTATCGTTCCCCTCTTGCCTGGGACGTATTCGCGATCTCCACTTACCTAACCATTTCTCTTTTGTTCTGGTACATGGGGATGGTTCCAGATTTGGCCTCGATTCGTGACCGTGTGAAGGGTCTGCGCCGCGGTATCTACGGTATCCTCTGTTTCGGATGGCGCGGAACCGCCAAACAGTGGCACCACTACGAAGCGGGTTATGGTTTCCTGGCCGCTCTTGCTACACCCCTCGTACTTTCGGTTCACTCCATCGTTTCGTGGGACTTTGCAATGTCGATTCAGCCGGGTTGGCACACAACGATTTTCCCGCCTTATTTCGTTGCCGGAGCGATTTTGTCTGGTTGCGCGATGGTTTACACCCTTTTGGTTCCTATTCGTAAGATGTTCCGCATGGAAGAATTTATTCGTCCTGAACATCTCGAAGCTTGTATCAAGCTCACCCTTCTTACGTCCAGCATCGTATTCTACGCGTATGCCGTTGAGTTCTTTGTCGCTTGGTACTCGGGTAACATCTACGAATGGGCCGTGTTCGAAAAACGTGCCGTCGGCAGTTATGCCTTCTACTTCTGGGTTATGACGTTCTGTAACTGTATCTTCCCACTCATGTGGTGGTCGAAACGCATACGTAACAACATACCCGTGTCGATGTTCATCTGTATCCTTGTCAATGTAGGTATGTGGTTCGAGCGTTATAACATCATCGTTTCATCCCTTGTGGAAGACTTCCTTCCAGGCTCTTGGGGGCACTTTCAACCGACTCTTGGCGACATAGCTTTGTCATTAGGTAGTTTCGGCTGGTTCATGTTCTGGTTTCTCATCTTCTGTCGGTACTTCCCGATCGTTTCGATGTCGGAATTGAAACTGATTATGCCTAAACCACTTAGCAAGAAACATTGAGGGGGGCCAAGATGAAAAGACCTGGTGGAATACTCGTTATCTACAAATATTTAGATCAAGTGACCGATGCAATGGTCGCCATTCGTGGGCGCAATGACTTCAAAGATCACGAAGTTTTCAGCCCGACTTCGTATCATGAGATCGAAGAAGCTTTAGACGCTAGTCCGAGTCAAGTTCGATGGTTTACACTCTCGGGCGCATTGACCGGAACATTGACAGGTTTTGGCCTCGGCCTTTGGGTCGACTACGACTGGCCTCAAGTTGTCGGTGGAAAGCTCCCGGGTCTCTATTCGCTTCCCTCTTACGTTATTCTGGGCTTCGAGCTGACGATTCTTTTTGGTGGTCTCATGACTATCTTGGGAATGCTCGTGATGTGTCGCTTACCTAACATTAAGCAACGCATCCTCGATGTTCGTTTCACCGACGACCGTTTTGGTATCTTTGTGCCAAACGTCGCGATGGATGGGGAGCAGGCTACGCTCTTGAAGCAGTTTGGTGCGGAAGAAATACGTCAGATCGAATCGGCATGAGGGCCCTATGAAGAACATTCTGAAAGCAGTTGTTATTAGCGGCTTGTGCGTCCTGGGTGCCTGTAGATCCGGGCCAAACAAGACCAAGTTGCAGTACATGCCGGATATGGCGGACAGTCCGTCCACGAAGGCCCAAGAGACTTTTATTGATCCGCCCGCTCACAGCGTGGCTATCAATGCGATCCTTTATCCCGCAACCTATGAGCAAGCTGAGGTCGAACTGAAAAATCCGTTCGGCGAAGACATCGCTCAAATGGATCCGGATGTTAAAGAACGCGGCAAACATCTTTACGATACGTTTTGTGCGGTTTGTCACGGCTACGATGGCCATGGTAAAGGCACTTTGGGTGACGCCTATCCGATTCCTGTTCCTGATATCACTCGTGAAGAGTTGAAAACCAAGAAAGACGGATGGTTCTTCTATCGTATCTCCAAAGGTGGCAACCAAATGCCAGCGTATGCTTATGCGACTTCTCCCTACGAACGTTGGTGGATTATCGCTCACCTCCGTGGTTTGCAGAATGGTACAGCGAAGACTGAGCCCTCAGGGATTCACGTCAATCCTTCTCAACCACCTTTGAAAGCGCGATAGGAGAAATCGAAAATGAGTTCGAGTCATCACGATACTGTCGATCTGAATCTTCTTGATAAAAAGAGCTTCTATATCCAGGCACCGAAGTTGCAGGCTGCTGCGGCCATCCTTTTCGTCCTGGGTCTGGTTGCTCTGGGAGCTGGGTTTGCGTTTCACGAAGGTGCACGCGTCTGGGGCTCCGTAATTTTCAACACCTTCTTCTTTTTCTGTCTCGGTCTCGGTGGAATGATCCTCAGTACCTGTACTGATGTTATCAGCGCTACGTGGCACCGTCCTATCCGCAGAATTCAGGAAGCATTTGGGGCGTTTGTTCCAGTTGCCTCTGTAATTTTCCTTATCTTGATCGTTTGTGTTGCCATGAACATTGGAGATGCGGGCAGCGTTTATAAATGGATCAAAGATCCTGAGCTGGTTGCCGAAATGTGGGGTAAAAGATCCTGGCTTGTACCAAACTTCTTTTACGGCCGCGTTGTTCTCTATCTTCTCATCCTGAGCGGAATCGTTTGTTATCAACTCTCGCAAACGATCAAAAGAGATCGTTTGTGGATGGACGGTAAAAAAGACGAATGGGAAACCTTCTCCGATGAGCATCGCGTTAAGACGCGTTTCTGGAGCGGCCCTACACTGGCGATTTTCGGAGTGGTTTTCACATTCTTCGCATTTGATGTGACAATGTCGCTTGCTCCGAAATGGCTCTCTACCCTTTGGGGTGGCTGGTCTTTTGCTGTTATGATGCAAACGCTTATGGCTGCGACGTTGATTGCAATGTTTGCCCTTCGCGAAACGGTAGTGGGCAGTTATTTCAAACGTCTCCAGTTCCACGATATCGGTAAACTAATGCACGGTTTCACGGTGTTTTTTGCTTACCTTACTTACGCTCACGTACTGACTTACTGGTACGGTAACATGCCGGAGGAAACCGAGTATTTCATGGAGCGTTTGCACTCGCCATGGGTATGGGGCATTTACGCAGTGTTGTTCTTGGGCTTTATCATCCCTCTTTATTCTTTGATTCCTGCGCGTGCAAAATGGACTGCTGGCTGGACTCTTCCCATCGCCGGTATCATCTTGCTGGCCCAATGGATCACGAATCTGATTTTGGTCATGCCTGAAGTTATCAAGCCTGACCAAATGAAGATCCCATACGTTGAAGTCGGCGGCTTTTTCATGGTGTTTGGTTTGTTCATCACGACTTTCCTTATCTTCGCGAAAAAAGTCCCGATGTTGCCGGTTGGCGATCCCTTGTTGATGGATGCGTTGAATCCAGGTCACTAAGATTTTATTTTATCTCAATAAAAATGGCGTTTGCTTCGCAGCAAACGCCATTTTTTAGGTTCAAAAATCAGTGAATTATTTTAATTCCGCCGCCATTCGACACCAGGAGTCCGTATCCAGGAACAAAACGCAGCATAATATTGTAGAAGGTTGCCGCGTTCAGAGTTGCCGCGTTACCGTCGGCCAGTTGGTTTAAAACACCTGCAAACGGTGTGATTTGCCGGTACTTACTTTGACTTTACGGATGAGGCCTATGTTGTTGTCGGAAACATAAAGGTAACCCTGCGAGTCGCCTGCTAACGCTACCACACTACAGAACCGTGAATCGGTCCCGGTTGCATCCAGGTATTCACAATTTGTACTTGAAAGGTCCCCAGCCATCCCATTCACCAAAGTAGAGTTTGCCGCTTATATAGTTCATGCTGTAGACGCCCAAGGGATTGGCGAGTAGACCGGGTCGAGAATGGACGTAGTTAAGAAATCCAGGACCACCGCCTATGATGGTCGTGACGGCGTTCGTAGTGAGGTCTATTTTACGAATGAGTCCGTTGTTCGTATCGCCTATAAAGAGGCTGGTTCCTGCCGCCTCCAGGCCACGTGGTGCATTAAAACGTGCGGCGCCGCCAATGGCATCGATGGTGCCCGTACTTCCGTTGCCGGCAAGGGTTGTGGTAGCACCGGTGGCTATCGAAACTTTTCGGATGCAGTTGTATTCGCTCACATACGATGAAGGTTAGGAGTACCTGAATGTTTCTGGACCTCTCGTTAACTCCAAATATCCTGCCTCGCAGACAGGGAATAATTCAATAGTTGCATGCTAAATCCTGTTCCGACTTTTCGCCGGAATACTTGAGTATGGATAGTGCCAGGTGGTTTTAGAATCAAAAAATATCTATAAGTCATTGAAATCGATGTATAATATTGAGTGTCAATAGCGAGGGCCGGACAGCCTTTGTCGTCCCTTTAAATAAACCAATAATGAAAAATGGCGCCTTTTAGGCAAAGGCGCCGTTGTATCAATCAAAGCCTGGTCAGACCTCAGCTTCTGTAGGGGCAGGGAATAATCTCGTGAGCGCTCTGCGCCCAAATTTTGTCCCAGTAGGCTGCCTTCAATTGTTTAGCCGCAGTGGGATCGGCGATGATGTTTCCGTACTCCTGAAGATTGGCTCTGTAGAGGTTGTGAGAGCCGATGTAAAACGCAGCCTCATCGACCATTACGAATTTTGCGTGGGTCCCTATCGTTCCGCGTTTAGGGCCCCAATCCGGCATCGATGATGAGAACCGGAACGGTACATAAGTGATATTCGCACAGGCTCTCATCTCAGCACGATGTTTATCAGCGCCTTCTTTGACGAAGGTTTTGACAGCTTTATCCAATATGCCCGCGTAGGTATCTTTGGGAGACACGTTGCCATAACCATTCACAGGAAACTTGTTGGATTGGATGATCTGAACCTTCACATTGCGTGCCGCCACATCGATGATTGCATCCATGACAAAGGTGAGCGAGAGATCAACTTTCTTTTGGTTATAAAGGTCCTGTTGATCAATAAGGACGCTTTCCTGAGCAGAGCGGATGAGCTCGCTCAGCGCGTCATCGGAAGGATTCTCACCATAAACACCGAGGCGTCCTATCCCTATGGATTTGATGGTCCCTTTATCGGCTTCGGTAGGCTCACGATAGAAGTTTGGGAAACGTCCAGCATTTGCTGGCAAAGACGCAAATTCGATTTTGTCGATGCTCCATAGTTTGTTCAGGAAATCGCGGGCACCAACAGCTGCTTGTCCGCTGTATTCCATACTGATGTCAAAAATATGATTTGGTCGAAGGTAGTCGTTATCCCACATGTTATGGCCGCCTACGAGGGCGTAGCGACCATCGGCTGCAATGATTTTTGCATGATTCCAACTGACGAATGATCCGAAATCAGTGAAAAGATCCCTGATATCGATTTTTTTATTGCTGAGATACCCAAGGTTCATGTGCAGGCGATCGATGACGAGCCCTGGGACACCAAGAGCATACAGTTTATCGCGGATATCATCGTAAATTTGCGAGAGAATTTTCGTCGGTGTCCGTAAGGGGTTGAGATTCCCTGCATCCGCGCCGGAGAAAAAGAGGCGAACTTTTGGGACTTTTTCTTTCTGACTGATCAAGGTCAACGCATTGATTGTGGCTTTATAAAAACGGCCGGTAGGGATAGAGAGTGAGGCAATATCGAGCTCACTTTCGGCGGGAAGCATCGCTCGGTAAAAGCGATTGAGAAGATTGTCCGCCGGTGCAAGACACATTTTCGGTGGCACATCACCCGGTCGGGCTACGGCCGCATCCATATCGCCACAATGGGTCGAAGGTGTGGTGCAATCGCTGTCCTGTGCGCAGGCGTAACGCAAAAAAGTTTTGTCACAGCGCGCGTCTTTAACATCGCAATCATATTGAGTAGCGAGCTCATTATCCCTGAGTCCCCATAGATTTTCGGGGCTTTGAATGATCCAGTCAGGCGCGAGATTCATCGTGCCGATAGACCAGACTGTGCCTTTGGACGTTGGATACTTTTTCTCGAGCAAACCTACGATGCGCGCATGAATAGCGTCCGATCGTTCGATCGTCCCCTTAAAACCGCCGGATGCGGAGGAGGAGCTGGTTGTTCGGCAGGCGCTCAGAGCACCTAAAAAAACGATTAACGCTCCGTATTGCATTCGCATAAAAAGCTCCTGAGTCGACGGGGTTGAAAAAGGCTAAGTGTTCAAACGTGCTCTATTTCTTAATAACCTGAGACCGACCTATGGGAGTGGGTCGTTGATGGGGTAAACTACGGTCACGGGTATCGGCAAAGGGAAAGGATCGCGATAATTACCCTGCATTTTACGGTTTTGAATATTGTTTATCAGGCTTGTGACCTTGCTCGGGAAAACGAATTTTTCGGAATCGAAGAGGTATGATGTTACAACCGCCGCATCACGATTGATCTCATTCACCAGCTTTGCTTCATTCCAGTAAAGATACATCAATTCCTGAGCTCGCTTCTGAACTTGCGTCTTAATTTCCGGAACTGACGCGAGTTTTTTGGCAAGCAGGTTTATCGAGTCATTTAAGATTTTTGAACAGCCACCTTATCTGTGTCTTTAACGCTATCAAGCGGTTCGCCGGAGGTTCCGATATTGGCGGCGACTTCGATTATGCCTTTGATCAAACCAACGACGTCAACGATTTTCGCCATCTCGATGTAGAGACAGGGCGTAATGAAAGCGGGATTGGGCTCCGTCACGGCCCCCGGAAGCACTGCATATTTGGTTTTGGAAATCGGATCATTGATGAGACCAGCATAGGCGGTTACCGAGCAGGGCGCGGTGTTGGGATTCAGAACTATCATTCCGTTCAGCGAGCGGACTTCCCTATTGATCCAGCGCACTTTGTGGCGGAAATCGTGGATACCATTGCCTTCTTCGAGATGGCTAAAATCGTAAGGTGTTGTTTTGATGACTTCCAGTTCGTTTCGGATCGCGTTTAACATATCCTCGCGATCGGTCGATGCATCCTTCCAGACAAAACCATTTAAAAAGCTACGGAATGTTTGGTTATACGAAGCCGCATCCGGATCAGACGGCACCAAATTCGAAGAAACGAGAAAAGTTTCGAGCGCCGTGCGCGCGGCGTCTCGTTTAGAGGAAAGCCGGTCCTTCACCGCTTGCTCCGACTGTTCGGAATTTGCGTGGTTTAGCATGTCGACCCATTTTGCATATTCACCAATTGTATCTTCGAGTTTTTTATAAGTCAGCCTGAGGCTGACAAAGCGTGGATCCTGGTCACTGTACAGGCGACCAAGGGCCTGGATGGAGAACGCCGTTTCCCGGGCGTTTTCAGCGACCAGGAGCTCCGCAGCGTCCTTAGGCGTGCAGCCTTTCATAGTTTTGTCCAACTGGTCAAGCCAGGTGGCAAAGCGAGCGACCTGGGGCGAGTTTCCCCGGAGGATGACCTCCCTATCAGCTTCGTCACTGGCTGAGCCGGTGGCCTTGCCTGTAGTCCGGCACGAAGTGAGAGATCCTGTAACAATAATACCCATCGCGAGTGGCCAAAGAATGTCACGTGCACGCATTACGCAAACCTTGTCTTTAGATATAGGATTCGAAAATTCTAGCAGATTCAGAGGAAGGAGGGCTGGATTATTTGAAGGCAGCTTTTGGGACAAAAAAAGCGGCATCTTGTGAAAGACGCCGCTTTTTATGTTAAGAACTCAAAGTTTATTTTTTGGTGAGAACTTCGGCCGTTGTGAAGTCCGTTGTGCGCGTCGCGGCCGTAGCGCCCGTGAGAACCGGGCATGTTTTGGTTTTAACGTCGCTCGAAGAACAGCCATCGGTAAGTGAGAATTTGGTCGTATTTTCGATTTTGAAGCTGCGGTACGTTTTTTCGCTCGGCGCATCCGTTGCAAGGTCGATAGTTCCCGCAGCTGTGACAGCGGCGGTCGAACTCGTAATAACATAAGTTCCTGCTAGAACATACCCGGATTTGGTAACCGTAACGAATTCAGGTGGAGCAACGGTAGCAGCCGTTGCACTTGGATTCGATGCTTTATAGAGTGCAAGCATCTGCGCGTCAGTGAACGCCACAGCACACGCTCCATCAGGAAAAACTTTTGTGGTGTTGTTGATCACTGTGCCATCAACGAAAGTATAGTTCTCCGAAACAGCTTTGATATTGGCGTCGCCCGTGATTGGGACACATTGCGAGAACACTGCACCGACGATGGCATTGGCAGCTGGTGTGGCGGCCGGTGTTGGCATTGTCATAACAATGGGAGCTGTGGTAGGCGCAGGTGCGACCACAGCATCCACAACCTTGGTGTAAACCTTGGAAATAGTGAAGTCCGTCGTACGTGTGGCTTCGGAATCCCCAGTTACGGCCTTGCAGTTTACGTCGACGCCGATATCACTGCTATCGCAGGCCGTCGTGAGACTCAACTTCGTATTTTCGATTTTGTAGCTGACATAGATGTAGCCCGAAGTATCGGTGTCTGTGTCCATCGTGCCCGTAGTGGTCGAACCCGTTGCTGGCGCATAGATACCATTAGAGATGATGCCGCGTTTGATATAGGTGAAATACGCGGCTTTCTCTTCGGCACCTGTAGTTGCTGCAGCCGTTCCGTAGAGCGTATTGAACATCGCCGTGAGTTGGTCATCCGTGAATTCGCTGAGGCAGGTTGCATCGGGTGTTTGTTTCGCCACTGTTACGACGGTATCGGCATCGACAAAGTAAAGTGTTTCCCGGCGGCCTTTCGCAACGTCGACCGTCATCGCATCACAATGCATCCATTTAGAGAGATAGACTGTTGGGGCTTCCTGCTCGACGGCCGGCGTAGTGTCCGCAGTAGTAGGCGTACTGTCTCCTGCTGAGAAGATATCCGTCTGAGACACGGGGCGAGTAGGGCGCGGTTTACAGGCGGTTGACGCCGCTATTGCCAACACTATCGTGATATTTCTTAACGTAAATAGAGCCATAGACGAACCCTTTTCTTTGGACCCCAGAGGGGCGACCTTTGATAAAGGGTTATCGGATAATAGTTGAAGACCACTTAGGAAATTCTGCAATTTTGGGAGTCGACTTAACCATCCAAAAGCTAAGGTATTGAATCCTTTCGGCTTTCGGGAAAGCATAACGAAAACTGTTACAATTTTGGCTCCCTCTCGATCAAAAATCGGGTGTCACGGGCGATCATGATCTCTTCATTCGTCGCGATGACTCTGATTTCAACCGGACTCTCAGGCTTCGAGATTATGCTGTCCTTGCCTTGCGGGTGAGAGGTGTTCCTCTCGGTATCGAAGTTAATTCCCATATGCTCGAGTCCGCTGGTTATTTTTTCGCGCACGAGCGCCGAATTTTCGCCGATCCCTCCCGAAAAAATCACGGCTTTCACGGGTCCCACTGCGGCCATATACGAACCGAGATATTTCCGGGCGCGATAACAAAAAATATCGATCGCCAGTTGGGCCCGCCGATCCTGGTGCTCGTCGACTTCGGCGACGAGATCACGCATGTCGCTCGTTATACCTGAAATGCCGAGTAAGCCCGAATTTCGATTCAGCATGATTTGCACTTCGTTGAGCGTCATGCCCTCTTTCGTTGCCAAAAGCTCGAGTGCTGCTGGATCAAGATCACCCGAGCGGGTGCCCATAACGAGACCTTCCGTTGGCGTCATGCCCATCGACGTATCGATCGAGCGGCCTTCGCGAATTGCGACAGCCGAACAGCCATTGCCGAGATGAAAAATAATGATGTTGCAATCTTTGAGGCTCGTGCCCGAAAGACTGCGGTATTTTTCGCTCACGTAGCGATAGGACGTCCCATGAAACCCATAACGACGAATCTTGTGCCGACGGTAGCTTGAATAGGGAAGCGCATATAACCAAGCGGTTTCCGGCATCGTCGCGTGAAAGGCGGTGTCAAACACCGCAACTTGCGAGATGTTAGGCCCCAGGATTTCCTGCATCGCTTCGATGCCTTTTATATTCGAAGGATTGTGAAGCGGCGCGAGTTCTATGCAGTCCACAATGCTGGCTTGAATCGCAGGGGTGATCAGGACGGACGATTGAAACCTTTCGCCACCATGCACCACGCGATGCCCGACGCCGTGGATATCAGCTAAGCTTTGAAAGCCCGGTATTTGATCGTGGAGTTTTTGAAGCGCTTTGATGAGATGCGCGAGGGCTTGACTGATGTCGCGAAGGGGCGCCGTCTGTTTGCTGGTTTTGCCTGCTACCGTGAGATGGATAAGCGCTTCGCCGCCGATGCGATCAATGAGACCTGAGGCCAGAACATTTTCGCTCTTTCCATCGACGCAGACGAGTTGGAACTTGAGAGACGAGCTGCCGGTATTTAAGACCAGGATATTCATGGAGAGCCTCATGCGCTTAAGGCTACGCCTCAACCGATGAGCGTGCCATGAAGCCAAAGATAACACATCGTCATAAAAAGCATATTCAATATCCAGCGCATTGGTTCAGCCTTCCTCACCTGGGCTATCTTAAGGGTGTGGTCGGTAGTTTTTGCCTTGAGTTGAGAGATTATTTGAAAGCTAGCGGATTCACCGGCAATTCCTACCGCGTGCTCTATGAGACAATAGAGGCAATCATCCTCAGTGGGAGACTGTCATGGCAGGTGCCTTTGAAATAGCAACAAAATCGGCGATTCGTGAGCTCATCTTGAATTCGGTGCACGAGTCGCGCTTTGGATACGTGCTGTCGCCGGATAGTCTTGAGGTCTTAAACGAGCAAATCTTTGACCTGTTCGTGACGAGCCGTAATTTGAAGGCTGCGGGCGATAAATTTCTGGCCCAGGGATTGGCACCCACGGTTCGGGGCGCAAGCACAGGTCCCCAGCTTAAACGGTGATTTGTGTATGTTTGAGATGTTGCAGGGCGGGTATAATTGTATCGAGCATGGCCTCGTTTACATAAAAGCGCCTCAGATAATGCTGAAAGAGCTCCTGGTTCACCTGGTGCGCATCAAGTGTAACCCAATGGCACAACTGATTTGCGAAACCCGTGACTTCCCACAGTGAGATCGCCTTTGTCTTGGCTAAAAGCGGGCTGACGTGATGCATCGCTATGCTGTCGAGTAACTCTTCAGGAAATCCCCAGAAAGCAGCCCCGATCTCGCCCAGCACCGAGTGATCGTAACCTTTGTTGCGTTTTTCGGCTGCTGACCAATCGCCCAGTAAACTCAAATCTTCCATTTCCATTGTATACAAATCAGCGATTTTGGGATCGATGATGGCCTGTACGATTTTCCCTATGTTGCACGTACTTCCTGCCATAAATACTTGTTCCAGGCTGAACGTGAGTTGCAGATGGTTGACGAGGTACTCGGCGATGCGGCCCGTCAGGAACGAATTGTTCCAGAAGGTCTTGGCAGAAAACACCTTGGTTTTTAGCTCAAACCGGCTGACGGCCGCGACGATGACCATGTCGCGCAGAGATTCGATGCCGATAAAAGCGATCGCATGAGACAGGCTGTGGATCTGTTGACCATCCCGTGTTTTCTGATTATTGGCGATGCGTAGAACCGTTGTGGCGAGCAGCAGGTCGTGTTTGATCACTTCCGCCATCTTTTCTGTGCTCGATGCAGGATCTTCCAGCATTTTCTGTAATTGCATCACATAGTTTGGTAAACGAGGAAGTTCGGTCTCGCGGGAGATGCGATTAAAAATGGACTGCGCCGGGGCTGACAAACTGTGAGCAGGATTATACCAATCAAATTTGCCTTTGATGATAATTCCGGTCGAATGGCAGCTGCAGTTGAACCACAGATGGCCTTGGTCGCAAATGCGCCACCGGGAAGTATTGCTCAGGAATTCGTCCGGAGTCATAAACTTCCGATTACAGGTATTGCAGGTTTTTAAGGCTATTTCTGACATGGACTGCGGTCTCCACCACTCCAGCCTGTTGATCGGAAGAAATCCACCCGGAGTGAAGCCGTGCGCAAGGGCTGACCAGTTTTGTGATTATAACTAATTGAAAACATTGATTTAAATATTAGAGAGTCACCCTCTCGTTGCTCGACAGGCGCTAAGGGTGGTAAGCAGTATCTTTGGTGCCCACAGGTGAGAGTGCTATGGCCATAATTCACGATAAATTGCCACTTCGCCAAGCGACGTCTTCGCAATGGCTCCCGACGATACTCGAAGATTTTCCGGCCTTTTTGCAAGACCACGCTCTCTGCGAGAAAAAAGCCGCAGCATCGGCCATGGCTTTCGTGGGACGTTGGCCTGATCGAGAGGTTCTTGTCGAGCCGATGATCTGCCTCGCAAAAGAGGAGTGGCAACATTTCCACGAGGTTTACCGCGTGTTGCATAAACGTGGAATACCTCTTGGGACCAACGATAAAGACCTCTACGTCGGGGCTTTGCTTCGCCATGCTCGACATGGTCCGGAAGAACATTTTCTCGACCGCCTACTCCTCGGCGGCCTGATCGAGGCGCGCAGCTGCGAGAGATTTTGCTTGCTAGCGGAAGGCCTCGCCGATGAAGATATGAAGAGCTTTTACACAAGGCTCTCGCGTGAAGAGGCGGGACATCACATGATTTTTCTTCGCATTGCCCGGCACTACTTTCCAGAAGCCCAGGTAAACGCTCGTCTCGATGAGTTACTCGACAAAGAAGCTGAGGCCATGATGAACTCACCGCTC
Organism: Oligoflexus sp.; assembly: GCA_014378195.1. Classification (GTDB taxonomy): domain Bacteria; phylum Bdellovibrionota_B; class Oligoflexia; order Oligoflexales; family Oligoflexaceae; genus Oligoflexus. The sequence goes on along the minus strand of JACMOC010000071.1, from coordinate 43,554 downwards.
CGGCCGACAGTTCACTGAAAGGAACGCTTTATGAGTTTGAAAAGTCTATTTGCCGAACATGTGCGGACCCTTCAGGGCCTGACGGAAACGATACTCGCTGAATTGAAACTCGATGCTCTAGTCATCGACGCGGGAGAGTCGCCGCTTTATTTTGAAGATGATCAGGACGTCCCTTACCGTTGCAACCATCATTTTCGTCACTGGTGTCCTCTCGAAGGTCCTCAGCATTTGATCAAGATCGTCGCAGGCCACAAGCCTCTCCTTCGCGTCTACAAGCCTGCTGATTTTTGGTATGAAGTCAAACCGCTGGGCAATGAGTTCTGGATGGATGGATTTCAGATCGAGATCTGCGACAAAGCTGAGGATCTCTGGAAAACCATCGCAGGTGGCGGCGGGGGACGAGTTGCGTATCACGGTCCCAATAAAGCGAAAGCCAAAGAGCACGGACTGCTTGTGGATGTCGAAGGACTGCTGCCAAGGCTCAACTGGAACAGAGTGAGTAAAACGCCATACGAACAGCAGTGTCTAGTCGATGCCACACGTGTCGCTGCAAAGGGACATATTGCAGCGGAGCGTTCCTTTCGGCAAGGTGGCAGCGAACTCGATATACACTTTGCTTATCTGCAGGCAACGCGGAGCCGTGAGATTGACCTGCCCTATGAGAATATTATCGCTCTCAATGAAAAGGGTGCGTATCTCCATTATGCTGAAAAACGCGACGATGTGCATAACGGCCTCGTACTCTTGATCGATGCTGGGGCGAATGCCCACGGGTATGCGTCTGACATAACTAGGACGTATGCAACCGAAGATGCGCCCGAAGAATTCCGTGACCTCCTTACGGACATGACGACAATGCAGAAGGATCTTTGTGCTTCCATTCGACTGCATATGCGAATGAACGATTTGCACTACAACACGCACGAACGTATTGCACAAATACTACTGGATCACAAAATACTGCTCGGTTGTGACTCATCACAAGTGATGGAGTTTGGGTTGACTCAGCCGTTCTTCCCCCATGGTTTAGGCCATATGCTTGGCGTTTTTGTGCACGATGTTGCCGGACGACAGACAACCCGCGAAGGAACGATCGGCGAACCCGATCCGAGGTTTCCGAAGTTGCGATCGCTTCGGCCTCTTGAAGCTGGCACAACTGTGACGATAGAGCCAGGTCTGTACTTTATTAAATTGCTTCTGGAACCCTTCCGCAGCGCGCCTCACAACAAGCTGTTTAACTGGACGTTGATCGATCGTCTTGTGCCGTGCGGCGGGATTCGTATCGAAGACAACATTATAATGGGTGCTGACGGCCAGATTCGAAACGTAACACGCGAGTTTTTGCCCTAATAACCCATAAAGGGGGGGGGTAGTGGTTGTTTTTACGCACTACCTCTCGACTCTTCCTTAATTATCAACCGAAAATTTGTCAACTTTGCATGAATTAGGCGCTATAGTGCAACAGAGCTGCCAACAGCGAAGCAGACCCACGACGTCGCCATTTATTAGGATGCCGCGGTGAAGTTGATAAATAACGAAATCCCGAGTAGAGAAGACAGTCAGCAAAGCCAGGTGAAAGTTGTCGAGGAGTGGCTCGATCAATTTGTTGCGGCTTCTTCGGATCGCTTCGCTGTCATCAGAACCAAAGTTTTTGTCCTCTGTGTTTTCCTCGGTGTGATTTTAGGTGCGCCTGGATTATTAACAAGCGGCACGCTTGGTCGCGTGTTTTTCCTGGGTCACGTTCTCAGTGCCGTTGCCTTGTTTTTTCTTCCTCAAAAGCCGCGCACCATCAACATTTTTATGAACGCTTTCTCGCTTTTTATCGTGATGGAATGCTCCGCTTTATTCATTCGCCAGAGCGATGGCCAGGAATTTGCCAACGTCTACATCTGGACGCCGGCCGTCATTGCCTTTCTTGCGACGTTTATGGGAGGACGACGGGCCCTGCCTCTGTGCTTAGGGCTTGTTTTTGAGCTCCTGACCTTTGGGCTGGTTGTGCGTTTCCAACCTCACCTCGATATAAAATCCCTGCTCGACCGTCACGGACTCATCGTCATTGCCACGCAGATGCTCCTTGCGCAGGTTTTTCTTTCGATTTTTATCATCACCTTCGAATGCGCGAAGTTAAGAGCCGAAAATGACCTTAAAATCGAATATGAAAAGCGTCTTGAGGTCCGTCGTGTGGCGTTTGTCCGAGAGCTCATTGGTAATGTCGCACACGAAATCAACAATCCTCTAGCCATCATCCAAGCGAGTGTGCTTCGGCTTGAGCGATCAGGATTTGCGCAAGGGTCGGCTGAATTCTTGGATCTAGTTGATAAAATCAATGACGCCTACGGCCGGATCTGTGCGGTTCGTGATGGTCTTGGTCTGTTTGCGGTCGGCAACAAAAACGATAGGCTCGAGGCAACGGACGTGCGGTCTTTGTTCACGCGTGTCCTTCAGCAGGATCTGCTTTACAAACATTACCCAAACCTGAAATTTTCCGATAAATCACAAGGACTCAGCATCCTCTGTCGCGCTAAACAAATCGGCTCGGCCCTCAGCGCGCTGATTGAAAATGCAATGGAAGCTATTCATAATCATGAAAACGGCCAGATTGAAGTGGAAGCCTTTTTAGAGAATGAAAATCTTTGTTTGAGCGTGACGGACAACGGCCGGGGAATTCCTGATGAAATGCGCGATAAAATATTCATGCCGTTTTTTTCTGGTCATCCCCATAAAGGCCGCAAAGGTCTCGGCCTTAGCGTGAGTCGGGGGACGATTGCTGAGCACGGCGGGCATCTTGAGTACGAGGTCGTCAACGGTCAAACGCGGTTCATCATCCGTCTGCCGCTGAGCCTCTCCCATCATGACCTTTATTATAAAGAGAGACGATTTTCGTGAAAAAGTTCATGAATTATGTTCTCTTTTTGTTGGAACATTTTGTTCACCCCACGGTTACACTTCTGCCGGAAGATCTGCGTTATCAACGATTTTTAGTACCGATATTTTTGCTGTTCTGTCTACTGGATGCTTCGGTTTATGGGTTTTTTGCGCATTTTTACCTCAAAAGCAGTGACATCAGTTTTTTCAGCTTCGGTTCAGCGATGATTTTTGTTTCGCTTTTGGCTTTGAGTCGGCGTTCGGTGAGTACGCGGCCCGTGATTTTGAGTTATATCACCCTGGTGAGTGTTTTTTCTGCCCTCTGCGTCTTGACGTTCGAACCCGGTGTCCTGTTTATCCTTTTGGGTCGGTTCTCCGTATATGTCGTCATTGCGATTCTGCTGGCCGGCCGTAGAATCCTGCAAGGTCTGATCGGTATTTTTTCGTTTGGCCTAGCGAGTCTCACCGTCATTCAATTGTCCGAACATTTTGTTTTGCCTCACGGCCTTACCAATGCGCTTTATTTTGATGCTTTCCTTATGAGTTCCGTTCTCTCCTGTGTTTTTTTATATGCGGTCATGGTGATCTATAATCAAACCTGCGACTTCTCCCTGGTCTACATGGAAAAACAAAAGCAATGGCACGACAGCAATCGCTTGACTAAGGAGTTTGTCAACCTTGCTGGGGATATGAACTCTGTCATGCAGGGGCCTCTTGAGGATGTGCAGTTTGCGATTCGATCGATCCGGCAGCAGCAGGGAAGTGCTTCTCTGAATTTGAACACTATAAAAAGAGCCTCAGACGCCGTATATGGCATCGCGCGTAGTTTTGGTGTGCTAGCGCAGAATCAAAAAGAAGCGTACATGGTACGCATCAATCTTGACGAGTTAGTCCGGTATGCCCAGATCATTTGCCAGAATAACTTCCAAAGCCTCGGGATAACGATTGAATACGAACCTCACACCGATGGGCCAGGGCTCGAATTTATGGGGGCTTCCGGGCGTTGGCTTCTGCTCTTGGTCAGTCTCATGCAGTTCATGGCGGAGCAGATCCATAGAACAGGTGGACGTAAATTGACCATTACCCGTCAGGTGCGGGATGAGGGCTGGGATTTGGTATTGCTTGCGGAAGGGACTGCACCTTTTGAGTTTCCCTTCGATTTGAGCCAGAAATTAAAAGAGGAGTCCACAGTGGAACTCCTCGGGCAAACATCTGGTAAGGCATTTCTTCATCTACTCGACCGTTGGGGTCTTAAACTCGGAAGTTTTCGGTCCGCTTAGCGGAAAGACTTCTGAAGTGTCAGGCCAAAGGTACTTTTTGAGTGGTCCAGCGTGGGCAGGGCAAAAGCACTGAGACGAGGCCGTGTTTGAGTGTTCTCAATCTCTCTTTCAAGAGCCCATTTTTGTGCGCCTTCTTCCATCTCCATGGCTGCTTTCGCTTTGCTAGCGTCAGCTTTGTGCATTCCTAATGGATCCCAGACAGCGTCGACTACTCCGGCAGCCCAAAGGCCAAGGAAACCAACAAGGCAAAGGCTCGCTTCGGAGTTTGTCTTCTTTACGTAGGATGCGTTACGGTCGAGGTAGCTTTGCGTTGCTGAATCGATCGTTCCCCCGTTGGCATTGATATCAGCGATTGTAGCCGATGCGTCTTTATTCGAGGCGTCGATTTGTTTTTTGCGATCCATATACAAATAAAGCATCATCACCTGGCCGCCACCGAGCACGCCACCCATGAGCGGGCGACCTTCACGGAATTGACCGACACCAAAAGGTAGGAAATTGAGCGGACTCATGTCAGCAGTGCCGGAGCCCACTTTCTTTTTCACCTTTTTGGTTTTTTTGCCTGCGGGTGTCGCTGTTTTGTCTTTTTTGTCTTTCGACGCTGGTGCAGCGGCCGCAGCGGGATCTTTATCTGCAGCAAACGACGTTGCTGACAGACTGCTTACAAGCAGACTCAGGAGCATAATAGTCGTAACGAAATACTTTTTCATTCTTACCCTCACGTAACAGTCCCTCCCTTCTCGGCCATTGAGCGAAAGACTTAAGTTTGAGAAACACATTTTTCGTATTGATACCGGCTGCATGTCTGACTAAGAGCACAAAAATACTAGCCAAAAATGTCCCGATTCACGACTTTGCCAACCCTGATCAGAACGACTTAAAACTATAAAAAAATATTGGATATTCCATGCAAATGTATGGTATTTTTTTAACGGTCTTTATCGAAGTCAAAGTATTAAGCTAGAGTACCGAGTCCTTGACCCTAGCGTTTTTTTTAAAGAATGGAGCTCGACTATAATGACAGAACTCGCTCAGGAAGGCAGCATCAAGAAGAAAAAAGCTGTTGAACCACAGGACGATGCGGACCAGGATCTTCGCGCCGGTGCTCAATCAGGAGGCAAAAAGCTGCGTCTGACTCTAGTCGAAGACGAGCAAAGCCTTTTGTTTGGCTTCCAGCAGACGCTTAAAGAACGAGGCGTTAAAAATTTCGAGTTGGGCGACATAGTGGCTGAAGCCCTCGCGACTATCCCTAAGGAATGGTGGGACGCAAAAGTAGAAGAGATCACACCTCTTGAATGGAAGCTCCATGCTGCTTTGGAAAATCCAGATATGCGCGAGAAATTGATGTCGTTGCTCAACGGTCAAAAGTAAGTTTTTGGCAATTTAAGCTCTTGAAAAGACCAGCTTTTGCTGGTCTTTATCATTTGAGGGTGACGTGAGCCGGCTTTTTCCGCTCAATTGACGTGTTCTGATAGGAAAAAGATTCTGTTATGGTCACCGTTCGCGGCATGAGCGCGCTTAGCTCTTTTTAAAGGTGAATTTTTCCATGAACGAGATCGACAAAACTCCTGCGGCCAACTTTATCCGTACCATTATCAACGAGGACCTCAAGACCGGTAAGCACGGTGGCCGTGTTGTGGTGCGTTTTCCGCCTGAGCCCAATGGCTATTTGCACATCGGTCATGCGAAATCCATCTGCTTCAATTTCGGTTTGAGCAAAGAATACGAAGGCGCTCGGTGTTTCCTGCGTATGGATGATACCAATCCGGCGAAGGAAGAGCAGGAATACGAAGACGCGATCAAAAGCGATGTCGAATGGCTTGGTTTTAAGTGGGGCGATGCGTTTACCCATGCGTCTGACTATTATGGTATTTTTTATGAGAAAGCCGAGCTGCTGATTAAAAAAGGCCTCGCGTTTGTTTGTTCCCTCACCGCCGAGCAAGTCAAAGCCTATCGCGGAACACTTACGGAGCCGGGGCGCCCCAGTCCTGACCGAGATCGCAGCATCGAAGAGAACCTAGCCTTGTTTCGCCGCATGCGAGCCAACGAGTTCCCGGATGGGGCTTACACTCTCCGGGCGAAGATTGATATGAGTTCGGGAAACATCAATTTGCGTGATCCTACGATTTATCGCATCAGGCACCTTGAGCACCATCGTACGGGCAATACCTGGTGTATTTATCCAATGTACGATTATGCGCATCCGCTCAATGACGCCCTAGAGGGGATCACCCATTCTATCTGTACGCTTGAATTCCAAGATCACCGTCCTCTTTACGATTGGTTTGTCGATAACTGCGAGATGAAGGATAAACCACAACAGATCGAATTTTCCCGCCTCAACGTGAACTACACGGTGACGAGCAAACGAAAACTGAAAAAACTCGTGGACGCCGGTCTGGTCAAAGGTTGGGACGATCCGCGTATGCCGACCGTGCGCGGGCTTCGCCGTCGCGGTTATACGCCTGCGGCCTTGCAGAGTTTCTGCGAGCGTGTGGGAATTTCCAAAAAAGAAACGATTATCGACTTCAGCATTCTAGAAGAAGAGATTCGAAACGATTTGAACGCCAATGCCTTGCGTGGTCTAGCCGTGCTTGATCCGATCAAAGTCACGATCACCAACTATCCTGAACAGAGCGAGACGTTGCGTGTGCCGAATCATCCGCAAAATGCCGAGTTGGGCGAACGTGATTTGCCCTTCTCAAATACGATCTACATCGAGCGTGATGATTTCATGGAGGAGCCCTCGAAAGGCTTCCATCGCCTCAGTCCTGGGAAGGACGCTCGTTTGCGTTACGCCTATGTTATCCGCTGTGATGAAGTCATCAAGGATGCAAGCGGTAACGTCACCGAACTGAAATGCACCTACGATGCCGACACCAAGGGCGGACAAAACCCGAAAGATGGGCATAAGGTCAAGGGCATCATCCACTGGGTCGACGCAAAACAAGGCGTTAAAGCCGAGGTTCGCCTTTACGATCGTCTGTTTAAAGTTGCCAATCCAGGTGGCCTGGACGATTCTGAGTTTGTCAGTGAGATCAACCCCGAGTCTCTAATCACACGCGGATCGGCTTATATCGAGCCAGCTCTTGCCCATGCGGCTCCTGAAACACGCTTTCAATTCGAACGCCTTGGCTTTTTCACGGCCGACCAAAAGGATCACAGCGTAGCGCATCCTGTTTTCAACCGAACGGTGACATTGCGTGATACTTGGGCCGAAAAAGCCTAATTCGTAGGAAAAAAAGACAAAAAGAAGGGAAAGCCTCCGTAAGGCTTTCCCTTTTTGGCATCGGGGAATCGAAAATCAACCCCCAGCAGAGACTGCGGTAGAAGTAGAAACCGAGGTAGAATTCGAAGGAGAAGGAGAAGGAGAAGCAGCAGGGGGAGTGGCTGGCACTTTGCTTTCGCCTTCGCCTTCACCTTCACCACGAGGGCTGCGTCCACCATGTCCGTGGCCTTCGTCGCCATGGAAGGGTTTGATGTTGGATGCGATGTCCGCTTCCATGACTGTTAATTCCGCTTCATTCAATTTGCCGTCGCCGTCTTTGTCATATTTTTTGATGACTTCGGCAGCGCTCAGTTTCACGCGTTCTTCCTGACCGCCGGGAAACTTGTCTTCACGATGTTTACAAACGCGAGGTGCAACTGCTTTCAAAAGGACTTTTAGTTCCTCGGATGACATAAGAAGGTCAGCGCCAGCATACTTGTTGAAGTCAGCTGTCATATTCGTGATCATCATGGCTTGATCGCTTGCACTCATATTTTCGTCAGAGGCGTGTTTTTTGGCGCCGGCTAAGAATTCATCAAGGCTGAGTGAGCTCGAGCTGTCTGCGTCGAGTTCTTTGAGCATTTTTGCGACCATTTGATTCAAACGTTCGTCTTTGATATCAGACGCAACAGCCGTGGTGTCGGTTGAAGTCGAGGTTGATGAACTCGTAGAAGCTGAAGGAGAAGCAGTAGTCGTTGCTGCGGAATCGGCAACATCATCGAGATAAAGCTGATTAGCGGCCTGAGAATCTGCACTTACCCCTGCAGCGGCCGCTGAGACGCTTTGCTGAAGGTTTGAAGCTGTACCACAAGCCACTGTAAGGAGCGTAGAAGCGAGAACCACTGCGATTTTGTTAAACATTATAAAGTCTCCGTGTTGGTATTCATTTCCGGGGCAATTTTGGCTAGAACCACCTGACCAAGCCCGTTTGCTAATTCTCTTTTCGGCATTTTTTCTGAAAACTTAAGTTTTAATTTTAATGGAATGAAAAGAATAGGTTACGACTTGGTTGTTTTGATAATCAGGATATTTTTGAATACCGGGAACGTTCATAGGAATATATTCAGTTTCGCCTCAAGTTTTCTCCTTCGTCTGACGATAAGTCTTTTGTAAGGAGGAGGTATGGCTCTCACGAAAGCAGAACTCAAAGACATTGCACGGACGCTAAAAATCACTGATACCAGTGACTTTCGCGAATACCTGTCTTTGATTTATGCCGAAGCGAAGCTTAGGGATCCGGCTTATACCTACGTGCGTATGTCCGAACATCTTGGGGTTGGTTCGACGAATGCTCATACTATCATTTCGGGGAAACGTCCTCTTACCCTGAAAACCGCGGAACGCATTGCTGAAGCTCTAGGGCTAACAGGCATTTCCAAAAAATACTTTTTGAATACAGTGAAAAAACAACGCGCGCGAACCGCCGGTGATCGCGACGAAGTATTTGAAGAACAGCTTTCGCTTCGTCAGCGCGAACTACCGACCGAACTCGATCGCCACCAACTCGCCTTTTTTGAGCATTGGTATCATGCAGCGATCATGGAGCTCTTGAGGCTGGATCACGCCGAAAGCACCACCGATTGGATAGGTGCGAATATCAGGCCCGAAATCCCGCATGCTAAGATAAGCGAGAGTTTGTCTTTGCTTCAGAGTCTCGGGTATCTCGCGTTTGATGCAGGACGTCAGAGGCTTTATCCCACTGACGCCACGATAAGTACGGGCAACGAAGTGCTGAGTCTTGCGCTGATGAGTTTTCATCGCCAGATGCTGAAGCTCTCTTTGGAAGCCTTGGATAATCTGCCGCGCGAAGAGCGTGATATCAGTGCTATCACAGTCACGGCCTCAACGGCTCTTTTTGATCAATTCAAAAACGAGATCGTTGCCATGCGCAAAAGATTCCTGCAATTGTCAGCCGAAGACCAGGCGGCTACAGAAGTCGTGCAAATCAATTTCCAATTGTTTCCTCTCGTCAAACGGAAGGGCTGAACATATGCGTGCACTCGTCGCCATAATCCTAGCTATGTCTGCTTACCGCTGCGGTATCGAGGCCGGTAATGCGGGCACAGGAAAAGGCAAGTCGGGCAATGTCCAGATTTATTTTGCTCAGCAGCAGAGCACTTCAAACGAAAGTATGAATGTGCAAATCAGTTCCCTGGGGCTTGTCCAGACGACAAGCACGAGTGAGACATCTCTTGGATCGTCGGTGAATTCGGTCGATCTTTTTGCCAGCACTTCAAATGCGAATGTTCCAGTCGTTAATGCCACTTCGGTACCCGTTGGCACTTACAGTCAAATTGCGATTCGTCTCAAAGGTGACAAACCCATCCATTACCGGGATGCCGAAGGCGGCGAGACAGATTTGGGTGTGAGCGACGCTACAGATCAGGCGTTTTACCTAACTCAGGCGATCGAGGTGAGCGAAAACCAAACCATCAGCATAGTCGTGAATCTGGATCCTTATAAATCAATTCAGTCTGGTGATGGCGGACGGAAAGCCTTTAAACCGCGCGGCAATGCACGTCCTCGTGATCAGGTTTTTGAATACTCCGGTACCACGACGGTCGCTGGTGCAAAATGGATCTGTGCCTATGCCTATAAAAACGGTGATTGGCACGAAGGGGGAATGCCCCTCCAAGGTTCGGTGCCCACATCGCCTTTACCGCCAGAGCCGGCGGATGATCACCGCGGTAGCCCGATCGAAGATTTGCCCACGTTTGTTAACAAAAGCGGACTTATTAAAGATACGACATCGGAATGCGACCATGCGTTTGCAAAAGTACCTGTAGTTGATGGCGTCTATTCATTTCATCAATTGCAGCCCGTATCTTATGCTCTTCGTATTTTTAAAAGCCACGGCTCCTATGTTGATATCGATGCTGATATCGATCTCAATCGATCGGCTCATCACTAAGTTATCCTTTGAATTCGCGGCGCTCGCTTGAGATAAACTCAGCGAGCGCCCGTTTTTTTCTCAGATTTATTCCTTTAATACGTCTTATAAAAACTTCGCTTTTGTTGCTAAAAAAATCTTTTAAGACCAAAATGTAGTGAATATGGCAATTGTTACCAAACATTTAGTTTTCGGAAAAATCTTCGGCTTGCACTGGCAACAAAGCGATTGCTAGACTCGGGGCAGTCTCTCCCAGCTCCCGAACTCAAGACCATAGTTTCTACTTGTACCGCGCCCCACAGAGGCTTTCTCGAGGTGTATATGGACGTTCATAATATCGATTTCAACGCGCAGTGGTTGGATGATCCCCGCGACGTGCAGCGTGATGCGTGCGGAGTCGGATTCATCGCTCATCTGAAGGGTGTTGCCTCGCACACTATCGTGACGGATGGTTTGGAGATATTGAAACGTCTGGATCATCGAGGCGGTCGGGCTGCCGATGGCGTCACGAGTGACGGCGCGGGTATCCAAATGCAGATTCCGAAAACATTTCTGTTTGAGGCGGCGCGGGGGGAGGGTGTTCATCTGCCTGACACCTATGCGCTGGGAATGCTTTTTGCTCAGGTCACCAACCCTCCTATCGATGCCATCCGCGAAGAGCTCGTGACATCGATCAGCAGCTCGCTCGGTTCCGAGAGCAATCTTTTCAACGCGAATCAAAAACCGGTCATTCATCTCAAACATCCGATACTTCTCAATTCAGAAATGACCGCATTACGTCAGCAAAAGGCTCTGTCTGTCAAAACCCTGAATCTGTGTTTTCCACTCAAGCTGAGTCTTGAAGAAGCCATGGCTTTGTTAAAGAGCCATGCAGCAGAAGCCGTAGCCGCGTCCTACGAAGTTTTGATACTAAGCGATAAAGGCCTTGATGCTGATCATGCAGCTATTCCAGCTTTACTTGCATGTTCAGCTGTTCATCACGAATTGATTCAGAAGGGCCTTCGTGCCCGGGCGAGCCTTGTTATCGAAAGTGGCGAACCGCGTGAAGTTCACCATTTTGCCCTGCTTTTTGCCTATGGTGCGGCAGCGGTTTATCCTTATCTCAGTTTGGAATGCATCGAATCTCCTCATTCTCTAAAAAACCCATTGGTCTTTGATCCTTGGAAACGAGGGAAAAATTATCAAAAAGCTGTGGAATCCGGTCTGCTCAAAATCATGTCCAAGATGGGCATCTCGACTTTGCAGTCCTACCGGGGTGCGCAGATTTTCGAAGCTCTGGGATTGAAGCAGACATTCGTTGATGCTTATTTTCCTTGGACACCGACGCGAATTGAGGGCGTGGGCTTAAAAGACTTTGAAGAGGACGTGAGGGCGAGGCATGCAGCCGCGTTTCGGGTCGATGGTTCGCCGTTACTGGACGATCCAGGTGTTTATACTTGGCGTAAAACGGGCGAAAAGCATCTTCATGAGCCCGATATGATTGCGCGTTTGCAGAAAGCGACACGTATCAATAGTCGCGGCGAATTTAAGCTCTTTTGCAAGGCGCTCGACGAGGGTCAGATCAACCTCAGATCGCTTCTGAGCTTCAAAACAAACCTAACGCCTATACCCCTTGAAATGGTGGAACCGGTGACGGCGATCGTGAAACGGTTTGCGACCGGCGGCATGAGTTTTGGTTCGATCTCCAAGGAGACTCACGAGACGGTCGCAATTGCGATGAACCGGATAGGGGCGAAGAGCAATTCGGGTGAAGGCGGGGAAGATGCGATTCGTTTCCAGAGTTTAGAGAATGGCGATTCCAAACGCAGTGCTATCAAACAGGTCGCATCCGCACGCTTTGGAGTGACGAGCCATTATCTAGTCAACGCGGACGAACTACAGATTAAGATGGCCCAGGGCGCAAAACCGGGCGAGGGAGGGCAGCTTCCAGGCGATAAGGTCGATAGCGAGATTGCGCGCGTTCGCAATAGTACACCTGGCATTACCTTGATATCACCTCCGCCGCATCATGATATCTACAGCATTGAGGATCTCGCCCAGCTCATATTTGATTTGAAACACCCAAATTCCAAGGCACGCGTGAGCGTCAAGCTCGTGTCTGAAGTCGGCGTGGGAACGATTGCTGCAGGCGTGGCCAAAGCGAAGGCGGATGCGATACTTATTAGCGGTTATGAAGGCGGTACGGGTGCAAGTCCTTTGTCTTCCATAAGGCATGCCGGGCTTCCCTGGGAGCTCGGTCTGAGCGAAACACATAGGGCCCTGGTTGGGAATCAACTGCGGGGACGCGTCGTGCTTCAGGCCGATGGTCAGATGCGAACGCCGCGCGATATTGCGATCGCGACTATCCTAGGCGCTGAAGAGTGGGGCATTGGAACCGGCGCTCTCATCGTGCTCGGTTGTGTGATGATGCGCAAATGTCATCTCAATACCTGTCCTGTTGGAATCGCCACGCAGGATCCCGTCTTAAGAGAGCGGTTTGCTGGGCAACCCGAACATTTGATCAACTATATTTTCCTTCTGGCCGAAGGACTGCGCGAGATTATGGCCGAACTCGGCGTGCGGACTGTCAATGAACTCGTCGGACGCGTCGATCTTTTGGAGAAAAAGTCCTTTCCAACGGGTTCTCGTAGGGACGGAATATCAGTGGCTGCCCTGCTCACGCCAAGCGGGACGGGCGCACAGTATCATCTCGAAAATCAGGGTCAGAATGTCGAGGCGAGTCTGGATGTTATGGAGCTACTGCCAGCAAGCCGCCGAGCTCTCGACGGTAAAGGCAATGTGGTTTTTAACCGGACGCTTAAAAATACAGATCGGGCAGTGGGTACCTATCTTTCCTCGGAAATTTCGCGGCGATTTGGAGCAAGAGGTCTGACCGGCCATACGATACAGCTCAATTTCAAAGGCATAGGTGGTCAGAGTTTTATGGCCTTCGGTGCTCAGGGACTCAACGTAACTGTCGAAGGGGAGGTGAATGACTACTGCGGTAAAGGTCTCTCTGGAGGCAAAATCGCCCTTTATCCACCGTCTGCCGCCCAGGGAGAAATCATCTGTGGTAACGTCGCACTCTACGGGGCAACGTCAGGATCTTTGTATGTGTGTGGATCGGCTGGCGAGCGGTTCGCTGTGCGAAACAGTGGAGCGCATGCAGTCGTTGAAGGCGTTGGCGACCATGGCTGTGAGTACATGACGGGCGGTAGCGTGATCGTATTAGGGCCGATTGGCCGAAACTTTGGTGCGGGTATGAGTGGGGGGCTTGCTTTTCTTTATGATAAAACACGGCAATCACAAAAACATATCAACGCCGAACAGGAAGACGTGTTGCCGTTGTAGGATCGGGACCCTCGGGACTTGCCGCAGCTCAGCAATTCGAAATCATGAGCAAACCACCTGTTTTGCCTCGCTATCCACGGGCTTCCGAGCGTCCCGAAGATTCAGCTTGGCCCACCTGGACTCATATGCTGCGCACATCGAGTTCACATGAGGAAGGTGCAGATCGGCACTGGTCGCTTGAGACTGTGGCGTTCGAGGGTGATGGCCAGGGTAACTTGAAAAGTCTCATAACACGAGAATTAGCCTGGTTTACGCGGCCTGATGGCAGACGAGGTTTTGAAGCGGTGGCTGGATCTGAAAAATCCTGGTCGGCAGAAATGGTGTTGATCGCTGTGGGCTTTTTAGGTGCAGAACGCAAGGGACTTGCGGCGGAGCTCGCGCTCAATTTTGATGCACGAGGCAATATCGCGAGCCAGAATTATGCAAGTTCGGTCCCAGGCGTATTCGCAGCTGGTGATGCCAGGCGCGGGCAATCGTTGGTTGTATGGGCTATTGCAGAGGGCCGGGAAGCGGCGAAAGTCGTTGATACTTATCTCAAAGAAAAGGCAGTCGAATGCTAGAAAAAGTGCCAGCAGAGCGCAGCTGGCTTTCTCATTATTTGGGACAGGCTTCTGTCTCAGGTAGCTGTATGCGGATCTCGGGTATTTTAAGGCTATAAAACCAAGCCCTATCTGGGCCAGCCAGCGTCAGGTTGAAAACGATGTGCGTGGTTTCAGCCGCACACGAAGCGGTGCATTGCGAATGTGTTTTGGGAAATACTTCGAGCAGGTGGTCAGGCCTTGTATCATAAAAACTGCAAATAAATACTTTTTTGCTGTTTGTATTGGCGTTGACTAAAAACCCATCGCACGGCAAAGCGAGATTGCCCGCATCGTCGCGCGCATCGGCCATAAACCAGAAGTTTTGCTTAAGAGTTTTGTCATCGCCTTCATAGGCAATCTGATAACCGATCGGGGAATATATTTTAGCCTTCGTTTTCGGGACATTCATCGTGACCGAACATCTAAGATATTTTGCATCCACGATGTTTCGGTCCTTCAGGGTGTCAGTCATCTGAATGAGGACTTCATTGCCTTCCAGTGTCGCAACGGATTTTAGGCCAAAACATGTGTTTTCCATACTGAATTTATCGCTTGCACCTGTCCCTATCGATGGCGGCGGTGGACCAACAGGAGTGGGAGCGGGGTCACGAGCTGGGGACACAGGGGCCTTCTTTTGTATCGTCTGGGTGACGACTGTGCTTGTGCTGTCACCGCTTTTGCAAATATCGACGATCGCAGTCTCAATCGCTTGGGTAAAGACATAGGGGCGCCTCGTATCGCACGATTTGAATTCCTCGGAAGTCCCATCCTCACTCATAAGCACAAGTGTGATCGAATAGGTCCCGCTGGGCAGACTGATATTAAGATCCTTGCCTTTGACAATGCGAGTGTCCGTTGAATCAAGGCGTACGAAGGTCACCTTAGCATCGCGACCCGCATAATCTTCGGGGAGATGAATCGTAACTTCAGATATCTTTTCGAACCCGGCCCGTGTCACTGTTTTACAGCCGATCAGTAAACTCGGAAGGGCTAATATCAAGGGATAAAGTCTTTTCATAATACCCTCATTTACTTAGGTTGATGGACGAAGGCAAAGCCTGCAAGGCGTCAGCTGTATTTCCCCAGCATCGCACCGAACCGGTATTTTGAACAGCGCATGCATAACCCGAAGTTGTGATGACTATGTCGCGGATAAAACTCAAATCGGACGGCGGAGTGATATCGTAGAAACCTCCAAACGATGTTGCGCCCCAGCAGGACACTTTGTTTTGCGAACCATAGACGGCGCAGAAGTTGGCTCCATTGCGGCTCGTCACAATTTTCTGCACTTCGCTTAGACTCGGTGCGTTTTTGTAACCTACAACACCCTTTCCCGAGCCCCAGCAGCGCAACACACCTGCAATCGTCACGGCACAGGATTCATAACGTCCAGCTATGACCGAACTTACGTTAGTCAAGTCCTGGGGGACAAAAGTCTGCAGAGTGTCGTTGTAACCCCAGCATTGGACAGTATTATCGGTTCGTACAGCACATGCGTGGCGAATTCCGACACTGGATGAAAGCACGGTGATGGAGGATGGTGCGGCGACGGTGATGCTTTCGTTATTGTCGTTATAGAATTTGCCCCAGCAGGTGAGTTTATTGGCTGTATCCACCGCGCACGATGCATTTTCTGCAACCGACAGAGTTCGAATTACGCCGAGGCCATTTGGAACACTGGACTGCGATGCCTCATTATTGCCCCAACATTTCACGCTACCTGTTGATGTCAAACCACAGAAATGATTTCTGCCGCCCATCACCTGTGTGAACGGAGTGTTTGTGTTCACATCCGAGACGTCGGGCCAGCAGCGAAAAACGAGGTTTTTTGGGTCGATCGAACAGAGTTGATTAGCGCTCGCTGCGATCTTTGTTGCATCTACCTGCGCCGTGGCGTTTGTTCCGTCGGAAAGAGTCACAGGAAAAACGGCTGGTTTTCCCCAGCAAGTAAGTTTGCCAGCGGGTGTAGCGCCGCAGATCCCGGATTGTGTGGCGACAAAATTGTTAAGCGTGAGACCTTTGCCCGTAAATACACAGGCCTCATTGATTCTTTCATATCCCTCGAGAGCGCACGTCGTGGCCACGACTTTAACGGTTCCGTTCTCCATACATTGATATTGAATATTCTCTATTCCTATCGTGCGGATAGGTTGGTCACCGACGGCATAACCCAACCCGCAGTTTGGTACAAATCGGCTCAAGGCGCGAATGAAGGTATTATCGCGTGTCGAGCTGATGGCATAAAGTGTCGTCGCGCGGAGCATTCCCGTAAATAATGCAGCCTGTTGGGCTGCTGTCGCGGCGATTTCTGATTGAAGGGAAAGGGTGGTGTTCACATCCAGTTGTTTCAGCGCATTGGCATCGTTTTGTACGGCACTGAGTTGTTTGAGTTCGGCAGTGGTTTTGTCTATTTGTTTTTGCGTATCCGCGATGAGGGTTTTGAAACTCGCTTGATTGGCTGATGGCATCGAATTGCTCTGGTCTATCAAGAGTTGCATGCCGCTTTTTATCGAATTGATTTGGCTCGAAAGTTCGTCTAACCTTTGCTTTTTTGTGCCGACCAGATCATCGGGTGCACCCGCTGTCAGTTCTTGCGTAAGGGCCACTTTCAAGGACATGGGTGTCACTGTGTAGATTTTCTCTGCACAGAGGGATTTGGCCTTTTCGAAGTCTTTTTCGCTATCGAGGGCTGCGGCTACCGAGGGCGTGGCCTTGCAGGTATTGATCAGGAAATTTCCCGATTCAAAATGAACCAGATAATAAAGGGAAGCGTTGGAAAACCACACAGATTCCAACCGTGAGGTGCGGCCGGTGGACTTGCAGGCTGAAAGCGATAAAACACAAATCGATAGAGCAGTCAAAGCCAGGCGGCCTAAAAACAAAACTGAGGATAGACGTCTCATCGACAAGCCTCTGGGCCAGGGCCCGTGTTGATGCGGGCTGGACCACTATTGGGAAGGACCGTCAGGCCCTCGTTTTTGGATGGTATCTCAACGCATTGTAGGGGATTAAGGCTTTTTTCACAAGATTACGAATCGGCGAGGGCTCCCATCCCTGTCAAGTTGGTTGGACAGGGACGAGATATCAATCTGGGGGACACTTAAAACGGAAAAAGAACCGCTCTTACGGGCGAAGCATCCGCTCCCTCGATTCGGAGCGGCAGAGCAACCAATTGATAGCGGCCTGGCGGGACAGCGCCCAGGTCGATGCCTTCAAGAACGGCAAGATTGTGGTGATAAAGCGCGGCGTGAGAGGGCAGATCTTTGGAATCAGCCGGATCAACTGAGGGTGAATCTATTCCGACCAGTCTCACTTTTTTTGCCGCGAGCTGGTCGATCAATTCAGGCGAGAGTGATGTGAATTCCATCTGAAAACTTTGGTCATGCGCAAACGAGTTGCTTTTGAACAAAATTCGTTCTGCCGTTATGGGAGTCGCTTCTATATCACTCGGAAGTATGCGCCGCGCTCCAACATGAGTGACGTCGATGACCTGACATTTGCCGATATAAAAACTTAGGTCACGTTGCTCGATCGTTTCTCCGTCTTTATGATAATGACTGGGAGCGTCGGTATGAGCGCCGATATGCACGGTCGATTTTATCCACGATAATCCTATGTTATCGCCTTTGGCGATAGCCATCGTAATCGCCCGCTCAAAAACCTGATCGCCGGGAAAAACGGGTGTAGAAGGACTTAGTAAGGGCGAAATGTCGAAATATTTCATTATCAGTTCCTGATTGGTAACGGCGATTACGGGCGAGCGATCACCTTGAATTCGACCGCAATAGGTGTAGGCAACGAGCCGACTTCAACCGTCGTCCGGGTCGGTCTGATATCTTTGAAGGCCTCATTGTAAACTTCGTTATAGCCCGGAAAGTCCGCTTTCATATTGGTGAGGAAAACCTGGATATCAATCACCTTGTCGAGGGATGAGCCGGATTCTTCGAGAATTCGTTTGACGGCCCCGATCACAGCACGTGTTTGAACGCGAATATCATAGGACGCGACGTTTCTGTGTTCGTCAAAAGTGATGCCCGGTATTTCTTTGCTTCCGACTTGTCTGGGACCGATCCCAGAGAGGAACAGGAAATCCCCGTAACGCCGTGCATGAGGATATGTTCCCACGGGTTCGGCGCTGTTTTTGCTGACGATTTCGTAATCGGCGAGATACGTTGGCTTCAAATTTTCGGGACGCGGAACAACCGACGCCTTAGGATTAAAACTTGGCTTCGGCTGCGACACGGGAGCAGCTGTTTTGCGAGGTTTGGACGGCATCGCCATCGTATCGAAGTTGGTCAATTCTTCGACAAGCTCAGCCTGACTGCCTTCTTCCGAACCTTGGCTAAGGTCAAGGTCTGCGGCTTCGATAGGAGCCGTTGGCGTAAGCCCAATGAGAGCTGCCCCTGTCCCCATCACGGGTTCGTAAGCGAAGATTTTGCCTTCGAAGTCATTCGTTTGGCCAAGCAAACCGTTCAGCCACCACATGCCCTTGAATTTCATGTCCCCGTTGGCTTGTTTGGCAAAGTCGCGCACGGTTTGGGCCACGTCCTCGACATCACCGGCGGCCAGCAGTTCCAGAACTTTTCGGTTCCATTCATCATCTTTTTTGGATGAAATTTTGTCGTCGCGGGGATCGATAGGCTGAACATGAAAGCGATGAGAAAGGCTTGAAACAAGGACAACGACAGCTCTTTTGCCTGATTTTTTCAGGGCGCGCGCTGCCGCTTGACCCACGCGGGTGGTTTCTTCTTTTTCGCTATACATGTTGCACGAAACGATCGCGGCCGGCAGGCGATTGTCGGGATTTAGGAGCTTTTGGGCGACGATAGTTCCTGTATCAATCGGAAATCCCCGGTAGTTGATCAACTTGGTTTTGTATCCTAGCTGGTCAACTTCGTCCGCGTAAACTTGAGCGAAATCCACATCCATCGTGAATTGATAAGGGATCGAACCGAGTGCATGGAACTCTTGATCGACGTGTAGCCATTCCGGGCGTGGATCGGCTTGAAACGTATAACCTAGGATTGAGAGCCATTGGGTCGAAAAATAGAGGATAAGATCCGCATCCTGTCGGGCGATGTCGTCGCGTAGCTCGGCATAAGCTTCATGAAGTCTTGTCCAACCCGGGGATTGTTCGGGAGCCAGGAGGATATGAGGCATGCCCGAGACGATATAAGCTTTACTCACGATGGTTGTGTTCATGCGTTGCGTCCCTTCGCATTTTTGTCCTGAAGAGATGGATTCCATTCCACGACGGCATTGCCGGTTCCGATGACTGTACCATAGCCATGGACGATAGCGGGATAGCTTGGAATCTGCATCGCTTCGAGCATCCAGCTCAAGGCTCCAACCTTTACTTCGGCAGCCGCCATCTCAATGAATTCGGGAAGAATATCAAGGAGTTCCTTGCATTGTCCCTTTTTCATCATATCGATTACTTTCATGTCCCACAGATACTGCCCGTGGTGATGAATTCTCTCATAACTCATGTCCTCTGGAATATCGGGCTCATGAACAAAATGCCGATGAGATAACGAGCTCGATGCCAAAAGCACAGCACGTTTGCCCGAGATTTCGATCGCTTGTCGAGTAGCATCGCCGAGATCTTTGGAGACCTGAGCGCCTATTTCGTTAGAGAAATAAAACGCTGCCTGATTGGAAGAAATCAAGACAACCGGAATATCCCAGCTCGGATTGATGAGATGCAGACAGATTATGCTCCCATAATCCAAGCGAAAATCCGGATTTGTTACAACGCTGGTCGCCATACCCGCCTTAGCGCAGGCATCACGAATCTGGAGCGAGAGTTCAACGTCGACTTTAACATCGTAGGTATAGCGGAAAAGATGAGGAAACACGGGATCGACCGATAAGCCCTTAAAATGAGGCAAACCGAGAAAATGCGTTCCGACAACAGTTGGCCAGTGGGGCGAATGCACGATCAGCACGTCAGGCTTGAGCGCTTTGATATTGGCCCGACAGCGTTCATAGGCCCAGCGGAGTTCTTCCCAGCCACACTCCGATTTCGGTTCGTTCTGTGGGGGATTTTCGCCGTAAACGAGATGAGGCGGATGAGGAGCTAACACTCCGGCAACAATAGAACCTTGCGTCATAAATTTATCCTCGTGACCGCGCTCCACTCAGGAGTTCGGTTTGGAAAGCTGCAAACAGATATTTTTTTCTTCCGTATAATAGTCGAGAGAATAGTTGCCACCTTCGCGACCGACGCCCGAATCTTTCATGCCACCAAAAGGTGTGCGAAGATCTCGTAGCATCCACGTATTGACCCATACAAGGCCCGCATCCACATCAGCGGCTGCCCTGTGGGCAGTATCTAGGTTCTGCGTCCAGATCGTGGCAGCCAGACCATAGCGCGTGCTATTGGCTTTCGTAATGGCATCGTCGTAATCACGAAAGGGCGTCAGGGTCACGACCGGTCCGAACACTTCCTGCTGCATGATTTCGGAATTGGTATCAGGCGCAAGGAGTACGGTGGGATTGTAATAATATCCACCCTTCAGTTCTGAGGGCAGCTCAGGGACACCGCCGCCGCAGAGCAATGCGAGACCTTCTTCTCGGGCCCTCGTCACAAAGCCGTTGACCTTCTCGCGATGTGCAGCGCTCACAAGCGCACCCATGAACGAGTCCTCATGCCTTGGATCTCCGACCCGTAAGGTCTTGACCGCTGCAACAAAGGCACCTTTGAAACGTTCAAATAGTGACTCTTCAACAAAAATGCGGGATGTGCAGAGGCAAATCTCGCCCTGATTTGTGAAGGAGGATCGGACGGTTGCAGCCAGGGCCGTTTCGAAGTCGCAATCGGCAAAAATCAAGGCCGGGTTTTTCCCGCCCAGTTCGAGACTGAGTTTTTTGTAGAGCGGCGCGGCCCGTTTACCAATTGCGGCGGCTGTCTCCGTTCCGCCGGTAAATGATATCAAGGGAACATCCGGGTGAGCGACCAGGGCGTCGCCCGCCTTGGAACCAAGGCCATAAACAAAATTACAAACACCTTCGGGCAATCCCGCTTCCGCAATGACCTCCGCAAGGAGCGAAGCCGTGAATGAGGTGAGTTCCGAAGGTTTGGCGACGACGGTATTGCCTGTGGCAAGGGCTGGAGCGACCTTCCATGTGAGGAGATAAAGCGGCAGATTCCAAGGCGAAATAAGTCCCGCGACTCCCACCGCCTGCCTTCGAGAATAGTTGATAACGTTGGCGCTCGTTTGAAAAGCCTTTTCTTCCTGATGAAGAACAGCACCCGCAAAAAAGCGAAAATTCTCTATGGCCCTTGGAATATCGACACTGCGGGCCAGATGAATGGGCTTGCCTTGATCGAGGCTTTCCGCTTCGGCAAAGACCTCGAGGCGACTCTCGATAAGGTCGGCAATCCGATAAAGGTAACGTGCGCGTTCGCCGCGCGTGAGACCTTCCCAGGCCGGGAATGCACGCCGCGCCGCCTTCACAGCGGCATCGATGTCAGCCGCGGACGAGTCAGGCAACTGCCCGATGACAGTCCCATCGCGGGGTCCATAATTATCGAGAAAACGGCCTTCGATCGGGGTTACGAAGCGTCCGTCAACGAAATTCAGAATTTGGTGCATCCTGCCAACCTTTCACATACTCTTCGGGATTATAATCCCAACGGTCCTGGTCGGGATCCCATTCATCCCAAGCCATCACGTCTTTCATCGCATAACGGAGGTCCGGGGGAATGATATCGTCGACGATAAATGCTTTCTGACGTTCGAGGGGATAGGGGTTTCGCAATTCAAAGCCAAGGACGCCGAGGACCCAGCGCGCGACATACCAAGTGCCTCGCGGATCCCAACCGTGGGCCATTTTAATGACAACGCCCAAACCTTCCGGGTAATCGGGATGAATAATACTCAACCCGAGAAGACCGTCGGCTCCTTCTTTGGCAATCACGCGTCTGTCGCAGGACTTGAGTATGGTGGAATCGAGACGATTGAATCCCCCAATCAAATCCGGATTGCGGACCATCGCTTCCCAGATCCAATCCTCATCCTTACGCACAGCAAGGTCAGCGAAGAGCGCGGCTAACTCGTTGACGGTCATGGCTAAAGTCGGCAGCCCACACCCATCCTTTGCAAAGATAGGGGATTGGAGTTCGCCGCCGAGTATCTCTTTAACCTTCTCAACGTAGACCTGATGATAGGGATGCTGGGGCAGGGTATATCCAATGCGCGACCAGTGATTGATAGCGCAGGCTCTAAGAATCGCGGCATGTTTGCCCGAACAAGTATGATACCAGCGGCGTGGACGACGCAGCTGTTTGCCGAATTGCTGCAAAGGCAATGATAAGGGCGTCTGCAGCAAACCGTATTCGGAAGGTTTCAATATATCTTTGATCGCTTCCAGATGAATGGGTTCGGCGTTGTGAGAGGCAATCGAAACAGCCTTTGATTCCCAACTGAGATGGGCATCAAGTTCTTTGGCGATCACTTTGATCTGCACAGGCTTCATCATGGACCGGCCGTAACAGAGGACGTTTCCTCCGTAGGAATGGTAAAGCTTTTTGCCTTTGAACCAGGCGACGGCTCCATGAACTGTCACTTCCGGTACACCGTTGCGTCGATAATCAACGAGTGGAACCCAGGTGTTGTCTATCATGTAAGTCCCTTATCGAGCAGGGGCCGCGTTTTATTCCAGAAGGCTTCCATACTCGCTTTTACGGCTTTACTGTCATGATTGTTGAAATCAAACCAGAGCATCAGACGATCATGATCATCATATTTTTCTTTGAGCTGGCGGGCGACGTCTTCAGGATTCCCATAAACGGCGTTTTCGACTGCTTCCGCGACTTTACGTGAATCCAAGGTGCCTTCCATTGCGCGCCAGTAGTTTTCGAGCGCACTGTGGGCAGCGGCCTTGGCCTTGGCTCGCTGCTCTTCGGGGGACAGACCTTCGTCGCCGTTGATGAATATGAGGGAGGTTCTCGGCATGTAGGACCGGTCCCAAGCGCCGCCATCCGGATGAAAGTCTCTGCCCATCCTCTGGTGGGTGTCTTCGATCATAGTCATAGGTGTGATCGAAAGATTGAAAACCCACGTTGGCAGGTAGCTGTTGGCAAGTTTCTGAACCTCCGGATCATGACTTCCGACCACAAGCTGCAACAGATCCAGGGGGGCTTCAAAGGGAATGACACCGACTGTTTCAAAATCCCAAAATGGAGGGATGACGATTCCCTCGGAGGATTGAGGAAGCTTCGCTTGGGTATTCGCCGCGATTACCGCCTCCCATTCTGAGGGATTACGAAATTGTTTGGCATAAACCACGAGTGGCGCGAGTGAGGCCGAAGCAAACGTTTCACTTTTCAGCGCGCGAAGAAAAACTTCGGTGGCCTGTTTGAAGACCAGGCCCTTGATAACGTTCCAACCCGCTTTCTCGACCTCATTGCGTGGTTTAATGCCATAGGGTTTGTTGGAAAACGGGAAGCGCCCGGCGGCGAACCCAAAGTAGAGCTTCCGTTGTTCTTCGGGGTCGAGCGAATGAAGTGTCAGGAAAGTCTTGACGGCTTCGGCATGGGCGAGCGGTCCGCCGTTACAAAGAATATTGCGAATCGCCGACCCGAGATTGATGCGTTTGGTCATACCGAATGCTTTGTGGGCGAGCTGCAGAATATCCGTATTTAAGCCGATTTCCCCTTTA
The DNA here is from genome assembly GCA_014378195.1 of Oligoflexus sp. GTDB lineage: Bacteria > Bdellovibrionota_B > Oligoflexia > Oligoflexales > Oligoflexaceae > Oligoflexus. The sequence continues at coordinate 19,674 of JACMOC010000071.1, read as the reverse complement.
AAATGCGGGATGACGGCATCGGTGTTTTGTTTCTGGGTCTCGCATGAGAGATGCGTTTCCGCGATCCAGGCCGTTTCAAACCCCAATCGATCCGCAAGTTTGAGCTGATCAAAAAATTGTTCAAACATCACGCGCTCGGTCGGCATATAGCCATCCACTTCGGTCTGGCAGATCGAGAAAAAAACGTCGAACTTCATAAACAACCAGTCCTTCCACCATCCACGGGGAGATTGATGCCATTGATATAGGCGGCAAAAGGCGATGCGAGAAATACGCACGCATACGCAGTTTCCTGGGCTTCTGCGAATCGTCCTGCCGGGACGTCGCTCAGCAACGATTTTTCGACGTCAGCGCGGTCGGCGCCCGTTTTGTTTTGTCGTCCACCGATGATCTGCTCGAGCCTCTGTGTCTTCGTAAAGCCAGGCAGTATGTTATTCACCGTGATTCCAAAGGGACCCAGTTCGTTGGCGAATGTTTTCGCCGCGCTCGCCGTAGCGCCTCGAACGACGTTTGATACACCGAGATTGGGCAAGGGAACTTTCACGGAGGTCGAGATGATATTGATCACACGTCCGTACTTTTGCTTTTTCATGTGAGGCGTAAAGGCTTGAACCAGCAAGAGATTGGATACGACGTGTTGCTGAAACGCAGTTTCGAGTGCTGCTGCCCCTGCCTCTGTCAGCGGTCCTGGGGCAGGTCCACCACTGTTGCACACGAGTATATCAACATCAGGTCCGATCGTTGCCATTGTCTCGCTGAGTTGACGGGTGTCAGCAAGGTCACAGACTACGGATCGATGACCGGAGCCAAAAGCCGAGAGAGCCTGGACGGTGTCGTTTAAGGTTTCGCGATTACGGGCAAGGACGGTGACGCGGGCCCCTGCCTTGGCGAGCTCGATGGCGCAGGCTTGTCCGATTCCTTGAGATGCGCCGCAAACCAATGCGTGTTTTCCGGCTAAAGCATCATTTATCAGCATGGTTTGCCCCTATAACCAGTAAATTTGCCTCCTTTATACAGGGCAGTGTCTGGAGTTGCAATGCTGGTCTAAGTGGGCAAATTTCGGGGAAAGAAGAGCGCTGAAGACCTGGAAATAGGCACGCTTTGATTCTTAAGTGCGTCAGGGTGCGTCGTGTTTGGGCTGGGCAGCCGCGCGCTCTTCTTCTTTCATTGCTTTTAGCGCGTTAGGATATTGGTTTTGACATGAGAGGTTGCCAGCACATTCTTTATAGCGGGCGATCTCTTTGATAATAAGGACGCGTTTATAGACCCGGGCTTTGAGGTCTCGCCTCTGCGCATCGTTTCGAGCGTCCTCAGCGTGCATTTGCCAAATTCGACCGAAGTGACCGGCGATGAGCACAAGGAGCGTCAGAGTAAGGAATATCGTTAATTTCAGACTGCGCTTACCATCCGGAGTTTTCATGCCCTCAGGTCTCTTTCAAAGTCTTTATGGGTCGACAGGACTCGACATTCAACTAAAGCTGAACTCACTCGTTAAGCTTATCAGGTCTCAGGAAAACGTATCACTTCTTTCGTCGCTTCATCTTCACGTTCAAAACGCAACGTTAAAAACTTCTAAATCGCGCTGAGAGGCAGGGAAATCAAGCCGCCCAGTTTTTTTCATCTTATTTGAGCGCGTGCTTTTATTTATTCCAATCCTTACTGCATTCCTGAGACTGATAAAAAAGCTATTTTTGTTAAAATCACCAAATGGTAAGATCCCACTGACAGGTTGACCTGAGAGCGTAAGAAGTTTATTTCCAGAATAGGTCCCCTTTTTTTATAGTGGTGTGTGCAGGAGTTCCAGACGACGGAGCCAGGTGGACGGTTCACCTTTTGTAGGAAAGCAATATGGGAACTGAGAAACGTTCGATCAAACTCAAAATTCCACTGAAAAGGCAGCCGGATGATGTCACTTGCGGCCCGACGTGCCTTGAATCCATTTATGGGTTCTACGCCGATGGCATTTCGCTCGAGAGCGTGATCAGCGAAGTCGCCATGCTGGAAGAAGGTGGGACTTACGCGTCAAAACTCGGCTATCATGCCCTTAAACGTGGTTATGCGGCCGACATCTGGACCTTCAATGTGCAGATTTTTGATCCAACATGGTTTGGGTTGAATTCAAACGAATTGAAGGTCAAGTTGCGCCAGCAGAAACACGCGAAGAAAAACCGCAAACTGCGTAACGCCAGTGATGGTTACCTTGATTTCCTCGAGCATGGCGGAGTCCTCCACTTCGAAGACTTGACCGAGAATCTGCTGGTTTCGCTGCTGCAGGATGGTCGGCCCCTGATTGCCGGATTGAGTTCTACGTATCTTTATAAGTCGATCCGCGAGGATCCGTTGACGTCTCAGGACAATGATATCAAAGGACGGCCTGCGGGTCATTTCGTGCTGATTACAGGCATCGACATGGAAGCCCGAACGGCGCAGATTACCGATCCTTATTTTCCCAATAAGATTTCTGAGATCCAGACTTACACCGTTTCCATTCCCCGGTTGATCTGCTCGATCCTCTTGGGAGTGATGACCTACGACGCGAACCTACTCGTCATTAAACAGAAAGAGAGCCTGCTGAATGAAGAATCTCATCGTCGTTGAGTCAGTCGACGAGTGGCCCAGACAACTTGGTGACTTCGAGGTGGTAAGCGACATTGATTATTTTATAGAAGAACATTTTCAAGAATCGAAAAATTACCGGGTTTTTAACCTGTGCCGATCCTATCGTTATCAGACCTCAGGTTATTATGTTTCGCTTCTGGCCGCTGCGCGCGGGCAAAAACCCATCCCTTCGCTCAGCACCATTCAAGAGATGAAAACCAAAGCCTTCGTCAAAATCACTTCAGACAATCTGGATGCTCTGGTCCAAAAGTCGCTCGCTGATATCAAATCGGATACCTTTGAGCTGTCTATCTACTTTGGCAAAAATATCGCGCGAAAATATGACAAGCTCGCGGCCGAGCTTTACAAATATTTTGCCTCTCCGCTGATTCGGGCGAAATTTTCGAAAAAGAATAAGTGGTTGCTGAGCTCGATCGGCCCGATCAGCCTCAAGGATGTGCCGCGTTCGCATAAAGTGGATTTGATTTACTTTGCGGAAAGTTATTTCAAAAATGCGACCGTCCGCAAACCTGTGAAATCTGCGCGTTATAGCCTGGCTATCCTCCGGAATGCAGCAGAAGAACTCCCGCCGTCCGACGACAAAGCGATACAGCGGTTTATCAAGGCGGCCCAGAATCAGCAGATCGAAGTCGATATCATTGGCCCGGATGATTTGCGGCGTTTAGCCGAATACGATGCGCTGTTTATTCGCGAAACGACCAACGTCAACCATCACACGTTTCGTTTCGCCCAGAAAGCCAAGGCCTTGGGATTGGTCGTCATCGACGATCCCGAATCGATTCTGCGTTGTACAAACAAAGTATTTTTAGCAGAACTGCTCAAGCGGCATCATATTCCGACACCGAAGTCCTTCATCATTCACCGGAAGAACCTTGAGCAAATGCTCGAAAAACTTCCTGTCCCCTGCGTTTTGAAACAACCTGACAGTGCGTTCTCGCAAGGCGTTATGAAGGCCACCACGCGCGAAGAGATCATTGAAAAGGTTGAGGTGATGCTCAAGGAATCCGATCTGGTGATCGCGCAGGAATTCATGCCGACGCCTTTCGACTGGCGCATCGGGATCATTGATAATAAACCGCTCTATGCCTGCAAATATTTCATGGCACGCGGTCACTGGCAGATTTACAACAAAAAAGAAAACGAACTTGATTATGGTCACGCCGAAACATTTCCTCTTGAGGAGATGAATCCCAAACTCATCACTCTTGCGCTCCGCACGGCAGCGGCTGTCGGTGACGGGCTTTACGGTCTGGATATCAAAGAAAAAGACGGCAAGTACTACATCATCGAAGTGAACGATAATCCGAGCATCGATGCCGGCGTTGAGGACCGAGTGATCAAACATCATCTCTACGATGAGATCATCAATGTGTTTGTAAAACGACTGGAGCGAAAAACAAAAGGATACTCAGAATGAGTAAAGTTCTTCATCTTTTCGAGGCCTACGGCATCGAGATGGAATACATGATAGTGGACCGCGAAACCCTTGATGTCATGCCGATTACCGACAAGGTTATTGAGACCTTGAGCGGCGCTGTTCAAAACGATTTTTCCTTCGGGCGGATCGATGTTTCGAATGAACTTGTTTTGCATGTCATCGAATTCAAATGCAACGGCCCGCAAAAAGACCTGGTCCGTATGCAAATGGATTTTCAAGAGCAAATCGTTGCCATGAATGATTTTCTGAAAAAATGGAATGCTTGCCTGCTCCCGACCTCGATGCACCCTTGGATGAATCCGGATCGTGAGACCAAGCTCTGGCCTCATGGCCTTAACGAAATCTACGCAAGCTATAACCGCATCTTTAACTGTCGCGGGCATGGCTGGTCGAATCTGCAGAGCGTGCATATCAATCTGCCTTTCGCAAATGACGAAGAATTCGGTCGTCTCCATGCCGCCATCCGCATCGTTCTTCCGCTCCTCCCGGCCCTTGCCGCAAGTTCGCCGCTCGTTGAAGGGAAAATTACGGGATCTCAGGATAGTCGCCTGGGATTCTACATGGCCAACCAGAGGCGAATTCCTTCGATCATAGGAACCGTCATTCCCGAGAGAGTGTTCACCGAGGCAGATTACAACAAAGAGATTCTACACAAGATTTATCAGGATATTGCGCCATCAGATCCCGACGAAATTCTCCAGGAGGAATGGTTGAACTCGCGCGGTGCGATTGCTCGCTTCGAACGCCAGGCGATCGAAATCCGGGTCCTCGACATCCAGGAGGCGCCTGTCGTCGATTTTGCTATCATCGCTCTCGTGGTGTCGCTCGTGAAAAGCCTTGTGAGTGAAAAATGGACTTCGTTCGCTGAGCAGAAAAAAGCCGATGAAAACGAACTCCGTGTCATTTTCAAAGAAGCCTCCGAGCAGGGCCTGGATTTTAAAATTCACAATGCTTACCTCCTGAAGGTCTTTGGCGAAAGTTCGCCTCTTTCAATGCGGCAGCTCTGGACGAAAATTTTGCAGGCTTTAGCGACGGAAGATTATGTCGTCAAAGACTTCGTTGCCCCTGCAGAGCGTCTTTTGAAAGAAGGCAATCTCTCGAGCCGCCTCCTGAAGAATCTCGGCGAAAATCCAAGTCGCGAGAGGATCAAAGCTGAGTATAAAAAACTCGCGCAGAGTCTGGCCGCTGGTCAGTTCTATGCCTAAAGCCTGGGTTTTGCTTTTAAGCTGCGAACATGCGGGTTATAAGATTCCAAAAGTATACGCAAGCAAATTGGATGAAGAAACAAAGACGCTCCTTTCCACCCACCGAGGGTGGGATAAGGGCGCTTTGGCTTTGGCCAAGGACGTGAGCAAAACCGAAAATGCGCCCTTATTTTTCACCGAGATTAGTCGACTCCTGGTGGACTGCAATCGGTCCCTTCCTCATAAAAACTGCTTTGGCCCTGCTTTTCGGGATGAAAGTCCGGAGATGAAGGAACAGATTGCTTTCGATTATTATCATCCCTATCGACAGTCGGTTGTAGATGCGATCGAACGCTTTCACAAAAAGGGCGTCAATGTTCTGCATTGCGCCTTTCATTCCTTTACGCCGGTTCTCAATGGTGAGACCCGCAAGGCAGAGCTCGGTTTGCTTTACGACCCGGCGAGGATCAGCGAACTGGAATGGGCTGACCGAATGATGGCCACGCTGAGAGCTCAGGAATTTCCCTGGCGCGTTCGTCGCAACTATCCCTATCTCGGCAAATCGGACGGATTTACTCGGTTTTTAAGAGACAGATTTTTGCCCGAGAACTACGCGGGGTTTGAGATCGAGTTCAACCAAATGCTCTTCCAAAACGTCGAGGACGCGAAAAACCTCACGATTCAAATGCTGCAATTTTTTGCCAGTCTGGGCCTTCAGCGTCCGTAAGGCGCCCAAATAGTATTTAAAATAATCATAAGTATCAATGAGTTGCGAGAAAAGATCATTTTCTTGCTTCCTAATACCTATTATAAAAAAATAACTAAGGCACTACGGGTTAAATGCCGAACAGGTTGACTGGGACTCTAGACTCGCGCATAAAGGGCAGCCTTATCAAACTCATAACCCTCTCCATCGTCATCTTTGCTCTCAGCAGCCAAGGCTGCAAGAGGGGGCCCGATCGGATCACGTTCGGGGGGAGCACTGTCGGTTCTGATGACACCAATAACCCTTCGTCACCCGATGGCTCAGCTCAAACCAACGAAGTAAACACGCCGACCGCCCTGACTTTTACCACAGCCTTTCCACGCATTACAGCCCTTCAATGGGAGAACAGCGTTCGGGATATCCTCCTCCTCGACACAACGCCTAACCTGTCGGCGCAGTTTCCGGGTGACCCGCAGAACACCTTGTTTGCCAACGATGGCAACTCATTAATAGTTTCCGACCCGCTCTGGCAAAGTTATGTTCAGGCCGCCGAAAAAATTTCTGATTCCCTGGCTGCCAACGCCGCCCAGATGGCGAAACTGATTCCGGCTTCAGCAGCCAACTTAACTGGCGATGCCAAAGCCAAAACGATTATCACGCCTTTAGCAACGCGCGCTTTTCGTCGTCCGCCGACGGATGCCCAGATGAGTCGGCTTCTGGTTCAGTTCAACAAGGGGACAGCTTTAACGGGAAACACCAACGCTGTGAATGCAGGTATCCAGGCTGTTGTTTATTTGCTTTTACAATCACCCTATTTTCTCTATCGGGTCGAACTGGGAACGGGCGCCTCGGCGCTCACAACGCTGAATGCCTGGGAGGTGGCGTCCCGGATATCCTTCGCAGCTTGGAACACTATTCCCGATGCCGAACTTATTGCATCCGCCCGCAGCGGAGAGCTTCTCACCGAAGCAGTTCTCGCCAAACAAGTCAAACGCGTGATGGCTGATCCGAAAGCGAATCCTGTCCTGTTACAGTTTTATACGACGATCTTCGGTACATCCACATATGCCGACGTCATAAAAAAAGATCCTTCAATCGTCAAATCCTGGCCCGCCGATATGGGAAAAACTCTGGTTCAGGAATCTGAGCTTTTCATCAACGAAGTCGTGGTCAAAAACAAAGGCGGCATCAATCAACTTCTTACGGCTGATTACGCATTTGTGAATAGCCAGACAGCACCCCTCTACAAAGTTCCTGCGCCCGCCGGCAGTGGCTTCGTTAAAACGACACTTGATACCAACGAGCGGATAGGCATACTCACGCAGATTGGTTTTCTTGCACGGCGCTCAGGGGAAAAAGAATCGAATGCTATCCGGCGCGGGGTTTTGGTCTCCGATAAACTTCTGTGTGCCGATGTCACCACAAACGCTCCTACGCCGCCCAAAGTGGACCCGCCTGGTGCGAATCAGACCTCACGGGATGTCATCAACAAGATATCCGGACCTGGAACCTGCGGAGCAGGCTGCCATGCGCAGTATATTAATCCTTCAGGGTATGCTTTTGAGAATTTTGATGCGGCGGGCAACTTCCGTACCACAGACAACGGCCACCCCGTAAACGCAGCAGCTACTCTGACATTAAAAACGGGGCCAGTCGATTACAAGGGGCCTCACGATTTTGTGGAGAAACTTAAGAGCAGTTCTGATCTGCATACCTGTCTAGTGAAAAAGGCTGTCGGCCTGTTATACGCGCGTCTGGTGGATACTGAGGACGAAACTCTTATCGCCTATCTGGCTGAGCAGTCTGCAGCTGATGTTTCGACCCGTGATATGTTTGCGACAATTTTGATGGATTCAAGAATTAAACTACGCGGAAATAAGGGGAAATAAGATGGTGCCTCGCAATATGAAACGCCGTAATTTCCTCAAAGGCACGTTTGGTGTGACGGTTGCTCTCCCTTTTATGGAGAGTTTCTTTACGAGCGAAGCTCACGCAGATGCCCTTGATAAAAGATTCGGTATTTTTATTCGTCAGCCGACGGGCGTCATCACAGAGAACTTCTGGCCTGCCGAAGCGGGTGCTATTACCAGCGATATGATCAAAAATACCAGCCTCTCACCTTTGCAATCCGTCGCATCCCAGATTTTGGTGATCCGGGGCATCGCGTTTCGCGATCGTTTCGCCGACACTCAGAGTAATGGTTGCCATCATGCTTCGGGCATGGCTCAACTTTTCACGGGCACAAGCGCCAGGAGAGCTGGGGACGGCCAGGACAACATCACCGCCACTGGCGAGTCTTTAGACAATCGTATCGCGCGCGAAATCGATCATCAGCCACCTCTCATACTCTGGGCCCATGGGACGGGCAACAATCGCGCCATGCTCAGTTTTGCAGCCAACGGAGCCTTACAAAGCGGCGCCTATAAAAGGCCCTATTCCGCCTATCAAAGCATGTTTTCATCATCTGCGATGCCTGTCAGCGATGCTCGCAAACTTTTGCGGACGAGCGCGATTGATTATGTTCAAAGTGAGCTCAAAGACCTGAAGGCCAGTCAAATGCTTTCGGCAGCCGATAGAGCGCGTTTAGACGCTCACTTGACTCTTGTGCGAGAAACCGAAATTAAAATTGCCAAACTGAGCGATGATCAGCTTAAGAATCTCAAAGATAGGGGCGACGTGGACAATGCGTCGAACAATAATGACTCGATACAGGCAATCGTTAAATTGCATATGGATATTGCAGTTTTAGCTGTCGCAACCGGCCGTAAGGCGGTGAGTCTTCAGATCGGTGATGTCATCAATCAGATTACGTATTCCAATGGACGACCATCGCAACATGAAAATACCCACGGTCCCCAGTCGTCAGACACAATAAAAGCGCAGACCTCCTATGACGCTCTTCATTACGATCTTTTCCGTTATTTGGCGGAGAGTCTGAATACCGTGAAAATAGGCTCGAAATCGCTGTTGGATTATGGTTTTGCTGTGATGGGATCGGAAGTCGGCGATGGTCGTGCGCATAGCTTTAAAGATATACCGATAGTGATTGCGGGAAGTGCGAATGGTGCTTTGAAGCAAGGACAGTTTGTGAAACTCGAAGACACCCGTAACACAAAGTTACTGAATACTCTTGGCGCTGCCCTGGGACTAAAAAATGCAGCGGGCGCGCCCCTTGACGACTTTGGTGACACATCAGATTATGTTTTGAAGAATGGCAACACAGTCAACGATAGTGGTGTCTCGGCCGATTTTAAAGGTTCTATTGCAGCGATCAAGGCTTGATTGAGACAGACCATGATATGACTTTGAAAAATCAGAATACAAAAACCCCATCGCGAACGATGGGGTTTTTTCATTTCAATGATTTAAACGGTCTATCTCAGTGTTCGAACTGATCTTCTTCTGTGGAACCACTGATAGCGCCGGTCGAAGATTGGCCGCCTGTGATCGTCATAAGCACTTTATCGAAGTAAGCCGTGCCGACTTCTTTTTGGTGTTTCACAGCTGTGTAACCGTCTTTTTCGCGAGCGAACTCAGCGCGTTGAAGATCGACATAAGCACTCATGCCGCGCTCTTTGTAGCCTTTTGCGAGGTCAAAGATGTGGTAGTTGTTCGAATGCCATCCAGCCAGAGTGATGAACTGATATTTGTAACCAAATTCAGCCAGCTCAACCTGGAATTTCGCGATTTGCTCGGGGCTGAGTTTGGATTCCCAGTTGAACGAAGGCGAACAGTTATAGGCGAGCATTTTGTTTGGATATTTTTCTTTGATAGCCTGTGCAAAAGCACGGGCCTGACCGACGTCTGGAGTCGATGTTTCGAACCAGAGTAGATCGGCGTAAGGCGCATAAGCCAAACTGCGGGCAATCGCTACATCAAGTCCTTGTTTTACGCGGAAAAAGCCTTCTGTCGTGCGTTGGCCGGTGATGAAAGGATTGTCGGCAGGGTCGATGTCGGAGGTCAGCAAAGTCGCGCCGAGTGAGTCGGTACGAGCGATGATAACAGTGTCGACACCACACACGTCAGCAGCGAGTCGAGCCGAAGTCAGGGTGTTGATAAACTGCGAAGTTGGGACGAGGACTTTTCCGCCCAAGTGACCGCATTTTTTCTCTGAGGCCAACTGATCTTCGAAATGCACGCCCGAGGCGCCCGCTTCGATCATTTGTTTCATCAATTCAAAGGCGTGGAGTGGACCACCAAAACCGGCTTCAGCATCGGCAACGATCGGCGCATACCAGTCGATATTTTTTTTGCCGTCTTGTTTGGCGACAAGGTCAGCCCGGGCCAAAGCGTTGTTTACGCGTTTCACCATAGCAGGAACAGAGTTCGATGGATAAAGGCTTTGGTCGGGATAAGTCTGGCCAGATAGGTTGCCGTCAGCCGCAACTTGCCATCCGCTCATGTAAATTGATTTGAGACCGGCGCGGATCATCTGGACAGCCTGAGCGCCTGTGATCGCACCGAGGGCGTTGATATAAGACTCTGATTGGAGGTCTTTCCAAAAGCGTGTCGCACCGTGTTGAGCCCAGGTATGCTCGGGATTGACAGTTGGACGCAAAGCGAGAACTTCATCAGCCGTATAGGTACGTGTGATACCTTTCCAACGCGGATTGGTTCGCCATTCTTTGTCCAAAGTTTCTGCGTTTTGATAAGCGTCTTTGTTTGTCATCTTCGCCTCCGAGTCGTGTGTTGGGGTGTTTCTGCTTTAATCTAGTGTGCACTGCGTTGCAGTAGATCGTATGCCGGGAGAGTGAGAAACTCTCCAAATTCGAGGCTCAAAACCAATCCATCGAGGAGTTCCACAACCTGCCCGTAATTGCCCTTGGAAGGGCCACCGAGAGCGTCGAGTTCTTCGCGACGGAAGCGATCGTAAAGTTCTGCCGTCATTGTGCGACCATCCTGCAAGGTCGCTTTGTGACGGATCCATTGCCACAGCTGGGCACGGGAAATTTCTGCGGTCGCGGCATCCTCCATAAGATTATAGAGGGCAACGGCACCAAGCCCGTTCAACCAGTTGCTCATATATTGAATGGCAACCCTTATGTTCAAACGCACACCGTCTTCGGTGATAGTGGAACCAGGAATATGAGTATCGATAAGTTTCGCTGCGTCTGGTTTGACATCCGTGCGCATGTTGGATTTTTGGTTGGGTTTGGTCCCGAGCGCCGCATCAAAAACTTTCATTGCGACTGGAACCAGATCCGGGTGAGCCACCCAGGTGCCATCAAAGCCGGCGTTGACTTCGCGCTGTTTGTCCTCAGTGACTTTACGTATGGCCTGATCATTCACGTTCTGATCTTTGCGACTCGGAATAAATGCCGCCATACCACCAATGGCGTGAGCGCCTCGTTTATGACAAGTCGCAACCAGAAGATCCGTATATGCACGCATGAACGGAACGCCCATGTTCACTTGAACTCGGTCGGGAAGGATCTTGTCCGATCGGTTCGCAAATCGTTTGATCATACTAAATATATAGTCCCAGCGGCCCGCATTGAGTCCTGCCGAATGGTCCTTGAGTTCAAAGAGGAACTCTTCCATTTCGTAGGCGCCCAGGATGGTTTCGATGAGACAGGTGGCGCGAATAGTTCCCCGCGGAACTTTCATCGTATCCTGCGCATAATTAAAAACATCGTTCCAAAGGCGAGCTTCGAGATGGCTTTCCATCTTGGGTAAATAGAAGTAGGGGGCCGTGCCGCGTTTCAATCGCTCGTGGACGTTATGGAAAAAGTAGAGGCCGAAGTCGAAGAGACTCGCGGAAAGCGCGCTCCCGCCTACGGTGACGTTTTTCTCTTCGAGATGCCAGCCACGTGGGCGAACAAGAAGAGTCGCAAGCTCTTGAGGCGCCTTCAGGTGGTACTCACGACCGTCATTGTTTCGGAAACTCAGGGTCTGGCGGACAGCGTCCTGAAGATTGATCTGACCCTGAATCACGTTCGACCAAGTTGGCGAAAGGGAGTCTTCGAGATCAGCCATGAACACTTTAGCCCCGGAATTTAAGGCGTTGATCAGCATTTTAGCTTCGGTCGGGCCCGTAATCTCCACACGTCGGTCCAGCAAATCCTGAGGCGTTGCCGCGACTTGCCATGCACTCTCACGCACCGATTTGGTCTCGGGGAGAAAATCCAGCGTTCCGGTTTTATCGATTTGATGTTGACGTTCGATACGACGCTTTAAGAGTTCGAGACGGGTCGGATTAAATGTGTCATGCAGCGATTTGATGAACTGGAGAGCGGGAACTGTCAGAACACGTTCGAGATAGAGGGCCGGGGTCGTCTGATGGATCTCGAGACCTTCGATGGTCAAGCTCATAGTCTGCTGCTCCTAATCAACACCTTCAAGGCAACTTAGAGTAGGATAGTTGCGAGAAGTCGCTAATGTCAAGCAGCAGACCGTGATCGTTCGCGAAATTCAAATTATGTAGTTTTATTCCAAGATGCAGAGCATCAGTAGCCCATATCAACCAAATCCCAGGCGATTTTCTTGTAAAATTTCACGTGATCGTAACGCGACGACGTTATGCCTAACAGTTGTCCGACAAGATTCACATGGTCAGCACTCACGATACCGCGAAAGCGGCCCCAGTGCGCTGATTCAAGTGGAACCAAACCGTCGCTTCGTGTGCCGATTCTAAACGCCGGAATAAAAGGAACGAGCAGGGCATCAAGAATATCGCCAGTTTTAAAGCCTGTGATGCTGGACACCCCGGCGTACGATTGATAGTAAACGTTAGGATCATCAGGATAGTTAGGATTAAAGTAGTCTTCGAGAAAAGACGCTGAAAGATTCCAAAGGCATTCTTTCAGGCTCAGATCAGCAGGTTTCATGCCGCCCTGTCCAATAAGACCTGCTGCAAGAAATTCGAAAGCTTTAAATAATGGACTCTTGGTGCCAAGCACTCCAAACACTTCATTCGGAACGGGTGTTCCGTGGTGAGGCGTTCCGACAGTTGTCAAAGATGCGATCTTATCGCCATAGCCGTGACCGATAAGATAACGCGCATCAAGACCACCCATCGAGTGGGCGATCAAGTTTAATTTAGGAGCACCGGTTTCCTTGAGGATGCGATCCAGAAGAGGACCAAGTTCCTTCGCCCTTGTCTCTATCGAAGCCACGGGATTCACTTGAGGGGTATAGACGGTAAATCCGTCAGCCTCGAGGGCCGCTCTTACGTGAAAAAAGTAATCGATGAAGAAGACTTTGTCCCAGCCTAAAAAACCATGCAGAAGAACGATAGGATACTTTGTAGACGTTTGTGGTTTGGTGCCGAGATAATCGCTGTTGACTACCATGACATCATCCGCAACACCAAGGAGGCTGCGCGGTTCAGTCTGAGAAGGGTGGACTACCGGAGGAATCATGCCCTGTTCAGCATAATCCTTTAACAACATTTCAGAACCTAAGACTCTGCTGCCGGATAGTGCGAATTGGGCGCACACTATCAAACAAGCGAGGAGGAAGCGCTTCATAAGATCCCCTCTAGGCCAGTTTTTATATTGTCTTTGCATAACCTTTAATAAGTCTCTTCATTAGCTATACTTCTGAAATGCATAGCTGCCAAATGAAAAAGTTTTGCTTCCATCGCGGCAAATCCTTGCTAGTAAAGACTTCTTCACAAGTTCTTAAGCTGCAGCCCTTATTGCGTATGTGATTGCGTGACAGTATTCAGCGAACACATTTGTCACTCTCCTAAGTTGAGCGTTGAAATTGTAAGGAAATTTCGCCTTATGAAATTTTAGTACGCGCTTGTATCCTTTGTGTGCTTTGCGGCGCATAGTCTTGAACGATAAGCTACCAATCTGTAGCTTAGATTTCTTCAATTTTTATTTAAGTTAAATTTTTTGCTTTGCATTCGTTTGTTGCGTTTGCGGGAGTAAGAGCGGAACAGAAGCGAAAGGGAGTATTTGACTTCGCGAAAATGTCTGTTCACGCGTAACAGCCCAAGGTAGATTTGCAGAAGTTAACGTCAGGCTTGTGTGTTTCAGGCCTTATGTTTGCACCTCTTAGCAGATAAGGATGGTAGCGTGGAAGACAATTTCGAACTGGTCTTCTCCTCTCAGGAGAAAGCGATCGTCGTCAGCGTGCTTCTCGCAGGTGAGTCGAGCGAGCGAATGGAAGAAGACGTCGCTGAACTCGAGTCATTGCTCCGAACCCTGGGTGTTCAAGTCATGGGCCGCATGCTTCAGAAACGTCAGAAGCTCACGCCTTCTTGTTACATAGGAACAGGGAAAGTTCAGGAAATCAAAGAGCTCGCCCTGACTCAAGGGGCTAAGCTTATCGTGTTCGATAAAAACCTGAGCGGGCCGCAAGTCCGAAACCTCGAAGAGATGACCGGCATGGTTGTCCTGGATCGCACCGGTGTGATCCTCGAGATATTCTCGCGTCATGCGCGAACAAACCAAGCCAAAACCCAGGTGGAAATCGCCCGTCTCGAATATCTCCTTCCCCGCATGACAGGAGCCTGGACCCATTTTCAAAGGCAGCGCGGCGGCGGTGCTTTGCAGAGGGGTATGGGCGAAAAACAAATCGAGATCGATCGACGACGGGCCCGCGACCGTATTTCGCGACTGCAAAAACAGCTCGAACAGATTCGCAAAGAGAAAGCCACGCAGCGTAAAGCCCGAACCAATGAGCTGAAGGTGGCCATAGTCGGTTATACCAACAGTGGTAAAACCACCTTGATGAAAGGCCTTACCAAATCGCAGATCGCCCCTAAGGACGAATTGTTTGCGACCCTCGATACCAGCGTAAAAACGATCGATCCAAGGACTCGTCCGAAGATACTGCTGTCCGATACAGTCGGATTCATTCGTAATCTTTCGCATTCGCTTATTGAGTCGTTTCGCACGACGCTTGAAGAGGTCAGCGAAGCCGATCTTCTTCTTCACGTAGTCGACGTGAGTTACGCGCATTACGAAGATCATATCAAAGTCACCAACAGCGTGCTCTCGGAGATCGGTGCGGGCGATGTGCCCCAGGTGCTTATCTTCAACAAGGTCGATCGTCTCAATGACCATATCCTGCCGCGTATCCTACGCGCGGCGTATCCGGGCTGTATCGTTGTCTCGGCAGAGGCCGAGAAGGATATCCTGATCGTTCGTGATCACATCTATAATTTCTTTCGCAAAAACCTCGTGACCTTTCGCATGGAAGTACCGGCGGATAACCAGATTGCACAGTCCCTGATCTACAGGAACTGCATAATTATCGAGAAGGGGTTTGATGAAGGGCGCAATTGTCTTCTTTTTCACCTTCAGGCACCCCGGGCGACGATGACCAAACTGAGAAACTGGATCGTGTCAGTCGATGACGAACTACTTCCGACGGAGTTGGATGCATGACAGCTATTAAGTTGAATGAGAAATTGCTCGAGCCGGATCTGATTGCGCAAGCGGATGCCCTCGATCCGATAGAGCACCTGGAAGCGCTGCGGGAAAAGTCCTGTCTCGGCGCAGAGTTTACGGGTTGGTGGGATTACCCGCAGCAGCATGGGTTTGCGCTTGAGCAGGAAATCCAGACGTATATTCGTGATCTTGATGTCACCTACGATCTGGTTTTGGTTGTTGGCATTGGCGGCTCGTATCTTGGGACGCGTGCGGTCACCGAAGCTCTGCTTCATAGCTATCAAGGACTGGTGAAATCCCATCAACCGCTGATAGCGTTTGCCGGTCATCATATTTCTGAGACGCAGTTGATCGAAGTGATCGAAATGCTGGATAAACGTCTGCCGATCGTCAACATTATCAGCAAAAGTGGAACAACAACCGAGCCCGGAGTAGCGTTCCGTATCCTTCGTTCCTATCTTGAAAACCGTTTTGGCAAGGAAGAGGCCGCGCGACGTATTGTCTGCACGACGGACGCAAATGCCGGCGCTCTGAGACAGGTTGCACGGGAGGAGGGTTACAAGACGTTTTCCATTCCCGATGATGTGGGAGGACGTTTTAGTGTTTTGACGGCCGTTGGCCTAGTGCCTCTGGCTTTACTGAAGCTCGACACCAAAGCGATGCTTGAGGGGGCCTCTCGCATCTTTCAGGAACTGAGCGGAGACGTCACCCAGCATCCTGTGTTACGTTATGCGGCGCTGCGATCGGCGGCATATCGTAGCGGCAAAGCAATTGAATTGCTTTCGACCAACAACCCCAAACTCACTTATATCGTCGAATGGTGGAAACAATTATTCGGCGAATCCGAAGGCAAGGAAGGCAAGGGTTTGTTCCCGGCCGGTATGGTTTTCACCACGGATCTTCATTCTCTTGGCCAATACGTTCAAGAAGGCGAGCGCCGTTTTTTTGAAACGTTTTTAAGTTTTGAAAATGATAGGCCCAGACGCAATGGTGTAGAGCAACAGCTGCGTGTTCCCACTCTTGCTGCAAAGGGAGACGGGCTCACCTATCTTGAGGGTCGGCCTTTAAACGAAATCAACAATGCTGCGATGCAAGGCACAATGCTTGCTCACACAGACGGCAAAGTCCCTTCGATCGGTCTTCAGTGGCCCGTACTGAACGAGTACAATCTCGGTTCGCTGTTTGCCTTTTTTGAAACAGCGTGTGCGATAAGTGCCGGAATGCTCGCCGTAAATGCGTTTGATCAGCCTGGCGTTGAGGCCTATAAACAGAACCTCTTTGCACTTTTAGGCAAACCGGGCTCCGAAGCCCTTCGCGCCAAACTCAAAGAACGTATGAGCTAAAGCACCGACAAAATAGGGCGTTGTATCCACCCAACGTCCTTTCATTCTCTAAGACTCAGTTGTTCGACCATCCATGCCGTCAACCCCCAAATGTTGTGGCCGTTTGCCTCGTAAAAAGGCGTCTCGCGCCACTTGCCGAAAATGTTGAAACGCACCACGGTCCGGTGCGCTTGGGTCAATGCTGTCCATGGCACCAGGAAAATTTCGGCGACCTCATCGGGGTTCGGCTTGAGTTGTGATAGAAGGGCATCGGTAGTGGCGACGATCGGCAGGACGGGTTTGGAATCAATAGAGCGGAGCGGCTTCGACATGCCGAGAACAGTGACGGTGTGTTCGATCAGGCCGATTTCTTCGTAGGCTTCGCGGAGAGCCGTCGCGGCTGGATTGACATCGTAAACTTCGCGGCGACCGCCAGGAAATCCGACCTGTCCCGCATGCGAGCGCATTTCGCTCGCCCTCCGCGTAAAAAGCAAACACGGCCGTTGCTCGTGATCCAGCATAAAAAGAGCCAGGACCGCGGACGCTTTTGCATCTATAGAAAAAGGCCATTCGTCAGGGACGGGATCGAGGTTCAGACTCGGTAATTGCATGGGATCGATAGACATAAAAGAACCCCCCGCCCTAGCTTATGACGAGGGGCTCTCAATTGAAATTCATATTTCGTTTTTGACAACATGGAGGCGGAACGATGGGGCGGCGGCAGGCGGCGTCGTTTTGAATTTCTCAACGATGGCGCCTATGTTTCTCAGAAATTCCTCATGATCAGCGACGGCGGCATCCACCAATTCACTACTCAAAAGCACGCGCGAATCTTTGACGATACGGTCGGCGAAACAGACTTGATGCAAAAGGCTGGTTTTCACGCTTTCCTCAAAACGAAGGAGATCGATGCTTACATTTCTAAGATCCCCCATCAGACTCTCTGTCGTAGACAGAGTCCAGAAAAGCGCTCCAAATTCGCGAAAACGCCAATGAACAGCGTTGTCGCGTCGCCAATTTATTTCGAAGGTTTTTGCACCATCTTCGGTGGGTATCCGCCAGTACATTTGGGGGTCGATGGAAGAAAAGTCGAGAAATTCAAGAATCTTGTCCATTTAGCAACTCCAGCAAAAGGGCAACAGCAAGACCTGGACGGGTCAAGTCTACCTGTGCAATGGTGTTGCCAAGTTCTTCCCCAAGCTTTTTAATAAGTTAAGGGCAGCATTCTCGGGAAAGGTGTCGTATAATTTGACAGATGTACAACGCAAAGTGGTAAATATGATCTTTAAATCGAATCTCTGGAAATACGCATATTTCGCCCTGGCCTTGACCGCGATGCCCGCGATGGCTCAGGAAGAAGAAGTGCCGTCGGAGCCATCGTCGTTGCCATCTTCATCATCCGGTGGTTCGACCGGTTCACGGGCAACACCCACGGGCGAGCTCCCGCCTCCGGTCCTGCCAAAGGCCAAAATCCACTCCCTCGCCGAGCAGAAGAAAAACTGCGCGAAGGTTGAAGGGCGATATATCACGTACTACGAGCGCATTTTCAAAGTTGAAAAATGCAAACGTCGCGAATTTATCGTCGAAGAGGGCATCGAACCCAATCTCAAAGGCATCAAGGTCATGAATGCCGATGGCGATATGATTGCGATGCTGCCCGAAGGCAAACCACTCAACCAACCAGCGCACAAAAAAGTCTATACATGCGCACAGCTCGAAGGCCATTACGTGATCACGGGTGGGGACGATATTTATTTCATCGAAAAATGTCATAAACGTCTTTTTCCCGACCTCGATACCTATTCAGATCACAGCGCCAAACGCGGGAAACGAAACCAGGACATACTGGAACTGGATGACGAGCAGGTTTATAAAATCGCCGAGGGTACCCCTATAAAATCGTCTCTGGATGCCGAATTCAAAAAATTGCTGGATGCCGATACCGGGGTTGACGTCATTCCCCTGGCTGAGGCTTGCAAAGGTTTGAATGGGAAATTCGTAGCTTATTATTCCAAAATTTATCGCATCGAAAAATGCCGCAAGGAACCTGTTGACCCCTTGATGTTCGGCAAGCGCTACCCGAAATATGCGCCGATGGAACTCAGCTCGGAGCAGTGGATTTCGATTCCGACCGGCAAGGATCACAAGCTTTAAGATCAGAAAGCCCTCTAGCCCAAAAAGGTTAGAGGGCTTTTTAAATGTGTTTAATCATTCTCACAAGTCCCTCATTCCTTTCCCTATTATCCTTCCTGCTTAAGTTTTAGCACCTCGCTCCGATGGGTGAAAGCGCTCCCACGACCAGGGGTACGCTCTTTTCAAGGATTGGAGGGATTGTGAAAATTAAAAGCAGGACGCTCATGGGCAAGTTCCCATTCAGCTTACTCCTCGCGACAATGGCTCTTAGCAGCTGTGGTGTCCGTGAGAAACGTCTGACTCAAAGTGAAATGGCCGCTCAGAAAGCCTCTGCCTCAGGGTCGGGCGATGTCATGGTAGAAAACAATCCATCCTCGGCTCCCGTGGCGACTCCTTATTCGGGGCACGGCGCATCTTCAACGGCCGGTAGCTCTGGAACTCAGGGAGGAGCTACCGGAAGTGGGACGTCGCAAGGCGGATCACAGTCGGGTGCCCAATCCGGCGTTAATCAGAACGGCGATAGCGTCGGGCAAAACGAAAACTCCGAGGGAACGGCCTACGTTCATATCGAAGTTCCGTGTGGATGTTCATCGGCAGCGGACGTGTGTTCGATATTGGATTGGTATGACATCACTATCCTCGATAAAACGACCAAACAAGTGATTTGGGGACCCGAGAGCCACAAGGTTGTTATGCACAATGACTGTGCGTTCACCAAAGTCCTTGGCAAAACCATCAAAATTCCTGACGAGATACTTGCCCGCGCAACAGGCACTATGCTTTTTCATTTAAAAAATGATTCGGAAGATCAAATCGTTCCTTTCTATCCTCCGTTTGGTGCAACAGGCGGCGGCGGAACAGTAGGTCCAGCCGGTCCTGCGGGTCCGGCCGGTGCGAATGGGGCGACAGGTCCTGCGGGTCCAACCGG
>JACMOC010000070.1 GCA_014378195.1 Oligoflexus sp. | reverse complement strand
GCCCAGGCGGCCCATTTCGCATCATCTAATTCGGCTTGGGAATGAACGTTCCCGCTCAGTACAACCTTGTCATTTACAACCTGCACATCTATTCCCTTAGCATCGTCTTGAGCCGACCGAGTCAAGGCCTTTTCAATTAAACCTTTAATGTCTTTGGTCTTGGGCACGACGAGAATCGAAATCATGTTATTGATTCCTTTTACACCCTTCGTATGCTTCACCGTCTCCAGAGCCGCCTCTTTTTGATAGCTCCACTCCACATTGCCGGTAAGCGTAACTACGCTTTCCGTAACTGAAACCTTGATCGAAGTGGGAACGCGCACATGCCACTCCAGAGTTTCTGCAAGCGCCTTGGCGAGGTCAAGATCCGATCTATTCTTATGCTCTGGCAATTCAACGATGATGTTCTCTACCACCGCGTTAACTCCCGAGATAAAAGCCCTCTTTTCCGCCAGATACTTTTCCACATAGCTAGGCACGGTACCACTCAAAGTCACGACTCCACCTTCAACTGATACGCCGATTTTCTGTGAGTGAATGCTTGGATCATAGGTGAGCTGCTCCATGACATATCTTTGTATTTGTCGATCCGATTTCATCGCCGTTCTCCTTGTTCTCTATTTCCACAATTCCACACATATCTTATTCCGACCTGCGCTAACGACTCATTCCATTCGCGCTTTGATTTTGTCCTTGCAGACGCTTGTTCATATCTTCGTTCGCTCTCGGCTCCGATTTTAACTTAGCGACCCAGTCCATTGGTGTTATAATGACTGGAAATCTTTCCTGCAGCATGGCCCGATAGGAAATTTTGCCCAGCACAGGATGCAGCCGATCGAATGCATGGTGCTTGCCAAAGAACAGAATATCTGCGTCAACACTACGGGCATATTCAAATACCTGATTCGCGACACTTCCCGTGAGAAGAATGCTTTGAAAGCGCTTGAGATGGTTTGGTTTCTCAATATTTAACGAATCCAGACGGGCTTTAAGTCGCAATTTTAGTCGACTGTGCTGCTGATCGTAGGCTTCACCCGGATCGTATTCGTACGAATTCAACATTCCGTCAGACAAAGGCGAAGCAAAGTCGTTACTGATAAATGACTCACGCTCCATCGCGTGCACATGAACATGATAGACTTCGCAATCTTTCACCCGCGAACACCAGGTCATCGCCAATTTTACATTCGATTCACATGCTTCGCTCAAATCATCGACGATCATAATACGAATGACCTTCGATTGAAGAGATGACCAGGACTCAGAAGTTACCAGAACCACCGGAAAACGGGACTGTTGCATAACATTTAAAACAGTCGATAATGCATTAGGGAGGAAACGATGGGAAATATTCGCCACTCCGCAAACGACCATATCAATACCATAGGATAAGGCCGTCTCCAATATGCCGCGGGAAGGGGATTTGCTTACATTTATGATTTTGGTGGAAACAATATCTTTGGGTAGTAAATCAATTATTTTTTCAAGATTTGCAAGAGCGGCTTCTATAAGGTCGCCCCCACCCTTCTTAGCCCCGTTGATCACGGATTTATCGACTTCGTTCTCCAATAGCACGTGGAAAAGTAGGAGTTCCGCCTCAAAACGATAGGCTAACAGGACAGCGTAAGAGATTTGATTCTCATAGGAATGTGCAAAATCAAGTGGGACAAGAATTTGCCATTTCTCTTGTGAAATGTTTATTTCCATTCCCTTGCTCCGAGTAAAAATATGAAGATTTTAACTTTGAACGACAATTCGTTTTAAATACTGCAAATTTCTGGCCAATTTTTAAACCCATGCTTTGAGAAAGATTCAAATTTTGTTATCAGATTCGGCACGTTCATAATTTCACTCATCACTTTAATTTCTTATGACAAGCCAAGATTTTTACTTACTAAAAATCCTGCCCAAAAAAAATGGGTCCGTGCAGAGTTTGATCTGATACTTGGGATTTCTTACTTATAGCGAATACATCCGCATCATAAAGGGTCTCAGCTTGCAGCAAGCCATGAAGTGACTCGATATGAAGGTGATAGATCTTCATAGTAGCAATAGGCCCAAATATCCTACTAATCTCTTGTTCCTCACCATTGATCTGCAAATCGACTACAACGAATGCTGACGTCGCTTGCGGAGTACCTTCATCCAACCCCATTCCTTGCATTTGAATTTCCGCCCTGCGTTGTGCCAGGAGTGTTTGCCTTTCAAAGAACGAATTTTCGTCGGGAACGAATCGTCTTTCGGAATTATACCGGCATGTTGCAAGGACATTATGAAAACGGATCATTTGGGTAATTTTATAATCAGGACTCTATCTACTCTATGCTAGGCATGGGCTGCATTTCAAGGACGTGTTGGTCAAGGCCCTATCCTTTAAGCATCGTTTTATTTGCTCCTTTAGCTCTAGGAGCTGCCGCTCAGTCCATTGTCCCCTAATCATCTCAAGCGGGGTGGCTCCCTTTAAAGCTGCATGAGGAATCCTTTCATTCGTTTCGGTTAGAAAAAAAGCGACAGCGTTTTTAAAGTGTCAAAATTCGTGAGGGGAATCGTAAAAAGATATCGGTGCTTCATTCGATGACAAAGCATCTCTATCATAGAGTTTGAGAATTCGATATCAATCTGGGCAATGGTCCTGGTGATGTCATGCTCAGAAATGAGAGAATCGACATGCGAGTTTATATTTTCCGTGCCGCTGTCGACCAAGACATTCGGAGTCATGGTAAATCCCAGCTCTTTTGCCTTGGACAGTGCCTGAATCAGTAGAGCCTTAGTTTGAAATCTGAAGTGGACCCTATCGACTAGACCAATGGATGAGATTTCGTAGTTAGAGCATTATGCCGCATTTTTCAAGGGATAAGTTCCCTCCGTTATGCAAGCGACGTCACGGCTATTCGAATATACGTACGCTAGGCGTACGATAAGCGAGCGATGCAAGTATCTGCTCGTCATTGTAAAAGGCAATGTACTCCATCAATCCTGCGCGAGCTTCCAACATCAATTCATACCCACTAATAAAGACTTTTTCCTACTTGATTGTCCTTCAAAGACGTTCTGTGAATATATTGTCGATCGCTCGGCCTTTACCGTCCATGCTGATCTTAATCCCACGAGATCTGAGAGGAGCAATGAATTCCTCCGACGTAAACTGTGCGCCTTGGTCAGTGTTGAAGTATTCAGGATGACCGTATTTCTCAAGGGTCTCTTCCAAAGCCTTGACGCAGAAGCTTGAATCCATCGTATTCGATAGTCGCCAAGACAAGACCTTTCGCGAATACCAATCGAGGACTGCTACGAGATAAGCGAAGCCGTGTTTTTGCCTGATATAAGTGATGTCAGTTGACCAGACCACGTTAGGTTTTGTGATGGTGACGCCAGTGAGGAGATAAGGATAGATTCGGTTCTGCTTGTTCGCGCGCGAGGTGTTGGGCTTTGTATATATCGCGGTGATAGCCATAGCGCTCATAAGGCGCTGGATGCGCTTACGATTGATTTCAAGCCCGGTCTCAAGGGAAAAGAGTTTGGCCATCTTTCGAGAGCCGTAGAAGGGAGTTTTGGTGTATTGGGAGTCGAGCATATTCATGAGGGATTGATCGGTGAGTTCGGGTGTCTGCACGATCTCCGGCTCGCAGTAGACCGGAGGACCGGCACACATCTAAAAGCTCGCACTGGCGCCTGATAGAGATCGTTTCAAGCCCAGCATCGACGAGCTGTCTACGTTCAGAGTTTGGATAGCTGCTCAGATTTTTTTTGAGCCAGTCGACCACAACTTTCAGTCGGCCAATCTGTTCGTATAGTTTTGCAGGATCTTCGTGTTCTTCGTTTGATTTAGGCTGCGTCCGCTTACCTGTCAAAGACGCTGGCCAGGTTGTCCAAAAGTTCTTTTTTCCACTGGCTGACCTGCACCGCGTGGACCTCGTACTTAGAGGCAATTTGGTTAGCGGTAAGGTGGCTTTTAACAGCTTCCAAAGCAACTTTAGCCTAAAAATCGGCAGGATGAACTTTTCTTTTCTTGAGACCTTCGAGACCTTCCTGGCAGAGTATGCCATTGCAACTTAACTAAGTCACTGGTCTAGTTTTCGGGGGCCTTCTCAAGGCACTAGTTTTGGGAAGATCCTGAATCTCCTCTGTCGCATGGGCGGGCGCACCCATTCAGTTCTTGCTGAAGCTCTTTTATAAAAGTTGAAATATTTTGCATCGAAGTTCCTTGTTAGGGTTTCATTGAGCGCCTAACTCATGGGACGCAAAAAAGGCTGCGAAAAAAATCCGCAGCCTAATTCTTAGCTAATTAACCGAATCTCATTGCAGCAATGAGAGCCGCTTTTTATGTCAAAAAATTCTTAGAACTTCATGTTGGTCAGAGTATCGTCGTTGACCTTGACCTGAGCTTTGTCGCGGAGTGACTTCACCAGATCGTTTTTCGCGTTCATGCGAATGTCTTGCTCGACTTCAGATTTTTTGTCTTCAAACTTCACGCTGTCGCCACCACGGATATCAGCAACTTTGATGATGTGATATCCAAATTGTGTTTTGACAAGCTGTGGATACACTTTGCCTTTTTCGGTCGAAAAAGCGGCTTTTTCGAACTCGGGAACCATACGGCCTGGCTTGAACCAGTTGAGGTCGCCGCCTTTAGAACCGTTTGGATCGGTCGCGTATTTCTTGAGCATAGCGTCGAAGTCGTTTTTCGCGAGGACTTCTTTCAAGACTTTTTCAGCTTCGGCTTTTTGTTTTTCGTCGAAGAGAATGTGAACAGCCTTCACTTCTTTTTCAGTGAATTTCTTTTTGTTTTTCTCGAAGTATTCTTTCAGCTTTGGTTCGGTCGACTGATCGGCAACATATTTCTCGAGATAAAGCTGCGCGAGGATATCACGTTTTGCAGTCTCGACTAGGCCTTTGAAACGATCGGTGTCTTCGATTTTGTCATTCTTCGCTTTGTCAGCCAAAAGTGAATAGTCGATGATATGGTCGAGGAACTGAGGACGAACCTGTGGGTTCGTTTTTACCATTTCAGCTTGTGGGCCGAGCTGGTCAACAGCTTTTTTGTACTCTTCTTCGGTGATCGCCTTACCGTTTACGGTTGCCACGTCTTTTGCAGCTGCGAGCGTGCTGAGGCCAGTAACGGCAACGAGCATAAGGGAGTTTAGCTTTTTCATCTAAGGGAGTTCCTTTCTGTATTAGCGTTGTTCTGCGGAGAGATCGTCTTTCAACCAACCGAGTAGGGCCTCAAGCTCTTTATCAACTTCAGCGTCAGTCAGAGTCTTCTCGGTATCAAAAAAGGTAAGGCTAAACGCCATGCTCTTCTTGCCTTCCGGTAAATTCTGGCCTTGATAGATGTCGAAGAGCCTTTGGTCCTTAAGATACTTGCGACGTTTGAAATTTACGAAGCTTTTCATGAAGGCATCGTAAGAAGTTTCGGTCGGAACCAGCAAAGCCACGTCCCGCGTGGATGGCGGGAAGCGAAGGTTGCCGGAAATATACGATTTTTGAACACCAAAGGCCTTGAGTACGGCTTCCAAATCTATTTCAAAAACTGTTGGCGCTGTGTCGAGATCGTAGGCCTTCGTGGTTCGCGGATGCAATTCACCAAGCCATCCAAGATAGACACCGGCATCACTCCAAATACGCGCTGATGCGCCAGGATGCAAAAACGGGAAGTCTTTGGAATCCACAGTCTCAAAACGCAATGTGCGGATTCCGAGGGAAGCAAGCCACTGCGTTAGGAACGCTTTGCCATGGAAAAATCCAGCCTGCTCTTCCGGTTTGTTCCAGGTCTTAGGTTGAAAGCTGGGGTCCAGAATTGCCGCGACTTTCGTGCGTTCAATGGGACGGTCGTCTTTGCGTGCTTTGACCGGAACATGGTCGCCTTGAACAGCGAGTGTCTGCCACGGTTCGCTCAATGATGGGCTTAGCGTTTTTGGTTCGTGGAACGTGCGCGCGAGCTCAAAGAGTCGAGTTCCCTTCAGGCCGTTCCTGCGATTCTGTACAAGAGCCTGAATCAGGCCCACGATCATAGTGGTGCGCATGAACCGTTGGTGTTCAACCAAAGGATTGACGAGCTTGACCGCGGCCGCAAGCGGATGCTCAGGCGGAAGACCAAGGTGCTCAAAATCCTGGGCTCCCATAAAGGGGAAAGAGACCGTTTCGTGCAAACCGATGTCGGCAAGGGTCGCTTTGTTCTGGTCGATGAAATCGATCAGTGGATGCTCGGGCAGGGCGCCGATTTCCATCTTTGGAAGTGTTAAGGGTATGTGTTCGTACCCGTGAATGCGCACGACCTCTTCGATGAGATCAACTTCGCGCTCGATATCATGACGCCAGCTCGGGGCAGTCACGGTCACAGCTGTTTCGCTGGACGTGACGACTTTGCAGCCGAGTCGTTCCAGAATAGCAGCGGCGCCTTTGGAGCTTAGGGTTTTGATGCCCGTGATGGTGTGAAGGCGCGCAACACGCAGTTCTATAGATTTTGCGGTAAAAGGCTTTGGATAGTGATCGACTGCAGCGCCGGCTATACGGACGGGCGGCACGTCGAGCCCTAGTTCTTTCCGTTGCTCATCGGTCGCAAGAGCGATGAGGCCCGCGACGCGTTTTGCAACCCAAGCGGTATTCTGAACATCAACGCCGCGTTCAAATCGATGCGAGGCTTCGGTATGTAGGGCAAATCGTTTGCTCGTTTTACGGACGAGGGACGGATTGAAATGGGCAACCTCGATGACGATATTCTGGGTGTCGTTTTTGATTTCAGAATTCGCTCCGCCCATAACACCCGCGATGCCAACCGCTTTTTGTGCATCCGCGATTACGATATCGCCTGGAACGAGTTTGCGCTCCTGGCCATCGAGCGATTTGATGCTCTCGCCTTCTTTCGCCCGGCGAACACTTAACGATTTGCCGCCAATATCTCGCTCGTCGTAGGCGTGTATCGGTTGGCCTGATTCAAGCATTACGAAGTTCGTCGCATCGACCAGGAGATTGATTGGACGCATACCGGCACTTAAAAGACGGCTTTGCATCCAGCGCGGTGAAGGTATCGCTCGCACGTCGGCGACGTAGAGAGCCGTGAAGCGGCGACTGTCATCGCTTCCTTCAATAGACACTTTGATATGAGTTTCGCTCTTGAGAGTTGCATCAACACCGAGAGTCTGGTCCTGGGGAGTCTTCAGTGGTTTGTTCAGCTTAGCAGCTACGTCGCGCGCAAGGCCAATCAATCCCAGGCAATCAGAGCGGTTAGGGGTTAAACCGATCTCGATGATCGTATCGTCCATGTGAAAATACTCGGCGACGGACGAACCCACGGCGACCGATTCCGGCAGTTCAATAATACCGTCGTGACCGCCTGCTAAACCGAGTTCTTCGGCGCTGCATAGCATGCCAAAGGATTTTTCGCCACGGATTTTGCTTTCTTTGATTTTGAAATTCCCCGGGAGTTCGGAGCCGATCGTGGCGACCACAACTTTAATACCGGCGCGCGCGTTCGGAGCCCCGCAAACGATAGTCAATGGCTCGCCGCGACCAATGTCGACTTTTGTCACGCGGAGTTTATCAGCATTGGGATGCTGCTCAGCACTCAAGATCTTGCCGACGACGACATCCCCGAGCAATGGTTTTACGTGTTTGATGCCTTCGACTTCGAGGCCGATGGACGTGAGTGTTTTGCTCAGATCATCGATTGCCACCGTGGAGAGGTCTATATAATCATTTAGCCAACGCAGGGAAACTAACATAGAGGTCTGCCTCAGAAGCTTTGAGTTTATGGATGTATAGGGAATTGGCCAAGGAACTGCTGATCGCCTTCGAAGAGCTGGCGAAGGTCGGCGAGTCCATATCGCAGCATAGCAATGCGATCGATGCCAAAACCAAAAGCGAAGCCTGTGTATTCTTCGCTATCCATACCGAGTTTTTCAAACACGTTGGGGTGAATCATGCCGAGACCTCCGATCTCGAGCCAACCTGTTTCTTTGCAGATCCGGCAGCCTTTGCCGCGACACGACACGCACTGAAGGTCAAATTCCGCCCCGGGTTCAACGAAGGGGAAAAAACTCGGGCGCAGTCGGATCGAAAGATCGTTGCCGAAGATGGCTTTGAGAAAAAGATCCACGATGCCCTTCATATCACCCATGCTGATGTTTTTATCGACGACAAAGCCTTCGATCTGGTGAAACATCGGCGTATGCGTAATATCGGAATCGCAGCGATAGGTGCGGCCCGGCGCAACCACGCGAAGCGGCACTTTTTCGTGCATCATCGCGTGAATCTGAATGTTCGATGTGTGCGTCCGGAGAATGGTGGCCACCCGATCGGCAACAAAAAACGTGTCCTGCATGTCCCGAGCGGGATGGTCGTCTTTGAAGTTGAGCGCCTCAAAATTATAAAAATCGAGATCGATCTCGGGGCCATCGTAAACGGTAAAACCGAGTTTACGGAATTCCGTCAGCATTTTCCTGCGCATCAAAGTAACGGGATGCAAAGAGCCCTGGAGGCTCTGCG
The DNA here is from genome assembly GCA_014378195.1 of Oligoflexus sp. Classification (GTDB taxonomy): domain Bacteria; phylum Bdellovibrionota_B; class Oligoflexia; order Oligoflexales; family Oligoflexaceae; genus Oligoflexus. The sequence continues at coordinate 16,404 of JACMOC010000070.1, read as the reverse complement.
TCGGCAGCGAAATATCGAGTTTGTACTGGCTGAGACTGGCGTCGAGTGCGGAGGCATCGGCCTCTTGTTTTAACGACTCAAGACCAGCATCGACGAGCTGACGAAGTTCGTTGATGACTTTGCCAGCGGCGGGTTTTTCTTCCTTGGATAAAGATTTCAACGACTCCATCAAGGAGGTAACGAGGCCTTTTCTCCCGAGATATTTAATGCGAAGGTCTTCGACAGCTTTAGTCGTGAGCTGCGCCTTCGACGATACCGAATCAGCGTCGAACTGACTCCTTATTTCCTCAATCTGTTTCAAACAGCCATCGAGTTGGGACATAACGGTAAGCACTCCTCATTGCCAATAAAAAAGGGGCAGAAAAATGGCCCGCCCCTCGTCCTTGAAATTTTAAAACCGAGTGCTTTCACGCCGTGCGCTTTGCTCCGATTTCAACCAAGGCATCACCAAGCCTCTTCAATCCTTCGATCAAAGTATCATCATGAACTGCGTAGCTCAGACGAATAAATCCAGGTGTTCCGAAAGCCTCACCCGGTACCATGGCGACGTGATATGTCTCTAGCAGTTTCTTGCTGAAGTCAAGGCTATTATCTTTCGCATAAAGAGCCGATTTGGCAAGCACTTTACGCAGATCGATGTAGACGTAAAAAGCTCCATTCGGGGGGAGCATATCGAGTTCTGGATACTGTTTGAGAATAGACACGGCAAGGTCGCGGCGATGCCTCAAAACTTTCATTTGCTCGGCCATGAGTTCTTTGCCATGACGCAGGGCTTCCAGCGCGCCTTCTTCGATAAAAGGAGGCAGAGACGTAGAGGATTGAGTCTGAAGTGTCCGCACAAGATCAGCCACAGGTTTGGGGCCTGCCATATATCCAACTCGCCAACCTGTCATGGCATAGGCTTTAGAGAATCCATTCACAACGATAAATCTGTCGCGAACGCCGGGGCAGAGAGTGGCCATTGAGATAGATGGTCCGTCGAAAGACATGTACTCATAGATTTCGTCAGAGATAATCCACCAGTTTTTATCGCTTAAGTAGTCACCCAGTGCCTTCATTTCGTCAGGTGGGATCACAAAACCGCCGGGATTGCTGGGCGAAGTAATCATAATTCCTTTGGTACGGGCGGTTACGTATGGCCGAACCATTTCGGCAGTCAAACGTGGCGCTTTATGGTCCGTGGGCATGGGAATCACTATGGGTGTTGCGCCAGCCGCCACGACATGTTCGGTATAGCTGACCCAATAGGGTGCCGGAATAAGGACTTCATCGCCGGGATTAAAGCAGGCCAGCGCGAGGTGAAAAAGAATTTCCTTAGCACCAATACCGACCACGATCTGCTCCGGCTTGTAGGTCAAGGCATTTTCTTTTTCGAGTTTTTCGACGATAGCCTTGCGGAGTGGTAGGCCGCCACCGGCAGCGCCGTACCGTGTTTTTCCGGCCTGTAAGGCTTTGATTGCCGCCTGGACAATAACATCAGGTGTTGGAAAGTCAGGTTCGCCGACCGAAAAATTGATGATTTTATGGCCCTGCTCGGCAAGTTCCTTCGCTTTGGAGTTCAATGCAACCGTGGGGGATGGCTGGAGCTGCGCTATGCGTTGGGACAGAGTGGGTAACATCAGTGGTCCTACTTTCCGCGGGTGGTGGTTTCTGTCGAGAGCTTCAATTAATCAGGAGCTCCACCTCCCGACAAGAGATTTCCAAAGAAAAAAGTCGAATAGGGGAGGGGGAGTTTCGGTTTTGTAGATTCAAAGGTGATGAGGAGGTGGAATGTGCCAAGACTTTAGTCTTCTGGTTTGCAAAGGGAACCCACCTGTCTAGGTGGGTGCCTTACTGTGCGCTTCAGGCTTCCGCGTGCTAAATAGCATCTACGGCATGCTCACCACGAACAGACTCAGGCTCCCTTGTATATAAGCATCGGTTCACCTGCAAAAACCGAAAAACACTCGGGCACATTCCACATCAAAAATATCAAATTCAATGCAAGTGGAGTATCTTTTTTTTAAGGCTAGGCAGGACGTCCTCTAGCATTGGAACCGCTAGCAAAAAAACGCTTGACCCCAGGGGTAAAAAAGCGTCAATTCATAACGTTTTCTCGCCTAACTGTGTCATTACAAGTGAGTTGATCGTGATCCCTGAAAGCGCAATCTATGTCGTAGCTACGCCGATTGGGAATCTTGATGACCTGACACTGCGGGCAATCAAAGTCCTTAAAAGTGTTGACATTATTGCCGCAGAGGACACGCGAAGAGCGCGCTTGCTCCTGCAGCATATTGGACGCGATAAAGCGGAAGTCATAAGCTACTTTGATCATGTCGAAAGGGAGAAAGCACCCCAGCTCGTCGATCGCCTCCTCGAACACTCCCTAAGTCTCGCACTGATCTCCGACGCAGGCACCCCTTGTATCTCGGATCCTGGTTATCATTTGGTCCGTGAGGCTCGTAAGCGCGGCGTCACTGTCCATCCTATTCCCGGGCCGAGCGCGTTGACAGCGCTCGTTTCCGCATCTGGACTCCCCAGTGACCGCCTGCTCTTTGTTGGCTTTTTGCCGAACAAAAAAATGGCTCTGGAAAAAGAAATCGGCAGTTGGAAGACTCTCGGTGCATCAATCGTATTTTACGAAGCGCCGCGTCGCCTGAAAACGAGCCTTGCCCTGATTCACGCCTTATATCCTAACGCGGAAATCGCGATCGGCCGCGAACTTACCAAGCTCCATGAAGAGATTTTACTCACGGATCCCGTGGGGGCTTTGTCCTGGTGTAACAACCATGAATTTCTTAAGGGCGAAGCTGTTGTCATGGTTCGCATCGGTGATGCGCCTGCGGATACGCCGGAAGCCAAAGAAAATAAACGCGAGGCTTTGATAATCGAAGCGCGTGATCAATTCAAAAAAGATGCAAGTCTGAAGGATCTTCTGGGCCTCTACCGCGACCGCGGTCTGTCGCGCTCCGAACTTTACCAGCTGCTCCTCGAAGCCAAAGGGTTTTATGGAAACGAAAAATAAAAAAATGTCGAATGCGGGCCACGAATCGAAAGTTCCATTTAGTGGATCGATCGGTGTCGTTTTTTTAATCGGACTTATAGTCGGCTGCGTGGTGGTGTTTTTTGCTGTCGCGGGTCGTACAGAAGGCGTAATTCAGCAGCGCCGCGAGTTGTTGCTCCTGAAAAAGGCGAATGGCGAGAATCCAGCCGTTCCGAATGAGAGCGGTATGCCCATGCCCACGGTTCCGTCGGCCGTATCACACGACGTTACTCCACCGGTTCACGAAACAGGCAAGCCTCCTGGGCAAGAGGCTCGTTGAGGCGGGGCGCTGGGGATAATCGAATAAGGCCTTTCCGTGTCCGGACGGGGGTACTTATTCAGCGCTGAATTTCCTATATAACATGCCGTAATAATTATGATTTTAAGTCTCTATAAAAAATTTGAAGCTGTGGTTGCGGGTCAGCTTTTAATCTTTCGACGTAAGCCCGGTATAGCTTTTTTGCTAGCCTTTAAGCTTGTTTTGAGGTGAGGAACCGCTTTTAGATCATCGGCGAACTTCACGCGGTTGTAGAGCTCGGCTAATTCTTTAAACCCCTGATGCCCTGTTTGGCGAGCTGTTCGGCTCAAGAAGTTATAGACTGTCTCGCTCGTCTCACGTTCGATGGCTAAGGTTTCGATGTTGGTGAGTAAAAAACGCGTGTCCTTCTCCCACACCGGCTCTTTTTTGGAACGGTGGGTAAGGCGATAGATTTGAATCAAAATCAATCCAAATGCGCTGACTCCGATCAAGATCCAGAACATTCCGATATCCTCCGACCATTCCCGCATGAGATCCGTCAGGTTCTGGAGTGAGAAACTGATCCACGCCATCAGTAGGCCGCTGTAACTCGTTTTTTCTTTGCGGGTCTCGACCGAACCGATCACCACAGATGAAGGATCGACATGAACCCAGGCGCCTTTGATCCAGACTTCAGCCCAGGCGTGCGCGTCTGCGTTGGTGATTTGATAGTAAGGGCTCGATGCCAGACGCGAGCCACCTTGATAGCCGATGACGACACGCGCAGGTGTCCCCGCATACCGCAGGAGCGTCGCAAAACTCGCGGCGAAATGTTCGCAAAAGCCTTTTTTGGAATCGAATAGAAACTCGCCCAAGGGATCGTCTGAGGTCAGTCGCTCGGGTTGAAGGGTATAATGAAAGGTTTGGAAGACTTCGAGGAGGCGTGCAATCCGGGACTCGGGATCAAGTTTTTTGAGCTCATCAACAAGGGCTTTTACACGTGGGGAAGGGGTGTCCTCGACCTCAGCCAGCTGAGGAAGTGTAGGGCTCGGAAAACTCGAGGCGAGAGTTGAACCGGCAACCAGGAAATTTGTTTCGCTATGGAAGACCTGTTTTTCAAGCTGCCAACGGAGTTCCTCGCCCTCGCGAGGAAGGTTCACGTGCTCCGAATATTCAAGTAGAGGTGTGACGCCCGCGAGTTGACTGTCGAGCATGAGTTCGTAAGTCATTTCTTCGGTGGGTTCGCTGGTGACGAAAGGGATGCTCGGGTAGTTTGCCCCCTGTGTCCACCTTAGGCCCTGGCTTCGTTCCAGCACTTCCGCTCGCCAATACATCCTTTCGTGGGGTGGTATCTTGCCATGAAATCGCACACGAAACGCCAGGCGATCGGATAAAACGAGGCTCGCGAGTTTGCCTGGCTCGAGGTCACCCGACATCCCACTCGTGCCCTGATAGTTGGGTTGAGAATGTGTTTCCGGGAATAAAAAATACACGGGTAAAATGAAGAGTGTAAGAGGTATGGCCAGTTTCATGAGGCTTCGGATCAACGTGAGGAGAGACACCATGGTCTGGCCGCGAATGTGATGCAGGACCAAGCTCACGCAAACGAGCAGGCTCAAAACAAAATAGAGCCAGCTCGGAAAGGTTTCCTTCGGTATGACTAATATGGCGATCAAAAGAGAAAACAGCAGCACATGAAACCGCATGATGCGATGTTTATGCGGCGGCGAAAGGATGCTGAAAAGGGCGCTTAGGACGATTCCGCCCGTAAGGGTGTAGCGATGGAAAAAGCTTGGGCTCTCAATGACGAGAAAACTGCAGGCTGCTATCATAAACGCGATGAGAAGTGCTGGAGGAAGGCGTGAGCCTTTCCAGAATTTAAAACCTATTCCACTGATCGTGATGACGATAAGCCAGTCAGGAAGAGCTTGGGTCAGGCACGCAATGAGACACGAAAAAGCGAAAAGGCCGAGAGGCCGTATCTCTCCCATCAGGTCTCCTTGTGAGCCGCAAGGGCTCGCAATGCAAGGCGATTTTGGGTCTCTCCCAATCCACGTGGAAGCATTGTGTGAGGGAGGTGCAGGCTGTACGGGCGCTGGAGGTTGCTCATCATGATGATCCAGGCACTGAGTTGCTCAAGCCTCGCCTCCGTCTCGCCTCGGGTATCTTCCCATCTCAGGTCGAGGGCTTCAAGGGCCTGATCAGCAAAATCCTTGAGCAGGAGTTCGCTGCCGCGTGCATAGGCTTTCCAGTCGATATGTTTGAGAGAGTCGCCAACGACATAACGTTTATGCCCAATAAAGTCTTCGCTCTGTGCGCTTTTTTTGGCCGCGCCTTCGGTGCCTTCGGGTAAAGCCTGCGTGCCGCGCGGCGCTGGATAAACGACGAGCTCCACGTCCGTGTCTTGCCATCGCCAGGTATAAAAAAGTCCATAAACCCCGCGTGAAAAGACTTTTATGCGGCGAAGTGGATAAACGCCACGAGCCGGACATTTGATATTGAGTTGCACAGGGGCATGCCCATTGAGTTCGTTTAATTCAAGAGGCTGTTCAAGAGCAAAGAGTTTGTCGGTTTGGACGAGGAGGTTGTAAGACGGGACAGGGGAACGACTGCGAAGGGATAATTGAATTGAACTGCTCGAACCTGCCTCGCCCAGTTCGGAACGGTCAACTGTTATGTCGATGTTTTCAAGGTTTGAGTTGGTCTGAATCATGGCGACCAGTCCAAAAACAATCAGAGTAAGGCCGACGGTGTGATAGGGCCCATTGCTGCGAAAATAACCGAGGGCGAAGATATTAACGATCATGCACAAAAAGGCCACACCGTAGATGGTTGGCACGATATAGGGTTTGGTTCTTTTTAATTTGGGCAGCTGTCTACGGGACTTTGATTTTTGAAAGAACATCACGAGCCCTTTCTGTGCCAAGTTTGGGATTCAGTTCATCGCCGCTTACCAAACGATGTCCCATAACTGGTATCGCAACTGTCTGTATATCTTCGGGACTTACGTATTTACGGTCGTCAAGCCAGGCGATCGCCTGCGCGGCATGGAGAAGGCCAAGCGAGGCGCGCGGCGAAATACCATGAGGCAAACGCCGCGTCTCGTGCGCAAGGTCAACGATGTAGCTCAATATCGCCTGAGAAGCATGCACTTTTCTGACCTTGTCTTGTATGGACAAAATCTGATCGACATCCAAAATCGGTTCAAGCGCTTCTAATTTACCATTTTGCTTTAGGATCTGGAGTTCCGCGTCCCGTGAAGGGTAGCCTAACTCAAGCTTCATGAGAAATCGATCAAGCTGCGATTCAGGCAGAGGAAATGTTCCGATCCCGCGTCGTGGGTTTTGCGTCGCTATAAAAAAGAATGGTTTTTCGAGGGGAAAGGTTTTGCCCTCTATGCTCACCGACTGTTCCTCCATCGCCTGGAGGAATGCGCTTTGTGTTTTTGGCGACGCGCGATTGAGTTCATCACCCAGAATAAGTTTGCTGAAGAGGGGGCCGGGTTGGAACACAAAACTCTGTTTGTCCCGATCAAAGATACTGACGCCGATAATATCTGCGGGCAAAAGATCGGAGGTGAATTGTATTCGGCTGAACGGCATTTGCAGGAGCGAAGCCATCGTTTTGGCAAAGCTCGTTTTGCCCATGCCGGGTTCGTCTTCCAAAAGGAGATGGCCCCCCGCGAGCAGGCACGCGAGTGCAAGGCGGAATTGTTCCTCTTTACCAATTATGATTTTTGATGACTCTTTGAGAAAGCGTTCCAGCATGGGTCATTCCAATCAATTATTCACGGCTTTTTTGTCGTTTAAAAAACACACTCTTTTTTCGAGAGCTGCGATTGCGTCAAAAGCTGCGATTTTATAGCCTTCGGCTAGAGTTGGAAAATTGAAAATTACATTCTCCGCAAATTCGTAAATCGTCATTTTGGTGATCATCGCGACCTGGCCGATGTGCACGAGGTTAGCCGCATCGTGTCCGACGATATGAAGGCCCAGTATTTTCTGACTATCAGCACAGATGAGTATCTTGATGAGGCCATAACTGTCGCCGCGGATATACCCGCGTGCGATTTGATCGTAGCGAGCCCGCCCGACAACGTAAGAATAGTTGGTTTTCATCAGCTCCTCTTCGGTGAGGCCGACTGAGGACATCTCCGGAATCGTATAAACACCGAGTGGATAATATTCGGGGAACCTTACTTTGGTATCACCAAAAGCGTGGCACACTGCGATTCGACCTTGTTCCGCCGATGTGCTGGCCAACGCCGGCGGACCTATCACATCGCCAGCCGCGTAGATGTTGGGAACCGCCGTCTGGAATACCGAATTGACGAGGATCGTTTTGCGGTCGTTAGTAGGAATGCCGAGTTTATCGAGGCCCATCTGCTCGCTGCACGACTCCCGGCCTGCGGCAAAGAAAAAGACATCGGTATCGCAGGTTAGACCTTTGAAGTAGGTCTGCACACGCGCTCCGTTGACTTCGACGCGTTCGAGTTCGTGCCCGAGATGAAACGTTACACCCAGTTGCTCCATGGCCTTTTTCAATTCGTTGGCGATCTCTTGGTCCATGAACTGCATAATGTGAGACCGCGAGTCGATAATTGTCGTCTCAACACCGAGCGCTTGAAAAATACACGCATATTCGCAGGCTATGACACCAGCACCCCAGATCGTCATGGATTTCGGCAGTGACTCAAGACGCAAAACATCGTCGGAATCGAGGACACGCCAGCCGTCGAAGGGGATATTTGCGGGACGGCGGGGACGTGAGCCGGTCGCGATCATAATGAATTGCGTATCGAGCAAAAGGCTTTTGCCTCCGGCTTGATTGACGCGAACCTGTTTAGGATTCTCAATATAGGCGGCGCCTCGGATGATGGGTATTCGATACTCATCCAGCTGCCGGCGGATGATGTATTCCTCGTCGCGACTGGCGAGAGCCGCGCGTTCACGAAGAGCCTTAGTGGAAAGGTTTTGCACCATGCGTGTGACCCAGGCTTCACCGACGTGTGATTCGACGCTTCGAATCGCGGCAAGGACTTCGCGCATAGTCTTGGAGGGCAAAGTGCCTGTGTGAATCCATGCCCCCCCGAGCTTCTCGGGATGCTTTTCGATAAGGGCGACCTTTTTGCCAAGCTTTGCCGCATGCAAAACAGCTTGAATGCCGGCAGGACCGCTCCCTATAACGACTAGATCGAAAGTGGATTCACTCATCGGTGCCTCTTTTCCTACGGGCCCTAAAAGTGGGGGGCCCTCGAGGGAGGTATCGGTCAGAGTTCTGAAATATGTAGGAAAGTAGGATCATGATCCGCGGAAATGTTAAACTGAACTATTCGTACCGGACTCGAGGGCACCTATGAACTTTGGTTTGTTGTTTTTTCAATTCCTGCCACTTTTGATTTATATCCTCGTCGATTACTTTAAGGGCTTCAAGGCTGGGATCCTTGCGGCGATAGGCGCTGCCCTCTTTATGCTCGTTTGGGATTATGCGACGACCGGCACGATCGATCAGTTTTCTCTCGGCGAATCCTTCCTCATCGTTTTACTTGGTGTAATCAGCCTCAAGATGGATAACGAGCGGTTTTTCAAATTCCAACCCACGGTAACGGCTCTCGTTATCGCAGGAGTTTTTGCTTTTTTTGAATTTCGCGGCGAACCATTGATGATTCGTTACATTCCACAGATGGAGAAAATCTTCGCGGGCAAGGGCCCGGCAACCGGCGACGTGAAGGTGTTTTTGGATCATTTGCACGACCCACAGATGCTTAAGACCATGGCTCGGCTGTCACGCGCTATGATCTTTCTCTTTTTAGGACATGCGGCGATCATGGCCTACGCAGCTCTTTTCTGGTCGACGGGGAAGTGGTTTGCCTGGCGGCTTGCCGTTTATCCTGGCCTTTGTATTGTCACTATGGTCGTTGCGATGACTTCTTAATAAACTTAAACTCTCTTATAAATCAACATCTTGAACCGATTATGGAATCAGTCCGCACTAGGCAGCATTAGCCCCTCTGTTGTAGCCGCTTGGTCAATCGGAATATAATAAAAACAGAAACCGCAATATTTTTTTTGAAAACTTAGGTTTCCCGACCTTGATTCTTTTTGAACGGTTGTGAGGCGCGGCCTTTTCCGTGATTCGTCTCAACGGCGTTGACTTCGGTTGCTTGAACTTCACTTTACCCTATACCACTCACTAGTTTCAGGACTGCTTATGCTCAATCCCGATTCGCTTCTCAAGTCGACGAACACTGCGAAAAGCGTGGAATCCGAAGGGAGCGCCTTCGTAGCACAGCACTATCACAACTGGAAACTAGGTCTCCCCTGGGAAACGGTGCTTCCGAGCCCCAAAATGATGCCCGCGATCATTGCGGTCGGTGGCGGCAAAGGCGGCGTTGGGAAAAGTATAGTCAGCGCGAACCTTGCTGCGACTATCGCCCAGTACGGCTTCCGCGTTTTGGTCGTCGACCTCGACCTGAACTGCTCGAATCTCCACAGCCACTTCGGTGTCTCGATGCCGAAGAAAAACCTTGCGGACTTCGTGTTGACTCAACGCGTAGGATTCAGAGATCTCATGTTGCCGGCTTCTATACCTAACGTGGCCTTTATTGCCGGTGGTAAAGAAGAAGCTTGGTCCGAATATATGGAACAATCAAGCGATCACCTCTTGCCTCTCTGGCAGGCGATCGTCGCCAGCAAACAACAATCGAAAGTCGATATCGTGATCCTCGACCTCGGGGCCGGCACCCAGCGGCACACCATGGATTTTTTCAGTGCGGCCCACCTCGGTGTCGTCACGGTCCTGCCAGAGCCGACATCGATCGAAAACGCTTACGTATTTTTTAAGATGACACTCTGGAAGCTGATTGAAAACCTTGGTCGCCGTTATCACCAACCCGAAGTAGCGCAGGATATAAAAGCCGCGCTTTCCAGTATGGTCGGCGGCTCGCTCACCACGGGTTATACCAGCTGCTTCAAAGAGCTTCAACTCAGCTACCCGCAGTTCATTCAGGATCTTCAAAGAACGATGCAGGCCCGCTGTCTTGGAATCATGGTGAACCAGGCCCGCGATCAATCCGACATTGATTTGGGGCTCTCGATGGAGCATGTCTGTCAAAAGTACTTTGGCTTTGCATCGAAGTCCGTCGGCTATTTGAACTACGATGAAGCGGTGCTCAAATCTTTGAAAAATCGACGTTTGCTTGTTTCTGAATTTCCTCATAGTATGATTGCTAAACGGCTATCAGTTGCAGCGGCGCAATCTCTTAAAATTCTTGGCATACAACGGAGATCTTGATGATCGGTCAGCAAGAAACGGATTCTAATTCAGCGGGAAAGGCATCACATGGCCCGACGTTTTATGAATTGCTTGATGTCCCCACCAGCGCCGCGCGTCTCCAGATTCGAGAAGCCTATATCCGCATCAAACATACCTATGCGAGCGGCAGCCAAGCTCTCTATTCGCTTGTTTCCGACGACGAAGCTCAGCAGATGATGGAACGTGCGGAAGAAGCCTATCGCGTATTAGACGACGAGCTCCTTCGCAAAGAATATGACGTTAGAATGGGTATTGAGCGCGAAGTCCGCGTGAATAACCATGAATTCGGAGCCTTATCGGCGAGCGATATCGCTCAGACGAAAGCCCGCCGCACCCTTAAGGAAAATGACGATGATGACCTCGCCTTGTGGAACAATTCCGCAAACACCGAGCCATCGCGTCCACGTACTCGTTTGACCAACTCGTTCACAAAAATCAAAAAAGTCGCAGCTCATGCCTTCGACGCCGATGTCCTGGAACTGGTAAAGGCTATTCAGGCCGAACCTTTGCTTTTTGATGGCAAGTCTTTGGTTCAGTTGCGCGAAGCCATAGGCGTGACCCAAAATGAGGTTCAAGAGCGAACGAAAGTGTCTTTGGAATACATCAAAGGGCTAGAGAATAACGACTTTCATAAACTGCCATCTCTCGTGTATATACGGGGCTTCACAAAGATCTACCTCCAATATCTCGGCATCAAAGAATGCGAGAGTTTGGTTGAAGCCTACACCGAGAAATACAACCTATGGCGCGAGCAGAGCAAAACACAACCATCTTAACGGTTTCCGACGCTGATTCTGGACGACTTGACCAGTATTTAGTTCGGGAATTGCCCTCTCATAGTCGATCCACTTTGCAGAACTGGATCCGGGCCGGGCTCGTCCTGGTCAACGGTACCCCGACAAAAAGTGGATTCGACCTCTCCCCAGGGGATGTCATTGAGATAGCCCCCGTCCCCAAAGCCGAACATGATGACATAGATCAGCCGAGCGTGCCTTTAAACATCCTGTTTGAAGACGACGCCATTTTGATCATAAATAAACCTGCAGGCCTCACAATCCATCCCGGTGCGGGCACGCACGGACAACCGACGGTTGCATCCGCGTTCAAAGCCTACATGGGCTCGAAAGCACTTCCTGGCGACGAAGATCGTCCGGGTATCGTGCATCGCTTGGATAAAGAGACTACCGGTGTCATGGTTCTTGCCAAAACGCCCGAGGCGCTTCGTAATCTTGCGGCCCAGTTCAAAGATAAAACCAACTTCCGTGAATACGTGGCGTTACTCGATGGCGTCTTGCCTGAAGACGAAATCATGTTAGAGACTTATCTGTATCGCGATCCTCGCCATCGCCTTCGATTTGCGTCGATGAGCATCGAAGAGCATATGATCGAATCGCAGTCTGGACGCGATCTTCAAGGTTACCGTTATGCCAAATCCTTTTTTAACAAAAGGAAGGTCTACGGCAATCGTCTGACACTTGCTACAGTTCGCCTCAGTACGGGCCGGACGCATCAGATCCGCGTTCACGCCAAGCAATTGAAATGTGCGGTCGTCGGCGACAATCTCTATGCCCCTACACTTCGCCTGCCTCAAGGCTTTGCCCCAGACGTTCGAGCCGCCCTTGAGGCCGTGGATCGTCAACTTTTGCATGCGCGACGTCTTGGGATCACGCACCCGGTTGACGGAAGACGCCTGGCATTTGAGGCCCCACTACCCGATGCGTTTCGAAGCGTGTTAGAATTATTAGAAAAGTACAATAGCGCTGCCGATTGAATACCCAAGTGAGAAAGGTCGTTGGAAATGACGTTACGGTCTTTCTTCAGGACGATGCTTCGTGTTGGTTTGTTTACGAGTTCCCTGGCTCTTTCTTCTGCGACCCTGGTTTCGCACGATGCGAAAGCACGCGCGCAGGACGAAATAGATGCTGGAGCTTCGGCTGCAGCTGCAGCGGTTCCGGCTGCAGCGGTTCCGGTGGCAACGGCTCCGGCCGCTGCCATGACACCAACGATCGAAGATAAAAAGAGCGAACTCGTTTTTCTACTGGTCGATAAAACCCGCTTAAAAGCTGACCTCCTTACGTGGCCAGAAGACGGACAGAAATCAGAAAAACTGATTTCGTTCCGCATTGCTATCGGCAAAGAGAATGGCGATAAACAAAAATCGGGTGATAACCGTACACCCGAAGGCATCTACTTTGCGAAAAGCATATTAGGCGGCAAAGGATTGCCATCGAAATATGGTCCCGTCGCGATCCCTATCGATTTTCCAAATCCCCTCGATCGATTTCTCGGCAAAACCGGTTATGGCATCTGGCTTCACGGCGTGGAAAAAGACAGCCGCATCGAAGCCGCGAACGTTACCGAGGGCTGTGTGGCCTTTTACAACGCCGATATTCAGTCTTTGAGCCAATGGCTCGTTCCCGCCGAATCAATCATCGTGATCGCCAAGGACGCGACGCAGGTCAACCGTCATGAGGACGTTGAGCAGGTTCGTAAACTGGTCGGGGAATGGACCGAGGCGTGGAACAAACGCGATGTCGACAGCTACATCAGCTACTTCATTCCAAACTTCCGTTCTTTCGACAAACATTTGAATCTCAAAAACTACAAAAAGTACAAAACACGCGTATTTGCCTCCTACCGCAACATGTCGGTTAAAATGCAGGACCTTCGCGTATTCACCCACGATCGTTATGCAGTAGCAATCATGAATCAGGATTTTGTCGGTGATGATCGTTTCCATGTGTTTGGACGCAAGGTCTTATACTGGCAGCGCATTGACAAAGGCGGGTGGAAACTCTTCCACGAGGAGTTTGATGAGCGTCCGATGCGCTTCACAGATCTCGCGCGCGATAAGATAGCTCAGATCATCCGCACATCCCCCAGCACCAAGTTTCTGCAGGATACCCGGGAATCAAAGCTCTAGAGCATTAAAGGCCGGAACAGATTCGTTCCGGCCTTTAATGCTTATGGGGCTGAAGGTGGGCTTAGGATTCCAAGGTCACTCACGATGATGTTATCAATGGCCGTCGCGCGGTTTTCGTCATTCGACTGCGACAGGAAGATTATAATATTCGGGGCGACCTTTGGCGTAACGATTTGGTTGTATCGTGTCCACAACACCTCAGGCGTTGCCTTCGAAAAAATCGTATCGTTGCCAAACGTGACTTTCATCGCATGAACAGTCGAATCCCCGGGTGAGTTTCTATAATCAAACGTTATCTGATAACTGTGCCCTGTTATGCCTTGAAAGGACTGCGAAACCACGACCCTGTTCCTTTGCATACCTAATCCCAATGCACAGGGGGACGTAAGCTCCACCCATTGGCTCCCTGAGCTTCCTAAGAAAGCCGTGGATATCAGGCTTGATTGCAACTGAATCAACGGCACACAGGGTGCGACCGGATTGATAATACTCGAGAGCCAAGGCGAATGAGAGGATTGGCTGATGATGCTCGTAGTCTCGACAAAGACAGGGTCGACACGAGGAAACTCGAAGCTGCTTTCTTTGATCAGATTCAAAGTGGAATTGTTTTTCGACAGAACCCAGTTGAACAGATATTCTGAGGCGTCGTCCATCATGGTCACCGCAAAACTGTATTGCGACACTTGGGGATCAACTTTGATAATCCAGGTGCTGGGATTGATACTGTTGGCGAACGAGACGGGTTTCCAACTCATCTTTGCATCTGTTGCAACAAATGCGCGTGTCGGCTTGAAATGGAAAGGTTTACTTTTCGCGTCTTGAGCCGAGCACATCGTGGTTTTATTGATGTTCAGAATGCAGATAAGGCTGGCGCCGCTTACCACCACGGGCTGCGATGCGCTCACTGGATCAAGACTCACGGGCGTCGATTGCACAGGTGTACTGATATCGGCTTTATTTTCCTGGGCGTTTCCGACGCTCGGCGATGGAGTTGGTGTTTCTGAAAAAGTCGTACCCGAAGTTGTAGATCCCTGTTTTATAGAGTCGCCGATCAAAGTCGGTTGCTGACACGCAACTAGAACAAGTCCTAGGATGACCACAAACACACTATTCATTTTTACCTCGTAGGAGACTTAGGTCATTCTTCGGAATAAGTTTGGCAAAGCGTGAGGAAAGAGGAAAAAGAATATAAAGATCAGCGGCATAGGGCGAGTTAATACGAGTCAGGTCATGACAAGTGTTACCGATAATAAAATAGGCTATGAAAACGAGAGCTTGCAGAAGGAGCTTGAGTCGAACGATAGTTTGAATAACTAAAATAAGAAATAGTAACAGGAGCTTAAACCTGAGTCGACTCAAGCACCAAGAGAATATCTGTTCTGCATTTGGAAGCAATGCAAAGTTGCTGACAAGCGGCGAAAAGGCGAACTGCTGAATGAGATGGAACGTAACGTTTCGATGCATCGCAAGGCACTTGTGAGGCTTATGAATCGGCCGTGGGCGCCTTGCTCGCAGCAGGCTCGCGGCGGTAGCCGTAAGTCGCGTTATTCCCGCGAGGCGAAGGAGCAGCTTGCTGTTCTGTGGAATATGATGGGGTTCATGTGCGCCGAGCGCACGAAGGCGGCTCTGCCTGAATGGATTCATTTCCGAGAGCATAAAGACTGTCCTGAGGCCGTTAAGGCCGAGATCCTCAAGATGAGCGCTAGCACAATTGTACGCTTTCTAGAGGGTGAGCGTGCTGCCCTGCAGCGAAAGCTCAACACAGGGACGCGGCGTGGCGTGAGACGCTTTGTAACGAAAGTTCCTGTTCGTGACCTGGAGCACACTCCAGAAGTCTTGGGGCCTTGTGAGATCGATTGCGTAGCGCACTGTGGAGGCTCACTTAGCGGCACCTTTGCCTGGACCTTAACCGATATCGCATCGGGCTGGACTGAATGTAAAGCAATGTTCGGCAAGGACGGGCGTCTTGTACGCAAGGCTCTGGCTAAGATTGAAGGGAGATTGCCCTTTAAACTGTTAGCGCTTTATTGTGATAATGGCTCTAAATTTTTGAATCAAGACGTCGTCGAGTGGTTCGCAATAAAAGACCGAATCGACCCTCTAAAAGTCTTTCGCAGCAGGCCTCGCAGAAAAAATGATCAATACTATGTCGAACAGAAAAACTACACTCACGCTCGAAAATTATTCGGCTATGGTCGAATCGATGCGCAGATAGGCATTGATATGATGAATAGCCTATACCGCAAGGAATGGCGCCAGCTTCAGAACTTTTTTATGCCTCAGCAGAAGCTACTTTCAAAGTATCGCCTTGGATCTAAAGTTAAACGCTCAATGAGCAAGCCCATCACGCCCTACGAAAGGATCCTAGGGCTCGACGTCGTGGTGAAGTCAGCCCTTAGTAAAGAAAAGGAAATCATCAACCCCTTTAGCTTGAGGACGAATCAGAAGTCAAAAGTCAGGACTTTGCATCCTTAAGAAAGTTTGAAATATTCCGATTAGACTCCGAACGGGCGTTTGGATGTTCTTAGAAACAGACTTTCATGAGCGCTGCGCTTATCTTGATGCTAATAGGTCATTCGCTATGCTAACGACCGTTCATATACTCTTATTTCTTTACTGATATCTTTGTACATGCATCAGACTTTCCCAAGGCTTGTTAACGATGACGACTACTCTTTTGGCGGAACGCCTCCTTCTCACCCCAAACAAAAGATGTTAGCTTTTGGCTCCAATCTTCTACCGTCGCTTCTAGTCATTCAATTATCTCAGTATTGGATTTGGGATGATCTTTGGATAGACCACGCCGGATAAGAACTATTTCCAATGCTTCTCTCGCACAGCAGTATCTAAGCCTGAAATTGTTGGGGTTCAATAGTCGGACCTTGCCTTTCGACCCATGAGATCGAT
>JACMOC010000069.1 GCA_014378195.1 Oligoflexus sp. | reverse complement strand
TTATGAATGGAATGCTGAGTTTTTTGCTGTTTGCAGGGGCTCTCCATGTAAAATTCGAAGACCTTAAGGAGAATTGGGCGCCCATCGCCCTTCTGGCGACGATAGGCGTCACGATTTCGATCTTGATTGTGAGCAGCCTAATCTATCTGGCTTCTCGCTCGCTCGGCGTTGATTTATCTCCATCCTATGCTTTGGTTTTTGGCTGCCTCATTTCCCCGACAGATCCGATCGCAGTCCTTGGAATCCTCAAAAATGCAAAAGTCTCGAAGAGCCTAGAGACTCAGATTACCGGAGAGTCTCTATTCAATGATGGGGTGGGGGTAGTACTGTTCATTGCCGCTCTTAGTATCGCAACTCAATCAGTCGCTCCAGATAGTCCCAAAGACCTGCCATGGGTCGAGCTGGGGATGTTTTTTATTCAGGAAGCTGTCGGTGGGATAGCTTTTGGGTTGATTTTGGGTTATGCAGTCTACCGAATTCTCAGATCAATAGATGACTATAAGGTTGAGATACTAACAACAGTCGCTGCGGTCTTTGGCGGAATGACAGTCGCGTCGCATTTGCATTTTTCGGCTCCCTTATCCATGGTCGTAATCGGATTGTTCATTGGCAATCAAGGACGGAAGTCAGCCATGTCGAAACTTACACTGAAGCGGCTCGATGATTTTTGGGAACTCATCGATGAAATTTTGAATGCGGTCTTGTTCGTCTTTCTTGGTCTCGAGCTCATTGTCATCCCGTTTAATCTGAAATTTCTTAGCTTGGGCTTCTCGGCGATATTCATTGTGCTTCTGGCGAGAGCCATATCAATCGCCTTGCCTATGTCGCTTCTGTCTCGGTTCCGCTGGACTTTCGGCGCGAGAACGATGGCAGTCATGACCTGGGGTGGTTTGAGAGGTGGGATTTCTGTGGCTCTGGCGTTGCAAATTCCAGATCTGGAGGTTCGACAACTGCTGTTAGTCTCGACTTACTGCGTAGTCGTATTCTCAATCTTAGTCCAAGGTCTTACTCTGAAGAAATTGATCACTTGGAAGACATCAGGCAACGCCACTTAGTGGGATCCGAAAGGCTGAAATGAGAATAGCGTTCACGAGTAAGATGTCCAATTGCTATCGAATTGCCAAAGTTCTTATAAGGGACGTTTTTCAGGCCGATATTTTTCTTCAGGCCAGCAGCATGAGTTATGCGTCACTTGGAGCCGTGATTCCATCGCTCGCGGTTATATTTTCGATCATTGCCCTGTTTCAGCCGATAACACGCGCGGACACCGTGTGGTTCAATGATTTCAAAGTTTATGTCCTAAAGAATCTCGCACCTAATACGGCGCAAGATTTGGTGGGAAAAATCGAGAGCCTACTGGCGAATATCGATATAACGAAAATTGGGATCGTCGGCTTTGTAACTCTGTTCGTCGTCGTGATCTTTTTGCTGCGAAACATCGAGATGGCCTTTAATCAGATCTGGCAAGTGGAAGCTACAAGGACGTGGTACAAGAGATTTTTGTTTTTTTGGCTAACGATAACCCTAGGAGGGGTTTGTCTTTCAGTATTTATCTCACTACTATCGGAAATAGGAGCAGGCTCCATACTCCCGTTTCTATCCAAAGGTGATCGCATAATTCCAACGATAATTTCAGAGCTTATAAATATCGGTCTAATTTTCGGTTTCTTTTTTATCCTTCATAAGGTTGTTCCCAATCGTCGAGTATCCAAGCGCGCTGCGCTGGTGGGGGGAATGAGCGCGACTCTATTGATTCGCGGGGCGTCTTTCGGATTTGGCATTTACACCGCCTACAGCCATTGGAATCAAAACATCTATGCTGCGTTATCTGTGGTGCCTCTCTTTTTGCTGTGGCTTTATGTAGTTTGGATAGTCGTGCTCTTTAGCGTAATCCTTGCGTGGAGAACTGATTTTGGCATGGAGGCGTCAAGAATCGGCGAAGCCGAGTCCGGTGTCTTCACGTCTCAAAACTTTGGGTACAGGGATCATGAGATTCGCGTTTTACTGCCATTTATTTTGTATAGACTGGTTTGCCGTAAATTTGAAAGAGCAAAAGGAGAGGGACTTACCTTCCAGGAAATATCAGGCAACCTTAAACTGCCTCCGAAATGGTTGAAGGAAGCTTTGGATATCTGTCTTGAAAACTCATTCGTCGTTCTGGCCCATGAGCCGAAAATAAGCGGACACTCTACGGTGGAGGGATTTGAAGGTCGTTTTTTTCCTGCCATACCACTTGCGGAATTTCATTGGTTTGAATCTTTGGAAAAAGTCAGTACCGATACCAAGAAATGGCTGAAGATTCATTGTCCGGAATTGGTTCCCATACTATTTGACCAAAAGACAATTGTTGTCACAGCTGAGAGTAGGGGTGATATAAAGTAGCCCCTCTCAATAGCCTTTATCTCTTTGTGAATGAGCATTATAGCGTACATTGTCATGCCTCCTTTCAGTTACTCACAAATATCTAGAGATATTTCATAGCATGAATTTTTCAAAATTCTTATGATACCAGAAATTTGAAATTTCAGGACTGATGACATGTCATGGATAGACGACTAATTTATTAAGAAAAAAAGGGGCGGAACGCCCCATCGGTTCTATCGACCACCCGTGAGACTACCTCGATCGTTTAGCGGACGGAGGATGAGGACAGACGAAGAGGGTCCACCTCGACGTTTAAGTATCGCAGCCATACGCTCTTCGTTTTTATTATCCCAATTTCTATCTTTTGCCTCACCTTTGATCTGTGCAGAATCCGAGGCAAATGTACGCTGGAACCAGTTTGGCCTCACAGCCATATTGAATGTTTCTACGGAAGTAATTCCAACTTCTTTTAGGGCATCCTTAATACTTTGATTTCGCATATCAGCAAGACTTTTGTCGCCTTGATCAAGCTCCGCATTAGGAGAACTCGGGTAGTCTTTGTCCGACCAGGAGGCCACTACCACCTTGGGGGTCATATTACTATTCTTGTAAGCATTCGCCCAATCTTGAATACGCATTTTCTCTATCGATGGGATCATCGCCGATTTGTTATCGAAATAGACCGTAGAAGCATGGCGATCGACTTGATCGAGATAGACTACCCATGATTCAAAAATATACCCATCGCGGTTGGGAGCTACAGCAGCCGAATCAGATTTCTTCATCTCCTCCATTTTCTTCGAATCTTCAAGGGCATATGCTATAGCGCTCAGCAGCAAACTGGAAGCTATCACGGAGGTTAAGATAAGTTTCATTTTCAAGTCCTTTTGTTAGGTTAATTATTGGCTTTTGTTCGAGATAAACTTAGCTCTCTTAAGCTTAGGCAAGCAATAAAAAATTCGGGTTAATATTATCAATATCAGAAAAACGTTCAGGAGTTTTGATAGAAATTGAATTGGCCTCTCAAGATATTCGTCAAACTCGTTATTAGCAAATCAATTCCTCTGAGTCGGGCCTTCTTTGAGTTCGTCCTTCGTGCAAGAGATCCGTATCGAGGCGCTTCCACTGGGAGAACAGTTCGATCCCAGAAAAAAAACTATTAAATCGTCAGCTTCGACGACCGCGATCTTGTCAAGCATTGTGGCTAGTTTACTTACTAGATTGCAGGGTCTTCCATCATCGAGAATGCTGATTGGAACAACGCCCCAGAGAAGTGCGAGCTGGTGAAAGAGCGCAGGTTTAAACGTAAAGGCATATATAGGTGCGAGAGGGCGCTCCGCTGATATGAGAGCCGCTGTTCTTCCCGTTCTGGTCACCACAGCGATGGCCTTAGGTAAAAGATTGCGAGCTGCTTCTCCCAAAAGACTGGCCATTACCAATTGCAAAGTCAGCGGGTTTTCTCTAGCTGAATAATCTTTTCTTCCCTTAAAATCGAAAAGATTCATCTCGGTTGTTTCCGCCACCGAAGCCATTTGCGCGACAGTTTCAATTGGGAACTTACCAATAGCCGTTTCACCCGACAACATCATCACGTCGGTGCCGTCGAGGATGCTGTTGGCAATATCCGTCAATTCCGCCCGAGTAGGCCTATCATTTAGAATCATCGATTCCAGCATTTGAGTGGCTGTGATTACAATTTTACATTGCGCATTAGCCATTTCGATGACCTTCTTTTGATAGAATGGGATCATTTCTAGAGGTGTTTCCATACCTAGATCACCGCGTGCTACCATCACTCCATCAGAAGCAGAGACAATCTCATCGAGGTTTTGTATCGCCAAAGCTGTCTCTATCTTCGCTATGATAGGAACAGACTTGCCTCTATCCTGAATCCAGCTCCTGAGTTGCAGGATATCTTCTGCCTTGCTTACAAAAGAGAGGGCAATAAAGTCGACGCCTAAGGCCAGGCCAAATTCAGCATCATCCTGGTCTTTGGCTGTGAACGAGGGAATACTTGATGTCTTGCCTGGAATATATAAACCTTTTTTAGACGAAAGCGTACCGCCACGCTCGATCGTGCAAAATATATCACGTCCTCTCACCTTTCCAACTTTCAGACAAATGCGGCCTTCATCGATGAGTATCGTATCGTCAGGTGAGACATCCGAAGTAATGTCCTGATAAGGCGTAGAAATGCGGTCGGCAGTGCCGAGGACCGAAGTCGTCGTGAGTATAAGCGAGGAGCTACTCACGAGCTCAATCTTGTCCCCCTCTACTTCTCCAATACGAATTTTCGGACCTTGCAGATCCTGAACAATCGCGATAGCTCGACCGCTTGCCGCGGCGACTGTCCGAATGCGTTGGAAGACCGCTTTGTGCCAGTCTTTATCACCATGGGAAAAGTTGAGTCGGAAAGCGTCCGCTCCAGCTTTGACAAGGTCTTCGATTTGATTTAGGGATTCGGTAGCCGGTCCGAGGGTAGCCAGGATTTTGGTGTGACGCACTGATTCATCCTCCCAAACAAGAGTTTTCCCCCGTGTTTGTTTTCGTCGTATGCGGCATAGGCCCCTGATGACTTCAATCCTAGGTATAGGAGCGTTCAGCCTCGGCGGACTTAACGAGCCATCCATATTCTCATTTTCAAGCTCATTCGAAGTATTGCAGTGATTGGCTTGGGTTATATTTTACTGCCCGCTTACGGGAGCACCAGGAGAAGCCGCCGAGTGATCGGGACGCCCCGAAGCGCTGCTCTGTCGATTTGCTGATTCTCTTCCTCGATGTCTGCCTTGGCCTGAAGGCCCTATGTTGCCATGTTTATGATCATGCCCCTCAGCGACATCAATCTCTTTTTGCTGAAGTTCTTGATCAGACATTGATTTCGCATGCTTCGAAGCTTCACCGCCTGATATTTGCTTCCCTTTTTTTGGAGCTTTTAATTCAGCTTTAGCAGTTTCTAATTTGGCTTCTTCTTGATGTTTTTTACTTGATTTACTTGGCATCTTATTTCATTCCTTCCAAATTCTTTTATGCATACGTACGAAGTTTAGTGTTCGCGAGGAGATTTTCGTCCATCTCCAAGGATGATCTATTTATCCTTGTGACTATTTGAGGAAATGTTAGGATCATTCTTCTCTTTTTCATTTCGAGCGCTTTCAATCGCTTTTTTGAGCTGATTGCGATCCATATCTTGATAGTTCGATAGCCCAAAGGAATTGGCTTGAGCGTAAAGGTCTGCCGTGGTCGATCCTGGAAATCGATCATCAGGTGCTATATCGTTTGGATGGAAGTTTCCGGTGTTTTTGACGAACGATTTGCCATTGTCTTGTTCTGTTAGATTTTTACCCATGGCTATTACCTTCTTCTGTAATTGAGGTTCTCGAATATATTTCTCTATTGAATATTGTTTGATGAACCAGATAATTTGGTCCTGATACTGCCTGTATCGAGCATCTACCTGTGCCGTATGCTGCAATTATGAGTCCGTTTTAACAATCTTTCTAAATAAAATTGAGATTCGTTCGCAGCTAGCATTTGAAAAACAATTGAGACAAGTCAGACACGATATAGCCTCAGCGCGCGGGTGATGAAGTTTTACTGTTTTCATTCAATTTTTCGACTTTAACGGTTTGACCGGAAGTTTTTAGCAGCAGGAAGATTCAACGATCTACTAGTCAGTAAATAGACCAGGTGATGGATACTACGCATGTCGCGAAATGTGAAAAAGTATTTTTACAGTGCTAACCAGTGTCCCTTAACCGAGAATGATTGCATGGACATCCCAACACCCCACAATTAACCCCCATACCCGTATCAGACCCCTTCCACTGCCGATCCCAACGAGTACTTCAAAGGAGCCATTCTATGGGAAGCCACCCTAAGACTTTAATGCCTAGACGTTGCCAATAGCTTGTTCCAGGCTCCTGCTTGTGCTTGACGTCGTTCCCGTCTCGCAGCCCAATCCAATAGAGCTTGTTATCTGGAGCAAGCCGTACCTCGTAAGCTTGCTGACCGGCTCTGTGGTCGAACACGGCCTGGATTTGTTGGGCAAGGGTGCTGCTTTCAATGATAAATCCAAGCTCAGTATTGAGATCATTAGACCTTGGATCAAAATTAAATGACCCTATAAAGACGCGATTTCCGTCGATCGCTATGGTTTTCGCGTGCAAACTCGTTTGGGAACTTCCCTTTCCGAAATCCTTTGTCTTGTGGCGAGTCATGGGATTTCTAAACTCAAAAAGCTCCACACTCAGTCGCAGGAGAGATTTTCGATATTTGGCGTAGCCAGCATGAACAACGCCAGCATCGGTAGCCTCAAGTGCGTTGGTTAAGACTCTTATTTTGATCCCCTTTGCTCGCAATTTCGAGAATGCTTCCACACCTTGCTCTGTCGGTACGAAGTAAGGCGAGACGATATCCATTCGTCTTTCCGCAGGACCCATCTCATTTTTTAATCTTTGCAGAAGAGAACCTTTACTCGCAGCCTTGCCAAGCCCCTTAGCAGGATCATCACTAATCATATACGTACTGGCCCATTCCAAATCGAGACGCTTCTGCTTCAGTTCCTCGACAACGTTGAAGCTGCGGACGGCATCTAAGAAAAACCGTGTATCATCCTGTCCCCGAATCTTCTTCGCTGCTGCGGCGACATCCACCTCAGCCTTTATATTTTTCAATATAAGCTTGACTGGATAGGACGAATCACTGATCCAGTAGCGGTCAAAGTCGCGGGAGACATCCTTCACAAGCGTTCCGACTGCTAAAACATCGAGATCTGCAAAAAGCAAATCCGTGCCGAAACCGAAATACTCATCCCCCACGTTACGTCCACCGATGATTGTGACCTGATTGTCCGCCGTAAACGATTTGTTATGCATCCGGCGATTCAGACGCTGGAAATCAGTAAGACCGCCCACCCATCTGTGGCTTCGTATCAAGAAAGGATTAAAAAGACGGATTTCGATATTTTGGTGATCATCAAGGTTCTTCAAAATAGGGTCCATGCCCATAGTATTAAAGTCATCCAATAGAAGGCGCACACGAACTCCGCGGTCTGCTGCGGCACGGAGGCTGTCGAAGAGCAGGGTACCGGTGGTATCCTGATGCCAAATGTAATACTGAATATCAAGGCTTCGTTCCGCAGTATCTGCTAGGATCATCCGGGCAGCAAATGCATCCTTTGCTAAGCGAAGCGGAAGAATTCCCGACTTCCCTTTGTTTGCTTCAGATAAAGGCGTAAAAGCGTTACCTAATGTCGTAAGGTCAGTGTCCATAAAAGCTGTCGATACCAGCCGGTTGTCCAGCGAAGGTAGAGTACGACAACTCGGAAGGAATAGAAATATGGGAAGGCCGAAACGGAAGCGAGGCACATTGGTATCCTCCACGATCATACTGAATAAATAGGATTCTTTCGTCAACTCACAACATTAACAAGTACATTGTGCTGTGGGTGATTGGCTCAGCTCTCACAAAAGAAGACAAAAATGCATTTGAAAAAATGCGTCGGTACTGTAGTTAAGCCGAAAGTCCGGTGATAATGAAATACGACGGTTCTAAGTAGGGAGCACCTGCATAATAGGAAAGGCTGAGCATTCCATACTGAATCTTTTCACGAACTGTGAAACTATTGAGAGCATTTTTCTATTCTAAAAAACAGCCCCTTGAGTCGCGAGATTTTTGGCACAACGCATGCAGTGAACTAGATCGCGTGAGAATTAACCGGGCTCTTCACGCGATACGACTCGGAATGTCAGTCATGATTTCTCCGTACTGCGGCTCGAGTTCTGGGGGAACCATGAAAAAAGATAAAGCATTGCAAACTATACTGGTAATAAATGCAGGCTCTTCGAGCATCAAGTTCGCACAATACCGAGGTACCGGAGCTCTCAAATCAATTCTTCATGGAAAAATAGATCGCATCGGCCTAAGCGGAACCTCGCTGACATATAAAGCCTCAACTGAGCCGCAAGACCGCAACATTGTAATCCCTACCTCAGATCGCAGATTAACGGCTAAATTTTTAATCGACTGGCTGGAAGAACGAATTGGAATCGAAGCCATTCTTGCTGTCGGCCATCGAGTAGTCCATGGAATGGAACACACAGCACCTGAGTTGATTACTGAGGATCTTCTGAAGGAACTGCGTTCCTTCATCATTTTAGATCCGGAACACATGATTGTCGAAATCCAAATGATTGAGGCAATTCGCCAACGATATCCTCAGCTGCCGCAATTTGCGTGCTTTGACACCGTGTTTCATAGAGACATGCCCCGTGTTGCCAAGCTCTTGGCGTTACCGCGACGTTTCGATTCTAAAGGAATTCGACGCTATGGCTTTCACGGCTTGTCGTTTAGCTATCTAATGGGTGAGCTCGTGCACCTAGATGGCCTTGCTGCCTCGAACGGTCGGATTATTCTAGCGCATCTCGGCAACGGCGCAAGTTTAGCAGCCGTGTACGATGGTCAAAGTTTAGATACTAGCATGGGCTTCACACCGGCAGGTGGCCTACCCATGGGTACTCGCACTGGAGATCTTGACCCCGGAATACTCAGTTATCTGCTGCATACCGAGCAAATGACTGCGACGCATTTCAATCGAATGATCCACCAGGAGTCAGGTTTACTGGGAGTTTCGGAGATAAGTTCCGACATGCAGGATTTGCTTTCGAAGGAGACCACTGATGTACGGGCCGCAGAAGCGGTGGCACTTTTTTGCTACCAAGCGAAAAAGTGGATTGGTTCCTTCTCTGCGGCTCTGGGGGGGGTAGATACCCTAGTGTTCGCAGGCGGCATCGGCGAAAATGCTCCGCTCGTTCGTTCGCGCATTTGTCAAAACCTAGGTTTTCTTGGGATCGAGCTGGACGAGTCGCTCAACGAGCAATCTTCATCCGTTATTTCCTCGAACGACAGCAAGGTTAAGATTCGAATCATTCGCACTGATGAGGAGCTGATGATTGCACGATCGGTACAGAGCTTCAACGTACTAAATACTTTTAGCCAAAAAGAAACCTTATGAACACTGTTGCCATTTCCGTGGTAAGCACGAAGCCAATTCCAAAAACTCTCTCATCTGACTTACTTGAACGACTGCAATTATATAGGTAAAGTGAGTTTCCAATCCTATCTACGAATGCCACTTCTCATTCCGTTCCGTACAATCGCTCATCTATTTGGAAGAAGCATATGCTAGGTACCGATAAGTCTCTGTCTGATGATGCACGAGGAGATAATTCAACGAGCATCGGGACGAATTTGATCGATCCCGTATGCGGCATGAAGGTCACACAAAGCGGTGCAAAAGGTAGAAGTGAATATCAATCGAGCACCTACTACTTCTGTAGCCTCAAATGCAAAACGAAGTTTGATCTCAGCCCTCTTAGCTATTTGTCCCCAAAATTAACGACTCCGGCAGCACCGAAGCCAGGCGTTGAATATACCTGTCCGATGCATTCCCAGATACGACAGATAGGTCCGGGAAACTGTCCGATATGTGGGATGGCCCTGGAGCCCATGACTGCCTCACTGGATAGCCCGGAAGACGATTCCGAATATAAGAGTATGCGGCTTCGATTTTGGATCTGCACGGGCCTCACTGTTCCTCTCCTATTCTTGACTATGGGTGGAAGACACTTGATCTCGTCTCCACTGTTATCAGCATCCATGCCGTGGGTGGAACTGGCAATCTCGACCCCGGTAGTCCTATGGGGTGGATGGCCTTTCTTTAATCGCTTTTGGCAATCACTTAAGAATCGAAGTCCAAACATGTTTACCCTCATTGGACTTGGGGTGGGAGTGGCATACATATATAGTCTGGTTGCAGCAACTCTCCCCGAAATATTTCCGAGTTCATTTATCGATCCAATGACGGGCGACGTCGGACTCTATTTCGAGGCAGCTAGCGCGATCGTGACCCTAGTTTTACTGGGCCAAGTACTAGAACTCAAGGCTCGAGGACAGACTAGTTTAGCGATAAAGGCTCTGCTTGGCCTTGCCGCAAAATCTGCCCGAAGAATTGGATCCGATGGCATTGAACAGGACATTCTTTTAGAAGAAGTTCAAGTTAAAGATAGGCTTCGCGTGAGACCCGGTGAGAAAATACCAGTCGATGGAATTGTACTTTCGGGAGAATCCGCCGTCGACGAATCCATGGTAACCGGGGAACCTATTCCCATTGTTAAAACCGCTAACTCAAAGGTCGTTGGTGCCACAATCAACGGGACGGGTTCCCTTGTCATCGAAGCTGAAAAAGTTGGGAAAGACACGCTGCTTTCGCAAATCGTGCAAATGGTCGCCGATGCTCAAAGATCCAAAGCCCCGATACAAAAGCTCGTGGATAAGGTTGCGGCTTACTTTGTACCTAGCGTCATCCTTATTGCAATCGTGACCGCGATAGCCTGGGCACTCGTCGGTCCTGAGCCAAAGTTCGCCCATGCTGTTCTGAGCGCCGTGACCGTCTTAATCATCGCGTGCCCGTGTGCACTAGGCTTAGCAACGCCAATGTCCATCATGATAGCAACTGGTCGCGGTGCATCATCAGGAGTACTCTTTAAAAGCGCTGAAGCCATTGAAATGATGCGAAAGGTTAATACACTTATCATTGATAAAACAGGAACTTTGACTCTTGGTAAACCAGTTTTAGTCACTGTGAAACCCTTCGGTGCGTATACTGACCATGACCTTCTTATTCTCTCCGCAAGTGTGGAGAAAATAAGTGAGCATCCACTTGCCTCGGCCATTGTAAATGCCGCCAAAGAAAAGAACCTCGAACTAAAGGAAGCAAGTGAGTTCAAGTCAGTCACGGGTAAAGGCGCCTATGCCTTGATCGATAAGAGGAAAGTCGCGATTGGAAATAAGGCCTTAATAGACGAGCTACAAATTCCTATGGGCAATGCTGAGACAGAAGCAGATCTTCTTCGCAGCAAAGGTCAGACCGTAATGTATGTCGGCGTGGGAGGGGAAGTAGCTGGTATTCTTGGGGTCATGGATCCAATCAAGGAAACAACCGTAGAGGCCATAAAAAATCTTCAAGCGCTTGGAATCGAAATCGTGATGGTTACTGGAGACAATCAAAAAACGGCCGAAGTCGTCGCTAAAATGGTCGGTCTCGCCAGTTTTCGCGCCGATGTATTGCCGCAGGGCAAAGCGGAGATCATAAAAGAATATCAGCAAAAAGGCCAAATAGTTGGGATGGCAGGGGATGGCATTAATGATGCTCCAGCATTGGCTCAGGCGAATATAGGAATAGCAATGGGCACGGGTACAGACGTTGCCATCCATAGCGCAGGAATCACGCTGGTTAAAGGTGATTTGACTGGAATTCTTAGGGCTAGAAGTTTGAGTGAGGCAACTTTGATCAATATAAAGCAAAATCTTTGGTTTGCTTTTGGTTACAACGCTCTTGGTATTCCGATTGCTGCAGGAGTTCTCTATCCGGCTTTTGGCCTCCTCTTAAACCCTATGATTGCTGCCGCTGCAATGAGTTTGAGTTCCGTATCGGTAATTGGAAATGCATTGAGACTGAGAAAAGAGGCAATATAGCGAATTGCAGTGTGCTTTATCCGCATGGGAACTGCACTAAGCCACAATCGGACGTCGACTACTTATAGTCTATCCGACAATCTTTGCATTGTGGAAGTCTTTCGCGAGGCCGTTCTCTGTCGATAAAAGTTAGAGAATTTTCGTGTCAATTTCTACTTAAGATCTCTAATCAATGTCTCCATTTCACCAATTTCTTTTTTCTGAGTAGCGATGATGCCATCGGCCAGATTTCTTACTCTAGGATCTTTTATATGGGCTCTGCTGCTGGTTAAAATTGCTATGGAATGGTGAGGTATCATTGCGCGCAAATAGGAGACATCGTCAACCGTAGCTTGGCTTCTCACCAACCAGAGTGAAAGGGCAAAAACCAGTGAGCTTGCTAGATAAATCATCTTATTAATTTTCTTGTCTTTATACATCGACAGCATGAAACTAAGCATAATCATCGCCATGTCTGCGCCCATCATGAGCGCCATATAAAGCCGAGTTTCACTGAAAAAAATATGGTCGGCATCAAACGTATTCAAATACATCATGCCGAACATTATTAGGGTTGAAGTCAAGATCATGAGAAAAAAT
>JACMOC010000068.1 GCA_014378195.1 Oligoflexus sp. | reverse complement strand
TTCAACAAATCCGAAACCTTTGCTACGGCCTGTTTCGCGATCAACGATGATTTTCGCTGATTCAACAACGCCGCACTGAGAGAATGTGTCGATCAACACTTGCTCAGTTGCAGAATAAGGGAGGTTACCAACATACAATTTTTTACCCATAACGATCTCCGAAAGGGGATGAGGCCTCGTGCGAAGATCGGGGCTGACCTGCCCAGAGACTTGAAGAGGCTACTTACTCACGAGCCGGGAGACTAACATGGGTTGACCTTGATGAAAACCGAAATCTTTACTTCTTTCGCCAAATAATTGGAGCCAAAAAAAAGGTGTGCGAGGCACAGCCCAAGACTTCCACGTCCTAGTACCCCCCTGGAAAGATGAAGACGAGGTAAGTGTAAATATAGGGAAAAATTCACATTTAAATTATGTTTTGATTATAAATCCCTTTGTTTTTAGGGCGTTGTCAAGACAGCGAAGGATTGGCCTGAAGCATCACGGTTGCAGAATAGGTGGGGTTCGAGAGATAAGTGAGTCATAGAAAATCTGAGGCCAGGGTGGAACTCTCGATATATAACACGAGGCGAGAGGCTTTCTTTATGGGCAAGTTGATAGATCTCAAGGACTCGTTTTTGAGATCAAGCGAAGAACTTTTTGAAGAAAATGGTGACGAATTTTTTGTTTGGGACGGCGACGCTCTCAGCAAACTCCCGTCCGGAATTCCTCAAGTTGATGATGCGCGCGTCATTTCAATCCATATCAAGCGCGAAATCAGCCACAAATAAGCTGTCATATTAACGGCTTTTCAGCCAGGCGAGTCCGGTATGGTTCCAGTTGGCCTTCCAGTAAACGCTCCAGTTCTATCGTCTCTTCCCCACAGATCGTTTTAAAATCCTCAAGCTCTCGAAGACTTTTTAAGTCGTACTGACGTTGCCTTTGCGCAAGCAGCAAGCGATTTTTCGGCGTGTGTTCCGAGGGAACAAATTCAATAGCCTCGCAATCGTAACCAAGTGATCGCATCAGGAGCAGTCTGATTGTGTCTGTAAAATCGGCTGCGGTGGTGCGACGAAGATGAGGGCTGCTAAAAATCGCTCGCATAACGCTCGGCGGGTCTTTGGCGGGCGAAAGGGCTTTCCATTGGGCGGCGAGTTCGGCCTGACAGCAGGGTGCGATCGCGAGGCAGTCGGCTTTGAGCTGCATGGCGTGAAATATAGCCCGGCAGCTTAAGGCGTCACAGGCATGCAATGCGACAAAGAGATGAGGCCTTAGCCTTCTTTCCTTATCGGATGCACTTTCCTCCGGATCCTTCGCCGCTGTTACGTGCTCGGGAAAAAGTTCTGCAATCAAGGGGAGCCAGCGGAAGTCTTCGAGGCCGCAGATTGCAAAACGAAGAGTCTTTTGAAGACCGAGAAATGCAGCGCGCTCCTGGGACTGGGCTATCACTTTGGGATTGGAATCAGTGCCGATGATCATAACCGGGTGGGGTTCGACAGCCGTGAAATACCACGCAAGAAGGAGACTCACATAAGAATTGCCGCAGGCGCCTTCCGCAATGCGAAGCAAAGGGTGCTGACTTGCGAGGTTCTGCAAGGTGGGTCGAAGGAGGCCAAGCATGTGGTTCACTTGAAGCAGCTTTTTCGTTTGGCTGCGGGTGAGGCTGCCTTCGGGATTCATGAGATCCATGGTCACCAAAACTTCGGGAGCCTCCCAGGGAAGCAGGAGAAGCTTTTTGCTGCCGAGGAGTTGCTTTTTCCGTTCCGGCGTCCAGTAACGGTGAATGAGCGCGCGATCGATAGGTTTGAACATAAATCCTCCTGGTTGAGCCTTATTACAGGCCCTTATTCGCAAAAGCAAGCGGTTGCCGACTGTTGGCTTATCCACCCTTATTCTGGGCGTTCGCGGTGAGAAATGACTTATTTCCTCAGGGATGAAGACGGATTCGGTGATCGAGAAGACGGGAGCTTAAGAAGTCGCACGATGTTTTCAATGTGATCGGTCTGCGGAAACATGTCGAAGGGCAGAACCTGATCGATTTTATAATGACCGGATCGAACGAGTTCCCGCAAATCTCTTTGCAAGGTCAAGAGGTCGCAAGACACGTAGGTCACACGCTTCAGCTCTTTGAATGCTGGGGCTTTAAGGCCTTCTATCACGTGACGCGATAGACCGGTGCGCGGGGGATTGACGATGATGTCCGTCACGCTTTGGGCATCTGGGGATTTAATGATGGTTTTGAGGAAATCTTCGACCGACGTTGCCGATGTCTGTACATTGGATACCTTCATGCGATCAATGAGTTCCTGTGCGGACCGTATCGAATGCGGATTCGCTTCAACCGTCCATACTTTACGAAATTTCGCCGCGGCGCTGAAACTATACGTTCCAAACCCGCCATATAAATCGAGTAAAACATTGCCGGCATGAGGTGCGGTTATCGCTTCGATAAATGCCGGGACCAGGCTAAAATTCGCCTGAAAAAAGGCAATGGGATCGATATTGAAATCATGGGCACCGATCCTATAGCGGAAGGTTTCAGGCCCAGCAAGGTGATTCACCGAACGTGCGACAACCAGATCTTCGTCGGCCGGACTCATCTCTGATTCATAGAGGCTGGTCTGAGGCAGATTGATGGCCGCAGCCCACGCTTTGAGCGCGGTACGGTCAACACCGGTATGCGAGAGGATCAATCCAAACTCACGGGTATCGGGGCAATAACGAATGACAATGAACTTCAGACGGTTCGGCTGAAAGCCCTTTTTGTTGTGCTGATAGAGCTTCGCGGGCAATTTTTTGCCGAAACCAAAGAGCTTTTGGACAAGCTTGTTGATCTCAGGGTGATGAACGGAGCATTCGGGAATATCGACGACTTTTTTGCTGCCGCGTTCGTAGAGGCCAATGGAGCGGCGGCCCAGCTCGTCTTCGTGAAGACAGAGTTTGCCCGAGGTGCGGTAGCCGTGCTCGCTCGGGCTTGGGGCCGTGGCGACTATGGCGGTCTCGGCGGCTGCATTTTTGGACAAAAGGGACCCGAGGTCACTGCGGACGCGACGGGTTTTGTCATGGAGTTGTTTAACGTATGGAAATTGTTGAAGAGTACATCCTGAACATTTTCCAAAATAAGCGCATTTTGCCTTCATGCGGAAGGGTATAACGCGGGTTCGAAAAAATGGCCAGCCTTATTCCGCAAGTTGGTCAACGGAGTATGCGGCTCACTTCCGAACGTCCATTGCTGTGAGCATGAATCGCCTGTTTTACGGAATTGAAAGTCGTAGGCTTATGAAACTCTACTTCAATGGAGCTGAATGTTTCTTCATCAGCAAAGGTATTGCGATAGATGGAAACGGCTCCGAGAGAGCGAAAGGCGGTTTGCAGGAAGGTCTTGAGTCCGTCAGCCCCCCGCGGTGCATCACCATTCAATTCCAATCGATATTTTTTGTTCACTACGAGAGCCTCTGAATCCCGGACAGGCATCGCGGCGAAGCCGGTGTTGATAGCCGAAAAATCGCGCATCGCCATGCGTGAGGGAAGACTCACACTCATCGTGTAAAGTTTCTCCAAAGCCGCATCATCAGAGGTAAAGCGCGGACGATTCTGAATCCAGATCAACTGCGGCGCAGACGGTTCGTCATTCCATGTTCCACTTATGATCTCACCGGCTTCATCGATTTCGAGGTGGTATGTGTAGGTGTTCGTGGCAAGTGACGTTGACCCCTTGGCTGCCGTTGGCGGCGAGGGGAGGACATAGGTGACAGTTGTTTTGATTTGCATGTCCTGGTGAGCGTTGGAATCACTAAGCGGTATTCCTAAGACCTCGCTTTTAAAACCACGCACCGGGAAGTATGTAAGATCCTGATCGGTGACGGGATCCAGGATAAACGATTCGGCTCGCAGACCGATCAGGTTGGTCAAAGCCAGGTGAAACGCCGCGGCGTTAACCTTAAAACAGGGATCGTTCTTCAGCTCGTTCCAGATCCCTGGACTTAGAGTGCGGCTCTCCAGGGAATGTCGAAACGAGTCGCCATCGAGGTGACACGTGCCGCCAAGGGACCTGGTTTCCACTCCCTCGTCCGCTTTGGAATGCATGTGAACGAAACGAATGAGCAGAGCTTTGATATCGCCTGCTCCAAAGGATAGGACTTTGCCATCAGGCACCGTAATTTTGAACGGCGAAGGTTCCGCGAAAAAAATAGCGGCTGCGGCCCAATCCTGGTCGAGGCTTCGGCGCAGATCGTGATTGGAGGCCTCTTCATGGGTGCGGTTTCGTTCATCAGCGGTAAGTTCGCCTTGTTTATGCCCGAGCAAAATATCATATTTTTCGATGGGCGACGCCTCTTGGTCGGCGCGCGCCGCAAGACCACCCTGAGCATCGGGATAAAGA
>JACMOC010000067.1 GCA_014378195.1 Oligoflexus sp. | reverse complement strand
GAGAAATTTGTTAGAATGCCATGCGGTCGCGAGCGGCCCTGTTTCGGCCTCCCCGTCTCCAATGACACAAGCTACGATGAGATCCGGATTATCGAAAACGGCTCCAAAAGAGTGACTGAGCGAATAGCCGAGTTCTCCCCCTTCATGAATAGATCCAGGGCATTCGGGAGAGGCATGACTGGGAATGCCGCCAGGAAAAGAGAACTGAAGAAACAATTTCCGTAATCCTGCTTCGTCCTGACTTATATCAGGATATATCTCAGTGTACGTCCCTTCTAAGTAAGTATTAGCGACAACTGCTGGACCTCCATGCCCAGGACCTGAGACGTATATCATATTGAGATCAAATTGTTTGATGACTCGATTCAAATGGACATAAATAAAGTTCTGCCCAGGAGTGGTCCCCCAATGACCTAGCAGCATACGTTTTACGTCAGAGACGCGAAGGGGGCGCTTGAGTAGTGGATTTTCATAGAGATAGATTTGCCCGACCGAAAGATAGTTGGTTGCGCGCCAGTAGGCGTTCATTTTCGTCAAAAGTTCTGGTGCAAGAGTATTAGACATTGTCATGAGCCTTTCACTTTAATCGACTCGGAAGTGCCGAATCAAACGCCTATGGGATAGCCAGTTTTATGTTAATCCGACTCTAGCTATGATGTTGCTGCGGATAAGCCACACCATCGTCGAGCCTCAATCCCAGTTGAGCTAATTCCACACAGGTTTCTTGATAGCTTCGGTGTAAAATGCTTTTTATGCCCATGTCCCGCGCTATACCCACGTACATAGAAGTATTTTCCACATAGACAAGTTTTTCTGCGCTGACTTGAGAGATATCGAGAGCGAGATCAAAAATAGTCTTATTGGGTTTGCTGACATGCACGTAGCAAGAGGAAATAAACGCATCGACGAAAGAATCTAATTTAAATTTCTGAATCCGCAAGGCATTTAGCTCGCGCCCTTCATTGCTCACGACAACTATTTTTAATCCGAATTTTCTCTTCAGACCTTGAAAGAGTTGAATCATAGGTTCAAAAGGAGTGGACTGATCGAACATAAAGTTTTGGAACTGCAATTGAGTGAAAGGCCTGGGTTTATAGAAAACAACCAAGTCCAGGTAAGATTTTAAGCTAAGATTCCCCAGTTGATGCGTATCGAAGGCTTGAGAATGGCGGTGCTCAAAATCTTCGAGATCCAATTCAAAGATCTGAGTCGCTAAATGTCGCGATTCGTGACCCCACCCATCATTCAAAAGCACGCCTCCTATATCGAGAAAAACGCAAGACACTGCGTTCGAGTCTTCCATAATTCTTTCCTTTAACATACAAAGTGTAAAAAAGTGATAATTAGGCATTCCGTCATAGACGTTGAGTTTTGCTGGCAGGAATGTTCAGGAAATCGTCTGCAATAAAAGATCCAGAAATCAATAAATTTGGTTATGAGGTAGCTGCGGTTAGAATGAATAGATCCATGATATCGACCCGACACTATAAAAATGGTAAAAGTGACAACAGTGGCCTCCGAAAAACTCTATTGTTACACATGAACGTGTAAGTCGTAATTGATATGGGAGATAATCGTGGGGTGATGGCCTGTCCATTCACATATTATCTAAAAAGGAACAGGACTCATCATTGTTTAAAGAGTTTTCAGATTTCTCGGCATAGGTGGTCTTTGTCAATCCATTTCCAAGAAATCGACATTATGCGCACAATATAAAAATCATCACGCTTGACGGCCACGTCATCCTCATGGGACCAGTTCGATCGAAAAAAGAACGTAAAGTTGTAGAAAATATGGCGATCGATGTCGCGCATTTGGAAAATGTCACGAGTGGCTTAAAAGTAGCGACGCGTGAAGCGGGACGATGAATTTGACCAATGAGGATTTCCATCAACACTTTGAGAAAAGGTTTAGTTTGGTCCATAACTTAGAGCGATAACCATATAGGATTTTGATATGAAATATTAAGTATCTTCGGTTCTTCACAGATGAAAAGTGAGGCAAAAGAAAGAAATTGGGATAGTAAAAACGAGGAGCGTATGGCCGCTATACTCAAACGTAGAGGTCGACCCTCTGCGTCTGTCCTTATCCTCCGTCCGCTAAACGATCGGGGTAGTCTCACAAGTGGTCGATAGGACCGAGGGAGCGTTCCGCCCCTTTTTTGCTGGCTTAATTTGCGGAAATATGGATTTCCACTGACGGTTATTCTTTTATTTTTGGCAAGGAAACTCTGAAAATGCAGCCTTTGCCAGGCAGGTTTTGACATTCGATTGTGCCATGATTGAGAATAATTGCTTCCTGAGCGATCGTAAGACCTATTCCCATCCCGGAGCGATTCTCATGGTTTTGTTCAAATTTTTTAAAAAGTCCGTTTTCAGCTTCAGGTGACAGCCCACCGCATTCATCTTCAACTTCTATCACCACAGTATCGTCGACAAGCTTTCCACGAACCTTGATTTCCCCGCCCTTTCGAGTATATTTGAGGGCATTTTGAATAAGATTAAAAAGCGCAGAATGTATAAGCTGTTGATCCGCTTCAATTTTTAAATTTGGTTCTATCTTGATAGTCAAAGCTTGGTTGCGAGAGGATGCATCAATTTTTGCAGTGAGAGCAATTTGATCGACAAGTTGTTGAACGTAGTCCGATTCAATATGAAGTTTAGGATCTGACCTTAATCTCACTTCGGTCAATGATCGCGAGATCAGCTCATTTAACCGCGCAATACTTCTTTCAAGTAATTGTCCGGTACTTCCGGTAGCTGTGACAGCGCCCTCTTTGATCATCATAAACGCCATGCTAACCGCGCTGAGAGAATTTCGAAGTTCATGTGCTAAAAAACCGAGCTTTTCAATTTCGTGTTTGGATTTTTTTATATCTCTCTGACTTTGAAACTCAGTAACTGCGCCAGCTATTGCGACATCGAGGCATTGATTTAAGTTACGGAATTCCTCCGGTGCAATCTGGAGCTTCTTCGTTGCGGCAATTTCATTTATCGATTGGCACATGGCTCCATAGGCATGGACTACGTGGGACAGCGTATACCCAAGCCTTAATAGCTCTGAACCGTGTTCGCCAGCAGAGCGCGCTAGTTCAGCTTCATTAGGGCTTCCGGCGGCCAATGCAAGAGCTGGTTCGTCGGCGTCTCGGGCGGCCTGGGCCATGCCGCGCTTATCCAGCGTCGCATTTGGTTTCTCAACATGATCGTATTTGAGAACAGCGATCAGTTGCTTATAGAAAATAGGTAAACCTTTTTCAAGCTGTTCTGATGATGGAGCCCCTTCTGCGAGGTCGCGAGTCTTATCTTTGGTCAATGCTAGAATTTCTTCGGCATTTTCTAATAAAAATTTATAAAGCATATGCAAATACTCCTGCATTCTGTTGCTAAAGTAATTGCACCATTAGCTTTAAGGACCATGACTTATAGAGTTAATATAAGTATATAAGTCATTTGGTGGCTTGCTCATAAGTAAGCGGTACAAACCGTTTATTTCTGATCTGCATAAATTTAATAGTGTAAAATAATGTATGTCACTTATTAGCTGAATTCTCGGATATGCTGTTTTGTTCGCAGAATTATAAGGCTTCCCGCTAGCTCCGCTACGCTGATCCGTTTGTCACTTGTAGTTCCAGAGCAACAAGCCGGTGCCTAGGTGATGTCTGCCGGTGGTTTAATCGAATATTTGCTCGATTCATCATGGCCGTTAACAAACGGACCCAGCATGTGGGTATCGCCCTTTCCGAGTTGTCCTCGTTTCCCTGCCTCTGTTCCATACTCTCGATAGTCCGGCATGTGGAGATCACGCAGAAGCTTACCTATATTTGATTGAGAGTTTTGGGACGGTCGAGCGAAGAGAAAATTCTCGAATTCCTCCGGATCGAGCACCATCGGCTCAAGCTGTTTAGAGATCGTGGCATCCGGTACGCTGCTCCAGAAGGGAAATTCAAAAGGGTAGGAGAGGCTTGAGCAATTGTGTCTGCCTCATTACGTGCAGAATTTATCGAGGTGGAGTAATCAGTCTTTTCGCGTTCGGCAATTCCAACAATATTAGACATTGCCGGATGTTTTGCTCTTCGAGGGTCCGCCTCAGAACTCGGAAAATAAAGTGCGTTAAGAACACAAAACCGGAGAATTTCAGCCACTAGAGCTATGAGATTTGACTTACAAATAAGCCAGGCTATTAAACCAATCCACATTCGGTCCCGCAAGGGACGGACATTCATAATTGGTGGCATTGTCGTTCTTGTATGGAGCAAGTGCTTCGTCACAATCAAAATTCATTGCAAACTTCCCTGGAGAACGTTTTTTGATTCATTTAATCAAATGAATCCTTCTATGAACTTTATCCACTCAGTTCTGACGAGTGACGTCATTTAGAAAACACGCGGCTGATCATCGCTGGCATATAAGTACCACGAATCCGATCAAATCGAGATTGGGCACGGATCACCGCGCACCAAGCGAACAGACTGCCCTAATTTATTTATCAAATAGCACCTCATTAACTTCAAAGGGGATAGCTTTTAGACAAGATGACGCTCAATTTTAAGCTTTGCTAGGCGCGTTTAAGCTAGAAGTCGGTTTAAGAAGATTCTCGCCTGAGGTTGCAATCTGGGCTCGTCGTGCTTGTTGCTCGATTACATCCGCCTCGCTTTCGAGACCGCCTTCAGCCCTCGTTGAAGGTGAATCTCCTTTTTCAGCATTAGGCGCCGAACGCATATTTCCGGTTGGGTTGGAACGCTCCAATACGTTTGGATCGAGCATTGTTACTGGAACACCGTTCGGAAATACGATCTCGCGGGCCTCATCAGGCATCGATATGCCATTTTTCTGAAATTCAAACTTAATTAGACGAATGACTGAGGATCTCACTTTAAGCCAGCTATGCTGCTTACCGTCCAACCAAAAATAGATGCGCAAGTTAATCGTAGAGCTTCCAAGGTCATCAACTAGGACCGAGGGTTCAGGATCGCCCAGTACAGCAGGATGGTTTTCTAAGACTTTCCGAGCAACTTCTTGTGCGTTATCAATAGAGTCGTCATAGCCGATGCCAACGACAAAGTCTTCTCGTCGATTACCGTTGCTTGTAAAGTTTCGAACAATGGTCTTGTAGACGGTCGCGTTTGGAATCTGAACTAAATTGCCGTCGAGAGTCATCAATACAGTAGTTCGGACGTTTAACTGTTGGACGTAGCCAGTCACACCTGAGATAGCAACGAGATCGCCAGTCTCAAACGGCTTTTGCATACTT
>JACMOC010000066.1 GCA_014378195.1 Oligoflexus sp. | reverse complement strand
TCGGATGCTACGCTGCCATCAGACGGGCAGTTAACGTGTGCAAAGCCAAACGTTCCCGCTTTCGCATTCCCATCACTATGCCGCGACTCATGGAAAAGCACCCCAAGGCGAAAGATCGATTTCACAATGCGGTGACTCGCGCTCTTCGTTTCGTCCAACGTATCATCTGTCCCAAACAACGTAGGCCCAATCTGCATCACACCTGTTCGTGGCGAAAGGAAAGGAATCAGTTGGCCATTAAACTTCAACAGTACCCCCTCAACGCCCTGGCGACGGACACTCTGATAATAATCAAACATCTCCGCGCCCTTGTTCGAACCGGCAACCAAATGATTCCCATCGCCCATGAACGAAGCGGGATAGACCTTTTTCTCGCCAGGAACGATAAGCTTAAACTCAAACGCCTGCCCATCATCCGGATAGATATAAGTCATGCGATCCATAAACCACTGCCCGAGTGTTGCCGCATTCACATCACTGAGACCCACCATCGCCCCAAACTTCGTTAGCACGACAGGGCGCGTTGTATCAGACCAATTCGCAAGATTTTTGAGATCATATTGAATATAGGCAACTGTTTTAGCATCGACTGTGCCAGCGAACTTTGTGTGGTCAAGGAGACTCAAACCCGAGGTCTCCGCCTCAGTCGATGCATACTTCGTAGTTGAGGAGGCTGTGGCGGCATCGGAAAGCGATTCGGACGTTGGACGAGAGGTACTCTCCTGTCCACAGGCAGTGAGAACAATCAGGCTCAGAGGTAATGCGAGAGTGCGAATCATGAAGTCCCCTCAAATCTAACCCGCCTTCCGCTATCGGGCCTGGAACATTCGAACTTGAATAGGGATTTCTGCGATATTGTAAGTTTTTACCAAAAACACCTGACTCTATGAAATCACTCAACTATCTGCAATTCTTACGGCGCGTATGTTTTAGAAGATGTCCATCGATATCCTGAACAAATTCCCCTAAATAAGCCCCAGATTACTTTTCCGGGAGGATCCTATGATCAGCGATTATAAAATTCTGAAAGCTATCCAAGATGATCTTTTGAGCTTCGCGATGCCGTCCCATTTCGAAGGATTTTTCATCGACTTCTGCGAATGGGTGATTAGGGAATGGGAGCACCGAAACGCGCTCGCCCTTCACGAAAAGGCCTCGACCACCGAATCGGTGCCCCCCAGCTACCGCACCACCTTCAATCTCAAAGATCCAGGCTGCACCTACCGCACCTTCATCAACTCACATCCAGGATACGGTTATGCTACTCATGCCTCACTCGCCTTCGATCACTTTGCCTCTCAAACGATGGAAAAAAGACTTTACGAATTTTTTCACGAGTCGATGCGCCTCCGCGCGCTCGTTTTCCTCAAAGACCGCTATCGCCATGTCGATCCTGAAAGCTACTGGGACCGCATTTTTTCGGACGGGTTTGCAGCCGAATCCGAAAAAGTCCTCGTCGATGCCATCAACGAACTCTTCGGCTTCTACGCCGAAGCCGCAAGACCCTACACCTGTCCGC
The DNA here is from genome assembly GCA_014378195.1 of Oligoflexus sp. Lineage (GTDB taxonomy): Bacteria > Bdellovibrionota_B > Oligoflexia > Oligoflexales > Oligoflexaceae > Oligoflexus. The sequence goes on along the minus strand of JACMOC010000066.1, from coordinate 2,451 downwards.
CGGACCCAAGCCTAAATGATTGCCGGTACGCATCGTGGACTCTTGCCGATTTTAAAACCACGGCTGGGCTCGTTCGAGGCCTTGGTGGCGAACGCCTTGGCAAAGTAGCCATGGCAGCCGGCAAGCTGTTTGTGCTCTATAAAGGAGGTCTCGACGCGACATCTCTGAAAAAGCCTCTATCCCAAAAGGGGGCGATTGCTTAAAATGGGGCTTGGCACTGCGATTGAGAATGTGAATGAGGAGTACGTTGTGGACATCCATCGGCCCGAGGCTAGCTCGGCACAAGAGACTCCTAAGACCCACGACGACAGCCTTCGTATCGTCTTAGCCCGCCCCGGTGATCCCCAGGCCTGCAACTTCTGGGTCGGCCTCTACAAGAGTCGGGGTACGGGAACCAGCAAAGAATTCCTTCAGATCGAAAAGCTCGACGAAGCGTTCAAATACCTAAGCGAAGTCGGCCTAAGCGAAGATCAGCCTCTCATGCATTCCGATAATACGGGGGCAGTTCATCGACAGTTTTTCCTTTTGCCGCAGGCGGCCTTCGCCCGCGACACAAAAGTCGGCAAAGAGCTTATCCTCAAGACATTGAGTGACCTGGTTCAAAAGAAAGTGGGACTCTACCTATCCCCGAACCTCTTGAACCTCCCCGAGACCAAGCAGCTCCTGGGCGAGCTGGTCTTGGGACTTGCCAACCTTAAGACTGAAGAGGTTTTCCTGCTGACGACCGACATTGGCGTGAACCAGCTTTTGAACATTTCTTTGCTCGTAAAAGAGCACCTACGCGATTCACGAAATGTGTGGATTTTTCATTAATTTTCTCTGAATGCGCAATAGATTCAGATTTCTACCTAACTTATCCACAGAAGTGCGAAATTTCTGTGGATAATATTTTTAACCCGCGAAATATGAATTGATTGAATGGCTTAGAAAACTCCGAGAGTAACCTTGTCAAAAGTTCGCTATGGACGCGCGTCGTGAAAAATGAGCCCGAGAGTGAAACGCTCACCTGACCTTACCGCACTTACCCCGTGTCGCATGGGAGCTCGGTAAAAGCCTTTAACGCCCTTCTGAGCGTGGAAGTGAGTCGTGGTTACTATTGCGTGTCCTTTGGGAATGCGTAGAACGTAGGGAATCGTCTGAAGGCGTGGTCGCTGTTTGGTCAAGACAAGCTCGCCGCCTTCGTAATTTTCGAGATCCGACAGAGCCACGATCACCTGAAATGGAAACCCTTCCTCGCCATAGAGGTCCTGATGAAGGCAGTTATAGTCTCCAGGACCATATTTCAGAATGAGAGGCGTGGGAAGCGATTGCGTCACCTCCTTACAACGCTTGAGAAAGTCGTCATGCGACTGCGGGAAATCTTTCTCCATTCCGAGCCTTTGGCACCACTCAAGCGCGATAGGATGAAGTTTTTCATAAAGAGCCGATCGGAGTGCTTGAACAGGCGAAGGCAGAGGATAGTCAAAATACTTATATTCGCCGCGCCCCATACTGTACCGCTGCATAACTATCGTCTTTCGATACAGCCTTGTATCGTCATATGCCGCCTTAAGCGCCCCACACGCCTCATCACTTAGGATACGGTCTGTTTCCGAAAAACCTCGATCAAGCACTTCATCCGCAATACGTGCCCAATTCAAATTCTTGATGCGACGGGGCAGACTGTCTTGGGCTTCCACGTTTTTGAGCCTCCACTTTTGTTAACGCATAGCCTTCAAGCGCCAGTAACTTCGCCTTCACATCAGGGCCCCCTGCGTATCCCGATATACGGCCGTCCGATCCTAAAACCCTATGGTAGGGAATGATAATAGAAATCGGGTTTCTGCCATTTGCCGCTCCCACATGCTCCTGAAAAAGCCGACGCAAATGCCGATCACTCATCCCGAGCCGCTTAGCTATGGCGGGAAGATCCTCGCCTTCAAGGTCGCCTTTTTCCACAAGACTCAACGCTCGGCCCATAATCGCGGCGGTGCCCTTCCACCTTTGACTCAGCGGAGAAAGGTCGGGTTTACAGCGAAGGCAAGGCCGAAATCCGGCTGTTTCGGCTTCGGCTTTGCTTTTAAAAAATACGGTATTTTCGAACTTGGGTTTGGCGGGACAGATCGGACGATCAGTAAATGCCAGTCGTTGTCACGCCCATATAAAAGCGTCCGTCATGGCGAGGGTCACGCGAGAGAAAAGATTCATAAAGATGTTTACGCAAAGCGTTTTCGTTTTCCATAGACCCAACTCTACCTTGGATCCAAGAGGAAATATTGCCATTTTCGGACATCATCCTCAAAATAGCGATAAGTCACTGAAACGAGTCCCAAATCAGTTAGGAACAATCCGATCAAAATCCCGATTTGTCAAAACAGCCTTATCCGCTCCGTTCGCCGCAACGGCCAACATTGCTCGCCCAATTTGTTCTGTCGTGGTAATAAAATTCGGAAATCTCTTCCGAAGCGTAGG
>JACMOC010000065.1 GCA_014378195.1 Oligoflexus sp. | reverse complement strand
TCTTCTCTATTGGATAACTCGCATTCCGCATTTCCTGGCTCACAACCTGCGCCGCCTTCCTGCATCCTCAGGTCTCCCATCCCGCTCTCGTGTATCCCTCGTGATCGCTGCGCGGGACGAAGGCCCCCATATAGCAGCCACCGTAAAATCCTTTGCAAGTCAGAATTATCCTGATCTAGAAATCATCATTGTCAACGATCGCTCGACGGATCAGACAGGCCGGATTCTTGACGAGCTCGCGCTCGAAGAACCAAGGCTCAAGGTTGTCCACAATACCGAGCTGCCTTCAGGCTGGCTGGGAAAATGCTGGTCATTGCACCAAGGCACTCGGCTTGCAAGTGGAGATTGGTTGCTTTTCAGTGATGGGGATGTCCTTTTAGAAAAACAGACTCTCATGCGCGCGGTGATGCGCTGCGAGCAAGATGGATACGATCACATTTGCATCGCACCTCGCATTATCAGTGCCAGTTTTATCCAAGAGGCCGTGACGCAATCCCTCGCCATGCTCTTTTTTCTTTTCCAAAACCCTCGCGCTATCAATGCTCCCAACCGCCCGAGCGCCTACATGGGGGTTGGTGCATTCAATATGGTTCGCCGAAGCAACTACGAAGCTTTTGGTGGTCATGTGCCGCTTCGCCTAGAAGTCGTGGATGATGTCTTTTTAGGGATGTTAGTTAAGAGATTCGGTGGTCGTTCTGCATTCTTTTTAGGGCCTGATGCAGGGCATATTCATTGGTATGCTGGACTTTTAGCCTATATTCGTGGTCTGGAGAAAAATGCCTTTGCTGGCCTAAGATTCTCGATCCCTCTGCTTATCATCGCCGTTCTAGGCCAAATACTGATCTTCTTTGCGCCACTCGTTATAGTCATATTCGGCAATTCAATGGAATCTTTACTTGGTCTCTTCAGCCTCTTGATTGCTCACGGATTATTTGTCAGCACATGCGTCAGACAAGAATCGTCTGCATACCACGGTATCCTTCTCTTGCCCGCGATCATTCTCCAGTTTTACACATTTATTCGTTCGGCTTTTGTCATATCCCGTAAAAAAGGTGTCACGTGGCGAGATACCTTTTATGAACTTCAGGATCTTAAAGACGCTCAACGTCGTCTTCGCGGACCGTTGATTCCAAAGCGATAGGGAGCTCAGATTTCTGTTCCGGCGGGAAGCGGGCTATCGCAATGCTTTCAGATCGAGTCGTGGGTTGTAGGATAATAATTCATACTGAAAATAAAAGTAGTGATCTGGAAACAAAAAGCTGAACTGGACCCCCCCTGTTTCAGGGAATCTGTCGCTTGAGCTAGAAAGAACTTAAAGTGGGCGAGCAAGAATAGATAAGTGGGAAGACACGCAAACTACTCTAGAGAATTCAAAGAAGCGATCGTATCAAAGATTGTAAATCGTGGAAATCAAACAGTTGCTCAAGTTTGCGAAGCCGAAGGCATCGGGAAAGCAAAGGCTGCAAATTGGCTCAAATCTGTTAATATGCCTGGCATGAGTAAAAAAAAGAAAAAATGGTCTCCTAAGGAAAAGCTGAAAGCGATCAGCGAAACTATGTCGGCAAGCGAAGCTGAAATGGGTGCTTATTTACGCAAGGAAGGTCTTCATAGCCATCAGCTTCAGGAGTGGCAGGAGCAGGCGTTGACGTCGCTTGGGAGCCAAGTTAAGACGCCCGATGAAAGAGACGAACGCGATGAGCTGATAGCCAATCTCGAGAGGGAGATTTTGCGAAAAGACAAGGCCCTTGCCGAAGCTTCCGCTCTGCTTATTCTCCAAAAAAAAGTCCAGTTGATTTGGGACCTAAGGGATCAAAGACTGACGCCACCACCCGGTCGCAAATCCTAGACATCGTCGCTGCTAATGTCAGAGATGGAATATCGCACTGCGTTGTGCCAGGAATTTTTGCCTTTCAAAAGACGAATTTTCGTCGGGAACGAATCGTTCTTTCGGAATTATACCGATATGTTGCAAGGACATTATGAAAACGGATTATTTCGGTAATTTTATAATCAGGACTCTATCTACTCTATGCTAGGCATGGGCTGCGTTTCAAGGACGTGTTGGTCAAGGCCCTATCCTTTAAGCATCGTTTTATTTGCTCCTTTAGCTCTAGGAGCTGCCGCTCAGTCCATTGTCCCCTAATCATCTGAAGTGTATTGCCCTTTGAACTCAGATCAAGCTTCACACCCCTGTTCCAACTCCCCAAGATGGCTTTTGCAAGAGTGATTCCAGACGCTAGGGGAGTAAATGCCAAGGTCTCATGGGAGACCGTAAACCCACGGCACACCTATCAATTCTTGGAACTCTTACATCGCGTAGTATTTGAATTCCCAGTCCACTTCGCTTTCATTGACATGGGCCGAAGCCCACTTCATCGTGAGGATATTGAGACCAGGGGGCGAATCAAAAAGCAGGTCAACAGAACCGGTCGTAGGTGAGACAGTGTCGAGAGCTTTACCGTTCAAAAAAACCTCGACGTTTGCGTCTTTCAAAATATCGGCAACTTCAACCCGTAAATGGCTCTTTTTCCCGAGGAACAGACTACCTGTATTACGCCCATCCAAAAGCATCTTATAGTAGCCAGAAACTATGCCCCAAGTCAGGTCATTAGGCGGATAAAAACGAACATCAAAAACGTTTTTTGGTTTGTCGCGAAACGGATTCGCCGGATCGAGGCCGACTGATTCAGCCCAAATCGAGGTGACTTCGGTCGTGCTCAGCAAAGGATTGCCGCGACTGGAATCACCGGTTGGATCGGCTGGTTCAAAGGGCATCCAAATAAAATCGGGATGATTGTAGCGATGAGGGCCAACCCATTCACCACCGATAATATCGCCGTTATCATCGAGTTCTAATACATATTCGTAATTGAGATCCGTTGAGTCCACCAAAGTCGCACCTGCATTCGGCGGCACGTCGTTGGTCGAATTTCTATAACTCACGGTCATGTTTACTTTGTACCAGGACCGGGCCTTGGGATTAAATACCCAGTTTTCAAGGGGCTCGCCCAGCTGAAGAGCAGCTACGGCGCTGGCTTCATCGAGAGGTCCGCTCACCGTATATTTATACTTATAAATCGGGTAGTTCCATACTTCATTATTTTGACTTTGGTCAAAGATGATCGGCTGTTTCATGCGTCCCAGGAAGTTCACCAGACTCACATGAAAACTGCCGGGATTTACGTCGTCACAGGCATCCATGACGGTTGGATCGCTCCTCAACATGGGACGACTTTTAAGTTGAGCATCAGTGAGTGAGCAACGCCGTCCCGAAATAAATTGGGCTTTCGCATTCATATTCATTTCTGAGAGCAAGGCGCGCACATCGGCTGGTGAGAACTCTACGCAACTGGCGCTTCCAACCACACAGCCTTTCGGCCGTTTTACCGAATTTTTGGGGCTTTGATAGCGGGAACCTGAAACGGACGTCCCGTTACAGTGGCCGTACCACGCCGGTGTTTGACGACTATGATTATCGACTTCCCATTTTGCAGCCCGGGATTCGCCAGCATAAAAAGCCTGGTCGTATTTATTGAGCGAACCCGCTCGGTTGGTTCCGTTAGCAGCTTCAGGATACCAGGTGTCAACGTAGGGAATGCGAGCGTCATCAACGCTTCCCGCCCGGAATTTATCAATCTCAGACCATTGGGTGATATAGTCCGAGGCACCGAAGACCTGCTTGAAGAAATCGCGAATATCGTCCAGCTCGACCTGATTCGTCGCGTAAAAGACTTTGCTATCGTGCGCAGGAAAAGCTGAAGCCGTGGACTCCGCCCTCTGGCATTGACAGCCAGGAGCCCCCATCAGACTCGCCGTTAAAGCAAATTTGAGCTTTAAGTTCATCATGTTCCCCGAGGCCATACTATGTGCATGACTCTAGTATAGCTCAGTCGGAACCCGCTCTAACTAGGGCCACTTTTTCCTAGCAACCTGATTAAATTATCAGCATCGCCTTTAGAGTGGCCAATTACGGCAATAGTCTAGAGGGATTAGACTGGTCTTAAATTAATCTTCAGAATCGATCCATTCGTGCCGATAGAATTCATAATTCCAGGGGGTTTCTCGTATGCAAGACATGACGACCAAAGGCCGGGTTCTGATCGTCGATGATGATGACGACCTCCGTGAGGCCATGGTCATGTTACTCGGAAATCGTTATGAGACTTTCGAAGCGACCAACGGCCTCGAGGCCCTTGCTCTACTCGAGAAGGTAGAAGTCGACGTCGTTATTCTGGATGAGAATATGCCGAAGATGGGTGGGCATGAGTGCTTTGAGATGCTGCGCAAACGCGCCTTCAATATCCCTGTAATATTCTGCACAGGAAAACCAGCCGAGTTCACGAAAAAACGGGAACTTAACCTTGGCGCGTTTGATTACATATCCAAACCACTGAACGCTGAGGTTTTCCTCCAGCTCGTAGCTGAAGGACACCGGGCTATGATTCGCATTCGTCAGATCCTGGATCGTAACGATAAGCGCGCTTCATAGCCCTATTCAAAACCTGGTGTCTTACGCTCCAGGGGCAAAGTCAAACAACTGAAACAAATCCTCGCTATCACAATGTTTTGTGATCAGATTGCGGGGTTTTGTACCATCGTCTTTCTGCATGGCCAGACAGATGCCAGGGTGAGATCGACTCTCAAATTGCGAGCGCCCTTTTCCGCCGTGTACGGCATAATAAGTCCAGGTATTCGCCGAGCTGTCACCGCAGGCATCCAACTCTATGGCCATGTTTTCCTCAGCACTGGGATTTTTTAAACAGCGATCGAGAGTTTTGCTTTTGATTGTGTAAGAGCCATCCTGTGTTTTGACGATGCTCCATTTTTGATTCTGCACTGTCGGACAATATTGAAAGCTGCTGGGTTCGCCGGCCGCGAGACAGTACGTTTGCTCCAATGCACTTGAGATCGGTACGGAATGCACATCACCTTCGGGCGATGGCGTTGGTAACGGAACGTCCACAGGAGCCCAATTCGCGTCAACGAGTGGATACGCGATCGGTAACGGCGTAATGGGAAAAGGATCTGGCATCGTATAATCGAGCTCTTTTTTACGCAGCATAATCATGACTTCCATCTCAGTGAGCCACACCCTTTGTTTGATGCGATCGCCGAGCGAGAGGTAGGGTGAGACTAGTTTGCCGATGCCTTTCGCTTCGCGTTTCAGGTTGTCCTCGTTCCAATAGAGCGCTAGGATTTCGTTGATGCGGGCTTTGAGTTGTTTTTTGTATTCAGATTTTTCACTGAGACGTTTGGCCAAAAGGTTTTTGATGTAGGTTTCTTTGGTAACGGTATCCTTGTGTTTTTTGAGAATCTGATCGGCCCCCCAAGGGATGACGCGCATCTTGCCTTTGGCAGGGAAGTAGAGGTAGGTATTGTTGTTGCCGTGCGTGAGGCCGTCCCATTCGGTCAAAATCATCTCCGCAGCCCAGAAATTGATAAAATAAGGGATGTCGACTAACGCGCTCAGCTTCTCCATATCAAGAGTCGGAGCATTTAGCACACGCACTACGGCTTGAATATCATCCAGACTCTCATCGGCTGGCTTTTTGAGACTGTCGAGAGCGTCTTTGTAGTGCTCCCGATCGGACGGCACAAAGTTCTCGCGCGCGATCTCGTAAACGTTGCCAAGCTGATTTCCAAAATGAGCCTTGTAATAACCATCACTCAATGGCTGAAGGTTGACATAGATCCCCATATCTTTTCCGTTGACTACAACATGCGAAAAGTCACAGAGCAGGCTGGCGACCCCGATACGTTCGAAAAAGCGATACGCAAAACACTGCCGAACATAGGAAAGGTCTTGCTCAGAGTTGTTAAGGATCAGCTTTTCCGTACCCAGCGTTTGGAGGGCTGTTGTTTTATTGTCCTTTTGATACTTGGAGAGATCGATATTCATCGATGGTTTATCATTGGACTCAGAGCCGCACCACGATTTCTTTTTGGCTCCGACATCGTTGAATGTCGTCCCATCAATTGTGATCGAAGTAAAATGAAACCAGTCGTAACGTTTCCCCATGAAGTTAAAATTACAGTGACCACCCTTAGGCTGCTGCTTGGCCAAATCTGACCATTGATCCGCTTTGATCTCGATCTCATGCACATGATTAAGTTCGTAGAACTTCATCTGGACTAAAGGTATCGGAGCACTTTCGTCCTTCGCCGCAGCTCCATGCCCAGTCCTCCCATTGACACTCGCGGTCTCACTCACTTCTCCCGTCGACCGGCACGAGGCAGCGCCGAGAGCAAGCGTCCCCAATAAAGTACTGAGCCAGATCTTTTTCACATGAATAAGCACAGGGTGACTCCATCCTAGCAAGGCGTTGTGGTGGTAGCGAATAGTAAAAAGGCTAAGACTCACGCCTTAGCCCTATGTCACTAGAGAAAACAAGGTATTAACGCGCGACAGGTTTCATGATCAACCGACGGCGATCTTCGGGAAAGCTAGAATTAAATGAGAAATCCTGAATTTTGTTATCAGGCGTCCAATAGAATTTGAGTTCTTTGGTTTTGCTTTCGCCAAACAGACGATAATCATAATAGCCGTAAGTCCAGGTTGGAACGCCTCCTGAATTACCCACTGAGCTTGGAGCACCTAGATATTTTTCCACTTCAGGTTGTGTGGTTTTGCCCTTAGCAACCCAAGAGATGTCGGATGAGAAATCCTGTCCGCGTGTCACGCAGCCCACTTGAAACAATGAAAACCCTACTGTCGCCGCTAGCACACAACGTTTGACGATCGCTTGCATCGTTTATCCTTTCAAAAAAAACCAGATCAGAACTAAACAGGTACCGAGATGATTTTTTTATCACCGCCGCATTCAGGATACTAGGGTCTTCCTAGGCTGCCCAGTGGAGGTTTTACCTCAAAACTCGAGACTTGCGTCAAAACGAAGGAAAGCCTCTTGGCTTCCTTAGGATGGAACCCGCGCCCATGAAGGAAATCGACGAATCAACTCAGCCAAAAAAACTATTTAAAATGGGCAACTCTTGTAACCCGGAAGAAATTATTTTATTGTCGCTACCTACGGCAATGCGGAGTTTTAAACCCTCTTGCGCCGTCATTTTCGACAGGACATCACTCGACTCAGCGGTTAAAGGGTAGATCTATGAACGAAGTGCAAAATTTGCTGCAAGAGCTCAATCTTGACGCAACGAAAATTCAAGAATTGGCTGGCGCCGTTCAAGGCAATCCTTTTGCAGCTTTAAGTAAGATTCAAGAGCTCGGCATCAGTATGGAGACCGTCCAAAAAATCATGAAGATGGTCATGGCTAATCCAAGTGCTTTCATCGAAATGGCTCAGCAGGCCGGAATTCCTGACGAGACTTTAAGCAGCATGAAAGATCAGATGAAGCGGTTTACTTGATTCCTATTTCTTGAGAAGTGAAACCTCATAGATCATAGTGAACGAAATAAATTTTCTGATTTTGTTGAGCAACTTTTCTCGCCTGCCAGTCGGTTCGGACTTCCATAGGAACTCTCTTTAGAGCTGGCCAGAAAAAAAGTAACAATGACACTTGCCACAACAGAAAAACCAGCAGGATCAAAAGGGTTGTTATTACGTACATAAGGACCTCCAGGGACGCAGAGGCGTCCTGAGGTTATTAGAGCAACTTCTAGTCCAAAAAAAGCGTCTGGCCTGTAATAAATAACCAGCAGTTTCGGTGATTTAGCCTTGCCTCTGCAGAGCTCATTGCCGAAGTGAATTGCAAGATGCAATAGGCGATAAAAAGGACCGTTGCATTTTGAAATGTCTAGTGCCAGGTGGCTTCCACATTCCTGATCAGTTCAAGGAGTTGTTCGCCCGTGTGCACTTCTGCCAACTCTCTTTGGGCATGAAGAGTACGAATAATCTTCATAACCCTACTCATCAGCTTGGCCTGAGAAGCGAGAGGCGCAGCTGGATCGAGAAGAAGAAACACAGCTTCAATCGGACGTTCACTTTTAACATCAGAAATCCCACCTTTAGTAAGCGCTAGAGCCAGAGCTGCTTTTTTTAAGCCTTTTACAGTAACATGAGGCAGAGCAATCCCTTCATTCAGAAAGGTCGAACCTTTATCTTCGCGAAGCTTGAGTAGGTCGAGGATCGGTGCGGGCGAAAGCTCGGGATGCTTAAGGCAGATTAAATAGACAAGTTTTTCTATGATTTTATCTTTACGAATGGGCTCGTCACAAATGAGAACCTGCTGCGACTCAAGGAGCTCGCCTACCAGAGGAGCCGCTTTACTCTGTTTGTCATGATAGCGAGTGACTTCTTCACTCGTGACATCAGCGACAGATTGCAATTGGGCTTGCCCAGCGGCATCTACAACCACAATCGATACACCTTCAGCCCTTATGACCAATTCCTCAGCAACACTTCTTTTACCGAATAGGCGTCTTTTCCATTCCGGAATCGCATTAGGCCGGCCAATTACGATATGCCCAACTCTATACTCACGTGCAAAATTTAAAATCGTTTGAACTACGTCACGCCCCTTAAACGTAAAGACCGTTGCACCTAACTGATTAGCGAGAGTAAGCGTGTCAGCAAGCAGCCTTTGTGTGGTGACATCGATCATGGTCGGATCTTCGCTAGGGGTCTGCACATACACCGCATACCAATTGCGATTCAATCGACCTGCAAGCCGTGAGGCAGCTCTGAGGAGCCGAGCGCTGTTCGGGCCCTTGGATGCCATGCATACCATGATTTGATCAGGCGCGATTTTATCCCCTTCGTCGAGAACATCTCGTCTTTTAAAGTCAATCTGCGACGCGATTTCCCGCATTGTGAGTTCACGAAGATGTTCAAGGTTGCCGACTTTAAAAAAGTTTTCTAAGGAAGACGCAATCCTATCCTTGGGATAAATCTTACCTTCCTGAAGGCGCTGCTGCAGATCTTCAGCAGTAAGGTCAACGTTAACAATGTCATCTGCATCGGCCAGAACCGAATCGGGAATGCGCTCCCTAACTTTTACGCCGAGCAGCTGTTCAACCGTATTATATAAGCTTTCGAGATGTTGGATATTGAGGGATGTAACAACATGAATGCCCGCGAAGAGTAGCTCCTGAACATCCTCGTAACGCTTACTGTTGCGACTGCCGGGAATGTTGGTATGAGCGAGTTCGTCGACCAATACAACTTGAGGTCTACGGGTCAAGACGGCATCAATATCCATTTCATCGATAGTGATGCCATGATATTCGGCAGTGCGCCTTGGTATGAGTTCAAGACCTTCCAAAACTTTTGCGGTCTCAGATCGTCCATGAGTCTCGACTATCCCAACTACAACATCGATGCCATCTTTTTTGAGTCGGTGAGCTTCCTGGAGCATCATGTAGGTTTTGCCCACACCTGGCCCGTAGCCAAGATACACCTTAAGGCGTCCTCGCTGCGAACGATGGATCATCTGGAGAAAAGTTTTGGCGCGATCTTCATTCACGATTTTCTCCTCAATGGACAGAGATTTTATCCAATGCCAGATTCAGCTTCAGCACGTTTACACCTGGCTCGCCAATGAATCCTAGGAAAGGCCCTTCGGTGTTCTCGTGGACTAGCCGTATGACGTCTTCAAAAGACAGTTTTCTCTCTCTTGCCACACGTGTGCTCTGCAGCTCAGCATTTTTAGAACTGATGTGAGGATCGAGGCCGCTGGCCGAAGCCGTGACCGCATCCCCGGGAATCTTGACGTCACCGCTCAGGCCGTTTGCCTTCCGATAGGCTTCCACGTTTTGTCTTACGCCATCGATAAATTTTTGCGATGTCGGACCAAGGTTGGTACCCGACGACGAAGCCGCGTCATAACCCTTACCTGCTGCCGAAGGACGCGATTGAAAATACCAGGGCGAGCTAAACCCCTGGCCGATGAGTTCGGATCCTATGACTTTCGCGTCACGCTCGATGAGACTTCCGTTCGCCTTGTCTCTGAACAATAGACTTGAAGCACCCCAAACGATCAGAGGATAGAGCCCACAAAGCAATATCGCAAAGAGCAGTACAGCAAGAACCGAGGTTTTAATGTCTTGAAAAATGGCTTTCATAGGTCACACCAAATGCAAAAAGTTGACGACGATGTCGATGAGTTTAATACCAACGAAAGGGACAAGTAGTCCTCCGAGGCCGTAAACGAGAAGGTTTCTCCGCAAAATAGCAGCCGCTCCAAGGGGGCGGAATTTAACGCCGCGCAGAGCAAGAGGAATCAATGCAATGATGACAAGCGCATTAAAGATAACAGCACTGAGGATAGCGCTCTGGGATCCGAGACCCATGACGTTAAGCGGTGCAATTTCTGGGAAGGCCCCAATAAGAAGAGCCGGAATGATCGCAAAATATTTTGCTACATCGTTCGCTATGCTAAAAGTTGTGAGCGAGCCTCGAGTCATCAGAAGCTGTTTGCCGATTTCGACGACTTCAATCAGTTTCGTCGGGTTTGAATCGAGGTCAACCATGTTGCCAGCTTCTTTGGCTGCCTGAGTGCCAGTATTCATAGCCACACCAACATCAGCTTGAGCGAGAGCAGGCGCATCGTTCGTGCCATCGCCCGTCATAGCCACAAGATGCCCTAGAGCCTGTTCTTTACGAATCAAAGCTAGCTTGTCTTCAGGAGTAGCTTGCGCCAGGAAGTCGTCGACGCCTGCTTCGGCTGCAATAGAAGCCGCCGTCAAAGGATTATCACCGGTTATCATGATGGTTCGGATGCCCATTGCTCGAAATCTTTTGAAGCGATCCGGTAGCCCACCCTTCACGATGTCCTTGAGATAAATGACACCGAGTGCGCGTCCCGCTTCAGCAACGACGAGAGGTGTACCACCCTTGCGTGCAATATCGTCGACTATGTCTCGCACTGCTTTCGGAAATTGACCACCGACGAATTTTTCGACTGAATCTGCGGCTCCCTTTCGAATCTGACGCCCTTTCATATCCACGCCGCTCATCCGCGTATTTGCTGTGAAAGGGACAAAGATCGCCTCGGGAAGATCTTTAATTTCGCGAGCACGGATTCCAAATTGTTTAGCAAGAACGACAATACTTCGGCCTTCTGGTGTTTCATCTGCTAAGGAGGACAGCTGAGCAGCGTCAGCCAGATCTTGTTCACTCACGCCCGGAGCGGGCATGAAAGCTGTTGCCTGACGGTTACCGAGTGTAATGGTCCCGGTCTTGTCCAGTAGAAGGACATCGATATCCCCGGCGGCTTCAACGGCGCGACCGCTCATCGCCAAAACATTTTTTTGCACGAGGCGATCGATACCAGCGATACCTATAGCGGACAAGAGGCCACCGATCGTAGTCGGTATAAGACAGACAAGGAGCGCAATCAGAACCGTCACGCTAAAGTTGACACCGAGATAAGATCCAAAAGGTTTGAGACTCATGACCACGATGAGAAAGATAATAGTAAGGGCCGAAAGGAGTATAGACAAGGCGATCTCATTCGGTGTCTTTTGGCGTTTAGCTCCCTCAATCAGCCCAATCATGCGGTCCATGAAACTTTCACCGGGATTCGCGGTAATACGAACCTTGATAAAGTCAGAGAGTACGGTCGTGCCACCAGTTACGGCGCTCCGATCACCGCCGGCCTCACGAATCACAGGCGCCGATTCGCCTGTGATAGCCGATTCGTTCACAGTGGCCGCACCTTCGACAATTTCACCGTCAGAAGGAATGACCTCTCCGGCCTTTACCATGATAAAATCGCCCTTGCGTAGGGCTTCTGCTGCTACGGTTTCTATTTTACCGCCAGGAATCATGCGGTTCGCTACTGTTTTTGTACGCGACTTGCGGAGAGTATCGGCTTGGGCCTTGCCTCGACCTTCGGCCATAGCTTCCGCAAAGTTAGCGAAGAGAACGGTAAACCAGAGCCAAAGAGTGATCTGCAGTGCGAACCGAATCGGTTCACCATGAATAGCCGAAACAGTGCAATCAATCGTAGTCAGCACCGCCCCAATTTCAGTGACAAACATTACTGGGTTTTTCACCATGCGCATGGGACTTAACTTTATAAAGCTATCGCGCATCGCAGGGAGGACGATAGATTTGTCAAATAATGATAAATTTTGGGCAGCCATTGGTCTATCCTTGTTTCAAAAAAGTTTAGTTGAGGAGTTCATCAGGAAATGCTCCACAATGGGGCCTAGCGCGAGAGCTGGGAGGAATGTCAAGGCTCCCACGATTACGACAGTACCAATTAAGAGTATGGTAAACGTAACGCCTGAGACGGGGAAACTTCCGACCGTCGTGCCGACCAACTTTTTGCGACTAAGATTACCGGCCAGCGCGAGGACAGGTACAATCAGAAAAAAGCGTCCAATGAGCATCGCAAATCCAAGAGTATTGTCATACCAGGATGTGTTAGCCGTTAATCCAGCGAAGGCAGATCCGTTGTTCGAGGTCGCCGAAGTAAATGCATAGAGCATCTCACTAAAGCCATGAGGACCTGCATTATTGAGACCTGCCACGCCCCATTGTGATGCGGCTGCCCAAGCGGTGAAGCCGAGGATGCTGATCGCGGCAACAAGGATATAGAGCGCAGATGCTTTGACGTCGGTGCCCTCAATTTTTTTGCCGAGATATTCTGGAGTGCGCCCCACCATGAGACCGGCAATAAAGATAGCGAGAACAACGAAGATCAGCATTCCATAAAGGCCCGCGCCCACGCCTCCAAAAATGACTTCACCGAACTGCATATTAAGCATGGTCGTAAAACCACCAATCGGCGTAAAAGAATCATGCATCGCATTAACGGCTCCGCAGGATGCGGAGGTCGTGATCGTCGCGAACAGTGAAGATCCGAAGATGCCGAAGCGAACTTCCTTTCCTTCCATGTTCCCAGCTACGGAGTCAATACCGAGAGCCGTGAGATGCGGATTAGTAGACGACTCAGCCCACCAGCACAGTATAAACATAGCGAGGAATAGCGATGTCATCGCTGACCATACAGCCCACCCATGCTTTTGATTTTTCACTTTTAGACCTAAGTAATAAGTCATAGCGCTTGGAATGAGAAAAATAGAAAGCATCTGCAAAAAGTTCGAGAGCGGTGTCGGATTCTCAAAAGGATGTGCTGCATTTGCATTAAAAAAGCCGCCCCCATTGGTACCAAGCATTTTTATGGCCACCTGTGATGCCGCGGGTCCTTGAGCTATCAGCTGTTGAGCAAGACCTTCAGGAGCTGTATCCAGCCAGGTCGCTACAGTGTAAGGCATGAAGTTTTG
>JACMOC010000003.1 GCA_014378195.1 Oligoflexus sp. | reverse complement strand
TTGATTGGCCGACATCTCGGCGAGACGAGGGGATTGCATTCGCAGTCTCCTTTTTTTGAGCTGTGCTCCGGCCAATTATGCCGAGATCGTGGTTGCCGTTCTCTCATGGCCGTTAACAGCTTGTCAACTTCGTTGGACAAAGACGAATATAATGCGGCTCACCCAAATGGAAACTGAAGTAGTCTAAATTACAAATTCTCGTTTCTCCAAGAACCCCCTGTTTCAGCAATGTTGTCGCTTAGACTAAAGAGAATTTAAAGAGGGCGAGCAAGTAAGGTCAATGCCAAGACATCCCAACTATTCTCGAGAATTTAAAGACGCCATCGTCTCGAAGATCGTAAACCGTGGAAATCAAACGGTTGCTCAAGTTTGCGAGGCTGAAGGTATTGGAAAAGCAACAGCTGCAAATTGGCTGAAGTCGGCTAACATCAAATCGTTCCGACTTTAGCCGACCGCGGTGAATACATCGCGTCAGAAGCCAGTTTTTATCGAACCCTGAAAGCCAGCAAAATGCTCACTCATCGCGGTCGCTCAAAACCGAAGTCCAGAGCGAGACCGAAGGCTTTTGTGGCGACTAAACCCGGACAACTAATGAGCTGGGACATTACATATATGAAGACAACAATTCAAGGTCGGTATTTCTATCTTTATATGTTTTTGGACATATATTCCCGCAAAATTGTAGGCTGGGAAGTCCACGAAGTCGAGTCCGCAGAGCACTCCTCACAGCTCCTCCGAAAAATAACTCTTAGTGAAAAACTCACTGGCCATGACATAGTTTTGCATGCCGACAATGGAAGTCCGATGAAAGGTGCGACGATGCTTGTCACCATGAAAAATCTTGGGATCATGCTTTCGTTTTCGCGGCCATCAGTAAGTGATGACAATCCATTTTCAGAAGCCCTTTTCAAGACGATGAAGTACTGCCCACAATTCCCAACAGATCCTTTCGAGTCGATTGCTGCCGCGAGAGCATGGGTCTCCACCTTCGTCGTCTGGTACAATGACGAACATCTGCATTCCGGTATCTCGTTTACGACGCCTAGCTCGCCACATAGGAGTCGCCGCTGCGATCCTCAAGAATAGGTCCGAAGTCTATAAAAAAGCAAAGCGAGAACGTCCTTTGCGATGGTCGGGCGCAACAAGAAACTGGGAGAAGATTGAGCAAGTGCGATTAAACTGGTTGAAAGATGAGGAGAGTTCGGATAAGAAGGGAAATATCCAATCAGTCAGCTGATTCAAAAGCGACAACATTCCTGAAATTTTCCGAAACTACGAAGAAAATTTCCGTAGGTTGCCGGAGTTAAATGAGAGGCAGAATACTGCTGAAAAACTGGATCAGCATGGCACATTTCCATATCGTCGAGACACTCGGCTCCTTGAACCAGACCCAGAATCAACGACTTAAACTTATCAAACGAAGATATATGTATTTGGGATTACGCGATAGTAAGCCTTTCCCGCAGAGACTCGGCAGCCGCATGCAGCGTCATAAGCCGTTCGGGCTTCATCTTATTAAGAGATCCTAAGATGAAAGCCATGCGGGGATTCTTGGCGAAAAAACCCCTATTTTTGCTGATGAATCCCCAGTAGAGGCCATCGACACCGTCCTGCCACTCACCTCCCTTAAACGGGCCCATCTTGCGATAATAGTTCGATCCGCAGATGTATGGTTTGGTCGCAAAAATCCCCCCATCGCTGAATAACGCCATCCCGTATACGTTTGGCCCCATCACCCAATCCGCCGAATCAATAAACATCTCCATAAACCAGCGATGCGCTTCGTGTGGATCCACCTCAAGCAAGAGCATCAGACTTCCGACGACCATGAGTCGTTCGATATGATGGGCATAACCGAACTGTCGACACTTCTGAATTGTCAGATCGAGGGGTTCGACTCCTGTCGTGCCCTCATACCAATGTCGACTCAACTTTCGTCGATGGTCCCAGAAATTGGTTGTCTCCTGGCGAATGCGGAAATTCTGATAGATCCCACGAACAAACTCGCGCCAACCGCATATCTGGCGAATGAAGCCTTCCAGGGAATTCAGAGGGACATCCTCGACTGCGGCGCCCGCTATTGCTGCTTTGATAACTTCAGCCGGCGTGAGTAACCCTGTGTTGAGGAAAGGCGTGAGGATCGAATGGAAAACAAAAGGCGAATGGACCGGCAGCGCGTCCTCGTAAGGTCCGAAGTTCTTAAGGCGGTGCTGGACGAAATCATCAAGCCAAAGGCGAGCCCCTTTTCTATTGGTTGGTAACCAGAAGTTTTTGGATTCGCCTGGATGATCTGCGAAATGCTCATCGATCAGCTTCATCACATCGGCCAGATGGCGGGATCGAGGAGGTTTAGGCGGATGGGGTGGGATGAGATCAGCCGGAAGCTTGAGTCGATTGTCCTCATCAAAACTCCAACGACCGCCCTCAGGTTTGCCATCCTCGTCAACAAGTACTTTCAGTCTTCGCCTTTGGGACTCGTAAAACGTTTTCATGAAAGGCGTTCGGCCGCTATCGAGATAGGCCTTAAACATGGGACGACTGGTCAGAAACATCGGCGAATCAGTCGATTGCGCCGCCAGTCCAAGCCTCGCTATCAAAGAGTGGATGCGCGACTCAAAGAAGGCATCTTGTATCTCAAAGTATTCCAGCGATTGAATCGCGTTCTGCACGATAAAGGCTTCGAAGGACTCTTCATAACTTCCGGGCTTATCCCCGAGCTTTTCATAGTGAACGGAATAGCCTGCGGCGGTCAGTTCATCCGCATAATCGCGCATCGCCGTGAAAAAAAGAATGAGTTTGTGCTTGTGGTAACGGTAGTGAGTCGCCAGACCGCGATCTTCACGCATGAAGACCTTAGAGCTCTTGACACCTGGCTTTAGAAAGCTCAAGGCTGCCGGAGAGAACAGTTGATCACCCAGGATAAGAAGTGCTTTCATGCTCCATGAACCTCTCTAAAAGATCAGTACACCACTTTCCTACTTTAACCGATGCTTGTCACACGACCTAGCCCGGCAAAAGCGAATCCGAGGCACAGCCCTCCCTCAATTTTCGAATGAGGCCCAAGGCCGAATCGAACACGCATTGTTTTACTTATATCTTCAATTACTAGCAATTCGGCATAAAAATTCAAAATATTTTATTTTTGCATAAAGCATTTACGGGATTGCCCTGCATTAAAGCCAAGATTTTAAGGCAAACCGACCAAATCTGACGAAATGTCAGTAAGCTGAATTAAAAGCCATCCGTAACTGCCTATTCCTATTTCCTTACTCAAATAGACTCTCGATGAGCTCAGCACAGCGGCCTTGCCAGAGCTCTCCTTCACCCGACCAACACCAAAGTGAAATGAATTCCGACCGCCCCTGGCTGACGCCTGCGGCCCTTAAATCACGCGTGAACTTATTCTGCGCGAGAAAAGGCAAAATCACGTCCTTCCCTTTCGCATCCATTTCTTTCATGAATCGATTCGGGATGCCGCGCGCAAAGCGGCCCGAAAAAACACGCGTGGTTTTGGATACGCGTTTTTGCTCCTTGAGAAGAGCTTGTCTGTAAGGCACGGAGGTGCCCGCCTCTTCGCAAAGGAGAAAAGCCGTCCCCATTTGCACAGCGTCTGCGCCCATCGTCAAAGCTTTCCGTAGGTCGCATGAGTTCATGATCCCACCCGCGGCGATCAGAGGTATCTTGATCTTGCCAACACATCTTTTGAGCAGATCAAACGCCTTGATTTCGGGATCGTCATCCTCGGCGCGAAACATACCCCGATGCCCGCCGGCCTCTAACCCTTGCAACACAATAGCGTCGATTTGATTCTTCCAGCTGGAGCGCCTCATCCACGCTGGTTGCCGTTCCGATGAGATAAATCCCTCTTTGTTTAATCTCCGCGATGCTCGATTGGTCAAACAAACCAAAAATAAAGCTCAAGACCGAAGGCGCGAGACTGAGGCACATCTCCAACTGGGCTGTGAAGTCCTCAGTGAAAGGTTCAGGAAGTGAAGGCATCGGGAGCCCGAGCTCCTGTCGATACGCGGCCGTTGCCTTGATCGCCCGATCCAGCCCATCAGAGGTAACTACTGGGCTTGTCAAGTCTCACGCTGGAATCATCTGCACCGGCGAGACTTACAACGCGGTTGTGAAGTTGACCTTCGCTAAAGGCGCCTCACTCAATGATCCTTTGAGCCTCTTCAATTCGAGTCTCGAAGGCAACACGAGACGCGCGATTGATATACAGAAAGGCGAGAAGACCAACGAAAAAGCTTTGAAAAACCTTTTTACCGCGGCCGCTGCCCTCAATACGAGCAAGAGAAAATAATCATGCAGTGCTCACGTGCTGAACAGGTTTATGAAGTTAGAGGATGAATCGGATCTCTCCATTGTCGTGCGTCACGCATCGGATACACTGCCTCAAACATTGAAAGGTCATCCGATGAAGTTTCCGATTTTGATTTCATTTGCACTTTGTATGCTTCCTTCCTGCAGTGACGATGCGAACAGCCCAGCAGGCGTCACTAGCACCCGGTTCATCCCATGTTGTCGCCAGAACCAATGTCGAGATCAGAGGCGACCTATCGTTACGATTGATCCTTATTGCTCCTCTTAACAAGATTCGGCCCAGTACCTTTGCCGGAACAGATCAACCCATAGTTATGGGGCTATACAACACAGACTTTTTAAAAGCTCAGGGCGGTACCACATATAACTAAGTTGAACTCGACAGAATATATCAGTTCAAACCAGGGGCAACGATCGTAAACAATCGGGCCGAACTACTCGATTTCAAAACTTCGATTCCAGTTGGAACCTTATATTATAACTACAACGATTATTTTCCTTATCCCAATAACCCCTACAGTATTGATGATCTATGTACCGGCAAATACGAACAAACCTGTGTGCTGTCGTATGATTCATCGAGCAAAATGATAAAGGTCGAAATGCTGCCCGGAGCCTCCGCAGTATCACCAGCGACACCTTAACGCTCACAGAGCCAAGCAGGTTTGTCGCGTCAACCAACGCCTTGTCGCACAAAGTCTACCCCGCCCAGGCGGGCTCGACTCAACCGCCGCGAAGATATGGCTTCTCTTTGATAAAGTCATAATTTGTCGACTGAAAGTACCAAAATTGAAGCTTTTGATAGGCCTCACCACCAATACCGACCTTTTCAATTGCTATCAAAATGGCGTCAACCCACTGATATTTAAGTAACAAATGATTAATAAAAAAGGCATCATGATCCTTGACTTACCCGCCTCCAGTAGGCACCATGGCCCGCATCTTGCCCGCCGGGTAAAAGGAAAGGGATCTCAATTAAAATGGATCTGACTTGTGAAGAGTTAAAAGCTACGGGAGCCACGTCCAAACTGGACTATTTTCCGACGAATGGTTTTGAATCAAAGAGCCCTTCGTTCAACGATCAGGCTTGGGAAGCCGTATTTCGTTGCGCGCCCGCGGCACTTTCCTTTAATGATCTCTCAGGTCGATTTACGGCCGCCAATCCCAGTTTTCTAAGGCTCACAGGATATTCCCTTGAGGAGATTACCAAGATTTATGCGTTCGAAATTACGCATATCGATGACCGTGCCGAATGCCAAATGTATATCGGCAAGCTTATCAACGGTGAAATTGAGCATTTCGATCTAAAAAAACGCATGTTTCGCCGCGATGGTTCCATTATGTTGACGCGTCTCACGGTCTCACTTGTTAAAGACCAGATGGGAACACCGCTTCACCTCATGTCGATGACAGAAGATATCACCGAGAAAACAAGAGCCGACGAATCTTTGCGAAGACACAAAGAACGCCTCAGTGCGATCATGAACTACACCAACGTAGGCGTTAACCTGGTTGGTTTAGACGGTACCTTTATCGAAGTGAATCCAGCCTTCTCGGCGATGCTTGGGTATAACACCGAAGATCTCCCGCAGATGACGATGAAACACATTATCCATGCGGACGACCTTCCTCAAACTTATAAAAACATCGCCGACCTATTGGAACAGAAAATAAGTTTTGTCAGAACCATCAAAAAAATGCTTCATAAAGATGGCAATTGGATATGGGCGGAAGCAGCTGTATCCGTAGCGAAGGATATGAATGGGAACCCTGAATATCTTGTTGCATTGATACAAGACATTAGCGAGCGCATTGAAAGCCAGAGCGAACTCAAATCTGGCAAAGAGCAACTACGCAAAGCCGAAGAACGAATGAGGCTTGCTACTGAGGCGGCGAACATGGGGATCTGGGATTACAATCCCGTGCTCGATACTCTGGAACAAAGTGAGAGAGCCCATGAGATCATGGGGACCCAGGAACAAAACCTCGCCCATTACAAAGATATATTGCACCATGTTCACCCTGCTGATCATGCTTTGGTCTTGAAGATTTTTGATCAGTGTTTCCAGTCACCTGATAAATCATACAACGATGGATTTAATCAAATTGTAGTCCGTGTTTTACATGCGGACGGCGAAACCCACTGGGTCCAGATCTCAAGTCAGGTCTTATTCGAAGGCGCCAATACCAGCCGCACTCCCACTCGTGCAATTGCTGCTCTCCTTGATGTAACGGAACAAAGTCAGCACGCGGAAGAACTTAAAAACGCCCGTGATGCAGCTGAGGTTGCTAATGCGACCAAAAGCTCATTTTTAGCCAATATGAGTCACGAAATCAGAACCCCCTTGAGTTCTATATTAGGATTTTCAAAGCTCCTTCTGACCGAACAAGGCTCCGATCAGGACCGCGCCTTTTATCACGACACGGTCGTGCGTAATGGCCAAGTCCTCGAGCACCTCATCGACGATATTCTGGACCTTTCCAAAGTCGAAGCGGGCCGCATGGAACTTGAAAAGGTTCAGGTCGCACTCTTTGAACTTATCGAAGAAACCCTAAATATTTTCAGACATAAGGCTCAAGAAAAAAACATAACTCTGTGCCTCAGATCAACGGGAAATTTACCGCCTGTCATCCTTACGGATCCCACTCGCTTACGGCAAATCCTCATCAATTTGATCGGCAATGCAATCAAGTTTACGAATCAAGGGGGCGTCGAGATCACGGCTGGGCTTTCGCCCTCCGCCGAAAAAGAAATACACATTAAAGTCGAAGACACCGGCATAGGCTTGACGGACGAACAAAAACTGCGGCTTTTTCAGCCTTTCAGTCAAGCGGACAATAGTACGACGCGAAAGTTCGGCGGAACGGGACTGGGCCTTCACCTGGCAAAACGCCTTGCAAATGCAATGTCCGGTGATCTTAGGTTGGTCGAGAGCGCCGTCGACAAAGGTAGCAGTTTTCTCTTTCAGTTCGCCGTTGAGGTCGTGCCGGCTGAGGAGATTTTTTCCACTCCAGCGCTTGACGATTTTAATTTTGACCTCAATGGTCTCTCGATCCTTGTTGTTGAGGATTCGCCTGATATTCAGTTTCTTTTGGTCAATATCTTAGAGTCCAGCGGAGCAAAGGTCGTAGTTGCGGGCAATGGCGAGGAAGCCGTGGCTTTTGAGGCCCTACAAGCTTTCCATTTGATATTGATGGATATTCAAATGCCGGTCATGGATGGATATGAAGCAACGCGACAGCTTCGAGTTCAAGGTTGCAGCATTCCCATAGTTGCTCTCACTGCGCACGCCATGATAGACGAACGCCAGCGCACCCGCGATGCTGGCTTTACGCATCATTTGACCAAACCTGTGAACGGGTCCGAACTCCTGAGAATAACCCAGGAGCTTACGAGCCCTCTTGCACGTCGGGAATCAGTGCAGTGTATTACTCAGTGAGCAAATCGTTTCGATAAGCACTTTGCTATCGATTGGTTTGGAGGCGAGCACTGAGAGGCTGCGGCCGCATCTCCGGTTTCACTGAGGCATGAAAATGGGGTGAGAGGAAACCCGTGTGGGGAGACTTTCCACACGGACCGGCTTGTTGCAGTCTTACTTGGAAGCGAGTTCGGTGATGCCTTTATAGGAAGTTTTCTTCTGAGGTCGTGGGAATGACTTGGCGTAAGCAAATGTCTTATAAAAATCGTCCGGCACCACGGCGGGCATCGCTTCAAGCTCGTCGCCATTGACCCTCGCGCGATTATTGACCATGAATTCCACCGCATTGTTCGCGAGACGACCCATTTTTTTGGTTATATCACTTTGATATTTCGTTGAGAGTTTGTCATCTGATTGATTATGGAAACAACCGACCCAGTCTTGATCACAAGTTTTGTAGATCTCCCGGCTGTATTTCTCGACGAAGTAGTCCACTTGACGTTTAGGCGACAGCGCCAGCATAGGATCATTGTTAAAGCCTTCACCATGCCAATGCCAGTTGAATTGCATGACTCCGATATCCACGTTCATCTTCGGTGGATTCTTCATTTGACTTTTCTTTTTCAAAGTTTTCAAATAGGCGATGGCGGGAGCGCCTTCTTTAATGGAGAATTTTTTGCCTCTGTTTTCTCTAATTATGACAAACTTAAAGTTGGTTTCCTGCAGTCCGAGAGTCCAGAGTATATCGGGGTTTGACGTCGCACAGGCTGCCTTGGCGAATTCCTCGAGATAAGGCATCTCTTCGGCTTTAACGCTCGCATTCGCGGACTTGGCAGTATCAACAAACACTTTTTCACAAGGCTGCATAGTTTGAAACGCGGCGTATAGGATGATACTCATCGTATGCATTGTCATGTCTGGTCCCTCTGTGCTGATACGGCTTTAATTGCAAGCAGCATGCTCAGAATTATAACAATACTTACGAGTAGTTACCGGAGGCAAATCTGTCCAATGTTCAGTCAGATCTATGAACTGCGGGTTCGTTTGTCACCTCGCCCTTCAAATGGGGTTAAAAAAAGCCCGATGGGAATTCCCAACGGGCCGGTTTATGAACGACGGACTTTTTTAGAAGGTTACACGAACTGGTACCGAACTCAGCGTAATCTCAGATGTCGCCACGGTTATCAAACCAAAGGCATCGTATGTTTTGCCTGCAAAAAACGATGAATTGAAATACTCAGCATTCACCGGCAAGGACGCATCAAGGGCATAACTGACTTCAAGGAAGTGATCTGTTCCAAGCGTACGGGCCGTGACAGCGCCGGTTGCCGCACTTTTGAGCGTAAGAAGCTCAGTCACATCCACTGACACCGGTGATGCTTCCGTTGCCTTTGCATCGATCACTATTACCTGATAGGCCTTGTCGGGACTTATAGGGGCGGTCACGGTCTCCTTGCTGGTCGGACCAACGCTAACGGCCACAAAATGGCAGTTTGCGCCTTTAGGATCACACTCTTCCAATCCCATTTCCACATTTGAACCCGCTGGGGCATTGTCTGTAGTCAAGGTAATGGCACTTACAGACGCCGGATAAGTCCGAAGTGGTTTGCCGTCTGCACCGTTAACGATCGTCAGATCTTCGCCTGTGATGATTTTCTCAGAGGACTTTCGGAAGGCTTTGTTCAAAATAATCTGAGAGCGTGTCGTATCTACCGCGAGATTAGTCAGAGTGGACTCATTTATCTCGATGTTGAACGAGCCATTTTTCAAGGCCTCCTTCGTTGTCACGACCTGCGTTAATTTGCTAGATGACTTTACATAATCGACCTGCAGTTTGTAGGTGCTATTCGCATAATAATCGAAGCCCGTCACATGGAACTCCCAAAGCCCTGGTTTTGGGTTGGCGACTTCTTTGACGAAGGAATTCGAATCCGTATCCAGGACAGCCCCTCCAGGACCGTTGCAGGTCGAGGCTCCAACGTAGACTTGCATAGGATCAAAGTCGGGCAAGCGCTTGGTTGCTGACGCACTATAAACATCCATATTCACGCCTGAACAATTCTGCGGCTGGCCAAAGACATCTTTGCTCGCTTTCGGAACAGAAAGCGTGACTTTCAACGAAGAAAGCCCAGCAGGCACGTTTACGTAGTTACGAGCGGTTTCAAACGCCTTAACATGCCCTTCGGTGACGGTATAGGGTTTATTGCCTGTCAAAGTTTCATGAGGAATATTCAGATACACTGGAATAATGAAGGCTGGTACATTTTCAATAAGAGTCCCGTCAGCGTTTGTTCGGTAAGCCTTGATCAATGCACCGTGATCACCTGGTGGAAGAGTTGCAACTTTCGAGCGATCCACGCAAACGAATAACGTGCTCTCGGCAGTACCGTTGACGCCGGAGCCGCCGCTAGCATCAAGAGCACCTTGACCGTTTAAGATCAGCTTTTCACGAGCGCCTACGGAATCACAGGTGTTGCCTGCGCCGGTATTTAAGGTAAAGAAAGTGTTGACCTTCAACCAGGGGATGTCCGACCCATGAATCTCTGTTTTAAGCGTGAAAAACTCAGCTGAGGAAGCCAGCGCGTTAAAAGCCGAACCGATTTCGTTTTCGTTGTTCAACAAGGCCGAGCCATCAGGAATACGGCGAGCGATCCCAATCGTGTGAAGTGTGCGGCTGGACGCGTTGTCGATCCAAAGGCCCCCACCCCATTGGCCTTGTGGCGTCACACCGGATTTGCCAGCGTCAGTCGCAGGAGCCGCTCCGTTGTAGAGTGTCCCGTACCGGCTCGTAACGATAGTCCGTACCTGGTAAGTCGGCTCAAGGCGTTGGCCGTTGATAACAACACCTGTTGGCAGTTGACTTTGTCCAAGGGCTTTCAAAGCCTCCCATGCGCCTGGAATATTCACCATTCCCACGCCTTGATCGATCCATGTGTAATGGCCTTTTTTGGCAAGTTTGGTTTCGAGATCCAAAGTCGTGACATCGAATGGACGAGCCGAACCCAGGAATACGCTGCGTAGCGATTGATAATCAGTCGGAAGACGTTTTTCGGGATGTTTGGCGTTATATGTTCGCGCCATATCCAATAGGAGTGCAAAAGCCCCCGTAGCGGTCGGTGCTGCCATCGAAGTTCCCTGCATGATTTCCGAACCGGAGCGGCCCGCTATAACATTGAACGCAATCGATGAAAGTTCTGTACCGGGCGCCGTAATATTAGGCTTGAAACTTGCGTTCGACAAAGGCCCTCGGCTGCTGAAGGGCATGACGAAGTCATCGTCGGTATCACCGTTGTTTGCACTGGGCACCGTAACTTGATTTTGCACTTCCATCATAGACCGCGATGCACTCGCTGCAACGCTGATCGCAAAACGCGCATTACCAGGCGAACCGTGGGTTTGCAAACCCGGGCCCTCATTGCCGGCTGAAATGACGAAGGTCGTTCCAGTGAGCTGAGTGATACGATCAATGAGGAGCGAACTTGTATCATACCCGTTGTTTTCTTCGTCGCTGCCGCCAAGCGACATGTTGATGACATCAACTTTTTGTTCAAGGGCAAGCTCCTGAATCGCCTCTTCGTAGTAACCGCAGCCGATCGAATTCGCGCAGACACGATAGAAATAGATGTTTGCTTCGGGGGCTACGCCATGGGAAAGGCTTTGGGCAGAATCGTTGCTCAGAGTCGCATGACCAGCTGCAATACCCGTGACGTGGGAACCATGCGTTGATGTCCCGCCAGGGGTATAACCAACAAGGGCAACTTCCATGCTACTGATCATTTTTTCGGATGCCTCCGAAACAAGTTCCCTGGAATTGATCGTCACACCGAATTTCTCAGCAAATGACTGCTGAACCTCGCCTGATTTATTGAAGTCATGCAAGCCTTTGGCTTTGGCAAAAGAGAAAACGGGATTGAGCGAAAATTTTGCGCCATCGTATTGACCAACGGCTTCCATCGACACAAAAGCTTTGTAAGCAGAAAGGTCGACGCTTCCATCGGGCTTCGCTGCGGCCTTCGGGGCCGTCAGGAGGATTCCGTAAACATCGTCAGGGTTTTTGTTGGCGTTTAGGTCGTAAACCTTCCCGTACGATGTATCTGTGAAGCTATTTTCAGCCAATAACCCGAGTTGAATCGCGTCGCCGGCCTCAATTGCCGCCTTCACCTCGGGCGGTACATTAAGCAACAGGTTCTTGGGTAAAGTCTGGAGAAAAGAACCATCGCCTGCTGGAAGCTGTGATTCCGGCGCAAAATGCACTGTCCCTTCGTCGACCACGACGAGGTTTTCTTTTGGAATTGCCGAAGAATCGATCTCGGCCTGCGTCGGAAGACGAACTTTAAGCGACGACGTAGCCGGGAAATACACTTTTCCCTGAGGCGTCGCATCCTTCATAAACCGAATCCGGGTTTTGCCGTCATTGCCAAGGAATGTGGGATGGCTGTAGGTAAGACCAGAGTCCACGATTCCTATCTTGACGTTTTGCCCACCTGGACGTGAGCCAATCTCATTCTCAACCTGGCTCAAAAATTCGTTTGTCACGCCTATGCTGCGAAGGCCGGAGAACCCGTCGGTCGTGGTCCCTTGTTTTTTAAGAGCAGCTCCCAGTCGATCGGATTGTTCTTTGATACGATCAAGCGCCTTGGGATCAAACTTTATCACTTCAAGAGTAATAGGAATCGCGAGGTCCTTCACGGCATGGAGGCGCGTCCAAAGTTCTGAACTGTAGGGGATCCAGGTTGAGTAGTACCCTGTCTCGCCTATGACCCTCGGAGCTAAAAATCGCTGCCCTGCGAATGTCTGGAGCTGCGAAAGGGAGCGACGCAGATCATCTTCAATGTCTTTACGAACATCCGTGTCCGTATGGGGATTGCCGCTCTTCAGGCGTAAAGCATAGGTGTCAGGGGCGACGAGACCCTGGACTTTAACATAAGTCTGGCCATGGTACTCGACTGTACGCGAGACAATGCCATTGCCCCAGTCGATCGTCGCCTTGCCCGGTGTAGGCAGAGGGAGCGGGGTGTTTGGCAAAAGCAGACCAACTTCATTCGGAGCGTTTTTACCGCCGTTATGGTGGCTCTTCGTACAAGATGCACTCAACGCCGTAAGCGCGGCAATCAATACGAAAGGGCTTAAAGACCGTTTACCTTTGAACATCGTTTCCTCATTTCTTTCTATGAAAGACTGATGGATTTCAAAAGCCCACTCCACAACGCGTCTAACAACGATCGTCGGCTGGTTCTAGTGAATCTTATTCATGATTATTACGAATCACTCTTGCACACCAAGTAAATTGGCCAGCCAGTAAGATATTTAGTTACACGGCAGAGCGTATCGCTGAACATGATGAGCATAATAATTTCGGGGACAAGAGTGGGACATAGAATGAGGTCAAAGGGACTTATCTCATTCGCTTACAAATCCATTTGACCTATGCGATCATTAATTTTCGACTCCGGCCTCTCTTGTCATCGATCAAAGGACAATTATGAAATGCCTTCGGTTTTTCTTACTCTTCACCGCAGTCGTACTAATGGTTGGTTGCGCACATTATCCCGACGTTCGGCCAGGCGAAAAAGATATTCACGAAGTCATCATCAAGACCGAAAGGAAAGGCGACGGTTTCCAACAAGCCTTTGCAGAAGCTAAAGACTTTTGTGATGACGTTTATAAAAAACACCCGGTTCGTGTGAAGGAGAAAAGCACCTATATCGGGTCGATGGATGAGAAGACCTACAACCAGGCTAAAACAGCCTCGAAAATTATCGAAGGTACCGGCGCCGCTGTTGCCATCTTCGGCGGCAAAAAAGAATCAAGAATTGGTGCTGGCGCAGGCGTAGGCGGCGGTGTTGCCGATCATGCGATTGGTAGGGATTACCAATTTTCTATGACGTTCAAATGTAAATAAGCCGTAAAAATGGCTTTTTTGAGAAACTTTGATTAAAGAGCGAAGCCTGAATCGACTCGGGCCTTCTCCTTTCCTTCTCACTTCAGAAATCATCGATTTATTTCCAAAATCAATGTAAGACCTCTCTTTGGCAACCCGGTTTACAACTTTTACGTGCAGCCGACGCTTTCTGGAATTTTAGACTGAAACCAACTTCCAAACTTGAGATGCCTATGAAATTAAACTTCCTTGCGCTGTCGCTCGTCCTCTCCACGTCTGCATTTGCCAAGCCTTATGAGCTGCGCAGTGTGCCCAACGATCAGGTCGACACACACATGGCGATCGGGTCCGATGCCACCAACACTCCACCAAATCTACAAGGGCTCTGGTGGATGGACGGCAACCCCCTCGCGGATGAAGTTGTTTCGTTCGCTAGCACAAGTTGGTCGGACACAGTGGAAAACGGTCAAATCGTGGCCCATACCGCAGTGATTCCTGTTTATGATCAGGGTATCTGGGCATGGCACGATTCCAAGCCAGGCCGAGCTTTATACAACGCTGTTTATGATTTTCATCTCGTCTATCAACTGACTTTCAACTTGGACTATACGTTTGGCCAAGTGATACCGGTCATCAAACCGATTCCATTTCTTCCCTCCGTGGATATCAAATCATCGGTGTTTGTTGATTTCACGATGACTCAAGTGAACGATAACGAATTCCGCCGCGATAGCATTTTAGCGGGCAAACATTCGAGCTACCGTTTCCGTCGTATCGTGGATGCTAACGGTGTGCGATTGCCGGCGTTTGACGAATATCTCCAAAAAGCTGAAGTTAAAAACATCCTCCTTCCCTACTGCAAAACAGATAAAAGTGGTGAGCTTCCAACAGCTTGCGCTCAATAATAATCGCTTTCGATAGTTTGCAGCATGGAGCCCGACGACGATTCGCCGGGGCTTAATTTATTGTAAAGATTAATGATTCAATTAAAACGAAAAGGAAAACAAAGCCTTATTGACATGGCTTAAAACACCGTCTATCAGGGTGTCAGGTCTGCGTATTTCGCAGTTTTTTCACTCTCGCACAGAGAAGCCCAACATGAAGCTGAACCACCTCCCCCTTGCGCTCCTCCTGTCTTCTTCTGCTTATGCACAACCCTATGAACTTCGTAAAATCCCCCTTAGAGATATTGATCATCAGATGGCCATAGGTTCGGATGTCACAGGCACACCGAAAAACCTTCAAGGCCTTTGGTGGATGGACGGCAACCCAATGGCTGACGAAGTCATGTCCTTCGCAAGTACAGAATGGACTGATATTTTGAAAGATGGCGAAGTCGTCGGCCACACAGCGTCGATCCCTGTGTACGATCAAGGCGTCTGGTCATGGCACGATTCATTTGCCGGACGATGCATGTATGAATGGGCTCTTGGAGCCCATCTTCGCTATAACCTGTCCTTCAACGAAGACTTTACTGATGGTCACGTGACGCCAGAAATCAAACCTTTCGCAATGCGACATGGAATGAAACCATCGGGTCATTTTGTAGAGTTTACGATGGTTAAAGTGCCAGCGAATGAATACCGCCGAGACAGCACTATAGGCGGCCGAACAAGAACCTATCGCCTCCGACGCATAGTCGACGGTGAAGGCAACCGCCTTCCGAGCTTCGTTGATTATCTTCGGGGCGCAGAAGTTGAAGAACTCCTTCTTCCTTTTTGCAAAGAAGACAGCAACAGTTCGCTACCATCGGCCTGTGTGAAAAAATAAAACCTTAAGATACGATTGAAAAAACCCCGGATCGAGTCATCGATTCGGGGTTTTCATGTAAAAAAGCGAAACAGAATTATTTTTCTGTCTCTGGCTTTTTCGCGTATTTTTTGTTGAATTTGTCGATACGACCAGCAGTATCCATGATTTTTTGTTTGCCGGTGTAGAATGGATGCGACGCGCTGGAAATCTCAACATGGATCAACGGATATTCTTTGCCATCGGTCCAAGTGGTTTTCTCAGCAGAACCTTTGGTCGATTTCGTAAGAAATGCGAAGCCGGAGGAGCCGTCTTTGATAACTACAAAATTATAGGCAGGGTGAATTGACTTCTTCATATTGCTTCCTTCATGGCGTACATAACAACCTTACATTTTGACGAGGTTGCAGCACCCGCACTATAGTACGAAACTTATTTAGACCCAACGCTTTTCTTCACGATATTGGCTATTACGGGGTCATTATTTCAGGTTAATAGCCTTGAGGAGTAAGTACTTCATGTATGTAGTCATAAAGGTCCTTCTAACAGCTCTCATCATAGTCTCAGCATCCGAGCTTGCGAAAAGATGGGATTTTGTATCGACATTGCTTCTCGCTTTACCGTTCACCTCCCTTCTTGCCATTTTATGGATCTATTTTGAAACAAAGGATCTCACCAAGGTATCGCAGTTATCCTGGGGCGTCTTTTGGTTGGTGCCGCCATCCTTGGTATTTTTCCCCGTACTGTCTTTACTGCTTGATCGAGGTTGTGCTTTTCCTTTAGCATTAGGCGCAGGTATACTTGCCGCAGTAGTCAGCTATATCATCTATGCAAAACTGCTCGGTCTCATGGGAATTACAGTCTAAGAAAAAAGGCACCCCAGAGTGGGATGCCTAGCGCGTGTTTTTAAAATTTTCAGGACGGAGTTTTTTTGAACATCTCTGGGATGAGGCCGGTGAAGCCTTGACCATTGTGATTTGATCCGGAGTCAGACGCTGCCTTCTCGCCTTCGGATGCATTGTAGTCTGTCATCAATGATCCCGAGGGACCTTTCAAACCGATAGTCGCACCGATTGAACCCAAAAAGCGATTATTGAGCACGCCTTTCACATCGATTTTTTTACCCTGCTGAAGATTACCTGAGGCTCCGCCCCCAGCGACGACAAACTGCAAATCGGTTTGTTTATGGCCATAATAGTCATGAGGACCCATATCGCAAAGCCACATCGTGACTCCGTAATCGAGCAAAGTTTTATCGCCGTAAGCACGAGCCGACAACTGATCCAGGAGGTATTTGAAATCTTCTGCAAAAGCTCTGTCATGCGCTGTGAGCTTGGCCTGACGGGAAGCCTCGTCGCCCCCGCTGTATTCGTTGTAATGCGATACTTGGTGAAACGATTGTGAGTTGCCCGCATAGGTATTGAAATCGATACAAACGCCCATAGTTAAAGTCGCTACGTGACGCGATCCCGAAGCAATAGCGAGCGATATGAGGTCCATGTGAAGTCTCGCAACCTCATGCTGCCTTTGATAATAGCTCGATTGATTTTTGCCGAGTTCATTCTTAATTTTCGCAGTAGAGTCAGCGGAGAGAACAGCCGTGGAAAGAGCACCGATGCCTTTCTCCACAGAACGGATAGCTGTTAAATGTTGATCGAGACGCATCTTGTCAGCAGCGCTCAAACGTTTATCCAAACTCAATGCGGAGAGTTGGGACTTCAACAGGTCGTTGATGCTGGACTTCAAAAGTTCCGTTCCGTCCGTACTCGCCCCGGCGGCTGGCATCGATCCACCGATATCAAATCCAAACAGATTTTTGTACGCTGTGGCCGGATTAAAAACGGGTGTATATTCCTGATTCGCACCCTTCCACGTGAGGTTCGCCTTTTTGTTTTCCTGCGTTGCCGCCCACAGAGCAAAGGGGTCTTTGCTGTCGAGCTGCTGGGCTGCATAGTAGTCGAGCGACTGTGAAGTGGAACGTTCGGATCCAGCACCTTCGCCATTACCGGCACCACCTGAGTATCCTCCACCGCTCAAAAGTATCGCACTCGACAAAGCGTGTGAACACCCTTTGTTCGTTGTGATGTTGTGGGCTATTCCATTGACCAAAAGGACTTTTGATGCATAGTCGGCGTAAACTTCTGACGTCGTGCCGGCCATACTCGCTTTTGTTAAATCGCCCGCATTGCCTTGCCAAAAGTTTTGGCCACGGCCACAACTGTTTTTGAAAGTGATCATATAGGGCGATGGTGTATCAGCAGCTGCTTTGAGCTCCTGCGAACTCATCAGACCTTCCAGGAGCGGCAGGCACATAGTTACACCGGCTGCGGTTTTGATAAACTGACGTCTTTTCATGGTATAGATCTCCGATCAGTCGGCTTGTTATTTGGTTGACGGTCTTACAGTCATCTCAGCACTCGCTGCAGCTAGTACGAAGAGATCACGTGTTCCGGCGCCATCAAGCGACGCCTGCGCGAGCTCGTTGATGAGCTTCGTGTCCGCTAGATTTTCACGGCGACCATAGAGATACTGAACCACTTTCACTGCATAACAGCGATGCATTTCAAATTTCTTCGACAACGCTGACATCAAATCAACGGCGTTCGTGAAGTCGATGGTGCGTTCAGGATTAAAACTGTATGACGATGCCGCGTTGATGGTCGCAGTGCCTTCTTTTGTTCGCCACATACCAAACTGATCGTAGTTTTCGAATGCAGTACCCAGCGGATTGATAAGTGGGGCATGACAACTCCCACCGCAGGACGTGGTTGTAGCCTCGACGCGTTTTCGCTGTGTTTCATACACCGTTTTGGTATCGACTGTCACATTGGGTGGCGGACCAAGGTCTATCCCACAGAGCATGTCTTTCACAAAAAGACCGCCGCGGTGAAAGAGTAGCGACCCTGTGTCATCAGATGTCACGGTAAGGAAACCGAGCTGAGTAAGGACTCCGGCACGTTTTTCGGCGTCGAGTTCAACCTTCTTGAATGCGGTCCCACTCGCCGTAACACCGTAGAAAGGAGCGTTAATCGCATTGACGAAGGTATAAGGCGCAGTGAGTAGCTCGGTGAGCCCTTTCTTCTGCGTATTGACAACGTCATTAAAAAAGTTTTGAGACTCGCCTACCATAGCATCGCCAAGTGTCGCCGGCCACTTTTTATCGGATCTGTGGATCGTCGTAAAAGTCGGTACAGCAAAGATCTGCGAGTTAAAATACTCAAGGGCCGGTTTTGCCTTGGGACTCAACATCATCCTTTGAATCTGGGCTGTTTTTATGGAATCCTTCAAAAGGGAACCATCATCAGCGGCAGCAAGGAGCGAATCATCAGGAATGCTTTCCCACAGAGCGAAAGAGAGGCGAGACGCCAGTTCATAAGCGTTGAGAGTTGAAATATTGCCAGCTGGCGAACTGCCGAGCTCGATACGATAGAGAAAGTAAGGTGATTGGAGAAGAAAAGGAATAAGGGCCGAAAATCCTGCGGCATCTCCACTCGAACTTTTCAAAGCGGTTTTCGCATTCGCAAAAAGAGTGGCCGCGGCCGTGACTTCAGGGGCCGTAGGTTTCCTGCGATAGGCCCGCTTGAGGAGTGGCCCAACGATGACTGTTGCGCGCGGCATGCCATCTGCAGCTGGCGCTGAAGCTGGTATAAGTTTGGAATAAAGAACTTTATCATGAGCTATTTTAGAGCCGATATTGATCGCCGCCGTTGCATAGTTTGCAACGAGCGTACTTGAGACGTCGAGGCTAAGGGCTTCATTCGCAAACAGTGTGGAACCGCTGTCAGGGGTGAAATCAGCGGAACTCCCGGGGGCAGCTGCAAGTTGAAGGAGATCACGGACCGAATTTTCCCATTCACGATGCGAAAGTCTGGGAAAGGCTGTCGCGTCGATTACCGCTTTAAGGTGCAAGGCCGTGGCTGTAGGCGTAACACTGGCTTCAATGATCACATCACTGGTGTCAGTCTTTGGACTTGGGTCGGCGCTGAAGACGCTACCGCCACCACTCATGCTACCTGGGCGGGACGGCGCCGATTTGCAGCCGAAGATGAAAAGGAAAAGGAAGAGGCTCAGTGAGAGTTCTTTTGTAATCTTGCTCATCTTACTGCCCAGTTCTAGACGTTAACGCGCGGTGCACGCTTTCGTGCATCGGCGTCTGCAGTGGAAAGGATGAGGAATTTCTTATTCTATTCCTATCATGATGTTTTATTTGGGAATTTTTGCTTGGAATTCTGTGAATATATCCATTCGATTTCAAAGAGATTCCAAAAGAATTGGCTTTTAGAACCAAAGGCAGGTTTCCCTTCGGAAGCCTGCCTTTGCTAAGTGAGGGACCCTACTTTTAGGCAAAGCCGGGTAACACCCCAGTGCAATAACGAGGGTCACCAAAGGTGGACTCTGTACTATCTGTGACTGCATTATAGACCGATAACAATAGATTATTATTACTCTGCTTTTTCGATGTGTAATCGAGAAACCGGCCCATTTTTAACGCACCGCCGTTGCCGCCGGCAAGTACGAAGGGCGCTGGACTCGACTCGTGCCCGGCATTACTGAATCCAAGTTCGTTCCACCAGAGTATGAGGGTCGTATCTAAGAGTGATCCACCCGTAGACGTTTTGTATTTATCGAGGGAATCCATCAAAATCGTTATATTTTGCGCAATATAATTGTTGATAGCCGTGATCTGGGGTGTATCACCCTGATTGTGTGAAAGCCCATGATGACCTCCCGTTATGGTCACGCCTTTGATGACGTTTTTGTAGTTGAAGTCACCCCCGCGGGTCCCAAACCAGGTCAAACTCGCAACATTCGTTAGGTCGCACGCGAGAGCTGCGGCGAGGAGATCAAACTGAAGCTTGGCATAACCGTCGAGGTCTTTTTCCGGCGTTATCCCTGACGCTGGTTTTGATGGCACCACACAGCTTGCGGACGTCGCAGCGAGGAGCTGCTGTTCGATCTCTCGAATGGACGTCAAATGCTGATCGATGCGAGCCTTGTCATCGGCCCCTAAACGAGCATTTAGGGCGGTATAGCGGCCTTTTATAAAATCAAGGATGCTTTTGCGTTTTTGATGGGCAAGATCGGCAGCCGCGGTATCCGTCGCTGAAGTAGCGCCATCCTGGAATATCACTTTAAAGATAGCAAGAGGATCAGGCTCGGGTAAGAGGAGACCTTTTTCACCTGTAAAGGAAGCCGCTATATCAAAATTATTGCCGCTCGGCCTATTCATGACGCCAAGCTGTAAGGAAGCAAATTTATTGCCCGGTGAATGGAGTTTTTGAGCAATTTTCTGATCGAGCGATATCCCCTTGGGACGCATTTTCTCGTAGTGATCAGGATCAGCGACATCGGCACTTAAAACAAAGGGGCTTCCGCTAATCATTCCGACGTGAGAGCCCTGATGCCCACCGTACTGAGGGTCGTTCCCTGAGGCGTTTGTGATGCCATTAAAGAAAATCATTTTATCTTTGTATTTGGTAAGAGCTGTGACGCTTCCTGGCAAGGTAAATGATTTTTCAGTTCCAGTAGGGAAAAAAGTCTCGCCCGTAACACCGCATCCGCTGAAAAACGATATAAATTTCTTTTGCCCGGCTGCAGCAGCATCTGCCGAACCTTCCATAGCCTCAAGCATTGGCAAACCGATCGCAACACCACCCGCACCTTTCAGCAACGTCCGTCGGGACAAGGGAATTCTTTTCATTATTTTGCTCCTTCAGAGACAGTGCGATAGAAGAATTGCGGAGTTTGGGTCAGATATTTAATCGCTGAAATAGTCCCCGTCGTCGTCAGCCGCGTGCTGATTTCCTTCACAAAATTGGCATCGGGCGCAAGAGGATCACGCCCATAGGCAAATTGAAACCAGTGCTTCGCTACGCAGTCTGCAACTGTTTTGCTTGTACTCATCTTACTCGCAAGATCAGAGGGACCAACAAATTTGCCATCTACATCCGTTGAAAAAAGTTCGGCAGAGACGTCAATAGTTTTCCCTGCCTCCTTGTCGCGATAGATACCGGCTGCATCTATATTTTCGAAAGCAAGCCCTAGGGGATCCATAAGATTATGACAGGCAGCACAGGTAGGATTTGTCGCGTGCGCTTCGATGAGTTCGCGACGGGTCATGTTTGGTTTTGAAACCGGCGCGGTAAAAATCGCATTATCCGGTGGGTTGGGCATAGCCTGACAGAACATAGCGGACCGCACAAAGGCCCCACGTCTAGTGGGTGAAGTATCATTCGCATTGCTTCTTACTGCGAGCATACCGGCCATCGTAAGGATCCCAGACGCAGGACGCCCACCTAGCTTGTCTTCCCCTATTTTTGTAAAATCCGCCCCTAAGCCTTTAATCCCATAATAGTCGCCAAGGGTTTTGTTCAAATAGGTGTAGTGACCCGACAGTAGGGTTTGCAGCTTGGAATCACCATTCCAAACAGCATCATCCACAAAATTCCTTACCTCGTCGCGCATGGCAAGTGCGATCGTCTTATTGAAATTCGGAAACGTTTTCGGGTCCTTTTGCACGGCTTCGATGGTTTCGAGCCCAAGCCACTGATCGTGGAAATGAATAACCATGTCATGCGCTGCAGGCATCGCAAGCATACGATCCACCTGGGCCGAAACTTGCGCAACGGTCTTTAATTTGTCGTTTTTTGCAGCATCCATGAGAATAGGATCGGGAGCGCTGTTCCATATCAAATAGGAGAGACGGTTGGCCATATCCCAAGAATCGAGGGCAACAACGCCCGGCGCGGCCTGAGCCGTACCCATTTCAATGCGATAAAGAAACTCTGGCGATTGCAGCACCGCCGCGAGAGCCCATTCCACGCCTGTATTGAAGTCGACCGCCTTAAATCCAGATCTCCAAATATCGAGCAAGCCCGAGATTTGTTCTGGGGTAGCCGCTCGACGAAAAGCTTTCGTCGCCAACGCGGTGAGGACATTTGTCGCACAGGTCTCTTCGCTGCCTCTGACGGGAGTGCAAATAAGAATTTTATCGCTGCGGGATTTATCTTTAAATGTAGCCGTTGCTATCGTTTCTGCAGCCCCAAAATACTGATTGGCCAAGGCAGTCGGTACATACTGCTCCGTGGCGTGATTGGTAAAGGGATAAACGAGAGAGGACGATTCTTTGGCAAGTTGAATATTAAGCGACGATATATCGCCAAGCAGATCGGTGACAGTATTAATATAGTCGTTATTTGTCAAACGTCGAAGAGGCGTTGGACCCGTTAACGCCGCAGTTGATTTTAGAACTCCATCCGGAACCCTACTGTCGCCATTAGCACCAGGAACCGGCGCTTGTGTTCCTCCTAAGCGAACTCCGTATTTGCTTCGATCGGGTGCATGGTCGCAGCCTATGAGGCCTATCGATAATAAGCAGAAAAATACGAGTGTATTGGATTTCGCCATTTCGAATTATCCGCCTTCGTTTCGCTGTGCCACTTAAAAGACTGGCTCAATTCGGAGTTATCGGATTAAACGCTGCAGACATTAAGTCTTTTTTAAATTAATCGGAAGTGAATTGTCTAAGTTCTGTACAATGGAAGCAGGCCGGAAAAATACAGCCACATCCAGGGATACAACAAACTGATATAATTGATTATATTTGATATAATGAAATGAGAAGTTCATGCCCTTACCTCGGATGGGTAAGCCGGCTTCGACAAGGATGATGAGATGAAGAGACCGGAGCTTCGGGTAATACCCTCGCATAGAACCCGTGTTATGAAACTTTCGGGTTTATTCATTTTTATTGTTTTGACTAGTTATGGCGCCTATCGCTGTTCGGTTGCAGGCCGAACAACACATCTAACGGTACCCGCACTGCCGGCGACTTCTCTCCGCCTCCAAAAAGACCATCCCTCGGTTGAAGATCCTCAACCGCAAACAAAAAGCCCCCCTTAATTAGTGTAAGGAAATCTCCGGCTCAAGGTTGATCATGCCTTTCATCGTGTTTGATTCGATAGGAATGGAATTGTGTTCGTGAGAAATTTTCCAGCGGCCTCCGATTCTTTGAAGACATGTAGTATTGCGCATCCACATTTCCATAACCTCACCCTTTTTGGAAACACCCTCCACGCGCAGTAGTCCGTGCGCGAAAGCAATCTTATCTTCAGCGTGGATTTTCCTGTCAACGACTTGGTATGTGATGGGAAATTGAAAGTGATCGATAAAGCTCTGCTTCCAAGAAATGTCTTTATATTTCGCCAGGTCCTTAAACTGAAGCGGCGGCATCAAATCAAACGCTACCAAAGGGTCGGCGTAGAAGGCTACAATGCATTCTAGGTCGCCTAATTGTATTGCGCACGTGAATGCATCGAGGACGGCGGCGACATCGTTTTTATGATTGGATCTCAAACCTACATCCCGATCAAAATCAATGCTCTGTTCTTGCATAAAATCTCCAGTCTTGCCGAGAAGCCGGCTGGCATCTGGATAAACGTATGCAAAATTCAGACCCGCTTCGGATCCAGATCCTCAAGGAGTGTTTTGAGAGTGACATTCGCCTCATCTATACGAACAAGGAGGTCTCGTATGCTATCAGCATTTTCGTGAGTGCAACCCTCTGCTAAAAAGCAGTTTTCCAGTGAAAAAAGCCGGTCGATGATATGAATCGACTGGAAGTTACTGATCATACCGCGCAATCCATGGAGAACTGAGGCACAGAGGGATGAATCGTTGGCACTGAGGGCAGCTTCGATCTCGTTTTTATTGTTTGGATAAGACTCAAAGTAGGCCTCGAGAATGTCGACAAGTACTGTTTCCATGTCCTTGAATTTCGCGCGTATGCTGTCCGAATCAAAACTAGCTTCGCATGATTCTGCGTAGACCCGTTTCAGCAACTCTTCAAGCGCATCGTGGGCCAGAGGTTTTGATAAAAAGCTATCCATTCCACTTTTTAAACAACGCTCCTTTTCTGAAGGCGTCGCATCGGCTGTGATGGCAACGATGGTAGGCTGCTTAATAGGCATTTTGCGGATGCGTTTCGTCACCTCTGTTCCGCTCAAAATAGGCATGTGAACATCCATGAGAATCAGGTCATAGTTTTTCGCCTGGACAGCTTTCAAAGCAGCTTCTCCATCGACGACGACGTCCGCTTCAACATCCAGACTCTGGAGAAAGCCGATCGCGACTATTCTGTTGACTTCATTATCTTCAGCCAATAGCACTTTAAGGGCCACGAGACGGGACGGCATGTTAAACGATTTAAAAGAGTCTGTCTCATCGGTCCGAAGGATGTTTTCGGGATTTCCGAGCCTAAGCGGCAGACTCACCGTAAACACACTGCCTTTATCAACAATGGACTGAACGTCGAGCTCACCGCCCATGATCACAACGATTTCACGGCTGATCGCAAGGCCAAGCCCACTCCCCCCCGATGCGTGGATAGATGACTCGTCACCCTGCGCAAAGGGATAAAATATCTTTGATAAGATGCTTTCTGACATTCCTATTCCCGTATCGACTATCGTAATAAACCAGCATGAAGCTGCTTCATCGCAGGAAAAAGCCACCTCTATTTTGCCCTGCTCTGTGAACTTAATGGCGTTAGAAAGAAGATTGAGAATAACTTGCCTCAGACGATAGGCATCACCGATCAAAGCGCCGGGAAAACTCCCAGCAACGCGACTGATAAGACGAAGGCCCTTTATCTCGGCAAGGGCCTCCATCGTCTGAATGGCCTCGCTTAACAGAGGGCGGGGGTCAAAATCGTGCTCGTCCAGAGTTAATGCTCCAGCTTCGATTTTGGAAAGATCTAAGACATCGTTGATTAGATAAAGCAGCCCACGGTTACTTACAGTCAACGCGGCATGAAGTTTTTTCTGTCTTTCGTCGAGTTTGGTTTTCCCAAAAAGATTCGTGATGCCGATTATCCCGTTCAAAGGCGTACGAATCTCGTGACTCATATTCGCGAGAAATACCCCTTTTGCATGGTTGGCCTTGATCGCTTCATCGCGCGCAATTACCAGATTTTTGCGACTATCGTCGAGTTCTTTGGTACGTTCTTTGACTTGCACGCTGATATCATAATTCGATCCGGTCAAGATAAGGACAAAGACTTGAATCGCAGCGCAAAATGTCAATCCTATGGTGAGGATAGCCCAGGTATCCCAAGACCTGTTTCTCGCAAAATAACTTTGGCGAGCCCTGATTTTCACATCCCACGCACCAACTTTCCAGCGCATGATTTTTTCGATGTGATAACTATCCGTTGTCGTCGCCATCGCTACGCTCGGATCCGAGTCTATGATGAGATCGCCCAATTCATTCCGTACCTCGAGATCAAGGCCCAATTCTTCTGTGCGTATAAGGGCATCGGCAAAAGCCTCCGCAGGCTGAAACCCAAACAAGACAAAACTATGGATTTCGGCTTTGTGTCGTTCATCCCGTGCTGCTTGAGAATAGCCGTGAATCGGTTGGACAAGTAAGGTCCCATGCATATTCTGAGCAGTGCGAAAAAACGGAATGTCCGAAATCGTGGCAATCCGCCCGGTAGCCTCGGCGAGTCGAAAAGCCGAAAGTCGGCGGCTATCCGAGCCGAGATCCAAACCGCGAAAAGTTTCGAGATCGGGGCGACTGAAAAAGGTCAGGACGTAATAGACTTTATCAGGCAAGGGTTTTTCGACCATTTCGCCGGTAACGGTCTGCAGCTGAAAATAATGAAGACCTTCGCTCCTAAGGTGCTCCTCAAACTTTGGAATCTCATCGCCACTTATACGTACGACCCATGAAATGCCAGTGAACCCATTGAGTCCCGCCGTCGTAATGCGAATGAAGTTCTGGAATTCCTCATTGCGCAAATCTCGATTAGTTTCAAAAATACCTCCTACACTCAGAATAAGGCGTTCATAAAGGATCAGCCGAGTCTCGATAAGAAGGTTTACCTCCGAGGCATCGCTATGGCTTTTCGCTTGTATCTTCTCTGTCTCCCGTGCTGAGGCCCAAAAGAAAAGAAGCACGAAAACTATGAGTGAAAGCGTAGTTGAAAGGAGGAGGTATTGATAACGCCCTTTCCACTCATCCTCTTTTCTTTGAAGTATCAGCAATACAAGAGGCGTGAACAGTAGCACCCCAAGAGTGTCGCCGATAAACCAAGTCAGCCAATTCACAAACACTTCGCTTTGCGCAATTTTTCCGAAGAAATAAAGCGCCGATGTGCCAAGCGAGGCGTTAACCAGACAAGAGAGCGGTGAAATCACTACAAAAAACATCACGATGTTTTTGGATTTGATAAAGGTTAAAGGCAAGAGCCCAGATACGCGCAGCAAAGCCTGAGTAACATAAACTTGAATACAGGCGCCAAGTGCGATCGTGACCGCAATCCAGGAATAAGCAAAGACCCAATCCTTGGACACGGTGTTGACCAGGAAGGATCCGATAGCTATGCCAAGCCAAACTTTTTTCCCACGGGCCAAAAAAAAACCAAGCGCAAGACCGGATGCAGGCCAGACGAGGGTTGCGAACCCAGGAGGGATCGACAGAATCAAACCAAGCCGTCCGGTAAAAAAATAGAGGACGGCGATAAGAATGGTATGCCCAATGAAATCGAAGGTATAGTTTTTAAGATTATGCATTACGGCGCCTGTGGCTAAAGAAGTCCGATCGGTTCAGATCAATTATAACATTGAGACTTAAAGGGTGGAGGTTTATGGAATTCGCCAGACTTGCCTTAGTAAAGCCTCTCCGGATCCTCCTCGCCGAGGATAACAAAGTTAACCAGATCTTAACCCTTGGGCTATTACGCAGCCTTGGTTATACATGTGAACTTGCTATCGATGGACGACAGGCTGTCGAATCAGCTCTCGCTTCGTCCTATGATCTCGTATTGATGGATTGTCAGCTACCGGTAATCGATGGTTATAAAGCGGCAAGATTGATTAAAGATCAGAATCCGCGCACGATCGTTGTCGCTTATACGGCGGCGATAAGGGAGCACGATACGGTACGATCGAAAGGGGCAGGCATGGAGTTTACTTTAAGTAAACCTATCGCGATGGAATCTCTTGTCGACCTACTTACTTCCGTTTACGACATCCTTCATAAGGGTTCGAGTACGTAAGTCGATTTCTGATGATTGATGTTAAGGCCAACGTCCTTGAGTTTGGTGCGAAGTAACGAGAGGTGAACAGTCAGATTTTTCTGGTTGACCTTGGTATTTTGCCAAACAGAAGTCTGAATATCTTCACGCGTGATCCCGACTGGATAGGACGCGTGCAGCATCGATAATATCTGAAACTGCTTGGACGTCAGTGTCGTGCTGGTCGCATTGAAGGAAACGGAGTGGGTCGTAGGATCAAGTATGAGCGGCAGCTGAAGGTTATTAAGAATCCGTTCAACTTTGATCTGAACTTCTGCCGGGACAAAAGGTTTCACGATGTAATCAAATGCGCCCAAATCCAGGGACGCACGCATCGGGCCTATATCCTGCTGTCCTGAAATCACTATGCAGCACGTCACATTCTGATGGAAATTCTGATTCTCTTCCATCCATTTTAAAAAACTTCCATCCGGCAGAGATAGATCAGCTAAAAGTAAAGTCGGCCTATTTGTGGCTTTGGACCACTCAAAAGAAAATTCTTTGAGGGTTTTGAAAAAAATGCAGTTGTACGGAGAGAGTAGGGTTTGAAAAATTCGACGCATTTGCTCATCATCTTCGAGTATCCATATTATACCGTGATTGGAAGACTGGCTGTTTACGTTCACTGGTCCCTCTACGCACGCTTGGTACAATTGTGTAACTGTAACATAACACTCGACTTTCGGATATTCTTTCCCTGACCCGTCCGTCAGGAAAGAAGCGATAGGAACATTTCGTGTCATTTCGATCTACAACTTTAAACGAACTTGTTATCCTTGCCGATCAAATGAAGGATGCCACC
Organism: Oligoflexus sp.; assembly: GCA_014378195.1. GTDB lineage: Bacteria > Bdellovibrionota_B > Oligoflexia > Oligoflexales > Oligoflexaceae > Oligoflexus. The sequence goes on along the minus strand of JACMOC010000003.1, from coordinate 96,007 downwards.
TTACTCACTGACGTGGTTAACATTTTTATAGAGCAAGCGCCTTTGCAAACCGAGGAACTTGCCCGGGCGACGCTCCGATTGGATGCTGAAATGATAGTTTTTTATGCTCATAAACTCAAGACGAGCTGTGCCGTCGTCGGAGCCGATCAACTGTGCGATATCTGTCTGACGATTGAGAAATCGGCCCTTCTGAGTATGAAATCAATTCCCCCGTTGGTTGCAAAACTTAAAACCGCAATTTCTTCCGAATGCGAAAGAATTCAAGACGAGTTAAAAACATATAAGGCTACACCTGGCCAGGTATAATTTTTAGCACTTCAGGAACGTACCGCGATTTTGAGCGATTCAATAACAGCGACCAGCTCTCCTTTGTCGACTGGCTTTGGAATATGGCTTTGAAACCCGCTCTCCAGAGCCAAGGTTCGGTCTTTTGAAGTTGCGTACGCTGTCAACGCAATCGCTGGAGTCATAGGTCCACCGCGTGCGTGTTCGATGATGCGAAACGCTTTCATGAGGTCGTGTCCATTCATCTCCGGCATGCCTACGTCGGAAATAATCAGATCAAATCTCGAATTCATCAGCTCGATCAGTGCCTTGCGTCCATCATGACAAACGACACACACAGCCCCCATACGCTCTAAGGTAAACTTCAAAGCACTCGCTGTATCGGGCTGATCCTCTGCGATTAATACTCTTTGTCCATCCAATATCGTCGGGAGGGGAGACGAGTTTGCTGTCCCAACGCTGGATTGGCTCTCCGTACTGACCGCAAAAACCGGCATGGTCATCGTGAAACGCGAGCCCTGGCCGAGACCTTCGCTAAAAGCCTCAATCGTTCCCCCGTGGAGTTCGACGAGAGATCTCACGATCGACAGACCGAGCCCAAGTCCGCCACGTGACGCCACGCCTCCGTCAACCTGGCTAAAACGGTCAAAGATATTTTTGAGATCCTGCGTGATTAGACCTACGCCCGTATCCGAAACTGTGAGGGTATAACTTTGGCTCGTTGCTTCAATCGAAACCAACACACGTCCTGAATGCGGCGTAAACTTTATCGCATTCGTCAAAAGATTCCAAATGACTTGGCGGATGCGATCAGGATCGGCCCTAAAAAGAGGCTCTAAAGAACAATGGAATTGCAAATCGATTTCTTTCGCCGAAGCCATCGGGCGCAGGCTCTCAATGATATCCCTGACTAAAGATTTGATTTTGACGTTTGACTTCACGCTGAGCCTTAATTTACCAGAAATTATGCGTGAAATGTCGAGTAGATCATTGATGAGAGTCACCTGAAGCTTGGCATTACGGTCGATCACCTCGATAGCTTCCTGCACTTCTGGATTTCCGAAGCCCACGGTATCCTTGAGTATATCGATCCACCCAATGATCGCACTCAACGGTGTGCGCAGCTCGTGAGATACCATACCGATGAATTCGTCTTTAGCTCTGGTCATGCGCTCGAGCTCTTTATTAGACTGGGACAGGGCCGCTGCTTTAGAAAAGATCCCCTTTATAAAATGAAATAAAATGAATTGAGCCGTCTCTTCATTCTCTTCGGTCCAAGGGAAACAGCAATTGGAAACCTTCTGGACCCAGGCCTCGAACGAAACCCGAGGCTGCAGCCGAACATTGGGATCGACTTTTCCCTGAGGCTTGCCGCCCCATGCAACCTCCTGTTCAGCTTCCCGCCTGAACCAGATCATGACCTCTTCAAAGCCAAATGAAAACGGCACGACAAGCGCACCTGCTGCTTCGCGAGGCGAACAGTCGAGTCCCAGATCCTGCTTCAGGGAATTCGATCGCCACACTCCAAAACTCGTAGTCTGCCGGGCGATATCGATAATTTTGTCGATGACGTCGTCGTCTGGGCAGGATCCTATCTTCACTTCTTCACCTTGAACGCGAATAAACGCGCCGCTCGAGGCGATAAGGGAGAAAAGTTGATCCTTCGCGAATATAAATGAGTCTTTGGGCGAAGCACCATTACTCAAATTCTGAACAAAGGTTTGGGTGAACTCAAGCGTATTTTTGCGCGTGAGAATACGCCGTTTTTCGATGGAATTAACGATGCGCGCTGCTAAAATACGGGTCATGAGCTGCATCTCAGAGCGCTGCTCGCTCCCAATATGGAGAGGCGCCTGGGTGTGATGACAGCTTATAAGACCCCACAGACGATTGTGAACCTTGATAGGGATGGAAAATGACGATTGGACGCCCATATTGTGTAGGTAAGTAATGTGTATGGGCGATGAGGCACGCAAACCACTGAGACCTAAACAGACCTCGGTTCGCAGAAATCCACGTCGCGTTATGACAGGGACCGGCACCGCATGAGTGTCGACGATCATGCGAAAGTCGGTTTTCATATATAAACGTCGCGCCTGTTCGGGAATATCATGAGCCGGGTACCTAAGGTTCAAAAAATTGGTTAAATGGGCTGCGCGTGCTTCGGCAACGACTTCCCCATCCCAGTTCTCCTGGAATCGGTACGCCATGACGCGATCAAATCCAGAGATTTCTTTTATGGATTCACAGACGAAATGACAATCGCTCTCCTGCGCATCGCTGCGTTCGAGTCTGCTGATCAAGGAATGAAGGTGCTTGTGAATGGAGCGTCGGGAGGGAGGCGGCGAAAGTTCGAGATCGATTCCAATCTGATTCCCATCACTATGAAAATGAGTATCAAAAGCCAAGGTCTGACCCGTTCTGTCCAAAGCGGACAGGATTGGGAAAGGTTTATCGAGAGCCTCACTCGAACATCTGCCATCGAATCGTGTGCCATCGATTAACGTGAACAAACCGTTCACCGAAGCACCGAGGGTTGTGGTCGCATCCAGTCCCAGAAGTCCAAGAAGATTTTCGCTTATCGAAAGTATGACTCCATCAACGGCATGATATGAGAGAAAAAACCCAGCACTTTGAATCGCGCCACAATTCGCAAGTGGTTCGTTCTTGCAGTTCTTGATGTCATCGATAGAGTAGGCAAGCTTTTCCGCATAAGCTTTTATAAATTCTGTGCTCATGCCGACGAACTCCTTCAATCTCCTTTTTGCGGACAGTGCAAACGGATCATGTTTACTAAATTTTCGCTTGAGACTGGCTTTTGAAGGTACCCATCAAAGTTGAACTTTCGACGGTCAGATTTTGCATCCGCTACGGAGTGCCCGGTTAAGGCTACAATCGGCCCTTGATAGCCGGCGGCCCTCATTTGGGGTGCAGCCGCATAACCATCGAGAACCGGCATTTCAAGATCCATAAGAACTATGTCAACTGAGGCAAGATTCTTGTTGAGAGCGTCAGCCCCATCCGTTGCTTCCACAACGGTAGCGCCGTAGCGCTTGAGAAGTCTGTGAAACAGCATTCGAATATCGCTAGCATCCTCTGCTACAAGGATATTCAGTGGAAAAAGGACATTCTTATCGTCAGTCATAGACTTTCCCCTTTGATCACACTGATGCACAAATGCATTGGCCCGTGCGATTACTAAAGGAGACTATAGTAAAAATGCCTTAATTCTAAGAGCTAACTCTTAAAATTAAGGCTTGTATATATAGTCTGATGAGTTCTAAGGGTATTTTCAAAAGGGGATTACTGGCCTACGACCATACGAACCTGCTGGACGTTGGCAAAACGCGCCAATTCAAATTCCATCTGAGGTACAAGGAAATTGAAGTAGGCTTTCGTACCGTCCTGTACACCCATGGTGAATCCAAGATAAATACTAGCCACAATGATAGCGCCTTCGGATACAGGCTTGCCAACGGCCCATTCAATAATATCTTTGAGATTGCTTGGTGTGCAGTTCGTGCGCTGCCAGCGTGAGAAACGGCCTGACTTACCGATCGTCGAGAGAAATTCAATGGCCGCAATCGTTTGGCCGAGAGGCAAAGTGCTACGAACAAAATCGCGACGCTTCATTTGGAAGGTAGCATCGCTGATATCCATAAGACCGTCAGCTGTTAGATGAGGAATTTTAGAAATGATTTGTTCAAAAATTTTGCGGTTCATACAAACACCCTCTTATGGATTCAATTTCTAGCGACTCTCAGATGCGCCAAAATATAATAATTAACTTTGAGTCTTTAAAAACTATCGTTGCACGAGAGGTATAAAGCAGGATTCATGCCGAAGTTTTAGACTCATTTTAATTAGTAATTACAGTTAGATACAATTATGCTTCGGGCTGAATGAAATTAACTACATGAGTCTTAAATTTCCTGCATCTTGCATTTCTCTTCAAGACGTGCTTTCGATTTGGCAAAATTATTTGAGGCCCCTTAAGGAGCTCGGAGGAAATGAGTATATTTATAGGGTTTGCTGCAAACGAAGATTGGGGAAGGGCTCCGACGGACGAATTTTCTGATCGTTTTCTCTTGCTTTATGAAAAAGAGCATTCTCACTCGGTTTCGCGTTCAAACGCCTCCCGTTCGAACGGAATGGCCTGATAGGCTTGATCGTGATTTCGAAGTTTTATGAAATGGTAAAGGTAGTCTTTTAGATAGATCAGGTAAAACATCGCGATGCCGTGCCTATCCATCTGCTCCTGATGAATCAGTTCGTGACGAATCAAAACCTCGCTGGCCCTGTCATCTTTTACGTAGCACCAACGGCCGATAACGATCGCGGCATAATTGCGAAGAAGAGGGAGACGGAACAGCGCACTCTTATAGATGACCTTCACGTCCGAATCCTTTCTCGCTTCCGGCCTCATCGGTTCGCCAAAATTCTACGACCTCCGCTAAAATCTGCTTCGGAACAAGTTCACGTGCAGACGAAGCATACCAATCACGCGGCATTGCCTCTTGAAAACCCTTTTCCAAAAAGCGTGGATCCATCAAAACAATGACACCTCGCTCTGTTTCATCACGGACGATTCGTCCAGCTGCCTGGACTGATTTGGTCATGGAAGGATAAATATAGGCAAAGGCCCGTCCATTTCCATAGCGTTTTTCGTAATGCTCCTGCATCAAACGTCGCTCAAAACTGGCCGTCGGTACTGCCGGCCCCACTATGAAAACCCCAGCAATTCCCTCGCCTTTAAAATCTATACCTTCGGAAAGCGATCCGCCTTGAACGGCTAAGATCAGCCGCGTCCCCTTGGATCTCAACACATCACGAACGAAGCGAATCTGCGCCTCGCCCATCGCCGCGCTCTGGGCAAAGACACTCCATTCCTCCGGCACCGCCAGGATTTCCTGGACCGACTTTAAAAACTGATAGCTAGAGAAAAAGATCAAGTAGGCCCCTTCTTTAATCGCAGCAATGCGATTGATAATGGTCGCGATCCTCTCGTAGTGCCGGTTCCTCTCGCGATAGTTGGTTTCAACCTGAGGGATGATCATGATCTTTTTATGCTCGCGAGGGAATGGTGATTCAAATTCAATAGCCTCCGTATCAGGAGTGAAACCGCTGACGGGTCGATAAAATTCGAAAGGCTTGAGAGTCGCCGAAAAGGCGATGACGCTCTCAAACATGAGGTAGATGGGTGCAATGAGATCAGCGGGATCGATGCACTGCGCTTTTAACGTTTCATCCCCGTTCTCGCGCTTATAAATGAGAGGGACCGTCTCCCGGGATGACGAGAGCATTTCACTAAGGTCAAACCAGAGGGTGAAAAATTGAAAAAGAGGCTCGTCAGCACCTGGCAACCCGCTCTCGCCCCATCGCGACGTCATGAGAGCGAGGCTTTGGTCGAGAAGCTCCTTAACGTCCTCCTTCGACAGTTCGACTTTTGCCTGGGCCATCTTCGGATTCAAGGTTTCCATGAGCTGGATGGCTTTTGTAACCAGACTCGCAAAACGCTTGTCGGCGCCTGTCGCCGCTTGTACTAAAAACGCTTTGAGTGCTGACAGCTTGATTTCAGGAGAATAATTATCGATCACACGTTCGTAGAGATTATGCGCTTCATCGATAACGAGGATCGGTTTTTTCATCGGTAGGATAGGATCCAGATAGCGATCAAAAAAGTTCGCCCTTGGTGAGAAGATATAATTGTAATCGCAGATAATCAAATCAGCTTCGCGTATTCTCTCCATCCCCAACTCATAAGGGCAAACTTCAAATGCCTCGCTGAGCTTTCGAAAGTATTGATAATCCCAAAGGTGCTTTTTGGTATCGCGCCCGACGAGATTAAGGCCATCCACCTTGTCATAATAGTCCTTGGCATAAACGCAGCTTGAGGCCTGACACAACACCTCTTCCTGGCGACACGCCTTCGCTTTGGACGTAAGCACAAGCACCTTGAGGCCAATACGGCTTTTCTGAAACATGCTCGCGAGATCAACAGCGGCCGTAAACTGGCTGTTTTTTGGGGCTATATAGACAACAGGTCGTCCTTGGCTCAAGCCGTGTTGCAAAGCCGGGAATAACACACCGGCCGTTTTTCCGAGACCAGTTGGGGCTTGAAGCAGAAGATTTTTTCCCTGCTCGAGACAAGACCGCACACTCTCGACAAGTTCCTTCTGCCGGAGCCGTGGCGTCGCAAAAGGAAAATAGAGTCGCCCTGAAAGACCTTTCCGCGCCTTCATCAGAGTTCTGTATTGTTCAAGGGACGCTTCGATTTGAGCGACGCGCTGTTTGACCCAAACTTCAAAAACCAAAGGATCAAAAGGAATATCGAGTATGGATTCGTCGAGACTACGGGTATCAACCAAACGCAGCCGAAGTACGGGTATCACGGTAGTTTTCAGATAATAGAGGTAGCCGTACATCTTGGTCTGCAAAATATAAGGATGGTCGGCCTGTATATGCAAAGCTTCCTTAAGCGCCGCTATGCCGAAACTTGATTTGATTTCTTCAAGTATCGGCTGAGTTCCCAAGAAATATCCATCGCAACGGCCTCGAATCTTGAGTTCGTAAAGTGCACCTTCAAGGACAGTGCGTAATGGATATTCGGCTTGATAATTTCCGAGGAGCTCAAGACGGTTCTGAATCACCTCATGGATTTCGTTTCCTAAATCTATTGGCAGAGCGGAAAAGTTCGTGGATCCAAGACTGCCCGTGCGAAGTGTGGGCATGGCAAATTCCCTGACGCCGAGTGTCATTTTTTTGCGAGGTTTGCCATGCGAACCTTCTTTTTTTTCTGTTCCCTTTACCAATCCATTTCGCCTTTATGCCCGATCGTTCCCAATCCACATTCTTGGATTTATTTATGATCATGGCAAGGCAATTCCGCGCATTATAAAAGCGTAAAGTTTGTCAGGTTTCAATCCTAAATAAGCCATTATGGCGCAATAAAAAAGCCCCACACATGCGAGTTGTGGAGCTCATCTTAAGAGTTCTGTCGGCTTAAGGGGCAGGAGGCGTTTTATCCTGTGCTTCTGGAGTTGAAGCAGGGTTGTTTTGTGTCGCAGGTACAGGTTCGTTATTATCTGGAGTCGCTGAAGAATTCGCCGGGGATGCCGAATCGGGTGTTCCTTCCGCTGGAGTTTTGCCGTCGCCAAACGCACCATTTACGTCTTCGCTCATACTTCCCATGGAGCCTATAGTCGCGTAAAAGGCGCCCGCGGCGACAAGCGCGACTACGATACCGATGACAATAACGAGTATTTTTCGTTTGCGATTTGATGACTCGAACGACGCGAGATAAGCATCATCATCGGCGCCAGGTCCTTTATTCTCATCCATGGTCATGCTCCTGAGTAGGGGGACGGCTCGTTCGGATCAATTTTAACGAGCTTAGCTTAAAAACTCCAGACCTAAGAACGTCGAAGGGAGACGGGTTTCCCCGTCTCCCTTCTTCCACCGAGACTTATGTGGAACTTAATCCGCTTGTTTTTTCAGTTTGAACATATATTTCGTTGGGGCAGAACCCGGGAAAGCGGCGACACAGGCTGGTTTTGGTGAGACGTTTGTCTCAGTCCGAACCATTTCACCGTAGAGGTCGGCGCTGGTGTCGAGTTTTTTCATCGAGAAGGAGAAGACGCTCACGACTTCGCAGTCAGTGAAGTTGTCGCCGACTTGGATACCGCGGTAGTCATGATCTTCGCCGCGAACCGATGCCGAAGTTGCCGAATCGTAGTCAAGCTTCTCAAAGATAAACTGACCTTTAGGCTGGCTTTTGCCCGATACGAATTCAGCAGCGGTGGTTGCGCTCCAGTTGGTACGAACTTCGCGCGCACAAGTGTCGAATTTGTCTCCGCCTCCACCTTTGTTGTCGGCATAGCAACGAAGTTGAGCCAGTTGGCCTCCAGTCGTTGTAGCATCAATAGTTGAGCAGAGCTGACCTTGGGTAGCTGTTACGCCGGCGTTGCAGCTCGGTGTACCTCTTTGATCAAAGTTAGGCCACTCATTGCCATCAAACTGATTATTGTGGTTGTTGTCACAGTAAGCGCCTTGAGCCAACACGATGAAGTCTTCAGGAAAACGAGTAACGGCGTTTGCTACGGGCGTGCCATTAGCGAGGAAAGTTCCGCCGACGTTCACACATGTTACTGCAACGTTATCGACCGTTTTCGTGCACGAATTTTTCGTCAAACCAGCCGAGTCGCCGGTGAGAGGAGTGTTGGTGCAACTCATGTTCGACCAGTCGTTCATTTGGATACTTTTGCCAGCTGCTGTACGGCAGCCCGATTCATCTGTATTGGCGTTGAATTGGAATCCAGAGACAACCGTTACCGCACCATCGCTGCAAGGTTGGCCAGGTGTACAGGTGAATGTACGATATTGTTTGAAATATTGTTTTGTTCCTGGAAAACCTTTAAAGCTCGCAACATTTTCTTGTTTGAGGAGTGAGTTACGAGCGCGTGCATTGGCTGTATCTTTCCAACCATCAGCGAGGCCCGCAGTCCATGTAAAGTCACCGCTTCCAACACCAGACGATGTAAGATCGATGCCATGCTTGATGGCTTCGTCAAATGTCACGCCGAGTTTGTTGCCGCAGAGGACGTCAAGAGCTTTGGAGGCCCAGAACGATACAGCAAAAGCAGGTGTGGCAGTTCCGGGAACAACGCCTTTGATACGTTTGATGTAGATTGGCATGTTGAGGGAAGGACCGTTACACGAATTGTGGTCCGTATGCTGCTGAGCGTCAGTACAGAGATTTGCATAACCTTTAGGAGCGGCTACGCCCGAGTCTTGAAATACATAATTGCCTGTAAAATCATAGGCCTCTGCAAGGGCGGTCGTAGTATTTTTAGTCTTTGCGACGATTTTTGATATATCGACTTCTGCTTTACCCGTTGAGAGGTTTAGGGTAATCGCTCCAAGTTGAGACTCACCGCCTTCAAGAGCGAAACGGTCGCTGCTTTTCGCGTTGCCGTTCAAGTCGGATTTAGCAGGGTCTTTGAATACCATGGTACCCAAGACAGCTTTGGTTGCATCGAGGATGAAGCAACCAACCGATACGCCTGCGGTATCGAGAGTAACAGAGAAAGCACCGGTGGCAGCGATGCTGCCTGTGCCAGCAACTGGCGGAACAGAAAGCGACACGCAGTAAACGCTTAGATCCGTTAACGCCGTATTTGTGAGCGTCAGGGCTGTCGACGTCCCAGAGAGTGCGAGTGTCCCGGTAAGCTTGATTTGGGAAGTATCCCCTGCATCAGGTGATTTAGACGAACTTTTTTTGCCACATGCCGTGACCATCACAAGGCACATGCCCAAACCGAGCAAACGGCTTGCCATCTTCGATTGCATAGGAGCTCCGATAACGATTGAACAATAAGATCTGAAAAATGGTAGCACCTTTTTGGCGATTCGTATCCCTTAGTCCGACTGTTAAGTCATTTTTTTATGGAGACTATATATATGCACAAATCAGCTGCAGAATGGCAAAAAGTCTGGCCCTCCTTCGAAACCCAGTCGATCGGAAACTTAGAGCGCGCTCTCACTGTCCTTTCCGGGCAACTTGGAATAGATACCAAAGTCGTTGACGGTGAGACGTGGTTCTCCCAATATGTTGCGCAGTTTTTGGATAAAGTGCTGGAGGAAGCCAAGAAAAACGATTGAGTTAAAATTCCTCGTTATAAAGGGTCTGAGAGAGAAAGATTGATGTTGAGTTCCGCCTTATCGTTGATTGCAAAGAGTGGAACAGGCTTAAATCCATCCTTAATGTTCACCGCAGCGGCAAGGAGTGTGAGCTCCTTGCCAACTGTCCTTGAGAGGTAAAGCGCGAGCCAGGCTGTTATATCAATCGAACCAGATGTTTTTTGGGGATCCCCATGTCCGTGTTGATGAGCTGGATTTGTTGGAAAAAAGCTTAAAACACCGACAAATTCTGGGGCTAAATGAGACTTATCCGAAATGTTTTGTACCAAGGGTCCGATTTTGTCGGGTGCCGCAATAAAGAAATAAAGTCGAACGTTCTGCCGGATGGTTTCGTCCAAAGGAATTGAAAGCTGAGTGTAATAAATCGATGCGCTGTTTTCGTTTGGTCTGGCCATGCGTTCATGTAGGCTTTTTTTCTGAACGTCATCGATCGAAACAGTCGATGTCACCAAGGTCGTCGAAATTTTCGGCACGCCAGATAGAATGGCTCGAATGCGAGGTTTACGAACATTGGCTCCTTGCTGAGCGGAGGCGATTGCGATTGCATTCACTGTTCCCCCATTCAAACCACCGTCTGTATCGTACAAATAGGGAAGTTTGTCAGACGCTATAAGGTCTTTTACTAAAACTTCCGTCCGTGCAGAGCGATTGCTCGAGCTTCTGTTTATCACGGGAGCCAGGCTGTATTTGAATTGAGGAAGATCGGGAATGCCCGGCACATCGACCAAGGGTGTTGGATGCTGAAGGTTTATGTCGAGGCCGACCGCCGTCTCGCCCCAAGCCTTTGCACCGGGCGCTAAGTGCAATCGTTCGTCCACACTGAGCGTTAGGTAGGGAATAACCGAATCAAGGTGCTTGGACAGCCACATTCCCCACAGTCTATCGATATTGCTGTGGTGCAACCAAAATATTGGATCCACTGGCGAGTCAGACGGATTGCTCATTTTTCCGCCTACACCGTTATGAACGCTATCGTGGGGGGTCCTTTCAAAATCTCCCTCTTCGACCTGAGTCGGCAGACTATCTATCGTGAGAGGAGGAAACGAATGAAAGTGCTCAAAATCCACGATTGAAAGCATCTTGTCGATGTTTTGTCGACCCACCTCAGCTTCGTTCAAACGGGCGCCTTTCTCAAGAGAACGGACCATTTGCAAAGCAGGGGCATCGTAAAATTCGTTAGGCAGTTCAAGGTCCAACGTCCAATCCCAGTAAGGAATACCAAAGGTCGGATCATCAAGCACCACTTGGCATGCCGATTCGAAATAAAGTAAATAAAGCCTATGATAAGGCAACAAAAACCAGTTTTTATGCTGACACGACATTTGATGAATTTTTAAAATTTTGTTCCAGCTCAAATTGAATTGAGGATCGCCTGCCGGGCGTTGCCGGGTATCATTTGCTTTCAGTAAAGTCACAGCTTGAATGAACTTCTTTTTATAATCAGCATCTTTGCCAGGTTCCCAGCGATGTCGAATAACAGGCGTCGGGTCCTGGTCGACATCTCCGGAAAGGTGGCTGTCGCCCCAAATCGATCGACAACCCGTAGCCAAAGCAGTTCCCGAAAAGAGAGCAAGCAGAGTCCGGCGATTCAGCGAATTCATGGCTTCGTCCTTAATGATCGACAAATGAATGGAACAGGTCGTTTTAAGTTTACTCGATCTAATGGGAGTACCGTGTCCGCTCAGCGGAAAATTTTCTAATGAATGATTTAAAAAGTAAAAAAAGTGCAATTCTGTCTCTGCACAGAGTCAGCGCATCGCATACGGAGCGTGCGTTACATGGAAAAACACCAAGGAAATCAAAGCGAACTCAGCGTACGTAAATTTTTGATTATGGCGAAATAACTACGCGAATCAGAAAGTTTTTCTGAAAGTCACGCAATTTTGTTTCCTCAGCAATTTCCCTAAACTGGCCATTCATCCAAGATTAATTTGAGGTGCGCTAGAACCCTCGTAGCAACAACGATAGACCGTTTACGTGACATTGTTGTGAGCGGATACTGATGAAAATTCACAGAATTTAGCCGTCATTGCGGCGAAGATGAGAAGATTACACCAGGAGTCACCAATGCGTCTTTGGAAACAAGGTTTTGTCTGCGTTCTCTGTGTCGGTTTGCAAAGTTCCTTTGCTTTTGCCCGCCATCATTCATCACCCAATCAACCCGGGGCTGGGGCAACACCCGCGCCATCCGATCCCTCAGTCCCTCAGCCGCTTCCGTCTGACCCTAACACCTCATCTGCACCCGCCTGTCTTGACACCAGAGGCAACCCACTTGCCATCAATGATGCCCAGGTCGAGACGTGGGAGGATTCAACCTCCAACGGTTATGCCGGACGCGCTCATATCCAAGGCCCTATCTCCAGAATTTTTCCAGATGCAACGGGCCACAATCATATTTCAGTTCAAATCGGTGCAACGCCTGAAGACGCGATTGAAGTCATTTACAACGAATCCTTCGGTGCTCTTCCTCCCCTCACAGTGGGCCAGACTCTTGAAGCTTGCGGTGACTACATCACGTCGCTGAATGCCGGCAAACATGGTTCTCCAGACAACGCAATTCTCCACTGGGTCCATAAATCGACCAGTTCGCATAAATCCGGTTATATCGTTGTGAACGGAGTGGTCTACGGCGGCCTTTGATTTTTTTGAACTTCACGAGGCTTTCGCCGCTTAGGTCTTGTGTCACCTAAGGGCATGGGAGTCCGCTGATTACAGCGCCAGGGTTTTAAAACGAGCCAAGCCTTTAGGCGCTATTCCAGTGGAGAAAATCAACGTTGTGGGAAGCAGCATGGCAATGGGCCATCCATTTGCTGCTACCGGCGCCCGCATTACAGGAACACTCGCCAAACTTCTTTCACAGAAACCGGGTTCGCGTGGCTTAATCTCCATCTCCATCTGCACTGCAGGTGGCTGGGCGTTACGGCAATACTCGAAGCCGTATAAGCACAAAAAAGGAGCTGGGGATCGACGATCCTCAGCTCCCGAAACGACTTTAATCAACTCTTAAGATACAACTCTGAATTCTAAGATTAGTCCAAAGCGACTGTCACTTTAGGCAAATTCTGAGCTTTGCCTTTTTCAAGCGGCGCCCGCGCAACACGAAATGGCAATATCTTCGCTTTACGTTTCAAAGTTTTTCGCTCTAACTTCTGCCGTAAAGTCAAAGCCCCCCGTTTCCTACGAAAACCCACTCCTGTGAGATAATCGTAAAGGCTGTCTTTAATACGCGGTGTGAGATCGATAACATTACTCTTCATAAATCGCGGCTCCTGATGGTTATCGTCCATGTGCTGCTCTCAACATCGATCGTGGACTGAGTCTCAACCGATGGTTCTATGTATATGCGCTGCTTCTTTTGAATGGTGGCAGACCGTTTTGAACGCCCAATCATCTACCTCCGCATTCAACCACGAATCGAACGAGATAGCCATACTTTTGTATGGCTTAGTTCCGTCAATTTTCCAAGATGTCGTAGTCAAAGAGGGTAAACTCTCAATTTATGGACGTTTGTAATTTGGTATGGCTTATTCCTAAAAGAAGCTAAATACAGTCTAGCCCGGGTTGGATGAAAATCGAATGAAAATCTTACGCAATAAGCGTTTCAGAGTTTATTTCCACGCTCCTTCCGCCTAACCTTTGAATACTTATCCTCTATCTAAAATTGAATTTTTTGTCAGAAAATGAGAATCCCGAACCGCACTCCTGACGATTCTGTCGCTAAGCCATAAAGCAATTTACCTGGGCTGCCGTTGACAAGGAAATTTCGACTGGCTACCGTCACACTTACGAGGAGGAGCCATGACTTTTACACAAGAGCAAGTCGAAGCAGCAATCAAAGCGACATGGGTACGGTTCTTTCGAAGCCTTATACTTTCCGGCGCAGTCGGGGGCGCGGCTCTCTACTACCTCTCATGGTCTTCGAAAGATGATATGACTTTACCGGCGGGATTATTTTTTGGCTTTTTTGTCGGCTTTGCATGCGCGGGTACGATTTTACCGCGTGGGTTTCGCAAGCTCCTCTATAGGCAGCGATGGAAAGCCTAAAAAAACCTCTCGTGCTTTTTAAGCAGCGAGAGGTTTTTCACGGTAAATCTTTGGATTATTTGAAATTCACTTTGGGGACCGGCAAGAAGTTCGGATTATCAGGCGTCGCCCATTGGAGGACGAGCGCAATTTTGTAACGAGGGCCTTGGAAATAATCGAGGTTGATCGGCACCAGACCGGCCTTGAGATTGACTTTGACGTCATGCGACGTGGTTTGGTGCATTCCGTCGTTATCGATCATCAAAGTACCATTGATCCAAAGGTTAGCACCGTCGTCGGAAATCAAACGAATTGTATATTCGCCATCTTTCGGCACAAGGATGCTGGTTGTTGTGTGCATACCGAACCATTCAAAGAGATTGGGCACATCGGGGAAGCCTGTGGTGAATTCGCGCTCAGGAACGTCGTACTGATCCATACATACGGTCGTCACATAATTTGCTTTGCTCCAATCTTTCGGCAAAACCGTGGTGGTTGGAGGCAAAGAATATACGAGCGAAATGATCGGGAAAATAACGTTCGCTTTTGAGCAGCGTGCAAAAATCATGTCGTCAGGAATCAGATTCAGAGAAACCGAGGCCTTGACCGCTGGGTTCGACTGAAGTGTGGCTGTGATGATGACAGGATACTTTTCGGTTCCTGACGCGGGACTCGTGTAGATACCTGTCGCTGCGATAGTCCCAGGCATGCGGCCCATATCGGTCATGACCGACCAATAAACCGGCGGGTTTTTCGTTCCATCTTTCAAAGTTGCGGTTGCCTGAATATCGTGCGAACCAATTTTGATCTCCGGTGATGGGACGGTCACTATCAAATCAGCCGCTGTCAGCGGAACTATATTGAGCGGGGCCGATCCTTTGATTGTTTCGTTGGCAAGCAAGGTTGCCGAAATAATAACGGCAAATTGATCGTTACCCGTAACGGGGCTTTTATAGACACCCGTCGCTGGGTCGATGGTCCCGACATCCTTTCCAACAGGGCCTGCAACCGACCATCTCACAGGCGGGTTAATGGTGCCGTCGTTAAGAATAGAGGTAGCGGTGAGGGTTTTGCCGCCTACTTTCAGTTCGGGGACTGGAAGCACTACGGTGAGCTCGAGAGGCTTCATCGCGGGAGGCACTACGATCAGGGGAACGGCAGCCGAGATGGTCGGGTCCGCTTTTAAGGTTGCGGTGATCGACACAGTATATTTCTCTTCGCCTTTTGCCGGGCTCGTATAAACACCGGTCGAACTGATCGTGCCCGGCTCTTTCCCAGCGGCTTGGGTTACCGACCAGGTCACAGGCGGATTGAGCGTCCCGTCGCCGAGCTTCGCGGTCGCCTGAGTTGTTTTGGATCCGACGAGGATTTCGGCTATGGGAACAGACGCAAAAAGCGTCGGTTTCACCGCGTCATCAGCCGGTATCACGTCAGGTTTGGCGGCGCCATCTCCCGAGTTGATCAGATTGGATTTGCTTTTATCGATACTTTCGAAGGATGCGTTTTTGCAGCCGACGACCTGAAAGGTCAGCAGAAGTGCGAATATGTAGTGCCAAGTTTTCATGAGAACTCCGACGAAATCGAAAAAAGCGTCGGTTCTTTCTCGGAAGGACTCGAAGCAAACTTTAACCTAAACGTGAATCACCGAATTAGCCCAATAAATTTCAATACGTTAACGAATTCGATCGTTCCGAAATTCTCAATCTCGAAACGATCGACACCCTGTTTTGCCACCAAACAGAAAGGTTATGGTAAGAAGAGTTCATAAGGTCGTCAGTTCACTTGCTGCTTTCGTTTGAGAGCTGCCACCTTCCCGACGATCGGACCAGGCTGTCTCATCCCGTGCATCTGCCCCTTCCCGCCACACGCCTCGCTCGAAGAAGCTTAGCACTTCATAAAGCGCAGGGACTACAAACAAAGTAAGCAACGTGGACACGATCGTTCCGCCGATAATAGAAAGACCAAGTGGCAGTCGCGTTTCGGCCCCAATTCCGTTCCCGATGACCAGAGGAAGAGCCGCTGCAACAGTCGCGACCGAGGTCATCGCAATGGGCCGAAGGCGAACCGGGCACGCTTCCAGCAAGGATTCGCGAACCGACTTTTTACTTCCTTTCCGAACCTGGTTCGTGAACTCCACGAGCATGATCGAGTTCTTTTTCGAGATCCCCATAAGCACGATGAGACCGATGAAGCTGAAAAGGTTGAGGGAGGCATCAAAGGCCCAAAGGGCGATCAAAGCCCCGGTAGCGCTGAATGGGAGCGCAATGAGAACAGGTATAGGATGCACGAAGGAATCAAACTGAACAGCAAGGATCAGGTAGGCGATAAGAACACCGATCATCATGGCCGAATAAAGGCTGGCAAACGCGGTTGAAAAGCCCGCCGAGGCTCCCTCAAGGGAAAAGCTATAACCAACCGGTAGGACTTCTGCGGCGATGGCCTTGGCGCGATCCAGAACAGCGGTTTGCGATTTGCCTTGGGCAAGGTTTCCGTAGACCGATATCGCCCTTTGACGATTGACCCGGCTGATCGCCTGAATTGCGCCCTCCTCACCCATCTCGACGAGATCGCTAATGGGAACAAGAAGCGCAGCGTTGTTTCGAACGTAGAGCTTTTTAAAATCCGCCGGTACTTTGATAAAATCATCGTTGATTTTAAAGCGAATATCGTAACGACGGCCATTGGCTGTATATCGTCCGGCTCTCAGACTTCCGATGCCAGCTGATAAAATCTGTCCGATGGCTTCGACTGAGACGCCTTTTTCAGCCATTGCCTTGCGATTGGGCCTCATGATGAGTTCGGGAATCCCCACCCTGTAGTCACTATCCAAATCGATCCCGAGACCCTCATCCTTAAGGCGTTTGATAATCTCCTGGGATTTCTGATCTAGGACCTTGAGGTCGGGACCCCGGATGTTGAAGGCAATAGGATTCTGTCGACCTGTTGCCAAACCTCGAGACGAAATATCACGCATGGTGACTTTCATCTCTTTAAAGGGCGCAAACTTTTTCCTTAGGTCCTGCATGATCTGAACGTGGGTCTGGGCTCGGCTATCCCGCGGGATCAGCGTGATCGGCATGAATATCTGGTTGACTGAGGACGCCCCGGGACCACCGCCGACGGAGACGAAAAATCCTTCGACGTTTTTGTTGGCTTTCAGCAAAGCCTCCAATTTTTTAGAGGCATCATCCGTCGCCTGCAAAGACGCACCGGGCGTAAGTTCGCCATTTAATAAAATAATGTCCTGGTCCTGAGGTGGAACAAATTCCTGCCGCACTTTACCGACCAACAGCAAAGAGACGGCAAAGAGAGCGAGGGACACGATAATAACAACCCATCGCCAGCGCAGCATTCCATTCAAAACAAAGCGATAGAAGTCGGCGATCTTTTCAAAGATGTGATCCAGCTTCTGCTCGAGAGGAGTCACCTTGGGTTCGTTGCTTAAAAAGGCGGCGGCTCGCATAGGCGTGATCGTCACGGCTTCAAGCAAAGAGAGGAGAACGGCGGAACAGAGCGTGATACCGAATTGAAGGAAAAATTTGCCGATGATTCCATCCATGAACACGACCGGTAGAAACACCGCAACAACTGCCGCCGTGGCCGCGATAGCAGCCGGTAAAACTTCTTTGGATCCATCCGATGCCGCTCGCTTTGAACCTTTCCCCATTCGATAATGCCGCATGATGTTTTCGAGAAGCATGATGGCATCGTCCACGACGATTGAGATGGCGAGAGTCAAAGCCAGGAGTGTGAATAGATTGAGCGTGAACTTTGAGAAGTAGAGTATCGTCGCCGTCCCGACGATGGAGGTCGGCAAAGAAAAAAGTATGTTGAAGGCCGCCTGAAAACTCCCGAGGAATAAAAAGCAGATCACAATCGTGATAAGCGATGCGACTACCAGCTTCTCCATCGTCAGATGCACAGTGGCCGAGGTCGAGCGTGTAAAGTCGATACTGACCCTATAATTATAGCTTTTTGGGAAAGTCTCTTTGATCTGATCAAGCTTTTTCCTTATCGACTCCGCAACCGCGACTTCATTGGTGCCGCGCTGTTTTTTGATCGAGATACCAATCGCTTCTTTGCCATCAACCCGACCGATACGGCGAATATCACTCAAACCGTCTTCGACCCGCGCCACATCTTTAATATAAATAGGTTTGGCATAAACCATCTGCCCGCCGCGCTGCAGGATCTGAATGTTCTCAATCTTTTGGACGGAATCGGCTTCACCCAGCCATCGCAGACGCAATTCCCGCGGCCCATAATTAAACTGTCCTGCAGCACTCTCGATATGCTGAGAGTTCATGGCCTTCACAACGTCATCGATAGTCAGATAGTACTTGTCAAGTTTTGCCGGATCGATCCAGATACGCAGGTTTCGATCGCTGAAACCTGCAATCGAAACCTCCCCAACCCCGGGTAGAAAACGAAGTTGATCGAGCAGGTAGATATCCATCCACCCCAAAATATTTTTGACGGGAGTATCGCCATAGAAGGAAACGATTAGGATGGGGTCAGAGTCCGGGTTTTGTTTTCGAATAATCGGCGGATCGATACCGATGGGCAGTCGCACCTGACTGATCGCCGACTGAACTTCCTGCAAAGCGACATCGACGTTGCGGGTGATATCAAACTCGAGATTGATGTTCCCTGTGCCTTGCCGGGCCGAGGATCGCATTTCTTTGATGCCTTCAATATTGAGAAGGCTCTGCTCCAGTGGATCGAGAAGTTCGGCCTCGACAACCTCGGGCGCAGCTCCCTGGTACATTATCGAAATATTGAGAACCGGAAAGTCAACATCCGGCAAACCGCTGATACCCATCTTATTGAGACTAATCGCACCAAAAACAATCAATGCGAACATGAGGACCCAGGCAAACACGGGGCGCCGAATAGAAATGTCGATCAGGTTCATGATTAATCCATAGGTAGGGTGACTCGAGCCTTACATATTAACCTCTTTCCTTATGAGGTTTAGATGAATATTATAACGAGCCATTCAGGGGAAAGAGGGTGAAAATAGCAATAGCCTCTTAACTTTCAATGACTTAAGTCTTAATCCCTAAAAACGTAACAAATTGTTACAAGGACTGCACATGTTAGAGTCTCAATTTGAGATCGTTGACCTGAAATCAGGAATAAAAAGCCTCAGATTGATCGAGAATAACGAGACTTTCCACCCTGGCATCGGCCCCATTGCCGAAGCCAATATTCTGCATGTTGCACAGCACCGTTTCGCCGAACGCGTTGTACCCGAGCAAACCTTCGTGCTTTGGGATGTAGGTCTCGGCGCAGCTGCCAATGTGGTTGCTGCAATTGATGCGCTCAAAGACCTGTCGTCTCCGATAGAGATACACAGCTTCGATCGCTCGTTAGGCGCTCTGCGTTTTGCGCTCGAACATCTGGACGCCCTGGATTACCTTGCGCCCTATCACGAAGCCGCCACTCGTCTCATGACCGAACATGTCCTGCAGCTTACGCCGCATATTCGCTGGTTTCTCCATGTCGGCGATTTTCGTGATGAGATGTTAAACCCCAACATTCCCACGCCCGACTCGATCTTCTACGATCCCTATTCGCCGCGCGGCAACGTCGATATGTGGAACCTCGATCATTTCCGCAATCTCAGGACGCGCGTCGGTGACACAAAAACGCTCATTCTCACCAATTATACGCGGGCAACTTATGTCCGCGTCACCTGGCTTTTAGCTGGGTTTTTTGTGGGCGTTGGAACATCGATCGGGGAAAAGGAAGAGACGAGCGTCGCTTCCAACTCACTGGACGCCCTAAAAGCTCCGCTCCAAGACAAGTTTCTCCAGCGCGTTCGCGTCTCGCACAGTTCGGCCCCCTTGAGAGGACCTGCTTATAGCACAGGACCCATCGATACTGTCGATTGTGAAGCTGTGATGAATCACCCGCAGTTCCAGACTCACTGATGGATCAAAAAATAGTCTCACTCTCAACTCTCGAAATGATAGTCTCATCAAGAGCGTATATCTTTTTCGATGAGCCTGTATGCGTATAGCGAGACTATCCCTATGTTGACGACCAAGATAAGCCACTTCCTAGCCTTCACTTTCGTCTCAATCACAGGCTTTACTGCGTGCAAATCCGTGAGTTTTACGGGCCAGGGATCACCATCTGGCAAAGCGACCGCACATCCTACCCCAAAAGGTCCTGTCGTGCCGTCCTCGAGTCCTATCATGGAAACACTGACGCCCGTACTTCCTGTTACGCCTGTCGTAACACAAACTCCTATTCAAAATCCTACTCAAAATCCGCTCCCCAATATCCCCGCAACAGCTCAAGACCCCACACAGTCGAGCCCTACGACTCAGGCTTATTATCCTTCGAACAGTAAGTCGGCCCTGGACAGTTGCAGCACCGCGCAGCCCCCTATCTGCACTCATCCCATGCTGACCAGCCCTCTCCAAAAAGCAGGTTCCATTCGCGCTTCGATCGTGGGTGCTCAGATGAGTTCAACGACAGTCGATCAATGCCAGTGGACCTCCTATTCCATCGCCTCGTCCTGCCTTTCCTCGAACACTATGGTTCAAGCTCATTGGACGAATATCAAAATCGATGGCAGTGAAATGATAGGCTCAAACCTGTCCTCAGGTCGTTTTACAAACTTCCGTATGAATAACACCGATGCTCGGCTTTCTAATTTCTCCCACAGTATCTTTTCGACTGCTGCCACATTAGAAGCCAATTGTCTGGCAGGAGCGAACCTAACAAATGCGCAATTCGAAAACAGTTCTTTCAACGGGTCAAACGCTCAAAACGCCAATCTAAGTGCAACCGATTTCCAAGGGCAGACACAGTTCAAAAGTGCAAAGCTCGGCTCTGCTACTTTCGCAGGGGCAATTTTCCACGGGGCCACTTATTTTACAAATTCCGACCTCCGCAAAGCGAATCTTAAGGACGCAAGATTCGAAAACTCGGTCGACTGGACCGGAGCCCAGTTAAGCGGAGCCATTTGGATTGATGGAACTGTGTGTAACGAAGGATCGATCGGATCCTGTGCCACGGATCATTAAGGCTTGTGTTTTGCCTTCAAAATATCATAGGCGCTTACGTAACGACCCGCTGCTTGTAAAACAGCCGGGTCGTTTTCTTTTGCAATCAGATCAAGGAGAGCGGTTTTTGCGTCGTCATGAAAGGCAAGGGCTCGCCCCAAGACTTCCATCCCCGCGATTCGGTTCATCCCATCGGGCTCATGGGAAATCGCAGTTTTCACGGTCGTGACGGCTTGTTTGTCGATCCCTATCGTTTTCAAAGATTGATAAGCTGCAAAGCGAGCTTTGGTATTCACATCACTCCTAACGGCCTGCACCAGAATCACTTCTCGTCCCTCAAGCGGCACGCGCGCTAAGGCGTCATAGGCCGCCTTCCGCTCGAGCTCAGACGGCGAATGAGAACTATCTCGGATTTCCTGTGCAAACTCTTCATTGGCGGTATTGCCCATCGCATCAAGCGTATTCGCCTTAATCTCCGGACTCTCAGTCACCTTGTAGATACTACGAATGTCAGCAAGCAGCCGCCCTTCTTCTTCCGGCATGATATCGTGAAGGTTGCTGGCCAGGAGGCCGCTGCTGAGAAGCGCGCTGGACGTCATTTCATCCATCTTTGCTGCACCGTTGATGAGGCTTTGATAGGTGTTACGTACAGAGTTAATGACCTCGGCTCCGGGAATTCTTAACTCACCCGCCGCAAAAATACTGCGGAGTCGGGTGCCGGCATCAAGATTTTCGTTGCTGATCAGACTTGCGATTGCCTCCTGCGCCTCGGCGCTTCCGACTTTGGCGAGGACAAAAAGAATATGAATTAATTGTTCATCCGTAAAGGTCCGTTCTTCGATGAGTGATCTGACTTTGACCATGGCTTCCGGATGCGAGCGCAAATACTCGATAAGTTCGGCTTTTGCCTCATTTCGCCTGGCTTGATCATGCCGGAAAGCTTCGATTGCCTGATCGAGGCTCAGGGACGGCGGGTTAGGCTTTAAGACGTCATAAAGAGAAGGCCTGTCACGCCCCCTCAGATCCTCTGCCAAAGATTTTCTTACGCGATAAGGCTTAGCGATAACCGAGGCTTTAAAAGGCTGAAGGTCCTCCTTCAGCTGAACAAGTTCGATAAAATAATCCAAGACCTTCGTTTCATTTTTGGAACCAACGGATAAAAGGAGGCGTTCAGATACAGTGCATTTGGGATACCAGAGCGATCTGAGCGGACCCTGGTATTCAAAGTGCGAAGAAAGGATAGAGTTGAGTTTAACGGATTCATCGAGATTAGACGCCTTTATTGGTCTTAGAATCGAGACACGCGTATAGGAGAGCGCAGCCGAATCCTGCTCAGAAATATTCTTTTGCATCTGAGATTCGCCAAGGAAATCAATGTACTCGCCTTGCCGTCCCAAAGCCAGGACGCGCACCAGTCTTTGCAACGTTCGTCTGGCTGAAAAGGTCTCGCGCCCGTCGAAGTCTATGGACTTCACATGACATCGATCATCAATTTCAACTTGAAAGGAATAGGTAAAATCGCGGAACTCCTTATAGAGATCGTCTCCATACTGATACTGGGAGGGAAAAAAACGGCCTTCAAGAGCAGTTGAACTATCAAGAAGTGAGGGCGCCGCAGCGGGAAGAAACTGAATTTTTCCCGTCAGGCGGCTTGTTTTTGATTCTTTGCCAGGACCGTCCTTCACCTCAGATTCCTTCATCTCAACGGCATAGGTGAGAGGCTGGTCACCCGAAGTCCAACAACTCGGCCGGACCCTACGCTTGACAAGATAAGCCCCCAGGATCACAGCAAACACGAATCCACTGCACGCCATGATCAGAATTCTACGATTCTTCATAGTGACCTCAAAATGTGTAGTCGAGCGATAAGGGCGAACAAAAAGTGGTTATTTGCTTCAGAGCCTACCTGAGCCGAAAGAAAAAAAAAAGCTCTGAGTGTCAACAAAAATACGGGAATTTATGTGCGATTGACCAATTTTTTGCATTGGTCCTATAATAGTTCAAGTCCTTAAATTGCAAACGTCAGACCTATGAACCGGAGTTTCAACTTTCATGAAAACCACTATCAAAACCTTCGTTAGCGTCTCAGCCCTTTTTCTGCTCATTTCATGCGGATCCAGCTCATCGTCTTCGCCCGCACCCGCAGCGGCCGCTACAAGCACAAAATGGACCAATACATCCATGCAAACCCTTGTGGCTTCAAATTGCGCAATTTCCGGCTGTCATGCCGGGACTCAAACTCCGAATTACGCAACTATTACCGAAGCTCAAATGAAACTCGACACCGTGGCACGTGATCGTGTGGCAGCGGGCACAATGCCGCAAGCAGGCGTGCTCGGCTCCGCGGACAAAGCAACATTCGCAGCATTCTATAAATAAGCCGCTGCTCACTCTCGAGGGGCTCGTCCTGAACCCGGGACTTGCACCCTCCCCTTCCGCCTGCTAGGTTACGCTCGTTAACTCTTCGTTTGCAAAACCATGGCTGCTCAACAACGTGACGTTCACACTTCCCCATATTGCCTTGATAGGTAGCGGCCCGGCAGCATTGATGGCTGTGGATCGCCTCGCTAGCTCATCACGTAAACTCACCTTGACCGTCTTCGAAAAACGAGCAGGTCCGGCCTGGAAATTATTTGTTGCCGGGAGTTCCGGGCTCAATGTTACAAATTCCGCAGATTTGTCTCAATTTGCGCAGCAGTACTCGGGCCCGCCTTCGCATTGGTCAGCGGCGCTCAAAATGTTCTCCCCTGAGGATTGGATCAGATTTTTAGAGACTGATCTCGACCAGAAGACATTTTTGGGGACCAGCGGTCGGTATTTCGTTGAGACCATGCATGCCGCAAAACTTGTTCGGGCCTGGAAAAAAAGGCTTGAAGAAAAAGGCGTGCGTTTTGCCTTCCATCACGAACTCACAGGTTTTAATCCTTTGGAAAACGGCCAGTGGTCGCTTGATTTCGCTTCAGGCCTTAACACCAACGCGGATCGCGTAATATTAGCTTTGGGGGGCGGGAGTTACGAACCCAAGGAAACCCCTTTAAGGTGGCCCCTCGTCCTTCAGGAAAAAGATCTTGAGTTCACCGAATTTTCGCCCGCAAATGCGGGTTTTCACATCGTCTGGAAAGACGGATTTCTGAAAGAGGCAGACGGTCTGCCCCTCAAAAATGTGGTATTCAGCAACGCAAAGGGATCACGTAAAGGCGATTTGATCGTAACGAGTTATGGCATCGAAGGCACTCCCGTTTACACTCTCGGAGAGCCCGGGCCGGCTTGGCTCGACCTCAAACCGGACCTGACGCTAACTCAGGTAATAAGTCGTCTGACGGCTCCCCGAGAAAACCTCTCGCTCATGCGAAGAGCTCAAAAATATCTTGGCCTCAATCCCGCTGCCTTGGCCCTTCTTTTTCACATGGCCCCTCAGAGCTGGAAAATGGATCTGCAGGCGTTTGCAGAAGGCATCAAGCACTTTCCCCTCGATCTAGAGTCGCCAAGGCCCTTAAGCGAAAGCATCTCGTCCCGAGGCGGTCTAAGCTGGAACAACTTTGACGAGGACCTTCAGTTTAAAAAGCTCGCGGGCATTTATGCAGTTGGGGAAATGATCGATTGGGAGGCACCGACGGGGGGGTATCTCATTCAAGGCGCGGTGACGCAAGGTGCTTTTGTCGCCGTTCATGTTCTCAACAGTCTCAATGAACCTTGCCAATAAAAAAGGAGAACATCTCTGTTCTCCTCTTCATCAAGCAATCAAATCAGCTGCAATTAGTGCGAGGCAACGTAGGCATCGTGTGCTACGCAGATCTCGTTGGATTTCTTCAGAACTGGGTGAAACTTGAGGAAAAAGCCAGCAGCAGATGCTTTTGCTTCAATCGTTGGGCAAATTTTCGCCATGAGCGAATCCTGAACTTTCGTTTCTGCGCCCTGAGTAAGCACTACGATGTCGGTTGCATCGATGCGGCCATTACCATTGGTATCGCCGAGAACCAAAGCCAGGGCTTTGATACCAACAACAAACGCCTTAAATTCAGGACCTGGATCGATACGACCGTTTCCGTTGGTATCGTAGCTTGCGAGGAGTGTTTGTTTTGCATTCTCGACTTGGTCTTTCACTTTTTTGATCCAAGCAAAGTGGCTCCCGATATCAAAAATCGAACGGGCTTCGATACCATCAGCATGCTCAGAAACTTGGACGAGCGCTGCGGCTTCAAGATCGAGAGCGGTTTGCTCGTTGAGGTCAGACTGGATCACTTGATTCGGCTGCTCGTCTTGAACAGCTTGAGTTTCAACGCTTGGCTCTGCTTGGGCGGATTGAGTATCTTGAACTTCGCCAGCGCGTGCGAGGCCAGAAACGAGAACAAGACCAGCTAGACTAAGTGCGATTTTTTTCATGTGTACCACTCCTAAATTTAAGTGTTCGAAGCATAAGCGCAGCCGAAGCACTTGTCATGAAAATTTGCGGAGGGATTCATATTAAAAGGTAAATATTAATAATACGCCCTTTTAAAGTCGGAGTATTTATTTTCAATAAAGCCCATGACACCTTAGTATAAAAGGGTTATGTCAGCGTACAAATTGATTCAGTTTATGTCCATGGCATCCCTTTGTGACTTCACGTAGCTAGGTCGAAAGCGAAGAATGAGTCTTCGTACCAATCGAAAAGGACTCCAATGCGTCTTCATTCAACAACGGTTTTTTGTTTTGCAATCACCTTGGCTTCGACGGCTAAGCCTTTACTGGCGGCCTCTCCCGTAGGGGGCGAGCGAATGCCGCCGCGCTCAAATAGTCTTCAGCAAATCCTCGAACGCTCCTGTGGCCTCGATGACTGCGCGCCTGGTTATCGCGTTCATTTCAAACAGGCAACGTTCGAACCGAATCATCAACAGGCGACGTTTCATATCAATTTAGAGCCGAATGCTGGCATCGATTACCCTATCCTCACCGACACGTTTGAGGGCGAGCTGCTCCAAAACAGTTTTGCGGCCATATGCAAGATTCGGCATGTAGATTCGATGGAGATGATTATGAAAGATGAAGTGATCAATCCGGCGTTCGAAGAAAAACTGAAGCTTTGCTTTGCGGCGCTTACAGAAAAAACCGAATTAGCGCTCGGCCATTCCAATTAAAAAAAGCGTCATCCCCCCTAGATTACGGGGATGACGCCTTTGAGTCGATCGGAAAAGAGATTATTTTTTGCCTGGTTTAGCAGCCTGGATGCTCAGGTTGAGGTCAACTTCGTCACCAACAACTGGACCCGCTTCTACAGCTTTGGACCATACCAAACCAAAATCTTTGCGATTAATTTTAGCTTTGCCGTGGAAAGCCACTTTTTGGTTTCCGTAACCATCGGCAACAGTGCCAAGATATTTGGAATCAAACGTTACTTTTTTGGTTACACCGTGAATCGTCAGGTTGCCAGTCAATTTGAAATCTTCGGGAGACCCTTTAACTTCAGTGCTTTCGAAGGTCATCGCCGGAAACTTCTTGGCATCGAAAAAATCAGGCGAGGCCAAATGCTCATCGCGTTTTTTCTCGCCGGTATCAACCGAGACCACATCAACGTTTGCTTTAAAAGTCGACTTTTCAAAAGCATCGTTTAGAACCAAGGTGCCATCAAACTTATTAAAACGGCCTTCGACGCTGGAAATAACCAAATGAGGAATTTCAAAGCCGACTTTGCTGTGCGAAGGGTCAATTTGGTAAGTCGCAGCTTCGTACTTTTTGGGGGCGGCGGCAAAAACTGAAGTGGCAAGCAAGAGACCGGCGGCGCTCGAAAGTAGGGATTTGTGGCTGAACATCTGATGAACTCCTTGAGAGTGAAAATATCATCGTAATTATGGTCATTTCTTGTATGTTCCATAAGTAGACAGAATCGGTAATCAATGTTGCAAAATAAGCAACAATGCGAGGCTGGATGTACTCCGATATAGACCTGAATAGATTGAGGATTTTCAAGGAAGTTGTCCAATCTGGCAGTTTCTCAAAGGCCGCTCTCAATCTGAGTCAACCAAAATCACGTATAAGCCGCCAGATAGCCGCTCTCGAAAAAGACTTGGGAATTCAGCTGATTTACCGGACGACGCGACAGTTTCAATTAACGGCAGCCGGCAACGACCTCTTCGTTCAAGCCGCTCCGCTCCTTAATCAATTACGTAACACTCTCGATCAGGTCCGGACGGGCTCTGAGGAACTCAGCGGATCGATTCGCCTATCCGTACCTGACGACATAGGAATCTCGCTCATGGGTCAGATCAGCCGCGAATTCCTTCATATGCACCCCAAAATCCGGATTGATCTGCACGTCGGTAGTATGATCGTTGATCTTGTTCGCGATTCCTTCGATTTGGTGGTCCGGGTCGGAAAGATTCGCGATAGTACAATGATACAGAAAAAGCTTGGTAGCGTTGGTTTGTCCTTTGTAGCGAGCCCAAGTTTTATCCAAAAACACGGCAGCATGGATAATTTCGAGAGTCTTCATCGTCTCCCCTTTCTGGCCTTTAGTTCTCACTCGTCGCGGTCTCTCGGCGTGAAGATCCGTAAAGACAACACAACACTCAAGCTGTCCCTGAACCCTATTTTTTCGACTAATAACTTCTTTATCCTCAGGGAAATGGCGTTGGCAGACGTCGGGTTTACAGCGCTGCCGCCGTATCTGGCTCGTGATTTCATAAAGACGGGAAGTCTCATCTCAATCTTGCCCGAGTGGCAAACCAATGGAGGCCCCATTCAAATCCTTATGCCTCAGCAAAAGGAAATCCCGATTCGTATCAAGCGTTTTGTAGAGTTTTTAAGCGAGCAGCTTAAGGATTATCTCAATTGAAAAAAAGAAGAGCGATAAACATCATTCTTCTTTGATAGGAAAAAGGCATGGCGTCTGAAATTACTCGACCGAAGCTTCGGGCGACGAGTATTCGGCCAGAGAAAGCCAATCTTCGTAGGCAGCACTTTGATGCGCCTGAACGAACTCAGCATTGTTGAGATCTTTATAGAGGTCCTCTTCAACGTTCCGTTCATCCTGCCACGAGAATGTCAGAACTACACTTAAAATAGCGGCACTCAAACCGAAGACCGTCCAAAGCTGCCAGGGACGTTTGGATGTGGCTTCTTCCTGATGGCGGATACGGCGCATAATATGTTGATATTCATAAGGCGAAGCTTCAGGAACGGGAGGAGCGCCGTGCTTGAGAAAATCCTTCAATTTTTGATCGCTCATACGTCTACCCCTTCCTTTTTCATGAAACTTTGCAGTTTGATTCGGGCACTGTGAAGGCGGGACTTAATAGTCCCTTCTGGGAGCTTCAGAGCGTCACTGATTTCTTCGATCGTACTATCTTCCAAGTAGAATAAGACAACCACGATGCGTTCTTTAACGCTGAGCTTATGGAGGGCCTGTTCTACGAAGTTTTGATTCTGGAGGTCTTCAGCATGGTTATCGCGAGCCACTGGTTCCGGCTCATTTTCGGTACCAAAACTCAGGAGCCCCGTCCATCGTTTCTTCCGGTAATGATCTTGAACCGTGTTGACGCATATCCTATGGATCCAGGTTTTCATATCCGCTTCTTCGCGAAAACTATCCTGGAATCGATAAACACGCACAAACACGTCCTGAACAAGATCGTCTAAATCATTTGAAGTGACCATGCGCGCTAAAATACGACGCACTGTCCCTACGTGCTGATTGTAGAGGACCGAAAAATCATGGTTGCTCCTATCATTTATGATTTGGGGCCAATCCGCGACTTTCGTTCCCATTCTTACCCCTTGGCCTGAGTGAACTGAAGGTTTTCCGCTGCTCGGGAGTTAATAGAGCCCTAACTTTGAGCATATGCTCTAGCTGTTGGCTTTCCAATTCGTTTCTTTGCTTAACCAGCTCGGCATGTGCCGTACGAATTGTCTCATCACTACTCTCTCCATCAAGCACACTGTCAAGTTTGGCCTGAGCCTCTGCGACAGCCACCTTGTTCTTCTCGACGTTCCTCTGCATCTCCTCGCGCATCAACTTCATTTGCTGTTTCTGTTCGGCAGAAAGGTTCAGCTTTTCAAAAACCTTTGTAATTTCAACCGGTTCAGAACTCTGCTTCGCATAGAGGGGGGTAACCGCAAGCATTGAAACCAGACTTATGACTCCGAGCAACTTCATAGATTCTCCCTCTCGATCATCATAAAGTTAGACGTGATGTGAGCTCTGAAGGTTCATTTTCAATTATAAATCTTTTCAATATTTTAAGCCTATGAAATCACAGGTAAAATAATATTTCGCATGTCCTGCGAAAAAATTCCAAACCTTTTTCGACTGCCTTACGTCTAACTTTGCAATCGGGTTGATAACCAACTCGTTGAATCAAAAAAATCGGAGACATTATGAAAGCACTTGTTATCGCATCTATGACAGTTCTTTTGGCTCAAGGTGTTGCTATGGCGAAAGGCGCTGCTCATCCTAAAGCAGAAAAAGCTGCTGCCCTTTCGATCGCTGGTAATGACAAAGACGGCGACGGCAAACTGTCTCCAACTGAAGCTGGCTTCGCAGATGCAAACGATCCAAAATTCAAAGCTCTCGACAAAGACAGCAGCGGCTTTATCGAAGCGTCTGAGTTGGACGCTCATGCAAAAGCACCACACTCGAAGTAATGATACGAGGGCTGCATATTTTGCAGCCCTTTTTTTGCGCGTTCTCGTTTAACTGGTCACCCATCCAAGATCTTTTAGCCTTTATTTTCAAAATACTTTCCCCACAAAAAATCCCACATATGGTTCAGACATTCCACCCTTAGCTCTTAGGCCTTGCGCCGCGTTATTACGCAGCTAAAAAAGAGGCTTCCCCGAAGCTTTACGCCTCCTTCCGAGTGGCCTACAATGGACTCATCACCCAAGCATAATTCGATCTACCCCGGACACCTTCAAGAGAGCAACGGAGCAATCAGGCTTCTGCCGTGAATCTGTGTCCGACGTCCATAACGGAACAGAGGCCCATCATGAAATCCTTCGTAATTACCCTCGCAATCGGCATGAATTTTCTGACCGCAGCTTGTGAAGACCGCTTTCCCGCCAAAGACCTAAACGGCAAGGGAGGCAAGGCGGTGGTCACTATCACGACCACAGTCGCAGACCGGCTCGAACTTCCCGAATGTAATGATTCTAGCCAGAACGTAGCAGCGTATATCGCTCCTGTTGACCATTTCGTGAAATGCAGCAAGGGAAGATGGCGAAATGTATCGCCGGGCAGCACAGCAACGAACTATACAGCGCGTTCGCCTTTTCGATACTATGAATGGGAAGATACGGCTTCAAAAAAACGTTGGTCGATCCCCATGGATAAAGTCACGCTTGCCGATGATGTGAACGCTTCGGTTTGCTCAAACGGGTGGAAGCTTCCGACGCGTGACGAACTCGTCACGGCTTCGAACAATGGCTTGATCGAAGGTATCAAGTCGCATGGTGGTCGTTACTTTGAGAATGCCTGGACAAATGATTTTCAATTGATTGGCGGTATTTCACAGCGCATGGCACTATCGTTAAGCCACACGGCTGACGGTCCGCTCTCCAACGTTAAAGAAGCCGGTGTGTACTGTATCTCGTTTGCCAGCAATTCCTAAAAAGTATCAGGCACGAAAAAGGACCTATGAAAAAGCTCATCGGACCCCTAGTCCTACTCTCCGCCTTTGGCAGTGCCTACGTGCTTTACGCCTACTATCCCGAGGTCTTCGGGCTGAAATCAATTCCGCCTCAGCACGAAGCCCAATATGCCGTGACATGGCAGACGACACATCGATCCGATGGTAAATCCGAGCTCATTATGGACCTGAGTGGAACGGCTTTGCAGTATCTCCAATCCGAGACAGAGCTTGTAACGGTATGGAGCAGCATCGAGAAATTCTCTATGGCCGGGATTAACGATGCGGGAGCCATTTCTACAGAAATGCTCGGCAAACCTGCCGTTACGGTCAGATCTGGCGAACGTCTTAGCTCCTATATCGGAGATTCATTCCCATCTAAGCTCTTAGGTCTTGAAGTCAGTTTTCTCGATAAAATGACTGTCGGACCCAAATCTCCTCCCACATTTCAAACGTTTTTTCGCAATGAACGCGACGATCTCGGCAGCTACAACGTTCGCTACGATTTTGCTCCGGGCGACAAAACCGACGAGCTGACTCGGATTTGGGTCAACTCACTCGATTCCCGTGTGAAAGTCGATCCCAAAGCCAATGCTCTTCATTACGATCTCAGCAAAGATGGGCGTTTGCTTTCCGTAAAAGGCACGCTTACGTTTCATCTCACAAGCGAAAGCCATCAGGATTCGATCGAACATGTCATCGATATAAGTCTCAAGGATGCTCTCCTCAAATCACCTCAGCGTCTGACCATCGATACAAAAACGCTCCCAAAAGCTGACCTTGAGCGCATTCTTGATGCCAATGGCCCAAACCTACAAACGGATAAAGGTGAAGCCGTCTCAATCGAAACAGCCCTCACCAAGCTCGACACGATATCGGAAAAATCAGACGGAGCTGGTGTCTCGGATATCTTCGGGACACTTCGGCAGGACCTTCGTGCTGATCCCAAACTGGCCAGCAAGGTCATCACCAAAATCCTCGCGATCAACCAGCGAGATGAGGGATCGCAGCGCAAGGAGACCGTTCTATTTGGAGCCCTGGCAGCGAGTGGTGATCCGACTATAGCGGATGCCCTAGCCGATCTTGCGACCCAATCGTGTCCCGATTCGTTTTGCAAGTCACAGGCGATGATGGCCCTTAATCTCCATGCAAACCCAAAACCCGAAAATGCGCGCGTTTTGCTAGCGGCGGCTGAAGCCAGCCAGGATGATGAGATATCAGGAAGTGCTTTTTTAGCAGTTGGTTCTATCAGCAGCAAATTAGGACAGCCGATGAGTGATATCGCTCAAAGTCTTATTCGTGACCTTAAAAAAGCAGGCCGAACGAAGGGCGATGATGAGGACGAGCAAGGTAACAAGGGCGATAATTCCGAAAACCGCCGCATCAATATCTTGAGAGCGATGGGCAATCACGGCAATGCTGACTATTTGGAAGCAATTCGAGACAAAATCACGAGTGACGATGTTAATGAGAAAGCAGCTGCTCTGTACGCCCTGCGAAATTTGCCAAACGATGAAGTCAATACACTTCTGATCAAAAGTCTTGAGAATGAAAAAAGTACGACCGTGAATCAAAACGGTCTGAAAGCCCTTGCATTGAGAACTCTCAACGCTGGCGAAACGATGAAAATCGCGACGGAATTTGTGAAAACCGATGATGAGGACGTACAAAGCCTTGCAGCGGATGTCTTGATCCAGGCCTACAAAAACGACCCGCAAACGGCTGTCGATTCTATCAAGTTTTTAGCCTCGGCCAGTACCTTTCCCAACGTTAAGCTCTATCTTGAAGATACCCTGAAAAAACTCAGCGCTCCAGACGATGTTAAGGAGTAAGACAGGGTTTGGCGCTGGTGACCTTAAACTTGCTTTTGACCTTGGCTAAAAGCAGCTTGAAGTTCGCCCGCGAGCTTTCACCAACACTTTTAAGAGCGCCGAGGTCCTTGGCCTCCTCTTTCGCAGCCCCCGCCGCAACCGCATTTAGCAACGTCTCCGCACACCCTCCGTTCGGTTCTGTTCCATACGTAAACCCCTTGCTATAAAACGCTGGAAATACCACGTTGACCAAGGGCGGGGAGCTCCAAACCGTATATTTCCAATCCCAGCCTATATAGATTTGAGGCAGCTTGGTTTCTTTATAAAGATCGGCGATGACATCCCAAAAAGCAGCTTCAAGACCCTGGCGTTGTGGACCGAGTTTGGCGACGATTTCTATCGTTCCGGCGAGTGCTTTAAAGGGTTGCCCATCAAAAGTCACATTGCCGAATCCCCACCCCTTCTGCGAATTGCCGCCGATCGACGCACTGCTCGCAAAGGTTGTATCAAGTACGGTGATAGTACCAATCCCTTTAGCAGACGCAAATACAAGGGCTTTCACACCTCCATCAAGACCAGCCGTGACGATCACCTTCGGGCTGAAGTTGAGGACCAAAGCATTCAGGGCTCCGTAGGCTACTTCTGAATTCAGCTGGAGTTCGGCCGTAAACCGCACACCTGTTTCGACTCCCAGAAGCTTAGGTATCCCTAACACCGTGTGCTCGACATTAAGATTAACGAGCGGAAGTTTTTTGGAGAATTTCTGTTGGTTTGTCATATCAACGGCAGGAACTATGTCCTGGTTGAAGGCTTTTACCCAGGTTTTTACGGTTGGCAATCTGCCGTTCGTTTCTTTACCCGATGCGCCAATGTCCAAGGTACGAGCGGCAGCCGGCCCAAGGTGAATGTTACGCAGATACGCGTCGGCCCACCAGTTCGCCGAGACCTCACTATTACTGTGCGAGGTCGAAATAAGGAGGTTGGTCTCAAACCGATAGGCGGCCTTTTTGATTTCAGCTTTGTTAGGGCTGACAGCGGTTTCTTTGGCCTTCTCAGCGCTTGGAATCGCTACTTCATTAGATGTGAAAAACACGTATTTGTTGCCAGCGGCGACGTTGTTAGCGAAGTTGCTGCTGCCGATTTTATGGGTTTTGATGTATTCCGCAAAGTTAAACCGTTCAATCGTGGCCGCAGTCGGATCAACGATGTTTTCGGCTTTGGTTGTCGCTACGGCGTTCGCCATCAACTCCGATTGGTCGGGAGTTGATGGTTTGCAGCTCGTCAAAAGAAAACAATAACCTGTGCTGGAAAGTAGAACCGCCGACACAAAAGTGCGCTTCATCACAAACTCCAAACACTGAAAAATAAGAGGGTAACTATTTCTCATTGTTCGGCATCTGGCAGAAAAGATTGATTCTTTTTGTTCAGGTAAAGATTAGGCAAGCAAAATCAAGAGCTTGTATAAAAGCCAAGCTTTCTTAGGGGTAAAAAGTCCCTAAGGTCTTATAATGAAAGCTCCATTACAATCTTAATCGACGATAATCAGCTAAGGATTCACGATGCGGACCTTTCACCTTGCCCTTAAATCACTAACAAGCGGACTCCTCTTTATCGGCGTCCTCACGGCGTGCGGCAAAAGCAGTACTACCAACGCCGGGGGTTCGGTCGTGGACTTTACAAAAAATGACGTCATCATGTTCTATTCTGCGTCCGGAAGCTTTGTATCGGGGAACCGCTACGATCTGGAGCTACCCGCTAGTACACTGAGAAAATACACGATCTCGGCAAAATCAAACGCATACGAGCTGGTCAAAGAAACTACGCTTACAGCGGCGCAAAAAGGCGATTTATCGGAACAATTGAAGGTAGTATCCGTGAAAACTCTATCCGCATGCAGCGCAGCGGTATGCGACGGAGCAAGACCTTCGGTGTGGATGGGCCTGCCGCGTAAAAACCCAGTGCTTTATTATTTCGCGAATAAAGGAGACTGTACATGTCCTGACGATAAAGCAAATGCGCCTGTGCTCAGTTATGATCAGATGAATACGATCAATACCGAGATCCTGGGGCTTTTACCTTGAAGCTTTGTCCTTGTCCTTATCTTTTTCAAGCTCGAGAGGATCGACAGCCGATACATTGCAGTACCCAACGCCGTGACCGTCGATTTCGATCACTTCAAAGCGATAGCCTTTGTAGACAACTCCATCGCCAAGTTTAGGGAGACGGCCGAGTAAAGTCATGATCAGGCCGTTTACCGTATCCACATCCTCGTGTTCCATATCCTGGTGCAGACGAACGCCCAGGTCTTCGATACGGACCATACCCGTAACCCGAAATACACCGCTGTTTTTGTCCTTTTGGATGTCAGGGGATTCGCCCCCGCCCTCACCTATTTCGCCAACTACCTCTTCAAACAGATCTTCGATGGAGAGCAGACCGGCTGTTCCTCCGAACTCATCGATCACGACGACCATGTGAGCATTATGTTTGCGCATGATTTTGAGGACCTGTTCAAGGCTTGCGGCCTCAGGAACGTAAGGCACGGGACGGATAAGGTCCGAAATCGTGCCGACTTCGCCTTTGAGCTGAGCTCTCAAGAAATCTTTGGTGTGTACAGTTCCGACGATATTATCAAAACTTCCGTCGTAGAGTGGGTAACGCGTATGTTTTGATTTTGAGATGATGGCTTTGACTTCGTCATTGTTTGCCTTGATCGGGATGCCGATTATTTTGATACGCGGCACCATGACTTCGCCTGCATTAAGATGGCCGAAATAGAGCAAATCCTGCAGGATTTCGCGGGTTTTTTTGCGCAGCTGCCCACCTTCCTGGCTTTCTTTGAACACAAACTCCAACTCTTCCGCCGTGTGAGCCGACGCTTTGTGAACGCCGCCCGACGTGACGCCAATGAGCTTTAGAAAGCCATTGCCGAGCTTATTCAGAGCGATGATAAGGGGGAACACGCACTTTTGCACGAGGACGACGATGGGCGTGATCCAAAGCGATGTCTCCTGGGGTTTTTGCAGGGCCATGCTTTTAGGGACCATTTCGCCCAAAACGATATGAAGAAAAGTCAAAATACCGAGAGCGAGGATACTGGCCACCGTATGGACGGCATCTTCGCCGCCAAAATTTTGGAAGGATGCAAAAAGGAGTTCGGCAATTTTGCGTTCCCCATACATACCGAGCCCAAGACTCGCGAGCGTGATGCCCAGTTGGGCGGTTGCTATGTATTCCGCCTGTTTATTCGGGTTTTTCAGGATCGATTGAATGACCTTGGCGACAGCGTTGCCCTGATTCGCGGCCTGATCAATTTGGGTCCGGGGCGTGCCTATCAAAGCAAACTCCGCCGCAACAAACAGACCGTTGATCAAAACGAGTATGACGATCACGATGAATGGAAGGAGATCACTCATACCTTGCCCTCATTCTTATCGAGAACGGAGCTAAGCTTGACGAGAACGGTACGGACTACACGCTCCTCAACTTCTTCCACTTCGACTTCCAGATCACCGATCATGACTCTATCACCCGGCGACGGCAGCATTTTCAAGGCTTCCGTCACTAATCCTGCGATGGTGTTTGAATCGCCTTTCCATAGGACTCCGATCCATTGCTGAGCCTCATCTGGCCTCATCATGCCTGGTAAACGAACCCGACCGTCGGCCACGACTTCGGGGAGAGGCTGGCCGGCTTTGAACTCGTCACCGATGGCACCAAACACTTCGCTGAGTATATCCTCGACCGTCACTATCCCTACGAAGGTCCCGTATTCGTCGATGATCGAAACCATCTGAACTCTTTTCCTCCGCATGAGATTGAGGAGCTTATCGGCTTTCATGACTTCGGGAACTGCGATGAGGGGCCTCAGCATCGGTTCTATGGATCTCAGTTCGCCATGCGCAGCAATCTCGGCGACAACATCTTTGGTATGAAGAATCATCACGACGTTATCGCTTGTACCTTCGTAGACAGGCAGCCGCGTATAAGGGCTCTTGGCGATGTCTTTGATGATTTCAGAAATGGGAGCATGACGATCTATGGCCTCAACGGAGCGACGGGCCACCATAAGTTCCGCTGCGGACCAGGCATCGAGACTCAGAGCTCTTTGCAAACGAGCGTGCTCGTCAGGGTCAAGAACCCCTTCCTCATGGACTTGGGCCAGCAGTATCGCGAGTTCGTCAGAGGTATGGATATGCCTATGCGTCGACGTCTGAAACCCGAAACTTTTAAGCAGCAAAGTGGCGCATCCATTGAATAAAACAATGAGTCCACGGAAGAGAAATGTGGACCAGGCGATCGGCACGTATGTTAGTAAAAGTGTTCGTGTCGGAAAATGCATTGCTATCGTTTTAGGGACAAGTTCGGCTAAAACCATCTGGAGAACTGCGAGCCCGACAAGAATGACAACGACTGCAGCTGACACCGCTGTTTCGTGTTGAATGGAAAAAACGTGCTCAAATATCGGAGCAAGACGAGAGGCCAGGGTATATTCGGCAAAAGCACCAAGGACTAGACTGGAAATCGTGATCCCTATCTGGCAGGTTGCCACATAGCGATCAAGACGTGCACCGTCCTCTAATATCGGTAGAACCCGCTTTGCAAAGGTGTTGCCTTCCACAGCGAGTTGTTTGATAGCGGACTTTCTTACACTGACCGCTGCGAACTCAGCCCCTACATAGAGAGCATTGGCCGCAACCAGCAACACGATAATTGCAAATACAAAAAGCAGCATAGAGCTATCACCATTCGACTGACTTCTCACGATATACAAATCCCATCATAAGCCCTAAACGCGCTGAATATCAATGATCGAACTCGTCACGTTAGGAAGGAAACATATGAGAGAATGTGGTCAGCCCTTATTCCTTAGGCTTTAAAATGATTTAGTTAGCTGAGAGAAATACGAAAAAGCCTAAAACACCAGGACGTTCTCCTCGTTCAAACTGCATGGTAAACTGAGGCATCTCCACTTTACAGAGGTCGATCGATGCCAACCTACGACTACAGTTGTAAAGATTGTTTAAGAGCCTTTACCGTCGAAGCAAAAATGAATGATCCGGCGCCAACCTGTGCACCAGGCTGTGCCTCACAGCAGTGCATGTTAGTGAAAAGAATGAGTCCCGTCATGGGTTGGGTAAAAGGAAGCGGGATGCTACGATCCAGTGCCAAAGCACGGGAAAGCGACCGTGCTCTGAGTACCGCCGCCCCCAAAAACATGCCCATGAATGCGGCGGCTGTTGCGGAACGTCCAGATCCTGTTCATGTCTGCGCAAAATACTGCAGCCATCATACGAAACCGTAAGGTTTAATGGGCATTTGCCTGAAGTGATAAACGCGATTTGACACCACGCAGGCCGATGAGCGCAATGACAAGACCCACCATCATAAGCGCCGCCGTCAGATAAAGGGATCGTGCCCCATGCAGCGTCTGGTAAAGAACGCCGAAGGTCAGGGGCCCGACGATCCGGGCAAGGGATCCCAGGGTCTGGGAAAAACCCAGAGCAAATCCCTGAAGGCCCTCGGGTGCAAGGCGACTGCTCAAACTTGATAACGCAGGACTCGCAAAAGCCGAACCTGCAGCTACGAGTGTCAGTGATAACCAAAGCATGGGTTGATTAGGTGCGAAAAATGGCAACAGTATCATGGACAGACCCAAGAGGAACTGGCCGAGCGTTAGGATTTTCGCCTCCCCCAAGCGGCCGATCAAGGGCCTTGTAACGCCACCGTTGATAAAAACAAGCATCACTCCGATATACATAAACGCAACATACTGCTGTTTTGAGTTGGCCAAGCCGTAAGCATCGTTCAGAGCAAGCGCGAGAACCGACTCCACTCCGACAAAACCAAAAACCTGAAGGAACGCCAAAAGAAGAACAACACAAAAACTTTTGTCGCTCAAAAGGCGTTTTGCATCCTGCCACCACGTGCCTATGATCGACTCTTGAAGTTCGCCCTTGGCGCGGCGCACAAGCTCAAGAATGGGCCCGGTGGCGAAACGCTGATGCGTCTCGGGTAGACGCCGCAATGCCAAAAGCAGGTTGAAAAAGTTGAGGCCGGCCGCTACGAAGGAAACAGCAACCAAAGAATGGCCTTCCGAGAACAAACTGATCATGGCCCCAAGAGCCGGTCCAAGAGCAAAACCAAGACCAAATGCGATCCCGATCAAGGCCATGCTTTTGCCGCGTTCCTTGGGCGTTGTAATATCGGAAATACAGGCTTGCGCGACGGCAATATTCCCCGATGCAAGACCTGCTAAAAAACGAGCCATCACGAGCAGCGGATAGCTTGGGGCAAGACCCGTAAGAACCTGAGCTACCAGCGAAACAATAATCGTGCCGATCAGAATTTTTTTGCGCCCAAATACGTCGGACCAACGTCCGAGTATTCCAACGGCAAGGAGTGTTCCGACCGAATAAACGCTCGCTAACGCAGTCGCCTGCGCATCGCTCGCACCAAAGTCGCGGGCTATGAGCGGTAGGATCGGAATAAGCATTCCAAATCCGACGAGGTCGAGGAAAATCGTGAGGAAAACAGAAAGAAGAGTGCCCTTTCGTAGGCTTTCGATAGGATCCTTGACTGCAGACATTTTTCCCTCGATGGCGCGGCGTGATCAAAGGTGGATTGTACGCAAAGCCTTTGGAATTGAGAAGTTAATCTTAGGACGGATGGGCGGCTAAATAGGAGATGAGTTTATCCCGGCGCGTCTCGCCTGGCATACTATTCAGCTGACTCATGAACGCGTCTGCCCCTTCAGCCACAGCCCCTCCGCCTGCGGCTGTTGCTATGGCAGTAAAGTTATTGAGAATGTTATCGACGTCAGCATTGCTCATGGTGGCGAGCTGAGATGGATCAACAGCGCCGGACGGCGTGATTTTCGTAAATTTGTTGAGGTAAATGAGCGAATAGGCCGCCTGATAAAACTGGAGCTGCTGAGCTGCACTTGAGGCGCTCGGAATCTCTGGATGAAGCGTGCTTCTTTGTTCCTCGGGCAAACTTAAAAGAGTCTTCGTAGAAAGTTTAAGGGCTTCGATCTGAGCATCGGTGGGTTCGGCAGGAAGAAACTTAGAGATGCCCGTGAGCAGGTTCGACGAACTGGAACCGACAGTCCCACTCACAGCTTTCAAAATATCAAAGCCGCCCTCTTCCGCATATGCCGCCGCTAAAAAGCGATAACTCTCAAAGTCCTTTGGATCATCGGCTATGACGGCTTTATAAAGAACGACTGCCCCTTGAAAGTCTTTGTCGTCGAGAGCGATACGGGCTTTCTCCTTAGGTGTGAGTTCGGCGTAAGGACCCGCTTTGCTTTTTGTACCGCAAGCTGCAATCAGAAGAAGATGAATGAAGAGGATCAATATTTTCATGGGGTGTCCTTAAAAACCAATACTCGTGTAAATCGTGACCATATTGCGCTGTTTATCGCCCGGGTAAGTGCCAAGTTCCCGCCCATAGGCTGTTATACCGAACTTGATAAAAAATGCATCAAAACGCACGCCAAAAGTTGGAATACCTTGATAAAATCCTGCCGCAAGTCCGATCATCTGCGCCAGCATCAAGCGGGCCCCAAGGTAAACCTTTTTGAACTTTTTTTCTTGGTAGGCATTGCCCATATCCCGGTAATCAAGACTCAGGTGCAGGACATTCGTTGTCCCATGGAACGCCATTCCAAGACCCGCATTGGTGGTCTGCGGCAAAGTCTTTTGTCCGTTTGTAAATCGTGTTCCACCCACATCTTCAATTTTAAGACCGAGACTCATATCGAAGGTATTGGTCTGATAGAGAAAGAGGGATCCGATGTCGGCACCGGCCCCCTTTCCGTATTTCAACTGATCCCTGAGGATATTCGGGTTCTCCGTGAGCTCTTTGATTCGAGCGACATCGGTCACTGGAATTTGAAGGTTGGGTTCCGCCATATAAAGATATTTCGCCGTGACTCCAAGCGATAACCAACGAAGTGGTTGAAACGCTGTCGTCGCCATGCCGCCGGCATACGCCTCGCCACCGAAGTTCACCTGAGGCAGACCCCCATTATCGTAGCGACTGCCTTCAACATCAACTTCAAGCCTATCAAACACGCTAAATGCGAAGTTTTTGTTGAGCAGGCTAAAACTCGCTTGCTGTCCAAAATGGAGCGAGCGCGCAAAGAGAGTGTCCACAAAATTGGGGTTTCTCGTATCAGCTGCAGCTTTAATATTCGTCGTTCCGTTCTGAGCAAGATCGCGATCGACAATAAATGCCGTCTCCAAACCGATCCATCGAATCGTCGCCGCTCCCAAAGGAAGGAGCGCAGGGTTTGCAAATACGATTCCTTCCTGACTTGCGCGCGTCAGGGTTGTGCCGCCGGCAGCGAGATCGAAAGGTTCAGTATAGATCAATTCGCTTGAGCTTTTGGCAAGAAGTGGTGAAACCTCTGCACAAAGCAGAAGGACGGCAAAAATTTTGCTGAACTGACCAAGATGCATAGAGCCCTCGTAGGTCTTTAATCGGATGGTTCAACCAGAAAGATTAGGGACTTGGGATAGAGTGTTGCCCCCGGAATGTGACATAATGAGAACGTGGATCCTCTAGTGCGGAGATCAAAGCGTTGTTTCGCATATTCCTAAGCAAAAAAATTCATTCGGGCGAAACGGAATCCAAGGCTGCCCCTGTCGAGAGGCCGGCCCGCCAACGCAATCGCCGTATCTACGAACGATTTGCAGTCGATCAAAAGCATCTTACGGTGATGAATGATCAGGACATTTTAGTGATTCGTGACATTTCCGTAAAAGGCTTTGCCAGCGACGTATCCGAGCGTGCCTACGATCGTTTTAGCCTCGGGGATATTTACACGGCACGCATGCGATACCACGGCAAAGTTCAAGAATACGATGTGAAAGTTGCCTGGAAAAGGGACCTTCTCGTCGGGTTTGAGCTTCATGAGCCACAAACTCCGACCGTGCTTTTTTTCAGAAACCTCGTCCGTCCCGTGCAACTCGCTCACTCGCTTTCACAGGTTGATGCAGCCTTCATGGAAGACCATGAAGGCATGACCTGGTATCATGGCGAAGATATCGACCTGCATATCTGGATCAACGATGAGGAAGGTCTCTCCGCCTGGCAACTCGCCTTCGACGAACAACTGATTGAATGGTCGGCCGTGCATGGGATCAAAACCGGCGTTCTCCGTCGGCAATCATTTAGCGAAATAGGTATAGTTGAACCGGGCGAACTCATCCGTTTTGTAGATGAAAATCCTGATCAAACGCGCATCCGTCTGGCAGCCGATATCCTGGCGTCAGGCACCTTCCCTGAGGCTCCCGACCTCCTTAAGTCATTGCATGATCTCGATATAGCAATCTAAACCAAAGCCAAAAAGACACCTCACTCGCCGATTGCCAAGCCGTCCTCCCGTGGTTAGAGTTAAAAGACCTACGGAGGATTTTTTTATGTCCGACTCCGGCTACCAAAATCGTGTTCTTAAACACCTCCTCGCTCTCCTTGCCAAAGAAGACGGCAAGGATGAAAGCTCGTCCAGCAGTGCAAAAGAAGTCCTGTCGACCCTTGCAGGTCTTGCTGGCAAAGGCAAAGACGAGCTGGTACAAAGCATCTGCCGCGAGATCGGCCAAGCAACCGCAGCCGTGCTTAAAGAGCCCCTGGCGCAGCTGCTTAAAGATCGCAAGTTGCAGGTGACCATTGAATTTGTACCGGTGAAGAATGATAAAGAAAAACCTCGATCCAGCAAAAAAACTACTCCCTCCACTCGTAGTCGCCGTAACTGACGTCGCCTTTGGAGGCGATGGCATTGCGCGTACCGATGGGAAAGTGATCTTTGTCGAACATGCCGTCCCTGGGGAAACGGTCGAGGCAACGGTCCTTCAGGACAAAAAACGTTTTATTCGCGCGCGGACGACTCGTCTCCTCGAACCGGCACCGGATGCAATCAAAGCCTTTTGCCCGGTGTTTGGCACCTGCGGAGGATGCGATTGGCAGCATGTTCCCTATCCGAAGCAACTGGGGTGGAAAGCCGACTTTATACGCTCCGCCCTGTTTAAAAATGCGCGTTACGAACATTTTGAAGCGATCAGGGTTCTCCCTTCAACACGCATCAGGGATTACCGCAACCGCATTAAACTGAAAGCCCGTCTCACGCCCAAACAGACTCTCGAGTTCGGCTATTTTGCGAAAAGCTCGCACAACCCCGTGTTCATCGAGAGCTGTCCGATTGCGGATCCCCAAATCAATACGTTTCTCGCAACCCTCAAAAATTTTCGCTTTAGGAAAGCAGCTAGCTGGCAAGGCGATATGGAAATTCAGGCCCTGCCTACGCAGCGCTTGATTCATTTCATGCCCGAGCTTCCCCGAGAGGCTTTGTCCGAACTGAGACGGGTGTTTCCCGATGATGCTTTTGAAGCGACCAATCCCGTTCCCTTTGAAGTCGATCAAGGGATTCGTTATGCAACACAAACCGCTCAGTTTCAGCAGGTCAACCTCGAAGGCAACCATCAACTTCGTCAATGGATCTATGACAAAGTCATCGCGATTGAGGCTAAAACCGTGCTCGATCTCTTCTGTGGGAGCGGCAACCTATCTCTTCAACTCGTAAGTCCGATCACGCGCGTATGGGGCATGGAACTCGCCGGCAAAGCGGTCGAGACGGCAGCCTTCAATCTCAAGGCCAATGGCCTGTCAAACGCTACTTACAAAAACGGACCCGTCCGTGAGCTCAAGGCGATTTTCTCTGATCTGCCCAAAGCTATCGATTGCATTATTACGGATCCACCCCGTCAGGGCATGGATGATTCGCTCGAGGAAATTTTGCGTTTGAGGCCGAAACACATACTTTCGGTCAGTTGTGATCCCAACACGTTTGCGCGGGACCTGAAATTGATTTTAGAGCAGGGTTATGAAGTGAAGGAGCTGTTCGGTATTGATTTTTTTCCGCACACTTATCACGTTGAAACTGTCGCGCACATTTCACGCCTAGGCCCTGCTTAATACATGGCGCAGCTTAACGATTCAGAAACCCTTCCGTGAAGCTGTCCAACATTTCGGTCAGCTCTTTGAGCTTTTCATCGTGAAGACATATTCCAGCGCGAATGTCGCTTTGAACACCGTAGGCCTTTTCTTTCAGCTTACGGCCTGCTGCGGTCAGACTGATGAGAACACTCCGTTCATCATCTTTCGAACGATCTTTTTCGACAAATTTTTTGTCCTGCAGCTTTTTGAGGAGCGGCGATAAAGTTCCTGAATCGAGATGAAGCCGAGCGCCGAGATCTTTCACGGCTAAAGGTTCCGTCTCCCAAAGCACCACCATAACAAGATACTGCGGATAAGTAAGTCCCAACGACTTTAGTAAAGGCCCATAGGCTTGAATTACCGTCTTTGAAGCCAGGTAAAGTTTGAAGCAGGGCTGCTGATCGAGATAGTTAAACTCTTGCACTTGTTGTTTTTTCATTTTTTATCTTAATCTACTGATAATATGTAAACAATTTAAATTTTTAAAATTAAATTGCGCACAATTTAATTGCCTAGGCCGAGTGCACTGGGTTCATGATAGCAAGCACCGAAGGTTTATGCTGCGAAATATATACATTCCACAAAAGTTTGAATATTTAGGAATTAAAAGAGGCTTTAAAAGCATGATAAAAACAGCAAATATACGACGATAATATACGGACGGGCCGCTTATTATCGCCAGAACGTGAATGGCGCTTAGTTTCTGATATCTTGACGCGCGACGCGCAGAGCCTCTTTAACGCGTTCAGGGGCAGTGCCGCCCAAACTGGCTTTTTTGCTTAGTACACTTTCCAGTGACACGGCGCGATAAACGTCGTCGTCAGTTCCTTCATAAAATCTGCAGTAGTCATCCAATGGGAGCTCATTGAGACTGAGACCTTTTTCCATTGCATGTTTTACGATAGCGCTAACGACTTGATGGGATTCGCGAAACGGAAGGCCTTTGCCCACATAATAGTCGGCTAGATCTGTCGCATTCATATAGCCTTTGTGGGCCTCTCGCAGCATAGCCTCAGGATGAAGCGTAAGTGTATCAATCACAAGCTTCATCACTTTGAGACTCAACCCCCAGGTATCGATGCTATCAAAAAGAGCTTCCTTATCTTCCTGCATGTCTTTGTTGTAACACGACGGAAGACCTTTCATGACGGTGAGCAAAGTCATGAGGTTGCCGTAGGTCCGGCCTG
The DNA here is from genome assembly GCA_014378195.1 of Oligoflexus sp. Lineage (GTDB taxonomy): Bacteria > Bdellovibrionota_B > Oligoflexia > Oligoflexales > Oligoflexaceae > Oligoflexus. The sequence continues at coordinate 51,386 of JACMOC010000003.1, read as the reverse complement.
TTTTGCCTCGTATAAGCTCGAGGGCATCTGGGTTTTTCTTCTGCGGCATAAGAGACGAGCCGGTTGATACCTGATCACCCATGCGTACAAAACGAAATTCGTCTGAGCAATAGAGGATAAGATCTTCGGCAAGGCGACTGAGATGCATCATAGATATCGATGCCACGGAAAGATATTCCATCGCAAAATCCCGATCCGATGTTGCATCGAGAGAATTCGCCGTTATTCCGTCAAAGCCAAGATCCCTCGCCAAAGCCTCGCGATCGATAGAAAGACTGTTGCCGGCCAAAGCACCCGACCCAAGAGGCATGATATTGACCCGTTTACGACAATCTTTCAGCCGCTGAATATCACGTTTCAACATTTCATAATAAGAAAGGAGATAATGCGCAAACAAAATCGGTTGGGCCTTCTGCATATGCGTATACCCAGGCATGACCACCTGCGGATGAGCTTCAGCCTTTTTCAGCAGTGCATCCTGCAGCGAGGCTATCGCCTGCTGAGTACGGTCGATGGCATCGCGCAAATACAGTCGCAAATCCGTTGCGACCTGATCATTGCGGCTACGGCCGGTATGAAGGCGTTTCCCCAAGTCTCCGACGCTTTTTGTCAGTTCGATTTCCACCCAAGCATGCACATCCTCATAGCCAAGAGCCAGTTGGCTCTTAAGCCATGCTGGGTCTTGGCGAAGCTTCTGAAGAATGTTATCAAGCCCAACAAGGACAGTCGTAAGTTCGGTTTCGTTAAATATGCGGCAACGCGCAAGACCCCGCGCGTAAGCCATGCTGCCGATTACGTCCACTTCCGCGAGACGAACGTCGAAGCGAAAAGACGCGTTGAAATGAAAAAAGAAATCATCCTGCCGGTCCGAAGCAGGATTGGAGGTACCGCCGAGAGATTTCATCCATTTGGCCTCATGCGGAGACGCAGTGCATTGAGTTTAATGAAACCTTCGGCATCGGCCTGGTTGTAAACCTGATCGGCCTCGAAGGTTGCCAGCTGCTCATTATAAAGTGAATTGGGTGAGCGACGGCCTAAGGTCGTCACGTTGCCTTTGAACAGGCGGAGCTTCACATCGCCATTAACCGTATGCATCATGCCTTCGATCATGCCGCGAATGGCTTGGAATTCTGGAGCAAACCAAAAACCGTTATAAATCATTTCCGCAATTTTTATGGACAAACCATCACGAAGACGCATCACTTCACGGTCAAGCGTAATCGTTTCCAAAGCTCTATGAGCCTGATGCAGAACCGTGACGCCAGGCGTTTCATAAACACCGCGCGACTTCATGCCGACGAAACGGTTTTCGACAACATCAACGCGTCCGATGCCGTGTTCGCCAGCAATCTCATTGAGCTTCGTTAAAAGACCCACCGGAGAGAAGGCTTCGCCATCCAGCGCGACCGGGACTCCGTTGGCAAACGAAACCGTGATCACGGTCGGGGTATTCGGCGTGTTCTCAAGCGCTTTGGTAAGCGTAAAAATATCTTCGGGCGGCGCGGACCACGGGTCTTCCAATATGCCTCCCTCGTAACTCACATGCATGAGGTTAGCGTCCATCGAATAAGGCTTGGTCGCCGTCGCCGTCACCGGGATGTTGTGTTCTTTTGCGTAGTTTATGCAATCGGTGCGGGACTTCAGAGGCCAGGTTCGCCAAGGGGCGATCACTTTGATGTCGGGCTTGAGACTATAATATGTGAGTTCAAAACGAACCTGATCGTTACCTTTACCCGTCGCGCCGTGCGCTACCGCATCCGCACCAACTTGCTGGGCGATTTCGATTTGGCGTTTGGCGATCACCGGACGTGCGACGGAGGTCCCGAGGAGATAGTGACCCTCGTAAACAGCCTTGGCTTTAATCGCGTAAAATACATAATCCCGTACAAATTCATCTTTGAGATCTTCGATGAAAATCGACGAGCATCCTGTGCTTAGGGCTTTCTCTCTAAGGCCTGTGAGCTCAGCACCCTGACCGATGTCAGCTGTAAACGCGATCACTTCACATTTATAAGTTTCTTTGATCCATTTTGACATGACCGACGTATCAAGACCACCGGAGTAAGCGAGAACAATCTTCTTAACATCTTGCATGGAATACCCTTTTTCGGTGCGAGCGATTAGTCAAACAAGGAGAATATTTTGCGTAAAACTTTGGCCTGCTGGTGACGATTCGCCACCGCTACGAATATGGTATCGTCGCCGGCGATAGTCCCGAGTATGCCGGGGATAGCCGATCGGTCGATGATGAATCCTGCGCGATTGGCGTTACCCGGTCCTGTCTTGAGGACGATGAGGTTGTCGCCCGCGGTGGTTGCATCGAGTCGATCCACTTTGGTCGACTCGCCAGGCGCAATACTCGGTGTTTTGTAATGACCATCGACCTTGACCACGCCGAGCTTTTTTAGGTCACGCGAGATGCTTGACTGCGTGGTATCAAACCCTTTGCCAGTCAAAAGTTCTTTGAGTTCGTACTGATTTCCGACCCGATTACTCCTTATGACATCAGCGATAACACTCAAGCGATTTTGCTCAGACATCGAAACACCTTGTATGCGTTAAATATGCATAAATAACTATAACACTCGCATAGTTACACGAATATGCAAACAAACCCAAGAGTAAATCCAAGAGTTTGCACGATTTCCCCAAGTGGGCTCTCCTAACACCCTTGAATGTGTGCACAATCCAAAACATCGGAATATTATTGTCTGATATCCGGATGTTTCCGCATAAAAATTTGATAGTCGATTTGTTTTAGAGCCCAATCATTTTAACTATCTGCACCTTTGACTGTTCTTGTGCTTTTTTGCCTCGCCTATTTTGGTACAATCGTCAGGTACCTTTTGCCATCTGCTAGCAGGAGCCGGTCTCATGCTCATCAAAGAGCGCGCGTTTACGTCTGCGTGTTTTTGTTTTGCTGTTATGTTTGCACCTTATCTTTCAAGTTGCTCCTCAACGCAGGAACAAGCCAAGGACTCCTCGACAGTCGCCGCGGCAGCGCCCAGCAAACTGTCGCCCGAGGAACAGAAAAAGGTCGATGACGCTGCGGCTGAGATGGAAGTCGGGCGGAATATGGCCGGCCGACTCATCAAATTCTACGGCGCTTACCCCGATGAAAAACTCGTTCGCTATGTGAATGAAGTGGGGGCGTTAGTGGGGCGGTACTCGGACTTTCCTGAGCGGCGTTATATGTTTGAAGTTTATTACTCCGACGAAGTGAATGCCTTCGCCTGTCCAGGTGGATACATACTCGTTTCGCTCGGAGCCTTGAAAAATGCAAGCAACGAGGCTGAACTCGCCCATGTCCTGGGCCACGAGATCGCCCACGTTGGCAAAAAACACATGTTCAATGCCCTCGCGAAAATGAGCGCCGATGAGTTGAAAAAGACCGGCGATCAAGCAACTAAATTCAACGATCTTCCGGAAGAGATGAAAGCCCGGAAAAGACCAGATCCCGAGGAATCAGCTGTCGGCTCTCTGGTCGCGCGTTATCTCACAGGGAACTCGGCCGGCCTCAATATTATTCAGGCCGCGCGCGCAGGGATGTCGCTCATCACCGAAAAAGGATTGGGCGCCAATCTCGAATATGAAGCTGACCGCGAAGGCACTCGGTATGCGATCAACGCCGGATACAACTCGCGCGCCCTGATCAACTTCCTCTGCCGCATCGAGACAGCGCGTGGACATAATGCCAACTACTGCATGCAAAAGCCAAAAGATACGGAAAAAGCAGTCTCAACTTTGGACAAGACGCATCCTCCTATTCCCGATCGGATCCTGAACATAAAAGAGGTTTTGAAGGCGATGAAAGCCAATGCGATCGTCGGAGCAAAGGGCCGGAAACGTTATCTCGCAATTAAAGAACGCATCAAAGGCGTAACGGCTGAACAAGAACAAGAAAACGACAAAAATGATTCTGCACCTGATCTCGGAAAGGATTGAGAGATGAACCGAATTACACGTGTTGCTTTATGGGCTTTGGCAATGCATGGGCTCACCGCTCAGGCTGACCAATTTCACTATTCAAATCTTGTCGTTGGTGAACGGGCGATGGGACTCGGCGGAGCCTTTACGGCGGTTGCAGACGATGCCTCGGCTCTCGTCTATAACCCTGCGGGTCTTGGGTTTGCGCTGAGCAACGATCTCTCAGGTTCGGCGAATGCTTTTTACCAAAGAAAAGTGACCTACAAAAAAACCATCGGCAATCAGGATTTCACCGAAAAAAGCAGCGGAACGCTCGCGCCGTTTTTTGGTGGGTTGCAGAAACTCGATAACGTGATGCCTGGACTCGCAGTTGCTTTCGGTCTTTTTGCCAACGATTCCGAACTCAAAGATCAGAACGACACGATAGAAAATTACGGGAGCCTGGAGCGGTTCCACAGGACTGCAAACGTCCGAGGCTCCACGACCGGGATCGGCTTTGCCGCTGCCAAACGCGTCCTTGGCAATCTGTCAATTGGAGCTGGGTTAAGTTACCTCATGATCGATGAACTGACGCAAGAGTATCAGGACGTAAAATACAAAAGCGGCCTGACCTGTGTTCCGGTTGCATCAGCGAGTCGACCCAACTGGCCAGTCTGTACAGGGAATGGCTTTGTGGACCAGGCTTTCCTTGAGCAAAATACGCGTTTTCACCTCGGCAGCACGGCAATGGAATTCAACCTGGGTGCACAGTTGGCGACGGGCAGTTGGTCCTTCGGTTTGACCACCAAGATTCGTAAGCTGATCACCGATAAACTCGAATATGCGGTCGATAGCCGTACTAATATCGGCGGTGCCTCGGCGCTCGACAATGTCTTGCATTTCTCCACGACCCCTATGAATGCGCAGTTTACGAATCAGAATATTAAAGACCCATTGAAGACGCTGCCGTCCGAAATCCGGGGCGGAGTCGCCTGGTTTCCCTCGAGCACCCTCCTCTGGACCTTTGACACGATTCATTATACCGCTGCCATTTCAGATAATTACCACCGCGATGCAGTAACAAACTTTGCAACGGGCGCGGAATATTATATAACTCCCTCGATACCGATTAGGGCCGGACTCTTTACTAATTATGACGCCCGTCCCAAAGTACAAGATGGCAAATCAGGCCAACCAGACCATATCGACTATATGGGCTACAGCTTGTTCGGAGGGTGGGTTCAACCAAATAGCCAAGTCGCCGGAGGGGTTGTTTTGCAGACAGGTAGTGGTAAAGCTCAAAAAACGGGTGATGCTACGATCCAGTCCGTGGAAGCTCTGTCATACACATTCGCAATTTCGGCAACACACAGTTTTTGAGGTGGCAAATGGCCGCAGAAATGATCCCTTTCACGCCTGAGGGATATAAGAGACTTAAAGAAGAGCTCGACAATCTCAAGGCCGTTGAGCGTCCTAAAATTATCCAGGAGATTTCCGAAGCGCGCGCGCACGGCGATCTCAAGGAAAACGCTGAGTATCATGCCGCTCGCGAAAAGCAGTCTTTCGTTGAAGGTCGCATCCAGATGCTCGACGATCAAATTGCACGCGCCAATATTCTCGATTTCTCGCAAGAGACAACCGGGGTTATTAAGTTTGGCGCTTACGTAAGTGTGATCGACGAAGAGTCGGGTGATGCCAAGACCTATCACATCGTGGGCGACCTCGAAGCTGATATCAATGCCAACCGCATCTCGATGGGTTCACCGTTGAGCAAGGCCCTGATGGGTCGCAAAGCGGGCGATAACCTCGAGTTTCGTGTTCCTAAAGGTATCAAGGAATACTCGATCGTCAAGGTTGAGTACAAGTAAGTCTGACGTTATGAAAAATGAAAGCCCTGAACTTTGTGTTCGGGGCTTTTTGTATGGGAGTTAGGTTTTATAAATTTTCCATTTATAGCCGCAGCAACTTGCAAAAGGTTGCGAATTGTTCCATAGGATTTTGGTGTTCGACCGGTGTTTTATAGGTTTCTACTGGCCTTCAAAGACTTGAGTTGAGGTGTTCAAAAGTGAGACCATCAGCAGTTGAATGCGGACATGGTAAATGCTTGAGCACGATTACGACGCTCGTACCGGCCCCCTCACCCTTGCTCTCAGCCCACACTTTTCCTCCATGCAAGCGCACGATATGATCCACAAGTGCGAGTCCGAGTCCCATTCCACCATAGGATCGACTGATGGAATCATTGACCTGTCGAAAGCGATCGAAGATAACAGGCAAGAACTGAGGGTCGATACCTATGCCCGAATCCGTAATACGAATCGAATATTCATCGATCGATCTCATAAGATCGATGTTGATACGCCCCCCCGCGGGTGTGAACTTGATCGCATTGTTGACTACATTGCTTAGCACCTGTCGAAGCCTTGAGGCATCTCCGATGATGGAGGCCTGATCCAAATCCCTTTGAAATACAATACCGATCTGTTTGTCTTCGGCCTGAATAATTGCGGAATCGAGTGTCGTTTGAATAATCTGATTGAGATCCACCTGGCTGGTAACGAGACGCAAACGGCCCAAGGTGACGAGCGACAAATCAAGAATATCGTCGACTAAGGCTTTCTGTTGCCGCGCACTCCTCTCGATCACTTCGAGGGCCTTGAACTCATCTAATTTAGGGTTCCGCGGTTTTTGCAGGAGAAGCTGCGACCAGCCGAGAACAGCGCTGATCGGCGTTCTCAGTTCATGCGAAAGCATAGCCAGGAATTGATCCTTCTGTTGATTGGCTTCGTTGGCCTCTCGAAGGAGTTTTACCCTTTCCAAAGCCAAGCCCATAAGGCTGGCGATCTCTTCGAGAAAGAGCTGATCGGAATGATCATAGTGTCGAGCAGGCGTGAGCGAGTCGATCGCGATAGCTCCGTAGACCTGCCCTCGCAGGATGATGGGCACGCCGATATAAGAAACGATTCCGAGACTTGCCCAGAGTGTACGATAATCAGAATTGGTCGAATTTGAAGCAAAAAAATCGTCAGGCATCACTGAAACGAGCTGTGATTTACCGGTCCGGATCACTTCGGCCAAGCCGCCTTTTGCCATTGGATTAGGCGGAAAGCGCAGCCGAATCTCGTCGAGGGCAAGGCTCTTCTTTAGGCTCATGCTCCGAGCCTCGGAATGTCGGCTGAGACCACCATTTGCTGTTGCAAGGTTGACCAGACACCAATCGCCCATTTCCGGAACGAGATGATGCACGATGTTTTTGAGAATGGCCATGCCGTCGCTATTGCTTAGCAACTCTGCTGTGCAACTCTGCAAGATTCTATAACGCAGTGAATCCTTCGCAAAATTCTTTCGGCGAAAAGCGAAGACCCTACGAACTTGCCTTTCAAATCTTTGCCATTTGATTCTGAATTCAAACGGAGGATGGCTCATAATCGATATTTTTCTCATGGACTCTTTCCTGATTGCGAATGAGCAATCCTAAAATCAGCCGTCCTCTGTATTCCATCGTTTAACAATGATGCGCACTATGCTGAAAATGCGAGTTAAGGGCTGTCATTCATATCAGATGTTTAGAGAACATGAAAATAAATTTAAACTATATTCCTGGGAGAATGATTAAAAAGTACAGGCAAGCCTAGCCTTTAAGTGCATCAATGCCACCCGCAGCCACATCTGTTCGACCAAAAGTGGTGTCAGACAAACCCATAGATTGCAGGATGGAAACAAGCAAATTATTGTGAACCATTCCTGTTCCATCAATGCATCGCCCTGTCCTGAAGTAGCCACCGGCCTGTCCAGCAAGTACGAGTCCCATATTTTTAAACTTGTGATCATCACTGTCGCCGAGTTCGGAAAACGCGAGGGCAACGCTATTATAAAGTAGCGATTTATCACCCTCTTTTATTGCGCTCATGCCTTTGATTAGATTGGCGTATTTGGTCATCATATACGCTTGATTTTGGGTATGGATCATGGCTAGACTCCCGTTTTTATAATGGGAGGTATCATGATGATCAGTCCCTGTGCTCGACGGCATTCCGTTGGCAAAATGAGCGTTAGACACCGAATGTGACATCTGTAAAAGGACGACATTGGTAACGCCACAGGCCATCGCCTGGATAGCAATCTGCGTCTGCATATCAACTACGGCATCAAACACATCCGACGTCCAATAGGCCTTGGGATAGTTGGTATCGTTTACTGCGAAGGTTTTTGTCTGAGAAATAGTTTTTGTGCATTGAGCACTAGCCGTCGTGGTACTTGTCGTGCTTGACTGGAGTCGACGCTCAATTTCGCGGATAGACGCCAGGTGGAGATCAAGTTTGGTCTTTTCGAGCGTACCGAGTTTACTCTGCAGGCCTTTGATCTGCTCAAGGTTGTCATCAAGCAAACTTTTTTTGAGCGTGTTGGAGAGACCTTTGACAGGTGGTGTAGCTGCGCCCGATGTTGGTGAAGGGGAAGAGGTGCTCCCACCGAATAGAGCGTTAAATGCTTTGGTTGGGTTATCTTCTATTTGCGACAGAGTTGGTTGTCCACCGGTTACGGCTGAGAACGACAAAGCTTTGGCAATATCCGCACCTTCATACTGCGTTGCGACGCCGAGCCTCAAGGCAGGTATTGTTTTTGGAAACTTGCTCCCGAGATAAGTATCGATCGAAACATTGGTGATGGAGTTTTCACAACCGGTGAGGGCGTAATTCGCCCCACCCTGATGACTGTTTGAGGTTTTGTAGTCCACCCCCTTGATCATGATAATATCGCCTTGAACCGATCCCAAAGGAGCGGTCATACCTGGCAAAACAAAGCCTGTCCCTATGGAAGTCGGATGAAAAGCCGACTCAATGATGCCATCTGGATAGTAGAAAAAAACTGCTCGTTTATTTGTTGTTTCGCCGAACGCCTGCGTCTCCATAAGAGTTCTCATGAACGGCAGCATTACGACTGAATTGCCAAGGTAACGGAAGAGATTACGCCTCGAAATCTCTTTACGAATTTTGTCATCCATGTCATTGCTCCTTTTTCGCGTAGGAAGGGTGAGTGATGATCTGAATGATAAGTCGACTCAAGGTCATGTTACCTTTTTCAAATTTGTTGGCGATATCGCGTATCGCACAAATATCGGCGGGACGTTCGGTATAACCGTGAGCGAGGCGATACCATTCGACCACAAAACACCGCTTGGCTTGAGAACTGCTGGCGATGTAAGCGCTCAGTTCGCCGACTCCGCTGAACTTGGTAGTAGCGGAATCGATACCAACTACCTCGCCTGTAGTATCGACTTTTTTTCCATGATCCATATCACGGAAAACTCCAGCGCCATCAAAGTCTTCCATACCGAAACCGATTCCATCGATCGCTATATGGCAGCCTGCGCACTTCGGGTCGGACGTGTGCGCTGCAAATCTCTCACGCGTGGTCTGCGCTGCATTTGCAGGCGGAACAGTAACCACGAGACCAGAAGGAGTCGGCTCTGGTATGTGGCAGAACATATTTTTCAAGACATAATCACCCCTTTTGATGGGATGAGTCTCAGTCGGCGTTGCGAGGTGAGAAAGGACCGCACCAAAACTAAGCACGCCCTTTCTGGGGTTGGCTGCATATTTGATTTTGGCGACTCCCGTATCCTGCGAGAGGGCGCCTCTGTAATATTGGGCGAGATTTGCATCGCCCAGACTCGAATCGAAGGTGAAAAGGTTCTCGAATGTGGTAGTCGGTTGTTTGATCATAAACTCAAATGTGTCAACTGCTTCAGCAGCCATTGCATTTTTCACTGGCTGCGTAAAGAGCGGGAACAGCGTTGCGTCCTTACTTGCACCAAGAACACTTCGGCTTTCAAGCCACACGTTGGCGAATTCTGTCGATGTGTATTTGGATCGAGGACTAGAAAAATATCTTTGGACTTGAGCAACCAAACCAGCATCGGTGAGTATCGAGCCATTGGCGGCCGCCGCCTGAAGAGACGCGTCCGGTGCCGAGCCCCAGAAAAAATAGGAGACTGCACTTGCTAATTCGTAGGCCGTCAGTGCCCCACTTTTCCCAATCTCACTGCGATAAAGAAAGTTCGGGGACATAAGAATATCGGTGATCAGAATGGTCATGCCTTCGGTGGGCGAACTCGCTAGACCAACTTTGTACATATTCAACAAACTGGATTTTTCAGCGGCTTCTAACGGTCTTCTCCACAGCTGAGGCGCAAGCATGTTGATGACCTTTTGACCGCAGGTCACGCCGTCTGTTTCTGAGCATTGCACGAGATTTTGCAGCTTAGCTTTAGCTTCGTCCGCAACGGAAAGAGCGACATCCAAGTAAGCGGCTGCATGAGCGTCACTGACCTGAGAGACATCAGCATTATTGCGAAATCCAAAAACAGTTGTCTCGGTTGGCAAGGAGGCGCGGTAGTCGGTTGTGATCTGTAGAACATCTTGAACAGTATTTACGTATTCGTCACTCGTCAAAAGTCGCAGCTGATTTTTGCTCGTCGTTGGTTTGTTGAGACATGCGTTATCCTGCGTCCCACCTGGTGCCTCCATAATTTTGGAAAGCGTATCCCGCGTTAAAGCAATATCGACTGTATTGTCACCATTTTTCGGGTTTGTTGTTACCGGATTGTCAGGGTCAGTCGAAGGATCCGTCTCGGGAACAACATTGTCGGTCCGGAGCCTACCAAATTGCGGTCTTAAGGGTGGCTGTAGACAAGCCGTCAAGGTAAAGGAGAACCCCACTGTGTAGAGGATAATCGCAGCAAACCGCATAGAGGTCCTTTACGTTCACGCTTATCTAAGATCTGACCGATGGCCCAGTGCTTCTTATCGGCAAAAACCAAAATTCCTTGACCCTTATTACACATGGGTAAGGGTTTCCATAAGTCATTGATTAATCTGAGATATTGCTGCGAATGCAGGAAGCGTGCAGACCAAACAGCAGCTCACATTTCAGGGACTGACAGGACCTGCGGCTCACGGCCCAGACTGGAGTGAGCTCGTCAGTAGCTTAGAAAAGAAGAATTACATCAACATTGAAAAATAAGAGTCACACCTTAACGCCAGCGCAATAGACCGCTGAGGGATCAGTCTGACCAAAATCAGCGATCCACTGCTCAAGCGTATTGAGCTCATGAATAACAAAATCGGCATCATAGCCAACCGCGAGCGCGCCCTTGCGGGCCTCAAGCCGCAGGGCCTTGGCCGCATTCCACGTGACGCCCACGAAAGCTTCGTAAGGACTAAGGCCGCAATAAAGCGCTGAGAGACTTGCTACGAAGGGCAGATTGGATAAATAGCATGAGCCCGGATTGAAATCGCTAGCCACAGCAATGGGACAGCCTCTTTCGCGAAAACGAGCGGCATCGGCATAAGGAATTTTTGTGTAGAAAGAAGTCGCGGGGAGCATCACAGCCACGCCACCAGACTCTGCCAGGGCCTTGATTCCCGCGTCACTGGCCTTCTGCATATGATCGGCACTTGCCGCACCCCAATGGGCGGCTGCTTCCGCTGCGCCGCTCGGAGCGAATTCATCGGCATGAAGACGGATAGCCAGACCCAGACTTTGCGCCTTTGCGAAGTATGGCGTGACGTCTTCGACCGAGAAATAGCCATTCTCAACAAACGCATCCACCCAATCCGCAAGACCACGACGTTTGACTTCGGGCAGGAGTTCTTCGGTCATATGTTTAATATATTCGCTTTTATCCGCGAAGTCTTTCGGCTGATCATGCAGACCGAGACACGTTACGCTCAAGGTCTGGGGCACGCGTTTTTTTGCTTCAGCCAGCACCTCCAGACAGCGAATTTCTTCTTTCGCATTTTGCCCGTAGCCAGTCTTGGTTTCGACCGTCGTCACACCATGACGCAAAAACGTTTTGAGGAGTCCTAAACATCGATCGAGCAAATCGCCTGAGCTCGCCTCGCGCGTCGTTCGAATGGAATATTTAATGCCACCGCCGGCTTTCGCGATATCCTGATAAGTTTTGCCGTCGAGGCGCGCTGCAAATTCGTGAGTCCGATCGCCCCCAAACACCGGATGCGTGTGGGCATCCACAAGACCAGGCGTGACGAGTCTGCCTTTTGCATCCAACTGAGGAAACTGCGCGTAGATCGGCGGAACCACTCCTGTCCCACTCGCAAGGATTTTTCCTTGACCCACCGCCAGCCAGGCATTCGATTTTATGCTTAAATCTTCGGCCGATATAGCAACGTGGCGTTTTTCTTTGGCCAGAGTTTCGAGAGTGACCAGACTGCCGATGTTAAACACAAGAATCTTCGCCATTGCTTATTTTCCTTCTTCATCTTTCCACTGGAGGGTCCAGCGGGTTCCCTGCGGACCATCCATGAGCTCGATGCCCATCGCCGTGAGTTCGGCACGTATTTCGTCGCCGCGTGCAAAGTTTTTGGTATCACGAGCCGTTTTGCGGGCTGTGATGAGACTTTCTATTTTGCTTTCCTCGATACCGAGGTCAGCCACGATCTTCGACTTCAGGGATTGGATAAAGTCTTCAGGCGCAGCCTGCACAAGCCCAAAGACTCCGAACAACTCGCGGAAAACAGCTGCGTAGGCCGCTGCCGTGTGAACTTTGGCTGGCGACGGCTTGCCTTGGCGCAATTCGTTGGCTTTACGGAAAGCGAGGAGAATTTCGCGAAGAGCGCCGACCGTTCCAAAGTCGTTGGTCATTTCGCGATGAAAGGCTTCGATCAGTTCGTCGGGCTTATGACCTGGCAGTAGGCTTACCGCACCGGTCGCTGGACTTGCGATCTGGTCGAGTTCCCGCATCGTTTCGTAGAAGTAGAGCAGACGCTGCGCCGATGAGCGGAAAACCTGCTCGCTGAAATCTACGTTCGAGGTGTAATGATTTTGCAGGTAGGCGAGCCTTAGGACTTCGCCCGGGAACCGTTGCAAAAACTTACTGGTAAGGATCGAATTGCCAAGGCTCTTCGACATTTTGGTTTTATTAATCGTCAATAAGCCGGAATGCATCCAATATGTCGAATAGGGACAGGAGTTGGCCGCTTCGGATTGAGCAATTTCGTTCTCATGGTGTGGGAATACAAGATCGCGTCCGCCCCCATGGATATCGAAGCTTTTGCCAAGATACATTTTAGCCATAGCCGAACATTCAATATGCCACCCTGGGCGGCCGCGTCCCCATGGACTATCCCAAGACGCACCCTCGGTATTGTCTTTTTTCCACAGTGCAAAATCGAGCTCGTCTTCTTTATCGCCTTTAACAAGGTCGCGTGTGCCGGACTGCAGCTCTTCGGTTTTGCGATTCGAGAGTTTGCCGTAATCAGTCTTTTTGCGAACGCGATAATAAACGTCACCTTCGGGCGTCGAATAGGCAAAGCCGTTAGTCTCAAGATCCTGAATCACACCTATGATCTCAGGAATGGATTCTGAGACGCGTGGTTCAAAGGTCGCAGGTTTCACACCGAGACCTTTCATATCACGCTCTGACGAGGCAATAATCTCGTCCACAAGAGCCTTCGGTGTGATGCCGCGTTCCTGCGATCGTTTGATGATTTTGTCATCGACATCAGTGTAGTTACGGACGTACGTGACCTTGTAGCCGACATATTCGAGGTAAGTCCTGATCACATCGAAATAAATCGCCTGCATCGCATGGCCAATATGACAATCATCGTAGACCGTCACGCCACAGGCGTAGAGTTTAACGTGCGAGGGTTCGAGTGTTTCCAACTTTTCCTTTTTGCCAGTCAGGGTGTTATACACCTGGATGTCACGCACAATAAACTCCGCATCTATTTGATATCATTAATATTTTATTTTATCCCTTAGTCTCTGTGGGGTTATACCCCAGCCGGCAGGAACCGTCCACTGGAGTGTCAATCATTTGACTCTCAAGATTCTTACAGTCCGTACGATAAGAGCTTTGAATCTATCAACGGGTGGACAAAGTCGTGGACGCGAAACAAACCTTCGATGCAAAAGACCTGCATTACTACTTTGAGGCTCAGGAGCAAAACACGCTCGACCTCCAAGGACGTAGTCGTCGTGCCTCGGAAGTGATTAAAATTCGCGATCGCCTCCTTTCAATGCCGGAAAAAGAATTCGACTCCGCGATCCTTGCAATCAAAAGCTTTCTCAATCCTCAGGTCGCCGGTGACAACAAAGATCAGAAGACCAAGAAAAAAGATGCCTCCGAGCTTTACGATATAGCCCGCGCCGACCAACCTACACCTTTGAAAATGGGCTCTCTCTAATCATCATCACTATGCTGTACAATGACCGTATCCAAAGAGGAGGACACGGCCATGACTTTACCGCGTTGGGATGAAGACATGAAATTTGAGCTCCTAAAGCTCAAAAGCGAGTTGAGGCCCGAGAATTTTCGTGTCCTCCATGCACCGCTCGGCCTCGGGCGTTTAACCAAGTCCGATGCTGTTACGGCTCTGAAAGAGCCTGTATTTCCCCATCTGGCCCTCCCACAGCATCCAGAAGGAATCCTCGATACCAACAAAGGCACCTCATCCAAAGCGATAGAAGCACGGCTTGCGGCGATACCTTCGCTTCCCGAACTTCCCTCCCATGCTACAGTTTCCCTATCGAGGCGCTTCAGCAAACTTTTGATCATACATACTCTGGACGTCGGGTTTGTGGTGATGACTGTCGCTCTCGGCCTCCTCCTTGCGAGCTGGCTAATCGATCCGAGTCATGTGTCAGAGAATCCCGAACTCCTGAAACAGGCTACCCCCATACGTTTCTTGGCTGAAAGCAACGCTGTGACGATAGTCCTGGGACTTTACGGATTCTTTAGCCTGTATTGGCTTTTTTTCAAGTTGGTATCGGGCTCAACTCTCGGCGAGAGCTTTTTGGATAATTTTTGGTCTTTGCAAAATCCCCGTAGAACTGCGCTGGGCAAGGATTCTGGAGATTCCTAAGTAGGTATCCTTGACAGTCTCAAGATGCGGTATGTATAGTTTTGTTAAGCCTTTTCAAAAAAATCTGTCTTATGCCAGCGTCACGTGACGTCGGAGGGTACCCATGAAGCGCTCGGGAGCTGTGAAATTCCCCCATTCTGTGCAACTTTTTAAGTTTTGCCAAAAAGTGATGATGCATCAGAAAGGGGTTAAGGTTCGTGACCAAGAAGTTGGTTCGATACTGAATTTCAATCCATCAGATTGCAGCCATTGGAAAAGAGGGGAAAAGAACGTTCGCTCGGTCTTTGCTCTTGCGAAACTGGCAGAAGCACTGAGTGTCGAAACGTCTTTGATCCACGATATTACCAGCGGATCGGCTGATCTCGACGAAGCTTTCTTCGAGTATCAAGAAGCTCGCTCTTACCGCGCGCTGAAAGGCCAATCGCAGAGCGCAACGCCTGACACGATTCAAGTTGTACGCGAACGCGTCCTTGGGTTTGTGAACCAGGTTCAACAGGAAGCGGATTTCCAAACGCCCCCTTTGTACCTGCCAGAAGTCATGCGTAGCTTCGCTTTCATCACAACCCAGCCGGTTGAGATGCTCGACAAGCTAAGCCGCATCCTGCGCGTTAAAGCTGGTCAATACTGCATTCAGTATAAAAAGGGCGAGCTCAAGGCTCAGACCCGTATGTCCATGGTCAAAGACCTGGCCCGCATCGTGTTCGAAGGTGAACGGGATCGTTTCCCTGAGTTCGGTGCACCGACTCCTGGGCTTTCGATCTACGAACAACAAATCTTCGTTGCCAACCTTCTTCTCCCCCGCGGCCTACTGCTCGCGGAATTGATGAAGATGGACAGCCGTAAGAACGTGATTGCCGAGCTCGCAACCATCTTCTGGGTTCCCAAGTCACTCGTGAGCTTTCAACTGCAAGAGTTGGTTACTGAAGCTCGGTCTGAGACTCCGCTGCTCACCCCAGTCGCGAATCTCGACACCGTGCAAACAGCCTGAATTTTTGACGAGATAGCTTACCAAGGACGCCTTACTAGGCGTCCTTTTTTGTTTATAAACAATAAGTTACAGATTATTTGTCAAACATCTCCCGCAATCTGCCGATGGCTCTCTCGAGAACCTTCTTAAGAGGCGGCCCGCGTGCAAAAATCCTTTGAATCGTTTATGGAAGACGCCTTGCTCAAGAGTTTGCCTGAGCTGACTCTGACGCGCCTGGCCGAAAAACCCGATCTTTCAAAATCGCTGACATTGATGGCCATGCTCGACGTAAACAGCAAGGATTTGAAAGCTCAGAGCTTCATCATCGCGTCGGCTGAGTTTCTGCAAAAGACCTGTCCACTCCCCGGAGGCTCTGAGGACCATACGACACTCGTTATCAAAGATTGGCTGGGCGAGCTGGGAAACCTCATCATGGGTCGGCTCAAAAACCGCCTGTTGGCGCATAACATCACCATCAAGATTTCGGCCCCACGATTTGATTCGGCCCCCAAAACCACTAAAAACTCCCAATCCATCACTCTTTGGTTTCAAGCGGAGCAGAGTTTTATAGGTTTTGAATGCTTTGTCGAAGGCACAATTCCGAAGATAGGCGACGAAATCAAACAAACCGCCGAGATCTTACCCGGTGACGCTATTTATCGCCTCAATGATCCCGTAAACGCCCCGCCCAGTTACGATCTCATATCCAAAATACGTTCAAATCCATCGGACCAGGCGGAATCTGACGATTGTGAAGAGACTGTGGACGAACTTGAAGCTCTCGCGAGCGATGACGATCTTGAAACACAGGCCCCGGTGCCGCCACCTGCCAAGGCATCAGGATCCGTGCGTCTGCTCTTTCATTCCAACTCCAAAGCACCCTCGCTCGTCGGCGTCTCCTGGTCGCAGAGCGATCGCCTGCTACTTCAGTTTCGATCCGGCCTCGAATACGCCTTTTGCCCGACAACTTTGCTCGATGCGGGTACGGCCTCGTTTGAGGTTGAGGGCCTTACCGTTACCTTCGCCCGTGAAGGGGACGTGATCAAAGCCAGCATTCCCAAGCTGAACATGCATTTCTCCAAATCGACCCGCGCAGCCTGATCCGACTACTCTTTCCTCAAAATATATGCGATAGATCCGTGAAAAACGTTTGTCACGGAGTTGCCCATGTCCCCCCTTCCCTGCGTGAATCTTTCCATCACCATTCACAAACCCTATATTAAGGTTTACGACTTCCTTGCGGACCCGATGAATTTCCCCCTCTGGGCGTCAGGACTCGCAAAGGGCCTTAAAAAATGGGGTCATGTTTGGATGGCCGAAACGGATAACGGTATGATGAAGGTCAAATTCTCAGAGCGAAACGAATACGGAATCGTTGATCATTCCATTTTTTTGAGCGCTGAAAACGAAATTCGCATCCCTATGCGAGTTTTGATCAATAAAACAGGCAGCGAAGTTCTTTTCACGCTCTTTCGCCAACCCGACATGAACGAGGAGAAATTTGCGGCGGATATCGGATGGGTCGAAAAGGATCTGAAGGCGCTCAAAACCCTATTAGAAGGACGCTAATCCTGGGAGTGCATGTTACTCTCGACCCCTAACTTCCGAAGAAGGCCTCTTCCTTATGCGTTTGAATCACCTCATGAGCCTCCTACTCATCCTAATAGTCGCCACGGCGTGTGTAAGCAGCGGAGGCCATACAGGGTCCGAAGTGCTCTCGGCACCCGATGAGTTTGGAACGGTCACATACTCGCACTGTTTTACGTCAGGTCATATGTTTCATGCATTAGGAGGGATCACACCTCACGAAGACCTATCGCCTTTGAACAGCAAAGGCGTCAGTTATAACTTAGATCAAAAGATCTGGGATGTCTGGCCAACACGCAATGGACCAGCGCCCAAAGGCAATTTCTCGGCCGCTCAGATCGGCCTTAATATTTATGTATTTGGGGGCGAGGAAAAATCGCGCAGGACATCCAACGACCTCTTTGTTTTTGATAGTTTCAAACAGGAATGGACGCGCATAGGTCAGAACGCGAAGATCATCGGTCGCCGATCCGCGAGTCTAACGGCGGTGGGTGGCAGCTTAGTCCTGTTTGGAGGCCAGACCGAGGACCATCAGAACAATTGGGGAAAGTTTGATACCTCGACTCAAAAATGGACCGCTTTTGATTCCTTTACAAAGGAACGCATTTCAAACATCGCAGTGGCAGTCGATTCGAAAGTGTTCATCTGGGGCGGTTTTGAAGGCAAAATACGGAGCGACGAGGGCCTCCTTCTGTTCCCTTTAACGGGGGCGATCGAGACGATTCCCAAATCACCGCTGCTCGATGCCCGAGCGAACGCCAAGGCCGTTGGTGACGGCACCAGGGTTTATATCCTCGGCGGGATGGGCAATGATGGGCCGAAGTTTGATGGCGCTGTTTATGATGTTAGGGACAAAACCTGGACAAAAATCCCGGCTTTCACACACACCCGAAAGGCTTTTGAGATGACTTTGATCCCCGATAAAGGACTGCTTGTCTGGGGTGGCCGAGAAGTTGACAACACATTTCAATCGGCTGCATTTTTACTCGATCAGAAGACTTTGATTTGGCGAACAGTGGAAATACCGAACGCTCCGCGCGGTCGACTAGCTCACTGCCTCGGGACGATCGATGGACGGCTTTATGTCTTTGGTGGATTGAGTGGGGATAAGACGGGCGGAAATCTTGAGACTTCGGATGAGTTGACATTGATTCCGTTTGGGAAGATTCCGTAAAAAAGACCGAAGCCAAAGCCCCGGTCTCTCCAAGTTGTTCTAAAATCCTTATTTATTCTGCGCGGTGGCGGTATTTTCTACTTCTTTTTGAACTAAAGACTCGAGACGATCCACGCGTTTGACATTCAACGCACGATCTTCCATGTGATAGATAGCTCTCAGATCGGGTTTTAAAGAACCGATTTCGGCGAGTTCATTATTCTCATTTAAACCACGCACACCCATGACCGCGGAGCGCGCTCGTGCTGAATCACCACCTTCGGGACTGTTGCGTGCTTTCATCGCGGCATCATGAAGGGCGGTCTGTATGCCCGAATCCTGGCCTGCTTCGCGCTGGACGGCCATTACTGAGACAAAACCTTCTTTGCCCTCTGCGGTTTTCACCTTCCAAAACATGCCGGCACGATCGCCTGCATCGATGGTCTCGCCTTTTTTCAGTTCTCTTACGACGGCTGCGCCTTTTTTCGGCTCAGAGAAGACTTGCGTGCCATCCTTCTTTGCTGAGACCTGAGCTGCGATAGCGACGCTCGAAAAGAGCAGAAAAGTTAGACTGAGGGGTGCGAGGATAGAGAATTTCATAAAGGCTCCCATGATGGACAACTCTAGGCTAGTCGGTCGAACCAGGGAAAAGCTTAACAGGGGTCCAAAAGAGTAAGGATTCCGAAGACATGAAGAGGGCTGCCTGCGGAATCCCTTCGAGTCATTAACACAAAAAACTAGTCTTTTATTCTGAGGAGATGGAAGGATTTTTTACCTTTTTTTATGAGCACACCCTCCTCCGATTTGAGTCGATCCGTATCGACTTCAAATTCAAGCGAATCAACCTTTACGCCGTCCAGAGTCAGTCCGCCTTGCTCGATCATGCGCCTCACTTCGCTTTTGGACGGGAAAAGCTTACTCAAAGTAAGAAGATCGATGATGTTCACGGCAGCACCGGGAATAACTTTGGAGCTGAGCACAATTTCGGGAGCCGAAGGTCGATCGGCAATACCACCAAAGAGGGAGGACGCCATTTCTTTGGCCTTTAGAGCTTCCTCCTCGCCATGCACGAGTTTGGTAATTTCAAACGCCAAAGCTATCTTTGAATCGTTGATCGCTTTATCTTTAAGGCCGCTCAGATACTTCACTTCCTCGACAGGAAGATCGGTGAAGTAAAACAAACACTTCTCGACCATATCGTCATCGAGATTGCGGAAGTATTGATAGAAGTCGTAAGGAGTCGTGAGATTGGGATCGAGCCAGATAGCACCGCTCTCGGTTTTCCCCATCTTTTTGCCTTGGGTATTCACAAGAAGTGGCACCGTCACGCAAAATGCTTGTCTGTGTTCTTTACGCCTTACGAGTTCCATGCCGCCCAGCATGTTACTCCACTGATCATCTCCACCCAATTGCACCGCGCAGTCTTCGTGTTTGTTGAGATGATAAAAATCATAACTTTGCAGGATCATGTAATTGAATTCGAGAAACGACAGGCCTTTTTCGAGGCGCTGCTTCACGCTCTCTGCGGTCAACATTCGGTTCACGGAAAAGTGGGACCCAACTTCGCGGAGAAACGATAGGTAATTCAACTCACGCAGCCAGTCGCCATTGTTAACGACGATGCCTTTGGACGGTGAGGAAAAATCGAGAAAGGGGGCAAGCTGTTTTTTAAACATCTGAGCGCGTTGATCGATCAACTCTTCAGTCATCATCTGTCGCATTTCGCTTTTGCCCGTAGGATCGCCCACCATGGCTGTTCCACCACCCAGCAGGACAATGATGCGATGACCGGCCTGTTGCCAGCGCCGCAGCGCAAGCACAGGAAGCATATGGCCAACGTGCAAACTGTCACCGGTTGGATCAAAACCAGCATAGGCTGTTCTCACACCGCTGTTCAGGTACTCACGAAGCTCGTCTTCGTGCGTGACCTGCGCCAACATACCTCTTTGTTGCATGACTTCCAGAAAACCCATGAGGAGTGACTCTCTCTATGAGGTGAATCTTCAATACCGTGTCACTGTCTTAGCAATGCCAAGGCCAAGATCGCAAGGACATCTCGCGGGGGAGCTGTGGTAAAATGTGGAAATACGAACCTCCTGCTGCCATGGGGCGCCTCAATGATGATTGGTAAACATTGCCCTCCGCTTTCCGAATTGCCCTCGCCAGTGTTCATCTTAGGCCCCGCTTATAGTGGGAAATCAGACATAGCGCCTGAGGCCCTGGACCGAACGTGCGCCACCACAGTTTTAGGCATGGCGGGTTTAAGTGAGCTGGAAGACCGGATAAAAGCTCTCAAAGCTCAAAGACCGAGTCATTGGCAGCACAACGAGTCCTCAAGCCTTAACGAAGGCCTGGTGGCGGCTTTTGAGGCTTCTGAGCAGGTCCTCGTGGATTCGGTGAACCAATGGCTGGCGAACTTCCTTTTGGAAGGATGGTCCAAATACGATTTGAAACAGCAGGACGCCCGAATCGATTTGGAGCTTCGGAAGTTTATCCTTCAGCTCGAGCAACACCCCCATAAACGCATCGTCATTGTTTCGAGCGAAATCGGGGCCGGGGTATCGCCACCCCAGGAGCTCTCGCGTTTTTTCCGCCAGGCTCTTGGCCGAACTCACGTGGCCCTCGCACAGAAAGCCGGATCCGTGGTTCATATCATTGCGGGAATTCCATCCCTTTTAAAGCCCTGAGGAGAAGGCGAGGCGCACCGTCTAGCACCGTCCCATCGCTGCAAATTACGCCTTTATGACATATTTAAAAAGGACCCTTTCGCCTCAACGGTTGGTCACCTTTCAGCATTCCGGCTCCTCGAGACGGGACAGGCTAAGACCTCGAAGCGCGGCAACGAAAATAGTCTCTAAACACCGGCGATAATTTGGTCACTTTAGCGGATAATGAAACTGCCCTGGTAGCCGCTGTCTTGAAGTGGGCGCTGGGCATTGCCAAAGCTCGCTAGGCGATTCCCCTCTTTGAAAATTCTTACTTTCAAAAAAGTGGCCTTCGCCTGACGACATAGTGTGTTCGATTTTTTTGGGGTCGTCCTCTTCCTTCGGGAGCGGAAAGACCCCTTTTTTTGCTCACCGCGAATGTCTTCATACGTGATATCATACTTGAAATATCAGTGAGAGGATCGCAGGTGCACATCAGGGTAGTGCTATTCAGCATGATGAGCTTTTTTTTGAATGCCTGCGCGGTGCTTCATCATGTTCAGCTGGGCGATGTTGATGCTTCAGGACGAGGCATAAGTAAAAAAATAGATCTAAAACTTTCGGAGACCGGCGTCAACCTCCAGGAAGCCGGAGCGATACTTCGCCGTCTCGGTAACCGCACGTTTAGCAGGCAGACACGGGATGCGGAGAACATCCTCGGTCTTTTTCAAATGGGACCTCGAACCGGCAACCTCGTTTATAATGCCGACTATGCACGCCCTATATTTGAGCTCCTCTTTGCGGAATGCCCAAGCGGCAAAATCTCCAACCTCGCGCTTATGCGTGAATCCAGAAAATATCCCGTAGTGTCAGGTGAAATCATCAAAGTAAGCGGCGATTGCTGGCAATAAGGAGATTTTCCATGTCGACATTGAAACGATTTTTCATAGCAACGGCCCTCACCGCACTCACAGCCTGCCACTCGATCAACAGCGTGTCCTTAACGCAGATCCCTCAGCAGCGTAATAAAAAAGTGACGGCCGAGGTTTCCAAATTTATATTCCTAGGCCTGAATTTTGATAATGACTATGTAGACGGTCTCGTCGGCAAACTCAAAGATCAGTGTGCCGGTGGCCAAGTCAAGGGCATCCTGACGAAAGACGAAGTGATCAATTATTTCTTCATGATTTTCCATACGCGCGCGGTCACTGCTACCGGCTACTGTGTGCAGGACGGAACGCGTAAGTCCACTGCCTCACTGGAGCCTGATCTATGAAAGCCCACCTTTTATGCAGTGTTTTTGCTTTTTTTTTGACGTCGTGTGCTTATTCTGTCCACGATGTTTACGTGAGTGGTTTTGAACCTGCAATGCCTCAAACTGCCGGCAAACTCGTAACAGCACACAGCGAGCAATTGGTGATACTCGGGTTTACCGGTAACACACATTATCTCGATCAAGCGTATGATGAACTCCAGGGCCAATGCCCAAGCGGCGATATCGTCGGCATCGTCACGGAATATCAGACGGCGCTGGGATTTTTATCCTGGCATAATCATATTTATATGAAAGCCCTCTGTACGGCGGGCGTAACGCGCAAAAAAGCCTGACCGGCTCTGGGCCGGGTCGGCTTAAAACCGGGCTCTACCAGCCGTTTAAGTCACTTATGGCACTCTCAGCAGACCACTGTAAATCGTGGGCGACTTTGCGAAATAACGTATTCTGCCGCTTCGCATACTGCCGAGTTGTGATAATGATCGCCTCTTCAAGTTGCGCTCTATCAATCTCTCCTTTTAAATACATCACAACTTCGCGATAACCGATGCTTTGCATCGGTTTACAATCCGCGCTGACTCCCTGTGCGAGGAGTCCTTCCACTTCCTGAATAAGCCCCTTTTCCATCATGTTCCGACTGCGTTGTTTGATTCTTTTCTGCAGTTCTGTTCGGTCGTTTGGCATCGCGATCACCAAACATTCAGCCTGCCGGCTTTCCGGTGGAGGAAGGTTTTTGACGGAATGCCCGAGTAAAGTGGCAACTTCGAGCGCCCTTTGCAAACGGAACCGGTCGTTATCGTGAATCTCAGACGAACGTTTGGGATCGAGCCGATCGAGCTCCAAGCGGAGCCTTTCGAGCGGATACGTACTCAGTTCGGCCCGCAAGGCCACGTCTTTGGGGAGGTCGTGAAACCCATCCTGCCAAAGCGCTCGGAGATAAAGCCCGGTGCCGCCGACCACGATCGGCATCCTGCCGCGCGCCTCGATAGCAGCGATCGCATCCTCTGCAACGCGCGCAAAGCTGCGCGCATCAAAGTCCTCATTCCAGTCCAAAATATCGATGAGATGATGCGGAACCTCAGCCTGTTCGTCCGAAGTAGGCTTAGCCGAACCAATATCGAATCCTCGGTATATCTGCACGGAATCACAGTTCACGAGCTCGCCGTTATAATGTTTGGCAAGCTTCATCGCGAGATCGGATTTTCCGCTCGCTGTCGGCCCAATAACCGCCACATAGCGTTTTTTCACGATCAACCCAGCCTATCAAACCAGGCTGCAACCTGATTCGCTTTCCACCAACGCAAGACCCGTCGGCCGTGAGGGCAGTTTAGAAAGAAGTCGACGGTTTTCGCTTCGGAGACGAGCTGTTTCAGCTCGGGTTCAGGAAGCTCTTCTCCAGCTCTTACGGCCGCGTGACACGCGACTGATGCGAGCACGTCATGCAAAATCTCTTGATGATCCTTAGTCCCATGCAGCAAAGAGGCAAAGGTACCCTGTATATCTTTATTTACGAGTAACGAAGGCACGGCCCTCACTTCGATTTCTTCCGCCGAGACCACGTCGTAGTCAAAACCAAGCTTTTTAAATTCGGCTTTTTTCTCTGAGAATTCAACACATTCGGCAGGACTAAAGTTTAGCACCTCGGGCATCAGGAGAGGCTGAGTGCGTTTCAGAAGATCAGGATTTTTGAGAAGGCGTTCGTATAAAATACGTTCATGAAAAGCGTGCTGATCAACCACCAGAAGTTGGTCCTCGTGCTCAAAAAACAGAAAGCACTTTTGAAAAGCCCCGACAAATCGAAGTTCGTCCCAGGGAATATTCTTTTCTAGAGCCGAGGCACTGGCGCCGGGGGTATGGGTCGATGCAAAGATATCGGGTGGCGTGGCCACCCGCGGTTCTTTTGCCAAAGGATGCGCGGCTTTTGGAAGAATTGGCGGCCGCGCGGGCGTTTGAAACCTTCCCTCGGATTTGCGCTCGAGAGAGGGATCAGGCTTTGGATAATGAGGATAGACAGGCGTTGCCTGAACCGGACCATCGAACGGCATCGTTGTGCGTTTAATACCCGACGATCGATCGGTGGATGATGCGCCGAGGTCGAGAGAAGGCGATGGTGTACTGGCCTCGCGCAGCGCTATCGCGGCGAAGTCAGCGATAGAGTCTTTTTTATCTTTTGAGAGGAGCAGATCAAAATCATCGGGGGCCTTTGCCTGCGCATAAGCGGGCGCCGTAGGAGCGCTTGAGGGCGATGATAAAGCTGGGGGTTTAGGAGCGTAAGACGTCGACGCAGAAATACTTGGATTGGGCTTTGAAGAGCCCCAGGCACCCTGCCGCAATCCGTCGCGTATAGCCATCGCGATCGAGGCCTGAACTTCGGTACCGTACTGAAATCGTAATTCTGTTTTTGCAGGATGTACGTTCACGTCAACTAACGAGGCTTCGATATCCGCATGGAGCAGAACCACAGGAAATTTGCCGCGAAGTATGTGGGAATGATACCCGCGCAAAATCCCGTAACGAAGCACTTTGTCCTTCACCCAGCGGCTGTTGACGAATGTGAAGATATGCTTCGCCGTGCCTTTGTCAACACCGGGAGGCGAGATCAGGCCTTCGAGCCGAACGTGTCTATCCTGATGCTGAAGATAAACGAGCTGGCTCACCAGCTCTTCGCCCAGAATAGCCTGTGTTCGCAGGCGCAATGCCTGCTCACCCTTTGCCCAGCCGTCGGGAATCGGGAGCGGGGACACGGAAAAGATCTCTTTGTCGTTGTGCAGAAGGCGAAACCCGAGCTGCGGGTGGGCAAGCGCGAGGGCCTGCAGATACTCGTGGCAGACGGCGAATTCAGCCGCAGCTGTTTTCATAAACGTTTTACGGGCGGGTACATTATAAAAAATATCTTTGATCGTGACGCTCGTTCCGAACGAGCCTTGCCAGGGCGAACGTGTGGTGACGCCATCCTCGTGATGCACACGAATGCCTTCCACCGAATCGCGACTCATTGTTTGCAAAGTGAAACGACTGACCGACGAAATCGAGGCGAGGGCTTCGCCCCGAAACCCCATCGTCGCGACTTCAAAAAGATCGTCTGCATTACGCAGTTTTGACGTAGTATGGCGTTTCAAAGCGAGAACCGCGTCCTCCGGTATCATACCGAGCCCATCGTCTGAAATTTCGATAAGTGTGCGGCCACCGTCTTTAAGGCTGACTCGAATTGTCGTTGACCCCGCGTCAATGGCGTTCTCAACCAATTCTTTGACAACGCTGGCGGGTCTTTCTACAACTTCGCCCGCTGCGATCTTGTTAATAAGCTCGTCATCGAGTAAATGTACCCTCGCCATCGCTATTCCTTTTTGACTTTAGGATCGGTTCCGTTATGGAAAGCAGATATATCACCAGTGCCCTGAAACCGGAACAATTACCTGATTACGATCTCCCTGAGATTGCACTCATCGGACGTTCCAATTCAGGCAAATCGACCCTCTTGAATAACATCCTCGGCCGCAACAAATTAGCGCGCAAAGGAAGCACTCCGGGTCAGACGCAGATGATCAACTTTTTTGGTCTCGGCGAACAACTCGTTTTCGCCGATCTTCCGGGTTACGGATTTTCGGCCATCAATAAAAACGTTGCCGAACAATGGGAACCGCTCGTCGAAGGTTACCTTCGCCGTCCCAACGTTTGCGAATTTTTGTTTCTGATCGATATCCGCCGCGAGATGGTGGATGTGGATTGGTTCCTCGTCGATCTTCTCGCTCGCAATCTTTCGCTCTACGTGGTTCTCACCAAAAGCGACAAACTTTCGCGCCAGGCGCAGCAGCAGCGCGTATGGGACTTGACAGCAGAAATGAAAAAGCGGGGAATTGATGTGAAGAAGATGCTTCCCGTTTCCAGCTTGAAAAAGGAAGGCATCGAGGAACTGCGCGAAGATCTTTTCGCACATATACCGAAGATCGAACCGAAGATTTAATCGACTATTTTCGCCTGCTTTTTAAGGACGGCCTGGCAAACATGCCAGAGTTCGTCCTTCTCTTCGAGATGACTCATCAGAGCCCCGAGACGATGCGATAACACGCCTACGAGCTCGCGCGCATCCACGTCCGGATCAGTCAAATAGTTCATCATCACGTAGTCGATCTCGTTGGCCATCTGAACCAACTTGTTCACCACCGTTTCCTCACGAGCGACTTCTTTTGTCTTGAATTCGATGATTTTTCCCATGTGATCTCCTCTTGAAAAAAGAGAGAACTTTTGCCCTTAGCCTTCTCATTTTACACCGGCACCAGGGCCTATGTAATACTTATCGGCAGATTAGGGCCTCCAACATTAATATTACTAAATATTTGGCTTTTAGAGAGACAAGCTTATGGTGTAAGTTTTCCTTTCATTTTAGGTATAAGCCTAGTCTTGTCGGTGTGTTAACACAGGCGTTTCCCAGAGACGAACAGCTAAGCTTACATAATGATTCGCAAATATCTCGTTGGAGCGAAACTCATGGCGACGTCCTCCTTTGATTTGGTGGTTATAGGTTCTGGTCCTGGTGGTGAAGTGGGTGCAATTAAAGCCGCGCAATTGGGCCTCAAAGTCGCGCTTATTGAAAAAGCCGAACATTTAGGTGGAACCTGCCTGAATTGGGGCTGTATCCCAACGAAAGCGCTCCTTCATTCTGCCAAGCTCTGGGATAAGCTGAAAACTATCGAAGAACAGGGTTTTGAAATTGGAGCCCCGAAATTCCATTGGAACAAGATCCTGGAACGAAAGGATAAAATTGTTGACCAGCAGCGCAAAGGCCTGCGGTTCCTGATGAAGAAAAACAAAATCGAGGTTTTTGAGGGCCATGGGCGCCTCACAGGCAAAACCTCGGTTGCAATTACCGCAAAAGACGGCAAAGTCACGAATATCGACACGAAGTCTATCCTCCTTTGCACCGGCTCCCGCATCAAGGAACTGCCGTTTGCGAAATCCAACGGCAAAAACGTTTTGAACTCCGATCACATACTTTCCATCGATCACATTCCTAAAAGCCTCGCTGTCATTGGCGGCGGCGTTGTCGGCACAGAATTCGCTTCGCTTTTTGCGCGTATGGGCTCCGACGTTACGATTATCGAACTCCTTCCCCAGATCCTGCCGACCGAAGATGGTGAATGCGTGAAGGAAATCGAACGCAACCTTAAAAAGCAGGGCATCAATCTCGATACCTCAACTAAGCTCAAAGCGATCGAAGACGACGGCAAACGCGTAAAAGTCTCGTGCGAAGGCAAAGAGGATCGCTTTTTCGACAAAGTCCTCTTGTCTATCGGCCGCGAGCCTGTGACCGACGACGTCGGCCTCGATAAGGTTGGTTTGAAGGTCGAAAAAGGCGGCTTTCTTAAAGTCGACGAACACTACCGCACCGCGGTAGCCAATATCTTTGCGATCGGTGACATCATCCCGACCCCTGCGCTGGCTCACACTGCGTCCGCCGAGGCCTATCACGCCGTGGAAATCATCGCTGGTCATACACCGCCTCTGATCAACTACAGTGCCAACCCGAACGCGATTTACACTTACCCCGAGATCGCCAGCATTGGGATGACCGAAGAAAAAGTCAAGGACCAGAAACTCGATTATCTGGTCGCCAAATTTCCTTTCGCACCCATGCCGAAAGCGAAGATCGAAGATGCGACCGTTGGTTTCGTAAAGATCATTTACGAACCAAAATACCGCGAAATCCTGGGAGTTCACATCGTCGGCGCGAGCGCGACCGAAATGATCTCAGAATTTGCTCTCGGTAAAGTCCTGGAAACAACCGTGGATGAGATCGGTTATACGATTCATCCTCACCCGACGCTTTCGGAAACGATAGCTGAAGCTGCTCACGTCGCACTCGGCGGCGCTATACACATGTAAGGGGCAATTGATTCATGTCGAATATCACCGAAGTATTGATGCCCCTCATGGGCGAAGGCGTTCACGAAGCCACCCTCACCAGCTGGTTGGTGAAGGAAGGCACGCGTGTGGAAAAAGACAGTCCTTTACTCGAACTTTCGACCGATAAAGTCGACACCGAGATCCCAGCGCCAGCATCGGGTTATCTCATAGCGATTCAGGTGAGCGTCGGCACGACCGTGAAAGTCGGTCAAGTGCTGGCCCATATCGCCGACAGTCTCGACGCCAAGCTCAGTGCTGGCGCGTCCAAGGGCGCTCCCGTCCCGACAGTGGCTGCGAAACCATCTGTTATACCAGGAGCCGGATTGACGATAAACGCTGCTCAAAACGAGAATGAAAGCCCTCTGCGCTCCTCGCCTCTGGTTCGCAAAATTGCCAAGGACCGTGGCATCGATCTCGGCCACATTCAAGGCAGCGGCATGCATGGTCGCATAACGAAAAAAGACATTCTTGATTATGCAGAATCTCCGCCGCTCGCGTTAGGCACTACGAAAACAAGTGTTACGCCGCAGGTTCCCCCACCCGCTGCGATCGGCCATTCCCTACAGACCACGACCGTCGGCAACGTAGAACTTCTCGAAGGCGTTCCTGTCCGCCGGGAACCTATGAGCCGTATGCGTCAGCTCATTGCCGATCATATGGCCGAATCGGTTCGAGTGTCGCCGCATGTCACAACTGTTTTTGAAATCGACCTGCATCGTATTTGGGCGATTCGCGAAGAGTATAAGGATGCGTTTGTTAAAGCTGAAGGCTTTAAGCTTACGCTCACGCACTTTTTCATTCATGCGGCCGTGCAGGCCATCAAACAGCATCCAGTCGTGAATACCTCTGTCGATGGTTATGACATCCTTTGGAAGAAGGACATCAACGTCGGCTGCGCAGTTGCGCTGGAAAACGGTTTGATCGTTCCTGTAATCAAAAACGCGGGCGACCTCAACCTATTGGGTATCGCACGCCGATTGAACGATCTGATAGTCCGGGCCAAAAGCAAAAAACTGAAAGCGGAGGATGTTCAAGGCGGCACCTTCACCATCACTAATCCCGGTGGTTGGGGCAGCATCACATCCAACCCCATCATCAATCAGCCGCAGGTGGCCATCCTCGGCATAGGCGCAGCCGTCAAACGCCCCGTCATAGTTGACGAGATGATCGCAATACGGCCGATGATGCTGATGAGTCTCACCTTTGACCATAGGGCCATAGACGGGGAAGGCGGCGCCAAATACCTGGCGACGCTTAAACGCATCATCGAAAACTACACAGACGTTCCTCAATAAATCAAAATTGTGTGCGCAGGGGCCCGCATCACCGAAAAGTGATGCGGGTTTTCCATTTAAATCGTAGGTATAAACTGCCGAGCGAGGGTATGATAAAGTCCTAACGGACCCCCAATTATCAGGGACCGCCTCGTGATCGGATACCGCTGATTGTGACTGTTTCCAAGGAGTTCGCCTTGAATCTTTATCATCTAGGCGTGATTATAGCGCTGGCCTCATTTGCAGGTTCTTCCATTTTTTACCTCCAGAGCTTTTCGGCCTCGCCCTCGCGCGCGACTCTTCAGAAGACTGCATACTGGCTCTTTGTGCTTGCGACTCTGATCATCAGTGCCAACACCGTCAGCATTTTTCAATTCAATCCCGAACATTTGATCAGCACGTTCATTCTCATCACTTCAATCTGTTGGCTCACCATACTCGCTAAAGTCATATTCGACTTTCGGATGCTTGGCGCTTTTGTAGCACCTTTATCGATGATCATACTCCTTGCCCAATTTCTTTTTTTCGCGCCGCATGCACCCGCTGAGATCGCTGGACCTGGCGCGCTCATGGTAGCTCACATCATAACGAGTGTTCTCGGCGAAGCCTTCGCTATCATCGCCTGTGTTCTGGCCGTCTTTTATCTCATGCAGCAACGCGCTATGAAAAATAAACAGCTCGATCGCATGCAGGCTGCCCAAGTCCCTATCTCAAAGCTCAACACCGCGCTTCTCGCCACGCTGTGGATAGGGTTTATCCTGCTGACCTCCGGCCTCATCATGGGTTCGGTCTACCTTCAATTCTTTTTTGTTGGTGATCGTAACGCCTTAATGGGTAAGATAATCTGGGCATTCGCTGTGTGGCTTTGGTATTTCGCCACTTTAGTGTGGAAAAACGTCGCCAACCTCCCTGCCAAAAAACTGGCCTGGATGACGATCATTGGCTTCGGACTGCTTGTTTTAGGCCTGTTCGGGATCAATAATTGGAGCTACGTCGTTGGCTGATATAAATAACAGCACTAGCACTTTATTCTGCGTTGGCACGAACCACGAGTCGGCGGGCCTCGATTTTCGCGAGTCTCTTTTCCTCAGCCGCGAGGAAATCAATTACGCGCTTCCGCAATTGATCGCCAAACACGGCCTCAAAGAAGTGCTTGTTCTATCGACTTGCAACCGTCTCGAAGTCTACGGTGTCGTCGACAATCCCGACATTACCCCCCATCAGCTCAAAGATATCTTTATTGATCTCCAAAAATTCTGTCCGAACCAAAAAAAGGAACTGGACGAAGAAATCAAGAACAGGAGCTACCAGCACACCCAAAAAGAGGCCGCTCGTCATGCATTTTCCGTGGCCTCCGGACTCGACTCG
Source organism: Oligoflexus sp. (assembly GCA_014378195.1). GTDB lineage: Bacteria > Bdellovibrionota_B > Oligoflexia > Oligoflexales > Oligoflexaceae > Oligoflexus. Next base: position 20,420 of record JACMOC010000003.1, on the reverse strand, counting down.
CTGGTGTTGGGCGAGACCCAGATCGCTGGTCAGTTCAAGGACGCGGCCCAGTTTGCTATCGAAGGCGCTACACTGGGCCCCATATTAAAACGAATGACTCAAGAGGCGTTTGCTGCCTCCAAGAAGGTCCGAACCAACACCGATATCGGCAAAAAGCCTGTTTCGATCAGCCACGCGGCAATCGATCTTGCCAACCGTGTCTATGGCCAGCTCAAAAACTGTCGCGTGCTTATAATCGGCGCGGGAGAAATGGCGGAAATTGCCGCCAAATATTTGCTCAAATACCAGCCCAAACAAGTCTTCATCTGCAACCGGACGCTGACCCGGGCCGAAAATCTCGTCGCAAAAGTCGGTATCGGTATCGCGTATCCCTGGGAAGAGCTGAACGAGGTCCTGCCGTTGGCGGATGTGATCATCAGCTGTACCGGCGCAAACGAGATTATCCTTGAGAAAGCACGCATCCAGAAGTCGCAACACAACCGGTCGGGCAAAGCCATATTTCTGATCGATATCGCTTTGCCGCGAGATATTGATCCCAAATGCACTGAAATCGACGACGTTTATCTATTCGACATCGACGATCTCAAACAGGTCGTCGGTGAAAACTACGATGAACGCCGTAAAGCAGCCGAAATCGGTCGCCATATTATCGTCGAAAACGCCGATAATTTTGAGAAATGGATGGCGTCTCGCACCCTCAAACCTACGCTCGCAACGTTTCGTGATTACTTGGAAAGTCTGGTCAAGCAGGAGATGCAGAAGAGCCTTTCCCGTTCGCCTCTGAATCAACTCGAGGACGCCCAGACCAAAGCCCTCGAGATGATGATGAAAAGTATCATCAGTAAGATGGCGGGTGATGTCGGTCGATCGGTGCACAATCCCACCGAGAATTTTGATTCGACGGAACTCACCGATGCCCTCAAAATACTTTTTACCTTGGACAAAACTTCATGAAAAAGAATACCGAAAAAGCCCGCATCGCAACACGCGGCAGCACTCTCGCCCTCTGGCAGGCCAACTACGTCTCCGATCTTCTGAAAGCTCAGGGGATCGAATCTGAATTGAATATCATCAAAACGCAAGGCGATCGTGTTCAGGATAGGTTTCTGCATGAAATGGGCGGTAAAGGCCTCTTTGTGCGCGAACTCGAGGAAGCCCTGCTGGCCAACACCTCAGATCTCGCGGTTCACAGTCTCAAGGATCTACCGGCTAAGATACCGGGAGGATTCACCCTCGCAGCTATCCTAAAACGTCATATACCGAATGATGTGATTATTTTTAACCCCAAACGTGATTACATGAAACGTCTCAGCTCCAATCCAACGATCGGCCGGGCTGAGATGAGTTCACTCGGACCGTTGACGATCGCGACAGCCAGCCTTCGTCGCCAATCCCTTTTAAGGGGCCTCAAAACCGGAATAAACATGGTAGCCGTGCGCGGAAACGTCGACACCCGTATCCGAAAACTCGGTGAATCGGAGTGGGATGCTTTGATACTTGCCGGTGCCTCCATCGAACGTCTGGGACTCACGAGCCTCCCTCACAAACTCATGGATCTCGAGTGGTTTACGCCTTGTGCAGCTCAAGGCGCTTTGGCGATAGAGACCACGGAGACCAGCCCTTTCAAAGCTCCAGTGGCAAAGCTCAAGGACGCGCGAACTTACGCCTGTGCAACTCTCGAACGCAAGGTCCTTGAACTGCTCGGTGGAGACTGCACGATGCCGTTTGGAGCCTTTGTGGACTTCGACAAATCAAGCAACAAGACTATCGCGCGATCCGTTGTTCTGGATTACGTTGGTGAAGAAGTCCGAGTTGAGCATAGTTTTGCCGGAACGCCTGAGCATCTTAACATCGACGAGACAGCTGCACGAATCGTTGCCGATCTCGAAAAAGAAGGCCTGTCTGAGATCCTCAAACGCATTGAGGGCGAACCGCCGCCTATGGGCGAGATTTACTAAAGCCTAGTTTCCAAATGCAGATAAAGCCCGCCTTCTCAAAAAGAAGACGGGCTTTTCCTATGCATCAATAATGCTTAGCTGGCTTTTGCCTTTTTCTTTTTGCCAAGATGAGCTGATTTTTTATTCACTTTTTTGGATTTCTTGGCCACTTTTTTGGCTTTTTTTGCCGATTTTTTTGCGACTTTTTTCTTTTTAGAATGTGCTTTCGACTTATGTTTGACTTTGGTTTTGCTCTTTACAGCTGCAGTGGGTTTTGCCATTTCAGTTGGGCCTGAGGCGGGCATGGCAATGGGATCTGTCGCGGCTTGGGCCATTAGGGGAGCAGAAAAAACACCAGTCATAAGGGCCAAAACAAGAGGAAAAGATTTCATCATAAACTCCGGTACAGCAGGTGGTGGAAATAGAGTAGGAACAACAGAAGCAAGAGAGAAAGAGTTTAGGCCTTCGCTAGAATACCTGACTGACTTTAAGCAAGTCCGAGGCCAAGATCGCTTTGCAAGGGAAACCCTTGTTTTGTTTTCCTTCTCGTCGAAAGTCGCGCCACTTGGGGCTGTCAAAAATTCCTACACGAGTCAAAGAAAGTCTCTACCGTCCCCAATTCAGACAATTTTCGCGGCAAGCGCATTAAGCTTTTGATATCATTGTCTTTCAGAACATGATTTTCTAACGCCTGCCCCGAAACCCCTGTTAATTCGGAGGCCTCCAGCTTAGATAAAGCAAGTAACACATCATTGCGCCAATCAGGAGTTCCTTATGTTTAAGCCGCTTGCCGTCATGGCTGGATTACTTATCTCGACGAGTTCGTTCGCCGGTATTTTTCCCGAGGTTGTGAGTTCGCTTGACCTCAATAGTTTTTTAGGTCGCTGGTATGAAGTCGCATCAACCCATCCGTCCTTCCAAAAGAACTGCGTATGCGTGACCGCTGATTATAAACTTTTGGATGTAGCGAAGGTGAGTGTTGTAAACACCTGCCGTAAGGTAGCCCCAGATGGGGTCATCGATGTAGCAGTGGGAACAGCGACAACAACAAGCAACCCAGCAAAGCTGAATGTCTCGTTCGGTAAATTCAAACTTCCATTTTCAAATTACTGGGTAGTGGATCGTGCTGATGACTATCGCTATGCAGTGGTTTCTACACCGCTTCGCACGCCGGTATGGGTCCTCTCACGAACACCCGACATAGCACCCGCTGATTTAGAAGGTATTTACCAGCGTCTGGAAGAAAGTGGCTTCAATACAAAACGTATCAAACCCACATCTCAAACAGCGTGTAGCTATACGGAGGAATAATGTTTTTCATATCATGATTAGGCCGTTCTTTCCGCAGTGGGAGAACGGCCCTTTTTTTATTCAAGATCGGCACGCAGTTTCATGATTTCGCGCTGCCTGCGAACAAAATCAACTGTAATATCGGCAACCGAGTCGAGCACCACATCAGGAGAATATGCGAATTTCTGAATGTCGGTCGACTTGGTTCCACCTGACAGTACGAGAATCGTTCGGAATCCAATTTGGTTTCCGCCGAGAATATCGGTCTCCATCGTATCGCCAATCATGATCGTCTCCCCAGTGGTCAGGCCGAGGCGTTTTCGTGCGGCCCGAAACATAAAGGGATTCGGCTTTCCCGGACTGAAAGCTTTAAATCCTGATCCCTCTTCGATCAATTTTGCGAAGGCCCCACAACCCGGGCGAATACCACCGTTCTGCGTGGGACAATTGGGATCCATGTTTGTGGCAATAAGTCGCGCGCCATCGATAACCATCTGTACGGCTTTGTCAAAAACCTCAGCACTCCCTGTGCGACCTTCTCCAACGACAACGTAATCGGGATTGTGATCGACGATAGCGATGCCGACTTTATCCAGAGCCGTGAGGAGTCCACCTTCACCAATCACATAGGCAGTCGCATTCGGTTTTTGCAGAGCGAGGTAGGAAGCCGTCGCTTGCGCGCTTGTAAAAACATGATTCTGATCGACGGGAAAGCCCATGCGTTGGAGTCGTGTGGCGATATCCATAGGCGTACGCTGACTATTGTTGGTCATGAACATGAAGGGGATGTCTTGCTTTCTCAAGAGGTCGATAAATTCGATAGCCCCTGGAATCAACTCGCTGCCGCGATAAACTACGCCATCCATATCGATTAAAAAGCCGATTTTCATCTCGATTCTCCCATGCAGTTCTCTCGATATTGTCAGGTTCGGTCAAAGAATTACAATGTCTTTGGCTAAAAACCCTGCTAAATAAAGGCCGGACCTGATGTGACTTCCGACCAAAAGGAAGCGAATCGGTTCTATCTCTTGCAATCACGCTTTTTTGGCGGTATATAGCATGGCCCTAAGGCTAAGCTCGGCTATACCAGCTCTATCCTCCAGCAGGAGTACTCCGCATGGACAAACCACATTTTCTTTCGATGAATCGTGATGAATATCGCGAACTCTTTAAACTATGGGGCTTACCGAAATTTCGTGCTGACCAAATCTCTCAATGGATCTATAAGGATGCCGTCCACGATCCCGAACAGATGACCAACCTCAGCAAAGAACTTCGGCAGAAAATATTCAGTGAAATCGACTGGCGATTGCCCAGTATTGTGGATCAGGTCACGGGCCAGGACGGCTCGACTAAACTGCTCTTGCGCAGTTTAAAAGGCCAGCTCGTGGAAACCGTTCTGCTTCGTTACGAAAATCGCACGAGTCTCTGTGTTTCCAGCCAAGTCGGTTGCAAACTTGCCTGCGATTTCTGTCAAACCGGAAAACTCGGTTTTGTTCGCCACCTCGATCGTGCTGAGATTATTTCGCAGCTTTTCATGGCCAACGAAATTCTTCGCAAAGAAGGTCTTCGTGTCACTCACGTCGTGTTTATGGGCATGGGCGAACCGCTCGATAACTACAATAACGCGGTCGGCGCAGCCAACGTTATGATGGCCGAAGATGGCTTTTTCCTTTCCGCGCGTCATGTAACTCTTTCAACTTCGGGCCTCGCACCGGAAATCGAAAAACTTGCTACGGATAGTCGCGCTGCGCTAGCCCTCTCACTTCATGCATCACGCGACGATCTGCGCACGAAACTCATGCCTATCAATCGTCGTTACAATTTGGAACGCCTGAAACAGGCCCTCCTGCATTACCAAAAGGTGACGGATAAAAAGATCACGATCGAATACATCATGATCAAAGACACAAACTGCGGTCCACAGGAAGCCAAAGAACTCGTGAAGTTTATCCATGGCCTCAAAGCCAAGGTAAATCTCATTCCATTTAACGCTCATCCCGGCCTCCCCTTCCAAAGGCCTGACGACGAAGAGATTCGAAGCTTTCAGAAGTATCTCGCGGACCGTTCGATTCCTGCCCCTGTTCGTTACTCAAAGGGCCTGGAAGTCTCGGCAGCGTGTGGACAACTCGCGGCAAAACACGCCGAAGAGCTGCATTCCAAACCGGAACGCAAGCGTCTTGTGAGTCAGATGGATGCGAGTTTTGCCCCTGTGGAAGTCAGTCTTTAACAATTGTCAGACATAAAAAGAGGGTCTCATCTGGTCACAGATGGGGCCCTCTTTTATGAACAAATCTATTATTCTTAAAACTTAATTACGTCGTCAGGGCCCTTTAAAAGAGCCACTTCGTTTTGCCCATATTCGCCGCAAGATTGTTAAGATCCGATGACAAGGCGCCCGGAGCCAGCGGAGGATTGTAAACGGCCGCGAGGCGTGCCTGAGGATCGATCAAGAAATACCGCGGAGAATGGGCCATCATGTAAAGGTTGGGATCTCCCGCATTTTCTTCTTTGCGATCGTAGACGGTCTTCATGTAATCGGCAATTTTATGTAGCTCCGCATCTGTGCCCGTAGCCGCCTTGATATCAGGATGAAATCCTTCCACGTATTTTTTGAGGAGTGGCAGGGTATCCGATTGCGGATCGATGGAGACCATCACGAACTGCACCTTTTTCTGCGCGTCATCGCTAAGTTTCGGGATCTCGGCGCGAAACTGCGCAAGAGCTGTTGGGCAGGCATCCGGACAACGTGTGAAACCGAAATAAAGTATCGTATATTTACCTAGGAACTGAGCTTTGGAAAACGGCTGGTTGTTGATATCGGTCAATTGAAAATCGCCGACTTCGTAAGGCGTTGTGATTTCCGTCGCAGAAAGCTTTACCGTGTCGCTTCGCGATTCATAGTATGAGACAACTGCAAACAAGAGCCCTATGACTAATAACGTGCCGGCGACTAATTTGAAATTTTTCATCGAGCTTAACTCTCTGGAAATAGGAAAAAGAGTGGAAAAACAGTCCATTTGAGGCCCCACTATCTGCCCCCTGGGTGAAGTTTTCAATATGGACTTGTACGCTTCGTCTCAATTTCTGAAAATCCCAACGAAATCGCGCTAACAACGCGCCAAAAGGAGCTAGTATGCACCCTCAACATATCCTCGTCACTGGAGCCACAGGCGGCATAGGCCACGCATGCGTTCAGGAAGCGTTAAGGAAATGGCCAGAAGCCAGAGTTTATGCGATCGCTCGCTCGTCCGAGAAACTGGAAAAGCTCACGCACATGGCCAACTCAGAGCGTTTAAAAACCTTTGTGGCTAACCTCACCCTCAAGCCCGAAGCCGAAGAGATGGCAAATTGGTTGAACACACAGACCGAACATATCGACCTTGCCATTCATACGATCGGCGTTTTGAACGGGCAGGGCCAAAAGCCTGAAAAAAGCCTCGGCGCGATAGATCCCGACAGTCTACGGGAAGCCTTCGAAACGAACGTTATGAGCGCGATCTGGACAGGCACTGTGCTAAAGCCCTTGTTCCGTAACGTGGCCCCATCCGTGTTTATGATCCTGTCGGCAAAAGTCGGCAGCATCGGCGACAATAAACTTGGCGGTTGGTACAGCTATCGCATGGCGAAGGCCGCTCTCAATATGGGCGTCCGAAACATGGCTCTCGAATACGGGCGATCGGGTTGCCCCTGTGCTGTCGTTGCAGTCCATCCCGGGACCACTCTTACACCTTTTTCCGAAGACTATGTAAAAGGCTGGCCCGCTGAAAAACTCGCGAAACCCGAGGTGACAGCGGCCCGTCTCCTGACCCTCGCAGAAACATTAAGCCCTGAAAATACAGGGACTTTTATGCACTGGGACGGTTCCCCGCTCCCTTGGTAATAATAGATAGCCATTTTGCAAGCGCTGTTATATGTTGCTCCGTCACTCTAGCATCTAGCAGGAAGCACGCAACATGAATCAAGACGCCCAGCTCCTATCGAATCCTTCTTTGAAACGCTTCGATACTCTCGCTCTTTCGCCTGCAATCCTCGGCGTAATCGATGAAATCGGCTATCAAACAATGACCGATATTCAAGCGAAGGCTATTCCCTTGCTTCTCAAGGGCTCAGATCTTATTGGCCAATCCAAAACAGGCAGCGGGAAAACCGCAGCTTTCGGTATACCACTCCTCGAAAAAATCAGAATTCAAGACCGCCGCCTGCAGGCGCTCGTCATGTGCCCGACGCGCGAACTCTGTACGCAGGTGGCCCGTGAATTGCGAAACCTCGGGCGCCGTTTACCTGGTCTTCAGGTCCTTGTCGTCTGTGGAGGGCAGCCGGTTGCCCCGCAAGCCTTCGCTTTGGAAAAAGGCGTTCACGTCGTCGTTGGAACGCCCGGCCGGATCCTCGATCATATTCGCCGCGATAGCATCAACCTCGCGCGCCTCTCCATGGTCGTACTGGATGAAGCGGACCGTATGCTTGATATGGGTTTTCAAGACGATATGGAAACCATCCTGGCCGAATCACCAAGCTCGCGTCAGACCGTCTTTTTCTCGGCAACATTTCCTGATTCGATCGAAGCGATGAGTGCTGCGTATCAAAAAGAGGCCATCAAGATAACGATTGAGAACACGGACCAATCCAAAGCGGATATCCATCAGGTCCTGTACGAAACATCGATCGAAAACAAACCGATCGTTCTGCACGGTCTATTGCAACAGATTGAAGCCAAATCAACCATAGTGTTCTGTAACCTCAAGGTGACGGTCACACAACTCGCCGCCCAGCTCGAAAAAGCAGGCGCGAGCGTTGCCTGTCTCCATGGGGACCTCCTGCAAATCGATCGCGACAAAGTCATGGCACGTTTTAGAAACCAAAGCGTTCGTGTTCTGATAGCGACCGATGTGGCCGCGCGCGGGATCGATGTTGCAGACCTTGACCTTGTTGTGAATTACGATCTTCCACAAAAGCCGGAAACTTACGTTCACCGCATTGGCCGTACAGGCCGCGCAGGTCGCAAGGGCCTCGCCATCTCCTTTGCAGGACCGCGGGAATCGCATCGGGTCGCAAGCATCGAAGACCATACCGGAACAAAATTTGATCACGAAAAATTTGATTTTGCGGCCGAACAAAAAATGCAAAAAGTCGAAAAGGCCCAACACGCAGAAGCGGTTATGGCCACGATTCATATTTCTGGCGGCCGTAAACACAAAATGCGTCCGGGTGATATTCTGGGAGCATTGACGGGGGAAGCGGGCGGTCTTGATGCGGCTGATATCGGCAAAATCGAGATTCACGACATGTTTGCATATGTAGCCGTGAGTTCCCGTCTTGCGAAAATCGCCTGTGAAGCGCTCCGAAATGGTCGCATCAAAGGCCGCAAATTCAACGTTGATCTGGTTCGCTAGAATTAGCTTGTTTTGTCCGCAGTGGGTGGTGGGACGCGCGTCTCCCACAGGATGCTGATTTCTGTTCCTGACTTAGGCGTGCTGTTCACGAGGAGCCGCGCGCCATGAGAATGCAGAATCTTTTTCGCGTTGGCAAACCCAAGACCAAACGAATCCTTGTTCGAACGCGAAACGTCAGCCCTGAAAAAGATATCGCCGAGCTTCTCCTGCTCAGCCGCATTCATTCCAACCCCATAATCCTTGATACTCAATTTGATAAATCCATCAGTTTGCCGACGCAGGTGAAGCTCGACTTCATTGCCTTGATAGCTGTATTTGATAGCATTATCGAGGAGGTTGCTGATGGCGACGTCGACTAACTCCAGGCTTCCCATGACTGTGAACTGGCCTTTCTCGAACTGCCATCGTAGCGAAATATTGTGCGCTTTGGCATTCGGTTTCCAGCGATCCATCACGGTTTCGATCAGTGTTTTAAGGTCGATCGGTAGACACTGCTGAATCTTGCCGCCTTCGATGAGCGAGGTGTCGAGGAGCACCCCTGTCAGCCGCCTCATATCCTTCACCGTTTTCAGAAGATCACGGCAGATAGCCTGATAATCGGCCACTGCACGTTCGCGCGAGAGGAGGACTTCCAATGCTGCCATCATTCCGGCCACTGGAGTTTTAAGTTCGTGCGACGCGTTTGCAATAAAGAGCTTTTGATTCTGCCTCGCCGTTTCCATTTCGCCCATCATCTTGCCGAAGCTGGTAAAAAGGAGACCCTCTTCAGCTGACTGAGCCGCGACGTTAAAGTTCCACACGGGGTTATCGGGATTGATATGAGCAAGGCTCTGGGCAAACAAACGCAGGTTTGAGGTTGTTAAAAGTACGATTGCAGCCGTTGCCAGAGAGGTGACAATCGCGAGGAGTATGGCGCCACCAAATATGAGTTTGCGAATGAAATAGAGCTCGCTCATCGAGGCGGTTTGATCGACAGCCGTGTAGACCTGCCATTTGAGAAGGCTGCCGGTCCGGTCCGGGTATTCAATATTTTCTTTGATGGAGCGCCAGAGTTCGCCGCCAAAACTCATGACGAATAATTCTTCGGGAGCCAGGGGTTTTTGAGCCCTTTCCATAATCAATTGACTTATCTGGGTTTGGATTGTGGCCTTTGGGCCTTTCGAGGTGTAGATGATAGTGCCGGTGCCATCGACAATCTGAAAAAAGACCTTTGGGTCGCGATCCAGCTCGCCGAAGAGTTCGTTTTTAGCGCCCTTCTCGGGCAAACCATGCGTGACTTTGAGTGATTCCTCGATCAAGTCCGCCTGCCCTATGAGCAGGGTGTCGATCTCTTTCAGGCGGGCTTTTTCGATTTTGGAAACGAGGGTGAGCCCGCCGAAGACGAGGCCCATGATTTCCATGATGATAAGGGGACCAGTAATCTTTAACGTCAGGGAGACTCTATTCCACACGCAGCATGAATCCTTTGCTGCGGACCGTTACGATTTCCACCGTAGCACCCTGCAACTTTTTGCGAAGGCGACCGAGGAGCACATCGAGACTGTTGCTTTCCGGTTCGCCGTTGAACGAATACAGAAGGCCACTGAGCTCTGCGCGACTGCAGACATGATTCTGACGTGTCGCGAGTGATTCAAGCAAGTCAAATTCTTTAGCGGTAAGATCAAGTTTCTCGCCGTTGACCGATACCGACTGCTCGTTGAGATTTATGCCAAGATTGCCGCACTCAATAAGCGCGTTGCTTTTGCCGATCGAGCGACGATACACAGCCTTCATGCGGGCCACGAGCTCGCCCATTTCAAAGGGTTTGACGATATAATCGTCCGCAATCTCAAGGCCGGAGATTTTATCGCTCGTGGTGCCGAGAGCCGTGATGATGATAGCGGCCCCATTGATACCGCCTTCCCGCATTTTACCGATGACTTCGATACCGGTGAGCTTAGGGAGCATGCGATCTATCAGAAAAATGTCATAGGTCGAGTTTTGGGCAAGATAGAGGCCCTCTTCACCATCCGAGGCTAAATCAACAATCCAACCAAGCTCTTCCAGTCCAAGTTTAACGCTGCGACCAAGAAGCTGATTATCTTCAACGAGAAGAACTTTCATGCCTAACCTTCCTACGATTCCAGAATTCAGCCCTTAACCTAATTCATTTGAGAAGAAAAGCGAGCGTGATTTTAGGGCTCACTGAATTCTTAAATGGTTGCTATCGCTGCATTAACGTTTGATTCAAGCTCGGCAAGCAGAGGATTTTTCTAACCTGCATTCTTTGTTAGCCTCCTCCCAATATCGAGAGGACCCACAGCTCAAATTTGGACAAAAAATTTTTTGCTGACCCACTCTGATCTATGGCATAAAAGATGAGGCGATACCCCCAATTTTCGGGGGGTATTTGGAAGACCCGTGGGAGGGTCAAAGCGGGGAGTAGCGCTATTCCCCAAATATTTCAGGTGTTTTGAAAAAATATCACAATTTGAGTCATAATATCTTGCCATTCGGTCTGCAATGTGATCTAATTTGCGAACTAAATAATTTCGACCGCTGAGAAGAAATTTGAAAGAAGTTGAGAAAATTTAGTCGTGTAATGTGACGCTATGCATTGACCTTCTCGCTAAGAGGAGGTAGACATCAGAGAACTTCCGTTATGTAGAAATGTGCGATTCCGCTCAGTCCTACCTCGGCGGATTCTTTTTATAGGATACTGATCATGGTTAAGAAGCTTTATGTTGGTGGTCTTTCTTACGGTACAACTGAGGACGCTCTTCACGATCTGTTCTCGCAAGCTGGTCAAGTTGATAGCGTCAAGGTCATTACTGACCGTGACACAGGCCGCAGCAAAGGCTTTGCATTCGTCGAAATGTCGACAGATGCAGCTGCTCAAGACGCGATCTCTAAGTACGATGGCAAAGAATTTGATGGCCGTCGTTTGACAGTCAACGAAGCTAAGCCACAAGCTCCACGCTCTGGCCCAAGCGGCGGCGGAAGCCGTAACCGCTGGTAGTCACTAACCCTAACGGGTGATGTGATCCTCTAGCCCTTGAAGGGCGCCTTGAGAGTCTTTGGCTCTCTTCGGTTCCTTTACTTGGTCCTAGCTGCAGCAGTTCAAAAAAGCCCACCTCTGAGAAGAGCTGGGCTTTTTTGTATTCAAATTTAGATTTTGAGCTCCGAAAATCCGTCCTTGAAGGCTGGGCGCGCCGAAGCATTTTCAGACGCTCCCTGGCCTAGCAAGACACCTCTATGCAGCGATTCATCATAACACTTCGCGCAGGCAGGAATGTATTTCTCTTCCTTCCCAAGCTCTATAACTGGCCCATCTAAGGTCGGTTTTCCGTCGCTCAATTTCAAATTGAAAATGGCTTTGTGATTGCAAAAGGAGCAGGTGGTTTTCACCTCCTCGATCGCATCAGCAAGTTCCATAAGACGTCTGCTGCCGGGAAAGAGCCGGGCCCGAAAATCCGTGCGAAGGCCATAACAGATAACCGGAATATTCAGATCGTTAGCAACCTCGCGCAGTTGCTCGATCATGGACTCCGATAAAAACTGCACCTCGTCGACTAGGATACAGTGGCAACCAATCAAAGGCTTTGTATCGATAAGCGTGTCTTCATCAACCAGCAGGTCAGCTGTTTGAAGGAGACCTGCACGTGAACCGATGACATCCGCACCAAACCGCGTATCGATACGCGGTTTGATGAGGTAGGCTTTTTTATTCTGCTGTTGATACGCATGGGCAACCGCCAAAAGGTTGAGGGTCTTGGCGCTTCCGACTGTCCCAAAACGAAAATAGAGTTTGGCCATGCTAAAGGTTAATCCTCTTTTTTATCGGTGCGTGGACGAATTGGACTCGGTGCCTCAGAGGGCGTTGGTTTGGAGCCTTCACCACGTGGCGCTTCATTACGCGGACCCTTATTGCGATTGTCAGGACGTGGACGGCGATTTTGGTCAGGACCGCTTTGATTGCGCGGTCTGCCTTCGCGTGGTCCTTGACCTTGACCCTGCGCTTTATTTTCGCCTTCAGCGGGACCCTGGCCCTGACGAGGACCACGATCGCGACTTGGATTTTGCGGGCGATTTCCATCACGTGGTTTATCGTCACGTGGACCTTGAGGCCTTTGGTTTTGGGCTGACGATTGAGCCGGCGCTCGATTTTCGTCACGCGGCGCGCGGCTGTTTTCACGTGGTGGCCGTGGTCGGCTTCCTTGTTGCGGATCGCGGCGAGGTCCTTGATTTGGATTCTCATTCCGAGCAATACGTTCCCCGCCACTTGATGGTCGGGCCGACGTTGAAATCGGTTCGGCAGCGCTTTCACGATGCCGCGAAATTTCTTCGCTATCGTCAAGCGCGGCAATCTCACGATCACCTGCGCCACCCATAAGCGTGCCGAAGTTGAGGTCACTTCCCCAGTCGTCTTCCACAACACCATGACTTGCATCGACGAGTTCAAGTTCGGGAATAGGAACAGTGCGAAGTTCTCCGCTATCGAGTTCGACCTGCATCACTTGATTCAGGATATCACCGCGAACCACGTCGCCGACACTACCGTCCTGAAGTTTGACGCGCGCGCCCTTCGGTAACAAGGCCTGACGGAGAGACGAGTAGGTTTCGTCTTCGTAGGTCAGGCAGCAAAGGAGTCGACCACAACCGCCCGAGACTTTGCTTGGGTTAAGAGCAAGGTTTTGGTTTTTCGCCATCTTGATCGAGACGGGCACAAATTCTCTGAGAAAACTGGAACAGCAGAATTCGCGTCCGCAGATCCCAAGTCCGCCAGCGAGCTTCGCTTCATCCCGCGCCCCGACTTGTTTTAATTCCACGCGGGTTTTGAGGCCGCCGGCAAGTTCTTTGACGAGTTCGCGGAAATCGACGCGACCGGGCGCTGAGAAATAAACGATGACCTTATTGCCACCGAATTGGATCTCAACGTTGATGACACGCATATCAAGATTGAGGTCTTTGATTTTTTGCTTGGTGAATTGCTCGGAATGCTCACCCGTTAAACGCCCGGCACTTTCCTGATCTTTGATCGAGGCAAGGCGTACGATCGGCTTGAGGGCTTCGAGGTTGACTTCGACTTCATCCACGAACTGTATTCGTTTGACTTCGGCAAGGCTTGGGCCTCGCTCCGTTTCAACCACAACTTTATCGCCGACAGCCAAAGGAAATTCCTTCGCATCAAAATCATAGATTTTGCCGGCTCTACGGAACTGAACGCCAACTATATTAATTCCGGACATGGGATCCTTTCTTTTTTGCTTCAGCCCTCAAAGGGACTTAGGAGGGCCTCGGCTACCAACTGGACGTTCAGATTATTCTGACCGATGCCTCCAGCCCGATAGACTTGCTGGAGTATTTTCCGCCAATGCTTGATGCGTCTGAAATCCTGAAGGCTTGTTATTCCCCCAGACTGGAGTATACGCCGATAACTTTGATTGAGTGCCACTTCAAAAAATTGAGCGAGGTCGGGAGCCTTCCAGGCCTGTTCCTTGAGAAGCTCTTGAATCTCTTTTAGATTTTCGCCTTTAAAAGGCAAAAGCAGGAGGCGCTGCAGGCGATCGAGCCGAACTTTCTGTTCACTCGAACCGTGTTCGAGATAGGTGAGCGCGCGGCCGATTGAGAGACCAAACATCTTGAGCGCGTTTTGAATCTCTTCCTCGCCCGGGGAGTCGGGACCAAGGCGTTCCTTTACAAACGCCGTACTCTCCGGAAGCAACGGGGGATGAACGCGCCACCGCACCGAACGCGAGCGAATCGTAGGCAGTAATTTGTCGAACCGACTGCAACTCGCGAGAATGAGGACACCGGGCGGCGGCTCTTCCAGGACTTTCAACAAACGATTGGAAGCCTGATCGTTGAGCGATTCGATATCGATAAGGACCGCGAGGCGCGGGCCTCTTCGCGCCTGATAATCAAGGTGCTCCTGAAAGGCCTCGGCATCAGCAACTTTGATCGTGCCTTCCGTTTCAAGCCAGTAGAGGTCCGATTGGTGACCCTGCTGCACGGAATGACAACCTTCGCAGCTGCCGCATGCGGTATGCGTTTCGCAAAAAAACCGCGCGGCAAGGCGAGCCATGAATTTGCGTTTGCCAATTCCCGACCGTCCATCCACCACAACAACCTGCGGAAGGCGATTGGCCGACCAAAGGCGATAAAAAGTTTCGTCCACACCGTCAAACCCAACGAGGTCGCTCCAAAGCCGCAAGGGCCTGAATTCTGTGTCTTTTTGAGTATATGTCTTAGTTTTACGGCTCATAATTTAAAACACTGCTTCACGTGAGCCCAAGCATCGTCAAGGACTTGCTCAGGGGTCTGACTGGCATCGAGACGAACAATCCGCTCGGGGAATTCGGCTACTCTTTTGAGATAACCCTTCCGGAGCGATTCATACATCTCACGGGACCCCTCATCATAGCGATTTGTAGCCTCAAGTTGCAATTGTTTCGTGCGTTTTTGAACCCGGTCCATAGCGATGTCCGTCGGACAGTCAAGTACGAAGGTTTGGGCTGGGTGACAGCCTTCGACAGACATCGCGATGACGCTTTCGAGGACTTTGGAATCCACACCGGCCAAGTCGCCTTGATAAACCCGGGTTGAATCGTAGAATCTGTCACAAATGACCCAACGACCGAGGTCGAGAGCGGGACGAATGAGTTTTTGAACGTGTTGGGTACGCGCAGCAGAGACCAAAAAGAGCTCTGCGAGGGCCGTTGGTTTTTCTGGGGGGTTCAGAAAGATTTGACGGACTGAATCAGCGAGTGGTGTGCCACCGGGCTCTCGAGTCAGAAGGACTTCGTATTGGAGCTGCTGCAGGCGCGTTTGTAAACCATGGGATAGGTAAGATTTGCCGACCCCTTCTCCCCCTTCGATTGATATAAAACGCGAAAACTGCGGCACAGAAGTCTTCCTTCTTCACGACCTTAGACAGGGAACTATTCTCAACCATACGCAATTTCATATCAGATCCCGAAAGTTTCTGCTGCAAAATTCGCCATTTAACGCCTAAGTGCCGGTGCGTCATACCCTTCGGACTTCATTTTTTCGTACAGACGCCGAAACACCCAAGAGAACTACCTAAAGTTTAGGTGCCTGAATTAGAGTCTGGTGAGGCGCATGGCAAGAAACAGTTACGTTCTTGGAAAACGGATCGCAAGAGGCGGCATGGCTGAGATTTATCTCGGTAAAGCTGTCGGTGAAGCCGCGTTCCAAAAGATCGTTGCCATCAAACGTATTCTGCCTCATTACGCGGCTGATAAAGAATTTATCGAAATGTTCCGCGATGAAGCCCACATCTGCAAGAGGCTTCAGCACAACAATATCGTCGCCGTTTACGACTTCACGGAAGTTGATGGGTCCTACGCCCTCGTTATGGAACATGTTGATGGTGCAGACCTCAGAAGTCTCTTGAGCGCCTGTGAAACAGCGAAAACCAGGCTCTCCGTGCCGATGGCTTTATTCATTACAGCGTGTTCGGCGCGCGCCCTGCATTATTCTCACACCAAAACTGATGAAATCACCAATGAAGCCCTGGGAATCGTTCACCGCGATGTCTCGCCACAAAACATACTCATAAGTTATGAAGGTGACGTTAAAATCACCGACTTCGGTATTGCGTCTGCGGAAAATAAACTCACGGAGACTCGTCCCGGCGTCGTTAAGGGTAAATACTCTTATATGAGCCCGGAACAGGTTGCGGCGAAACCTCTCGATGGCCGTTCGGATGTCTTCAGCCTCGCAATCGTTTTATGGGAATCTTTAGCAATGAAGCGCCTGTTTGCAGGCATGACTGAAGTGGAGAGCATCAGGAAGGTTCAGAATTGCGAAATTCCCTACGATCTCTGCGAATTGAATCCGGAAGTTGATCCGGAACTCAAAGCCTTGGTCATGAAGGGTTTATCAAAAGACAGAAAGCAAAGGTACCAAACCGCAGCAGCTTTTGAAAAAGATCTGCTCCGATATTTGCACTCGCGTTATTCGGAATTTACGTCGCGCGAACTCGGCAACTTTCTCAAGCGTATACTCGCGAAAAAACGTGACCGCACGCAAGACGACATCAAAGAAACTCTGGCGCAGGAATCGGTGCCAGTGCCCGCTCAGACTATGGCAGTTTCCGGCTCAAATACAGGATTAATGGCCCTCGATGCCGGCGCAAGTCGTGGCGGCACGGGAGCGCGCGTCGCCCAATCCTCGATGACCAGCTCTGATCATATTCGCGAAGATATGGCTCAATCCTCGGCATCTTCATCCTCGATTCCTCGCGGCCTTGACGGGCGCAGTGTGGCAGGGACTCAAAACGACGATTTGCCCATTTCTCTGACCGGTTTGAATCGCAAACATCTGCCCCGTAACATGATTACGGATTCTCCTTATGGCGATAATAACACCAATACGCGGGGTCGGGGCCGCGTTGCAGGCAACATGGGGCCGGCACGTCCTATTCGTAAACAAAAGAAATCGTTTTTACCCTGGTTTGTCGCTTTGCTCGCGATTTTAGGAGGGTTGAGTTACGTCTTCAAAGACAGCCTTATTTTTGACAAAAAAATGCATATCGAACTGCGGAGTCTGCCGGAAGTCGTGAGCCTCAAAATCAATGGCGTGAAAGTAGAAGACGGAGCTTATCAAAAAGTTCCAATCAAACTCCACTTAAGGCCAGGAGCCTATGAAGTCGAAGTGAGTCGCCCGGGGTATCAAAAGGAAACGATACGGTTTGAAGGGGCAGCAGGCGAGACTTTGAAAACGGATAAAATTTTTCTGAAACGTATGCCGCATGTACCATTGAATGCTGTAAAAGTCTTATCAACAGCAGGCAAAATTTCGGTGGATATTGATTCTGGACTCTATACGGGCGAACCGCCGCTTATGATCGAATTGCAACCGGGTCAGTCTCATACCGTGACATTTCATACTGTTGACGATACCAGTATTTACAAATGCCAGTTCAAAGTGGATCGTCCAGAAACAACCAATGTGAGTACACTTATGGTTACGCCACCTGTCGGAACGGCGAAACCACGCTGTCAGTTCAAAAATTAGAGTCTCGGCTTAACTTAAGTCGTTTTTAAAGTAGGAAAAGGAATCACGATTGCACCGTGGTTCTTTTTTGTTTCCGGTTTCCAGCGTTTGATGGGAGGTTTAGGAGGCGTGCGACTGACGATAGGTTCTTCGCCTTGGCGAACCATGAGAGTCGCTAGACCACCTTCTTCGAGCAGCCTACTCGCTGCAATTCCGGCTTTAACGACGTGAGCGGTTTTTAAATCAAGGTCGGGATTGCTTGGCAGTCGATCGATACCTAGATTGGCATGAGCACGAATGACGACCATCACAGCTTCTTCCATTTGACCGCAGAGAAAATAAAGCTGCTGCATATCGCAATACAGAGTGCATAGAAGCCGTCTGATTTTGAGTGGGGCGTTTTTATCCCTATGCACGAGGCGCTCAAGCTGCTCAACGATAGGCCCAAGCAGGACGGCTGACTGTTGGAAGTTGCCCATACGGTAGTCGAGGCGCGCGCGCAAAAGAGCGGCGAATAAGCCACGCTTGATAAGCAATCCCGCATATTCGCTGATCTGAGCGAAGTGATCGAGACGGCGAAAGAATCTAAGCGGCGCAGCTAGCAACAGGCATAGCAAGAGACCGATCGATTCCAAAATTTCTAAAGAAACTTTCATGAACGCTAACTCACTCTCGAATTGGCCCGATATGTCGAAGCCTTTGGATTTCTGTTCCATCATTAGCACGTTTTCCGTGCAGATTCTACTATCTCCCGCTACACTTCTTACGACCAATTCAAAGCTAAGGGCTTAAGGAGACAAGAATGGCTTCCCTGTTCCAATCGTTTTTGGCAAAAGTGGGACTGGACACCAAAGAACGACTTTCCTGGGCCGTTTACGATATCGCGAACTCCGCATTTGCGACGACGATCATGGTCGCTATTTTACCTGTCTACTTCAATGACGTACTTGCCGTGGATCTTCCCAACAACCTAAGGTCGGCCTACTGGGCGTATTTTAGCGCGTTTTCCATGATAGCGGTCGCTCTCGTTTCTCCGTCGCTGGGCTACTTGGCGGACGTGTGTTCCTCAAAGAAAAAATATCTCGCCTACTACACTGTTATTGGCGCCCTCGGGTGTTTTGCATTAGCGGGTCTGGGGCATGGCCAGTGGCTCGTGGCTGGTTTAATTTTCGCGCTTGCGAATTTTGCGTTCCACGTCGGCACTATATTTTACGAAGCGCTTTTGCCTCACATCTCAAACGAGGAGAATGTGCACAATATCTCGACGGCGGGCTACGCAATGGGCTACTTGGGCGGTGGATTACTCCTCGCTTTAAACCTCCTGTGGATTATGAAACCTGATCTATTTGGCTTGCCGAATGCCGAAGCCGGTATCAAACTTTCGTTTATCTCGGTCGGCGTGTGCTGGCTGCTCTTTAGCATTCCCCTCTTTCGAAATGTTCGTGAGCCCCTCCACAGCCACCCCCAAAAGTTCACAATAAAACTGGCTTTCAGCGCGATTTTTCGTCTGAAGCAGACTTTCGCTGAACTTAAAAAATATCCGCAGGTGATCCTGTTCTTGGTGAGCTTTTGGGCCTACAGCGACGGCGTAGGCACGATTATGAATATGGCGACGATATACGGTCGAGAGGTGGGCATTGCTGCATCGGATTTGATCTTAGCCATACTTCTGGTTCAATTCATCGGCGTTCCTGCGGGGTTTGCCTTTGGGCCTATCACCCAAAAAATCGGTCCGAAAAATTCGCTTTATATCACCCTCGCGGTTTACACCGCTGTTTCGATCGTTGGCTATTTCATGAGTACGGCATGGCATTTTTGGGTCCTAGCTGTTGGTGTCGCACTTGTGCAGGGCGCAAATCAGGCGATCAGCCGTTCGATGTTTTCACAAATGGTCCCGCTCAAACATAGCGGCGAGTTTTTTGGACTCTTTAGTGTCTGGTCACGTTTTTCTGGATTGTTCGGGCCCCTTATTTTTGGACTCCTGGCAGAATATACCGGTGGTTCACGCCTGAGCGTTCTTTTCGTTGTAGGTTTGTTCATACTCGGCATAATCATGCTGAGGTTTGTTGATATCGAAAAAGGCAAGGCGGACGCACTGATGAATGAGGGACAGCCATGAAACGGTTTGATTCTGCGAAAGATAGTTGGCTTATGTTTTTGCTTTCAGGCGTTGTACTCGTTTCGTTTTATATTGGCGCTAGTAGTTTACGAGAAGACAACGGTGCGTTTTGGGCCTCGGCCTCGGCCTCGATTGCAGCCGGACTCTTGTGTTTATGGATAATGAGCGCCACCTATTATCAGATCGAAGGCGAACAGCTCCTCGTCAAGTCTGGACCTTTCAAATATCGCATAAAAATCGCTGATATAGTCTCGCTTAGGGACTCACGAAGTATCATTTCGAGCCCTGCCCTTTCCTTTAAACGCGTGCGAGTCGAGCATAAAAAAGGGAATCTTCTGATCTCCCCCAAAGATCGACGCGCATTTGTCGAGCTTCTTCATGGTCTCAACAATGCGATCGACGTGTCAGGGGCAGGTTCGGGTTTCGATTGAGCATGAACTACCACCACCTAAGCGTCGAACGCTATAGATGGGGTTTCGTGTTTCAGCGGGGAAAAGGTTTTCCCCTCCACACCTAAGGCCAGTTCCTGACCCGTGACGGAGCCCGTCAAAGCATAATTTAAAATCACGTAGCCTG
Organism: Oligoflexus sp.; assembly: GCA_014378195.1. Lineage (GTDB taxonomy): Bacteria > Bdellovibrionota_B > Oligoflexia > Oligoflexales > Oligoflexaceae > Oligoflexus. The sequence continues at coordinate 105 of JACMOC010000003.1, read as the reverse complement.
CATTGATATCTCTATCAAGATCAAGCCCACATTCTTTGCAAAAATGCCTGCGTTCGGACAGAAGCTTTTTCTCCTGAGCCGCACATCCAGAGCAGGTTTGCGAGG
>JACMOC010000064.1 GCA_014378195.1 Oligoflexus sp. | reverse complement strand
GTAAAAATAAATATTTAAATAACATCATTGAGCAAGACCATAGGCCCATCAAACAGCTGTGCAGAGCACACGTTGGGGCTGAAGACATTTCGAACAGCAAAAACCACAATCAGTGGCTTTGAGACGATGAGAATAATTAGAAAACGGCAAGTGAAAGCTAAGGGCAACACCTCGGCCGAAATCTTCTATTTTCTAGCGGCATGATTTCTATTGAGTCCTAGCATTTTCTCCTTCTCAGTTTGCAGCCGCAACAGATCCATCGACAGTAATCAACTGGGCGGACTGATCGGAACGGCATCGTATCCCACAATCATCACGGGCTCTACTTCGAGTGCTAACGTTTCGGGCGTCGTAGATTCAACCAATCTTGCTGGGCTAGCGGAAAAGCAATTTCATGGCAACTCCGTAGTTTAGTCTGTGCTCCATCACGGATTGTGAGGGAGCGCATGTTAAATCAATAGCGGAGTTTTGGGGAGGTAACCATCCGAAAAAATTGGCTATTCGATTTTTTATTAGCGGGTTAGCATAGTGCCCTGAAGAAAGTGCTGGTATATAAACTGACTGCTTGCTAAACACTTTTGGCATCCCTCCGCAGAGCTTTTATCCGAGGATTTTCATCGTGAGACTATTTTACTTTGCTGCTATCATGATTTCGATTGCGTCTTGCAACGTCACCAACAGCGAGCCCTCCACTATGAAGGAGAATGGCAGCGCCTTTGATCAAGGCCCGCTCTTTCCGAGCACTTGGCCGAAGTTCCGAGGCAATATGCAGCAGACTGGACGTAGTTCGGCCCAGCCGAAAGTCTCGAACGCGAAGGTCTGGTCCTTTCAAACCGGCAAAGGCATTTTCAGTTCACCCATCGTGGGTCCTAACGACATCATATATGTCGGTTCTGCCGATCGTAATTTTTACGCTTTGTCCGATGAGGGAAAACTCCTGTGGAACAAACCGACCGGCGAAATCATCGACTCCTCCGGCCTCGCGTCCAAAGACGGCCATCTTTATTTTGGATCGGGCGACGGCTTTCTCCGATGCGTCGATGCCGTGAGCGGAGCGGACTGCTGGACTTTCGCAGCCGAAGCGCCTGCTAAGACAGGAGGCCTCATCAATTGGTTCGAAGGCAACGTTGCAATCGGTAACGACGGAACTCTCTACGCGCCAAACGACAACTTCAGCCTCTATGCGATCAATCCTGAAACGGGCGCGCAGAACTGGAAATTCCCTCTTAACGATCAGTCGTGGTCATCACCCGCTGTCGATCCCAAAACGGGCGATCTTTATTTCGGCAGCAACTACATCGCGCCCTTGGCGCTTCTCCAACCATTCTACAAAAATATTTTTTCTCTCACCGCGAGCGGGAAACTGCGTTGGCGCCAGTCGGTTCAGGCGTCGGTTGCGGCTAGCCCACTTTTTAGCCGCGAAGGTCTGATCGTCGTCGGTGCCTTTGACGGCAAGCTCAGAGCTTACAATAAACTAGATGGGAAAATCGCCTGGACCTTCAGTTCGCAGGGTCACCTTTATGCAAGTCCATCCGAATCTGCCGACGGTACTATCATTCAACCATCTACCGATGGGAACGTCTATGGCCTTGATGGCAAGACAGGGGCGCTGAAATGGAGTTTTGCCACCGAAGGAGAACCTATTCGTTCATCGCCGGCGATCGACGCCGAAGGTCACATCTACTTTGGATCGGGTGACGGCGCGCTTTATGTTTTGAATGGTGACGGCACCCTGCGTTTCCGCATGCAATTGATCGATGAAGATAGGAACGACCTCAATGCATCTCCTGCCCTCACCCTCACTTCGGTGATTCTAGGCAGCGAAAATGGTCAGGTTTGGTCTGTGCCTTACGACTACTGTCTTCGCCCCGACGGTCAAGCCGACGAACGATGTTCGACAGCACCTAACGCAGCCCGTGAAGGTGTGGTCCTTGGTTTCGTTTCGCCTTTTGGAAGTGTGCGCAGTGAGGCTCCAACCGATCTGATCGCAACTCAAACACTTTCACTCGCGATCAGCGGAAGCAGTGAAGGTCATCCCTATAAAGCCGCCTTCGACGAAACCAAACTTACCGTCTCGACCGTCCCCGAAACCAAAGTTGATGTGAAAATCGCAGGCGATTCGAAGACTCTCACCATCACGCCTCAAACTCTGTGGCCAGAAGGCGGGGTCAATATTCACGTTGAACTGGGTTACCAGAGTGATAAGGGCAATGGCACCCTCACCCGCGATCTGCATTTCGGTTTGAAAGCTAAGCCCACGCACTCTGAAAGCAATGCCTTTATTCTAAGACGGCTCGCAGTTCCTGTGCCGACGATTATGCCAAGCTATAACCAAATCGGATTTGATAGTTTGAGTTATGTGATTCGTCTGGTCGACGTAAAGGGCGGAAAAGGCACGGCCTGGGTCATGCCGGCTCTCGAACAGGCCGATGGCTCAGTGGCCGTTGATCCCGCTTCGAAAGCCCCCTTTCCCCTGACCTGGGACGAAAGCCAGCAAAGTTTGTTCATGAGTAGCCGCAGCGGATTCACAGCGAATGCTACGAACCTGACCATCCCTTTTTCATTCTTTCGTCTGAGCCTTCTGTCTTGGGATGGTGATTCGGGTGTGGTCGGGGCTCTCGCGAGCACGGTCTGCAAAGATATACCGACTTATGGTTATTTCTTGAAAAATCTGGGATTTTGCAGCCCCAAAAAAGGCATATTAACCCTCGCTGGTGCAGCCGAGCTCAAAGCTTCGCCTTTGGTGACCGATGTCGCCGATTCCAGTCTGACCTTCGCAGCCAGCAAAACATGGCTGGTCTATTCGACTCTTACGGCGACAATCGAAGCCTCCAACAACGAACTGGTGTCTCTCGTTATTGTGGACGAAGCAACGCGCTTGCCGATCGATGCGGCCTATAAAAATCTAAAAACAACGCGGTCGGGCGACACCACAAAGGTCTCCCTCGCCTACGCCTCCGGACCTATTTCGATCAGAACTTATGTTTTGAAAAACTCAGAGATTGCAGGCTCAATAGTCTGGACGAAACAGTCTGACGGTCATTACGAGCTGCAGAAATAAGTCTTAATTCGTCCCGACCATACAGGCAGTAAGCTACGAACAATTGGACTTGCTACTCGCGGGATTAGACCTTGAAAAGGTAAAACCGCATGAAAAATTGAGCTTTCATGCATTTTCTTGAAGACCTCTTGGCCTTGCCGGTGTATCAATTTTTTCATGACGAAAACGATTGAACAACTTGCAAGAGAGATCAATGACCTGAAGATGGTGGTCATAGCGAAGGATCGCGAGATTTTATATCTCGAGCAGCAGGTTGCATTTTTTAAGGCTACTAAGTATTCGCCTAAGTCGGAATCCATGCATCCTGGTCAGCGAGAGTTATTTAATGAAGCTGAACGGGATGCTACTGAGACAGCCGAGGAAGTCGAGTTCGAAGTCAGCGGATAAGAAACTGAAGGCTCTCGTAACAGAAAACGGCTAATACGGAAACCGCTACCAGATATCCTCAAGCGCATCGAAAAAATCATCGATCTTCCCGAAGATAAAAAGTTTTGCCCTCATCTTGGAACTGCCTTTCGCCGCGTAGGCGAAGAGGTTTCAGAGAAGCTCGATATCGTGCCGGCGGTGATACAGGTCATTCGAACCATTCGCCCTAAATATGCCTGCTCGTGTGGTTTCGATGACTGTAAATTTCATATCGCACCACCAGAACCTCAAGCTATACCCAAGGGTAATGCCTCAGCTGGCTTTCTTGCGTACATAGCAACCGCGAAATATGCAGATCATAGTCCTCTCTATAGACAAGAAGAAATCTTACAGAGAATTGGCTGTGATTTACCAAGGACTACTCTCGCATCATGGATGATTCGCTGCGGAGATCTTGTCACGCCTCTTATTAATCTGATGCGAGACAAAATACTGGAAGGACCGCTTGTCTATTGTGATGAGACTCCTGTTGAAGTGCATAAAGGGACTGGAAAAAAGCCGACCTCGAAGAATTATATGTGGGTGCAGGCGAAGTGGGGAGGAATCGGAGACAGAATTGTCCTCTACAACTATGATCCGACCCGGCAAGGGTCGGTCGCACTAAAACTATTCGAGGGCTATCAGGAATACGTTCAAACTGATGGTTACGAGGGATATTCTGCGCTCGACAAAATCGATGGTATAACCCTAGTCGGTGACTGGGTGCACGTTCGTCGCAAATTTCATGACGTAACAAAAATAAGTTCGAAATCTGAAAAAGCTCAGCTCGCGAATATTGCGCTTAACTATATTAGAGACATTTACCGCATTGAGTCTGAAATAAAGGAATGTTCGTCGGAGGAAGTTCTCCGGATTCGGCAAGCAAAGACGAAACCAATTGTCCTCGCAATGAAAACATGGGCTGATGGATTAAAGGAGACGACACTTCCGAAATCAATGATAGGCAAGGCACTGCAGTACTTTGTGGGTCAATGGCCGAAGCTTTGCTATTTCCTAGACGATCCTATTGTCGGACCCGATACCAACGTCGTTGAGAATGTGATTCGATCTTTTGCAATCGGGCGGAAGAACTGGCTCTTCAGCGACACGGCACGTGGTGCAGAAGCTAGTGCCAATCTTTTCAGTCTTGTCATTACTGCTAGGGAAAATGACATCAATCCCTACGACTATCTCAAGCACATCTTCACCGAGATACCCAAAGCTGAGACGCTGGAAGACTGCGAAAAGTTATTGCCAGGGAACTTCGCGAAAGCTGGCCAATAACTCGAGTCAAGCTTCTTTCGAGGCGGATCCCAGAGCGCTTACCAACTTTCGCTATATCTAAATCCGGATACATCTAATTCACTTAAGCTTTTTCACCGATTGCCGATAATGAATCAACAAATGCTGAGGTATTGTGTGAAGTTGACGATTTCTTTATCTATAGGGATTTTAGTGGGTTGCGTAAAGCCCCCAGCCCGGCCCGACTTTCAATATCCACCAGTCCAGTTTCCTAGCGATCAGAATTCGGGCAATGTCGACGGCACACCTTCATCACCGGCACCGAGTTCACCCGCTCCGGCAAGCGCGCCTACCCCGGCTTCGATGCCTGCAACTAGCGTTGTAGCGGATGTTTTCACTCCGGTCGTCACAAGCGCTAAAGTCGTCAACGCGGCCGGCAACACACCGGCCAAAGGTGAAGCAGCTAAACTCATAGTCACGTTGCAAAACGCGGGCAAAAAAGCTGGAACGTTCAACCTCAGTTCTAATCTGACGAGCAAGAGATTTTCGGATTTCACGAACGTGAACCTCGGTACCCTCACGGTGACACTTGCAGCTATGGAATCCAAATCTATCACCCTCGCTTTCGGACCCTATCTTCACGACGACACCACCAAAAAAGAATACGCGATGGGAAGTGGCGCCTACACTCTTTCCTTCGATATCGAGCAACCCTCAACCGCAAAAAAGACGATCACCAACGCCGCGGGCAAGGACTTTTCGATCACCAATAACAACGTGGTTTTCACAGCTGTCCTTTGGCAGCAGTCATACCTCGATAAAGTCGGATATACGCAAGGCCTCGCGAGCTGGCTCGATACCGGATTCAATCGCCGAACGGCCGTTTACAAAGGGACGAGTAACGATCAACTGCTCTTTGATGTTTATTCCGGTTTCGACGATATGCTCGGCATCAAAACGATGTTCAAAGATTTTCAAGGCGTTAACGTGAGCACGGCCGACGGCGCTGACATCCTTAGTCAGGCGCAGTCCGAAGGTAAAAGGCTGCTTGGTCTTAAGGACAACTGGCATTCCACCTGCGATGAACGCGCCGATAAAGACAACCATGGTTTCGACATGAACCTGACCCTCATTTCCAGTGGATTTGGTGGCCTCGCTTGGTTATGCGGAAGCACGGCCGTTGCCGGCGTCTTCGACGGTGATCCTTCGATAGGCCGCACTCAGATGGTGATGATTCACGAGGCTGGTCACAACTATGGAGCACCCCACTGCGACCCACTCCAAGGCTACATTATGTGTTCAGGCGAGAAGAACAACGATTACATTAAAGATGGCACATTCGTCTGGCACGTAGATTCGGTCGACGCTATGGGCACCAATAAAAAGAGATCGAGCAAATAATTGCACCCGTTCTTGAAAGCCCTTCGAACTTTTGGTTCAAAAGGCACTTTGTTCTCTGAATTTTTAAGGCGAACGAACGAAAGCACGCGGTTCCTACTGCTCTAATCATTCCCCATTTTTTTCGGTTCTGTCAACGATTTGAGCAAATCAATAGTATGAGTTCTGTAAGATAAAAAATACTCCAGATCAAAATCAGCTAACGAAGTTACCTTTAGGTCACAAAAATCAAACCTACTGCTATTCCAGTTGCGGCTCTCCGGTACAGCGACCACTTTCATACGGGCCGCCTTGCCCGCTATCGCACCAATCACCGAATCTTCAAATACCAGTAGATTCAGAGGCGCAAGATTTAGGAGCTTTGCGGTGCGAAAGGTACGCGGCAGGATGGGGTTTGCCGTGCTCCTCAAGTTCGGCAGAATGCAGATAATTAAAGGAGTTAATCAAACCCGTTGCCCTGCGTTGTGCTAGGATTTTTTGCCTTTCAAAGGACGAATTTTCGTCGGCTACGAATCGTTTTTCGGAATTGGAAAAGTTAATAATCAGAACTCTATCTACTCTTTGCTAGGCATGGGCTGCATCTCAAGGATTTATTGGTCATAACCCTATCCTTTAAACATAGTTTTATTTGCTCTTTTAGCTCTAGGAGCTGACACTCAGTCCATTGTCCCCGGATCATCTCAAGCGGGGTTGCTCGCTTTAGGGCAGCATGAGGAATCTTTTCATTTGTTTCGGTAAAAAAGAAATCGACAGGGTTTTTTAAAGCGTCAAAATTTGTGAGGGGAATCGTAAAAAGATATCGATGCTTCATTCGATGAAAAAGCATCTCTATCATAGAATTTGAGAATTCGATATCAATCTGGGCAATGGTACTGGTGATGTCATGCTCAGAGCCTAAGAGAATCGACATGCGTGTTTATATGTTCTGTCGCGCTGTCGACCAAGACATTCGGAGTCATGGTAAGTCCAAGCTCTTTTGCCTTTGACAGTGCCTGAATCAGTGGTAAATGCAAGAGAACCGAAAAAAAACGGGAAATGGTTTAGAGCGATATAATCCGCCTGCTCTTATTCGTCCGTCTTAAAAATTCAGAAAACAAAAAGCCCCTCGATCAGCGATCGAAGGGCCATTTGAAGTGGTGCTCCCAGCCAGACTTGAACTGGCACGACCTTACGGTCGCAAGATTTTAAGTCTTGTGTGTCTACCGATTCCACCATGAGAGCATCAGCAATTCTTACCAGAGATCAGACTCGCATCCCTAAGGACAAGTCATGGAAATGACTTAGGCTTATCTGAAGTTCCCTGAAGATCTGTAAAGTATATGGCGAACCGGACTATGACAAGCGGAAATTATAGGGAATGACTCCGAGAAGAATGGGTTTAACGCATATTTTTACTTATGAAGATTGCCAAAGTGACCGATAAATGAAAGAGAGCAGCCGAACCCGCGTTTCGGTTGGGAGGCACGCCGATGACCAAACATTCGAGCTACAACCCGTCCAAATTCAAAGCCCTACGCGTCTGCGAGCTTCCCAACGAGATCACCTATTTCGATCTGTTCCTCGAATACGATGGCGAAATGGTGCCTTACACTAAAGGCAGACATCAATGGAGCACGGCCGAAAAAGTCGACCTTCTGCAAAGCAGTCAATTCGTGGTCTTTTTTGAATCGTCAAAACTCGGAGAGGTTCAAGACCATCTCGAAGCTACAACCGAAAGGCCGGTGATGAACACCGAAGGCTTTTCTCTCGTGATCGCCGACGGTATCTCCGAATTTATCAAAGCTCGTTACGCCTTTCCCCTTATAGAGAACCAGGCACCCGTTTTTAAGGCCATGGCCACCGCTCTCTCGCGGTTTCTCTACCAGCAGCCCCGGATACGCAGTCTGCTCGAGCAAATGGCTGAACACGACCCTTACACCTTCTATCACTGCATGCGCACTGCTGCCTATGCTGTGACCCTCAGCGATGACGTGAAACTCTGGGATGTGGCACTCGGTGCGGTGCTTCATGACATCGGAAATCTCTACATGTCCCCGTCCGTACTCAACCGCCGAGGCCCGCTGAAACCGGAAGAATGGAAACAGGTGCGCAAGCATCCTGAGGACGGCGTAGAGCTCCTGAAAAACCTTGGCCTTTCGCCTACGGTCATCGATATGGTTCTCCACCATCACGAACGACCGGATGGGGAAGGGTATCCCCATCGCTTTAAAAAGAAGGACCTCACGCTCGAGGTTCGTGTCCTGAGTTTTGCAGAAGTATTTGCAGCCCTCGTCACACCAAGGCCTTATCAGGCAGCCCACTCTGCGAAAGACGCGTATGAACTGATGACAACAACACTAGCGCCCTTCCTGGATAGCTCTCTTTTTGCTTCACTGGCGCGCCTTATAGGACTCGAAACGACCCAGCAGGATCAAAAAGCCTCATAAGCGCTTACAGAAGTCCGTTGCGCCTTCTATACTTTCGTCTAAAATGCGTAGCTTGAGACGAAGAGTGGAACGGAGGTCTTCTGTGCTGGCTACGACTGCGATGATAGTGAGCTTACTTGCTCAAAACCCGACTGCTAAAAGCAGCCTTCCTCACACAACTTTACCCGGCGCGGCTGCAGTCAGTCCCCTGTCGCCTCTCTCCTCTGACGGCCTAACGCCTGACGAGGCCGAGCTCGAGTATGACAGCGGCGATCCTCTTGAATATTCCCAAAAAGAACGTCAGGCCCAATTCAATGGCGGTATTGCCCTGAATATTGGACCTGTCATGCCCTGGTCCAAATACGGCGCGAGTATTCTTTGGAAACAATGGGATGTGATTCAGACCTTTAGCCTGGGGGCAGGCAATTTTGATTATTCCAATAATTATCGCGAACGCAATTATCTCGTCAAAACCAACGCGCAAAGCGCTTATTATGCAGCCCGTTGGTTCGTACTTGGTTTTGGGCCTCTTTATCTGGAACCCTTCGCAGGTCTCGCGCGATGGGGCGGAAGCATAAGGCCGCGTGGATATGATGACATCAACGACACACTGACATCATCGCTCAATTCCCGTTTTGATATCACAGGGATTAGCATGGGCGGTAATATTGGTCTTATGTGGATTTTTTCGAATGGGCTTTTTCTGGATTACAATATTTTCAACATCAGCGGTTCGACTTTTTTACAGAAGAGTTTTACTAACAACTCGAGCGAGGCTCGTAAAAATGTCAAGTGGGAATTAAGCGGGCCTTTGATGATGAGCAATCTTGAGCTAAGGCTTGGGTGGAGTATTGCCCTCTGATTTACGAGTTTGCGATCTTGACCATTTTGCGTGACGCTTTGAGCAGTAAGCTCGATTTAAGAGCGTCTTCGGCTTGAGTGAGTATCTCTTTCATCCCCATTTGCGCGTGGACTTCTCCTGTGACGGTCGTGATACCAAAGTTGAATTCAATCGTTACCTTATCACCGTCGAGCCCGTAGGTTTGTTCCTGGACATGCGATGTCATGCGAATCTTTAAATTCTCCGCACCCTCGGGCTTCGTTTCCGGAAGAATAATATAGAAATCACCGCCCCAACTCCGACCGACGATATCATCGGCACGGGTGAGATGTATCAAGTCATTGCCGACCTGCTGCAGGAGTTTGATCGAATAGTTAGGACCCTTGCCGTAAGTGAGGTTGTAAAACCCCTCGATGGACACAATCATAAATGAGAGATGCAGTTGAAAACGTTCGGCATGGCGAAGCTCTTTTTCAAGGCGCGTAGCGATATAGGAGATATTGTAAAGTCGCGTGATACTGTCCTGGTCCTCTAGATCGCGTATCGTCTCTTTCGTGTGACTCAACTTGATGATCAGAGAGTTGGCTTTGTCGTTTACTCGTTTGAGTTTGAGCAGGAGGTCAACTCGAGCCGAAAGTTCAGCGCGGGTTTGGTCGTAGTGACACGCGGAATCAGCTCCAGATTGTTTCATTATATCCATCAAGTCACGGTTTTTACCGTGAGTCACGATGAGGATGCTGTAGTAATGGGGGGCGGCCTGATCGGTTCGTATCCATTGAGCGAGCTCGATCCCCGAAACACCGGGCAGTTTTTCGTCAATAATTATGACGTCAGGTTCGAGATCATCAAGCAAATCCGTGGCGGCTTCTGCATTTAGGGCTGTTTCTGTTGTATAACCGGAGAGTTGCAACTGATAATTCATCATCGCGTCGGCTGTTCCAGCAACGATAAGGACTTTTCCGAGTTTTTCTTTTGCAGCCATGGTCTTGCTCACTTTTTATATATGCCCTAGGTATCGGCAAAACATCGAAACCATTTAAAAAATTCGGGACCTCCCGCTATGTTACTTGACGTAGGACTCTGATATCAAAGAAAAACCCCAGCTTGGCGCTGGGGTCTGAAATCAGTGAAGGTGTCTCAGAAGCGGTTCGTTTTCGTCATCCCAAGAATTTAAGGTGGTATCAGCTTCCCAATCCGGGTTGTCGGCAGAACTTGCGAGCCTTAAACGGGTCGCGGTCAATCGTGATTTATAGCGGCTGCCCCTCGTTTTTACGCGCTGCAGTTGGGTCTCGAGTTTGTGAGCCACTGCATCAAGATTTGCGTACATATTATCACTGGAAGCCGATGCCCTGAAATTTTGTCCGTTGTGTCCCTGAAGTAAACACAAAACGCGTTGCTGGTTTTTCTCCGTTTGAAATGTGATGCGGACTAAACCATTGGCCCCTACGAATCGTTCCACCAAATCCGATAGTTTTCTTTGAGAAAGCTGTTTTAAAGTATCGGAAATGCCCATTTTCTTGAAATAAAACTGGAACATCATCTGCAACGTCTCCCATTTTTTTAAGACTTCTCTATGTACTCTTCACCTCAACAAAAGGTAAAGAGTTCGATCATTCCTAAAGTCCGAGCTCATAAATGGTGACGTCACATTCTTTTGCTCTCACGATTAATTTAAACCCTTTCGTTGTGAAGAATCGATTAGAAAATTTCCGTTGAGACGTTTTTTTTAGACCTTTCTGTCGCTTTATCACGCCTGAGGTCTCATGGCTCTCGTTTGGCCCCAAAGGGAGACAGCTAAAATCACCAGCGATCTGAGGCTTAAGCGTCGAGAAGGATTTGCTTTAACGTCGGATTACTAAAAGAGGTAAAGGCATCATCTTTTTTGCCGAAACCTATAGATCTTATTTTACGAAAAGTGAGTTGTGTGAAGACGCTTTTGAAAATCATGAGTTTAATCGCTCTCAGCGTGCTTGTTGCCCACTGTGGTGCAAAGCCCGGTTCACTCACGAAAACCTTTGGAGTTCGTTTTTGAAAGAAAACAGCGTGGGCGTGTGGACGAAGGACAATAACTACCTCTCGGAAACCCTGAAAAAAATGGGACATCCTCGGACCACTCGATGCAGCGTGCTCCACTGCGATCTCATAGCCGACTGGTGGACGCTGGAATTCGGTCCCTAAGCCCAGGGATGCGTGATCACCACAATCACAATTATTATCATCAATAGCGTAGGCACTTCGTTGAGATAACGAAGTGCTTTTCCTGTTGGCAGGCTTTCGCGGGCCTGTACTTTTTTGACGAGAAAACCTGCGTAGATCGTGCTGATGGTCAAGAGTATCACGCAGAAAAACTTCACGTGGAACCAGCCCATGGTAAACAAGCTTGGATTGGCTGAAACCATAGATAGCCCTGCCGCCCAAGCTGCAATCATCGCCGGCAGAGTGATGGCTTTCCACAGGCGCCGCGTCATCGTCTGCAAAAGATCCTCGATCTTTTCATGTTCAGCACGACGTTCGCTTGCGTAGATGAGCAGGCGGTAGAGATAGAGGATACCCGCCATCCAGCTAATTATTGCGACAACGTGAAAGGCTAAGATTCCGCGGTAGTGGGCAAGGAGAAATTCAAGCATTCGGCGCATTCCCGGAATGATGTTTGATTCCACTGAGTCCCTGAAGCCGCGATAGGCAATCACGGCTCAAAAGATCCAGCGGATGTTTGTCTTTTAGTTTTTGGAGTTTTCGCGCGATATTTCCGCGGACGGTTCCGTCCGATTCATCGGGTCCCGTCGATTGATCATGGACAAATTCTATCCAGAGAAAAGCCTGAGCGTTATAAGCCTGCTGAACGACATATTCAACGGCCTCAACTATACCCGGATCCCAGAGCTTATCGACCTGATCGATAAATATCGCAAAAGGTTTGTCGGTGCCAGCCGTCAAAGTCGCAAGTTCTACCGGGTTGAAATCTGTCAGGCGCGCGATGCGGACGTCCATTCCGAATCGCCAGACTGCGGCAAACGCCTTCGTCCAGAGCATCGAAGGCTGGTTACGCTGTGTTGTATAACTTATGGAAGCGGGAGGACGATCGTGTCGAAATACGGCGGCCAGTTCCTGAAGAACCTGATGCGACCAAGCCGGAGTCACTTGATAAGGAAAACGAGTCGTACTGGGAAAAGTGCGCGTATAGCGATTCAAAATATCTTGCAAACGAAACAATCGCGCTTTGAGGTTGCACGCGTGATACCCATAGCTTCTCGAGTCCCAGGCAAATCCGTTGCCTTTGCAGCAGGGAAACATCTGGGGACTTAGGCTCAGAGTTTGCTCTTTGGTAAAAGCCAGGCCGAGCGAAACGCCAGCGAGCAGAGGATTGTCCAAATTGTGGAGTACACAGCTGCCCTGACTCAAAGGCTATCTCCTGACGCCGCGCGAAGGTTGAATTTTTTCCGCGAGATTTCTTTTGCGATAATCTTCGCCAGTCAACTCAATGAGATCAGACGTTTCGACAAGCCGAGAATAAATGCGTGAGCCGATACGGGCTTCAAGGCTCTCAAAACGATCCAGTTCGAAATTGCCCGGCCGTTTTTCATCGAGCGAACCGTTCGACATATTCACCCGATCGCTCGGTTTGAAATCGTAGTTCGTGGACGTGATGATGACTTTATTTTGATTATAACGTCCCATGACCAGCTGATCGAGAATGGAAAGTTCCCAATCGCTGTTGCGGCCTTTACCGAGCTCATCGATAAATAGGACGTCGACGGCAATGGCTTCATTCAAAACTGTCGAATCGTTTTTATCGCGGGCATACCCTGCTTTTAGCTCCAGAAGGAGTTGAAAAAAATCGACAAAACGAACGCTTATGCCTTTGTTGGCGAAGTTTTTCGCAATGGCGACGAGAAGAAATGTTTTGCCAACACCGACCGAACCGCCCAAAACGAGGCCCTTTGGATTCTCGATGTCAAACTCTCGCATCCACTGGGATACGCGATTCACAACTTCACGGCCGTTGCCGGAAAAATTCGAAAATGAATCTAACTTTGCAGCACTATAACGTGCGGGCAAGTAGGCCGCGTTAAGCAAGGAGGCAACGCGAGCCGGGGCTGGGGTGTGACACGGTTTGGACACGCCATTGACCATGCGCCGATTGAGACCAAAGCAGCTCTGGCATTTCATGACACACTCGCAGATGACGGCCTGAGTCAAAGAGCCATTCGCCTTAAGGCGGTAGCCAATACCGTCACAGCAGCTTTGTCTTTGCTCGAGAGCGCAGCCAAGCTGTTGCGGGATCGCTATCCGCGTTGGTGTGTGGAGCTCTGTTTTAAGAGAGCGAACAGGACGTTCCATGAAATCCTCGAACGAAAATCGGTTGGCACGGGTTGGAGTATAGACCAAGATGCTGTCCTCGGCCTACGAAAGAGTGTTAGGAGTCATAACATATGTCAAAAGAACGTTATAAACTTGTTTCCCCTTCCGCCAAAAATTTGGAAAGCACTTACGATGCCGTCGTAACGGTGGTCTCATGGGTGAAAGGTAACAAAGATTGGAAGGCATTTCTTTCGGGTTCTCACGCCGAGCAAACGGAAGTTCTGAAGCTCATCAAGCGCAAAGAACTCAAGCTCGAAGCCGGTACTGTTTTGAGCTTCGACAGGACCGTGATGCAGAGGGCCATACTGCTCCTGAGTGATCCGGTTTTTTCTACCTTCAAACGCTTGGGTTTGGCCAAGGACATAGTACTCGGTCTTAAGGAACTTAAAGCGGGACGCATATTAATCAATCTCGATGCGCTTTCGCCTGCCGAGACATCATTTTGGGTGGATGCTTTTGCTGCAGCACTTAAGGTGGCTGAATTTGTAGCGCCCCATTACGGAGTGAAACCGAAAGGTGCGGAATTTAGCCCGTTAGTTGATTTTCGTGTGAGTGATACGAAAGCTTGTGCCGAGTTACTCGCTCGCAGCATGGCTGAAGCTGATGGCACCAATCTTGTACGCGAACTCGCGATGCTGGCCGGAAATGATCTGACTCCTAAAAACTACGTCGCCCGGCTGAAAGAGGAAGCGGCCTCGGAAGGACTCGCATTCGCATTTTTCGGCGTGAAAAAACTGCAGCAGATGAAAGCAGGTGCTTTCCTTGCCGTGGTGCAGGCGAGCGACGAGCTGGATGCCGGTATCGTGAAACTCTCTTACGTCCCTAAGAACAAAAAGACGCAAAAGAGCCTGGCACTGGTCGGCAAAGGCATCACGTTCGATACGGGCGGTACCAACCTTAAAGCCGCCGCCCACATGTACTCCATGCACAAGGATATGACGGGATCCGCTGTCGCTTATGCATTGGTCCGACTGGCAGCCCGCGAAAAATGGGCGTTTCCTGTCACTGCGTATCTCGCGATAGCGGATAACCTTACGGGTGCAAAAGCTTACCGACCAAACGATGTCGTGACGGCCATGAGCGGTCGTACGATTGAGATTGTGCATACCGATGCGGAAGGCCGTATGGTTCTTGCCGATACTCTATACTTGGCATCGCAAGATGAGCCTGATCTCATTGTGGATTTTGCAACCCTCACCGGTTCGTGTGTCGGTGCGGTTGGGACTAACGTTTCAGGGGTTTTCACCAATCGTCCGCTTTTTCACAACCAGATTATCGAAAGCGGCGTTGTATCGGGCGAGCGCGTCTGGCCTTTTCCGCTCGACGATGATTATGGCGAATGTTTGAAATCCGATATTGCCGACACCAAACAGTGTCGTCTCACGGGCGGTGTTGATCACATCGAGGCCGCGATTTTTTTGAAGTCTTTTTTGGCGAAGGATGTGCCCTGGGTTCATGTTGATTTGTCCGCTGCGGATCGCACAGGGGGACTCGCTCACGTCGACACTGAGGCGACTGGCTTTGGTGTGCGGTTTGCTGCTGAGCTCGTAAGGGCGTGGTTCAAGCTTATCAAGTAGTTAGACAAGGAGCTAGGGCGTTTAAACATAGCTGCTTGCTTAATGCCTTGCCATTATGTATCACTCGCCCACAACGCCGTTGTTTCCGGAGAACCAGGAATGATTTTAGTCGAAGAACTCCAGACCGAAATTGACCAATGGATGAGCTCCAGACGGAACGGGAACCTAAGTGTTCTGAGCCGTCTCTCGGGTGTCTCGTATCCAACACTCAGGCGCATTATGCAGGCAGAGTTCACGCCTAACCTCGAAACTGTTATGCAGGTGGTTTCTGTCATCCTCGATGATAAACAGGGACGCTCGTTGCTGTGTCGCCACTTTCCCGACTTTGCTCCTATATTCAAGAAGCAAGAGGATGTCGGTTACCGCATGCTAAACATGGCGGGACTCCTTCAGACTCTCACAAAAGAAGAGTTTATGGTGTTTAACCTGGCGAGCGGCCAGGGCGTAAGTCGGACGCGTCTCCATGAGAAGCTGGGGCAACAGGCTGACATTGCAATCCTTCGGCTTACCGCAGCTGATCTGATCGAAACTCACGGTGATGTCGTAAAAACCAAGATAAAAAACGTGTCCTTCGCCAACCTTGAAGAAGTCCTGCACCATATGGGCCTGGCTATTCAGTGTTTTGATAGGGATAAAGTGAATGATGCCGGCAGCCACTACGGTATTTTCTCGGAACGTTTGAATCAGGAAGGTATTGAGGCAGCGAGTTTGGCCATGGTTGAATTGAAAAAGCGCCTTGTCGAAGTGTTCACTGACCCCAAGTATTTTGGGGACCGACTCTATATAAACGTGTTATCGTCTAGCTACATGGACTGAAATATCGTGTCAGTTTTAAAGGATAAGAAGATGTTACAGCGCCTTACCCTCACTTTTATGTTCATGTTTTCAATCGCTTCCACCGCTTTTGCGGGCATTATCGGAGTGGGTGGATCCACGACTGTCGCGGATAAAGTCAAAGATGCCGAAGTCGTTTCAGTCCAGGCTCAAGCGTATCGTCGGTTGAATACAAGACTTTCCGGGCAAAATACTGTGAACGCCGAAGTTATCAATAACCGGAACGAAAAAGAGCAAGCCGATTTTATGAAAGTCAAAGTCGACGGTCAATCGTGTATTGTCGAAAAAAATTACCGGATGAAACTCAAGCCGATCGCAGAATAATTAGTTAGTTCAAAGAGCCGCAAGACCCACAAGGTTTTGCGGCTCTTTTTTTATAAGTGAGGCTAGAGTGCCTCCCAGAGCATTGGTATCAATGTCGCAATTCGTCGGGAAGTGTTGCCAGGTCCACAACCACTAAAAAACTTTTTCCGGTGATGGAATAATCGGTGCTTTCAACGGAGAGCTCCAGCTCACACTCACGATCACACTGAAAATCCACAGGTATACGGCCATTTAAGGGTTTGCCGGGAATGCCATACAGTTCGCCATCGGATAGGAGTCCTTTTTTCGGGAGTCTTTTATATTTTGGTTTCGTGATGCGAATCGTTGCACTCACGCGTGAATTTTGGGGAACAGCGCTACTCTCGGGCGTCGTCACGATCACTACGTGGCTAAATCGAATCTCGATCGCATCTAATTCAGCAAGCACTTTCACGTCGGATATAATCGAATCGTGAAACTCCATTTCTAGTTTCATTCCCGTCTCTCCTTGGATGGCGAACCTCCATTATACCCGGGATGGGAGAAAAAAAAGTAGAGGCCACTTATCATTTCGATAAACAGCCTCACTTTTATGGGAATATAAGCCTAATTATTCGTGCATCTCATTGTACCAGCCATCGTCCTGACGACGTTTATGAATCAAATGCCACGCTTCCCCAGCATATATGCGGCCAAATTGAGTTAGCTCGGGATCATCCATCGTGCCTTCGGCTTTGACGACAATATTGAGCTGATCGCATTCAGACTTGAGCTCCTGAAGCTTTGCAGTGTCCTCGCGAGCAAGATTGTGGTTTTCATAAAAAGTCACACTATATTTCTTGAGCACCGAAGCGCTTTTTTTGACGACTTCCGGTTCAGCCTTAGGCTGTCCACCTGGACCCGTTGGGCGGCGACGCCTCCGGGAACGTGCTTTATTATCCGGAGCATTATTACTACTAGGGCGCTTGTTCAAAACTCTAACTCCTAGACAGGATGACGAACACTCTGAATAACGGTTTCAATCGCTTCCGCAATGGGCATACGACGTTGTTCAGCTGTGTCGCGGTAACGAACGGTTACGGTGTCGTCCTTCATTGTATCCGGATCGACTGTGATACAGAAGGGTGTTCCTACTTCATCGTGTTTGGCATAGCGTTTGCCGATGCTTTGTTGTTCATCGTAACTCACGTTGATGCCCGCGGCTCGTAAAGCTTTCGCGATGGCGTCGGCCTTTTCGGGTTGCCCGTCTTTTTTCACGAGAGGAAGGATCGCTGCCTTAATAGGCGCGATGCTAGGATGCAGTTTGAGGAATACTCGCGATTTTTCTTTGCCCTCGGCATCGACGCCTTTCTCTTCGGTATAGGCATCAAGAAGCAAAGCCAGCAAGGTTCGGGTGAGTCCGGCTGCGGGCTCGATGACGTAAGGCACGTAGCGCCAGCCCATTTTTCCCGTTTCCGGGTCGGCTTTATTCTGATCGAAATAACTCAGTTTTACGCCTGTGGCCGCGCCGTGACGCTTCAGGTCGTAATCGGTTCGGGATGCTACACCTTCGAGTTCTCCCCAGCCCCAGGGATAGAGATATTCGACGTCATAACAATCGTCGGAATAATGCGCGAGTTCGTCTTTATCGTGTTTACGCAGACGGAAGTTGGCAGGCGAGTTGGAATATTTCCCGTACCAGGCCATACGTGTTTCAGTCCAGTATTTTAGCCATTCGCTCTGCGTACCGGGTTCGATGAAAAATTCCATTTCCATCTGCTCAAATTCGCAGGAGCGGAAAATAAAGTGCTCGACGGTGATTTCGTTGCGGAAGGACTTACCCTGCTGCGCGATACCGAAAGGCACTTTCATCGAGGCCGTCTGCTGCACGTTCAGGAATTGGACAAACATCGCCTGGGCTGTTTCAGGACGCAAATAAACGAGGGAATTCTGCGTGATTTTCTCGTAGATGGTTTTCATCTCTTTTTCCGTGAGGTCTTTGCCTTTTATTTCACGGAAAAATTCGTCCATCGGATCCACGGGTCCGAGGATAGTGCGGAACATGCCATTGAACTGGCGTTCTTCGCTCAACTCAGACGACCCACAGACGGGACATACATAACCGCGCGCGTTGACGACGCCTTTGATTTTCTCGCCTTTGTCTTTTCCGCCTTTGATAAAAACGACTTCTGTGCCAGGGGCAACGGGGGGGGCTTTATCCCCGCGAAAGCGTTCTTTGCAGTTGAGACAGTCGACGAGAGGATCGGAAAATCCCGAAACGTGGCCGGAGGTTTCCCAGACTTTTGGGTGCATAACGATAGACGCGTCGATGCCGACAATATCATCTCGCTCATAAACCATAGACCGCCACCAGGCCGCCGCGATGTTTCTTTTGAGCTCGACTCCGAGTGGGCCGTAGTCGTATGCGGACTTGAGGCCACCATATATTTCGGAGCTTTGAAAGACAAAGCCGCGTCGTTTGCATAGGGATACGATTTTGGTCATGAGATCGAGTTCGTTCAAGGTGCGACTCCTGATCGTTTTCTGGATGAATCGAAGGGAAAAAGATAGTCCGGAACGGACATTTCCTCAAGGTAGAATACGGCTGTGGTGATGTTTGGCGGGAAAGAGAGGAATCACTTATCGTCGAGAAGGCTCAAGACCAAAGACTTGGGGATAAGACTTCGTTCCTTCGGCAGAGAATTATGAGTCACATTGCTCTGGGTAAGAGTTGCGGCATCAAAAGACGGATCAGCTTTAATTTTGGGCGTATTTGGCTCGGGATCGGAACTTAAAAGCAGGGTTAAAGGCACAGCGCGAGGGGCTGGCTCCGCAAGCGGACGCACATTTTGAACGTAGGCGTCCAAGTTTACAGGTGCGCAATTTAATCTTTGAAGGGGTTGATTGAAGTCATTGGTTTTTTTGCCGCCGTCTATAACTACGTAACGGAAGGGTGCTGCGGAATTAAAAAACATCGTGCGAGGGACATCAAGGTCTATAAGTCCTTCGGACCCTTCGGTGCGATTCACCTGCTGATGGTGGCTAATACGCGCGAGTTCGTCCTGAATGACTTGATACTCAGAGAGGCTTTCGTCTATATCATTACGACCGTCCGCAAGGACGCTTCGGAGGCGTTCGATGAGATTTTCGCGTTTGCCAAATTCGCTGTCGCTCACAGGCATCGAAGCATCGACGCCGTTTGAATTACGATAACGTGTTGTCGCGACGCGTCCGACCTGGGCCGGGACTTGTCCTTCAGCTTTGCGGCGCTGCTCACGCAGGCTGCCTATGGGAGTACGAAACCTCAAACCCATCACGGACCTCCTGTCACGATAGATGGTAATCAAAAAGCCTATCGGAAGGCGTAGGCACAAGTTGAGCCCCTTTCCTAAGGCGCTCCTCTGCTTCGTTCGCTAAGCCTGCGATCCGGTTCCCGAACTTTGCTAAGATCAAATTGTCACCAAAGCCTCTATGTTTATCATCCTTCGTTCACGAGTCGCGCATAAATTTCCAGATTGCCTTTGACCATCGTCTCTAAAGAGAAGGCGGTCTCAACGAAAGTCTTGGCATTTTCGGTAAGTGTTTGACGGAGTTCGGAATCGCATAAAACACGCTCCAGCTCGGCGGCAAATCCTTCGGGGTCCCGGGCATTTGCGCTGAGTCCGGTTTGGTTATGATGGATGATTTCGGGGATGCCGCCGACCCGCGTACCGACTAGAGTGCAGCCGGCATGCACCGCATCGAGCAGACTTGTGCCGAGGCCTTCATCATTTGACGAGAGGGCAAAGATATCGCTCGCTGCCAGGAGGCGAGGCACATCCTTTCGGATGCCCAGAAATTGAAGCTCATCGGCAATGAGGCCGAGCTCCCTAGCCAGGGCCTCATTTTTGAGTTTTAGATCCCCATCACCCGCTATAAAACAGAAAAACCGAATGCCCTTTTTTTTGAGTATCCCCAGGGCACGCACAAGAGTTTCATGGCCTTTTTGCTCCGTAAGATAGGCGACATTACCGATAACAATTGGCTTGCCTTGCACCCCGAGTTCGCGCAGCACATCGATACGCGCCTGCCCTCTGTCATAAATTTTGAATGGGGACGAATCTACCGCGCTGCGAACGACACTGATCTGCGCGGCCGGAACGCCGTAGGTTTTGAGAATCTCACTGATGGCACTGGAAATTGCTATGTAACGGTCGATGCGCCGATTAATATATTTCTGTCGGTTAAACCAACTTTGTCCTGGCGGATAATCGACGCGCCGATGGACCACGAGCTTCACCGAAGGAACCAGATATTTGACGGCAAGACCGAGCTGATGAGCGCGCGACGATTGGCAGTCCATGACCTGAATGTGGTTTTGCTTCACGTAAGATGCAATCGCGCGTACCGCTGAAAGTTGTGCAAGACCCTTCATTGGAAGTGGCAAAGTTTTTGCGAAAGGTTTCATGCGCTCGATGGCCTGGCTGCCGGGAGGGGCTGCTAAGTGCCATTCCCAGTCGGGGGTTTGTGCGTTTTCGATAAGCAGGCGAATTTGGTTTTCACCACCTCGCCAACTCATTTCAGTATCGATATGTAGTATTTTCACGCTTGCCGTGCCCCCAGGCGATGCTACTGTTGGAAAAGCAGCTTTGTTGCCGCATCCTATTCGTGGTAGAACGAAGGAACAACATTTTTTTGGTCTTATCCGTTTTTCGGGAGGTTTTATGAATCGTGGAGTCTTCGGTGTAATGATGGCTACGTCTCTCGTCGTTGCAAGTCCAGCATGGGCTATTTTTAACGCACAGGTTTTGACGGGTAAACGTTCGTCGAAATTCAGCTCCAACGGACGATCGAGTGATACTCTCACGGGTAGCGAACTTCGCGCGGCTGCGCATATCGATCCTATTCCGCTCGTGCCCATTGCGTTCGGCATCGCCGCCTCGCAGACCACCTTCGATACAGACAGCAGCAAGCTTGGTATCAATAAAATTGACGGCACTGACATCGATCTTGAAATCGAAGCCTGGTTGCCATTGGAACTGGCTGGGCTCGTTCCTTATGCAAAGGTCGGTTATACTATTGCCGGTACCTACGATATGGAAGTGGCTGCGGGTACAACGGATGTTCCTAAAATTCATTACAAACCAACCGGCGCTTCTTTCCACGTTGGTTTGAAATATGAGTTTTTGCTTCGTCTCGGTGTTATGGCTGAGTTTGAAACAGCAACGCGAAAATTGAAGTACGATAAAATCACGGATGCCGGTGTATTCAATAATCTAAATCTCAATGATGTGGATCAAAATAGCACGAGTATCCTGATCGGTGTTCAGGCTGGTATTTAATGACCAGTCCCCCACGGCACTTCAAGCTGTTGATATTTTTGGATTATTTTTGGTCTCGGGTCCTCTTCCTCAAGTCGGGAGTAAGATTTCCGATAGCCCTCCTATCAAGTGTGCTTAGAGGAAGAGGGGATTTTATGAAAAAGGTCACAGAACTTCGTAGCCGAAACCTGCGGCAAGACCGAAACAGCGAACTCGTCAAACGAATGAGAACGGGTGAGCAGCTCACGAGTTTTAACAGTCAATCCAGTTGGTATCCGCCGCGTCCTATTATAGAGAAAGACCAAGGCGCGATCCAAAGACTGTACGGTAAAGCAGCGATTGCTTTGCATGAGCTTCCGTCGATGAACGCGCTGCGTGATTCGTCTGAGTCGCCAAACAAAGGGCCTTCCCTCGTCGAGGTTGCTAATTAAGTAGAGAGAATTCCCAGTCGAGCCTGTAACCCAAAAAGGTTCAGGCTCGCTTTTATTTCCTGTTTCCTGACAACTTGCGCGTAAGACAAATGGCGAGCGGCGGAAGATTAGTTTACACTTGAGGAAAGTCAGCCAAGGGCCAGCTGGAGTCTGTATGCCAAAAGAAAAACAAAGTGATCCGAAAGATCACGTGATGGAAGTGAATCTACAGTCCTTTGCAAATGGGATTGGTATTGTCTGCGCGCTCGAAGCAGGCGGCAAGATCACACCACAGGAAGCTTATAAACAAGTCAAAGTTCTTTGGAAGCAGCTAAAGAAGACTAAAAAGTCACTTTATCCCAAAGAAAAACTTTTGGACGACGAGGATGATCAGGATTGAGCGACTCTCGAGCTCACTCTTTTAAGCTACCTTCTAGGTGGCTTTTTTTTTAGTAATTTTGTAAATCTTGACATGAGTTTATTTAGATAAAGCCTTACCTCAGCCACAGAAACGACCAAACCGTAGGAAATAACCATCATATTTGTCCTCACTTTTCATTAAATCCCGTGTGTTCAGAGTAGATCCGAGCTATAAAGTCTCTAATTCAACGAGACCTACACTTTGGGCAGATTTTTTTAGACGCAAGAATCCAGACACGGCATGGGAGGGTAGTATGAATCCCCGAACTCAAACGGCTCCGCTCTTGTTTGATACCCCAAAAGACCGTTCCAAAAAGGATAAGCAGCTTGATGTGCTTAAACTCGCGGCCGGTAATCTAGAAAAAAGCGCCGGATTTGTTGACGGACTAACAGAGATCTTGGGTCTGCTCGATAGTCACTGTGACCTTGTCATGGGACGCATCGATTTTCTGGAAGGTGCTTTAGACGTTGGGCGTGAGATTAAGGCTCCGGGTAGCGAGCGTTTTCAGGATCCGCTTGTTGATGAGGCTGTTCAGGTCTCAATTCAAGAGGTTCTAAGAACGTGGAAGGCAAAGATGCTGCCCGTGCCAAGCTTCGACGGAACACGCTTTCACTCGACTTTCCAACTGGATCGCCAACTTCAACTCTATACACTCACGCAGCCGATCAAATTCGGTGAGCGAAAGATGGGGACGCTAACTGCCGTCAAAGTCTGTCATGGCAGTTTTGATCCCAAGTCGGAACAATCGTTTTTAGGCATATTGTGTGCAATGATTGCGCAATCAGCCATGATTAACCGTTTTTATCCTGACCACGAGATGACCGTCGTGCCGATTCCTGTGGTCAGTGGGAAGCCGCCTTTTGATCGTTCGCATATCATAGGCAATTCGAAGGCTATGGAGACTCTTTTCGAACTTCTCCACCAGGTGGCCGATGCCGACACGACGGTCCTTATCCTCGGCGAAAGTGGAGTCGGCAAGGAATTGATTGCCGAGGCTTTGCATAAAAATAGCAGTCGACGTGCCAAACCCTTTATCAAAGTCAACTGCGCGGCGCTGCCCGAGACCCTACTCGAGAGTGAGCTTTTCGGCCACGAAAAAGGAGCTTTTGCAGGAGCTCACGCTCAGAAAAAAGGTCGGTTCGAACTTGCCCAGGGCGGTACGCTTTTTCTCGACGAGATAGGGGACCTTACGGCTGGTACGCAGATCAAACTCCTGCGTGCTCTACAGCAGCGTGAGTTCGAACGTCTGGGTGGGTTTTCCACGATTAAAACCGATGTTCGTGTCATTGCCGCCACCAATCACGATCTCGAAACCTTGGTTGAAACCAATCAATTCCGCCAGGACCTTTACTACCGGCTTAATGTGTTTCCGCTGCATATACTGCCGCTCAGCGAGCGAAAAACGGATATCATGCCGATCACCGATTTTTTCATCGAAAAATATCGGAAGATTCATAACAAAAACATTCGGCGCATCTCAACTCCGGCAATCGATATGCTGACGAGTTATCATTGGCCCGGCAACGTTCGCGAGCTTGAAAACTGCGTAGAACGCGCGGTTTTGTTGACCAACGAAGGCGTGATCCGCGGTCACCATTTGCCGCCGAGTCTGCAGATTGCGGAAAGTACGGGTGTCGAAGCGGGAAGCAACCTGAAAACTATGTTGGAATCGATGGAGCGGGAACTGATCCTTGACGCATTGAAATCGAGCAAGGGTAACATGGCGAAGGCTGCCCGTGAGCTGGGCCTGACGGAGCGTGTGATGGGCCTTAGAGCGCGTAAATACCATCTTGACTCACGGAATTTCCGAAAGCCCGGGCTACACGCCTGATGCTGACGCTCAGTCTTTAATGGAACCGTTACCCAATACTAAAAGAGGCCGTGCATCACTGCATAGCCTCTCTTTTTGTCAAGCTTCGGAAATTAAAAAGTAGGTCGCGCGAAATAAGTTGTGGGAATATATTCGCGTTTTGCGGCGCCCGGTCGTTTCCAGAACAACTCGAGCGCTATCCGATAACGGGGGCCCTGATACCAGGTCACGTGGATAGAATGCCAGCCCTTGGACAGAGTCACAGTATTAGTTTTTTCCAAGTGTTCGTGAAGACCATCATTATCAATGATCTGATTACCATCGATATAGAGGCGGCTACCGTCGTCTGAGTTCACATAGAACGTATAAACACCGTCGTCCGGAGCATTTACGCGCCAGTTGATATCGAGAGCAAACCACTCAACAAGTTTGGGAATGCCGGGGAAACCTTCTTTGAAATCGCGATCGACAACGTCGAGTTGCTTCAAACACACGTCTTTCAAATATTTGACTTTAGCAAAATCCGGCACTTTGCTGCTGTTTTCCGGCAACTGATAGAGTTTGGCAAGAATCATGCGATCGGGGAATTCAGGGCAGTTCACAAAAGTATCTGTACTTTTGCTGGGCGTGCTTGTTCCGGGAGGCTGCTTGGTAACAGTCGTTGTCGTTCCATCCGGATTTTTCGTGATGATGACGACAGTTCCGTCTGGTTTGGTCGACGTGGTAGTCGTGGACGTTCCGTCGCCGTTTTGTGAGACATTGGTTGATGTCCCGTCGCTGTTGGGAGTCGTAACGCTTGTCGTTACAGATCCATCAGGATTTTTGACAACTACTGTGTCAGTGCCATCAGGTTTCTTCGTATCAGTTGTTACAGTGCCGTCCGGTTTTGTCGTCGTGGCTGTGACGGTTCCTGTGGGATCGATCACGGTCGTGGTTTTGGTTCCGTCTGGTTTCGTTACCACCGTTGTGGTCGGGCCGGCGGGAACTGTGGTCACGGCTGTGGCAGTGCCGTCTGGTGCGACCGCGTTGGTGGTCGTGGATCCGTCAGGATTCTTAGTGGCACCGGTGATCGCGCTGTTAGCGGGTATAGCGGCTGGTGTGGCTGCTGTTCCTGCAGGGGACGGTGTTCCGGTTGCCCCAGGTGCCGCTGGAGTCCCTGCGGTTCCTTTAGGTGTCGGAGCTACAGTATTATCCATTGTCGGGGTTGCCGGATTGGTTATATTGCTTCGGTTCGAGACTCCGCCTTTGAATTGGGCGGTTTTGCAGCCGGATACGGCGATGACACCGACTAGGCCTAAGCACAGCATGCGCATAGATTTTACTCCTGGGAAAAAGCTCTACACCTAGCGTACTACGAGCCGCCTTCTCTGACCAGAAAGGTTCCCAGGGATTTTTTTCCCAGGTGGCGGTAAGATAACGGACGCTATTGGATTGGTCACTTGCGAGACGTGGATTTTGGAGGGTTTCATGAAGATCTTTATGCTCGGCACCAGCGGTTTGGTCGGAAGCACCTGCTATTCCAAGTTGCTCCTTGAAAAATCATCATCCGAGATCGTAACGTTCACCCGTCGTCGACTCAACCTCCATGGAGGCATCGAACGAATCGGTGATCTGAATGATATGGCGAGCCTGATGGAAGGCCTTGAAGCGGAGGTTGCGTTTTGTGCCGTTGGGACAACCATCAAGAAAGCCAAGACCCGGGCCGCTTTCGAGGAGGTTGACTTAAATCTCCCACTGCGTTTTGCCTGCGCGGCTCGGGACCATGGGGTCAAGTCCTTTCACCTCGTCTCGGCCCTGGGGGCTGATGCATCTTCAAGTCAGACCTACCTCCGCACTAAGGGTGTTCTCGAAAATGAGTTGAAATCGATCGGATTCCCTACGCTTCATATCTACCAACCCTCGCTACTTATTGGTCAACGCACGGAACTCCGGATAGGCGAAGAGCTTGTAGCAGGGCTCTATCGACGGTTTCACGCTCTTTACCCGAAGGCATTAAATAAGTACCGGCCGATCGAAGTCGAGCAGCTCTCGCGTTTTATCATACGGAAAATTATGGAGAATTCGCCCGGAACCCAGGTGTGGACGAATGAACAGATGATCTCGGGCTAGGATTATTATCTACAAGCCAAAACGGCCTTATATAGCGTTATAGGTATCTAATAAGATTAGATAAAAATTAATACATTGTTTTCTCCTCAAGACTGGGGCGCCCAGGTCCGAAAAGAACTTTGCTATAGGAGAACGCAAATGAAACTTATCCAGCTTAGCCTTTTGACAATCTTAGCCTTCGCCTGCCAAGGTCCTGCGCCCACCCCCGAAACGGGAGCGACTTCGACAACCACCGCAGCTCAATCGTCATCCGGATCGGCTGCTAACGCCAAACTCGCGTCGGCCAGCTCGAATGTGAGTGAAAGCTCTGAAGGTGTGGTAGGACCTGACGAAGCGTTTTTTGCAGGCGTTTATCTCGAGTCTGTATTCAACGCCTCAAAATCCAACCCTCATCCTACTGTAAGTGTTCGGGGGGCAAGCCTTGCCAGCAGCGGAACGGTGGAAGCCTTTGACTTCGCCGCCAACCTGCAGCCCAAACGCCTCGAGCTCATGAGCAGCATTCTTCTCAAGCTCGGCGATAAAGATGGTGACAAAAACCTCAGTTTTGAGGAATTCAGCGCTCTTAAGTTGAGTCCTGATCTGAAAGGCGCAGCCGGTTCAGTTGTACCAAATGGTTTCGATAAAGAAACATTCGATGCTGCAGCAGGCGATGATGATTTGCTCTCAGCGATTGAAATCAAAGCCCTTTTGACGAGTGTTGCGAGCGAAAGCAGCCTTGCGAAACTCACCAAAAATGAGAATCGTAAAACTGTCGTAAGCGACTGGGAAAAAGTCCTGAAGGCCTACGATGCCGATGGCGATGGTAAGCTCAGCCTTGACGAGCAAGCGCAGCTCCGAAAAGACCGTGCGCTCATTCTTGCTAAGTTCTCCGGACAATAATCTATCATTCTCACGATCCTTTGCGATCTCAGAGGGCTTGCCAAACGGCTGGCCCTTTTTTAGATGCCCAGAAAAACCTCTGCATTTTTCCCACAGATTTTTTCGACCTGATTTTCCTCCAGAGCCTGACGCAGAACTTCGAGGGCATCACCCTGCAATTCTTTGTGGAGTAACGGCCAGTCCGAACCAAAGAGGATGCGGTCCAGGCCAACGGCAGAATAGGCCTGACGGATATTGGCCGATGTTTGCCAACTTGTGTCCGCATAAATCTGCTCGTAGCGCTTCATATACGTCCACGCATCTTCGGGACGATCACGATTCATGTGCGCCAGGCAGACTTTGACTTCGGGATACTCTTGAAAGTAACCTTCAAATTCAAGGAGCGAGGGCGCATTGGAATTGCGGTATTGCGGCACATGAAAATGCCCGGTGTGAAGGATCACAAACTTCGAGTGTGCTTTCGCCACTTCAAAATAAGCGCGGTAGGCCGGGTGATCTCCGGGCAGGTTGTCAAAGTTGGTGTGAATTTTAAAGCCTTTGGATCCCCTTTCGATCAGGTGTTCAAGTTCATGGGCATAACTCTCGACGTTGCTTGACGGGGGCAGGTCGGGAAGTGTGGTGACCGCAAGCAATTCGGGGCGATCTTCCACATTGTCGAGTAGCCATTCGTTGGAACACTGATTGTGTGTGGCAATGACAAGCGTTTTGTCGATCCCATATTTTTCCATCGACAGAAGAAGGTTAGGAATAGTTCCCTGCAGAGCCTGGGCGGGGCCAAGAACCGCCGAAATAAGGCCTTCGAGCACACTGAACATCTGAGGGCTAAAGCGTGCCTGAAATCCTGCGACAGTCTCGATGTCGATTGATTTACCCTTCTGTTCCAGGGTTTCCAGCCATTTGATCCAATGACTTTTAAGAACGCTAAAACCGGGCGGAACGGTATTTTTGCCTGCCCACTCATCAAAAGTCTGTATGAGTTTGGAGGGGAGTTGGTCGGCAAGTCGTTCGCGCACGGTGGGAAATACGTGAGCATGGGTGTCATAGATCGGCATATCGATAGATCTCCGAGAGAGACAATAAGTCTAAGAGAATGACCGAATTTAGTCTAGCGCGGGGCTCTCTCGGGATCTATGACTAAGATCAGGCCTTTTTACGGGACTCTTTCTGCAAGACATCTTTAAGATATTGTCCAGTGAACGACGCGGCGTTTCGCGCGACTTGTTCCGGAGTTCCTGTCGCTACAACTTTGCCACCGGCTTTACCGCCTTCAGGTCCGATATCAATCACCCAGTCGGCACATTTGATTACGTCTAAATTGTGTTCGATGACCAGCACGCTATTGCCCGCATCCACGAGTTTTTGCAGGACATTAAGGAGCTGCGCGATATCGTGGAAATGGAGGCCAGTGGTGGGTTCATCCAGGATATAAAGCGTTTTCCCTGTGTCGCGTTTCGCCAACTCGCGTGCGAGCTTGATACGCTGAGCCTCGCCGCCTGAGAGCGTTGTCGCCGCCTGACCGAGCTTGATATAAGACAAGCCAACTTCGATCAGTGTGTCGAGTATTGTGACGACCTTCGAGTGGTTTGTAAAAACCTCCCGGGCTTCGGTGATGGATAAATTCAGCACATCGGCAATCGATCGGCCTTTATAAAGGATCTCACAGGTCGTCGCATTGAAGCGTGAGCCGTGACATGCCTCGCAGGGAACAAATACGTCGGCAAGGAAGTGCATTTCGACTTTAATGAAGCCATCACCCTGACATGGTTCGCAGCGTCCACCCTTGACGTTGAACGAAAAGCGGCCCTTCGTATAACCTCGGGACTGCGACTCCGGCAACAAAGCATAAAAATCGCGGATGAGGTCAAACACTTTTGTGTAGGTTGCAGGATTACTTCGTGGTGTTCGGCCGATCGGTTTTTGGTCGATGTTGATGATTTTGTCGATGTTGTCGAGGCCTGTGATACGTTTATGCGCACCTATTTCCACATCCGCATCGTGGAGTTTTTTGGCGATTGCCGGATAGAGGATCTGATTGATCAGAGTGGATTTCCCTGCACCCGACACACCCGTCACGGCTGTAAAGACTTTGAGTGGAAACGTAACGTCGATATTTTGCAGGTTGTTCGCCGTTGCCCCTTCAATGGTAATCACCTGTTTCGGATCACTTTTCCGACGTGTTAGCGGCGCCAGGATTTGTTTTCGGCCACTCAGATATTGTCCGGTCAAAGAATTCTTGCTGGCCAGAATCTTTTGGTAAGGTCCACTGGCAACGACTTCACCCCCCTGGATGCCTGCACCCGGGCCGAAATCGACGATCCAGTCCGCGGCTTCTATGGTCTCCTGATCATGCTCAACCACAATGAGTGAGTTGCCAAGATCTCTAAGGTGATGAAGTGTGGACAGGAGTTTCGTGTTGTCGCGTTGGTGTAATCCAATTGAGGGTTCGTCGAGTATATAGAGCACGCCGGTGAGTTCGGAGCCGATTTGTGAAGCAAGTCTGATGCGCTGCGCCTCACCCCCTGAAAGCGTTGGGCCGCGCCGATCCAGCGTCAGGTAATTCAAGCCGACATTCACAAGAAAATTGAGTCGGTTGGAAATCTCTTTAAGAAGCTCCTTGGCGATGATTTTCTGAGAATCGTTCAGCTTGATATCCCGCAGAAACTTAACCGCATCTTCGATCGAAAGATGACAAAGGTCATGGATCGAGAGTTTTTCGATGCGAACAGCCAGTACCTCAGGCTTCAGTTTTTGCCCATGACAGGTCTCACAGGATTGCGTGGACATGAATTTTTGGTACCAGTCTTTCATGCTTTCCGACTGTGTCGCCAGATAGCGCCGCATCATGGAGTTGAGAAGGCCCTCGAAGTCAAATTCCCATGTGCCGGAGCTCTTTGCGCCTTGCCAATTGAGCTTTAACTTTTTGTCGTCTTTAGGCCCGTAAAGCAAAATATCCTGATGTTTTTTGCTCAGCTTTGCCCACGGTTTGTCATAATCGAGACCCCATTTTTTCTCCATGGCGGCAAATCGTTCGCCGGACCACGATCCTTCTTTATCGACCGTTCCGGATTTGAAGTAAGTCGCCCAGGGGACAATGGCGCCTTCCCGTATCGACTTCGACGGATCGGGGATAAGTTTATCGGGATCCATGGAAACAATAGTCCCGAGTCCATTGCAATCAGGGCACATACCCTGTGGCGAGTTAAACGAAAAGAGCGGAGGATCAAGTTCCGGATAGGCGATACCGCAGCATGAACGGGCTTCGCTCATCTTTAAATCGCGACCATTGCCGCCTTCGGTGTGCACGATAAGAGAGCCTTGTCCTCTTTTTAGCGCCTGTTCCACCGAGTCGGTCAAACGTACGCGAAACTCTTTACTCGTTTTAAGTACGAGACGATCAACGACAACTTCGATGGTGTGTTTTTTGTGCTTTTGAAGATCCTGCACTTCTTCCAGGCGCACTACGGTGCCGTTGACACGCGCTCGTTCATAGCCTTGGGACTGCAGCATTTCGACGACGTCTTTGTGCGTGCCTTTGCGGTGCTCAACTACCGGCGCAAGCAGAACGATTTTACTGCTTTCCGGCAGGGCCTGAATCTGCTGGACCATGCTCGCAGCGTCGCCACGGCCCACAACTTTCCGGCATTTATAACAATACTGAACGCCGATACGAGCATATAAGACCCGGAGATAATCGTAGACCTCCGTGATGGTGCCGACTGTCGAGCGCGGGTTTTTACTCGCAGACTTTTGTTCTATGGAGATCGTCGGCGCAAGACCACGGATGGATTCATATTTGGGTTTGTCCATCTGACCCAGGAACTGGCGTGCATAGGACGAAAGTGATTCGACATAGCGGCGTTGACCTTCAGCGAAGATCGTGTCGAAAGCAAGGCTGGATTTGCCAGAGCCTGAGACGCCCGTGAAGACCACCAGTTTTTTTTTGGGGATGCTAATCGAAATATTTTTGAGATTGTGCTCTTCAGCCCCATTGACTTGAAGTTCATCAAGCTCAACGACAGGACGGGATGCGCGTTTCAAGACAGGTTTTTTCATTCGTATAACCTCGACCCTTGGTTGGTCAATGATGGTACCATACTTATGTATTAAATCAAGTCGTGACAAAGGTTTCGCTAGGCTAATTGGTCAAAAAGAGTAATCATATTTATGTAATCCCAAATAGGACGTAAATATGTACTTATTCTTGAGCGGCATCTCATCGATGCTGAGCTTGCTGTCGTTTGGCGCATTGGAGATGCTGGCCTTTTGTGTCACGTTTCTCCTTTTCGATGTGTTACGCATTCGTCGTCGATTGATGATCAGAAATATAGGGATCGCATTCGGCGATCAGTACCAGCCCTACGAACGCATCGTAATGGCCAGAAAAGCATTTAATAATTTTGTTCAGACTCTTCTTGAGACTTTCATTAGCAGGCGCCACCCTATCGCCGCTGACGTCGAAGTGGAAAACAGCGCAATCCTGGAAGAAGCTATTGCGGGCGGGGAGGGCGTGTACTTTCTTTTGTGTCACATGGGCAACTGGGAAGCGATGGGTTCGTTTATGTCACGGCGTTATAGGCCGTCGCATACCGCCATGAAAAAAATTAAATCAAAAGGCCTGAACCGTTATATCGACGAAATGCGGGTCCGTAACGAAATGCATGCGATCAAAAAAAGCTGCAAAGGCGATGCCGTCCGTCAGATGAATGAGATCCTGGATCGCGGCGAGCTGGTTGGGTTCGTCATGGATCAAGCGCGCTGCGGCGAACCTCGGCTACCGTTCTTTTCACAGGATGCCCGAACCAACACCAGCCTGGCCGCGATCTGGAATAAACGTCCGGCTCCTATCATCCCGGCGTATTTTTATCGCCGTGGATTTGGGCGCCATACCCTGGTGATCAATCCTCCTCTCACTTTGCACAAAAGTGACGATCTCAAGTCCGATATCATTTTGAATACGACACTCTTCAATGGCGAAGTCGAAAAAATCGTGCGTGAACGCCCCGAACATTATTTTTGGTTTCATAATCGCTGGAAGTAAGCCGGCTTCAAAGCGTGCGTTGAATCAAGGCTTGCCCAAGTTCGCGCAAAGCCTCGGCTTTCGGCCCCCAATACTTTAAGAGCTCAAGCGTTTCGTCAGTGAGTTTGGAGGCATATATGCGAGCCTCGTCGGTCGCCATGATCGATTGGTAGGTGAGCTTGCCGGCTTCTTTATCCTTGCCGATGGATTTGCCTGTGCCCTCCTTGCCGTCGAGGAGGTCGTCGACAATTTGAAATACCAATCCGAGACTTTTTCCAAAACTTTCCAGACGCCGCAATTCCCCCTCCGTGGAGCCTCCGGCGATTCCCCCTAAAACGCAGCTGGCCGCAATCAGCGCCCCTGTTTTCTCGAGATGGATCGAATCAAGATCGGTTCGTGTAAAATCACCCCGTCCCGTCCAGTGCATATCGAGAGCCTGACCTTTGACCATGCCCCGCCCACCGGCGGATCGTGCAAGACAGGCTATGGCTTTCACGCGAACATGTGTGGAGAGATCGTCATCATCACTGATCACCGAAAAAGCATCTGTGAGGAGTGCGTCGCCGACCAAGAGTGCAGTCGCTTCATCGAAGGTGACATGAGTTGTGGCGCGCCCCCGGCGCAGCTCGTCATCATCCATACACGGGAGGTCATCATGCACAAGGCTATAGGTGTGGATCATTTCAATCGCGATAGCGAGGCTCAAAGCCGCTTCTCCCGGCACTCCGGAAGCCTCGGCGGCCGCCATCACGAGGAGGGGGCGGATGCGTTTGCCCCGCCCTGCAAGGGCATACCGACAAGCTTGATGTAGTGTTTCGCTCGTTGGATAAAGGCGAGTCTGCATGGCTTCAAAGCGCGCTTCAAATGCCTGTAAAGAACGGGTCAGCGAGTCGGAGAGTGTTAGCATGCCTGATCGACCTCCTTGGTCGGGCCATTAAACCAGAATTACTGCAAACTAACAAATCTCTTCCCTCTATCGTCCGGCTTAATGCCCCGAAATTTTCCTTAAAACTCAGGTTTCAAAGTGAAGCTTTTCTTGACTCAACGGCTTTGTTTCTGGAAGATCCTCTTAGGATTCACAATACAACTGAATCGGCTGAATGGCGGTTCGCCTGATGCTGAACAGCACAGTAAAAGTGTTGTATTTTACGTCGCATTCGGTTAACGGATCCTAGCTGAACCACGGCCCTGACACGGAGTCTAGAATGTCCGATCTCATCAATAAATCTCTCAACCTTGTTGATATGAGCGTTCTGCAAAGCCTCAAGGCTTATGCACGCAGTCCTGCATTTATGCCTCAACTGGTTGGAATATTTGAAGAGCATGGCCGCTCCTCACTTATCGAACTCCGGATGGCCCTGAGCGATCAAGACGTCGAATCTGTTCGCCGGGTCGCTCATCGGTTCAAAGGCAGTTGTCTCAACATGGGTGCTCAGGCGTTGGCTGGCGAACTTAAATCGCTGGAAGCGTTTTCTCCTGACACGAAATGGCCTTTGGACAAAGTTGAGACCACTTATCATGATCTGACCCAGCTCTTTGATACTACATGTAACTATCTTAAATCATTTAATTAATATATTCCCTCTTCAAGCATTCCCGTGCCTAGCCGATCACCATCTCGATGAAATGACGTTTGCTTTCACCGGGACGGCAATGCTTCCTAAAAATATCAGTCTTTGGCAACGCATGCGCCTTGAGGTTCAGGATCGTATCCTGCAACCGAAATTGGGCGATATGGTTGATCGTGTAACGGAGGCTTACCGCCGCCGTTATTTCCGTCATGTATTTGCCGATAACGATATTGCTTTCGCTATGATCAATGGCACCCGATTGCGCGTTTTAAATCTAAGTTATGGCGGAATGCGCATCGAACGTCCGAAGGCGGGCGAAGTCGAGACCTGGCTGAAGATTCACAGTTCCATTCTGGTTGAAGTGACAATACTCGGAGAATCGCAAAAGGCATTGATGGTGATCACCAGTTTGAACGAGACCAGTGTCGGATTCAGCTGCGATCCCCGCAGTCCATTTAGCCTGCTATTTCTGCAGCGATATCTGTCATTTATGGATATGGGGCTCAGTCTCAAGGCACTGTCGAAAAACCGCGTTGGCAAAGCCTACCAAGGTCCCCATTGGCTTTCCTACGGAACCGAGCGTGGTTTGGTCGAAGTTCATCTCAATATGGATGACAGCTCGAGACTTCCCGAAGTGCATATCTATTATGTAAATGGTTCCCGCTATGACTGTGTGTGGTTTCGATCGCCGGCACGTATTGCCGTCACGTGCAAACCACGCGCCCTTCTCGATAACCGCGAAAAACGCGAGATTTTGTCACAGACGCTCTGTCTTCTCATAGGCATGAAGCAGATCGGCAAGACCAATCGCCTTGATCCCTACATCAAAATCGCAATGTCCCACCTGCTTCCAAAATAATTAGGAATCAAGGGTACTCTCGCGATCAAATCTCGGTATCTCTGGCATGTTAGAGAACCATCTCTTTTTATAAAAATAAAACAGCATCGACCCGCCGGCAATCACCATGAGCAGGATTGCGAAGAGGTATCCGTAACGCCAATGCAGTTCGGGCATATTGTTTGGCAAACTTGTGTCGAAGTTCATTCCGTAGAGCCCCGAGATAAAGGTCATGGGAATGAAGGTGGCGGTCATGATCGTGAGGACCTTCATGATTTCGTTGGAACGATGGCCCTGAAGTGAGAGGTGAAGATCGATCAGGGTTTTTGCATTTTCTTTAAGGTTCTCCAAAAACTCCAGGATCTGCATCGTATGGTCAAAACAATCCCGAAGGTAGACCCAACTCTCTTCGCCGAAAGGAGTCTCAGGATCGTGGATCAGCTGGGAAATCATCTGATTGTGAGACCAAAGTATCCTATGGAAAAAATTCACTTTGGAACGCAGGCTGAAAACATCGATGATCGCGACCGGCCTCGTGGCCTGCAGGATGTCGGTCTCAGCGGATTCAATGAGCTGTGCGTAGTTCTCGGTAATGGGAAAATAAAGGTCAATCGCCGTATCGATGATGGCATAAGCAAGATAAGTGCGGTCCTTCTGGCGAATCTGTCCGATCTTTTTTTGGATGCGCGCGCGAATGCCTTCGAGATAATCCGATGCACAGTTTTGAATCGTGATGATCCAGGTGTCTCCCATCAGGATACTGATGACGTCGCTATCGCTGTCCGGACGCGGAACATGGACAGTGAGATAGGTGTAGGCATCGAAATACTCCACCTTAGGCCTTTGATGCGGATTAAAGACGTCCTCGATCGTAAGGCGGTGAATAGCGAACTCATGGCAGATATCTTGAACCAGGGTGACATCCTGTAGGCCTAAAATGCTAATCCACGTTACGATGTTTGGGTCGATATGCTGTTTTAGATTTTTAACGGAAGTCGGCGTATCTGTGGTTGCGGACGCTTCGTTGTAAGCCATAACAATCAGCCGAGTGGGATGGGCATCTATGGGCTCTACGACCGTCCCAGGGCTACTTCCGGGGGGAGGACGATGAAAAAATTTGCTTGAGCGCTTATGGTTCTTTTTTTTGATCTTTGACAAAAGTTCCCTCACCTCTGACTAGAGTTTGCGCATATCGTAGCGAATCGCATAAGCGTATCGCAAGCTCATCATATTTTCACGGGTGTCACTCTAGAGTATATTCACGACGACTCGCTCATTGCCACGCTGATTGGAGTATTTATGGAAGTGCCCGAAATTATTCATCAAGCCAAGGTCTATTCCCAGAGTCCACTCCATTACTTCATCACAGGTCCGGAATTAAAGTCCCATGCGCCTCGCAGTCAAATGAATCCGTATCGCCGCCGCCAGGGACTTATGGCTCTCCTCGGGCTTCAGGAGGTCATGGACGAGCTGAAGAAAGATGACGAAAAGGGATTCAAAACTCTGCCGGGGCGCCCCTTGACAGATGAAATTTAAGACTCATCCTGCTAAGGTAGTTTTCCCGTGGGAACTTAGTGAGGATAGATATGACAAAAGAAACCAGATCGTTTCAGACTGAGGTCAAGCAAATTCTTGACCTTATGGTGCACTCGCTCTACTCAAACCGCGAAATCTTTTTGCGTGAGCTCATTTCCAACTCATCTGATGCGCTCGACAAACTTCGCTTTGAAGAACTCTCGCATCCGGAATGGGATTCCACCCAGCCGCATGTCGAAAAACATATTCGCCTTATCTCCAATCGCGAAGCCCGTACATTGACGATCGTCGATAACGGTATTGGTATGACTTATGACGAAGTTATAGCCAACATCGGGACGATCGCGCGCTCGGGCACCAAAGAATTTCTCAAACATACCAAAGAAATCAAAGACCGCCCGGAATTGATCGGGCAGTTTGGTGTTGGTTTCTATGCGACATTCATGGTTGCCGACAAGGTTACCGTTTTGACTCAAAAAGCGGGAACTTCAGAAGGAACCTTCTGGGAATCCACAGGCGACGGCTCCTTTGTGATCGACCGACAAACGCGCAACGAAGGCGTCGGAACGACAATTACTCTGCATCTCAAAGAATTCGCCGGTGACGATTCGGTTGAAGACTTCACCGATGAATACGTTTTGCGTCGCATCGTCAAAAAATATTCAGACTTTATTGCTTGGCCGATTCGTATGATGACGTCGCGCGAAGAACCGGAAGTCGATGCGGACGGCAAAGAAGTCGAAGGCAAGACACGGACAGTTGAAGACGACGATACTTTGAACAGCCAAAAAGCGATCTGGCTCCGTTCTCCGTCGGAAGTAACCGATGAAGAGTACGAAGAATTTTACCGTCACGTCGGCCATGACTGGAACAAACCCTTCGATCGCATTCATTACCGGGCGGAAGGCAGCCAAGAGTTTACCGCTCTTATGTTCATTCCTCCGGCGGTTCCCCAGGATTATTACTATCGCGATACGAAGTGGGGCCTTTCCCTCTACGTAAACCGCGTGTTTATCATGGATAACGCCGAAGAACTCATCCCGACCTATCTCCGTTTCCTTCGCGGCGTGATCGACAGTTCGGATCTGTCGCTCAACGTTTCGCGCGAGATCCTGCAGAAGGATCGTCAGGTTCAGGCGATCAAAAAAGCGGTTACAGCCAAGGTCCTCAAACACCTTGAGACTTTGCTGAAAACTGATCGCGAGAAATACCAGACTTTTTGGAAGAACTTTGGCGCGACCATCAAAGAAGGTATGGCCAACGACTTCTCCAATAAAGACAAGATCGAACATCTGGCTCTCTTTCAATCCTCCCATTCGGACACACTCACGACTCTTGCCGAGTATGCTGAGCGTATGAAAAAAGACCAGAAAGAAATCTATTACATCACCGGCGATTCCCTGGATCAGCTCAAAGCGAGTCCGTACATCGAGAAGGTGAAGCAAAAGGGCTTTGAGATTCTCTACTGTACCGATCCGGTCGATGAATGGGTTATGCAGTCGATCAATAAATTTGACGATAAAATGCTACGTTCCATCGCCAAAGAAGGTCTTGATCTCGACTCCGAAGAAGAAAAAGCCGAGCAAGAAAAAGAGATCAAAGACAAGGAAATCGAATTCAAGGACCTCATCGCGACCATCCAGGGTGCGGTTTCTGAGAAGGTCAAAGAAGTTAAGATTTCCAAACGCCTCGTGGATTCGCCTGTTGTCCTCGTATCGGGCGCTTATGATTCATCGGCGCGCCTCGAGCGCATGATGGAATCTATGGGCCAGGCCATGCCGAAAGCTAAGCGTATTTTGGAGATCAATCCAAAACACGCTGTCTTTACCCGCATGAAAGAGTTGTCTGCTGATCGCCAGAAGGAATGGGCTGAGATCCTTTATAACCAAGCTCTGCTTGCCGAAGGATCCCCGCTTGATGACCCAATGCGTTTCAGTCAGCAGATCGCAAAACTCATGACGGATCATATCTAAAGTTTTAGTTTTGTACTTAGACGGGGCGCTTGTCATTTGGCAGGCGCCTTTTTTCATGGGGGCTTTCCAAAAGAAACGGCCTTGACCACGTCCACACCCGGGAGCGATAAAAGCGTAGACGGAACAGGCTGTTGATTTGTGTTAAGGGGTGAGCGGTCCACAAGAGAAGACGCACAAAAATGCTCGTCTCCTCGACCCTGTCACCACCACGCTTCGGCCTGCACACCATAAGTCAAACCATCGGTTTGGTCGGCATAGGTTCCGGTTATGTTTTCGAGGTAGGGCCTCGAGCTGCTCAACCAACTTGCTTCGGTCACAAAGATCCTCAGGGCCGGCCGTGCAAAATACCCTTGTTTTGGAGATACCTGCAGCGCAAGCGTGTTTTTTTGCAGTTGTGTTCGTTTTTGGGAATCATTGTCCGCTGTCGAGTTATGGGAAATCTCAACGACACCGGAATCGATCGTGGCTTTCCAATGTTTGTTTAAATAGTAAGATGGTCGAACCCCAGCAACAAGGGACGTTCGATCCTTTGCTGTTGATTCCCCTACCATTTGGCCGCCAAACGATTCGACTTGATAAAGAGCTGCGATCGCCCCCTCCCAGCTTAGGCCGTTATACACAAAGTCTTCGGCTAAACGAGTGGTCGACGAGCGGTCCAGCTGCCTTTTAGCAGTTGACGATGTGATTGACTTAACGAGGCTCGTTCCATCGCTTTCAAATCCGTTGAGTAGGTTTCCGTAGCGGACACTCGCTCCGAAAAGTCCTTGTCCATACTGAAAAAAGGTGCGGCTTTGGATAAGGGGCTCTATGTTTTTAATATAAATGAGTCCAAGTTCGGCCCCACGCATCGTCTCGTATAATACGGAAGTTTTGCCGTCGCTTGGGTGCGAGGATTTTTGGGCTGCAAGAATGATGGCTTCGAGTCTGCTGTCCTGCATCTGCCAATCATAACGCCAATCGGTATTCGTGAGAACGGGACTAGCCGCCGTCTCCGTGCCTTGGACAAAGAGCGTAGGGGATTTATACTGCATCAGAGCAAAATGAAATTTGCCCGGACCTATGGACACTTCCGAAAGCCCTCCGCCTGTTCCCCAAGAATCGACAAGAAAATAATCAAAAAGGGCAATATCGCGCCTTTTATAGAATTTTTTGCCGACCCAAAGGATGCTTCCTTCGCTGACGGCATTTCCAGCGTCGATATAAGCTTCGCGATTGGCGATGAGGAAATCATTCTGCGTGGTGGTCTGCGCAGACTGTATTCCATCGGCCATGAGAGCAAGATTGAGGCCTGTTTTAAACCAGACGGCATCTGTGGGATCGGCTTTCGGGAAGTTGTAGTTGAACAGAGACTCCATGTAGAAGCCACATTCATTGCCAAAACGAAACGCATTGCCGCCCGCATTTCTCAAGCTGTAACACGAAGCGCGCGTCTGATTCTTTGAGAGGCCTGTTCCGACCCTCATGTAACCATGATACTCAAATCCTTCAGATTTGGTATCCGCGGGGAAAGCAAACGGAGTCAAAATCACACAATAGACGCAAACGAGTGGGATGAGAAAGCGC
>JACMOC010000063.1 GCA_014378195.1 Oligoflexus sp. | reverse complement strand
GTATGTAAATGTGTAAGCAACAGAAACTTACCTGAGATAAACGGCTCAATCTATTAGAGAAAATAAAAAGGCGTCGATTTTGACGCTTTTATTTCATTTTAGTTCTTAACCGAATGACATTGGTATTAGGCCGGACGTACGGTAGGGCGGTCGGACGAAAACCAGGAAGGAGTGCGGAGGTCCAGACCAGATGTTGATTCTCTACGACTTCGAGATAGCACCCTGAGTTGGGATACTGCTGGCCTTCCGGGGACTCCATCGTCGTATTAAAGGCTCCGCCCGGCCTCCGGTCGATTTCCGCTGCGAAAGTGTTCCAGGGGGCTGGAGTAAACCATTTTTAACATTCTCCGGGTTGGTCCAGACCTTCCAGACCTGCTCAGGTTTCACATCGACGATTCGTTCGATCGAAAGGTCAAGTTTGTGATGGAAAGTCATCGCGTTATTCTCCTTCACGGTTTTTATCTGTCTTCAGTCCTGTGCTGAGCTTCTTCGGCATCACCGTTGTACCACAACCAGATCGTAGCTTTAGGAATGGTATTTGTCATAAGCGTCTCCCTGGTTTAATTCAAGCTTACATCAAGCGTTCAAGGTCTTGCGTCATTGCATTCTTCCCGAGTATCGCTTCGCATTCTCGTTGTCGTGAGAACTTTAGACTCGCTTATCGCGCCGCCCCGCGCGCAATGCCAAGGCGGTCTTCATTGGTATTGAGGACCTTCACGAACGCCGTCCGCTCTTCACAGCGAAGGTGGTACTTCTCAACGTGTGGATATGCGCACAGGATCTCCGTCTTGCGAATCTCACGCAAAACGCAGGTGAGAATAATATCAGCCACGGTGAAGGCGCTGTCCGTCACGAACGGTTGAGACTTCAGCATTTTTTCTATTGGCGCTAGAAAACGTCCAAGTGCGTCTGCAATCGCAGAGCGTAACGCTTGCGCGTGAGGATTCGCGTCGCCCTGCAGATCGGCAAGTAAAATCGGTAACGTCATAAGCTCAACGTTATTCAACGATGTAATCATCCAACGATAAACCTGCGCGCGTGCTTGTAAATCCTTAGGAATCAACTTTCCTGACTTCTCCCCGAGGTAGAGAAGAATCGCCCCTGATTCCGTCAGAATATAGCCATCATCATCGATCACGAGAACTTGTTTAAAAGGCGAAATGGCCACAAACCAGGTTTCATCCGCAAGACCATTCAGTCCGCAGTCGAGCCCGACTGGTTCATACGCGATTTCACACTCTTCCAGCGCCCACAGCCCCATAGAACAGACGGCAGCGATTTGAAAACATAGGCTTTCATCGTTTCCACCTCAAAGTTTGGGCTAGAGCACTTATGCCTAAACAGCACAGGGACATGGGACATTATGCATTTTTCAAGATCAATTCTCTTTTAAGACCTTGCGTGAAATCACTCTAGCTCCCGATGACACCTCCATTTTTCCCGCTGCCATTCTCCTGGAAAACGTCACAGCCCACGTTTCATGCCGATGGCACAATCATTGCTTGAGTATCTCAGACTTCAAAAAATTAAAACAACAGAACCTTGGAGAAAGACATGAAGACTCTCTTTTTGACGCTCAGCCTCACCGCAATTGCAGGCCTGTCAGCGAAAGCTCAAGCGGCCGGCCCTCTGGAAATTACCGCACCGGTCGATAGTATCTTTATACCCAACGGTTTTGACGACAATGATAACGTGGAGATCGTGGTGAAAGGGAATTTTCCTGACACTTGCTATCAAGTGGGTAAAATAAGTGCCGCAATCGATGCCAAGACTAGGATCGTTACGGTTTCGGCAAGCTCTTTGAGGTATCCCGGAGTCTTGTGCATTAAAACCATTACACCGTTTATCCAGTCGGTGAAACTTGGAGCCCTCGCAACCGGTGACTACCAAGCGGTTTATGCTGATAACAAAAATGTTTCCAGCTCATTCAAAGTCGAAAGCCGCAAAACAGAATCGGCTGATGACTACCTTTACGCTACGGTCGAGAACGCTTCTATCGATGTCAATACCGAAAACGGCAAACAAAGCCTTAGACTTCAGGGTCATTTCCCCTACTTCTTCGTCGGATGTATGGCTATAAAAGAAGTGAGAATTACACGTAGTCCAAGCGACGTGTTGGTCGTCCTCCCAATAGCTGAAATAGTGAATACAGAGATTTGTGAGAAGCAACCCGCAGACCATTCGTTTGAATACACAAGCGAATTACCAGAAAGCTTTGTTGGCGAAGGCCTTTTGCATGTGCGCACACTCGACGGGATGTCTTTGAACCGTTTTTTAAACATTAAACATTGACAGAGAAGAGTCGTTCACTGTCGGACCACTCTCTCATTTCGCTCTTACCCTGATTATGTCATGGTCGATGATTCCCAGAAGGAGATCCCATGACCTGCTTAATCAGGATGCTGATATTTGCTTGTGTAACGGCAGCTGGTCCGACCCTCTCGTATGCTGCCGAGGTGCTCAGCGCCGATCATGTCAAGGTCACCTGGATCGCACCGAATCATTTTACAGCGGCCGAAGAAACAATCGGTATTCGCTTCCAGATTGACCCGCATTGGCATATTTACTGGAAAAATCCAGGCGATTCGGGAACGGCCCCTAAATTCAATTTTCACTCCGATAACGCCGCTCTTGGCGACGTCGGCTGGCCTATGCCTAAACGATTCCTATTGGGTGGGCTCACGACAGTTGGTTATGAAACAAATGCTGTCTTCCCTGTTAAAATCAAACCTGTAGATTCAGCCGGACGCGTGCGTACGACGGTTGAGCTCGAATGGCTGGTTTGTCAGGAGGAATGCCTTCCCGGAGCCGGCCAGTTGACGCTTGAGCGCCCGGTATCGACGGAACCCCAGGTATGGCCGGAGCACGAACTTTTGCTGAATGCCATAGCGCGGTTACCAAGCGACGGGAGCTCTTCGCCCTGGCAGATCAAAAACGTGGAAAAAGAAGGCGTCGATATACAATTTTTCATCACCACCCCTCATGGC
The DNA here is from genome assembly GCA_014378195.1 of Oligoflexus sp. Taxonomy (GTDB): domain Bacteria; phylum Bdellovibrionota_B; class Oligoflexia; order Oligoflexales; family Oligoflexaceae; genus Oligoflexus. The sequence continues at coordinate 37,436 of JACMOC010000063.1, read as the reverse complement.
GAACCAGTATCAAAGCTCACGATTTTTCCCAGTTCAACCGAAGTTTTTCTTCCCACCGAACCGACTTTGAGTAAAGACGGAAAAGCCCTCGTCCTGAAACTTCAGCCCGGAAAAACTCTGCCTGATTACGTAGGCCTTGTTTTAAGCGATGGAAAAGGCTCCTGGGAATTCCCGTCCATTGCGACCAAAACTCAAGATTCCACACAATGGTCGACTTACCTCCTCATTTTATTGTCGGCATTTGCCGGCGGAATCATACTGAACCTCATGCCCTGCGTTTTACCGGTGCTCTCCATCAAATTTTTCTCCCTGGCGAAGGTGGATAGTCACACCCGTTGGAACGAAGCGATGCTTTATACCCTGGGGGTGCTCGCGACATTTACGGCGCTTGGTGGCCTCTTCCTCGCTCTGAGAGCCGGAGGCACGGCGATTGGCTGGGGGTTTCAGTTGCAATCACCATCGATCGTCACAGCACTGATCATTCTCTTCTGGCTAATGGGCCTGAGTTTTCTAGGCTTTTTTGAATTTGGAAATTCGCTCACGCGCGCCGCTGGCAAATTTGAAAACGTCGGCGCATTTGGTACGGGCTGCCTCTCAGTATTCATAGCGACCCCATGCACAGGCCCCTTTATGGGAACAACCCTCGGCGCAGCTTCGGTCCTCCCTGCAGCGCAGGCTCTCCTCATCTTCTTTTGCCTTGGGCTTGGCCTGGCTCTGCCGTTCCTACTCCTGGCATTTTTTCCTCGCATTCGACTACCCAGACCCGGCATGTGGATGATTACGCTTCGCCAGTTCCTGGCCTTCCCACTCTTTGCCACTGTGATTTGGCTTCTTTGGGTACTGGGTTCGCAGCTTGGCACAGATGCCTGGATCTACCTTTCGAGTCTCGCACTGATCCTCACCTTTTGTATATGGCTCGGCAAAGGACGGGGGGCGGTGTTTAAAGCCGTTGCCGCATTCGCCTCGGTAGCGAGCTTTATTGCAGTCGAAAGCTGGGTTTTAAAAGCGCCCTTGGCAACGGCAGCCGTCGCGCAAGAGAGTGTCGATACATGGACCGACTATAGTGCCAAACTCATCGACGAAGCAAAATCAAGGCATCAAGCGGTCTTTGTCGATTTCACTGCCGCCTGGTGCGTGACCTGCCAAGTCAATAAAAAGGCCGTGCTGGAAACAGATTTTGCGCAAGACCTTTTTCGGTCGAATCACGTCCTCCTCCTGAAAGGGGATTGGACTAACCTCGACCAAAAAATTACGGCTGCACTTGCCGCTTTCGGCCGCGCCTCCGTCCCGCTTTATCTCTTTTACCCCGCCGACGGAACGGCCCCGCGCATCCTACCGCAGATACTCAGTCGCTCAGATATTGAGGGACTTTTTACTCGATAAATTATGGAGTTTTGTATGAAAATGATGACTTGGATAACGGCTGCCCTTTTAATTTCCACACCAGTCCTGGCCGATGCTGTGCCAGGCAAAGATGCTCCCAACTTTGAGGTCAAGGATGCGAGCGGAAAAACGCAAAAGCTATCCGACTACAAAGGAAAATGGGTGGTGCTCGAGTGGTTCAACAAAGGTTGTCCCTTCGTGAAAAAACAATACAGCAGCAACACTATGCAGAAGCTTCAAAAGACCTATACGGACAAAGGCGTGGTCTGGCTGACAGTCAACTCCTCGGCCAAAGGCAAGGAGGGGTATGTAGAGCCTACCCAGGCTCTTGCCGATGCTAAAGAACGGGGCGCGTCACCGACTGCGATCCTGATTGATACCGATGGCAAAGTTGGTCACGCTTTTGGAGCGAAAACAACGCCTCATATGTTCGTCATCACGCCCGATCAAAAGGTGGCCTATGCGGGCGCTATTGATGACAATGATTCTGCAGATCCAAAAGTCATCCCTCAATCCAAGAACTATGTCGCCGCTGCGCTTGATTCCGGTCTTGCCGGAAAACCCATCGCGACCGTTAGTTCAAGACCCTACGGTTGCGGCGTGAAGTATCAGTAATAGTTTCAAAGCGAAAATTGCTTTTGAGCGGTCCCCTTCATTCTGGCAAATGAAAGGGACCGCTTCCTTAAGAACAGCCTGGGCAATAACAATGCTCGCAATCGGCACACACACAATCCAACATGGAATGTCACATATTTCATTTTTCGCCCATATGCCGGATGCATGCAGGGATAGGACTTTCAAAGCTGAGGCCTCGTGGACGAACCGAGTGATGAAACCTTACTGGACCTCGTGTCTGTTCTCTATTTATCTCGATTCCAGCATCGTTTTCTTATTTTTCGTATGGGTTGGTTGCCTGCACTGGTCCCTATCATTGCCAGCGGTGCGCTTTTGCTTTTCGGGGATTCGCATACTTGGGGATGGAGAAGCCTTTGGCTCGTAGCAGCCATCCTTTCGCCTTATAGTATCGAAATCGTGTCGGTTGTTTTTCTACGTCAAGTGAAATGGATGCAAGTCCTTGATGAGTGATACGATCTAAGGCAGTCCACCAGCGTGTTACTCGCCCGTGATTAGTGTCCTCAGTTCTATGCATAAAATTAGATGCAGCGTTCGTGTCTGAAACCACCTTATTCACATGGTAAAACTTATCTCCAACCCTCCTCCTTTCCAGGAACCATCCCAGGTCAGCTTCGAACCAACCTGAGATGAGAGACGTTTAGAATACGAAACCGCGCCTATTTTTTTCCACTTTCCAAAGCAATCACCCTCTGAGTGGCCGGTCGTGCCTGAACCGCTTCGAAATGTTTTGAAATATTTAGATACCCCCCAATGTCCACTTTTTTGGCTTTTGCCCACCTCGTCATCACAAAGAGATAAGCATCAGGAAGGCTATAATTCGAGCCCATAAGGAACGACTTGCCCTCAAGCTGTTTATCTACAATGGCAAAGCGTTTTTTCAAGTGTTCGCGATAGATGTCTTTATCAGCGTCGCTCACCTTATCATTAAAAATCGGGCCAAACGATTTGTGGATCTCGGTCGTGATAAACGTCAACATCTCGAGATGCCTGAACCGTTCTATGCCGCTCGATGGAAGCAATTTGGCTTCGGGTTTCATTTCTGCCAGATACTGCAGAATCACGATATTTTCCGTGAGAACCTGTTTGGTGTCGAGTTCAAGGGTCGGTACATAGCCTTTTGGATTTACTTTATAAAAATCACCTCCCAAATAGGTATGATCTTTCAGGTTTACAGGTATCGCTTCATACTTAAGGCCAAGTTCCTCGAGAATAATGTGAGGGACCATCGAACAAGCGCCTGGACTATAATATAAATGCATAGACACTCCTTCATGTTGAAAGGGAAAGTATCCAGGCGCTCGCTTCTCACTGCAATCATTCGTTCGCTTGTGATCGTGTAATACTCCGAAATATCAGACTAATATCTAATATTCACTACTGTTCAGCTTGTAAAATAAGGCTCCCCTATAATCAGGTCCATTACGAATAGAGTCGAAAAAAATCGATAAACAAAAAAAGAGCGTATCGCTACGCTCTTCATCGCCAACCTATCTGCGTCGAATCATTTCGATCCGACTTTACCTTCGCCAAATTTCGGATTCTTTTCTTTGCAGGCACTGACGATGACTGGATCAACTGTTGGGAGGGGTTTAGTTGCGCCAGCGACAGTCGTCTGTCCTTGTACGATGGGATCGACACAATCACGCCAGAGGCCATCACCTTTTTTCCAGTCGCCTTTCACAAACCCTGCTGTCTTGCAGGCTTCTGCGATTTGTTTGCAAGGTCCAGGTGCACCTTTATCGTGTGCCATGACGGGTTTTGCAGCAAGGAGGAAGAGAGTCGTGAAGATCAAATAGTTTTTCATTTTCATAATGTGTTCCTTCAATTCATGTGAGTTTGGTTTGTTAGGGGGCGTCTCCGAGCGACGTGGATGAGCATGCATTCATCGTTCGTCTGTGTGGTTAGACGGCGCCCACCCAGTTCGGGTTCAAAACTTTCCCATAAAATCCTGCCGACTCTCGAGCCCAAAGCCTAAGTATCGAGATCCTCTCCAGTTCTGTCTTACCGGTCCTGGTAAAGCCTCATCGCCCGAGGTTCAAATTTGATCCATTATTTCGCTGACCATTCCTCTGTATAATTAAAGGAAGAGAATTCATGACGATCTTATGAACAGGGAGTAACGATGAAACGAATAAGAGCCTTAGCGGCCCTCTTGACTCTTGGCATAGCTGTACCGGCAGCGGCGCAAACGTTTTCCCTCTATAAAATCCAGACCGAAGACCTCAAGCAGATCCAATCCGTATCCAAAAATTATGAGATCGTAAGTCACGAAGGAAAAAACCTCTTCCATGTCTATGTTCCCCATGAAAAAGAAACTGACTTTAAATCTATAGCACCGACTTCAGAACTCCTGTTGCCAGATGCAGACTCGGACTGGCGGGAAACCTTCGCGAAGAATGCCGAATTTGCCTCGGGCTATCACACATGGCAGAGCATTCAGGACTATATGAACAATGCAGCTCAGACCTACCCCGAGCTTGTTTCGATCAATTCCTACGGCGCATCACAGCAAGGGTATAAGCTTTCCTACCTGCGCATCAGCTCTTCCAAAACCGGCAATGGGGTCAAGCCGAAAATATTTCTCGATGCCGCCACCCACGGTGACGAACTCATTTCAACGGAAGTTCTTTTGACCCTCGTTGATGAGCTGCTGAAGGGTTATGGAACGGATAATCGGCTGAAGCAAATGATCGATAAAACCGACATCTACGTTGCGTTTGTCGTCAATCCCGACGGCTACGTAAAACAACAGCGATATGACAACGGCGTTGATCCCAATCGCTCTTACCCATGGCCTGGCGATCCGAATCACAAACCAACGGCCTCCATCCAGGCCCTTATGAATCTGTTTGCGAGCGAAAAATTCACAGGGTCGATTACCCTGCACGCTTACGGACGTTTGCTTATGTACCCCTGGGCCTATACAGAAGAGCCCTTGAGCAATGAAACCGACCGAGCAAACTTCGAGACTTTGACGAACAAACTCTCCGCAGAAAACGGCTATACACATGGCCCGATAGCCACAACCATCTACGTTGCGGAAGGCTCGAGTGCGGACTACTACTATTGGAAATTTCATACTGAGGCTTTGGCCGTAGAACTTTCGACGAATAAGGTCCCCTCTCCTTCCAAAATACCCGCTGTCGTTAACGAAGCGCGGGAGATGGTTTGGGGTTTTATCGAACATTATTATCAGTAGTCGATCCACGCGCGCTGAGCAGAGCTTAAACCAAAGGTTGAAGGCTTCTGCTCCTCAGCAATTCTTACGCGAGATAAAATCTCAGGCCCTCCAACACCCCGTAACATCAGGCGACTTTCTCTTCCTTAAAGACTCAATCATTCCGCACTCATGCAACGAAGCCATTACTCCGATACCGACTCCGAAGGGATTTGGATCGCTATTATTGCGTCTACGTCCCAGTTAATCGCAATAATTCAGGGTATTATGATGAATCATTCTATAAAAATCCTGGGCGGATTGATCCTTTTTGGATTGTCGATAGGATGTAAGCCACCCTCGAAGCCTGGGAGCTTTCGTACCACCCATGGAGGCGGCGGCGGGTCGAAAGCGACTTCATCCCCAGGGAGTACATCCTCAGGTGATGAAACGGTCGCCACAAACCCTGGCAAAGCCGTGATTGGAGGCGCTGACCTCAACCTGACACGTGATACACTCTCGAAGATCATGCAACCTCCCGGCGGTGAGCAGGATACGGCGTGTTCTGGCAAAAGTCTGTCGAGCAAAAATCAACTGCGGCTCCTTACGCAGAACGAATACCAAAATACGGTCAAGGATATCCTTGGAATTATGTCTGATTATCGAACCAATCTCCCGAGCGATGGTATCGTTTTCGGCTTCTCAAATAACGCCGATAGCGGCACGGTAAACGACGACCATGCTTCAGCCTATCTCGAGGTATCCCTCGCCATTGCAGCCGAGGTGAAATCCAAACTCCCGACGCTTGTCAACTGCGACGAATCCACAGGACTGGTCTGCGCTCAAAAAGTAATAGATACCTTAGCGCCTCAGCTCTGGCGCCGACCAATCGAAGACTCCGAAAAAACCGCTCTTTTGGATGTTTACAAAATCGGTCTTGCCTCCTCGCCGAAAGACGGCATAACTATGCTTCTCAGTAATCTTCTGATCGCTCCCGATTTCCTTTACCGAATGGAAATCGGCAAAAACAAAGCCCTCAATGCGTACGAACTGGCGAGCGCCCTATCCTATTTCTTCTGGGGAACTTCGCCCGATGCGACGCTCCAATCGCTGGCGGCTTCCGGCGATATCTTGAAGGACGCAACCCTCTTGGCCCAAGCGACCCGACTCCTGGCTGATGCGCGATCCAAATTTACCACGGCTGAATTTGCGCGTGGTTGGATCGAAACCAACGCGATACTAGATGATGAAAAAAACGTCGTAGCCTTTCCACTCTTCACAGATTCGATCAAGAATTCCATGGCCGCCGAAGCCAAGAATACTTTCGACTATATTACAAAACAGCCAACAAGCACCTTTGAAACTCTATTTACTGCTGACTATACCTTAGGCCCGGCGGCTCTTGCCACATACTATAAAGGCCAAAGCGTAACCGAGGGAGCCGTAACAAAAATAAAATTTGCCGATACACCGCGCCGAGGCATCTTAGGACTCGGCTCCATCCTCGCTCATAATTCATCGCCAGCGGAAACCCACCCCATCATGCGCGGCAACTTCGTCCTCGAAAAACTATTCTGCCACATTTCACCTTCGACCCCTAAAGGCCTCAATCCAGAGATTCCCGCGGCCTCATCGACCCTGACGACACGCGAGCGATTTGCTGTGCATACATCCAATGAAGCTTGCGCTGGATGCCACATCCCCATCGATGGCATCGGATTCGGCATGGAAGATTTTGATGGAGCCGGCCTATACCGAGAGATGGACAATGGCAAAAAAGTGGATACCTCGGGAGAAGTTGTCGGTATCGATAATCTCACGACCAAGTTCAACGGTGTCGGTGAGCTCTCGAACTATATCTCCAAATCCTCCGCTGCCAAACGCTGTTTTGTAGTCGAATGGTACCGCTTCGCTCACGGCTATGCTGAGCGTCCGGCCGATATCTGTGCCATACGCGATATAGCCAACAAATTTGAGAAGGGTTCGATGACTTTGCCTCAGCTCCTTATCAACATCGTCACTCACCCTTCTTATGCGAAAAGGGAATAAACCATGAATAAAGCTATAAAAAACGAAATTACGCGCAGAAACCTTCTGCGTTATCTCAGTAACTCCGCCGTGTTCCTGCCCTTTATGCGGACACTCATGGAAACGCAGGCCTTTGGTGATGTAGCCAAAAAACGCGCGGTCTTTTACTTCTACCCCTGCGGCACCGTTCCTAAAACCTTTCATTCTTCCACAACCGGGTCGAGTTTTATTTTTCCCGCATCAACGAAACCTCTTGCGGCCGTACAGAGCGATCTGATCATGCTTAATAACGTTATTTACGACACGGGGGGCGGTGTCGGAAGTCGCCATCAGCAAGGCAATAACTACGGCCTATCAGGGTGCGAAGGCGAAATCTCCAACGTCTCCATCGATACCTACCTCGGACAGAAATTTCCAGCACAGATCCCCGTTTTAAGGCTCGGAGTGGCCCACTACTCATCGAGTACGGATACCATGCACAACGCTGTTTCCTTCTCCGGCGCTGCACCAAGCGGCGGTCTTCCCTCCGTTGCCGCTATTGAAGACAGCCCGGCAAAAGCATTCGCTGCACTTTTTGGGAGTGCACCGACGACGACTGGTACACCAGCCCCAACGGGTCTCTCATCGGCCCTCAAAAAGAGTTTACTTGATGCCAACCTCGAACAGATCAAGGGTCTGCAATCGAAGCTTGGCACAATTGAACAAGCAAAACTCGATCTTCACCTTTCCTCTGTTCGCGAATTGGAGAGACGCATCCAGGCTCTCAGCGATCCCGCGGCGACTTCCAACGCGCAGTGCACAAAAACCCTAAGCAAAAAACAAAGTTTTCCAGATAGTGATGTTGGGAAGTCCGAAAATTTTGACCTCGTCACCGATCTTCAAACCGAAGTTGCAATCCAAGCCATGGCGTGCGGCATGACAAACGTCGTTTTCCTCACGATGTCTCATGGGACTTCCGGCGTAACGTTCAAAAATGGCAAACCAGCGGCAGGCGGCATTTCTCTTCACGAGACCTCGCACTATGGACGCGCAACCAACGGGGAAGCAATTCACACGGCGAATCAAGCCTACATGATGGGCAAGTTCGCTCAATTCATCCAAGGTATGGGCGCGGTGAAGGAGGGCGATAAATCACTCCTCTATAACAGTTCTCTCTTGGCCTTTTCGGAAATCAGTGATGGCGACAACCACAACTATGCAAACATGGGGCTTGTGCTTGCAGGACAAGCGGGTGGATTTTTCAAAACCGGCCGCTGTATTGATGGCAATGGTTATACCCATAACAATCTCCTTGTTTCCATTTTGCAGGGCATGGGTCTACAAGACACAAAATTCGGCAATAAAAACAACGAAAAAGGTATCATTCCAGCTTTGACAAAAGCCTAATATCCGCATTTCAAGACTTTTTAAATCCCTTGCGCCAACAGGAGTGCAGGGGATTTTTTGTCGTCAGGTTTCCATAAACTTCGAATGATCGCCGTCTTTTCAGTAAAATTTCATCAGGATACGGCCCGAATTTTTGAAAAAAATGATTTTCATTGCAGTTTTCGAGAAGGTTCGCCGAACCGCTATAAATCGACGAATTTTTACAGAAGAGTACAGTTCCATGGTTAAGCAAAAATTTCTGAGCGATATTCTCGACAGCCATCCTGAAAATGGACCTGCTTTGGGATTCCTGTCTGCTGACCATAAGGAAACGTGGTTTAATTGGGGCGAATTCAGAACGCGTGCCCTGGCGATAGCTGCTTGGCTCCAGAAAGAAGTCGAAGCCAAGGCTCCGGTGATCCTTCTCTTCGAACCATCGACTGATTTTATAGTCTCTTACATGGCGTGTATCTACAGCGGCAACCCCGCAGTTCCGGTGCCCGTTCCGAAAACCCTGGCCCAAGGTCAGCCGCCCGAAAACCTGGTCCGCATCATTGGCTCCTGCGGGGCCAAAGGTCTTTTGACGAGTGATATGATTGCGCCCGCTCTCCCGCTTATCAATGGCTACCTGGCAAAGCTTGGCCTCTCCATAAAATCGGTTACGGCACGCGAAGCTGCGACCATGCCTGCGGATAGCTTTAAAAGATTCCAACTCCTGGAAACCGACATTGCGATGATCCAGCATACGTCCGGTTCAACCGCCAACCCAACGGGTGTTTTGCTCAACCATCGCCAGATGTCGTATATGTCTCAAACGATGCAAAACGTTGTCGGTCTGACTAAAGACAGCCGCGGTGTGATATGGCTTCCTCATACCCATAATACGGGCCTGCTCTCAACGCTTTCCGGCATCTGGTGCGAATTTCCTATTCTTTGTATGTCACCGATCACTTTTGTCACAAAACCGGTGGTCTGGCTTGAAACGATCGCTAAATTCAAAGCCACAGTCAGCGGAGCACCCGCGTTTGCCTACGATCTCTGCGTTAAAATGATAACGGAAGAAGAAAGTGCAGGCATTGATCTGACGACTTGGAAGGCTGCCTATTGCGGTGGCGAAGCCATGGCGCCCAATACCTTACGCTCATTCGGTAAGCGATTCGAAAAAAATGGATTCTCCTCGGATCGCTTTTTGCCGCTGTATGGAATGTCGGAAGCGACCTTGCTCGTGAGTGGGCATTTGCCGCACACATTCCCACTTACAGAACATATTAACGGCCGTGAGATCATCAGCTGCGGAAAAATAATTGACGAACTCGAAGTGGCCATCGTTGACCCGGAGACCCTTGCCCCCGTTCCCGACGGAACCCCTGGCGAAATCTGGGCGAGTGGACCTGGTATTTCTTTAGGCTACATCGGTGATCCTGAGAAAAATGCCGCGACCTTTGGCCTCGCAATCAAAGGGCGTGAAGGACGTTATCTCCGTACGGGAGACCTAGGCGTTTTAAAAAACAGCGAGCTTTATATTGTGGGCCGTCTCAAAGAAGTTTTTATTTTACAAGGACGTAAGTTTCACGCTCAGGATATCGAATCGAGTATCAAAGAAGCTGTTCCCCAACTTCAACTCGCTCCTTTCTTGCTCGTTTCCATCAAAGAGGCGAGTCGCGAATGCCTACATCTCCTTCTCGAAATACCGGAAGTAGCTATTCCACTCGTCAATCAAGCTGCGCCTATGCTCGCCAAACTCCTGGCTCAAAAACACGAAGTGCCACTTGGCGATATCTGGATCATAGAACAGGGCGGATTGCCTCGTACGGACGTTGGCAAAACGCAACGTTTTAAGGCTCAGCAGATGGCTCAGGATGAAAAGTTGCCATTCATTCAAAAAATTAAGACAAACAGCGTGAAGGCTTCGGCTCCAGTGGCGGCAATGGCAAGCGAGGCCAGAGCCCCTCAGAGTTCAGCCGAACTCAAATCATCCAATGATGCGATCGCGCATGAAATCAGCAAAATGATCGCTGCTGAGCTGGGAGCAGATCATGTCGACCTACAGCAACCATTTGTTGAACTCGGGCTATCATCGTTGACCGTATATTCCCTCAGCGGTGCACTTGAGAAGACCTTTAAACTGACGATTGCGCCCACGATATTCTATGATTTTCCGAATATTGACAGCCTCACCCGTCACATTCATGGCGAACTCCATCCTGAATCAAAGTCTGTAGATCAACGGCTCGAGAGAAAAGACTTTCAGAATGGCGAGAGCGAAGACATCGCAATCGTAGGGTATGCATGCCGGCTTCCGGGCGCCGATAACGCGCAGGACTTCTGGCAGAATCTTAAGGAAGGTGTGTGCTCTATCGGTGAAGTTCCGACAGAACGTTGGAGCAAATCGAAATATTATGCACCACTGCCGGCACAAATCGGAAAAATGTACGTAAATCGTGGTGGTTTTACGCTGCAGTCGGTCAAAAACTTTGATCCTCAACACTTTGGCATTACACCCACAGAAGCGGTTCGTATCGATCCTCAGCAGCGTTTGATGCTGGAACTATGTTGGGAAGCGATGGATCATTCCGGAACATACCCCAGGCCTCTGGCGCGGCTCCCGTACTGGTGTTTGGGTCGGCATTAGCTCGAGCGATTACTCGTTCATGCAGGCTCAGTCTGGTATTCAAGGCAACCGCTACAGTGCACTCGGCGACTCGCACACTATTGCGGCCAATCGTTTGTCCTATACCTTCGATCTCCAAGGTCCGTCTCTCGCTATAGATACGGCTTGTTCCTCGTCTCTTGTTTCACTGCATATGGCCTGTGAAAGCTTGCGACGTGGCGAATTCAATGCCGCAGTCGTGGGCGGCGTCAACCTCATGTTGAGTCCTGAACTGAGTATTGTTTTCACGGAAGCTCAGATGCTTTCGCCGGATGGACTTTGCAAAAGTTTCGATGATTCGGCAAATGGTTATGTACAAAGCGAAGGTGGAGTCGTCGTCATTGTTAAACGACTCAGCGATGCGCGAGCTGCAGGTGATGTCATCCATGCCGTCATCAAAGGTTCTGCGGTTAACCAGGACGGGGCAACCAACGGTATCACGGCGCCGAACCGTCAGTCGCAGGTCTCCGTTATTAAAGAGGCCCTCCAATCAGCTAAAATAAGCGCTGATTTGTTGCAACTGATCGAAACCCACGGAACAGGCACCAAGCTTGGTGATCCCATTGAATACGCAGCCCTGGTCGAAGCGCTCGATGCTCCACGCTCGACACCGTGTCTGATCGGGAGTGTTAAATCAAACATTGGACATTTGGAAGCAGCCGCGGGCCTTACCGGCGTTCTTAAACTCGTCATGAGTTTAAAGGAAGCCACCATTCCGGCTTCCCTCCATTTCAAATCGCTGAATAAACAAATCACACCAAAACGCGACGATCTCATCGAAGTCGCGTCGAATTCACGTCCTTGGGTTCGCCCTAAGAATGGCTTGCGTGCTGCGGGTATTAGCTCCTTTGGCTTTGGCGGTACAAATGCGCACATGATTATAGCGGAAGATGACCCGGCCGAGGTACTTCCAGCTGAAACCGAAGCATCGCCCACAATTCTGCGCATTTCAGCCCGTTCCTTGAGCAGTTTGGAACTCAACCTAAAAGCGGTGAGCCGTTGGGTTGAATCGCAAAGCCAACTGCTGATCGCCGTACTTTCGCAAGCAATGCATCACAAACGCAGCGAACTTGAGTACCGGGCCGCGATCGTCGTGAGCGCGGACGCAACGCGGGACGACCGCTCAGCTCTTACACGTGACGCAATGAAGTTCCTTGAATCACCTTTGGCCGATCGCATAGATTCGACCAAAAAATCTGGTCAAAAATATAGCTTTCTCGCGGCCAAAGCCTATCGCAAGACGCCAAAAATCCTCTTTGCTTTTTCAGGCCAGGGGACCCAAGTGCCATCCGAAGCCGCATGGCTCTACAAAATGAGTCCTGTCTTCCGCGATACCATCGAAGAGGGACTTACGATGATGGATGCTCTTGCGAAGCTTGAAGATCGTTACGAAGTTGCGGTTCCTATCAATCGTCTCTTCACCGATCTCAATCATGCTCGTGGTATTGCCAAATTTATCGCCGAAAAAATCGCTCATAAAAAAGCGGCGGCGGTAGCAGACAAAACAGCATCAGCAAGCTAAGGACTTCGTAAAAACGAAAAGAGCGTGTTGGGTCTCCCCTAACACGCTCTTTTTATATCCAGCAACCGGCTCAGCCTTTTTTATTCAAAGCGCCTGCAATTGCGCGCACACGCCGAATACAGGTCACGATAGAACCCAAAACAATAGCTCCGAGCGCCGTACGGAAAATGGTGCCGACAGCAAGAAGATGAGGCTCCAAAGCTATACTCAAAACACAGGCTGCGTTCAGCGCCGCCATACGCTGCTGCTTGGCAAAAGGGCCGAGGAAGAAGTGCCCGACGCCCTGTGCGGCCCCCACAAACCGAAGGTAGGCAGTCATGATCGCAAGCGCTCCAGCGGCCCAACCGAGTTGAATCCAAAGCTCAGGGTGCTCAACGCCTTGAGCTGCCACGTAACCAGCGGCCACAAGCAAAACAAGGTCCGAGATTCGGTCGGGGATATCGTTGAAAAGTTCGCCGGCCGGGGTTTTGAGTCCCCCCTCGACGGCAACCATGCCATCAAAAAGGTTCGCACACAGTCGCCCTAGAATTCCCGCCAAACCTAGGACCAGCCACAGGCCCCGTGTTACGGGATCAACGGCACAACAGGACATTATAAAAGCAGTTGCCCCAATCAGAGCAAAAACGGAGCTTGAGATTGATATCGTGTTGGGTGAAACACCGGCATTTTTGAGAAATGTTGAGATACGGGCTGCCCAGCTCGTATTGCGTGAGGCAACAGGTCGTCGGTTCTCTTCCATAGGTTCAACTCCAGACTGAAGGATTAGTTGGGACTTGGCCCAAGGCGATGAGTTTCAGGAAACCAGGAACTATTTTCGAGTATGTGTTGACTTCACTTATGAGAGCCATCCATTCGAAAAGGCGCGCACCAGGTGAAAATAAATGGGGACGGCGATAATCAAACTGTCGATACGATCGAGGATACCGCCATGCCCCGGGACAAGTTGGCTGAAATCCTTGATGTCGAGATCGCGTTTGATGGCCGACATCAAAACGTCACCAAGGAACCCAAGCGAGGCAAGTGTAAGACCCGCGACAAATCCTTGAAGGTGAGTGAGCGACGTCACGTAAGGTGCTATAACAGCAGCCAGACTTGAGGTCAAAATAAGCCCTCCGGAAAATCCTTCGATTGTCTTTTTGGGGCTGATCTGCGGCATAATTTTATGCTTACCAAAGGCTTTGCCGCACATGTACTGAAACACATCATTAATTTGGGTCAGAAATATCGGCAAAAGTATGTTGCCTGCTATGATTTGGTTACTATTGGGGTCATCGGAAAGACCAAGATAGGCGAAGTGCCCAAGCGAATAGACGGTACTAAATAGCCCGATCTGCGCCGTCCCGAGAGCCATAATGAAGCCACGCGGCGGACCTGACACTAAAAGAGCCAGGACTATAACACTCATGCTATAGAGTGGAACAAAACACAGAAACTCAATAAACATCCCACGATAGATCAGAACGAATTGCATCGGGATAGCAAGGAAAAGTAGAAAGAGCGTGTCGCGGTCGCTACGTCTGGTATGGACGCGGGAAAGATATTCGCGCATCGCAAAAAAACTCACGAGCCCAAGCAAAACGATGAAAGATGTTTTGCCAAAATAGAGCGAGGTCTCGACCAGGACAACGATCCACCACCACGATCGAGTCCGTAAAACAAGCTCTTGATAGTCCTTATCGGGCCGCATCTTTATCATCACATATATGATGAGCTGTGCGATGAGAAGTGCGGAACACAGAATAATTGCAGATGTTATGACGATGTTATTGCTCATTTTTCGCGCCTATCTTGAGGGGCAACTTTGCGTTCCATACCGGAATACGCATTTTCCAGCTCTTCCAAAACCATACGTTGCGTTTTGTCTTTAGCAAAAATCGGATCTTGTATCTCAATGACTGGAATGAGCGGAATCAAGATAAATGAGTCGCGCGGTAGGGCTTTGCCGAGGCCTTTAACAAACACAGGATAGATAGGGACTTCGGGAAAGCTGCAGGCCAGGTAAACAATCCCTTTTCTTAGCGCGGAACGTTCCTGGGGCTTACCCCTTGTTCCTTCAGGGTACAACAAAAGTACATCACCTTCGCTCAAGGCCTCGCCCATGGATTCAAGGGGCGACTTGCTAGTCTTTATTTTTTTACCCTCTTCGACTTTCGGGGCTTGTGGTCGATAAACAGGCACCATTCCGCAGAAGCTGAAGAGAAACCAAGAAACGATCGGAATATTCCCGAAATAATCCCCAGCTGCGATGACACGCGTCCGCACGGCAACCTTCAAAGGGAGGATTGCATAAAACAGGAGCGTATCAAGGTGACTATTATGGTTGGGCGCGATAATCATCGGACCTTCTAGCGGCACTTTGAGATGCGAGAACCTGTTTACCCCGAGCAACAACCAAACGAGGGGCCTTAGGACCAACACAATGAGGAGGATTTTGATCGTCTTTTTAATGGGCCCTTGTTTCATCGCATGCTCACCCTGAAATTTAAGTCCTGGAACTCAAAAACGAAACTGCCTCATTTTGCTAAGGACAAAAAATCGCTGCAGTGTCCCTTCGATCCGACTCGGGTCAAATTCGTGCACCAAAGCGCTCTATTCCTTCATAATGATTATCGTTAATGTTAGTGTTCTCGGTAAAATAAGGGAAGCCATTTCCCTTCAAAATGTTTCGACTCTCGCGCGAAGAAAAGGTTGCATGCGTTTATTTTATCTCAGTTTACCATTCCTCCTTAGCTTATCGGTCCATGTTGCAGCGCACGAACAAAATCACAAACGAATAGAATCTAGACAATCTAAGCCTGATCCGGAAGCGATAACAAACCGGGTGCGAAATAGAATATGAAGTGGATGGCAAATCTCTAGGTAAAGTGATTGTGGGAATGTTTGGCAACACCGTTCCTATAACAGCGAATAACTTCATGGCTCTCTGCGGAGGACTTTCGGCTGACAAGGAGAGTGGACGAGTTGAGCAAGCACTTCGCTAGCCAGGGACACTCGTATATCGTATCTTAAGGCTATGACCGAGCGCATATTCGTGAGCTTCGAAGATTACTACAAACCTCTCGATCTTTGGACAGAGGTGTGGGTCTATCCTAAGAATGACGACGGTCTGGCGGTTTTTTTCACCAACATCAGCGAACGAAAAAACATCGAAAGAAAAATTGCCTTCGAGACCTTAAAGCTCGAAACCGTTTTTCAATACTCACCGGTGGCGATGGCGCTTTGGAGAGGCCCCGACTTTATCTTCGAACGCTTGAATTTCATGTATCAAAGATCTTTTCCCGACACGCCGCTACTGGGCAGACCCCTATTCGATGCACTTCCGCAGTTGCGAGGACAGTCCATTGAAATGCGCATGCGCGAAGTTTTTGAGACCGGACACCCATTTGCAGCTAAAGAAGTCCTCGTTACATTCAGCCTCGAACCTGACGGAATGATGCATGACACTTACCACGATATCACCTGCATGAGAATTTTCGAACCTGATGGAACGCCCTATGGAGCGTACGTTCACTCCATTGATGTCACAGAAAAAGTAAAGGCACGACTCGATCTTGAGCAGGCGAAAATTGAGGCGGAGAACGCAAACCAGACCAAATCTTTGTTTCTTGCGAACATGTCCCATGAGATCCGAACCCCTCTTGCCGCAATACTGGGATTCGCCGAACTTCTGCGCGACACTTCGATCACAGGCGAGGAGCGGGATAGATTTATTCAGACCATAGTACGTAATAGCAAAAGCCTCACCCGTATTATCGATGACATTCTTGATCTCGCTAAAATCGAATCGGGCATGCTTGAGACCGAAGAAAAAGAAAGAACAAGTGAAGTAGGTTGTAATGCCCACCTCACCAAGCCTTTGAATACGAGGGAGTTTGTTGCAACGCTCGAAGAGGAATTAAAAAAAGCGGCGTCTTTTAGCGTTTACTTAGACTGCGCTTCGGGCGCAATCACTTCTTTTTTTTCAATGCCACCAACTTATCCGCGACATGCTGCGCATCCAAAAGAGGATCGACATCCTTATCTACAGATGCAATTTTAAGTTCCGGATCCACGATAAACGTCCAACGTTTCGACATGTTCACCACCGGCATTTTACTGCCGTAAAGGGCGATCACTTTGTCATCGGGATCAGCTAAAAGATCGAAGCCAAGCTTGTGTTCGTCATGGAAGGTTTTTTGTTCGGCAACGGTATCGGCACTGATTCCGTAGACCTCGGCGCCTTCCTTTTGAATCTTTTTGATTGAGTCGCGAAACGCACACGCTTGTTTTGTGCATCCGGGCGTGCCTGCTTTCGGATAGAAGTACAGGATAGTCCAATGACCTTTACGCGCATTCAAATCGAAAGGCTGACCGGCTTGATTCTGGGCCGTGAAACCCGGTGCCGCATCACCAACTTTAAGATCGGCTGCATACGAAGAGCCGCTAGCCATCAAACTCAAGGCGAACATGAATGCCTTCATAACTGTCCTAACGTTAGAGTAACGAGATTTTATTTCTACCCACTTATAGATCCATAACTTCCCATTCTTCGCATAAAAATATGTGAATCACAATTCAAATCAATTTCTTACTCATCGAAAAGAATTAACAAAACCCCTTGTTTATAATAACTTAGTGGGTCTGATTTTAAGAATGCGAGAGTATGAGGAGCCAAGTGTGAGCCGAAGAAATATTGAAGATTCCCATCCCGTCACACTCAAGTGTGCGATGCTTATTACCGGATTTTCTTCGGACAGCTTTCAGACCAGAGAAGTCCTCTTTCAGAACGACCTTATCAAAAACAGGTTTCACTCATCCAATCATTTTGTCGATTTTCAAATGCAGCCCTTGCAGGTGATTCGCCTTTTCGAAAAATATGCAGAGCTGCAATGAGCTACCGTGACGGTAGTCAAAAACACGAAGTCGTTCCGCTTGCTTCCCGCGGGGCTATTTGAGATCCTTAAATCTCTTGTTGTCTTTGATCATGTCCTGCCCACGGCCGGGGCCATTTTCCTTCAGTGGTACCTCGATTCATACGGCATGTTTTTCCTCTCCAGACTGAGCGGCAAAATCTGCGGCGAAAAATTAAAGTCTATAGAGGAACTCCTGGGCTCAGACTATATATTCCGCACCCAAATCTCGCTGATCGAACATGGGGTAGCAGATCTGAACGCGCAAATTTGGCTTTGGTCGTCGATCGCAAGGCGCAACGCGGGAAAAGGGAAAGGCACACGCTATTCAAAGGTACTGCTGCTTGCTTTTTCCATCGTGAGGGCATCAAACAAAGAGCGCCCTTGCAAGGGCGCATCCCCGCTTAGCAGATTCACTTTGATATCGTGAAGTTCCGAAGAGATTTCGGGTGAACAACCGACAATCAAAAGGTTCACCATGATCACGCGCACCACAAAGACTTTACGCAACCACTTTCCTTTCCTACCAATCAAATCACTCAATGACTACAGGTGTTTGCTCAGGCCTGAGAGTCGCTACCCACATCATTGCGTTCGATGACAAAGTTGAGTGCAAACATATTTCTTACGTAAGCACGGCCCAGGTATAGACCTGGATGCACCATGCGAATCTCATCCCGAACGCCGAGCCCGCGACGGGTCATTTGCCAGTCGATCATAGGGTTATAGTGCGACAAGTCTTCGGCAAGGTTATAGTCGAGTATGGTAGACTCGCGACGCGAATCCAAAAGACTTTGACCGCAGAAAACATGCGCCGGATACTGTTTCATCAAACCGATGCGGTTGGTCAAAGACTGAGTTTCATTTTGAAAGATCTTGCCTTTCCAAATAGACACTCCAACTTTCTTGATGATTTTCTCAAGCACTCCGTAAGGGGAGACGATGGCGAGCATGCGCTCGATTTCATTTTTCTAGCTGTCATCAAAAATTACCTTTCCATGGTATTCGCCTGACGGCAATGCACCACTGTCTAAACTTGCATAGAGAATGTCAAGTTCGTCCTGGCTCATGCCCGCCAGCGTTTGGACCGTGTACGCATCACGTTGACCTTGACTCAAAACCGTTAAGTCGTCGAAGCGAGCTTCTGCCGCTTCGGCACTGTTGCTCGCAAGGGAACTGAGGAAGACTAGGCAAAGGAAGCGCTACTCAGCGATAAAAAACTGAGCGCAAGTATAAGCTTCCCTACGAGATTGATTTTTTTCATTGTGATTAGCGTCCTTACCATCAACTTCGGTCTGATCGAGGGAAGCATGGGTTCGCTCGCCGTGATTATACTAGCGACCCATCAATCCCTTGGAATCGGGACGTTTTTCTTCCGCTGGATGACAGGCTCACCAAGCCGTGGTGAGCATCATAAAAATCCCGACGATACTGACCATCCAAACGAGCGAGCGCACGTAAGGAACTCCGAACGCATAGAGGGGTAGGTAAACAACGCGGGCAGCGAGGTAGGTCTGGATTCCAAGCTCCCCTAAATGAGCCGTCTGCCGGCCTTGGATGGATAAAGCGAGATAAGCTGCGAGGAATAGCGGAAAGGTCTCAAGGAAATTTTTGGAAGCCCTATCAAGCCGCCCCGGAATTCCTGTAAGCGGCGCTTGCAGTTCGTCACGCGGGCCGGCATTCCATTTCGTGCCGCGCACTTTGGTGGCTGCCGACACAGCGAGGCCTATGTACATAAATCCTAGGACAGCTGACAAAACCAAATAGTTCACGGGTGTCTCTCCTTGCTTGAATTGGATCTCAAATCCAAGGAGAGACTAGCGGGAAAACGCCCTCAGACCGAGGGCATATTTATGTTCGCGTAGCGGCCCTTACCAGGGAAGTGCTTGTCCCAGATGGATTAGAGCCCCATTTGGGCCGTTTTCAGGAAGTAGCGCAAGATGTGCACTCGTTTTGCCACCTTCACTCAGTTCGAGCATAGCGTCCGCTCCACCCATATCCGTTTTCACCCAACCAGGATGAGCCGAGTTCACCTTGATCTTAGTGTCTTTGAGTTCGTGAGCCAAATGCACCGTGAACGCATTTAGGGCTGTTTTTGAAGCGTTGTATGCAAACGCTTTGGAATTATATATTGGCGAGCTGGGATCGGAGTGCAGAGTCAGGGAGCCGAGTATGCTGGAAAGGTTCACGATGCGGCCGGCTTCCGACTTGCGAACGAGAGGCAGTAGGGTTTGAGTCAGTGCGACGATATTAAAAAAATTTGAATCGAAGGTTTTGCGCAGGATGTCTTGTGACGCCTCAAGCGTTGTGTTGCCACCCAAACCTTTGTCGAGAAAGACGCCGGCATTATTTACAAGGATGTCGAGGCGCCCAAATGTCTTATCGATAAAATCATAAGCTTTTTTGTGATCGGCAATCGAGTTGACGTCAAACTCTAATACAAGCACCTCGATGTCCTGAGCGGCAAGTTTTTTTGCCGCATCTTCGCCTTTGGCTTTGTCGCGCGATCCTAGAATGACCCGCACACCTTTTTCGCCAAGTTCCCGCGCCGTTTCAAAACCCAAACCCCGATTGGCACCCGTAATAAAAGCTACTTTCTGAGTCATGATTTACCTGCATTCTTATAAGCGATTGAAATATTGAAGAATAACGGCAGACCGATCCCTGCGAAGATTATTTTAAACCGTTCAGTTCAATATAAACTTTACGATTTTTAATTCAAGAAAAATTCTGATCTTCTACTGGATTGGAGACGAAAGCGTCGGAAACAGGGATTTCTGGTCATTAAGGTGAAGTATCGCGAGGAAAAAATTTTGGCCAAAAAAGGGCTTAGAAAGGAGCCACCACTGGTGGTAGCGGTCTTTGGGCCGGATAATAATCATCTTTTTACAGAGCGGCATGCCTTTTCTGGTTGGCCGTGGAGGCAAATTTTTATTAAAGTAGTCGCAGACCAAACTTAGATGACTTCTACCGCTATCTACGCTCATGAGTGACTCAA
Source organism: Oligoflexus sp. (assembly GCA_014378195.1). Classification (GTDB taxonomy): domain Bacteria; phylum Bdellovibrionota_B; class Oligoflexia; order Oligoflexales; family Oligoflexaceae; genus Oligoflexus. Next base: position 16,808 of record JACMOC010000063.1, on the reverse strand, counting down.
CTCGTGAGGGCTGCCATGAAGGATCGAAACTTGGTTTTCAACGGCCTAATGTTACATAATGGAGTCACGCATGAGTTTCAAAAAATCGAACACGACTGCTCTTGTTTTCCTCGCAATCTTCAGCTCGTCAATGGCATTCAGCGCCGGCAAAAAAGGCAAAGGCCATGACAAAGCTTCCAAAGAATGTGTAGAAAAAGGCGGCACATGGGACAAAAAGCACAAAAAATGTGATGCTGCTAAAACTGACGCCGCTGCTCCTGCAGAGTCGGCTCCTTCGACTCCAGCACCAGCTGATGCAACACCAGCAAATCCAGAGTAATCTGGACTTTACGCTTAGATCTGAGGCCGGTTTTATACCGGCCTTTTTTCATAATTCGCATCGCTTTTGACTTCACCTCCCGATTCTGCCCACGCCCAATCGCCCGAAAATCAGCGAGTATTCCACACCAACCTTCGCCCCACACTTTTAACCAAATCATTCGTTGCATTAAACCTAAGGTTTTATAATGATCACTCGGCAATTCGTGTCTCTCGAGTGAAGTGTGGTTTGATTCCACCGCTGTCCCGCAACTGTAAAGCCTTTCCATGGGGCTAAGCCAGATCCTTAGAGATGCTCCCACAAATCCCGCGGAGGACTTTCATGCATTCTATCCTTCATACCCATTAGTTCGAGCTGTTGCGCCTACAGGCGTAAGGGGCTTATTCAACCCATCAAATAAAACCTTCGCTATGCACGAGCTGTAAGAGCAAGCGTGCCGTCGGCTTCTATTTGTCTATTCCTTTAAGGAGTCTCTCAGGATGACAAACAAAATTGCGCTCTTCATCAACGGTGAATTCGTTCAGTCCCGCTCCGAACGTTTTTCAGACGTCGTTAATCCGGCAACTCAGGAGGTTATCGCGAAAGTTCCCTTCGCAACGGACTCCGAACTCGAGGATGCGATTGCATCGGCGCGCGCTGCCTTCAAACTTTGGCGCGATGTCCCTGTTCCTGATCGGGCGCGGTATTTCTTTCGTTATCAGACTCTGCTTAAAGAACATCAGAAAGAGCTGGCCGAAATACTCAGTCGCGAAAATGGCAAAACATTTCAGGATGCGATGGGCGATGTCTGGCGCGGTATTGAAATAGTTGAGCATGCGTGTTCGATCCCAAGTCTAATGATGGGGGAAACTGTCGAAAACGTCGCTCGGGGCATCGATACCTATTCCAACATACAGCCGCTCGGCGTTTGCCTGGGCATCACCCCTTTCAACTTCCCGGCTATGATTCCCCTTTGGATGTTTCCCATGGCGATTGCGTGCGGAAACGCTTTTGTCCTGAAGCCGTCTGAACAGGATCCGATGACGCCTATGCGTCTCGCCGAACTTTTCATGGAAGCCGGATTTCCCAAAGGTCTCCTTAACGTCGTTCACGGCGGCAAAGAGCAAGTCGAAAAACTTCTCAAACATAAAGACATCAAAACGATTTCATTCGTGGGATCGGTTCCCGTCGCACGTCACGTCTATCGCACGGGAACAGACCATTTCAAACGCGTTCAAGCGTTTGGCGGCGCGAAAAACCACATGGTAGTGATGCCAGACGCTGCAAAAGCGCAGGTCTTGAGTGCTCTCGCCGGTGCATCGGTCGGTGCTGCTGGTCAAAGGTGTATGGCAATCAGCGTGGCTGTCCTAGTCGGCGAAGCCAAAAACTGGGCCGAAGACATTAAAGCCGAGTTGGCAAAAGCCAAACCTGGTGCATGGAATGACGATAAAGCCGCTTTTGGGCCCGTGATCAGTCGCGCCGCCAAAGATCGGGTTTTGGGCATGATAGCCAAAGGCGTAGATGAAGGAGCCCGCCTCCTCCTCGACGGACGCGATTGCAAAGTACCGGGCCTTCCGGACGGGAACTTCGTCGGCGCAACGTTGTTCGACAAAGTCACCTCAAATATGGACATCTACAAAGAAGAGATCTTTGGGCCCGTCCTCCTTCTTATGGAAGCCGAAACCCTTGAAGAGGCCATTCGGATTATCAACGATAATCCCTATGGGAACGGCACTTCGATTTTCACAAACTCCGGTTATGCAGCACGCACATTCCAAAACAAAGTCGAAGCTGGACAAGTGGGCATTAACGTACCCATCCCAGTGCCCTTGCCTTTCTTTTCGTTCACAGGATGGAAAGAGTCGTTCTTCGGTGATCACCATGCCTACGGAAAGCAAGCGGTAAGGTTTTATACCGAAACCAAAACGATCACCGCGAGATGGTTTGCTGAAGACAGCAAAGTACAATCCAACATGACTATCAAATTACAATAGGCGATGAACGAACTATGGACTTTAATCTGAACGACGACCAACTTTCCATCCAGGCCATGGCCCGCGATTTTGCCCGTAAACAGATCGCACCCTTCGCCTCGACGTGGGATGAAAACAAGATTTTTCCGCGCGAGCTTTTGAGTCAAGCGGCCGAACTTGGTTTTCTGGGCGTTTACATCAATGAGGATATTGGGGGCAGCGCCCTCAAGCGTCTCGATGCGTGCGTAATTTTTGAAGAACTTGCCGCGGCATGTCCTTCAACCACGGCCTATATCACCATTCATAATATGGTGACGTGGATGATTGACACCTATGCGAACGAGAGCGTTCGCAAAACTTTGGGCTCCGATATGACCGCCGGAACAAAGCTGGGTTCGTATTGTCTGACCGAACCATCTTCGGGTTCGGATGCCGGAAGTTTGCAGACACGCGCAGTTCCCAATGGTGAAGGATGGATCCTGAACGGCAGCAAATCCTTCATCTCCGGGGCTGGAGTGAGTGATGTGCTGGTTGTAATGGCTCGAACCGGGTCAGACAACACAACGCGCGATATTTCTGCGTTCGCTATTGATGCGAGTAGCAAAGGAATAAGCTTCGGTGAAAACGAGCGTAAACTCGGGTGGAACTCGCAGCCGACTCGGTCCATAGCTTTTGACAACGTCTATATCCCGCGTGAGCGCCTGTTAGGCGAAGAGGGAATGGGCTTTAAAATAGCCATGAAAGGCCTCGACGGCGGCCGCATTAATATCGCGACGTGTTCGCTTGGAGCGGCTCAGAGCGCCATAGATCATGCAACGCGCTACATGCACGAGCGCGAGCAGTTTGGCAAACCTCTCGCGCAGTTCCAGGCCCTTCAGTTTAAGGTCGCCGACATGGTGACTCATCTGGTGGCCGCTCGGAGCCTGACGCGCATGGCCGCCTTCAAACTCGATTCTGGTGACAAGGATGCGTCGACCTACTGCGCGATGGCAAAACGTTTTGCGACGGACAAGGGTTTTGAGATCTGTAACGATGCCGTGCAGATCTTTGGCGGTTATGGGTATAGCCGCGAGTATCCGGTGGAACGTTTGATGCGAGACAGTCGCGCGCACCAGATACTGGAAGGCACTAACGAAATCATGCGCGTGATCATCGCGCGGGATGCCCTTAGTCCAAATGGTTCTTTACGTTTAAGATAAACAACAGGGAGTCGACCTATGTCGCGTGTCCTATTTATTGGTTTGGGTAACATGGGACTTCCCATGGCGAAAAACCTAGTTAAAGCTGGCCATCATGTTTTCGGATTTGATTTAAGCGAACTGGCTATGGAGAATTTTTCCAAAGCGGGTGGCTTTCGTTCGATATCTCTCAATACAGAGATAAAAGACGTTGATTTTGTGATTACAATGCTGCCAAGCGGCAAGCTTGTATCCGATGTTTTGCTTGAGAAAAACGCTCTCTTCAAAGAAGCCCGTGAAGGCACCACGTTTATCGACAGCAGTACGATCGACGTCGACACAGCAAAACGCCTTGCCCAAACCGCTCTCGAACGCGGGCATTTCATGCTCGATGCGCCTGTATCTGGAGGCACAGGCGGTGCCGCTCTCGGTACTTTGACCTTCATGGTCGGGGGCAATATTGCTACGCTGGAGCGGGCACGACCGCTTCTCGAGGCTATGGGCAAAAACCTCTTTCATGCGGGAGAGGCCGGTACGGGGCAGATCGCGAAGGTATGCAACAACATGCTTTTAGCGATTCATATGATCGGTACCTCTGAGGCGTTAAACCTCGGCAAGGCGCTCGGTATGGACCCCAAAGTGCTTTCAGAGATCATGAGCAAAAGCTCCGGATCAAACTGGTCGCTTAACACCTACAATCCGTATCCGGGTGTGATGGAAAACGTGCCAGCCAGCCGCGATTATGCGGGTGGGTTCACGGTCGATCTGATGAATAAGGATCTGGGCCTTGCGGCCGAAAGTGCCTTGCGAAGCAAAACACCGATTCCTCTGGGCCATGGTGCGATGGACCTCTATCGCGTTCATGCGCAAATGGGATCAAAACACCTGGATTTCTCCAGTATCATTCAGTTCTTACGGCCTCTCGATTGAGCAACGCCCCATGGTCGATCAATGGTCGGCCATGATTTCGGCTATCGGTTGTCTTGTAGTTTTTACACAAGCCGCCAGAGTTGAGACAACGGTTAGCACCGAAACCAGACCTGTGATCCATATAAAATCTGCGGGATTGATAGTCACATGGAACGGTACTTTTTCGCTCAAGAAGCCCGCCTTGTAAGCCAGCCCCATCGAGTTGCACATAGCTTGTCCTGCAAATGACGCTATAACCCCGATAACGCCCCCGGAAAGCGCCAGGAACAAAGCTTCAAAAACAAAAATCGATATGACGAACGAAGGCCGAAAGCCGATGCTGCGCAATGTTCCGATCTCACGTGTCCGTTCGTGTACGATTTTGATAAACGTGTTTAGGATAGCCATCGTTACAACGACGAGTATGATCGAAATCACAAAATTCCGGAAGATTGCTAAAAAGTCGATGCTATCCACGAACATGCGTCCCATCTCGTGCTGTTGCCAACGCTGCGCCTTGATCTTCAAGTGATCGCCGGAAGCCCTGGCATTAAAGGTCTCGATCCAAGCGTCAATCGCCGTGCCCTTTTTCATCGAAATGCTCATATACGATACGAGTTGCGTGTTGAAGAGCTTATGCGCAAGGTCGAGAGGGATCATTACGAGATGCTCATCGACTCCTGACATACCACTGGCGATAAGGCCCTGAATCTTAAAATCCATGGCATTTGATTGATTGGATTCGGTATTGACCTGGAGTTGAGCAAGCTGTTCCGGACAATCGAAAGGCCTGGCGATTGATGAGTACCCGACAACACCATTGAGTTGAGGCCCTGCGCTATGAGTCGTGCAGGAAAACACGGCCGCTAGTCCTTTGCCGATAATAATAGGCGCCGGATCGTTTGCCTGGTCGAGAGGAACGCCTGCGTAAGTATTCCAACCATATTTCGACCCCCGTACGGCCGCGCCCTCTTTTACGTCGTAAGCGAGGCCGGCGAAAATCGACTTGGTATTTCCGTTGGCGATATACCCGTAGATATTCAAAAAACGAACACGGGCCTGCACGGATTCTTTTTGAGTTTCCACGTACGATTCGATCCAGGCCTGTTCCGTGACATTCATCGATTCGTTATCCAGGCCTGTTCGACCTGGATTTTCCGTACCATCACGTTCAATGAGGACATCGGCAAACATTTGTCTTTGGGAGAAGGTGGCTTCAAACATACTTTGCACGTCATGCATGTAGGCTTCAAACAAACTGAGGGAGACAAAGGCTATGACGATGGAAAGGAGAGCGCCCAGGCTTTTTTTGCGATAAAGAAGAAGATTGCGCAAAGCTATTTTGACAAACATCGCTACCCACCATTATGTGTGAGAAGTTCGAGACACGAGCGTTTCGAAAGAACATAGCTGGCAATCAGGCTCGATAGAGTCACGAGCAGAAAAACGAAGAGTAATATGGAGAAGCTGATCAAGGGATCAGGGGTGATCCAGAACTGCGCCGACCCGCTAAAACCAGTGGGAAAATATTGAATGTTCATCTCATTGATAAAAGCGTTGGTAAGCAAAGAGAGTCCGAGTCCTGCAAATGATCCAACAGTTCCGATGAGCAGGGACTCGACCAGGAAAATATAGGCAATAGAACCGGTGCGAAAGCCAAGGGCCTTCAGCGTACCTATCTCCCGGCTGCGATCAAGAACACTTATTGTTGTGAGGTTGACGACAGAGAGGATCACAGCCGAGCCAATCAGGAGGCTAAAAAAAAGCCCCATCATCCAGATAAAATCCATAATACCCCGATAGACAGGGCTAATAAGCTCATTGTTCCAGGGATATACGTCGACGTCGATGCCTGTTGCCTTAACGATTTTATCTTTGAGACCACGTGCCGTTTCTTCGGATGCCTGTGGACTCTTCATGTAGATGGAGAGTGAGGAAACGCGATCCGTATCGTAGAGGTTTTGGACTAAGCTGAGAGGCGCTGTGAGTTCGGAATAGTCCGAAACTGTCGTTCCTGTCGTATAATAATGCGCGATATCAACATCAGAAGCATTGAATTGCCCACCAAGGGTCACACCCATAATCTGGAGGTTGGCGTCCGTGGCTATCTTTTGTTTAGAGTCCGGCGCGTGACAATAGGCGTTGAAGTCCGTGACAAGAGGCGCTGCCGCATCTGCGTTTTTGATAACTTTATTTTTGTTGAGACTTTTGGCCAAACCTTTGGCGACACCAACGACGGCTTTATTTTGATAGTGTGAGAACGGGAGTCCTTCGCCCAAACCAAGGATTTCAAAACACCATTTCAAAACTTCAGGCCGATTGCGCAGTTTAGTAAAAAGCTCGGGCTCATAGCCTTTAATCTCGAAAGGGTAAGACGAGCAACCGTTGCTGACGAGACCTTGCATGGTCAAGAGGCGCCCAACATATTCGACTTGTGGGTCACCCGCAAAAAAGCTTGTCAGCTTGTTTTGCTCCTCCAGAGAAAACGCATGGGTTTTCGGCCGCGTTTTAGCGAGCAGCAACCCATCGCGTTTATAAACGGAGTAAGTACCGGCCTGATTTACGTATATCGATGAATTGGTCAAAGTATTTTCCCAGCGATTTACGAAACCGCCGAGAGTAATGAGACCTGCACTTCCTATCATCACCGCGATGAGCGTGAAGCTGTTGCGTCGCCTCTGACGCAAAAAGCTTCTAACTCCTATCTTAGCTACCATCATGGTCGATCAGTCCTCGTTATTTTGCACAATTGAGAATGCCGTCGTCAAAAATCGCGCCCATGAGAATCCGATCACTAACCTGAATACCGGCGCTGATTGCGCTCAAGGGCTGTCCACGGCTGCTATAAAGCTCTTCGATGGAATTGCCGTCGAGACTCACGCTAAGAAGCTGTGCAGGCGCTCTGTGCCCCAAAGGATCCTGCGCGTGCGCCTTGAGATCGAGGAGCTTCGGATGGGTTCCTACAAGGAGCCTATCGTCAGGTGTGAGATGGATATTGTCAGGGGCAGTTCCAAGATATACGGTTTCGCGCAACGCGAGAGAATGCGTCGAATCGTCATGATTGAACAGGAGTAAACTCTGACCCAACATCGATGCCACATAAAGGGTTTTTCGGTCGGGTGCAAGCTCCAAGCCATTCGCGTAAAGAATATTTTCGGCGGCGACATGGGTTTCATTGCCATCGTAATAAAAGACTTTACCGAAGGGACGCCTGAGATATTTCTCCAGGGCTTGGCCAAAGGGGGACGTAAAGCCAAGATCCTGCGATACAAAAAACCGTTCTTTGTCCAATGCAATGATGCCATTAAGCGTCTTGAGACCCGGGAACTCCACGGTTTTGACAAACTTAAGATCCGACCCTTCAAGATCGTAGATGAGGACCTGATCATCAGCATCGGGATGGTGAACAATGACAAATATCCGTTTGGCCTCATCACTTTTCCAAAGTGAAAGACCATGAGGCTCTCCCTTCAAATCGGGCGTGATCAGACGGGGCGTGCCATCTCTTACGTTCATGTTATAGAGATAGAGACCGTTTCGACTGGAAGGATTGTGGTGTTCCCTATCGGTTGAACTGATAACGACCTGCGACGTGGAAAAAGCGCCCATATCTTCGGCACCAATCACCCCTTTTACGAGATGACAATCGGCAAGAGGGTGATCCCAGATCGCAGTAAACGCGCCACTGTCCTTCAGGGTCTTGAGCGCATAGAGGGAAGTGGCCAGACCCAGAACTGAAAAAGGTATCAGGAGTCGCTGGCGACCACTTGTTTTTTTCGCCACTTCGGATCCCCTTTATTTTGCCAATTCGGCAATTCGCTGCAAAGCCTTTGCAAAGAGATTTGACCGTTCGTCGAACCTAAGCGATCAAGCAGTACCTTTTACTGATTGATGAGCAGAAGAGCACCTTCCGCTGAAAACTGCTACAGCTGTATGTCGATGTCGATTCTTAGAAAACCGCTCACTTCTGTGATATTCATCATAAACGGAAACTCGACGCTTCGTACCGGAAAACTCACCAGCTGAACCGGAACCGTCTCAAATTTTGCCATTTTTTGGGCAGGCTCTAGATTAAACGTTGTGTTCCAAGGCACTTCGGTCGCGGATTCGATTTTTCCTGCCGCACGAAGATCGAGGACTAACTCCCGATTAGGATAATCCATTACACCATAGATTGACCCCATAAATGTTTTGATCTGATTCAACAGATAAGCGAATTTCATGTCGGGTTCCGCATGAAATTGAACAGGAATCAGGTTCACGCAGTTAGCCACGACCTTGTCCATACCGGGATAGGAACGGGCTGCCATGGGAACAACTAAACTAAAGTCCTGATATCCATTTGCATGGGCCATCAACGCCTGCCACGCAGTGAGGAGAGTCATGAAGAGGGTCGCCCCACCCGCCTGGCCCAGTTTTTTAAGGGCCTTGAGGGGATTGGGGCCGAGCTCATCCCCTATACGTTTGCCGAGAAACTCACTCCCGTTTTCGAGGAGCGTGACCGGAGCTCCGTGCGCGGACGTGTAACGTAGGACAGCTCCTATATCCAGTGTACGCAACACATTTTTATAGAGCGGCAGGAGCTGTTCCTTAACCAGGGGACTCACGTTCGATTTAACCCAATCATCATTTTTCGACAGAAAATCGAGATAGGACTGTGTCTCAAAGAGAGTCCGTGACGCCCCACGCCGGTTGGAATAGAGGTTCGACCAATCGTCGAGCAGCACAAAGATCCCGTATCCATCACAGACCACGTGATGCACCGACAAAACAATGGCAACCTCACGTTCCGAAAGGATATAGCCTTGAGCCCGAACGAGCCGATCGGTACCAAACGCGAAAAGCTGCTGCGACTCCTCGTCGATGCGTTCCCGGACCGAGGTCCATCGATCTTCCGAAGGCACATCACGATAGTCGGAAAACTCGAGTCTCGCAAAATCGTCTTGGGCCAGAGTCTGAGTCCTTGAATCTAGGTCCACCCCGAACTTTAAGAGACTCCTGGCGCTTTTGCAGCTCAACGAAGCTTTCCGATACATCGCTCAGATCAACGTCGCCTCGCAGTCGGATAACGATGCTAATGATAGCCGATAGATGAGCAACAGGATCCGCCGAAAGATTGGCAAATCGCTCTTGGGACGAACTAAGACCCATTTTTATGGGTGACTCCGATGCCTTAACAGGCTGCAGCGCATTGTGCGGGCGCGGCAGCTCCATCACTTTTTTGCGGGAGTACCGCCCGCGTTAAACCCAGCCTCCCTGAGTTCGATCAGGGCCTCCTTTGTAGCCTGTTCAAACAGATCGATATCGGCCTTGGTATGAGCTGTGGAGATAAAGAGATTACGGCCTTCCCAGATATAAACACCCTTGGAGACCAGATGGTAAAAGAGCAAATCAAAGTTGCCCGCAAATGCGAATCGGAAAAGACTTCCGAAATTGACTAGCTTAACAGGCACATTCTCCGCTTCAAACCAGCCGTTTAAGCGACCGACCAGTGCGGCAACCTTCTCGTTCAAATCTTTTTGAATCGCGCCTTTGCCATCTTCGAGCTTTTTCAAGGTGGCCTGTGCTGCCGCCATTGTCAAAGGATGTTTGCAGAAAATCCCCGCAAAAAAGGTCAAATCCTTTTCAGGAACACTATCATCGCCATACGTCCACACTCCACCATCGATAGGATCGATATAGAGCGCCTTACCGGCAACAGCTCCGATAGGCAAGCCGCCGCCGAGTACTTTTCCATAGGTTGCGATATCCGCTTTTACGCCGAAGTGGGCTTGAGCGCCTCCGGGTCCCGTGCGGAATCCGGTGATAACTTCATAGAAAATCAAAGCTGTCCCTGATCGAATCGTAAGCTCACGGACGTCTTTGAGAAATGATCCGAACTGATGTTCCGGATGCCGGCTTTGCACGGACTCAACCATAACCGCAGCAAGAGTCGCCCCATGTTCCTGGATATAGGTCAAAGCTTCCAGCGTCCCATAATCAAGAACTATCAGGTCATGAACTAAACTGCTTGGGATTCCAGGAGCCACAGGCGTACCGGTGCGAAGCGGATCGCCGCCTTTGGCACAACCTAAAATGCCGTCGAAGGTACCGTGATAGCTATTGGTGAAAATAACGACCTTCTGCCGACCCGTTGCCGTTCGGGCAAGACGAACAGCAGTCATCACAGCCTCGGTACCGGAGTTCGTGAACACGACTCTTTCCATATCGATCATCCTCGCCATGCGCTCGGCGACGTCACCTGCGAGTGCAGACTGGGGACCGACAGCAATACCGAGAGCCAGTTTAAGCGCAGCCGGCGTCAGTGAATCGGCCGCTGAAATGCCTTTTTTCTTAACTAAAATAGCTGTGCCTTTGTTTTTGAAGCAGCCCTTCCTCGACCATGAGAACTCCGAAATTCTGCTCAAGAGAAGCAGCCTCGAATGGCTGATCGTCAGGCCCGTGATGTTAACCAACGGGCAGGTGACCAAGACTTATAAGATTGGTGAGACGTTTCCGGTAGGAGGATCTATGAAGATTTCGCGAGCAAGCGTAGCCGCATACATCGTGAAAAGTCTGAAGGAATGACCTCGAAACCAAGCGATGATACTAGCTGGGTAAACCATCGCAAAAGATGGTCTCGTTATTTGCCGTGATAGGCTTTTCCCAAAAAACCTATATCGATCTTGTTCATTTTCATCATGGCTTGGAAGACGCGACCGGACTTTGCGGGATCATTATCACCCATAAGTCGGCTCAATGCTTCGGGGATAATTTGCCATGAAAGACCAAATTTATCCGTGAGCCATCCGCATCGACCCGCGGATCCACTGTTTGCTGTGAGTTTTTCCCAAAGATTATCCACCTCCTTTTGGTCTTTACAATCGACCATCAGGGAAATCACAGGCGTAAATTTGTACTAAGGACCACCATTCAGGGCAAAAAATCCTGTCCTTCGATCTCAAAACTCACCGAAATCGCGCTGCCATCGGGAAGACGCGAAACGTCTTTGATTTTTGTGTTCTTAAAAACCGACACATAGAAATTCACCGCCTCTTCTGCTCTACCATCAAACCATAAAATGGGGTGATTTTCTTCATGATGATTGGCCCTCGTGAATCAGCGTTTGGCACGTTCGTATTGTTTGGGCCATTTTACCTCAACCCCTAGCTCTTTAGCAGCTCTAAGTGGAAAATAGGGATCGCGCAGGAGTTCACGAGCGAGGCTGACCGAATCAGCCATATTCTCACGCAGAATAAATTCGGCTTGAATTGCGTCGATAATAATCCCAACCGCAGTGGTGGGAATGTCAGCAGCTTTCCTTATCTCCGCGGCAAACCTCGTTTGGTAGCCAGGACCAACGGGTATTTCGGCCTTCTCGAGTGTCCCGCCTGATGAGCAGTCGATCATATCGATGCCAATTTTTTTGAGTTCTTTAGCCAGAATGATACTCTGCTCGAGATCCCAGCCTTTTACACCAGAAGGCGCCCAATCAGTGGCAGAAATCCGAACCAGCACAGGCCACTTCGCAGGCCAGACATCACGTACAGCCCGCGCCACCTCAAGCGTAAAACGCATACGATTTTCAAGAGAACCGCCATATTCATCGGTCCGTTTATTAGCGAGAGGCGATAAAAATTCGTGCATCAGATACCCGTGGGCCGCATGCAGTTCCACGACTTGGAATCCGGCTTGTTCTGCACGTTTGGCCGCAGCCGCGAAATCCTTGACAATGCCTGAAATCTCACTTTTCGGAAGTTCCCGGGGCACTAGCCCTTGCGCACTAAAAGGTATGGCACTCGGAGCTTCAGGAATCCAGCCACCTTCTTTTTCGGTGACCTTGCTCCCCGTTTCCCAAGGCTTCGGTGTTGAGGCCTTCCGGCCTGCGTGGGCCAACTGTACAGCTGCGATTGCGCCCTGCTCGCGAATAAACTGCGTGATGGGCTTAAAGGCCTCTACCTGCTCCTCGTTCCACAAACCAAGGTCAGCCGGTGATATGCGGCCTTCCGCGCGCACAGCGGTCGCCTCAGCCATCACCATCGCAGCACCACCGACCGCGCGACTCCCGAGATGAACCAGGTGCCAGTTATTCGGCACACCATTCTCCGCAGAATATTGGCACATAGGCGAAACAAAGATCCGGTTTTTAAAAGTAAGGTCACGCAGGGTGAACGGCGAGAAAAGTTTGGCGTCTTTCGGCATGCAATATCCTTCGATGAACTGAGAATAAGAGGCGCCCGTTTTCGACCGAACGTCTATTAGACCTATGCCTCACGAGCGTGAATTGCAAGGACAAGTCAACGACGAAAGGCCCGCTTCCTGTCGCCGAAGCAACAAGAAATGAGCAGGCACTGCTAGGTAAAACACCAAGATTGTTCTAGCGTTTCGCTTTTGCCAGGGCTTCCTTGATTTTGTCTTCTTTAGTTTTGGGAGGGTTTTTCCAAGCCAGATACTGTTTCCAATTACGGTAAGAATCGAGACTCACTACATTGCTTTCGGTTTCGTCTTCTTCGTAGTTCATGCCTTGTGAACCCCACTCATGTTTGGTTTCCAACTCAACTGGAACTCGATCGATGTCCTTATAGCTTGGAGTGTTTGGCTTGCCCCTCTTGATGGCGTGAAAGGGATGAGTAAATGGCAAAAAAGCGACAGTACCAATCGGGGAGATCGATACGGCTTCCTCTTCAGAAATCATATCATAAGAGCCGGCAGGCAGAAGAGCTAAGTGAAGTTAAAATTGAATTTATTTCCAAAGGGTCGGTTTTGCCTGGTCTTTGGAGTCGCAAAGTCTGCCTAGGTCTTCATCTGACTTATCCGTACTCAAGGGAAGGGAAATTGGGTTCCCATACCTTCTCATCATGCTATTGCGCTGGGCGTTCGGCATTTTCCCATTGCTCTTGCAGAGGATCTATTGCTTGAAATTTCATTTCCTGTTCCATCGAAATTTTGTCTTAACTTTATCTGGCCTTATCATATCGTCATGTGGCTCTCGTCCCTCAGAGTCAACACTTGATTTTTTCACGGGTGCCGGCCCTTTACGAGGTCACGAAGATATCACGCGATTCGCAGTCGACGATGCAAACCATGCACTTGGTTACGATTATTTTCCCAAAATTTCCGCCGTCTCAGCTGGCGCGAGCACACATAATCCTTTGTTAAAAGGCAATTTTGAATCTGACTATCCGAGTCCCAAGCTGCGAGCATTTTACAGTGCACCGGCTGACGTCAACTGGCATAACGAAGGAAATCTCCAAGCTATTCACGGGTTACGAGGCCGTATTGATGGCATTGATGAAACTGTTCGAGAAGCCTGCCAATCGCATACCAAAGTACTAAAAAACGCTGCCTTGAAGGGGTTCAATTTAATACTGACGGGCGATAAAGACGAGGGCCTCTATTGGATAGGCCATGCCACTCATATCATTCAAGATGCATTTTCTTCCGCACACGAAACGAGGACAGGCGAGAACGGTATTATCATTTTGGATTATTGCACCTACGGTCATCGTCGGGAAAACGCATGTTTTCACAGGGATATTGATGGACGTGATCGCATTTGGGATGAAGGGTTTCGCTGCCAGTTTGATCCCAATTCAAGACAGCGGGAATGTCTGACTAAAGAGGCGAATTGGGCCGTGAACGCAAGCTCCTCCTTTCTCCAAAGAATCGCCCGCGCCAGGACGCTGGAAGACTTGAATGTTTCCTTACAAAAATACCTTGAAATCGCTGAAGATATTGGCAGCGGTGCCTTTGATTGCCAAGATCTGCCGCCGGCATAAAATGCCTAGAACTATCCTGTAAAATAGGCATTAGACAGCAAGGGAGTGGATGAAAATGCGGACACGTGTTATGGCGATGGCTACATTACTGACGATACTTAGTTTTGCGTGCCGGAACATGTCGAAAAAAGTCATCAAGGAGCAGGTGTCGAGCGAGCAAGCGTTGACCATTCCCCGACATCTCCCACCGAGCTGCCCTCTGCCGAAAACATGCACCGAAGACCAGCCTGTCTTCCCCGAGCCTCTCGGATTTAAATCCCTCAGAAATATGGCTATCGCGAAAATTGGCGCTTACTCCCACCGTGGGCGCGACATCATAGCACTTCCAGGAAAACCGCTCTGGATCATCGGCAAATTCACCTACAGTTATATCGATGCCAATCTCACCGATGAGCCGGTCGACATCTATATCTCAGAAGGCTGCAGCAAAGGCTGGCAAAAAATAGCTCAAACCAAAACCACGCATAGCAAAGAGCATGAAACCGTCGAAAATGTTGCCGATGATGGGGGCCGCATTTTTGTAGAATTGACAAGCCTCGGCGTAAATCTCCCGATCGGCCGTCACAAAATTCTTCTCGTCGTTCCCGCCGATAATAGTTATGCGGAAATGTATGTCGACGTTGTAGATCCGGGCACGCCCTTTGTGATAACCGATGTTGATGGCACACTGACGTCATCCGAGTGGGCCGCAGCCACCGAAGCTTGGGCCCAGATTCCTGAAGCTCACCCTAACGCCGCCGAAACTTTCCAGCAGTTTTATAACAAAGGTTATCACATCATTTATATGACCGCGCGTGCCGACTGGTTTATCTACAGGACGCGTCTTTGGCTCAACAAGAAGGGGTTTCCGCCCGGCACACTGCGGACGACGAGTTCGCAGCTTGGATTCAATGGAATCGCTGCTTCCCTCTTCAAAACATCTGAGCTTGCGCTCCTAAAAACGAACACCGGCATCATACCGAGTTTCGCTTTTGGCAACAAACCCTCCGATGTGGAAGCTTACGGCAAAGCTGGAATCAGTCCGACCAGCAGCTATTATTTCGGCTTGACGGATACCGACCCACTCGGAGGCACTATTCACTCCGATTATGGAGCGTTAACAAAGACATTCAGCTCGCTTCCGAGTATTTGCACACCCTAAAGTCAGTCGAAGATAAGTACGCCTGTGGTAATGCCGGTATTGGGAACCGTACTCAATTCATTTATGGCAAAGTCGGTTGCCTGCGCTATTGTTAATTCAATTTCACAGATGGCCGCATTTACGTTCAGAGCCAGGAAAATTGCGGTGTCGACAACTTTATGCGGAACTTTGTGGTTTTTGCCAATGAATACTTTAGGCAGGCCGATTTCGGAAGTGAGCCCGAGGGTTCCGAATTGCATCTTGATACCTCCAACGAGCTGATTACTCAGTTCGCCGATCATGTCCATCGATCCTTCCTTCGTTAGCTGATAGTCCTGTCCCGGAAACATCTTAAGGGCGAGCAGCTTAATGAAGTCAAGACTCGCTGCCAGAGCCATAGAGCCCTGAAACTTCGCGCCCTCGATAGTGATGAGGCCTGTGAGCCCTGAGCGCTCCAGCAGAGGCTGCGCTCGATACTGCGGTTTGCCAAATTCTATATTTTCCTTGGCAAAATAGAACCCGACTACCTCCCGAATGGCCACCAAAACCGCGTTGAGTAGCCGCGCATCAAACCCTTTGGTGCGGGGAACATCCGCCGATTTTTGCCTGTTGAGCTCGAGTTCGGAGGCCAGCTCATTGAGCGAGGCATCACTCATCGGCCAAGGCCAGATGCGAAAGAGTTTGTCCGGAACCATATCGTCTTTTAAAACTTCGTCTGGTTTGGAAACGTATATGACGAGGGTGTTGGCGTTTCGCCTAGAGGCTCTCACCTGTTTGACAAAAGCCTCGATTCCACCTGGTGCATCGCCACCGTCGGTGAATATCACCTCAAACTTCTCGTCAGCCAACAGGCCCCTCACCAATTCAAATCCCAAAACGTTTTGCACAAAGGCCCAGGGTTTTTTGGAGAGATACTGATTGGTGCTTAAACGAAGGTCAACATTGGACATAATGAGTAAAAGCCTGCTCAAATTCGCATTGTTTGAAGCCAAGGTGAGGCCCTGCATCGCTTTGAGGTGACATAAAAATTTCATTACTTTAAAGTTTAGCGCTTCACTGCGCCGCCGACAATGGATCGGTCCCAGGGGATTTATGCTTCTTCGTAAGGATGGGGGGATTGGAGGAAGGAGATAAGGGCCCTTGACAGGGCCCTTCGATTATTTCTTCTTTTTTACGGCTTTCGATTTGGTCTTCGTTTTTGACTTCGCCTTGGGATTAACTTTGGCTTTAGCTTTATTTTTTGCTCTTACTACTGGCTTTTTTGCGGAGGCCTTTTTCGCCGCAGTTTTTGCTTTTTTAACAGTAGGCTTTTTCTTCACAGCAGCTTTTGTCTTTTTAACCGCAGGCTTCTTCTTCACCACCGCAGGCTTCTTCTTCACCGCCGCAGGTTTCTTCTTCACCACCGCAGGCTTCTTCTTCACCACCGCAGGTTTCTTCTTCACCACCGCAGGCTTCTTCTTCACCACCGCAGGCTTCTTCTTCACCACCGCAGGCTTCTTCTTCACCACCGCAGGCTTCTTCTTCACCACCGCAGGCTTCTTCTTCACCACCGCAGGCTTCTTCTTCACCACC
>JACMOC010000062.1 GCA_014378195.1 Oligoflexus sp. | reverse complement strand
GAAAATACGTGTAATCAAGCCGCGCCCGGGTGCCCTTTGCCGGCTCAAGGCGCCCTTTGCCATATTTATCCAGCATATATTCAATGATAGCCCCTGATTCTGCGACGACATCGCCATCATCGGTGATCACCGGCGATTTGCTATCCGCGGTTTTTGCAATGGTTCAGAAATAAATTAAAAATACGCCAATATGCGGTGTAAGTCTTTGAAAAAAATAATTTAATTTGGACACTAAGCCTACCGCTGAAATAGGGTTTTCGAAATATTCCTGCCAAATTCTTCCTTTCGACAAAGGGAACGACGACTGTGCAAATATTTGATTAAGCTGCCGACTCAAGATGCCGAATATCTGATGTATCTTATTCAGTGGGGTTTTTCGGTTTGAATTATTCCAGATCCAAAATCTCCACGAGCCTTCTCGCATTCCTGGCGATGATTGCAATGGCTTGCGGGAAGCTTCCCACGAAACCAAAATTCCTGGAGCACCCCGAAAGCGTCACGGCTAGCTCTGAGGGTTCCGCAACGCCCTCGGATCCCATCGCGACTACTCTATCGGCTCCATCCTGCTCCATCGAGGCTTTCGGACAAACCGTCTGGGCTCCCATCCTCGCGAAGAACTGCCAGAGCTGTCATCTCTCTAAAGGCCTTGCGGAACAAAAAGGTTCGCAATTCATCCTCTCGACAGCTGACGGACCGAACTATATGGCGAAGAACTATAATGCCTTCCAAAAAGCCGCCGCACCTTCTGCCAATGGTGTTTCCCTTGTCCTTTCGAAAGCTTCCGGAGTGGCTCACGTCGGCGGTAAGGTCATTACCGTCGACAGCGAAAAATATGCAACTCTCTCGGCTTTTATTGATAAAAAGAAAGTGAATGATGGCTGTGCGACCGTCAGCGCAGCGCTCATACAAAAACTCCTGCCGCTCAGCAGCGCCCAAGTCCTTTGGAAAGCGGCAATGCAACTCGCAGGCCGGCAACCTTCCGCGCAGGAAATTACGCTTGCCACGACCGGTCATATCCGAGATGCTTTGGAAACGATACTGGCCGGTGCCTATTTCGAAGACTACATCAAACGCATCTATAATGACTTAACACTAGCCGAGTTTTTTAAAGGCGATAACGCGATCGAATTCTACTACCACAAAGTTGGTGAATCCAATACCGACTGGCGAGGCTCCGATCTTGCCACAGCAGTCCGAGGAGCATGGCCTTACTATCAAGCGCCGAACGAACTCGCTCGCTACATCATCGCAAGCGACAGGCCTTATACCGAAATCCTGACAGCTGATTATCTGATGTTGAATCCCCTCACGTCGTGCGACATCCTCGGCAAAGGTTATGTGCTGCCGTTCAAGAATAATTGCACCATGTCCGAGACCTCTGCGATGAATGCGTGTGTCAGGAGTGACTTTGATTTCACGAACCCCTATATTGATTGGTGTAGCGAATTCTTGCCAAAAAAGCCAACTTTTAAACAGCCTGTCGCAGGTCTTCTGACCGATATACCCTATCTCAACATCCATAGCACTACCTCTTCCAATCGTAACCGATTGCGAGCACGAATCGTATTGGAACAATTTCTCGGGCTTGATGTTATGGGGCTCCAAGGCACGACCGATGTCTCGAATATAACGAAAACTGCCATCGTTAACCCTACGATGAATGACCCTCAATGCGCCGCTTGTCACGCCGTCGTCGATCCGATTGCGAGTTCTTTCCAAAAACACGATGAAAATGGAATGTATTCTGCTAACGCAGTGTGGGCGAAAGACATGCTTCCCGCTGGATTTAATGGTCTTACGGTACCCGCTGATGCAGAGCCAATTACTTGGCTTGCAAGTCAAATCGTTAAGGATCCACGCTTCGCCCGCAATGCCGTTGCGTTCTGGTACAAAAATCTCACGGGCAACGATATACTCAAGGATCCCAACACGAGCGACGCGCATTATAGGGAAAGTCTAGCGGCAAAGATCGAGCAGAACACGTTCTTCGATGACGAAGGAACGGCATTCGCCGCTAACGGATTTAAAACTCGAGAGATGATCAAAGACCTTATACTCTCGCCCTATTACACGACACGCGCGATCGATTCAGGGCTCGCGGCCTCGGAAAAATTGATGCTGCAGAGCTTCGGACATTCAGGACGGAAAACCCCAGAGGATTTGCATGCTTCCCTATTCTCGGCAACGGGCAGTTACTGGTTACTTCCTGGCCAGAAATTAGAGCCTTTGAAAAGCAACTATGCAGTTAATGATCAAACCTATTTAATGAATGACAAACAATTGCTTGTCACCGCCGGTGGGATCGATTCCCATGTGAGCCAGGTTCGCAATAACGATATGAGTTCCGTATTCTCTTCCATCGTGAACTTCGCCTCGACTTCGATGCCTTGCAAGGTCGTGACGACGGATTTCGAAAAGGTGACCGCGACGCGAATTCTTTTTCCTTACGTAGAAAAATCTTCGGGACCTTCGGATGCTGTGGGTGCTGCCGCGATTCGCCGCAACATCGTATTTCTGCATAAAAAGTTCTTAGGCGAGACGCTCGCCGTCGATGACGCGGAGACGATCGCTACGTTTAACCTGTTTAAAACGCTTTATGCAGATCATCTTAAGGCGGGCCAGGCAGCCTCGGCATCAGTGATTGTAAAATCGCTTGCCATAGACTGCCCGATTAAAGCGGCCTCGTCCGAGGAGGAATCCGCCCTTGTCGGTTGGATGGGCGTGATGAGCTATCTTATGAGTGATTATGACTTCATTTATCAATGAGGAGACTCTCCATGGATCGTCGCAACTTTCTTCAAGGGCTCGGTGCTGCCGGCATTGTGTCCATGGCAGACGGCCCGTTCGGAGGATCACTCAAGGCCGCGAGTCTTCCCGATAGGCCCCTGTATATCAATGCGAGTTGCTCGGGAGGATGGGATGTCAGCTATTTTTGCGATCCGAAATTTGGCGCTAATTTTCCTTTAAATAAATTTACCGCGAACGATCTTAAAAAAATTGGACCTTTCACGCTTGGGCCAATGTCTACCGGTGCTTTGCAGTTTTTTCAGAAATATGAAAGTCAGATTATGTTGATCAACGGTGTCTATGCGGAAACCATCAACCATGATGTCGGGAACCGTTTGACCTCCAGCGGTTCAGCCGATGCGGGTTTCCCCTGCTTTGATGCACTCGTCGCGGCCTGTCTGGGGCCTTCACTCGGTCTGTCGTTCATAAGTGGAGGCGGTTACGATGAGACGGGGCATATCGTAGCGAAGAGTATTGCTTCAGATAGTCTCGTGTCGGCTTTGGCGAGTATGTCGGGAGCTGCGGGGCCCTTTTTACCGGCAGATTTGAGTGCCGTTTCTGCGGCTGTTAATGCCCGACTTCAGCGCAAGAGGGTGAGTGAAACCTTGGATGTCCGGCAGCGCAACATGGACTTTTTAAGCAACTCCCGCAAGGGTTGGGATAGCTTTCCTGCGGTCGTTAAGACTATCGCCGATCTGAGAGCAAACGTACCGCTTGTTGTCGATGTCACAGGTGGTCCAAAAACGAGAATTGACGCTACGAACCCTATTTTTGCTTCGGCTCAGATCGCACTGGCTGGCTATGTGAACAATGCGACGGTTGCGGCCAATTTGAATTGCGGCAACTGCGATCAACATTCGGCTTTTGAACTCCATGTCCCGGTGATCGATTCCTTTTTCGTCGGTATGGATTATTTTTGGCGAGCTGCAAAATACCTGGGCGTCGCTGATAACGTGACACTCATGATGGGTTCGGATTTTGCCCGCACACCTTATATCGATCCGCCGACTGCTGCTACGAGCCCGGGCAAGGCTCACTGGGGCGATACGACGAGCGTCGTTCTCATGGGCAAACATGTTGCGGGTGGGACTCTCATCGGAAGTTCGACGATGGACGCCAGCTTTCGAGCCAATCCTATCAATCCTAAAACTCTGAAAGAAGCCGCATCGGGTGTTCCTATCCTTCGATCGCATATCCATGACGAGCTTCGTCGTGTTGCGGGGATAAAAGATCATGATTTGGCGAAGAAATATCCCCTGCTCATCCATGGTGGGCCGATTCGGCTCTTAGGGTGATGGGGTATTCCTTCTCTTGCCTGCGAATTGTAGATCTAGGGTGCAGAATGAGCAAAGCTGTCACAAGACCGCAAAGTAGCGCCTAGAAACTGTGCAGCAGCCCCCGTTCACGCCGCGCTCAGTGCCCAGCGTTCTGTCCTGTCGCGTTCCATAGGGATTGACGTGCGGCATAGATCATGGGCCAAAGCGCTCGCTTTAGGTTGGGATACTGTCGGCCTTGCCGGAGGCAGGTCGGTACTGCTTTTGGGCGTGAATTCGTTTAAATCGCGGCATCAACTCGAAGCCTAGAAGGTGATATAAACGAGGTCTTGGTAGCTTTCCCCGGGGATTGCCGCGGCCACATGTTTTAGGCCCGTTTTAGCCCCCCGGACCGAAGAGGCGACGTTGAGTGCACTCAAAAATAATAATTTTTGCGGCTCGGCGACTGCCTGAAATAAACAAGTAGACATCGCCCTTAAGCAAATCGTGTTTCATCGTGTGAGTGACACGGTAGGCCAAACCTCGATGCGCGAGGCGGCCGTCGATGGGGAGAACGTAGATGAAGATTCTATCTAATTTTTCGATTCCGATCATTTGCTATCCTACTCTTACTAGCGAGTGAAGCCGCAGCAAGGGATCAGTCAAAATTTACATTGTTGAACAGAGTGCTAGACGCCGGACGTACTTTTTTGCGCCATTGAACCGAAAAAAGGCCGGCATTTCGTGACTATTACGAAGCGTCGGAGGGCTATTGAGTTTGCGACTTTTCTTCGGGAAATCGGCAGTCGATCTCCTAATGCTGAGAAGATCTCATCTGATAATGGGTAATTTGAATACTCACAAGGAAAAATCTCTGCTTAATCATCTCGGGCCTAAAAGAGGGCTGAATCTTTGGTCTCGGTTCGAAATTCATTACACGCCCAAGCACGCAAGCCGGCTCAATCAACCTGAAACACAAATCAGTATGTATTTGGAGGAATGCTAGGGAAAAGATCGAATTGCATCTATGGCTACTCTAAAAAAGAGAGGTTTGGCCGGGACGATCCGAGCAAGTCTAGACTGCAGAAAAATTAATTGGAAGTTTACGAGAGAAAAAAATCGAAAGACTTTCAAACATATTATGCCTTGATATCTATATGCCGAAGCACTAGTCCCTTGTAAAGCTCCATCTCATCCTGGACAGTTTGATCGACTTTAAAACGACGGCGCTGTTTACCTGCGAGTTGCAAACCAAGATCATGCTTGGGTGAGAGGGCTTTCGTTTGAGATAATCTTGGGAAGGTTCCATTAAATAAAAGAAAGCCCGGGAGATCCCAGGCCTTCGTCAGTTTAATCTGAATTTTTAGAGGTCGTCGTCATCTTCGTCGTCGTAGAGTTCATCCAGCGATGTTTCTTCCGACTCTTCTTCGTCGTCGTCTACTAAATCGTCTTCATCGTCATCATCAACTTCTTCTTTCTCTTCCACTTCCTCGGCTTCGTTCTCTTCTTTCCACTCTTCGATTTCATCCGAGTCCATCTCTTCGACTACGTGTTCATCGGCAAGCTTTTCTGCGCGTTCTTCGAGCCAATCTTTGGCGTCATCTTCATTGTCAAAACCCGCTTTCAGAATTTTGCCTGTCTCGATGTTATAGACTTTCCAAAGCAACGTCGTATCTCCAATCCTAGGGGGACTTGATCACCACCTGATTTTCTATAAACGAAATGCCGGGACCGGCACCACTTCAAAATTCTATCACAGGTTTTTCCGGGACGTGCGGACGCACGGAAACTTTCCTCAAACAATTAGCCGATTTGGGGGTACTGAACCCAAATTGCCACATGCCAATATTACATAATTGGTCTTGCCTCGGAGGCGCTACTCGAGTAAACAATTGAGCAGTAACGGTTAGGAGTCAGACCTTATGTTAATAACCACACTTTTAAGCGCACTTTCAGTCACGGCTGCGCCCGTCCCTCGCCCCTGGACTTGCGACCTGGCGCCAAGCGTAGGCCAGGGAAGTTCCGATGAAGGCCATATCAGTGGCATGACAGCGATTAACTTCGGCTGTCGGTATGAAATTCTCAAAATCTATGGAATAGGCCTGAGTCCGCTTATGGGAGTGGCTAAAGATATGTGGACCGTTCGTGATACGGGCAACGGGAATAATAATATGAGTACCTATCAAACTCAGGATTTTAACTACGGTGCTCGTATCGAAAGCATGCCTTTATTTGATACGCACCTATTCTATAGTCTCGCTGCTGGCCAGGGCCAGGGCTCCCTTGATCTGACAGATTCGACCGCACAATCATCCTTAAGCCGCAATTATACGGGCGTCAAACACACGACGCTCGCCAATACTGTCGGGGCTTCGTATTCCATCTCCGAGAGGATAGGCCTGACTCTGGCGTGGCAAAGACTGAACAGCCATCAAAGCTGGTCCGTCGCCGAGGGACATGCTTTGTTACAGAATGTGGATACAAGCAACCACCTTACCCTTGCCGACGGCACAACAGCCTTGCTTGGAACAGTAGAACGGTCGCGCAGCACTGCCAAATCAGATCTTTTCCAATTCGGCATCAGCATGAGCTTTGGGAATCCCTAATGGCCTCCTATGTGTCCTTTACACCTAAATCCGTTTCAAAAGACTGATTTTAAGCACTGCATCCCACTCTTTTTTGGTCACAGGCTGTATCGATAAACGCTGGCCGGGTTTGATGAGCGCCATGTTTTGCAAATCTTTCACAGCGGTGCTTTTTAATTCTTTCAGAGTGATAGGCCGCTCAAATTGCCCATAAGCTTTGACATCCACCATGCACCAGCGGGACTCGCCTTTGGCCAGTGATTTGGCGTCGAAGTAAGGCGACTTCAGATCGAGCGCCGCCTCATCGGGGTAAGCCTCTTTCACAATTTGCGCCACCCCCACGATAGCAGGCTCCTCAATTCGACTGTGATAAAAGAATACCAATTGACCTACTTTAAATTGATCACGCATAAAATTACGAGCCATGTAGTTTCGTACGCCTTCCCAACCTTCCGTTTGCTGCGGCCTGGAAAGGAGATCGTCGAAGCTAAACGTATCGGGCTCAGTCTTCATAAGCCAGTACAACCCATCGGACATAATCATTCCCCTGTAAAAATCCTAGCTCGCAGGCAGTAAAATCGGATAAACCTTACAGTTCATCCGATACTCGCCATAGGAGCCCATCATGAGCAAAAAACGGCTATTTATTATCGACTGTATGGCGATGGCCTTTCGCAATTTTCACGCAATCCGTCCCCTTTCAACAAGCCAGGGAACACCGGTCAATGCGGTCTACGGATGCTTAATGTTTCTTGCGAGTCTGATCGACAAAGAGAAGCCCGACTATTTCGTGTTTGCGACCGATAGCCAAGAGAAAACATTTCGCCACGAATTTTATGAAGCCTACAAGGCGAACCGTTCCGATATGCCGGAAGACCTCGCAATCCAAATACCTCTGCTTTATCGGCTCTTTCAAGCGTTTCAAGCACCCTTGCTGAAAGAATCGGGCCTGGAGGCGGACGACCTCATCGGCTCGCTCGTTCATCAATTCGCGAGCCCTGATGTGCATTGTTATATCGTCTCCGGTGATAAGGACTTCATGCAGCTTGTCTGCGACAATGTGTCTCTTTATCAGCCGAAAAAGGGCGGCGAAGTCGTCCTTATCGAAAAGGAGGGGGTATTTGAGAAGTTTGGATGCGCCCCCAACCAGATCATCGACATACTGGCTTTGATCGGCGATAGCTCGGATAACGTCCCGGGTGTACGTGGAATCGGCGACAAAGGGGCCGCAAAGCTCATTCAAGAGTTCCACAGTCTGGATGGAATCTACGCAAACCTCGACAAAATCAGCAATGTGCGCATGCGCAAAGGCCTCGAGGAAAACAAAGAGATGGCGTATCTCTCGCAGCGCCTGGTCACTATCAAAACAGACGCGCTGGTTCCGTGGACGCTCCAGGATTTTGAATGCATTCCAGAAACTGCGGCGGCCAACCCCGATCTTCTGGTGTTCACAGAAGAAATGGAATTCCGGAGTTACGTCGAGAAAATCAAAGGCAAGATGAGGGCTCTCTTCGCAGCCAAAACGAAGGCCGAAGACATGGCCCTTCATGTCCCAGAAGCACAGATCGAAGGGCCGGGCAAACCGCCTCGCGAGGTGAATGATTATCGACTCGTCACAACGGAAGAGGACTTTCAGAAGTTGCTTGCCGATATCCAGCAAACCGAAGTTTTTGCTTTTGATACAGAGACCACGGGCCTCGATCGCATAGCTTCAGTTCCTATCGGCCTGAGTCTTTCGTTTCAGTCCGGCACGGCCTGTTATGTCCCTATCATCGAAAAACACCGCGTTTTGCCCGAAGACCGCGTGAAGTTTTACATGCAGGAAATACTCGGCAATCCCAATCAGCTCAAGGTCGCGCACAACGCAAAATTCGATATACAGATGTTATCGAACATCGGCATCACCGTTGCGGGCCCCTTCGCCGATACGCTCATCGCCTCCCATTTGAACGACACATCCGATCGTGGTCACGGGCTTGATGATTGTTGCCTTCGACACTTCAATTACAAAAAAATCCCCACCAAAAATCTCTTGGACAAACAGGGCACCATGTTGAGCGCATCGCTCGACGACCTCGTAGAATATGCGTGCGAAGACGCAGATTTCACCTTCAGACTCTGGGAACTGTTTCAGGTTAAACTAGCGGAAAAAGACCTTTTGCGAGTTTTCTACGACATCGAAATGCCCCTCGTCCCGGTTATAGCCCGTATGGAATCGACAGGCGTTCATATCGATGTCGATATACTGCAGGAGATTTCCGAGAAATTAGCCGTAAAAGCCAAAATTCTCGAGGCTGAGATTTTTGAAATCGCCGGCGAAGAGTTTAATATCAACTCGACCAAACAGCTTGCGACCATTATCTTCGAAAAATTGAAGCTCCACGAGCTCCTGGGTCTTAAACGCATCAAAAAAACTAAGACAGGGTATTCGACCGACGTTTCCGTACTGGAGCAGATGGAAGAGCATCCGCTTGGTAAAGCCCTACTCTCATACCGCACTATCATGAAACTCAAATCAACGTATGTCGATTCACTGCCGCAGCTCATCAACCCCAAAAGCAATCGACTCCACACCAACTTTCATCAGGCGGGAACAACGACAGGTCGTCTCAGTTCCAACGATCCCAACCTCCAGAACATTCCCATCCGCTCCGAAGAAGGACGTGAGATTCGTAAAGCCTTCAAAGCAAGCCAAAAAGATTGGGTGATCATTTCTGCTGACTATTCGCAAATTGAACTGAGGATCCTTGCCTTCCTCGCGCAGGAGACCAATCTTCGTCAGGCGTTCGTGGATCGCCAGGATATTCACACGGCGACAGCGTCTCGCATATTTGGTGTGCCGGCGGCTGAAGTCACTGGTAACCAGCGTGCCCAGGCGAAAGCCATCAACTTCGGTATCATCTACGGCATGGGACCTCAGCGTCTAGCCCGTGAGACGGGGGTGGGCATGAAAGAGGCAAAAGACTTCATCGACCGTTATTTTGCAACCTATCCCGGTATTCGGGACTATATCGATCGTTCGATCGCTTTTGCGCGGGAACACGAATATACGATGACGATCTCGGGTCGCCGCCGTACGCTACGCGAAATCAACGAGACCAAAGACCGTATGCTTATGGCGAACGCACAAAATATCGCCGTAAACGCACCTGTCCAGGGCAGTGCTGCCGATCTCATCAAGATAGCCATGGTGAGGGTGCAAAAGAAGCTGGATGAAACCGGGTCGCGTGCTAGAATGCTTCTCCAGGTGCATGATGAATTGGTGTTTGAATGTCCTCGGGACGAAATGGACCAAGTCATCGCCCTTGTCAGACAAGAGATGGAAGGGGCCTACGACTTTGGCGTTCCCCTTCAAACGGACGTTGGTGTTGGCGATAACTGGTTAGAGGCGCACTAAGATGGCAGATCAAGACAAAGACGAACCGGAAAACCTCAAGGTGATGGGCATCTTCGAACATATTGAAGAACTGCGCGAACGTTTGATCACCTCGGTGTTCGTTCTCGTCGTGATGTTTGCGATCTGTTATTACTTCACGCCGCAGATACTCGGCTTTCTGAAAGTTCCGTTGACGAGTGCGCCCGGGGCGCCGACCCTTTATTTTACAGGGCCGATGGACGGTTTCATGGCCAAGGTAAAAATCGGTTTTTTCACGGCGCTTATCCTGAGTTGCCCGGTTTGGCTTTATCAGGTCTGGAAATTCCTAGAGCCGGCACTGTACGAGAAAGAGAAGAAGTACGTTTTACCGTTTATGATTTCTTCGATCTCACTCTTCATCGCCGGCATCGCTCTCTGTTATTATATGATCCTTCCTCTCGCTCTTAAGTATCTCATCGAGCTCGGTACCGAGATGGGCGCGCAATCGATGATTACGATCAACGAATACCTCTCTCTTATCATGCTGATGATGGCCGGATTCGGGGCCGTTTTTGAGACACCCGTTGTGCTTACGATGCTGGCTCTGCTGGGAGTCATCACCGCTCAGGATCTGCGTTCCAACAGAAAATACGTTGTTATCGGCATATTCATAGTCGCAGCGGTTATTACGCCGACTCCCGATCCTGTTTCTCAATTCGCGATGGCCCTTCCCACGTGGATACTTTACGAGGGATCGATCGTCATCATCGCCTGGCTGGATCGCAAAAAGGCCAAAGAAGAAGCAAAGGCCAAGGGAAAATAATCTGATGGAAGCTCGATCGCATTTGACTCGTCTAACGCTCTCTATCGCCGCTTTCTTCACCTTAATTGGGGGTGTTTCTGGGGCTGCGTTAGCTCAGGGCGTCAACGGGGGCGATCCGAAGCTAAATACGATTCCCAACACGGTTCCCCAGGGAGGCCTTAACGATATGCCTCCGCCTCCCGTGGCGGGCGCCCCTATCTCTCCTGAATCACCGATGCCTCCCTCCGATGCCGAGACATCACCGTCTATCAACAAAACCACACACGCGAGCCCCGATACGCCTGCCGCGCCTCCTCCCAAAAGGACCAAAAAGGAGAAGGACAAAGAGGAAGCAGATCACGCTATTGCGATCGCCAAAGCCCATTCTATTCCGCCTCGGACCGGGGCATGGACGCTTGGTTTTGATTTCAGGCAGCTGAACATCAAACCGGATGATGGCCGTTACAAAGAACACAAGATCTCGCCTGACGTAAACGTCGGTTATGTGACGATACGAAATACCTGGTGGTTCATGGGGCGGGTGCATCTTGTATTCGGCCCAACAAGCGAACATTTTCCCAATAGTCCGACTCTCGATACGAGCGGTTATGGCTACTCCTTTACTTACGGAAAAAGCCTCTTCGGAGATCTACGCAAATCATCGGGTGATTACGGAGCCGAACTTGGTCTCGAGGCTTTTCAAGTCGTTGGTCGATCCTTTGAAAGCAAAACGCTGAGCGATGGCTCTTTGAGCAGCGGCTGGGTCATGAGAACCAGCTGGACTGCTCTTTCACCCGCTCTTTATGCAACATTTCTCCAACCATCCCGACCGCAAGGCAACCGCCCAGAATGGCTTGTTACGCGTATCGAAGGCTACCGCGTGAGCCTTGGCGTCGTAATTCCCGTCCAGACATCCTGGGATTTGAGCTGGACCCACGACCAGGTGGGACAGGGCGGTCGTGGCAAATGGAAAGGCGCCTTCGGCCTCGCATCTTTGACCGCGTGGCTTGGTATTTGATTTTCCCTCTTATTACCTGCACAACATTCCTTGGAAAGCTTTGATTCTCACTTTCAAAGCTATGACCGAGGAGTGTTTTATGAAGAGGCTAGGATTTTTGCTGAGTAGCCTGATCGTGGCTCTGCCATTGTCAGCCGCGACAAGCAAAGAGGATGTTCAGGAATTTAAGCTGAAAAACGGCATGAAAGTCCTTATTCTTAAGGACAGTTCCATCCCCAACGCAAATATGTATACCTTCTGGAAAGTGGGCTCACGCAATGAGCTGCCTGGTATCACCGGCCTTTCCCACTTTTTTGAACACATGATGTTCAACGGTTCCAAGCATTATCCTCCGGGCTCGTTCGATACCACAATGGAAGCAGCCGGTGGATCTAACAACGCCTATACCACCAACGATGTGACCGTTTATACCAACTGGTTTCCGAGCCAATCGTTTAGCACCATCGTTAAGCTCGAGGCCGACCGTATTGGGGCCCTGTCCTTCGACGACACCAAGATTAATAGTGAGCGCGGCGTAGTCTTGTCCGAACGCTCCACAGGGCTCGAAAACGATCCGTGGGAAGAGCTGAGCACTGTCGTGCGTTCAACAGCTTTTCTTGCCCATCCTTATAGCTGGCCCGTTATCGGTTGGGAGCCAGATATCAAGGCCTGGACCAAAGCTGACCTTCAGCATTACTTCGACACGTATTACAACCCGGCAAATGCCGTGATGGTCGTTGTCGGCGACGTGGACCCGAGCGCGGTTATCAAAGAACTGCAGACCAAAATCGAGCCGATCTCACGCCCCTTTGAAGGCCACCCTCTTCGAACGATCGAGCCCGAACAAAAAGGCGAGCGTCGCGTATGGGTCCTTAAACCCACGATCACCAACCCTCACTTGATGGTTGCGTATCATATACCGGCTGCGAATCACGCCGATCATTATGCTCTGGATCTTCTTTCCGTCATCCTGAGCGACGGCCCTTCCTCACGCCTTTATAAATCTTTGGTTGATGAGCAGCGCATAGCTCTTGAAGTGGGCGCCAACAACGGTGAAGGACTCGATCCAGAGCTCTTCACTTTTGATGTCGTCGGAGCGGAAGGCCTCAAGCCCTCGCGTGTTGAAAAAGCTTTTGATAAGGAAATTGGGGCCCTCCTCGCCAAAGGTGTGACCGAGCGCGAGCTTGAAAAAGCCAAAAATAAACGTCTTGTCGGACTTTACCGCGGCATGGAAACCATTAATGGCAAAGCGCAGCTCCTCGGGAACTACGAAGTTTTCCTCGGCGGTTATCAAAATCTTTTCCAAGCACCAACCCGCTATAAAGCGGTCACAGTTCAGGACATTAAGCGCGT
This sequence comes from Oligoflexus sp., assembly GCA_014378195.1. Lineage (GTDB taxonomy): Bacteria > Bdellovibrionota_B > Oligoflexia > Oligoflexales > Oligoflexaceae > Oligoflexus. The sequence goes on along the minus strand of JACMOC010000062.1, from coordinate 6,838 downwards.
TTTGAGCACCTATTTTAACAAGAGCAACCGCACCATCGGTATACTCGATCAACGCCAAGAAAATTGAGGATTAAGACTATGAATTCCCTGAAAAAAATCCTAGCCTTGACCGCCCTGACGCTCAGCTTTGGAACCAGTGCTCGTGCCGAATTCAAACTGCCACCGATCCAGTCGCTCAGTCTCGACAACGGAATGAAAATCTTCTTTGTTCCGCAAAACGAAGTTCCACTTGTTCATATCACACTCGCGATCGCCACAGGCAGTGCGAGCGATGGCGCGTTGTGGGGACTAACGTCCGTTACGGCCGACGCTCTTTCGCTCGGCACCAAATCCTATTCCAAGCAAAAGATCGAAGACACCTTCGATTTTTACGGCATCGATTATCAGACCGTGACGAACAAGGACTACACAACGATCGAAGCGTCGGTTGCCACGGCTGATCTACCGAAGCTCCTACCCATCGTTGCCGAACTCGTCATCGCGCCCAAGTTTCCAAGCGCCGAAGTCGACAAGCTTCGGAACCGCACAGTATCTCAGCTGAAGAAAGGCAAAGAGAGTCCCAATCGCATCGCCAGCAAGGTCTTCGAGCGTCTTTATTATAAAGATCACCCCTACGCATCGACCGAAGATGGTGTTGCGGCAACCGTCCAAAAACTGAAAGCCGCAGATCTTGTGAACTTCCATGCGGCGCATTTCCAACCGCAAATTGCCGCCCTCACGATCGCGGGTGACTTTGATGCAGGCCAAGTCAAAACACTGATCGAGCAGAATTTTGGCGCTTGGAAAAAAGGCGCGGCGGTCCCCACTCAAGTGACTGCACCTGTCAAACCCCTTGCCGCGACCGAAGTGCTTTTGCTCGACAAGAGTGATTCGCACGAAACTACCTTTCGCATAGGCGGAATCGGTGCGCCCGGCTTTAACAAAGACTGGGTCAAACTCACTGTTATCAACACGCTCCTCGGTGGCCGCTTCACTTCGATCCTGAACGAAGAACTGCGCGTGAAGTCGGGTTATACTTACGGCGCGAAAAGTATGTTCAATAACTTCCACTCGTCCGGAACGTTTTTTATTTCGACTTTCACAGCCACTGAAACGACTTACAAAACTCTGGATCTCGCTCTTGCAACCTACAAAAAATTCGTTGAGAATGGCATCGACCAGAAAACCCTGGATTCGGCCAAAGCCTACGTAAAGGGCCAGTTCCCGCCGCAATACGAAACCCTCGCGACTCTCTCGGATCTCACGACCGAACTCTGGGCCTACGGTATATCCATCGATCAATTCAATAGCTTTGAGAGCCAGGTCGATGCTTTGACGCTTGATGAAGCGAATGCACTCATCAAATCAAAATTTCCGAGAGATAAACTGGAGATTCTGATGATCGGTAAGGCTTCTGTTCTCGGTGCTGAAGCGAAAAAGTACGGCACGCTTCGCATTGTCCCTATCGACAAGGTTGATACCGCATTACCTCTATAACCTATACAAATTATTAGGTTTTTCAATTTACATTCGAATTTTCTCAAGCCCCGTCGCCTTCCTCCGAAAGGGAGGCGATGAGGGACTAATCGATGGCTCAATATTCCGAAGATAAATTACGTTTACCTTTGATCCGCAAAGTTTTTCGGCAGAAGGACACCTATATCTGCGGGCTATGCAAAACCAACTATAAAACATACGGTGACGCGAACTCCTGCATGAATCAATGTTGGTTCGACGTCCACAACTTTTATCCCGTCGTCAAAAGAAAGCGTGAGAAGGCCGCCTGGGTCTTTCGTTGCCTGTTCTGCTGCCGCGATTACACCTCAGAGCTTCATGCATTCAGTTGTGCAAAACGCTGCATGGGCGAGCGTAATGTAGCGCAGCTCCGTGAACAGCTGTTGAATGAGCAGCCGTTGCCTCCCCCGGCTCGGCCCGTATCCCGTCTCATGATGCTGACACGCGTTATACAACCACCCAGGCCGCGGCCAGTTGCGCCGCGAAAAGACCAGCAGAAAGAACTTCCACCGGCTTCTGAGGAGGTTTTTATTCCTAAAAATGAAGTGGTGCGAGGCCAACATAAGGATAGCTTTAAAAAGCACTGGGCTCGCAAAGGCGAAAAATACCAGTGCCTCTATTGCCGCGAGATCTGGTTCACCAAAAGCGAATCCGAAAAATGTTTCGGCGATCACTTTGATGAGGAGGATGGATATGAGAAGATTGCCTCCATTGATCCTAATGGCTAAAGGCGGTCCCGATGAAAAAAGCCCTGTTTGCAACGCTCGTCCCGCTTTAAAACAGAAATAAAAAAAGGCGTCCCGCCCGGGACGCCCTGATCCTATGTGTTGGGTGAAAAAATCCGGCTCTCAGCCCATCTTACGACGCAGGGAATTTTCGAACTTTAAGATGTCGCTGGCGTCGACCTCGACGTTCGCGTACTCGTAATCAGTCTCGGTGCTTGCAAACATCTCTCGATTTTTCGGGAATTTATGGTCCTTGAGTTTATCTTTGTGTTTTTTGAGTTGGCTTGAGAGCTTGTCGATCAAATGGTCAATCGATCCGTACATATCGTCACAAACATGTTCGACATTGAACGAGAAGCCGTCGCCTCCACTGATGGCGCACGTGACCTGGTGATTGTGTTTATCAACTGAGAACGTTACGTAAGCTTCGATGGGTTTGGTTGAGAACTTGAGGACCTCAGTGTTGATCTTGTTTTTTGCGTACTCCTGAAGGGCTTCCGATGATTTCATGTGTTTGAATGCGAAGCGAAACAGCATGTGCAGCTCCAAAGTCACGTTGATGGGAGTGAGAGCGTGGTCGGTGAAGACCTTGGATATCCTGGAGTTTCGAGTTTCCTTCCCTCACGATATTTCTATTATCGGCAATCGCCTCCCAAAGATGTAGGCACGAAAGTTGCCCGATCAAGGTTTTTTTGCCTCGCGCTGGACCTTGCGAAATCTAAGGATTTTTTCTAAACATAGAGATGCTTTTTAAGCGATGGGGACGTCTGTGCAGCAAGAATTAGCTCTCGAAGGAACGTCAAACTTGACAGTGATCCAAGGAGAGCTGCAAAAAATCTCTTTTCAAAACAGCGAAAATGGTTGGACTGTCGCGCGCTTACGGACGTCTGACGCCGAACCTATCGTCACCGTTGTCGGCCACTTCGGCAAAATCCGCCCAGGCGAATTTTGCGAAGTTCATGGTGAGTGGACCGAGAACAAGAAGTTCGGCAAACAATTCAAAGCGTTACACATTAACATCATCTACCCTAAAAGCGTCGCGGGTATCCTACGTTATTTAAAGTCCGGTGTTATCAAAGGCATCGGAGAAAAAACCGCCGAGGCTATCGTCAAGCATTTTGGTGATCAAACGCTGGAAGTCCTCGATAACGATCCTGATCGTTTGCTCAGCATTCCCAAAATCGGCAAACGGAAAAAAATCGAAATCATTCGGGCTTGGAACGAACGTAAGAAATTTCGCGATGTCGAAATATTCCTTAGTGCTAACGGAATTTCGCCTGCGTTCATTACCCGAATCATACGGATCTATGGAGCCGACGCCCCGGAACGGGTTCAACAGGATCCATACTGTTTGGCGCGTGATGTTCCTGGCATAGGCTTTATTTCGGCTGATGCAGTTGCCCAACAAGTAGGCATAGAACTTGATTCCCCATTGCGTGTCAAAGCGGCGCTTTCTTATCAACTCGAAGTCGCCGAAGGCGAGGGCCACTGTTTTCAAACACGTGATCAGTTGAACGACAGTCTAAGCATCCTGCTCAAGATTCCCCGCGTCCGGGTCGAAGAACTTTTGGAAAATGCGCTCGGCGAATTGCTCGAAACTGAATCCATAGTTTTTGATGAAGCGCCCGGGATCGGTGATGTCTATTACAGCAAAGCCTGTTTTGATGCCGAAGCTATGGTAGCGAGCCAGGTCGCTCGTCTTCTCAGCGCGCCGATGCCGAACGAACCCGGGAGTGGCGACCGTATCGAACGCTGGCTGAAAAGCTATTCGGAAGCCTCTGGCCAACCGTTTTCTCCCGAACAGCTTGCGGCCGTTAAAACAGCAGTCGAAAGTCGGGTTTTTATCCTCACCGGTGGCCCTGGAGTCGGCAAAACAACGACTGCCAACGCAATTATTCGCCTTCTCATCAAAATGGGGCGTTCCGTCTCTCTTGGAGCTCCTACCGGGCGCGCTGCCCAGAGGCTTTCCGAAGTTGCCGCTGTAGGTGCAAAGACTATTCACCGGCTACTCGAATGGTCAGCCTCTGAGCATACGTTCCTCCGTGACGAAGTGAATCCACTTGATTCGCAGGTCGTTATTATCGACGAAGCCTCAATGCTCGACATTCACCTGGCCGCAGCTTTGATGCGCTCTCTCAAACCCAACGGCCAGATTATTTTCATCGGCGATGTGGATCAGCTTCCGTCGGTTGGTCCCGGCAACGTTCTGCGCGACCTCATAGAGTCCAAAGCCGTTCCTTTCACAAAACTCGCACAGATTTTCCGCCAGGCGGCAGGCTCGGCCATCGTGCAGGCAGCCCACATGATCAACCGTGGCGAGATTCCGGTATTCCCCGAGGCGAACAACACAGATTGCCAGTTTCTTATCATTGACGACCCAGCCGACATCAAAGATGCCATCAAAACCCTGGTTCATACGACACTTCCCAAAAGCGGTTATGACCCTATCAAAGACATACAGGTGCTGACGCCAATGAACCGCGGCCCTTTAGGGACCCACGTCCTCAATGAAGACCTTCAGAATCTTTTAAATCCCCCAGCAGCCGGCATTGGCGAAAAGCTTGAAACGGATAATCAAATTTTCCGCCCGGGGGACAAGGTAATTCAGACCGTAAATAACTACGATCTGAACGTTTTCAACGGCGATATAGGGTATATCGAACACGCAGGTTTTGATGGGGGCCAACTGCTCGTCAACTTCGTGGATCGCAAAATCACTTACACCAAAGACGACGCTTACGATCTTAAGCTTGCCTATGCGATCACGATTCACAAGGCTCAAGGCAGTGAATTCCCGGTTGTCATCATTCCGGTTTCTATGCAGCATTTTATCATGCTCCAGCGAAACCTGATTTATACGGCTTTGACGCGCGCGCGAAAGCTCGCAATACTCATAGGAACACCGACGGCCCTGCTTCAGGCCATCAAGACTCAGACGAGCCTGAAGAGACAGACCTTGCTTGTGCAGCGTTTGAACCGAGAACCTTAACCTTTTTGCTGATTCCGGAGCCTCGCAATGAGTTCTCGCTCGACACCTGCCTTGTCTCACTCTGTTTGGTCTGAGCTTTTTGCGAACCGCACTCTTTTATTCGCACTGTTAGCTATCGTTGCCACACGTGCGATCAGCGGTCTCCTCCTGGCTCCTATTCAGGACGAAGCCTACTACTTTTATTGGTCGCGGTTTTTAGATTGGGGATATTTTGATCATCCGCCTCTCGTGGCCTGGATTTCAAGCCTTTTGCAGGTGTTTCCGGCTTCACCTATCGCCGCGCGGGCCGGCACTCTACTGCTCAGCATCATCAGCATTCCCTTGATGACTAGTCTATTTAGAACGTGTGGCTTAAAGGAAGAAAACGCACTCGGCAGCGCTCTTATTCTGGCGTCTGGGAGCCTCGCAGGGATACTCCTTGGGTATATCACCACCCCCGACACGCCGATGATATTCTGCTGGATCGCAGCGCTCCACGAATGCGCAAAAGCTTTGGACGAAAATCCGAAACGATGGTTGAGTGCAGGGTTTTTCACAGGGCTCGGCATCCTTGGCAAATATACGATGGTGATGATAGGACCTGTATTCCTCATCGCTTTGCTTACAAATCCCAAAAAGTTGAAATCTCCCTGGCCCTACCTGGGAGGGCTTGTGTGTGTTCTTGTTTTGCTTCCGCACGTGTTTTGGCTGAAAGATAACGATTGGATCACAACGCGTTTTCAATTCGGCCGCGGCCTCAAAAGCGAATACGGTGTGGCGATGCCTTTGGGATCCGATCTTCCTGAGGCGCAAGGCTCCCTCGACAGCAGCAAAGAAGCACGACTTGCCCATTTTTTCGTGCTACCCGAAGACGAAAAACCCGTTTCAAAACAAAAACCTACGGCTTTTGTTAAAGCGTGGCAGGGCATCGGCGATTATCTGGGCTCAGAGCTGGGGCTCTGGGGTATCCTCCTCTTCCCCATGATCTTTGCGGTCTGCTCAAAAAAGTCCCGCCGTAGACCCGATTGGACCTCACCACAGCATGCGGCGCTTATCGCAGCATCCGCTCTATCACCTCTGATACTCTTTGGGCTGCTGAGCCCTTTTCAACATGTTGAAGCCAACTGGCCGGCGATGTACTGCATTGGAGCCGCCGCATTTTTCGCACAATACTTTGTACTTCCAAAACGGTTTACCATCATCGCGCTTGTGACAAATCTCGCTTTGAGTCTCATTGTGAGTTATCACACCTCTCATCCGCTACCGTTCACCAAACCCCACAAAGACAGGCTCCTGCGCGAAACACACGGTTATAAAGAACTCGCGGACGTGCTTGCAGAGCTGCCGCCCTCGCCGCTATTTGCCGATACGTATCAGAATGTTTCAGAGCTTATGTTTTATCATCCTGAGCTCAAACTTCAGCAGTGGCCTGGCATAGCACGCACCTCAGAGATCGCCCGCCGCCGCGCGATGAATCCCTGGCAGTGGAAAGACATACAGGAGGATGGTGGGTTTTTCATACTGATGGACAACTTCGTTCCACCCTTTATTCCAGGCGCAGAAATCGACAGTCTCACTGAGATCCTCGATTGTCCAAACGGGGCCTTGATGCTCACCAAGTATAATGCGTCAAGCCTCTACGAGCGCCCCT
>JACMOC010000061.1 GCA_014378195.1 Oligoflexus sp. | reverse complement strand
GTGACGACGGTGATTCCGAAACCTTGCACCCGAGCTGACTTAATTAAGCAGGTTATATGGACAGTTCAGCAAGAGCATGCACCTACTGATCAGCCGGCGATCGAGAGGAAGATACGCAAGGCGATAGCCGCAAAGGACTGGAATGCGGTTGAAACCTTAAGCTCTAAATTTCTTGCTAACCCTGCTATCTCCAGTGGCGCGAAAGACCTTATACAGGCCGAAGTATCCTACGGACGGGGCAAATTCGAGGACGCACGGGGCTTTGCATTGAGCTCCTTCAAAAATGCCGGTGATTCGATTTTTGTCCTAAACCTCCTTGGCAAGATCATGATGCAATTGAATGAACCGGCGACAGCTCTTAAATGCTTTCAGAAAGCCCAGGATTTGGCCCCCCAAAACCTCGAGCGTCTCTGTCAAATTGCGGAAATTCAGGCGGATCTCGAGGATCATGAGAAATCCTTGGCGACTCAGGCCGAGGTGGAAAATCTGGACCCCACCAGTGAAAAACTAAAAGAAACAAAGGCAAAGATAGCGCTCAAATCTGGAGACGAAGAAGGCGCTAAATCGATCATGGGTAGCATTCGAGCGGTGGAAAACGTGGTTTCCTATATGAATAATCTCGCGGTTGCTATGGCACGCTGCGGGCAGATAGCTGAAGGAATCGAACAGTATCGAAAAACCATTCGATCTCTTCCAGTCGACCGCTTAGATCTTATTGCCGTTGTTGAATACAATCTAGCCTTGGCCTTCCTTAGGTCAAATGATTTCAAGCAGGCATTAGCTCATCTCGAAAGGGCAACGTCCAACCCCAATTCAAAGATCCAAAAGAAAGCCCTATCCCTGATCCGCAGACTGCATTCGGCGGAGGCCCAGGGTATTGTTTTTAGCCTGCAGACAGACAAGGAAACTTTGCCTTTGCAGAATACCGAATCGGCCAACAAAAACGAAGTCGTCTACAATTCCGGCGGAAGCGAAAAATCCAGAGTTTTGGACGACCTCGCGGCAGTGGTTGAAAATCGGCCCGGAGAAAACTGCTGTGTAAGCATTTACCACGCAACGAGGCAGCCACCATCAGTGAGTAGTATGCTTGAAGGCAATCTCAAGTTTGTTTCTGAAAGCACAATCCACAAGGTTGTGCTCGCTGTCGGCGATAAGATTTAGACAACGCAGTCCTTCTAAACATTAAAAGTAAATAATTCGACCTCAGGATAATGAAATCTCTGAATCTCATTCCCATGGTTCAAAACATCCTGCTCAGCCCACATCCTTCGAAATTCAGAAGCAACAGCGCTCATCACATGAAAGAACGGGTGATATGAGGTGAAACGCATTAAATCGCGACGCGAAAATGATCATAGCGTACGCCTCGCGTTATGCAAAGGAGCCCGAAAACTATCGGAAAGCTTTAAGAAAGCCATGAGTTGGTATCTAGAAGGAACACGAGAACCCACGACCATCTCTACTCTTTCTTTCTCTGGCCGCAAATTGCAGAAAGCATATGAGGCCTTTGTGCGCGAAGAGATAACGTTGGAAAAATCTTTGTCAAAACCAGCTTATCTGGACAATCGTTTCCTATTTCCATAACCTCCTTTTAAGGACGAAGTTTTACAAAACAATAAAATTGAAGCTAGTCGCGCGAAGCTTGTTAGTGCCGCCAAGGCTCGGGCCTTGGCGGTTCGCTTATTTTTTAGAAAGAACCCGAGCGGCTTTAGTCGCATTCCCCCACCACACCAATTCCTTGATCATTTCTTGGGCACTGGGCAAAATTACCGACGCGATGGCGGTCATAGGTTGCTTTTTGTGAACGACCTGAATGTACTCGCCACCCCCAATATGAATACCTGTACGAACCGGAACCATATGCAGCTCGATAGCAATCGCCCGGGCGTGCTCAATCGCGCGCGCTGCTCCTACCCCGCCGTACCCCAGAAAGCCAATCGGTTTGTTACCCCATTCCACGTAGGCCTGATCAAAGGCATTTTTCAAAGCCGCTGTAATCGAGTGATTGTACTCTGCAGTCACGATAATATAACCGTCAAACTCCCCAATCTTCTTTTGCCAGGCAACAGCCTTAGGATCTTGACTCGGCGCCCAGGCGTTCGAACTCTTCTCGTTGAAAAAGGGCAGATCAAAAGTCTTAAGATCGACGATTTCCACCTGCAATTCCCCATTTTCTTTTGCAACGTCATAAATCCACTGAGCAGGAACAGGTGCAAAGCGCGCATCACGCGTGCTTCCGATAATGATCGCAATTTTTAGCATGTATAACCTCCCGTGTTAAATCGGAAAGCCCAAAGATAAGGCAAGGCGGGTTTGAAGTCGAATTTTGACTCTGTGCTCATGAATCTTAAGGTCTCAAAATCAACCAAGTCACTGCGCCATATATAGCTGTGATCGTTGCAAAATGTGAACTTTTCAGAAACTCTCTGCTAATATGAAGGAACTTAAAAGTGAATCTGAAATCGCCTTGTCGAATATCATGGGAATACAATACTTTTCTTTTAACACATCAAGCGAAGGGTAAAGTATACGGTCGATATTGTTCCTGGTTTGCAGTCTCATCTTTCTCTCCTGCACAAAGAGCCACACGTCTATAAACGACATCTATCAATACACGGAAACGAAAGATGTGCGTGTTCAGGTCAACCTCACTTATAAAATAGACGCACAAGGTGGCCCCGCTGTCGTCGTGGGTTAGGCAAGCTGCTTTTTCTCCTCGGCTATACAGCGATAGTAAACAAACTTCGCGTTCGGATCATCGCGTACCTGGATCTTTTCTTTACCGAGATCAAAAGCTTTAAACTTGCTTTTCAACTCCGAGGGCAATTCGGCAAAAACGTCTTCTTGCACTGTCAGGAGATTGAAATCTATAGGAGAGCCCACGACTCATTAAAATAGAGCCGTCCGGCGCCTGTCAGAAACAATTGAAGCACTATGAATAGAGTGAGATATCCGCAGTAAAGGAAGTACTCTACGGAATGAGTCGTGATTCCAAGTAAAACGTTATAGAGGGCCATGATGAAAAACGAACCGAACAGAAAAGCCAGGACAACCTGGTCAGATCGACTTTTTTCCAGCAGTTCGTTTTTAGTCCAGAACCGATACGGAAATGTCACGGACAATATGTTCATACGCAAAACATAGGTATTGAGGCCAGGTTTTGTGTTGATCTCCATCACCGGAAACCGATAGGTAAGCCGCTGCAGCGAGATAGGGCGAAACGAACCCAGCTTCTGGGAATCGGCGACGGTTTTCCCGTCGGCATCCAAACTATAAAAATCAAGATATTGCTGAGGGTCGGTTGCTTTAAGATAAATTGTTTGTGCGGCCTTATCGGTATTCATGACCTTAAACCGAAGCCAATAAATTGAGTTCGAGAAACCAGCACCTTTGAGTTTTTCAAAATTGTAGTCTTCGAAATGGGGATCGATTTTGAGAAGAGTCTCAATGGATGTTGTTTTGCTTTCGTCGTTCCAGACTTCGAGATATTCATGCGCTGAGATATCATTCAGCGTGCCGTTGCCCCCGAGTCGAAAGGCAGGCGCTGCCTGTGCAAACGAGGATGCGAGTGCAGCCCATACCGCCAGCATAAACATTATGTAAAAACTTCTTTTACTCAAGACTCTATCTCCGATATCTCCTCCTAGTTTATCGGAATAATTGAGTAAAAACTGACAGTCACAAAAGGTCACGCAATTTTAAATACGGTCATAAAATCAGATTATCCAAATATATTCAGATACTTACTCGCCTTTTTCTGAAGGCGAATCCTAACAAAAGGACGTTTCATATGTTTTGATATTATCCCTGTCGAACTGCAATTCGACTCTATCCGTCATCGTTAAGCTTATTCGTGATACAGCGAATGCAGGACGCGATCATCATGAATACACGCATTTTATCCCTTCAAGTTTCCTAAAGCAGGTCTGCCTCAACACATCTTGGGCCTCAAACGATATGCGACCCTTTTCCATGAAAACGGATTTGAGAGACAACGCTGTCGGATTCAGGTTTACGGGCATAATCTCGCCAGCGGACGTGATGTCATCGAATGGACCAAAGGTTCCTATCTAACGCGTTTTCAAACGGAACTGAGCGTTGCTGATTTCCAATATTTCGTCGGTGAATACACCAAACGTTTGATCGCGAAGATCGGTGAAGGACCCTACTTTTATACCTACAAACGTATGTTTTTTTGGGCATCGAAGGCCCGAGGGTTTTTTGGATCCCTTGCAAAATCGGCCTCTAAATGATCGAGGCTCGTGGTATTTTAGCTTTTCTTTAAGTAGGCGATGGTGCGCCTACCTCTTTCGATGTAAAGCCATATCATGGCTGACGTTCCCACTTCTGCCCCAAAATCGACAGGCCCGGGCGTGCCGTTCACGTCCTACCAGAAATTTGTGCTCGCGATTTTAGCTTTTCTTCAGTTTACGATCATACTCGACTTCATTTTACAGGGATTTCCGCTCGAATGATTTCGTCTTCGGCCTTGATGTCGGCATTGCCGGATGCGGCCGATCGTGGCGCGTACATGTCGGTGAGTTCTTCGGTTCAACAGATCTCGGGCGGCATAGCAGCAGCACTTGCGGGATTAATTGTTGTCCAGAATCCAGATGGAAGCCTTGGGCATTTCGAAATATTGGGTTATGTCATCGTCGGTTCGACACTTGTCACCATGTTTATGATGACCGTGATTCATCGCTGCCTGAAGAAGCGACAGGTTTTGCAATAATTTTGTGAAACACAAAAGTAAGTATGACTCCGATCACACAGCCAGTCATCACTCCACCCGCCCGTTCAAGTGCCACGTTCCAGATGTACTGCCCGGGTTGATGGAGGGTGATTATTAGGACGGATACCATCGCCGAGCGGGCTGCAGCCTGTAAATTGAAGAGTTCGCAGATGGCTAAAGACGTAATGATACCGATACTGATCATTAAGATGTTGATGGGATGTATATAAAAAAGAAGGAGACCAACTGCGGCCCCGACGAGGTTGGCTTTGATTCGATTCATTGCCAGCGCCATCGCATCCTTTCGGTCCGGTGCGATGACGAGCAGTATCGAAAATAGACACCATGCTCCGAACGTCGGAAATTCCAGGTAGATATAGTAGCCAATCGCCGTGCCGACCAAACACTCTATCCCGTACCAGAAAAATTTACTCAACCTCTCGCGAGCCACATTCAATGCATCACCTATTGAGCCGAAGCTCCAACGAGCTTCCGCACTGGGGTCAAATCGATGCCAGCTTCTTTTTCAATTTCATTCAAACTCTTAGTATAGGCCTTCCACCCGCCTACGGTCTGACTCGCCGGCATGTGTGAACTATCTGCGCAGAGGGTTGCGCGATCGGTCACTGGGCTGGTTCCTTTGGATGTTGTATTAGGCATAATCACGGCAGCGTAGAGGGAGGGTTTTGCTTTGGAGTCAGGTCCGAGGTCGATTACGATCTTGAAATTAGCCGTGGGAACCGCAATGTCATGATGTAACCCCATGTATTGTTTGGTTGCTCCAAAGATGGGTCCAGCCACGATCCAAATCCTTGTTTTCGGTTCGTTATTGAGAACCGACCGCGTGTCGGCTTCCAGATGTTCCCAATCGCCCCGGTTTAAATATCCCGTCTGAGGAATCATATTACTCATCTTAAACACTGCGGTGTTTTCTGCAAAATCGTGGGTCCTGTCAGCGGAAGGCACCTGATGGCCACGATCAAAACAACTGCCGGAATATTCGTCGGGGGTCACTGCGTGTTGGCCGAGAGGAGCAAGGTAGGTTTCAAGTTCGCTATCTTCGGTAAATTGTGTTCGTCCTGAGTGCCCGATATCACCTGCGCTTAACAGCCATGAGGCCCAATTGATGTCGCGTGTTGAGGGATTCCAGGAGAGTTCGTATTCGGGACGGGAGATGGTGATGGAGTCTTGACCTTGACTGAGGAGGAGCGGACCGTAAGGAATGTTGGGGTTTGTCCCCGGGTCAACGCTACCGAGGACTACCCCGGCCCCTGAGGAGGCTGGTAATCGCCCGCTGGAGGAAACCTCATAATCAGAACTACGCCCGCAACCAAGAACTAGAAGTAAAATCACACTCAACTTAAAGTACTTACTTAGCATCGGCACTCCCTGGGCTTATGGGGGATTCTTCGCAGAAGACATATACTGTGTTGTGTCATAGAACTATAAAATAACTATAAGCTCCATCTAATTTTTAAATAAAGTTAAGCTTTTTAAATTATTTTGTGACGGCGTCATGAACTGTTTAAGAACCTAAACCGGTGAGCCATCGGTCCACATCCTTTTCAATTAACCTCGCCTCAAAAACCGCAAAATGAAAAAGGCTCCAAAAGGAGCCAAGTTGCCTAAGCACGAAGCATTATTTGATTTCGGTAATAAAATCTTCGCGACTTTTGCGCACTTTTTTGAGATTCACAAGCCAATCACCTTCTTCGGCTCGCACGCCCAGAGGCAACATTATAGCGCTACGAAGCCCTTTTTCCTTGAGCTTCAGGAGTTCATCTAGGGCGCTCGCGTCAAAACCCTCCATTGGTGTTGAATCCACGCCTTCCAGGGCAGCGGCCGTGATTGCAATACCGAAGCCGATATAAGCTTGTTTCGCTGCATGCTGGAAGTTTTCCTCCCTATCGCGTTTCGGATAGGTACTCAGCAAGGATTGACGGTAACTTTCCCAGCCTTCGTTTTTGAAGCCCCTGATTTCGTTGGTCAGGTCGAACATTGCGTTGATGCGTTCGACTGTATAATGATCCCACACTGCAAAAACGAGCAGATGGGAGCAGCCTGTGACGACCTGCTGATTGTAAGCGATTTTTTGGATCTCGGCTTTTACCTGGGGATTTGTGACAACAAGAATCTCGTAGGGTTGAAGCCCGCTTGAAGTGGGGGCAAGTCGCGTGGCCTCAAGGATGCGTTCTATTTTATCAGCTGCGACAGGTTTGCCGCTCATTTTTTTCGTGGCATAACGCCATTGCAAAGTCTCGATTAAATTCATGAGAGCCCCACATCCAAATGGTGAGACTAAATACTAATTTCCGAGTCTAGTGGCGTCAACGTCAATACCCTTAAGTCAGAAGCCTTCAAAGGCACCCTTGCGAACATTTTCGACGGCTGCTGCCACCTGATCACGATCCCGAGTTTTCGATTCTTTATGCCTCATGTCATCTTTTGCCCCTGATGTGACAAAACGAGAGCGGGCATCAGCCTTTTGAGAACTCTGAGATTTGGCCGTAGCTTTTGCGCCGCCATATCCTGCTGGCGCCTTGCGAAGGACCCGCCGAAAATCACCTTTTTCTCCGCCGCAATCAGCGGCCGGACAAACAGCGTCACGATCCCAGGCATCCAAGGCCTGAATCGATACAACAGCAATATCTTCGAAGCCACAAAACCGGCATTCAACGTCGTAGCTTGGCATGCGCGTCCTTTATTTTCAGCGTGAAATCCTGATTATAGCAGGTCTCAGGGAGAGTGTCGCAGGTTTTGACAGGGAATGCCTTAGATAGGAATTTTAGCATCCGGCCTCCGCATTTTCCTCAGTGATTACGCTGAAAAGCCTGGGGCTCAAGGCTTGCATAAGAGACAATACGTTTCTAAAGTTCCAAGGATGAAGGGTTCCCGGCATGAGTTTCAAGCGATATATAATGGCGATGTATTGTGCCGGAACTATGGCCTTTTCGTTAGGCGCGTGCACGACTGAGTCGCTAAATCTCGACGATCCCATTCAAGCCATTCAAAACGCACAACTTCTCCGTGATTCCATGACACCCAAGACGAAACGGAAAAATTCCGAAGGGCCGATTTACCTTGGTTTTGCGCCGAACACTCTTGCACCCCTGGGCGAGTCCACGGACTTTTCGGTCGATCAGAAAACCGGCAAAATCAATTTTCATGCAGAAATTGTTTATTTTGATTATGACTCTTCGGACTTAACGCCGGGAGGCAAAGCCCAGCTTGACGCCCTCGCGCGGTACATGAAAAACAATCCCGATACGAAACTTACGATCGAAGGCCACTGTGATAGCCGCGGATCCGCTGACTACAATCTTGTGCTTGGCAAGCATCGTTCGGATGCCGTCCGCACATATCTCGCCCTCATTCTCATTCCAGAGGAGCGACTTGATTCCATTAGTTTTGGCAAAACCAAACCGGTTGCGTTTGGACAGACGGAAGCGGATTGGGCGAAAAACCGCCGCGTGGAATTTTTGCTTACCCACTCCACTCCGCCAACGCCTTCTCATTAAAAAATAGAGCTGTTTTGAAGGTCGTCACTGGACGCTTGAATGCGGTCTGTGGCGACCTTTCTTTTGTTGGAAACCAGACTGAGACCAATGCCGAGCATAACCCAAAAAGGCGAAGATACGCCCACCGTGCTGTCGACTGATATGGCTGTGATCACAAAGCCAATGAAGCCGAGAACATAAGGCATTAAAATGGCAACTTCATGGGTTCCGCCATAGGCTACGCGATTGACAACCCGGACCACGTAGTAAGAATAAACGCCAAGCAAAAGCAATAACGCAACAACGCCATAAGTATAAGCGAAGGAAATATAAAAGTTGTGGGGCTTATCAACTATGCTCTCAAGTCCAAATGATGAACTCATCACAATGGGATCATTATTTGGAAATTCAAAGGGAAAAGCGCCAGGTCCTCGCCCCAGCAAAAGAGTGTGTTTTAAGAGAGGAATGGAATAAGACCAAATAAAACCGCGCATATCGAAGGCCTGATCCGAAAAGGGTAATGGAAATCTCTCTGCGGCAACCGGAGTTACAAACGATCCAAGCCGTCCGATCCGAAAACCCCAGTTCGTGATTGCAACATCCATATGGTTCAAAGTCAGGACACGAAATACTCCCGCATCGTGAAGGGCCAGTTCTAAGCCTGCATAGTGAGAATCGAGCAGAGTTATTTTCTCACCCGGTCCTACCTGAAAAAGGAGAGGACGAAACGAAAGGTCCATAAACTTGATGGATCGCAGTTGACGTTCAACGAAGAGACCCCAAACGCCTTTGGGTCCAGTGCCTTCCACCCTTAAACGCCCCGTTTTGACCTGAATACGCTTAATTGTATAGTCCGCTTTGGGTGCTGCCTCCAGCAGGGGGCTAGGGGCTTGAAAACTGGGAGCCCTAAACTCCACGGGAAGAGTAGCAACACGCTCGGCCGCGCGTCCGGGGGTAACGATATTCAGGATGGAGTAGGCAAGGGCTTGCGTGATGACAAGAATCAGAACGAGATTCCACCGCGGTCTGATCCGAACACCAACAATGATCGCCCCCACTCCGAGCGCGATCGAAGCCCCGATCAATCCACCGCGACTCCCGCTCGCCAGGAGCTCAATCAAAGCTGCCCCACCAATAATGCTAAAAAAAGTTGTGCCGCGAATCGTTTTGGAAACGACCGCACGACCTACAAAAAAAGGCCATAATAAAGCTGCGAAGAGACCGGCATAGTTTGGATTCCCAAAGGGTGCCGACGCGGCTCCAAAGCCGGCTTCGTACATCGCAATAGAACCAAGCGGACCTTGCAAGAGAAGATGATTGATCCAGGGAATATTTAAAAGCTGTCTCCCTGAGATCTCCCCGAGCCCGATTGCAGTAACAATGACCATTGTCACTGCTAATCCAAACGGCAAAACGGAATGTGCAAATCGAGGCGACACTCGAGAACCGGCGATCGCCATCGCAAAAAAAGCAACACCGGTGAACACACCTTCAAATAGATTGGGGACGCCGAGAAGGTTTAGATCGTGAAAAGGGCTGAATACACTGGAAAGCAGCGCTAAACCCGCGAGAGCCAAAAATACCCAATCAGTTCGGCTTTTTACGGGGCGGTGGAGAGCAAGCCCGATCAAAGCAACCGTAGCACTCGCGATAAGCGCAAGCGACTTGTACCAGGCAAAGCCATCGAGTGCGAGCGCAGGATACCCTATCAATTGAAAAGGCATAGGAATCGAAACAGCCCGCATTTTTATGAAAATAGGGACAAAAACCGCCGCGATAAAAATCGCGGCGGTAATGAGTCTTTGGGATAATCGATTATAATCCAAGGTAGTAAGGGCCTAATGGAGTGTAAAGGGTTGAAGTCGTCGTATACGATGTGCTGATATTATAGGTTGCACTTGAAATAGCCGAAGCCGTACACGTTCCCGTCGGATCACGCCTGTATGAGATCGTTCCGTTGCTGGCAGCGGATTCGGATCCGGATGCACGGAAATAGCTCGTACCCGAAATCACAACGGCATTGCGTATAGGCGTCACAGCAAAGTAAGCAGCACCAGTACAAGTGCTGGTCTTATAATACACAGGTTGATCACAAGCGAGACCAGCAGCACAGGATGGATTGACGGAGTTGGTGATAAAGCTTACGCCGACTATACCGACAGTCGTCGAGGAAGTTCCAATATCAATAAGAGCATTGGTCCCTGAGAGCGACAGAAAAAAACCAGTATTGGCCGAGTTTTTATCTTTCAAATACATGACGGGAGCATCAACTCCGTTAGAACCAGAAGGCCCTTGGAGACCGGTTCCGGTTGCACCGGTTTGCCCCGTTAGACCCGTAGGTCCCTGCAAATCGATGACTTTCCAACCGTCAACTGCACAGTACTGAAATTGAGTGAGGTCTTGTACATACACTGTCCGACCAAGATCCGCTTTGCCACAGCTTGGCATGATAGTTCCTATCAAAACGATTTCGATGCCCTGGTGAAGGCTGATCGTTGCCTCTTTTTGAGTCCGGGCAACTTCCCGATCGAAGACGACAACCTGAAACCATCCAAAATATTTGCTGGAATAAAGGATGTTATTGTTGGCATCCATCAAGAGCTCAGTAGCCGGAACATAGCCAACAATGTTCTCGCCCGTCTCCTGCGACTGGATTCGATAAACGACACCAAGCGTTCTGAGTGTATCCGGAGACACAGTCAGTGAGAGGCCCGTTGGCAGTGGCAAAGCAAGTATCATCGGTTTTTTGAGATCCATAGGTGTAGAAGACATGATCTCGACCGCGGCACCACTCTTGGACACCTGAGCCGTAGTCAAGGACAGCTCGCCGAGCAATAGATCATTACTGAGTGCCGCACCTTCTTTCATCGAAATGCTCGATGCAAGAGCGAGACTGCCAACAGGAAAAGCGACCGAAACATTCGCGACGTTGCTCGAGGAGCTTCCTTTCAGAAGCTGCGCCTGAGTCGAACTCGGATTGAGATTTGCAGTGACGACTCCTCCAGCATCCGTACCAGGACTTACCTGCGTTCCGCTTGGCAAAGAGGCTCTAAACGTGGGTCTGTTGGAAGGGGAACGTCCACATTGCACGATTGACAAGATCAAAAGGAACTTGACTCCAAAGGATAAAAACCTCTGCAGGTTGCGCATAATAATCTCCGAATTTCGTTGAGAATTATGGCAAACTATCACATTCGATTAACGGCCCGCAACCGAAACGGGGCTTTTTAAAATAGCCCCATCTCGTATCACGACATAATTTTTTAAACATCAATGTGGAACGCCTGGCCCTGGCTCGTTTTCTTTTCGTATTACAGAATCTTTATTCACGGCGGTGGTATCGGGACGTTCAGCTTGCCCTGCATCGGAAAGGTTAGCATGACTCTCAGGAGGTGCTTCGTCAGATGGAGCCATATCATGATCCACCGATTCCATATCTGTAGCAGCCATGTCAGCACCTGTTCGCCTTGGTGTTTCATCAGACAGGTTGTATGCACGAAATTTTCCATGAGGTAGTTCTTGGGTATGGGGATAGCTAGGTTGCGACATAACGGGCTCCTTTGAAAGATTTGTTTGCATGATGAGGCAGATCTCTCCGCCCGCATTAAAATCTATGCAAGGAGTTCGCCAGAAATGTTCGCGTCATAGATTCACCCAAGCACACTATGACGCAGGATCGCAGAACTCAGGGGTTTTTAAAGACGTTGATCGTTTTCCGCGCATACTTGGGCGAGGCTTTGATAATCTTTTCGAGTTCCGCAACATGGGCGTCACGGCGGGCTTCGCCGCGATAAAGGTAAATACCCTCTTCTTTTTGTTCATGGAGTTTCATGCTTTCAAAGAGTTCCCCGTCATCTTCCGTGAGTATTTCTGTGAAATAGGTCTGCACAGTTTTCATAAAGCACCTCGAAGAGAATAAGTTTGGAGCATCGAAAGAGTATAAAGCTTCTTAGAACAAAAACGAAATCCTAGGGCTGGTCTGACTTATAATTCTCAGAAATCCTCGTCTCGAGTCATTTGGGAATGAAACGGCATAGGCGATGCATAAGGATCCCTAGCTACTCATGCCACACGCTTAGTAAGGACATCATATGGTATCAAAAGCCGAACCTTCAACGCCCAAACCAGGATATGTGATTGTCCGCGGGGCTCGCGAACATAATCTCAAAAACGTGGATGTTGATATTCCCCGCGACTCTCTTGTTGTATTTACGGGAGTGTCGGGATCTGGCAAGTCGTCGCTCGCTTTCGGGACCCTCTATGCTGAGGCGCAACGGCGTTATCTGGAATCGGTTTCTCCCTACGCTCGGCGTCTCTTCAATCAAATGGCTGTCCCCGAAGTGGATGAGATAGACGGCCTTCCACCCGCTGTGGCTCTTCAGCAACAGCGGGGCTCCCCGACGACCCGGTCGTCAGTTGGGAGCGTCACCACCTTATCAAATCTTCTGCGTATGCTTTATTCCAGGGCCGGTCATTACCCGCCGAAGCAGGCTTTGCTTTATGCCGAATCGTTTTCGCAAAACACACCCGAAGGCGCCTGTCCTCACTGTCATGGACTCGGCCGCGTTTATGAAGTGACAGAAAAATCGATGGTACCAAACGATAGCTTAACGATAAGAGAGCGAGCAATTGCAGCATGGCCCCCGGCATGGCATGGCCAAAACCTGCGTGATATCCTCGTCACTTTAGGTTATGACATTGATACGCCCTGGAAGGACATGGCAAAAAAAGATAGAAATTGGATCCTTTTCACTAAGGATCAGCCCGCCGTCCCCGTATACGCCGGTTTCGAAAGTGACGAAGTCAAACGAGCCATAAAACGCAAAGAGGAACCGAGCTATATCGGCAATTTCTCGAGCGCCGAGCGTTATGTGCTCAGTACTTTTGCCAACACGCAGAGCCCTTTGATGAAAAAACGCGTCGCGCGCTACATGATCAGCAGCGCCTGTCCGGAGTGCAAAGGGAAACGTCTACGAAAAGAATCGTTGTCCGTGACCTTCGCTGGACTTGATATTGCAGATATGTCGGCATTACCTCTTAAACGCCTCGATGCCATCTTCAGGCCTTTTGCGGAAGGAACGGCTCCTTCTCTCAAAAAAATGGGGATTGATCATCCCGAGCAGGTTATGGTCGCCAAACGTATTGCCGACGATCTCTTAGCCCGATTGAGTGTGTTGCTTGATCTCGGTCTCGGTTATCTCTCATTAGAGCGAAGCACACCCACCCTTTCGCCGGGCGAACTCCAAAGACTAAGACTGGCGACTCAGGTCCGTTCCAACCTGTTCGGCGTTGTCTACGTTCTTGATGAGCCTTCGGCTGGACTTCATCCCGCCGATACCGAAGCCTTACTGAGAGCCCTTGATAAACTCAAGGCCTCCGGAAACTCTCTCTTTGTGGTCGAACATGAGATCGATGTTATTCATCATGCCGACTGGATCGTCGATGTTGGTCCAGCCGCAGGTGAGATGGGCGGACATGTGCTCTACAGTGGTCCCCCAGATGGACTGAAAAACATCGAAGCCTCACAGACCCGGCGTTTTATTTTCGGGAATCATGTTCGCCCGGTTCCCTCGGGTCGGCGCCCGACTCGGTGGCTGAAGCTGAGCGACGTTACGCGCAATAATCTGCAGCATTTGAACGTTTCATTTCCACTCGGTGTTTTAACGAGTGTCACCGGTGTTTCAGGATCGGGAAAATCGACTTTGGTAAGCCAGGTCCTTGTTGAACTCGTGGCTGGGAAATTGGGTCAAACCCTAAACGTTGAAGAGGAGGAAGGCGAAGAACTCGAGCGCACGACTGTCGAAACTTTATCGGGCCACATCACGAGCGGGATGGAAGGCATCAAGCGCCTTGTGCAAGTGGACCAAAAGTCCATCGGTCGCACGCCCCGTTCTAACCTAGCGACATACACCGGCCTGTTTGATCATGTTCGCAAACTTTTTGCAGCCACCAAACTCGCCAAATCACGCAAATACGACGCCGGCCGCTTTTCATTTAACGTGGCCAAGGGGCGCTGCGAGAATTGCGAAGGAGAAGGGTTTGTCATGGTCGAGCTCCTTTTCCTTCCGAGTGTTTACGCGCCCTGCCCTGTTTGCAAAGGTTCTCGCTACAATCAAAAAACTCTGGAAATTACTTACAAAGATAAAAATATAGCAGAGGTTTTGCGCTTGACCGTGGATGCCGCTTTTGAGTTTTTCTCGGAAGTGGGTCATATCAATCGCGCCCTGGGTATTCTTCGCGAAGTGGGCCTGGGTTATCTTCGTTTAGGGCAACCCGCAACCGAGCTCTCCGGCGGCGAAGCCCAGCGCATCAAACTCGCAACGGAACTGCAAAGAATAAATCGCGGGGATACTCTCTATGTTTTGGATGAACCGACGACCGGCCTCCACCCGGCTGATGTTGAGCGTCTGATGGCGCAGCTCGAGCGTCTTGTGGCTGCGGGTAACACCGTTATCGTTGTCGAGCATGATATGCGTGTCGTTTCAGGAAGCGATTGGGTTATCGATATGGGGCCAGGCGCCGGAGATGAGGGCGGACAGGTGGTGGGAGTAGGATCGCCGCTCGATCTCACCCAGGCCAAAGGCAGCTTAACAGCCAAATATTTGAAAAGATTTCAGATGGTTGCGACTTGAACACCACGACTTGCCATCGTCCTCGATACCATGAGATCTAGAAGTTGCTCGAGTTGTTTCTGAACCGCAGCACCTTCAAGTACGCCAAGGGCTCTGGCTATCGCTTCGATAGTCGCGAGTCCTTCAAGCTTAGCTTCTTTTCTCACCTTATATTGGGAATCACCGCTCAAACCGACCTTTACAACGGGAAATTCGGACATATGGGGGACCCGTCTTACCATCTTGCTCGTCTGACGCCAATTGCCATCGGGGACAATCAGATTCACAGGCGCCGCGAGTGTTTTGATCCATTCCTCGGTGAGAACAGTTGCCCCCTCACTGGGATAAAGAACGATGCTGGGTCGGTCGGGCATCAAATGCTCGAGCAGATGAAAGGGCCGATCTTGATCGCCACTGACCAGAACCACGCTGTTGGTGAGCGCTTGCGACGCAAGGCGCCCTGTATTTGTAGGCGTAATCAACTCCCGCTTACTCATCACAACAACGAGTCGCGTTGCGAGATCAAGACTGGGAATCGATGAGCAAATGCAAAGCTCGACGCGCATCAGACAGTGAGAGCAGCGCTCTGACTTTTTTTTTCGAAGACTCATGCCGTATAATTCCTAACCGTCTGCACAAGAGTCTCCGTATCAAGAGGTTTGGTCAAGTGTCCATCGTAACCCGCTTCGTGGGTTTTTTTGCGTTCCTCCGCCATAGCATGCGCCGTCAACGCATACACGATCCCGTGATAGCCCAGGGAGCGCAGTTTTCTGATCGCCTGATAACCATCCATTACGGGCATTTGAATGTCCATCAGGACGATTGAATAATCGCCAGCGAGGGCCTTCTCCACACCTTCCAGTCCATTATTCGCCACCTCTACTTTTGCTCCGCGTTTTGCCAAAATACGTTTGATCAAAATTTGGTTGTCGATAGCATCTTCAACCAAGAGAACACGCGATCCTGACAAAGTTCCGAAAGGAGCTGTTTCAGGCACTGATTTTAAATCTTCGGCGACGTGGAAATCTTTATCAGGAACTGAAGTTCCATTCATGAATTTGGCACTGTCGTCATCCTGCATGTGTTCTGAAACACATTCGTTATCCTGTACAAAAACACGTTCATTGACTTCGCGATTCGGTTCGCTCGCCGGCATTCCGACCTCGACAGTAATTTGAAACGTACAACCTCGCCTCAGTTTGCACTCAGAAATCGCGATATTTCCGCCCATAGCCTGTGCCAATCGACGAGACAAAGCAAGCCCTAGGCCCGTTCCCCCATACTTTCGCGTCGTTGTATTATCAGCTTGGGTAAAAGGCTGAAACAGTTTTTTCTGTTGGGATCTCATGAGGCCCGGTCCCGTATCCGAAACCGCGATGGTGATGCGTGCCTTGCCAGGACCTGTGGGCTGAGAAGCGACATGAACCTTTATACCCCCAGAGCTGGTAAATTTCACTGCGTTACCGATGATATTGATCAAAATCTGACGCAGCCTGGCTGGGTCGGAAAGAGCAAGTGTCGGTACGTTATGATCGATAGCTAGCATAAGATAGAGATTTTTCGCTTTGACGGTTTCGCTGAAGAGCGACGTGATTTCGCTCAAAAGATCAGGCAAGCGAAACGGCATTCTTTCTATGGCGAGATGCCCCGCCTCGACCTTTGAGAGATCAAGGATATCATCGATGACCCGTGTCAAAGCCTTGCCGTTGCGACTGATTATATCGAGATAACCCTGCCTTTCCTCTTCGCCTGTTTTCGGGTCCCTAAGGAGTTCGGTGAATCCTAGTATCGCGCCGAGAGGCGTGCGGATCTCGTGGCTCATGTTCGCTAGGAACGCGCTTTTTGTGGCGTTCGCTCGCTCCGCCTCGCTTTTCGCATCGGACAACTCTTTTGCTGCATTTTTACGTTCTTCAATATCGGTGGCCGATCCGCACCAGTTCAAAACCCGACCTTGTTTGTCTTTGGTCGGAGTCGCTCTTAATAAAAACCAGCGGTACACGCCCGTCCGACTTCGCAGTCTCACGTCGACCTCAAGGGGATTGCTGGTTTTTATAGAGTGTTCCCAGGCCTGTTTTGCTTTCGAGCTGTCGTCTTTATGAACGTAGCTTAACCAATCGGCAGGATAAAAAACGTTGGCATATTCTTTCCATTGGCCGTTGGTGTAATTGACGACACCCCGCGGATCGGCAGTCCAGATAATCTGGGGCAGCGTCTCGGCCAAGCTCCGGAAATACCGTTCGCTTTCACTGATCGCATTGCGTGCCATGACTTGGTCAGTGACCTCCTGGAAAAAGACCAGAATGCCTTTTAAAGTCCCGAAAAGATCACGAAAGGGATGACAGTTGATGTTAACGTAGAGATCATTTGGTCGCCCGATAGACAGATCACGTTTAAGCTCCAGCTCTTTGGCAATATAGGGTTCGCCGGTTTTGTAGACGCCATCGAGTTTGCTGAAAAAAGCCGTGCCTTCCGCCTCATTGAAGACTTCGCGTGCAGGTTTCCCCAGAGGATCGCGGCCAATGAAATCAATATAGAGGGGATTAGCGAGTGTATAAACATGATCAGGACCCGAGAGTATAGCCATCGGTGCCGGAGCCTGCATGAAAAATGCGGCGAGTTCCTGACGCGCATTCTCAGCATTGATCAGGAGCTTCTTCTGCACATCTTCCAATCGGAATTTTTCGGTTGCATCCCGAAAAATAAGGACCACGCCTTCTAATTTACGCCCGGCCGACAGCATAGGCGCTGCACTGTCTTCGATAATATACTGGTTGCCGTCCTTTGACACGAGCAACACTGGATCAACAAGCCTAATATTGCATTCGGCCTTGAGGACATGTTTGACTGGATTGAAGGTAGATGGCTCAAGCGTGTCAAGTTCGAAGATCTGAAACACATCACGCACTGGTTTACCGCAGGCTTCTTCGAATTTCCAGCCGGTGAGTTCTTCGGCTACCTGATTCATGAACTCTATCGTCATTGATTCATCTGCACTCGTTGCAATGACCCCGTCGCCAATACTTTTGAATGTCGTTTCGTACCAACATTTGCTAGCGGTGAGTTCTTCAATCAATCGTGCCTGCGATGCAATCAACTCATGAAGCGCGCCTACTGACTCCTCACTCTGTCGAGCTTGCGTAAAAGGCGCGAGGTGATCAGAATCGAAAACCTCGAAAGGACCTGTGAAACGATTTTTATGATGAAATGACTCAGTCTTTTCCATATCAAAATCTTTCTGCTCGGTGTGAACACCTTCTCTAACCAAAATTAGATTATCTCAGAGGCAAACTTTTTGTCGGAATAGATTTGATTTAAAAAGGCAAAAAACCGGTATTCTTCCTTTTTTATCAAAATACACAAGACCAGACCACCACCCCTTTCCCAGTCCGTTTTGCTGAAGCTGGTTTATTAATTTAAGCCATATATTTTCAGATACTTAAGGCGGGGAGCTAAGCTTATGTACCATACTGTCGATTGGCGTTTGGGCATTTATAAAAGAGCCAGAAGGCTTTGCATGGTGAGGATTCGGCTTGTATATGCTTTTCAACACAGTATTTGAATCAATCTCAGATGCAATTATCGTGACAGATAAAAATGCTCAAATTGTTTTGTGGAACACCGGAGCAACCAAACTTTCGGTTACGATGCGCACGAAATGATAGGTCACACACTCGAACGTATCTTCGGCAGGAAGACCGAAAATGACGATATCGGACGTCCAATTGAGATTGGGATTGTCAAAAAGAATGGCGATCGCCGTTTCATAGAACACATCCTTTCCCAAGGTGAATGGAACGGGGAGAGCTATCGCACCGGTATCGCCCGCGATGTGACTGACCGTAAAAGGCTCGATGATTTGATTCTCATGGATTGTCAACTGCCTGAAATGGATGGATATGAAGCGACACGCATGATCCGGGCCGAAGCTTCGTTAAGCCATCAGCAGGTTCCCATCATCGCCCTTACGGCGAGCGCCATAAAGGCGACAAAGAAAAGTGCTTAGACGCAGGCATGAATGACTATCTGTCCAAGCCTGTGGCGAAGTCGGCCCTTCTCAACCTGCTCGGTCGCTGGTTATTGAAGAACTCAAAGGTGTCCTGAATTACTGAGGAAAAAGCAGGTTTTAAGAATCGAACAACCTTTTGGTAGCGTCCGGGTCCGGGCAAGAGTGGTGCTCCTTTTGCATCAGTACCGCATTCCATTCTTTTGATGACAATGAATCTGGACTCCGCTCAATCCGTCCGATACATCAGCTGAAGACCTCCAAAAGTTTGGCGCGAGTATTCCCTACAAAAAGCCAGCACAGCCGGAAGAAATTGCGCCCGCATATGTGTATTTGGCCTCGAACGCAGACAGCCGTTATGTAAGGGGCGAAATCATCTCCATACTGGGCGGTAAAACAACGGCGAGTTGAGAGCCTTTACTTTACATTGCATCAGCCAGGGTCATAATCAACGGAGCTCCCTTGGTTATGACCATTGTGTGCTCATATTGCGCAGAAATATATTTGGATGCGGTGAAAAGCGTCCAGCCATCCTTCGCCTCGTCGACGTTGGTTGCGCCGTTTGATAAAAAGGGCTCAATGGTGATCACCATGCCTTCTTTCAACATGCGTTTGTCTTTGGGATCGTAATACGGCGGGATGAATTCGGGAGATTCGTGCAAAGCACGCCCCACCCCGTGGCTCCCGAGGTTGCGAATAATGGTGAGTTTGTGATGGGAGGCGACGCCTTCGATGGCGCGTCCTATTCCGTTTAGAGGCTGACCAGCGCGCGCAACGAGCATCGCCGCTTCCAGAGCCCTGCGCGTAGAGTCGCAGAGGTGCCTTTTCACTTTGTTTTCCGGCGGCACGATAAAAGACCCGCCTGTGTCTCCAAAATACCGGTCTTTTTCTGCTGAAACATCGATGTTAACCATATCTCCGGCGCGAATGACCCGTGGTCCGGGAACTCCGTGAGCAACTTCATTGTTAATGCTGATGCATGTCGTTCCTGGAAATTTGTAGACGAGCCGCGGAGCGGATTGGGCACCTTGCTCTGCGAGGTATTGCTCACCAATGGCGTCGAGTTCTAAGGTGGTCATGCCCGGCTCGATGTGTTTGCCCATGATCTGTAGGCAGTTCGCCACTATGCGGCCGATAATCTTGAGACCGACGAGGTCCTCTTCCGTTTCTAATGTCATGGAGCGGGTGTCCTTTCCCTGCGAAATGCACCCATAATATGGACCAATTGCCCAGATACTTCTACGATCTTTTATAGATCAAGGCCTCGCCTTCTCATGGAAAAGGCGAGGCCCTTGATGATCAGTCACGGGTTATTTTGTGTCTTTGATACAGTTGCGCTGCATGGCTTCCAAAACTTTCTTCGGACCTTTGCAGACCATGTTTGCTGCGCCAAGGCTCGCTGATTTTGCACAGGCGCTGTCTGGCTTTGCCGCCAGTTCCTTTTCAATAGGGCTACCTGCGACCTGCTTGGGAGTATTGATAGCCTTCGCTGATGCAGCCAGCTCTTTTTTGCACTTCAAAACATATGTCATGCCGTTTTTCTTTTTGCATTCGTCCGCAGCGGTTTTAGCGGCGTCCACTTTTTGTTTGACGACTACACCCACTTCCGCGTCGCATTTCGCCGTTTCAGCGTCATATTCTTTGCATTTCGTTTCGGTAGCGGCAACTTCAGAACAGGTGAGTTTTGTTTCGACCGCATAGCCTGGATGCGCGTTCATGGCCAAACCTAAAAATAAGAGGGCAGCGCTCGCAATTCTCATAAACTGACTCCTTTTTCGTAAATGATCACGTCAGTGTAAGCCGAGGTCATAAGAAATTCCATGGGATAAGAGCATTAAAGGGAGCCGTGACGCGGACTTAGCGATAAATCGCCGCGGTTATTAACCCAAATCGACTACTAATTATATTAAATCTACAATTTCAGGTGCTTGGATTGTTCTGTACATTTCTCTTTCTATAAGAGGATAATTCTAATAAGAATCGTTATCATTATCGATGTGGAGCCGAATTTGCGTCGATTCAGCTTGGTGAACGCACCCCTCAACTGAGCTAACTGAGCTAACTGAGCTTTAGACGCCTTGATACCAAAGGATCCTTGAATGTACTTGAGCAAAGCTAGGTTCCAAAATCTCTCCCTTTCTCTGGCCTTGTCGACGGGCGTCATCCCTGCCGCCCTTCACGCTCAAGAGAAGACCGATACCGCACACGAGAAGCTTGATACTACCAAGCTTACAGAAGATGAGGCCAAAGAGCCGGGCTATAAACCTAAAATCGAAGTCTCCGGCTACGGTGAAATTATTTATAAGTATTCCGACTTCGGTCCAAACCAACGTGCATCGACGCGTGGCTCAAAGCGTGACCAGCGTGTTGATCTCGACATGACTCGCTTCGCAATTGAACTCGAGGCTGAGCTGGCTCGAGGCTTTAAGTTAGAGGCGGAGCTCGAGATAGAACACGGCGGTACCGGCTCAGCAGTCGATCTTGAGTATGAGGAAGGTGGAGAGTACGAAAACGATGTGGAAAAAGGCGGCGAAGTTGCTTTTGAAAACCTTTTCCTCGAAAAAAGCCTCGGCAACCATCGCCTTCGTATCGGCAAATTCCCTGTGGCCCTGGGACTGCTCCCCGATCATCACGATCCACTCGATTTTTTAGGTGCAGTGCGCCCCGAGAGCGAATCGCATATCATTCCGAACAACTGGTCGGAGATCGGTATTGATTACGCTTACAAAACTCCACTTAATACCTACGCTCTCCAGCTCGTCAATGGATTGGACTCCACAGGATTCAGTTCTCAGGAATTTATCGTCGGCGGATTTCAGCAGAAATTCATGAGCTCAAAAGCAACCGACCCGGCTTTTGTAGCCCGATGGTCCACGCGCCTGATCCCTGGCCTTGATACCGGGTTTTCCCTGTATTATGGCGAAACTTCGCGCAACCGTCCTCAGTCCGATCTTGTGAAGAAGTGCGCATCATCCTCTGTGAATGCAGATGCTGTGAATAATGTAGCACCCTGTCCTTACGTGAAAGCACCTGTGACTCTCATCGCCTGGGAAGCCGCTGGGGAATGGGACAAAATTCGACTCCTCGCCTCAGCGCTGCAGGGCAAAATTAAAAATGCAGCGGAAATCAACGCCCGAAACGCAAACCTTTCGACCAAGTATGTGGGGATACTCCGCAGTGCTGTCGCAGAGCGCGCTTACGCAGCCTGGGCCGAAGCCGGTTACTCATTCGTGGGTTATGAGTCGGATGACCGCATAACGCCTTTTGTTCGCTATGAGCAGTACGATACGATTGATAAGCCTGCCCCTGGTCAAGCCGATGTTGATCGCTTTGATCGACGCGTCTGGACTCTGGGAGCCGATTATCAATTTGCAAAGTCAGTTATCATAAAAATAGACACAGCACGCCGCACTTTCGTCTCGAAAAATCTCCGTGCTGAAGATGAAGTCCGTATCAACACCTCGTTTATGTTTTAACCAAGAGTAAAAGGTAAATAACGAATGAATAAATTCTGCAAACATCTTGTCCTTGGATCAGGTCTGGTCTTGATGGCTTCGTGCGGCGGATCGTCGAGCAACGGACACAGCAATGCGTCGGATCCCGCCCTCGCCTCGGAGCAGACGGCCATCATCAAGCAGGTTACCGATGCTGTGATTGTTCCGACCTATAAGGACCTGGCGACCAAATCATTAGCTATGAAAGCAGCTTCTGATGCATTCGCCGCCGCACCAACCCAGGGGAATTTCACGGCGGCGCGCGCAGCCTGGACAGCAGCTCGTATTCCGTGGGAACAGAGCGAAGCCTTCTTGTTTGGACCGGTTGAGCAAAACTCCTACGATCCTAAGATGGATTCATGGCCCCTGGATCACGAAAAGCTCACGGCGAACATCGCAATCAACGCGGCAACACCTGTAACAATCGACTCACAGGATGCCGGCGTAAAAGGTTTCCATGCGATTGAATTTATTTACTGGGGCTATACGCAAAGCAAAACCAATGCGACTCAAGTGACAGCCGACGAGATTTCCTATCTTAAAGGACTTACGGATAATCACGCTCATATCACAACGGCGCTGGCAAATGATTGGACGACGGCAGCACCCAACTACGCAAACACTCTTAAAACTGGAGGCACCGGGAGCATGGCCTATGCATCGACTCATGATGCGGTCGAAGAGCTCTTAAACGCGATGGTCGGCATTGCTTCGGAAGTCGGAAGAACCAAGATCGCGGGGCCTGCAACATCGGGCGACGCCGACTCGGTCGAAAGCCAGTTCAGCTACAACTCTCTTGCCGATTTTCAAAATAATATCAAGAGCGTACAAAACGTTTATTACGGCTCGCTCGACGGCACAACGGTCGCTACCTCGAGCTTTAGTTCCTTTGTCGCAGTCCGTAACGCCAATCTCGATGCCAAAGTTAAAGCAAGTATTAGCGGTACGATTACCGCCATTGGCGCTATACCTGAACCGTTCCGCAATTCCATCAATAACCCCGCTGCGAAGCCGGCTGTTGACGCTGCGATTAGAGCCTGTGCTGATTTACGACTCCTGCTTGATACCGAAGTCAGAGCCATCGTACTGCCTTAAACATTTAACGCCGAGATCATCATGCCTACTAAAAGCGTTTCTCAAATTATTTTGATTGGGCTCGTATTTTGCGGACTCCAATTCCAGGCCGCATGCGGCGGAGGGCATAAGAGCAAATCCGGCCCCGAGGTATCCACCCTTGATTTTCCGCCTGCCGGCGGCAACGCAACGCTTAGCAATCGTACGTCGGGTGCTTACACTTTCCCGGCTACAAATTTGCATGATGACGAACTCAATCTTCATACGCTCGGCGATGCCCTTTTTGATAAAGTCTACGAATCCACAGCAGGGAGCGCCGATTCCGGTCTTGGGCCCTTGTTCAACAACGTCAGCTGCCGAAGCTGCCATATTTTGAATGGCCGAGGACGCTCTCTCATGGGCGATGACGGAGGCGCACGCTCCCCTATGCTGACTCGCATTAGCATTGACCCTAGCGCCCTTGCTCAGTTCCCAGGCAGCCTTCCCTCTCCAGGCAACGGTCCGATAGGAGTTCCTGGCCTCGGCGGCCAACTCCAGGATTACAGTGCGTTTGGTGTTCAGCCTGAAGCTCATATCACGCTCACTTGGGTCGACGTTCCTGGTTCGTATCCGGACGGTACAACGTACATTCTGCGTCGCCCTGTTCAGACCTTCACAGGCGTAAACGAAGCTCTTCTGAACACACCCGGCGTTTTAAAGTCGATTCGTCAGACCCCTCCAGTTTTCGGCCTGGGACTTTTGGAAGCCGTGCCGGACGACACACTCTTGGCTCTTGAAGATCCGACCGATAAAAACGGTGACGGCATCAAAGGCCACCTGAACCGCGTCTGGGATCCCGTGAAAGGTTCCCTTGCAATCGGTCGTTTCGGCTGGAAAGCCTCCGCCCCTAGTGTACTCGTCCAAACGGCAAACGCCTTGGCTGAAGATATGGGCGTCAGCAACCCTCTCCGTCCTGAAGTAAACGGTTCAAGCGACATTAATAACGATGCACTCGTTCAAACGGCTTACTACGCACAAACACTCGCAGTTCCCGCTCGTTCAACAGTTCGGGATGCAACGACCAATGCGGGCGGCAATCTTTTTGTAAGTATCGGCTGTGAATCTTGCCATAAAAGCCAACTCACGACCGGCAACACTTACGCCATCGTAAGCCTCCGCAACCAAACGTTCAGTCCTTTTACCGACCTCCTTTTGCATGATATGGGCGAAGGCCTTGCTGATCATCGTCCCGATTTTGCAGCGAGCGGTAGCGAGTGGCGAACCCAACCCCTCTGGGGTATTGGTCTCTCTCAGACTGTCCTCCCGGGAAGCGCTTACCTCCATGATGGTCGCGCGCACAGCTTTGAAGAAGCTATTCTGTGGCATGGTGGAGAAGCCCAAAAAAGCCAAGAGGCGTTCAAAAAGCTTCCTCTTGACCAACGTAAAGCTGTGTTAAATTTCTTGAAGTCGCTCTGATTTCGCACTTAAAAAAACCCGCATGATCCGCTGATCATACGGGTTTTTTGTATTCACTCATCGCCTCAGAAAAGTGCAGTTAAGTCATCTTAGTGAAACAGCGCGAGGAGTCTCCTCAGCAAATCGAGTAAGAGATCGATCAGGTGTTGGAGTTGCGATTTTTGCTCAGCGACCACTGTTACTGTTTGCGTAACACTGGTTTTATTGCCAGCCGCATCGCTTGCTTCGTAAGTTATTTTATAGACTCGATCTTTATTGCCAGTACGCTTGGCTAGAAGTCGAAAACTTCTGTCATCCTTCCCAAGCGTCGCATTTGCCACGTCCTTTGCAAAAGAGAAATCATTGGCATCAGAGATTATAGAAACCAACTTCGCCGTGGGCGCCTTGTCGACTAAGTCCTTTAGTGTGAGAGTTGCGTTCACGGTCTCAAACTTATTGCTGACTTTGATTGTAACGGGGCTAAGTGCAACCGAAAGTGTTGGCGGTGTTCTGTCCACTGGTTGCGTAACGGTTAGAGTCGCGCTTGCAAAACCCTGGTTTCCGGCCGCATCGGTGATTTGATATTCGACGGTCAGGGTCTCCGGTTTGCCAAGTATTTGAAAACTTCGATCGTCCGTACCGATGGAAGCTTCTTTAACCTCGCTGCCGATTGAGAAGTCGGATCGACTGGAGCGAATCGAAGTTAACTTCACTTCGGGCAACGTATCCTGGTCGTCACTCCCTGAGAGCGTTGCTGTGATGACGTGAAATGCACCATCCCCTTCAAAACTTAACGGACTCAAAGAAAGCTTATACAATGGCACCTGAGTATCGTGCAGAATGGGGGCTTTGTACTGCCATACTTTGGCGTCGGTCCTATAAATACAGACAAAACCCGCATTGAGTAAGGGATTATTCGATTTTCCAACGAGAGTGAAACCGGTCAATTGATGGCCTGCGCCCTGACCTTCAAAACGCACTAAAACGCCACCGCTCTCTCCGCTTTTAAGACTAGCCCCGAACCCCGCCGGCGCTTTGAACGAGGTGCTGGCATCGAGCTGTGCCGGGTCAAGCACAGGGTCGCCTAGACAACCGGAACGCCGTCCCCATTCTATCGCCGTAATAGGGAGATCGCTTTTATTCTGGATCACATAGTCATAATGAGAGCCACCGGCTCCGGCGGTTTCGGTGACAAAAACATTCATCCAACCATCAGCGGCGGCCTGTGCCGGTTCGCTTAAAAGGAGGAGGATCGTACTGATACTTGCGAGAGTCTTCTTCATGTCATCCCCCTTATGGATAGAGTTTCAAAAAGTGTGATGGATCGCTGTCCGGAGAGGGTCTCGCTATTGCACAGGCGGCCTCTGCTGAAACATCCAAGCCGCCCGCTCCAAAGATTTCGACCGACTCGTTTCGATCGTGACCGCCTAGAGTTTGTTTAGGACTTGCCATGAGTCCGTGATACGAAGATACATGTACGTTGTAGTCGTTGAGGAGCGCCTTACACGCATAGTTTTGCGAGCCCGAAAGGAGTTGGAGAAGCTCACGATTTTTCCAGATCCTGACTTGGTGATCTTGATAAAGCGGGGAAATGTATTCCGCTCGTATCGAGGCACCGGCATGGCTCCTCACATAACATTCAGCTCTCGCATTTAACTCCGGATTTGCGACCACCGCTGTGCTGATGTTTTTTTCGAGCATGAAGCTTGAATACCCTTCTGTTCCTTTGCAGACCGATCCATAAGATCGCCCGGTTTGATCAATAACGTTCAGAGGCGCAGAGCAAGGAGTAGTCTGACCTTTTAAGACGATCTGCTTGTAAAAATCCTGAGTCAGTTGATCAAGGCTTTGTACCGGGCACACGTTGCTAGCGGGCACGGCATTCATATCGTCCAAAGAGCAGCCCTTGTTGGCAACGGTGCCGGGACTTGTTGGACATAGATCGTCGGCGTTCCGGATGCCATCGCCGTCGCTATCGAGATCGCTTTCCGAACAACCACAGACTTTAGACCCCGTCTCACAGCTCAAACTTGCCGCTTCAAACGCAGGCGTCGCCGGACAAAGATCCTGAGAGTTTAGTACGCCGTCGTTATCCGCATCGACATCACGAATGAGACAACCGAGGTATTTGCCCTTATAGAGGCTGCGGCTCCTAATCACCTGTTTATTTAAGTCTTGATTCACACTTCCGTCCGCATTTTTCAAAGAGGTTCCTCGGCAATCGATGGTGCCGTCACTGTATTCGAGACTATCTTCAATGCCGTCCCCATCCGAATCCAGGCCGCAACCGATCGAGTCTACACTTGTTCCTGCTGGCGTTAATGGACAGTGATCGAGGCGATCAGGCACACCATCCTTGTCCGTATCGAGCTCACACCCGTTGGCATCCACGATTGAAGGAAAGGCACTGTGAGGACAGAGATCGAGCGGCCAAGGCACTCCATCCTTGTCTTCATCCCGGTCGTCACAAATATTGCCCACGTTCGGATCGAAGCTCGTTCCGTCAGAGCACTGACATTGCGTGGTGACACCGATCCGGCTCGCTGAAGCGGGACAACTTTGCACACAACTTTCGCCTATATATTCGTTACCGGCACCACAGGAGACAGGACAGCCTCGCTGCGATTGATCACTAAATGTTTCAGGAAATACTGCTGTACCCGCGGGCGTCATGGGGCACATGTCTATTGCGTTGGCAACACCATCGCCATCCGCATCATTGTCGATCACACAACTGACAGCAAATGATTCGTTTTGGGTCAATGGAATAAACTCAAGGGAAGCGGTTTCCATAGCCCCTCCGCACAACCCAGCTGCTTGCCATTCTGCATACGACCGACCATAAGGTTTTGTCACGAAACCTGTGGAGATCGTAGCATCCAAACAATGCGCATAGACTGTACCTTGGCTCCGATATTGTACATCATAGATTGTTTGAGCGGCCGTTTTGATGTCTTCGCCAGCGCCCATCACTAAGGCCGGTCCCGACCCGTTCATTCGGAAAATTTCGTTTGCTCCTGTTTTTCCTGGTACTTTCGCCGAGACCGTAACGGTACATGATTTCTGAATCGCGAGGCCGCGAGTCTCTGGCGCAGGCCATTCCTTCCTCGCAAAACAACCACGTTGCTCACCAGCATCATCGCCTAAAAGCAAAACGCCTGAATGGTGACTATCCCAGCCGAAGTTGGGTCCAGCGGCCAGAGAGTTATCACAGTGGTCATCGCCAGTCCCGAGCCCGTCACCATCTTCATCGTTTAATAAAGCTGCCGCCGTTTCGAAGCGAAAATCGACAAGGTCTGTCGCAGATTTATACCGGAAGGAATTATTCCCGCAGAAAAATGCACCCCATTCGTAATAGGACCGCTCGGTATCACCCACATTAAAACGGCCTGACAGGATCCAGGAGCGCGCGCCTCCTGAGCTCGGAACAGCGAAACATTCGACGTTATAATGATCATAAGTTAGGCGAAGTGTGGAGAGTTCGTTGTCGAGGCCGGCTGCGGCTTCCTGATTCTGCGCCTCACGGCACTCACAAGGGCCTTCCCACGGATTCGGATCCTTTAGATCTTTAGAATACGCCTGTGTCCAATGCGTAGAGCCCTGGAGGAGAACACTTACGCGGCCCACAGTGAGATAGTTATCCGTATCATTCGGAAGCTCTGCGCTGCAAATATTGGTCGAGCATAGCGCAAAGGCAGAACTCGAAGTGAATACCAGAAAAAGGCTCAAAAGAGTCAAAGAAAGCCGGTTCATAACGATCCTTTAAGATGACAAACCGTAGACGGTCAAAGCCCGACCCATTTATTAGGGGATACGTTCGTCATTTCTAAAGAAAACATAAATGAGCCAGGATCCTGGAGAGTTTTCTGATACTTACGTCAGTAATTAAAAGCATGATGGGAAGATCAGGCGAGCAAAAGCTGGAAGAAGCAGGAGTTTGACCAGGGCACCACTTTTTGGCTCCACGGGACCTGATGCCTGAATATCTCAAAGAAGTGTCATGACCGAACTCGATGTTTCCACTTGGCGGTAAAAGTAGCTCCTGCAATAAGTTGAAAGCCTATGTAAAAAAATGAGGACAAATCGTAAACTTTATCAAAGATCACGTCCGTTAGACGGGCGGTTTGTTCATAAGTCGCGCAAGCTCTTCGAGTTCAGGAACCAACGCTAGAAACGAGGCCCGCACGCTTTCGATATCGCCTTTATAAGCCGACGCTTCAATTGCTTCAGCCCATGGAGCGGCAAGCCTTGTCGTAAACAGCGAGAGCGAACCCCTGAGGGTATGCGCTAAACGAATGAGTGCCGGAAAATCCGACCGATCTATTGCATCCTGCAGGCCATGGTGGATTTTAGGGACCTGTTCATGAAAGAGGAGGACAAGCTGAGCAAAAATATCAGCGTCGCCCTCAAAATTATTGAAAACATCATCTCGAGTGAGTATCGATCGCCCTGATTGTGCCACCGCATTCAAAGCGGTCGCGAGCTGGCTAAGAGTCACTGGTTTTGAAAGTGTGGCATTCATTCCAGCTTCCAGACAGGCTGCTTTATCTTCCAGCAGGACGCTGGCCGTTATCGCGATGATATAAGGTTGTTTTTTTAGATCCCGACGCGCCCGAATCATCCGTGTCGCCATGATTCCATCCACCTTCGGCATATGGATATCCATCAGGATAACGTCATACGACGCTCTTTCGAGCTTGGCTAAAAGAGCCTCGCCGTCCGCAACGGCTTCGCTTTCGAGCTGGAGTTTGCTCAGGTAGCTTTGAATGAGAAAACAATTGATTTCGTTGTCTTCGGCCACGAGGACAGACAGGGGATGTTCCACATGCGCCACGGTATTTTGCTCGGCCGTTACTGACCTAATATCGGTCTCACAAGTACGACCGAGATTGAGCGTGATAACAAACTGCGATCCATGTCCGATTTGACTCTTTACAGAAATATGCCCGCCCATAGCTTCGCAAAGGTTCTTCGCTATCGATAATCCAAGGCCTGTGCCCCCAAATCGCCGCGTCGTGGATTCATCGGCCTGAGCGAAGGTATGAAAGATCCGGTCGGTTTGTTCGGCACTCATGCCGATTCCTGTGTCACTAATGACAAAATTAAGTTGGTAAGTGTCGCTGTTGAGCTCGGTCGCTTCGCAGCTCAGCCTAACGACACCGGTCTCTGTGAACTTCACTGCGTTCGACAGCACGTTGATAAGGATTTGGCGGAAACGATATTCGTCACCCATAACATGCCGCGACACATCAAAAGCCGTCTCAAAAATAAGGGCCAGGCCTTTTTCCTGAGCTTTGATGGCAACTATTGTTTTGATATGCGTCAGGGACTCAATCAGATTAAAGGGAATCTGTTCCAGCAAGAGTTTGCCGGCCTCGATTTTTGAAATATCAAGGACATCGTTGACGATATGAAGGAGCGCGTCGCTACAGACTTCGATAGCCTTGACCATAGGCAGCTGTTTGCTGTTGATGTCGGTCTCCTGAAGGAGCCTCCCCATTCCGATAATACCATTTAAAGGCGTCCTGATCTCATGACTCATGTTGGCCAGGAACTCTGACTTGAGGCGCGACGCCTCGAGCATCGCCCTCTCCCGCACCAGGGATTTCTCCTGTTCCACTTTCGCCAGGTGAAGAGCCGTGATGTCGACGCCGATGCCGACTATTCCGACGTTTTCGTTGTTCGCATTATACTGAGGCGAATAGTGGATTTCAAACATCGTGCTGCTATCAAGCCGAATCGTCGAGAAACTCTCGCCCGCAAGTGCCCTTGCATAGTTGGAGTGAGCCTCATCATCATCTTTGAAATAATCCGTATAACGGCAGCCTACCAGTTGTCCGGGTTTCAAGCCTAATTTCTGCAGAGCCCGACCTTCGCAGAAATCACAGATCCCATTGCGATCGATAGACCACATGAAAATAGGCAGACTATTGATCATCGAACGTAGTTTTTGCTCGGCAGCAAACGCTTGGCGCAGCGCTTCAACACGGTCGTTGATATCGCTGCAGCTGCCTATCCAATGAGTAACGTCGCCGCGATAGTTCCAGCAAGGATTGGCAAGCACGTAGAACCAGCGATAGCCGTCGTCCGTATTAAGGCGGTACTCCGCGTCAAAGTTCTGTTCTGACTGAAGGCATTGTCGCCATTGGGTTAAGACACGCTCAAGATCGTCGGGATGGATGCGATTTTGGAAAAGTGAGGCCGCCTCTTCAAAGGTTGCTGGTGACTGTAAAAACGTATTGAGTGCGTTATTGAGAAATTGGATCTTTCCATCGTCCGAGGAAATCCATACCAGATGGGGTATCACTGCTGTCATGTTGCGAAACAGGGATTCACTTAAAGCGAGAGCCTTTTCGGTTGTATCCAACGTAATTTGGATCTTCGCCGACTGAGTCTCTAGACAGCGAATGGTTCGGCGTTGATTCCATAGGGTGATAAGGAGGAAAGGCACAAGCAAGAGGGTGAGAGCAGGTAAAATATTCGTAAAAAAGAGAGCCGAATCAAAAGAATAGCTAAACAGGTTCGGGCCACCGTCCCAGATATCGATTACTAACGGCCCCATATCACACTCAAAATAAACATAATGTTACGATAGACCCAAATACTACCTCACATTCCCTAGGGTAACAATCTCAAGAATTTACTTTTTTTTCCGATTAAACGAGCGACGCTCTCTTATGGATCGAGGAGTTCTGTGTATGATGCTGCGACATAAATTTCTTGCAGTCGTGATTGGCCTTTTAAGCGTAACAACGCTTTTTTGGTCGTTTTATATGTTTAAAGGCCACGATAATCGCTACCTGCGAACCAATGAGCTGGCTCAGGTTGGATTATCGCTTCATCATATCGCGACCGGTCTTGACCCACTCAGCAAAGATCATCGTATGCTGATACAGGCCGCGAAAAATCTTGATGGACTTAGCGATGGCGCTCTTCTTATCGAAGAACGCGCCCTGAATATTGCAACTTTTTTGATGCTTGTGACGACAGGGTTTGCCGTTCTCAACCTCCTCGGTCGACACCCCCGTCAAGCCTCGACACACTCGGCAAAGATAGATGATAAGTCTTTAGAATCTTTCGACTCGTTTCAATCAACTCTCGAGCAGACGATAGCCGAGCTCGACCAGATCAAAACCAAAGTCGCGCAGTTTTCGGCGGCCTTTCCGGATGCGCCTGCGCACAACCGCTCCGCCTTGAGCCTCAAGGCCGAGGAGCTGGCTTCGCTAGAAAGCCAACTCGTATGCATCAAAAATCAGGCCCAAGGCCTCGCCGAACACAATCAAAGCGCGGTGGAAAACCTACAAAGACTCACTGGCCAAGCCGATGATTTCTCTAGCTTTGCGGCGGCATCGCGTTTGGAATGGAATGGGCTTGCAGTCAAACTCTCGCAATTCAAGGAATCCCAGGATCAGGTGCGTGGGAAAGCGGAACTCCTTGGAAAGATGCAGCTTTCTGCACAGGAGTTGGTGGCAAAATCGCTGGAATTTTCGACCTCGCACGCTCACCACTCCGAACGGGCTAAAAATGACGTCACCCGAATGTATGCCGAAAGCAAAGGGACGACAGAAATCTTTTCTAAATTGATACAAGCCATGAGTGAGTCCAATGGCGATGTCGATCTCGCCAATAAACTCGTGCGTAGACTTTCGGAACGGGCTGAAGAGATCGTAAATATTATCGATGTCATCGATGACATTGCCGAACAGACCAACCAGCTTGCACTTAACGCCTCGATTGAAGCGGCACGAGCGGGTGAGCAAGGCAAAGGCTTCGCTGTTGTCGCTGCTGAGGTTCGTCACCTCGCGGCACGGTCATCGACGGCCACACGGTCGATCACAGAACTGCTTGAAACGATTCAAGCCGAAGCGGATAAAGCGTCGTCCTGCCTTGAAAAGACCAACGCCACGGTAGCGAGTGCACATAGCCGCATTGTCGACGTTGACCATCGCTGTCGCGAGACCATGAATCTGTCACGTCAGGTCGCAAGTGAGCTCGGCGATTTGATACGCATTACGAGCGAACATACCCAAGACATAGCGACTATTGAAAAACAGGGTCAGGAGGTCACCCGCATGACTTCAAAACTCATCCGCCGATTGGATGAAGTGGATCAAATCAATGCCAGTATTCATCAGGAAAGCAACCAGCTGGCCGTTCACACAGATCGGCTCTCGCGCCTTATGAGCCGCCAATATTTCGCCATCCAACATTCAGAGCGTATGGCGACCGGTCAACGAGAGACTTTTGGTCGATTGATCGACACAAGTACCCAGCTCATCAGCCGTGCGCAACACCTGCGTTCCGGGTTTGAGGAACAGGATCGTGAAGCTGTTACAAAACTCCCTCACACCGAGTCAGGCTCTCAGGCTAAAGACGAACTTACTCATCGCCTTGCCTACGTTCAAACGAATTTGACCATCTTGCAAGGCCGTACCCGCACTCTGAGTTTTGAACACAGTGATGACGAGGAAATCGACCTTGGATCGATTCACGACCCTGAGTCGGACGACGACATACAAATTGACACCAATCTTCAGAAGGTCAGCTAATGTCGACTATTACAGGTGGACGTGGCAGTTCGACAAAACTCTTGAACGACTTGGAGAGGCAGACCCATGCGAGTGAGGACAGCCTTTCAAAGTTGAGTTCAGGCCAGGTCTTCACGGCCCAGGACCCCCGTCCAACCGATCGTGCAATTGCAGAAGGACTTGAATACAAGCTCCGGACCTTGACCGCATCCAAACAATCCATCAATGACGGCGTATCTCTCCTCCAGACCGCTGAAAGCGGTCTGAACGAAGTCTCGAACATGCTCGTGCGTATGAAAGAAATAAATATTGCAGGAGCCTCAAACGCCCTGTCTGACCGTGAGCGTCGCTATCTCTTCATCGAGTATCAAGCCCTCCATTCCGAAATCGATCGCATTGCAACAACGACGGAATTCAATGGAATTCCCCTACTTAATGGTAAAGACGCTCGTGCGCCTGAAAAAATGATACTGCGACTGGGCGATCCAACCTCGCCGGATGCCGGGGCCAATTTAAATGAAATTCGTCTCGATAATCTCAAAGACATCGTTTTGACAACTGCGGGCCTTGGACTCAAACCGGCCCTCGATCTCTTAAGCGGCGGTGAGGGTGTTTCGATAAGCGATGCCTTCGACCTCCTGTCCCCTGACGACAACCGCTTCGGGTCGATCTACGATCAAGCGCTTGAGAAAGTCTCTGAGTATCGCGCTCAGTTTGGTGCCATCCAGACCCGTCTTGAGCGTGCTAAGGACTATAACGATGTCTCTTTTGAGAACATTTCCGCAGCAAAATCTCGGATCTCCGATACCGACTATGCTGAAGAAGTTTCGAAACTTACACAGTCGCATATGCTTATGCAGACAACGACCGCACTCTTGACTCAAAACAATCTCGCCGCACGCCTCGGCGTTAATATGATTAACGCCTTGCTCAACTAATCGCGATC
The DNA here is from genome assembly GCA_014378195.1 of Oligoflexus sp. Lineage (GTDB taxonomy): Bacteria > Bdellovibrionota_B > Oligoflexia > Oligoflexales > Oligoflexaceae > Oligoflexus. The sequence goes on along the minus strand of JACMOC010000061.1, from coordinate 217,805 downwards.
CTTTTACGGAAAGACAACCTCGCTCAGCTCCAATGAAATGACGCTGCCGGGTTCGATCGTGGTTTGGACCTTATTATTCAGTATCTTTACGTGTTTTGATTTAAAAAGCTTTGAGCCGTCGACGCGAGTGACCGTCATAGTCACCGTTTGGTTAAAACTCTGAAGCTGACTCAAATCGATCGCCATGGTCCGCTCCTTGGAATCGGCATTCAAGGCTACGATCGTCAGCTTTTTGCTCGCTGCATCGTAGGCACTGATGCTCTGCTCTTCGCCCGTTCCAAGAAGAGTCTGACCGGCGCGCAGAAAACGCGAAAATTGAGCCATCACATAATACTTTACCGACACACCCGTGGGTTTGCCACGGACGGCAGGGTCGCTGGGCATCATATGAAAGTTACCGGTGACAAGACCCTTGGCGCCGTAAGGTTCGACCGCCTGAAAGTAGATCCACGCGGACGGCTTGAGATGACTCAGGTCTTGAAAGATAGTTTCCGCTAATGCAAGTCCGCTTGGATCACTATCGTTATAGTCCGATACCCAAAGCTTTTTAGCGCCGATTGATGCCCTGAGTTTATCCCGTTCGCCATTGTCACGAAACGGTACGCCTGCGTCGGCGGTATGCACGTTCACCTTGTCCGATAGATCAGTCCCAAGAATCGTTATGCCTTCGTGTTTGGCGCTTTGCGTTTTCATGTATTCATTATTTGCCGTCTGCGCTGATGGGCTGCTTTCGTCTGCAGATGCGATTTTTACATCACCCACGCTCTGCTGCGTTAGATGAATTTTAAGATAGGCGAGCTCCTCGATTTGTGCATTTAAAGCGAAGTTGCAGCCCTGTTGAAAAACAGGGAACTTCCAATTATTTGAAGCTGGTTCGTTAAAAGGCTCAATACTGCTCACAGGAATTCCCCAGACATTCCGGACTTGTTTGGCGACAAGAGCGAGATAAAGCATCGCGTTACTTTTATGCTCGTCAAGGAGGCCGCCGCCGAATGCGCTATGTTCCGCCGTCATCCACCACATTGGGGCGTTGGAATAGAGTTCAAAGGTATTAACGCCACGGCGTTTGGCAAGGGTCAGAATGCTTTTTTGGTTGGCATCACGCGTCCAATCAAAACTATTGCTCGTTGGATCGGTGCTACCGATATCTTTCCAGAATCCATCGATGTCACGATATGGCTCAACTCCGTCATGGGCATTGTCATTGCTGGGCGCTTTATTCTCAGCTTCGGTAAGCGTGCTCATATCACCCGCTCGGCCGCTGCCGCCCACGTTGTAACGAACGACGCTCAGACCGAGACCTGGCAAGACTTTATTATCAATGAATTTCACGTCTTTATTGGTAAAGAGAAGATCGGCATATAAAGATTCGAAGTTCGATAGTCCAACGCCATTCGCCCACCATCCGAGCGAGGTCCCAAAGCCTTCCCAGACTCCGCGATTGTCATTGAGTGAAAGCGTCAAAGTCCGGTCCGGGGCTTTCGTGCTGGTCTCCACCGGAGGAATGTCGGCAGGAGCGACAGGTAATGTCGAGGTGTTGGGCATAAGGTCGCCGGATGTATCAGCATGAGGCGCAGGTGAGGAGGGCACGCTCGAAGGCTCTCCACTTTGATAAGGAGTGCTCGAAGCTCCTGGCAAGGCATCAGCTGAGGCAATAGCATCTGGGACCGAAGGTCCGGACGATTGGCCGCAGGAATTCAAGGCCATAAAAAGGCCCAAGGCAACGAGCTTTTGCATATCTATTCCTCTAGGTTGGGAAAAAAGTCCCCGCTTTCTATCGTCTTCACCCAAAAGAATCTTAAATAAAAAAAGATTAGAGCTTGATTTGCCCGTACTATCAACGAGATAGAATTTTTGTTAGGTTTATGATTAGGCTCTCATGTTCACACGACAGGACCCTATTTCGTGTAAACTGCATTATTCAGGCCTAAGGAGAAGAGGGACAGTATGAGCGAATCACACTCCGACACACGCTATCGTCTCGATGAATTGATCAGTACCGAAGTACTGATCCACGAACCTTATAGCCAGATCCAAATCATCTGCGACATCGACAAAACTTACATAGAGACACGATTTGAAACGCCGATGGCGATGCTTAAGCTCGCCTTCGAAAACGCGGAGCAGAAACAAACCGTCACGGGCGCTCCTATCGCGTTGCTAGCCGCCCGCTGGGGTAATTTTTACAATGATACGCCGCTGCTTCAGCCTAACTCCCTTCACTTTGTCTCGGCTTCTCCCCCTCAGCTTAGGCGTGTTATCAGGTCCCGGCTCGCACTTGACGGTCTGGACTGGACGAGTGATACCTTCAAAAACCAGGCGTATAATATCAAGTCACGCAAACTGCGTTTTTTGAAACAACACGCCGCCTATAAAACGGCGACGATACTGAAACAGATGAGCCGTGCCCCCAAAAACACCCAATTCATCTTGATCGGCGACAATGCCGAACTCGATGCCTTCATCTACCTCGGCGTCCAACTTTTTGTCGAAAAAAAGATTTCTCTGGCAGCCTACCGCGAATATCTGAGCGTCGGAGGTGTCGGTGATGAGGTGCTTCCGACCCTCGAACCCTATCTTCAGTTGCCCATGGAAAATATTACGATCGCTGGCATACTTATTCGCAAGGCGCCTCGGTACGAGCTCGTAGAAGTGCCTCCGTTGACAGGACTCGTCCTTCCTTTTGATCACTTTTTTGAAGTGATCTTGCATTTTCACGCGTGGGGTATGGTGGATGGATCAATGATTTGGCCCATCAGTCGTCAGCTTCACAATGAATATGGATACACACGCGAAGATATCGTTACCGCGCTCAAACGGTGTGCGGAATGTTTTGCAGAATTGGGCCGTGGGACTTTACACCTCGAAGAGGCTATACGGAAGCTAACGGCAGACGTGCCTTTAGGAGTATTGAAAGACCTGAAAAACTTCCGCCCGGGTCTTCCGACGCCTCACCTCACGCTATCGGAGCATGAGATCCTTACAGCCTCTAAAAAATGGGTTGATGCGATTGCCAACCGCAAACACTGAAGCCGGATAAGCCTTAAAATCGATACCAAAAAGCCCCGTTTCCGGGGCTAAAATTTACATTTTAGAGGGGCGTAAAATCTTATTTAACGCCGAGCAGTTCAACATCAAAGAGTAGAGTTGCGTTCGGGGGGATAACTCCGCCTGCACCGCGCTCGCCATAACCCAATTGGGGTGGAATAGTGAGTTTGCGTTTGCCGCCGACTTTCATACCTTTGATACCTTGTTCCCAACCTGGGATAACCATGCCAGCGCCCAGACGGAACGTGAAAGGTTCGTTGCGGTCATGCGAACTATCAAATTTCTTGCCGTCTGTCAGTGTACCCGTGTAATGAACGGTCACTTCTTTACCTTCAACAGCTTCTTCGCCAGTACCGGGAGACACGTCTTCGATTTTCAATTCAGTTGCATTCTCAGCGGGTTTCGCTGCATCGGACGACGCGGCTGTGCCTGCTGCTTTAGGACGTTCACAGGAATTACAGCCTTGGATAACGCCAAGGCAAAGTAGACTTGAAACAGCGAGTGTCATAATGCGCATAATGTATCCCCAAATAAAGCTCCGAATTCTTACACCTTTATATCTGATTTCCGAGATTTTGCCAGCCCCAGAAATACGGTCCGCCTCCTTGCCTTACCAGATAACTGTGTCGATAGGAGCGGGGTTGTCGATCGGATGAGGGTAATCGATATTGAAGTGGATACCTCTGGATTCCTTGCGCTTCAACGCACAACGTATCGTAAGGAACGCAACGTCCGCTAGATTTCGAACTTCGAGGAGCGAAGTGTCGATCTGATTTTCCCAATAAAATGTTTCGAGCTCTTGTCTGATCGCGACGATTTTTGCATAGGCACGTTGCAAGCGTTTATCTGACCGGACGATTCCTACGTAGTTCCACATCATACGGCGAATTTCGTCCCAGGTATGTGTGAGCACGACCAGTTCGTCGGGTTCGATCGATCCGGTTGACCGCCAGGGAATACTCGGGACCTGAGGCGCTTCCAGTATTCCATTGGCTTCAATGTGATCGGCGACCCGACCCGCGAACACCAAAGCTTCGAGCAGGCTGTTTGATGCGAGGCGATTGGCTCCATGCAAACCCGTACAGGCAACTTCGCCAATGGCAAAGAGGTTGGTGACAGAGGTATGGCCTACACTGTCCGTAACCAGTCCACCGCAGCTGAAGTGCGCCGCAGGAACGACGGGAATCATAGCCTTCGTCATATCGATCCCCTGCTCAAGGCAGACTCGATAGATATTGGGAAAACGATCTTTGATTTTGTCGATCCCGATACTGCGAGCATCGAGATAAACATAGGGAACGCCGCTTTTTTTGATTTCTGAATCGATAGCCCGAGCGACGATATCGCGCGGTGCAAGCGATTGCAGGGGATGATAATTTTGCATGAACAGTTTGCCGTCGGCGGTTTTTAGGACAGCGCCCTCGCCACGCACGGCTTCCGAAATCAAAAAAGTTTTTTCCTTTTGACTATAAAGACAGGTCGGATGGAACTGCATAAATTCGAGATTTGCCACGCGGCATCCGGCTCGCCAACCCATAGCGAGGCCATCGCCCGTCGCGACGTCCGGGTTCGATGTGTAGAGATAAACCTTGCCATGACCGCCCGCACAGAGGTGGGTGGCGACACTGCGAATCTCGAAGATCTCGCTTGAGTCCCGGTGAAAAGCGTAAGCACCGAGACAGTAATTCTGCGAAAAGATCGGACTGACCTTGTCTGTCGTCAGAAGGTCGATAGCAAAGGTGTTTTCGTAGATCGTAATATTGGGATTGGTACGGATCTGGGCAATCAGGGCACGCACAACCTCCGCCCCAGTGAGGTCGTCGGCATGAATAATGCGCCGTTCGGAATGTCCACCTTCGAGCGTGAGATGATAGGGCTGTGTTTTGCCCCCGCCTTCGCGTTTGGTAAAATCCACGCCGAGGGAAATCAGCTCCCGGATCACTTTCGGACCGGCTTCCACTACAGTTTTGACTATATCGCGATGACAAAGCCCGGCGCCGGCCTCGAGGGTATCTTCTATATGCTTATTAAAAGAATCCTCCGGGGAGAGGACGGACGCGATACCGCCTTGCGCATAACTTGAATTATTTTCGCTCAGACTTTCCTTGGCTATAATGACAACCTTGTGGGACTGGCCTAATTTATGGGCAAGCATTAATCCCGCGATTCCCGAACCTACGACTAAGTGATCGGTATGGATAGTAAGAGCCATTGTGTACCTCAGAGGCGTGTCGAGCGCAGGCTATCGAGCCTTCTGGCAGCAATTATCATGGTCACCTATGGCTGTCTTCAGTTATATTAATGACAAGGCAAGATAACGTAGGCACTCGAACGTTGACTGATCAACCAAGTTCTGTTTCTCTCGTCAGGCACGCATGCTTGATCCTGTAGACAGCGATAGGAAGGTTTTTGGACATGGATACTCAAAAGTCAGAGGTCAAATCTTGGCTGAAAAACCTTCCTAATAAACTGACATTTTTTCGCATCGCTGTGATTCCATTTATATGCGTTCTTTATCCCTGGGATTACAAGATATTCAACATACTGTGCGCCGTGATTTTTGCGGTTGGCGCGCTCACTGATTTTTTCGATGGCTACCTTGCACGCAAGATGAATAGCGTCAGTAAAATCGGCGAAATTTTGGATCCCATCTCAGACAAACTTTTGGTTGCCGCAGCTCTCGTCGTACTGGTCGGTGGTGGTGTATTGAGCGCATGGATAGCGGTCTTGGTTATCTCCCGTGAGACTGCCGTTTCGGGCCTTCGCATGGCCGCTGCCGAGCAGGGATTCTCTATCAAGGTGTCAAACCTCGGGAAAATCAAAACCCTGCTTCAGGATCTCTCTATCACTTTGCTTCTGACCCGCGAACCGGACATCGAAACCATAGGGATGATGATACTTTGGGTATCTATCGCCGTTGCTTATGTCTCCGGCTATGAATATTGGACAAAATTTTGGGAAAGAAACCGCGATCAGTTTTGATTCCCTCGCAAATTCGGGGACTTACACGTACCATAAGCCCCTTTTTCCTCTCAGTCTCCGACTTGCCCTCAACTTCTCCCCTCTTCTACCGATAATTGAATGAGTTCAACTATTTAAGGCTATCGGCGTATGTCGGCCCAGCCCGTAAAAAAGAAACGTTATGAGGGGGTTATCCAATTTCAGGATCCCCTACGCCAGGCCTTGGTTTGTCTCCAAGCCGCCTTAGCGGAGCGTTTTGTCACGGGTGCCCAAGACGATTATTTGAAACTCATCGATACCCCTGAAGCATCCCACTTCCTAATGACATCGGATGGTTCGCCGGTCGGCGATCTCTCTCTGGGCCTGCAAAGTCGCCATCTGCTTCTACGCATCGAACAATTGGAAAACTCACTTCCAAAGTGGCAAGCACCAGACTTTTATAGAAAAATAGCTGCCTGGATCGACTCGAGTGATCCACTTACGACTCAGTTTCTGTTTCAAGTCCTGGCTCAGGCTGCGTCGCCTCATTCAACATCGTTCGACCTAAGCTCATTGTTAGCCTGGGGCACAGCTGTTGACAGTTCTTTAAATCCCAAAAACTCCAGTTTCCAAAAACCCTGGCTTGATACCGAACATACCCGGCTCCTTCAGGCGTTCAAAGGGGATGCCGAGGGCCTTTTCAAAAAGGTGGAAAAGCAAAGCCTAGCGGCTGATGGCTGCTCGGTATCATTCCTACTCGAAGGTCCAACCAGTCTTTCTTGGCAGGCCTTGGCGGACGGTGCCCTTAAAAAACTAGCAAAGATGGATCATCATCTCGTAGCTTTAAATTATACCTCAGGTCCAAAACCCCGACTCCAATGTGCCTATTTAATGCCAATGAGACTGCCTTTAAAAGATCTTCAAACCTCGTCTCTCAAAGGCTTTCTCCTTCTTTGTGACATTAAAGAAGCGGCCAAAAAGCCCAAATCCGTGTTAGTGATTTAAGAGAGCTTTCGCGTGCTTCGATCGTGACAGGAGTCACGATTGGATTTATACTTCATTGAATCAACTCAACGACGCGTAGGTTTTTTATGGCAGTCCCTCAAATTGATGCAGGAAACTGCACTATTGTTGTCACGCTATGTTTATGGCTGTGGACTCGTATGAGATTGCCGGATGGTTGTCACTACCAAGAGTCAAGTCTTAGGCGTCAGAACGTTATTGCCTCCTGGGCCTTTGCAGCCCTGATAGGGATGCAGATCTTAGGATTTCTTCCTGATACGCGGGGCCTCGAGACATTCATCGCAACTTCGAGTGCTCTGATCCTTTTCGCCTTTGCGACCTTGGCTTATGGCAGCGACGGCGGATTTTGGTCGAAACGACGCAACAAAGGCGTTGGCCTGATCGTGATACTGGCCGGCAGTTTTGTAGCGGAGATGCTTATCGCTATGCCGAACTTCATCCCGGTCCTGAGCGCTCTTGCGATCAGTCACCTTTGCCGTAAACGTTATCTGCAAATCGTTGTGTCCAGCGTCAAGGACCTCGAGGCTATCCATGCAAAACTTCTGAAACAGGAAGCCAACTTTCAGAACACGCGCAACTTCGATACTTTTCCAATCCAGAAAAGCTCTTAAAACCACGTCTTTCTGCTGTCTGACTAGCACTCAGCTTGACACTCCGATGCGCCGTCCTTAGACTCGGGTCAACTTTGGTAACCCCGGGAGATTTCGGCATCGTGAAGATTTTAGATGTTGTTTCGATTTGTAATGCCCTCGTCGATATCCTTGTGACTGCTACTGAGCAGGATATCAAATCTCTGAACCTCAATAAGGGCATCATGCACCTCGTCGACGACGCGCGGCAGCAGGATGTCATAGCCCACTTCAAAAACACCAAGACCACGCATGAGCTGGGCGGCTCCAGTATGAACGCGATCCGCACTCTAGCGGCTCTCGGCGCGAAAACCTCCTTCGCCGGCACTATTGGCCATGATAGCTACGGCGACCTCATTCAAAATCGTATGAAAGATCTCGGCATCGCCTCACACATCCAGAAAGTGGACGCGCATACCGGCCTTTGTTTTATTCTCGTCACGCCGGATGGCGAACGCACTATGAATACGAGCCTTGGCGCAAGTTGTCTATTTGACGAGAGCATTGTGCCTACCGCTGATATCCAGGCGGCAAAGGTCTTTCACTTCTCCGGCTATCAATGGGCCAACACCTCTCAGATCGGCGCTATCAAAAAAGCTCTGAAAACCGCGAAAGAAGCCGGCACTTTGATCTCTTTCGATGTCGCCGATCCATTTGTGGTTCGGAATTGCCGTCAGGAGTTTATCTCCGTTATCGAAGAATACGCTGACATCGTTTTTGCCAATCGCGAAGAGGCTCATCTCCTCTACGAATCCACACCCGAAGTCGCAGCCAATCGCATCGCGGAAAGCGGCGCGATAGCAGCTATTAAATTAGGCGCTGAAGGTGCTTTGATCGGCAAAGGCAAGGATCGTTACACGATTGCCCCGGTCGCGACGCAGGTTATCGACACGACAGGTGCCGGCGACATGTTTGCTTCGGGATTCCTCTATGGTTTGTGCCTGAACAAATCTTTGGAAGCCTCAGGCAAAATCGCGGCGACGCTGGCAAGCGACGTGATCAGCCGTCTCGGCGCGAACGTATCGGCCGCAGCGATTGAACGAGCAAAAAACCTCTGATTTTCGTGATTGTTACCAGGGTGTGGGCTGAGTCTTGGGTGGCGTAAAACGTAGGTTTGCCGGTCCATTCACGGAGAAGTCCCCGCCTTTGACCAGATGCCAGTAGAAGGCATTCGCCTCCTTTTTACTGGTGAAGATCGCTTGAGCATTCCGAAACTCTTTGAGCGCCGGGACCGTGTAAAACACAGCCACGCGAATGCGTCCGTCATCAAGAGTCTCCATGAAGACTTTATTTGCGGAATAAGCATAGAGACGCATAGGGACAGCAAGCGTGAAGCCAAACACGATGACGAGGGCAAGTAGGTAGTTCCTACCGCGAATATCTTTGATGAATATCATGCTTTGCCCTGCCTTCTCCTGCCTCATCGGCAGATTTGGGGTGCTTCTAAAGGGCATCTCAGTGATCTCTCATGACTAAATGCTTAGTCTGAGGTACAAGAATTTTTCGGGCACGTCTCGAGACGGCCATTATACCTTTCGTTTTGAGGTTAAGAAGGAATTATGTCTGAAGAACTAGAGTCTGTTCCGAGCAAAAAAGCCAAACCCGGGTTTTTCAGTCCTGAGAATCTGCGTCAACTCGCTATCTTTCTTGCCCTCATTCTAGCTTTTCGCTGGTCTGTTGCTTCGCCCTATCATGTGCCGACAGCCTCGATGGAGCCAACGATCAAAGTCGGTGACCGGCTTTTAGCCTGGAAACTGGCCTACGATGTTAAAGTTCCGTTCACCGATTATGCGCTGATGACCTGGGCCGCTCCAAAACGTGGCGACATCATTGTTTTCAAATATCCGAAAGAACCCGATGTTGATTACGTAAAACGCATCGTTGGCCTTCCGGGTGACAAAATACGCGTAGAGAACAATCTCCTCTATATCAACGGCAACGTCCAGGAACGTAGCGATCATGACAACGATCGCTCCATTCTCAACGATATCCACGACAATCCTGATATCAAGACTCTGACCGTCGAAAAGCTCGGCGACCTGGATCACTGGGTTATTCAGGATAAGGTCTCAAGCCCGTTTTTCTCACTCAGCATGAAATACCCATCCGAAGGCGGTGAATACACTGTTCCTGAGAACAGTTATTTTGTAATGGGTGATAACCGGGATAACTCAACGGATTCAAGATCTTGGGGTCAGGTTCCGCGCGATTATATCAAGGGCAAGGCTCTGTTCGTCATGTGGAGTATGTTCACGGTCGATGACGGATTCCTCCCGCACCTGCGCTGGGATCGGTTTGGCCACAGCCTCCGCTAAGATTTTTATTGCTGAAATCAACGGCCTAGTTCATAGAGCTCATCTGCCATCGAATTCTGCCGATAGGTAATGATGAGACTGGAGGGCGGCATATGAAAGAATTAGCGCAAGTGCAAGATGTAGTATTCGCGAAAGAGTATTGGACCGGTGATTCTCGTGATGGACGTCTCGTCAATGGCGATGGGTATCACTACTACCAGATCACACGAGCCGGCAAGATACTCGACGCGTATGAATACTACGAAAAGGAAGATGGGAGCTTTGTTGTCTCGCCCCTTCCCGAGATGAAAAATGTGCATTGGATCGAAGATATGGGTTTTGAGGACCTCGAAGTTTTGGACTTCATCCCTGAGACAGAATACCTTCGTATCAAAGAAGCCAATTCACGTCATACGTAATACCCAAGACCTTTTGATAAAAGCCGTTTGGAAGTCACACTTCCAAACGGCTTTTTCTTGTGAAAAACTCGATCAAAATAGCCCCGTTTTGAACAAAAAGAAATAAGCGTTAACTCGGCTAAAAGGCCGTTGTTAACGCTTATTTTAGGCGGGACTCAACTCAGATTGTAAAATCGGATTAGACTTCGCCAGCTTCTGATTCGAAATCCGAGCCTTCTTCGACACGGCGTTCCAGAATATGGCGATACCAGGACAGAGTCTGCTCGATCAACCATTGGTTGGCTTGATACTGCTGAGCAGGTACGAGTTCATCGCAATAGTCACGCAGGTCAATCTCGGTGCCATCTGCATTGACACGTATCCACTCTTTTACGGACTTTTTAAAGCTATTCACATCGAACATAATACGATTGACCCCACTCCGTCCCGAACCTTCATTCACTGTTTTAGTTACATGACAGGTTGCTAGGATTTTGCTACCTTTGATTCCTAATTCGGCTAGATCCAGAATCACTTGAGGCAATACTTGCCTGTTTATAGAGGAACGCCTCATGAGCAACGCCCTAAATCCCCGAATTCTCTTTCAACTCGACAAGGTTTTTCTAGGTGAGCAATTTGCCGTTCATGACGTGTTCGAACTCCTCGGCAAACCCCTCACCGCTTTTATCGAACGTTTACTTCGTGAACATGGGGTGACTGACCAACCTTTGGTCAAAGGCCGTGTGCATCCCCAGGCGATACTTGAAGGTGCAGTTTACGTTGCCGAAGGTGCCGAAGTTGGCCCGTTTGCCTATATACAAGGCCCCACCTTTATCGGTCCTGGGGCCGAAGTGCGGCACGGAGCCTTTATTCGCGGCAGCGCGTTTATCGGGGCAAAATCTGTAGTCGGGCACACCACTGAAGTGAAAGGCTCCATCTTTCTTGATGAGGCCAAAGCAGGACATTTCGCTTATGTAGGCGATTCCATTCTAGGCCATGATGTCAATCTCGGTGCCGGCACTAAATTGGCAAATCTGAAACTTCGGGGCAACGAAGTCTCCGTTCTTCATCCGGAAACGGACGCCAAGGTCCCCTCAGGCCTCCGCAAACTTGGGTCTTTGATCGGTGATAAGGCCCAGACGGGCTGCAACGCGGTTTTATCCCCTGGCACTATTCTTATGCCCTCCACGGGTGTCCTGCCTTGTGTGCATTATCTGGGGACGCTTAAAAGAGGTTTTGCGAAGGGATAAAAAAAGAGCTTGAACAAACAAGCTCCGCACACTTATCAAATGCTCTCCTACGCGCAGCTGATCGAGCAATCTCCACTGCGTTCTTAGATTATTTCTTCAAGTGTCTGTCATAAAATGCGATGACTTCCGTCAACCAGGGCCTGCGGATTTCATCGACCTCGTTATAGATCTCATGACGCGAAGTGGGATATTGAGAAAACACGCAGTTTTTAGCGGCTTTGCAGTAGGAAGTAATGCCGGTTGACAAAACATATGTATCGCGTCCTGCAGCGGCCATGAGGAGAGGTAGAGTCACACCGGCTACGAGCTTCGCATCATAAAGTCTTTCATTCATCTCGAGGACTACTCTGACCCAGTTGAAACTCGCTCCGCCTTGCGCTTGCCCGAGCCGAAGAGCATCCCTTTTATAACGAGTAAATCGCGGCACAGACGAGGTGCTTGCTGTTGCTATACCCCATCTGTCATCAGCCACTGGTCCTTCACCAGGAGCATAATCTTTGCCCTTTCCCATAAAATATCCAGCTGCTGCGACTGCTTTCGCCAGAAAGAGAGGATACCTGCCGGTATTTAATGTCAGGAGAGGACTTCCCATAACAGCTGCTGCTGCGAGCGTCGGTTCGCTCGTTAGCGCATCGGCAACCACGGCAGCGCCTGTCGAATGGGAAAAGAGAAATATCTCTTTGTCGCCTTTAGGTACAAGCGTATGAACAAATGTTTTGAGGTCAGTTACGTAATCACTCCACTGATTGACCCAGACGACCTCCTTATCGTCTGTCATACGTGCCGATAAGCCCTGACCACGCGGGTCGAAGGTATACACAGAATAACCTGCCTGATAAAACGTATAAATCAGCTCCCGATATTTTAAGGTGTTCTCGGTAAAACCAGGCACGATCACAAGGCTCGCTTTCGCGGCTGGATTTTCGACGATCGAATAATGAATTTGAACGTTATCAACGCCCTCAAAAAATCCTGTTTTAGCTTTCGCCATCAGAGGTATAACGTTGGCATCAAAATCAGCATCGTATTGGGCTTCGCTGAGGAAGAGCGGCCCTTTCAGTAAGGCCGAGGCGCCAGCACGGGAGCTTACCGCCTGGACCAAAGTCGAAGTATTCGCACGTGCAGTGGGTGAGGTCACTGAAGACGCAGCATCAGCGGCTGCCTCGCTTAGTTTGAAAGCCACCATTATCATTAAAGCTGAAACTAACATTCTTTTGTATCGCAACATTCGATATGAATTCCTTTGCGTTTGTAACGATCCTATCACAATTCGTCGCCCAAAAAAGTAAAAGCGATTGGAAGCTTACCGCTTCCAATCGCTTTACCAGGGCCGCAATCTCTTAGGGTGTTGCAGCTGTAGGAATATGGGTCGTGAGGGCTATGAACGCCGGGTCCGCAGGACAAGACTTTTGGATAGGAACAGCAAGTCTTTCGAGCATTTTAGTAAACGCAACCTGCAATTCCTTTGGGTAGTAGCCGTCCTTACCATTTTGCTGATAAGTTACATCATGCTGGTTCTGAGAGGCCATAGCATGCATCCGCATCAGTTTATGGACCGCGTTACAGTCGGTTTTACCCTTAGACGTCACATGGTAAAACTCGGCAATCGGAGCACCCGGAAGGTTTTTATTTTTAAAGGGATCGGCCGGAGCCCACAGATCGTAGACCCAGTCGTAGCCGCTTAAGGCCTTTTTCAAAGTTGGATATTTCGCACCATCAATCACGGCCATCGAAATGAGATAAAAGATGAATTTGATTGGCTGAGGAAGGACAGCCGAAAGTTGCAGCGAAATCTTGCCTTTCAAGAAGTCGAACTTTTGACCGTCGTAAGTGACCCCTCCGTAAAGAATCTTAGATCGACTGCCTCCAACATGGGCCGTAATTGGCCACGAAAGTTCGAATACAGTCAGTGAACCTAAAACCTTGGCTTTTAATATCGCGGCTTCCGCACCTATACCTGCGCTTGTAATGAGGGCCAAAGTGGGGGCGGCGCTCAAACTGAGGACCCCTTTAATCCGGGCGGCGATACCATAACGAAATGATCCTGTTACCTTAGCTGTGAACTCCGCGAACACACCTGCACCTGGATACCCCGCAAGTGGGATCTTCGCGGCGAGGTTGGGTATAGGGAGTTTGAGGCCTGTAGTCTTGCCACTTTCAACCAGGGTACCGCCTGGAGGAATACTCGTGAAAAAATCGTTGATGCTAACACCCAGTGCGCTGACAGTGAGTTTCACGATCTCACTCACGGCCCCTTTCGTCACGGCAGTCGCTGAAGCATCGATGGACGGTGAGTTACCGAGACTTACAAATGAGTCCGCAGCATCCTTTTGCGTGGCTTCGATTTTGATCGACAGAGTATGTTTACCATTCGGATGAAAGTTCTTTTTCAGCATGGTGCCGCTGATCCAGAATTCAATCGAGGAGGTGTAGGAATCGATTATCGTCTCGAGATTGGTCGAAATGCGTATTTTCTCAGTCTTGTTCCAGAATTCTTTAACATCCTGCTTAGCTGTCTGGAGAGTTCCACTCACGCCCTTGTCTTTGGCCATTTTAAACCAGGTAGCAGCCTTTGCGCGGAAACCGTTCTTTTTATCTAATTCAAGTAGACGTTTGGCTTCGCTCGCGGTCCACATCTCATCGGCTGTGACAGCTTCGCCAGAATTGATCTTGGCAATGAACTTATCAATCAACTTTTGATGATCTTCAGGAATGCGAGGATTGGCATCCGAGCTGAAAAATATGCTCGTGTTATCAACAAAAATGCCCTTAGAAAGACGGGTTACCGAGGGTCTATCGATATCCAGCGCACCTCGCCAGTAATCAGAAAGGCGGAACGTCCCGCCCAAACCTTGCGATACTGGGATCACGTGCTGTTGGGGCGTGAGGGTCTGGCAAGGATGTTGACCTGGATCGCGCTCTTTAGCGCAATCATCCGCAGCAGAGGCCACTTGAGTCGGCGCCGGAAGAGTATGAAGCTCGGAATCGCTTCCAATTGGTTTACAGGCTGAGGCAGACAGGTAAGCCAGCAAAAGTGTAAACGTCGAGAAAGTAAGGCTGCTATAATTTTTGGTCATTTTTGTTACTTCCTAAAGTTCAGCTCCCTTATCGAACGATTGCGGAAAAACCTTCAGTAATATTTTACGAAGATTTCAAGTTTCGTTTCGGGCCTGGATCGAGACACTTCATGATTTGATTGAGACCATTATAGCCTTAACTTCGCGGGTAATCCTATATATCAAGCTAACCCTTAGTCTTTTCTTAGATTTTTCGACCGCTATCGCCATTAAAACAGCCAAGATTTACTTAAGATGTGTAAATTACCCGGGAAAAACCGGTTTTCTGCTCAGTGACTAGTATTTCGGTTTGACTTCCTCACGTGAGTACCCCATAACCCGATCTGAATGAACATTCATTCGATGGTGAAAGAGGGTCTCACCATTACTTCCAGAGATTTTTTGAAATGCTTATAGTCCGTTCTAATTACAAAGCTTTTTGAGAAACGACCAAGGCGGGAGCCCAGATTCGGCTGTCTCCTAAAACCCGGGCCGGATATGGTTTTGAAGCCGTAACGACACCAAAGGAACATATTATGTCGACAGTCGAACCAATCGCTTATATCCAGAAAATCGAATCCATCCCGACCCCTTATCAGATGACTCAGGGTGAGAGCATTGGCTGGATCATGAGGGCTCTCCAACGCGACGGCACCGACGAGCAAAGATCGAAGGCCCTCAATCTCTACGAACGACTTCTCGGCAACGACAATATTCAGGCGCGTGGTTCTGTGCTTGTTGATTTCAAAAAAACCGCCTGGGATGAGATGACCCTCTTTAAGGAGTCCGTCCGTTCCGATAGATCTGTTTCCCCCTGGTATGCGCCCCCGCTCCAGGATCGTATGAAGATCTATGTCGATGCAGCCCAAACAATGGCACGCTCCGCCTTTGCCGCAACCACGAAGGCTCCCAAATATATCGTTGATATTTCCTGTACGGGATACCGGGCCCCTTACCCGGCTCAGATGCTTTTGCTTGAAAAAGGCTGGGAGAATCAAACGAGACTCTTGAAGCTAGGACACATGGGTTGCTACGCTTCGATCCCAGGCGTCCATATGGGAGCACAGCTCACGCGGAGTGTTGCCCTTGACGAGACAGTCTCTGTTTTAAGTACTGAGCTTTGCACGCTGCATCTCGATCCTTTGGCGACTGACCCCGATCAAGTTGTCAGCAATATCCTCTTTGCTGATGGTTGCGCTCGGATGGACCTCGGCCGCAAAGAAACGCCCAATGCCTTGGCTCTCGTTGCTCATTACGAAGCAATCGTTCCCGAAAGTTCGCAGTATATGGCTTGGGATCTTCAGGATTCCCGTTTTCATATGACGCTTAGCCGCAAAGTTGTGACTCAGCTGAATCGCGTCATCGCGCAGCACTTCGCAACTTTTCTCGAAGAAAACGGCGTGAAGAGGAGCGAAGTCACGCGCTACGCAGTGCACCCCGGTGGACCGCGCATTGTTGAATCCATCCAGGAGACACTTGGCCTTCCCGACGAATCCGTTCGCCACAGCAAAGCGGTTCTCAGGAAACATGGCAACATGTCATCAGCAACTCTCCCTCATGTCTGGAAGTCCATGCAGGAGGATCGTACCGTGAAAAGAGGCGAATTAATCGTATCCATGGCTTTCGGCCCAGGCCTTACATTGACGATGAATCTCCTTAGGAAGTGTTAAATATGATAGACACTTTGCGTCTGATTTTGATGCTCTGCGCTGGTCTCCAGGCTCTGATGATGTTTATCGATGAAGGCATCTTTCATCATCGCCGTGGCCTTGAGCGCTTCGAACGTTGGGGTCACGTTGCTGACACAAGTCTATTTTGTGCCGCTGTGTGTGTGCCTGCTTTTTTTGAGCCTTCGCGGATAGCCGTGATTGTTTTTATTATACTAGCTTTTGCCTCCTCTCTCCTTATCACCAAGGATGAGTGGATTCATGCAGAGGCCTGCAGTCCCATCGAACAGTGGTGTCACTCGTTACTTTTCATTTTACACGGCGCCCTACTCGTTATTATCGGAGTGGTGTGGGTCCTCGATCCGACGATCTGGGAACTCAAGGCTCTGCCGCTTGGCGTTTTTCTCTGGGGCGTGTATCAACATTTATATTGGAACGTCTATTATGTCCGAAGCAGTCATTAATAATGATTTTTACGATGAACTTGATGAACGTTGGTACAATGATGACGGTCACATCATCGGCCTACTTAAAGCCGAGTCGAAAGTGAAAACCATCTACGTTCGCGAAATATTTGCTGCTGAAAATCTACCGAAGGGCGCAAAGATCCTCGACGTGGGATTTGGGGCCGGATTGATTTCCAATAAACTTGCAGCCGATGGCTATGAGATGCACGGTGTGGATCAATCGGCAAGTTCGGTTGCAGTGGCCCTTCGCCACGCCCCTGAAGGCGCGAATGTCACCTATAGGGCGGGCAATGCTTTCGGATTGGATTATCCCGATGCAACATTTGATGCCGTGATGCTACTCGATTTTCTAGAGCATGTTGAACAGCCCGGACTAGCGATCAAAGAGGCCTCCCGCGTTCTGAAACCGGGTGGAATCATGCTGTTTTATACATTCAACCGTACGTTTATTGCGGGTCTTTTGGCTGTCCATGCCGTCGAGTTCATCGCCAGGGACTGCCCTAAGAACTTTCATCTTCTTCGGATGTTTATCAAACCGGTCGAGCTCAAAGAAATGCTGCGTACGGCCGGGTTAGAAATAAAAAACATGCGTGGCCTTAGGCCCTGTATATTTCACTGGCCATTTTTTGCCTCGGTTTTGACACGCAAGGTTCACAAGGACTTTGATTTTAAGTTCACTTCAGGGCTGAGTCTTGGGTATATGGGTTATGGCAGGAAGCTTTGATCTTGTGATCCTACTTTAGCATAGACGTCCAACACAGATCGCGAACCTCGAGACTCGCCTCGAGGCTCCACTTCTGTCGACAGGCCCGAGTGTCCTTAAAATACTGCACGAAAGCCCCAAAAAAGAACGCGACTATCATCTGCGGATCATTGTCACGCAAAACACCGGCTGCTTGTCCACCTCGCACGAACATCCGGCCTATCTCAAAGACCTCCTCTTCAAGATCAGCACACTCTTTTGTCAGATAACTCGAGTGAAGCTGGCTTTCAATGAATTGAAATGCATCCGGAAAATCATGGGCATACTGGTGGAGCCTGTTCCAGATGAAAATAAATTGACCTTCGGTGTTTTCGGTCATGGGATAATCAGTGAGATAATAACTTTTGAGTTGGTCTTTCCAAACCCAAAAGAGTTCGTTGACCAGCTCTTCTTTGCTTTCGAAATAATTGTAGACCGAACCGGTCGACATGCCCGCATCCTTCGCGATCTTCGGAACGGCCACACCGTGGAATCCAAATTCGGAAAATAATTTAAGCGCCGCACCCATGAGCTTGTCCTTACGGACAGCCGCCGAATCACGTTCTATTTTGGTCCTAGTCTCTTTCATGAAAACCCTGTCTTCGACACGCGAGAATGCAACTTTTTAAGTATCCCCTATGATTACGAGAATAGTTATCATTCGCAAGACATAAATCGTATGCATTTCATATTTTATCATGCTATTATGGCATTTACTTCTCGTTTCGATCCCGATTATTCCACTCAGCGTTAATGACCCTGAAACCATCTCACGCTTTGATGCCTATCGACTAAAATATGCAAAAAGAGTACCTCTCTTAGATCATGTTTCGGGAGAGGAAATTCTGTGTTGGCCCTACGACGGATTGCTCTACAAACCAGTGTGCTTATCGCCCTCTACTCCGTTTTACGGATACTTTTTTACTTTTTGAATCGACAGTTATTTTTGCATAGCGGACTGATCGATATCATCTTGGCTTGCTTCAACGGTTTACGGTATGACTTGGCCGCCATTGCCTTGATCAATCTCCTCCCCTATCTTATCGTTATGCTCCCTATCGGCATCTTCGAGAAGCCTCGCACCATTGTTCTCGGCTCATTTTTTACAGTTGTAAACGGGTTTGCCCTGTCTCTCAACGTTATCGATCTCGAATATTTTCGATTTACCGGCAAACGTCTGACAGCCGATAATTTTCTGCTTGCTCGGGATATTGGTGACCAAACAACGCAGATCGCACTCTACTACTGGTACTTCTCACTGCTTATGATCGCGTTTTATGCGATCTTAGGCTATTTGAGCGTTCGTGTGTACCGCACACCATCCCGTCGCGAACTTCGTGCCAGGTGGCCTGTGTGGGGACGTATGGGTGAATTCACGTTGGTTGCCCTTCTAGGTGCCCTTGCGATTCGCGGGGGATGGCAGGCCAAACCCCTTATTCCCGCCAACGCTTTTTCTATGAATCCTGAGTTAGGTGCGCTCGTTCTCAACAGTACCTTCACTATCCTCAAATCAAGCGATAAAGAAGCTGTCGTTGAACTCCACGATCTGAGCACGGACAGCGTGAAAAAGACTCTGCTCACTGAACTCGACTCATCGTCGTCGCCCCTTCCGCCAGTATGGCCGAAACCCAAAAACGTTGTGGTCGTGATCCTCGAGAGCTTTGGATCAGAGTATGTATTTCCGCCCCATGAAGGCGCGGGTTATGCACCGTTTTTAAAGAGTCTCACGGCGCGCGGGAGTTACTTCGGTAACGCCTATGCCAACGGCCGTCGTTCGATAGACGCTCTTCCCGCCTTGTTTGCAGGAATTCCGGAGTGGATGGAACCGCCTTTTATTACCTCACCCTACCAAACAAACAAAATCGTCGGAGCCCCTGAAGTTTTTGCGTCGCATGGCTACGACACCGTCTTTTACCACGGCGGTAACAACGGCACGATGTTCTTCGACGTCATGACAAAACGGTTAGGATTCAACGAGTATATCGGTGCCGATCAATATCCAGATAAAAAAGACTACGATGGAAAATGGGGTGTCTTTGACGAGCCTTTCCTCCAGTTCGTAGCAAAGGACCTAAGCAAAAAGCCGCGCTCGTTTTTCGCAGCTCTATTTACTTTGAGTTCGCATCATCCCTATACAATTCCCGCAGAACACACAGGCCGGTTTCCGAAAGGCACGCTTGAGATTCACGAAAGCCTCGGGTATTCGGATCTCGCTCTCAAGCGGTTTTATGAAACAGCGGAACAGGAGCCTTGGTTCAAAGACACACTCTTTGTATTTACCGCAGACCATACCTCCAAGCAGGAATTCCCTGAAAATGACACGATTCCGGGGCGATTTCATGTGCCGCTGCTCTTTATCATGAACAACAAACCACTGCCTTTCACTACGGCCGCTACCAGTGCCGCAGTTCAACACGCCGACGTCGCCGCGACCCTCCTGGATCTCGAGCGCCTTCAACCCACTGAATCAAGTCATTTCGGTGAGTCGCTCTGCAGGTTGGAAAAAAGACCTGGTATCGTGCTTTTTGAATCCGATGGTTACCATTTGGTGGGACGAGATTTTGGCTTAAGCTGGTGGTTGGACGGTAGAACCCTGCAGTTCCCTATTCTTAACTCAGATAAAAAAACAGAAATGTCCCCCTCGGAGCTACAAAACAAAGAACTCTTCCTCAAGGCCATTGCCCATTACTACAACAATGGTATGGTACGAAACCAGCTAATCTGGTAAAAAATCTATGGGTCTTTGACTCTTATTCATGGGCTTAAGCGGTGTTCAAACAGGAGATCTCATATGCCATTGCAATGGAACAATTCTTTTGAACGGCTCCGTCCTAACACAGCAAAACTGAAAACGTGGGTCGCTGACACCACGAAGCAGGTCTACGGCACTCTCGATCAATGGCGCCCGAGTCTCGAAGCTGCTGTGTTCTCCCCGCTTAAAGCCTTCGAGCAACAGGATTGGAATCTGGCACGCATCGGCGAACGCATTACCGATCTCCAGGACTCGACACGCGCACGCATAGGCCATGAGGTTTATCTCAAATCTATCGCGTTGGGTCGGCAGCTTATCAAAGCCCAAGTGTATGAAGCCAAAATTTCAGATGGAGCCATTGCCTATTGGAAAACAAACAACGCTCATCCAGAAACCGTTCTATTCATCCACGGATTCGGTGATAGCAAAGACGGTTGTTACCCACTCGCCATGCATCTTACACGACGCTACAATATGATGGCGTTTGATCTACCCGGCTTTGGCGCAAGTTTTAAAAGCGATACGACTTACAGCATCGAAGGCTACGGACGCTGGATGGTCGAATTTTTCGAAGCGCTTGACTGCGGACCCGTTCATGTCATCGGTAATTCCCTAGGCGGAGCGATGGCGCTGAAGCTTGCCGCGATAAGACCGGATCTCGTAAAGTCTTTGACCCTGATTGATACGGCTGCTGTCATCGACACACGCTACGACTCGGCTTACGACGATTTTATGCGCGGCAAGGTCCTGTTTCAGATCAAGAACCGCGAGGAATTCGAAATTTTCTGGAAAACGATTTTCCATCGCGCTCCCCTTCTGCCGATTTTTCTCAAAGATTATATATTTGAGCAGTTCAAGGATAACCACGATCTTTACGGACGATTTATCCTCGATATTTTCAAAGGAGTTACGTCGCGGACTGATCCGGCCCTTGAAACTATTTTTCTGAATAAGGACCTAAAAAACCTGAAGATGCCTGTGCACGTAATGTGGGGTGACAAGGACAAACTCTTCCCCCACACTTACGGCGAACTTGTGCATGAGCTCATTGAAGGAAGTCGCTACACGCTCTTAAAAGATGTGGGACATGCTCCTCAGGTCGAGGCGCCGCATCTTACGGCTAAGCATATAATCAAGTTTATCGATAGTACACTTGCCGGTGGGAAAAAGAACGGTTTGTAAGCCACGATCGTCATTGGTAGCACGACATTTCTTATTCATACCAGTTAAGGCAATACCCGAAGGTTTTGCCTTTTTTTGCGTTAAAGTTTACGCGGCGGCGCATACTCAGGCTTTGCCTCGCGACCCAGACACCACTGAAAAATCTTCGTCATCTGCAGGGCCTTGCCCCTCCAGCTCAATTCTTCCTTAACATAACGCTGACCCTCGCGGGCCATCGTTTCAAGCAAAGGACGATCCTTTGCAAGACGCTCAAGCGCGAATCGAAAACCTGCAATTGAAAACTCTTCATCCTTCAGATCTATCTTAAATCCTGTACGGCCATCTAACACGATGTCGCCAGGCCCCCCGTAATTACTCACCAGAGGGACGCACCCGAGAGCTAGGGCTTCAAATATCACGCCGCCGCCGAACTCCCTAATACTCGGAAAAACAAGGACATCTGCTGCTCGAAAATAGGCCATCGCCTGTGCATGGGGAACTATCCCCGTGATGGTCACCGATACATTGAGTTCCTTCGCCAGCGCTTCCAGGACCGGTCGCTCTTCGCCGTCGCCCACAACCGTAAAAGTCGCAGCTCCTGAGAGGAGCAGAGGAGCTGCTGCTTTCAATGCAATGTCGCAGGCCTTCGACGGGACAAGCCGCCCGACAAAAATAAGTTTGAGAGGCAAACTTGGGTCCCGGGGGGCACGTTCGACAACCATCGACTCCCGGATGCCATTTTCGGGCATGAAAAAAAGTTTGTCAGCGAACTGCTTATAGTCTCGATAAGTTTCGGAGGACCCCACGACTAGCGCCTGTGCATCTTTATAGGTGGATCGTGCAAAGGGCAGGAATGTGTAAAAAGACCGTAAACTGGAGACCCATTCTTTCTGCTTCTCGGCCTGCTGGTACCCAACAGGCCAGGGCAATCCACCGTTGATAGGCCCAAGAATAAAAGGAATCTTCGCCGTCCGGCAGCGTGAAGCAAACAGACTCGGGATGACGGGCGCCACGGGTGTGATACGCACCACAAGATCAAACTCTCCCCCCTTGAGTGCCTTTTTGTAATGCGCCCAAGCCTTGGCTTCAAAAGCAAAGTAAAAAGGTATACGAAAAACAGTCAAAATCTGGCTACCGTGATCGCCTTTAAAAAGGTTCCAGAAACACCAACGATAAAACGTCTCCCAGATGCCGAGATCGATCGCATAGATCTCCTTCCACGTGTCGCCCGCCTTTACGATGGCCTCTCGATTCTCGAAGTGCGTGACAAGCGTGACGTCATGAATCGCAGCAAGGGCTGCGCTATGCTGATAACCGACGAGCGGCACGCTGATCCAATCAGGATTATTCTGTTGAGCGAGAAGGAGGATACGAAGCCGCTGAGTGTTCATCAAGCCTTGCCCTTTGTTAATTGGCCCAGTCCGTGCTTCTGTCATCAATCGGCAAATGCTGAGGGCCCCACGTGCAATTATAACGTTAAGCCTATGTTATTTAAAGCTAATGACTCAGGCTTTCATTTAGCGTTACAGGAATGTTTTTGAGCTTCCGATAAGGTTTTAGCTTTTCGTGATTGATCTCAGTATAATGAGGACGCTATGATTCTTCGGTATTCACCTTTCCTTTTAAGTTTCGCGCTTTTGGCGCTCGGCAGTGCTTGTGCAGACCGGAGCTTTAAAGGTGGCGTTCATGCCAACGTCTTGAAGAAAAGCGTTCCAGCCGCTGCGGCTGCAAAAGCTAGCAATCAGTCCGGTGACGCATCGCCTGAAACAGCCGCCGAACCTCTCGAAAACGAAGTGGCCACGACGCTGAGCGAAGTCGCCAAAGTCATAAGCAAAGTACCAAGCGCGCTCGAAGGAACTTTCAAAACATCCCTCGTTTCCTCGGAAGAATTCAATTTTAGCCTAGATATAAAGTCCGGCAGTGCGCCTATCAAAATCGCTGATATAATTGCCTCTAAAACTGTGACACACACTCAAAATACGCGGCCTCAGGTCACAGATACTTTCAAACAAGGCTCGGCCGGCCTCAATAAGACCGAAAGCTTTTTGACGACGAAGCAGGGGGTCGTCGATATTCTCGTCGTTATCGACAACTCAGGATCGATGGATGCTGAGCAGGTGAACCTGGCTGCAAAAATGGATTCTCTGCTCACCTCGATCAAAGATACGAACTGGCAAATAGGAGTTATCACCACCACTCTCGCTTTAAAAACCACGACCGTGAACAACGTGACGACGACCTCGGACGCCTGTTACCTCGCCCTTATTAAATCGACCGACTCCGATGCAAAAGCGAAGTTTGAAAAAGCTATCAATGCGGGCATCACAGGGAGCGGAACCGAGCGTGGAATCAGGCAGGCTGTCAACGGCCTGCGCTGCACGGAAAACCCTTGGATTCGTCAAGACTCGACTGTAGCGGTCTTGATTGTCAGTGACGAGGACAATTGCAGTAGCGAGACCGCAGGCGAATGCAAAACTGATGAACCCGGCTATCGGGAAGCCTACCTTGAGGGCTACGTGGAATCCAATCTCGGCCGTATCATCGGTAAAAATGCCGGATTCTATGGAATATTCAGCCCACCAGCGTCCCCCTGTGCAACAGCATTACACCCGGCTTCGCAATATCAGCGACTGGTGGATTACAAGGCGAACGGCGCGAAAAACTACGGTAATATTTGTGATGCTGACTTCAGTCCTACGCTCAGTCTGATTTCAAAAAACATCGCGCTACTCGTTTCCACGCAGTACAGTCTCGCTCAGACTCCAGACGCAGGCAGCTTAAAATTAATGATCGACAATATTCCAGTGCCGACAGAAAACTACATGCTTGCCGGTCAAACGATTACCTTTGTATCAGGCAAAGCACCTGCTCTTAACAAGAGCCTCGTTGCGACCTACAGTATCGGGTCCTCGCCTGTGATCAACAAAGTCAGCCTTCAATTCGCTCCTGCGATCGAGACGTTGACGATCAAGGTGAACGATGCCTTGTTACCGGGCGATCAATATCAATTAAATGGCCAGGATATAACCTTCGTCAAACAACCTTCAGCTCTTGCGGCGATCGTTGCTGACTATCGCGTTACAACCCCTGCGCTCAAGGATGGGTTTCTCCTTGACGAAATCCCCCTCGATAAGACCTTAAAGGTAACCGTCAACGGCAAAAGCTCGCCTTTCACGATGGGATCTACCGGCAAGGAAGTCATGATCAGTCCGGCTGCCCCTGACGGAGCCTCTATCGTGATGACTTACAGCTACAGAGTGGGTCGTCAAACGGCTTATAGTGCGGCCGTTGACAGCAGCGCAGTGAATATCAAACTCACCGACGGCGCGAAGATTGTGCCGTTCACGGTTGCCAAAGATGTTTACACGATTCCTTCAGCGGAGGCTTATGCGCTCGGTTCGATTCTTACGTTCACCTACGATGTTCCCGATGGGTCGCCTCGCACCTTTACCCTGCCCCATACGCCCGATGCTGGCTCGATAGTCGACAGTGTGGCAAGGCCAGGCTGCGGCCTCGGAGATGGTATTGCGATCAATGGCGATACCCTGACGGCGACCTGTAGTCTTACAGCACGCTCCGATGTAAAATTGAGTTATACCTACACCGAAAATCTGCGAAGCTTCAGCCTTGAAGTTCCAGCGCCTGACAAGGGCAAGTGGGAAATGACACTCGATGGAGCACCGGTTCTCGATTTCACCCGGGTCGGAAGTGTCATGACACTTCCAGCATCCGTGCAGCCTAAGCTTGATTCGCTAGTCCACATCCGATATACATTTCCTGAGTAACTCAACTCAGGGTAAAAGTTCATGAGCCATCAAGATTTTTCACCCCCTCGATCGACCGAAGTGATCACGGGGGTTTTTCTTTGCCGTGTAAGCTTCGCTTATGATCAGCTCAAAGTCTCCGACTTCGAGTCCGAGCAGCTTTTTTTACCAAAAAATCTTGAACGAGCCGTTCATAAACGCCAGATCGAATATCTGCTGGGTCGCCTCTGTATCAAACAATGTTTTCGAGGCTTTGGCGAAACGCCTCAGATCGTCGCTATGGGCGAGGATCGTAGCCCGGTCTGGCCAGAGTCATGGGTCGGTTCTATTTCACATTCCAAAGGGCAGGTTGTCGCCGTCCTCAGCAAAAACACCAGGTTCGTGGGCCTCGGCATCGATCTCGAGGCATTGATCGACAATCCCAGCAGCGCACTTCAAACGCAAATATGCTATGATTCCGATGAGTTATTAGCACTCCAAACGGCGCTTAATCTCACCGACCAAGAAGCGTTGACGCTAGTCTTCTCAAGCAAAGAAAGCCTTTATAAGCTTATTTTCCCGCGCTATCGCCGATTTTTTGGGTTTCAGGCAGCGCGCGTTTTTTATAGCGACGCAATCGGATTGCAGGTGACACTCGTGCAGCATCTCAACGACGAATTCCACGAACACCGCACTTGGCCTGTGCAGTGGCAGAGACTGGACCAGCAGACGCTCGAGACTTTTATCACTGAAGCGGCGCGATAGCCCCCCCCCCTCGGAGGCTAGCTAAGGCCTCATCCCGCTTTTTTTTGCTTATTGGTTACGAGGCGATTCCACTTATCAAGGAATTGGATGGCCTCGGTCACATGCGCTATCAATTCTTGATGATCGAACGGCTTAAATAACACACCTCTGGCACCGTTGTTCAGACAACGGTCCGCCAAGAGAACACTATCACTGCCTGTCACGATATAAACCTGGATGCCCTGCTTCATGCTGATGCATTCTTTCAGAACATCATCACCAAACATCTCAGGCATGTTGATATCGACAAACACGATATGGATTTTTTCGTCCCGAATCGCCCGCAGGGCTTCTTTGGGCGACGTGAATGAACGTGTTATGACATTCGGTTGCTTCCTGAGCGCACGTTCCATGATATCGAGAAGAACTGGATCATCGTCGATCACAGCTATGCGATAAGGTCTTTCGATATTCATACCTACCTCCGTGGCCAGCTCACAAATGCTCTGACATTGATGATATAGAAAAACGACTCATGTCGGTAGTGATTCGATAGGGGTTCATTACAAACTATAGAAAAATCTCGGTTATGGGGAGCCCTATCCCACAATACTTTGTAAAATTTAAGATTGATCACTCATATGATTCTCATCCCGAAGTCTTTATTCGATAAGCATCAGAATAAAGGATAGTTGTTCCGATGCTGAAAACAAGGGACTTTCTCTTCACAAATCTGCTAATTACACCACGCGAAGACAGTAACAGTGCGTGCCCAGTCCCACAGTGAGGAGCCAGCAAACCATGATACCTACTACGTTTCAACGCATTCGAGATCTCGATTGTTTGACTCTACAAACCCCTCATCACAAACGAGCCATCGTATTTTTGCATGGATATGGGTCGAATTTCGCGGATTTATCAAGCCTTGCGCCGGCACTCGACCCAAACTCTTCATGGGACTGGTACTTTCCAAATGGGCCCGATGAAGTTGCGCTTATGCCCGGATATGTCGGGAGGACCTGGTTTCCTATTGATATGCAGAGATTACAGCTAGCCCTTATGCGGGGCGAGCGCCAGCCCTTCCGCCGCGAAATTCCGCTTGGCTTTTCGGCCGCTTCTGTGAAGCTTGATCTGATGATGCGCGAACTCAGTGAACGTTATGATCAGATCGTCGTCGGAGGCTTCAGCCAGGGGTCGATGGTCAGCTGCGATTATGCCCTTCATACCGAACAAAAGGTGGCGGCTCTCCTCCTACTCTCAAGCAACATCATTGCCGAGAGTCGCTGGGAGGAAGGGATCCTGAGGAAGCAGCCCCCCGCATTTCCTGTGTTCCAGTCCCACGGACAGTTCGATCCAACCCTGCCCTATGAGGGGGCCTTGGCATTGAAGTCGTTTTGGGCTGGGCATGACTATCAAAACGAATTTATCTCGTTCCCGGGTGGGCACGAAATACCCTATGCGGTTATTGATGCACTCAAAAACTTCCTAAATAACCTAAAATAACAAGGCATTATAGGCTCGGCAACGCCTTGACTCTGATCCCCGCTACTTCAGTTTATCGCAAAAATGTCGATAACTTAGAAAGCTAGGAGGTCAGAGATTTGGCCAAGTCGATTCCAACCCACAAAATCGCCTTTTATTATTTTGTCCAGACCGTGGCGCTTGGCACCGTGCTTTCTATTTTTTTCGGCGCTGTTTACATTATCGTCCAGAGTCGCACCGATTCCGAAGTGGTCCGCTGGGGATTTGGATTTCTGAGTGTCCTGTGTCTGGGCTTGGCTTTCGGTGTCCATGCGCATTGGCTCCTTATCCGTCCTCTCCATAAACTACAAAAGAGCCTGAGCCGCATCGATATAGAAACTCTGGCAAACGAGGACCTCCTCATCTTCGGACATTCTCAGCTCGATTGTGAATTTGCCGAACTCGACGAGCTGTTCCATGCTCTACTCAACAAACTTCAGTATCGCCATCGCGAAGTACTCCTCACGAAAAACGATCTTGCACGCCTCAATCGCGGCCTCGAAGCCGAACTTGATCTGCGCCGTCACCAACTTGAATCGCGCATGGGCGCGAGCTTCCAGCAGAATAAACTGAACGCTTTGGGTGAGATGGCGGCCGGTATTGCGCACGAAATCAACAATCCTCTTGCGATCCTGGTGGGTCGAACGGAACAGCTGCGTACTATACTTGCCGGCAGTTCCGGCCATATCCCTTCAAAACAAGACTCTATTCTTTCCAGTATGGAAAAAACGCTTTTCCGGATTCAGGAAGCCGTCCTCGATCTTGAGCTCATCGCATCGAGCCCTAAACACGAAGACATAAGACCTATCCCTTTGAGTCGACTCGTAAAACGTTTGAACAAAGTTGTAAGCAATCGTTACCAGACCCGCGAAATCGAGTTTGAACCGCAGATTGAAAATGATGTTGAAATTGAAGGCCGCGAGGTGGAACTCACGCAGGCAATACTCTATTTGCTCGAAAATGCATCCGAGGCTGCTCAATCGAATGACGGCCGGAGGAAATGGGTACGCGTCGTTCTTCAGAAAAACTCCGACGAGTCGTGCTTTATCGCCATTACCGACAGCGGCTTCGGTGTTGCGGAGAACTTGCGGGTAAAACTGTTTCAGCCCTTCTTTTCTACTAAAGATGAAAGCCGCGGTATGGGCCTTACCTTGGCAAAGGCTGTCATAGAAAGCCACGGTGGGACCTTAAGCTTCGATTTCAGCTATGACAATACGACCGTCAGGCTTCATCTACCCCGTCGTCAGATTCAGACCTCCGTTGCCTAGGATTTCCACCAGCCCGTCTCTTCAAGTCCGGAATTCCTTAAGATATCCAGAATTTCCACATCTGCGTCACACCAATCCAGTTGCCCGAACTCTTCGAGTGTGACCCAGCGGAACGCTTTGTGTTCTTTTAGCTCAAAATCGTCGCCGACTAACAAACACAATAAAGGGTACAATTGTATCACTTTGTTGTTCTGCTTCCAGGTTGAGGCGCGTAAGATACCTCGAACTGAAATCGCTATCGCCAATTCTTCATGCAGCTCGCGGTGGAGCGCCGCAAACAGAGACTCACCACTCTCGATTTTCCCGCCAGGGAATTCCCACCTGAGTGGCTCCCGCATGAGTTCGGAGCGTTGACACGCCAGATAACGATTCTGTTTACGAATGACAGCGCAGACGACGGGAATAGTTGGAATCATCGGAATCTCCCGTCCATTGAAGGGATAGTTATGAATCAATCGCCATGGCAAGCCGATCAGCTGAACACATTACCACAGCTCGCCACACTCTTTCAGAAGCGTTGGCATGGTCTAACATTTGCCGACACAAAAGCAAATCTACGCGAATTGAAAACAGCAAAAGAAAAACTCGACTGGCTCCGTACCAATAAGGTCGGGCGTTTGACTATGATTCCCGTTCCCCATCACTGGGCCACATTGGGTCTCGCGCGCCCCGGCAATGCTTATCGATCGATGCTGCATCTGGATTACACAGCATCCGCGCAAGGTCTCGAGGCCATCGAAAACTATATTTCCGAATGTCTTTGTACCTACGCAAACACTCACACGGAAACATCGGCGACCGGCAAACTGTCAACGCAGCGTTTTCACCTCGCGATTGAGACCATTCGTTCGCACGTCGGAGCGGAAGGCGATAGTTTTGTTGTGCCTTCGGGTTTCGGCGCCACCGGTGCTATCGAAAAAGTGCAAAAAATTCTCGGCCTTTATCTTTCGCCTAAAGGCCAGACCCTGATCCAAGAGCACCTGGGCATCGATATCAAAGCCCTGATGTCTAAGAAGGTGGTGGTGTTTGTCGGTCCTTATGAGCATCATTCCAACGATGTATCGTGGCAGGATTCTGCACTTTGCCACTTTGTGCGCATCAAGGCCTTACGTCATGGCCCGTCGATCAATGATATCGATCTGGAGGATCTTGAGCAGCAGCTCAAGCAATATCCGGATTACCTCAAAATCGGTTCTTTTTCCGCAGCCTCGAACGTCACCGGATTTCGCAGTGACCTCAAAACACTGGGCGAAGTCCTGCACAAGCATAAAAGCCTCTTTTTCGTCGACTATGCAGCCTGCAGCCCGTATGCCGACATCAATATGGTTCGGGACGGTATCGATGCGATTTATCTGTCGGTGCACAAAAATCTTGGTGGGTCCAACCTAGGGTTTTTAGTAGGCCGCCGCCATATCTACGATATAAACGTTCACCCTTCGTTCGGGGGTGGAGGAACGGTTTCGGCCGTGACGCCTTGGGAATATTATTTTCACGATTCGATAGAAGAACGAGAGTCGGCGGGAACACCTGCAATTCGTCAGACCTGGCAAGCCGCGTTGTCCTTTCAAATCAAGGATTGGCTCGGGCGCGATACGATTCACCAGCTCGAGCATGCTGTTTGCAAACAGATGATGGCATTTTTTGCGGCCCACCCGAAGCTTCAGCTGTTAGGCAACAGCAATCCCGAAAAACGTTATCCTATATTTTCCTTTCTCGTCAAACACGGCCAGAGAATGTTTCACCATACGTATGTGGCTGTGCTTCTCAACGACTTTTTTGGTGTACAGGCCCGCTCCGGCTGCGCCTGTGCTGGTCCGTTCGGCCATGAGCTTTTGCAGATTGAGCGGGAGCAGTCGAGCAAGTATGTCGACCTCATACTCCAGATCCTCAACGGTTTCAAACCGGGGTGGACACGCATCGGCCTTCATTACACTTTAAGCGCAGAAGAAATCGCCTACACGCAGAAGACCTTGAGTGCGATCGCCTGGTTTGGCGCCTTGTTTCTCGACCTCTATACCTTCGATCCCTACACAGGGGACTGGATGCACGAAAGTGCCCGAACGGAAACGCTGCGCTTCGATTTTGACGAAGTGCTCAAGATCGCTGACGGCGGAACGCTCCTGCCGAAACTTAAAGATGAGGAGCAGCTCTATGCGAGCTTTGGCAATCAGCTGGAAGAATTTTACGCGTTGGCCAGCCTTCGGGTGGCTCAGCTCGTTTTAGAAGAAGCAACCAAACTCGCGATGAGCTTTTCTGACGACAAAAAAGATGTCCTGGCTTCGGGATTCTATCCCATTATCCGCAATCATATTGAAAGCTTGAGTGTAAATGAAGAGGGCTTGCTTGAGACTTTGGCTGATCATGCGTGCACCTCGCTCCTGCCGCCTCAGAAAGACAAGAGCGAGTGCCGCACACAGATCAAATCGATGATAGACGGCATCATCGCTCATCCGGAGAAACTGAAGGATCGTTACGAAAGTTTTGCTACGATAGATCCAACTATAGCGTTCTTTTACGTGCGCTCCGGCAAACTTTCGCGGCCGATCGTTATCGAAGACAAGCCGACGGCATGCCGGCCATGCACAACTTCGGCAAACCGCTAGAGTCCGAAGATTTCCCCAAGCACCTGGGCGACCCCATCCTCCGCGTGATGGGGCGCAAGGCGATCTGAGACCGCTTTGACCTCATCATCGGCATTGGCCATCGCAATGCCGAGGCCCGCCGCAGCGATCATCTCAAGATCGTTTGCGCCGTCCCCTATCGCGATCGCTTCTGAGACTTTGATCCCAAGGCTCTCACACACATCCGTCATAGCCACGGCTTTGTTTGACCCAAAAGTACTGAGCTCTATCCATGGATATTCTTTGAAATACGTAAAATGCACCGAGTCTGCAAAC
The DNA here is from genome assembly GCA_014378195.1 of Oligoflexus sp. Taxonomy (GTDB): domain Bacteria; phylum Bdellovibrionota_B; class Oligoflexia; order Oligoflexales; family Oligoflexaceae; genus Oligoflexus. The sequence goes on along the minus strand of JACMOC010000061.1, from coordinate 186,205 downwards.
TTCTCTTGAAGTGTATTGTAGATCGCACGCCGATTATCTTTTGAATAAATCAATACCGAAAGCACGGGCGCCGAAGGAATCGCATCGTAGGTGAAAGACTTGGGATGTTTGTTGTACATTCCTATAAATTCTTCGAGATCGGGACTTTGCTTCAAGGCATAAAAACCATCCGACTCATCAAGCAGGATGTTATCCACGGTTCCCATCGAACGACAGGCATCCAGAACCTGGTGCACCGTTTCAAAGGGTATCGTTTGCATCTTCATAGGCGGGCCAAACAAGGTCTGGTTGATCATGGAGCCGCTGAGAGAGATCACAGGATCTTGGTCGTGTACGGATCCCAGAAGGGTGCGGATAGATTCCACCGGCCGACCCGTGGCGAAAACCACACGAATCCCTCTGGACACAAGCTTTTTGATGCACGCGGCATTGCGTGGACTGATTTGTGACTGTCGATTGAGAAGAGTTCCGTCAAGATCGATAAACACGGCTTTATAGGGAGTTAGCATCATCTGGCTCCTTGGGACTCAGGTCTTTGGCCCGGTATATGGAATGTAATCCGGGCTCCGCAAGTGATTCATATATCTGTTTTGAGTAACGCTTCATAAATTCGGCTTCAAAAACACCGGAGGTTTTGCACCCGTGATAACGGGTATAACCTTTGAGCTTTCGTGAACCCGCTAAAACACGAACATGATCACCGTCATTATCTGTCTTAAGAGGATGGTGAACAGCGAACAGATAGGCCACCGGCAAACTGCGGAGATCAAATCCTAACTGTTTTGAACACTCGCGCCAGAAGGCGGAATGGTGCACTTCTTTCGGGACCGGCGCCTTGAAATGACACCAATTTTCGAGCTGCTCGGGGACCAGCATTCCACAAAGCCCCTGATGAGGACAGGGCGCCAGAAAACTATGGGTTGATCTCAGACCTTCCCGCAAAGCGCTTAGTCGCCGGCTCTCTAAAGGTCGCCCGGATTCCACCCAAATAAGGGCGCTCGCTTTGTGCAGCAGAGGCAAAAGCTTTTTGAGTTCGGCTTCCGGCAATTCCGAAAAGACGTGACTGATAAGCAAAAGGAACGGCTCATCGTCGACCTTTATTCCGTACTTGATAAAGGGAAATTCTTCGCTGGTCTTCCGAGTCGCAAATTTAACGGCGCGACTGGAGCGATCCATGAAAATCACTTTTTTAAAATGTTCCGGTTGAGACGCCTGCGATAAAACCTCGCGCGTTGCGCCCCCCGTCCCGCAGCCCCAGTCGACTATAATGTTGGGGAGGTCTGTTAAAGGCAAAGGAAGCGCGTCCAATACGGCTCGCCACTTCCAACGGATTCGCATTGCGAGTGTTTCGTCGTAGGCTTTCAGGAGCTCATCATCTTGCCAGTAATCGGGGAGATCACCGTTTGCATTTAAGTATGATTGACGTAGTTTTTGAATCTTCTTCCAAGCGCTCTCGTCCATCCCATTACCCTGCATTCCATTGAGCCGGGACCATACGCGTTTTTTGCCCGAACAGAAACGAAAAAGGAGCCTCGTCAGGGCTCCTGGGACCGAATATTATGGAAAAAATCAGGTGCCACCCGCACGTTGTTCAAGCTTTTGCACTATGTTCTCTAAAATCTCCACAGGAAAGCCTTGTTTAACATGCTCGATATACATGCTGCCTTCTGCGTTCTCTTTCGGATCTTGACGATAGTGAGCCAATATCCTGTCGACCAAATCTCTGCGGTACTGCTCCTGATCTTGACGGCGTTTGAAGTGACGATCAAATGGAATGACCATAGCGCTCCTCTCAAACCTCAGCAATCCATACCCAACGTATAGCCTAGAGGCCACGTCTCGATCATAACAAACCCGTAAGGTTGGGTCGCGAAGGGAATTAGTTTCACGCCTCTTCAAAGGGCTAAAGAATGAACATTATTTATGTTTTTATTATTCTGACTTGCCTGCAAAAAAACTTGAGAAAGCGCAAAACTGCCTCAACTTTTTCTGGAATATACCGATAAGTATCTACGCAATACGCCTAAAGCTCTAATAAATTGAGGCATTTATGCTTACTCGCCATTTTAGACTGCTAACTTTAGCGCTTATCCTCTGTACAGCCACCTCGGGATGCAAACCAACTGCCGAAGGTGGGTCGTCTGAGCTCATGGGTTTATCCTCGGGAACAGGTGCAAGCACTGCAGTTGATCCCGTAACAGCGTTTGGTGTGAATTATGCGGAAGTGCCCCTCATTTTCAACCTCGCCCGCACCATACGAACCAAGGCTCCGACCTATGCGGGTTATATCGCTTCCAATGATGCCGCAATTTTCGTGACTTCCGACAAGGGTTCGGCTGTCACCAAACACGCCTTAGCGCGGAAGCTTCATTTATCGAATGCACTGGCCGATGTAAAAACAGAGAAATTCCGGGCCGAAACCAACTTTAAAGTTTCGACAACCCCGTTAAAGAGTGAAATGACAGCGATGTGGTATCTCGATGCTTTCATTCTGGAAGGTGTTGTTGCTCTCACGGCCCAGAGTCATACGGTAGAGGTCACGACTTATGGGAGCTGGACAAAGGGAAACAGTGGAATTGCAAGCTTCGCCATCAAAGGCTTTGGCTTGACGAACTATATGAAAATGCTTTCCCAGGCGAACCCCTCTTTGACCTTTCCTGTGACCACTTATAAATTCACGAAAGGAACTTTGCCTATCTTCGGGATTCCGAAGCTTGGTGTTTCGTCGGGCGTTGCTTTTTGGGGGGCTATCGGGAGCAAGCTTTCGCTGGATGCCACGTCGAAGACTGGCATTGTGGTCTCATTCGTTCCCGACGTCAGCTTCGGTGCGACTCTTGTCGCGGCCAAAGTCGATGCGGGATTTGCCTCAGCCGAAGCAGGCGGCAAAATCACCCTGATTCGCGCGATGTTTCCGATCACTCTTGCCATGGGCGCCCGAGAGGGTACAAAATGTCATTACGCAAACTTCGTTTACGAGACGCCTGCTATAACGCTCGTGCAGGGCAGTCTTTATTTCCTCGCCAAAACCTCAGTCCCGTCGTTGACCGTGCCCTCCGTCATAGGAAATACGTTCTGGACCTATATCAAAGGCAATACCTCGATCAAGGTCACTCTGCCTTCGAATAAAAACGAGTATCAGTTTTTATCCGTTCTCTGGGCTCCTCCCGATTCGCTCGTGACGATCAATCTCAAGGGTGACGTTGGAATGTCGGAAGTCGGCAACACCGTCTCCGCGTGCGATATCACACCCCAGCTCACAGCTGTGACTAAGGATACAGCAAAGGATAGCGGCCTTCAGAAGACTCTCGGTATCGCTGAGATTGCCCAATTGAAAGTTATGGCGTCTAAAGCTAAAGTTAAATCTTGTTCGAAAGGCGCAACGACTAAGCAGTAAGGCATCTCATAATATGGTGAGCTTCAAACATATAGCACTAAGTGCTGGCATCACAGCGTTTGTCATAGGTCTCGGCTGGTCCGCTTACACACACAATAAGCGCAGCCCCCATCTGCAGGTAGCACCTTTGCCGCCCGTGGTAGTCGATGGCGCTCCGGTCGACTATGCCTTTGAAATGACTATGACGATGCTCAAAAAAGGCGAAAAACAAGCGCTTCCTGGCTTGACATTCGCAGGCGTTTTCCAAAATCGCCACGCGGCTTCGAAAACGATCACGACGGCCTGGACCAAAGTTTCAAAGTTTAGTCTTCAAGGGCAAGACATACCGGACGAGGTGCGGGATGCGTTCCTCAACAAAATCGCTCTTATCGAAACCGTCAATTCCGACATCCATCACACCATTCAAAAAGATTTTCCAGAGGCCTATCTCGGCCTGGAATTAAATATCCTGGGCAAGATTTTTTTGCCGATTGCGAGTGTTGGAGCGAGCCCGCTGACTAGGGCGGAAAGTGATGAAACGGGCCGCTACAACGTGAAGTATGAGAGCCCCAAACCTAACGAAATAGTCCGCACGTGGGTACAGGCGCACAATCCTTCGATCAAAGTGAATCCGAAAATCAATACACTCGTATACGATTACGACGAGACGGGTCTGCTCACTTCGATAGACGGCCGCATTGAAGTAGAAATGGCCGAAAGCAAAGACTCGGCTATCGTTTATTCAACGACCGTGTCGGTCAAAATGTTAAACAAATCTGCTGAAAAACCAGAAAAAATCACACTCTCACATGACTTGTTCCGTAAAATCGACCTTGCGACCGTCGCCGAAATCACGGCCACTCTGCAGAATCAGACAGCGAGTTCTGACGATCACCTGACTTTCGATCAAGCCATGACCAAACTCAAAGAGCTCAAGAAAAACACCGATTTTAATTCGATCATGCAGATCTCTCAAAGTCTCGAAGAAGAGATACTGAAAAATCCCGAGAACATAAAGCATGTGGTCGACGCCATCCTTGCCAATAGGGAACGCGACGAGGATCGCGAGCAGCAAATGTCTGTTCTTTTCGGTGCTTTGTCCTCAACCCCCTTAGCGGCGACGGCTGACAGTCTGGTTGACCTCGCGCAAAACACGTGTCCGGATAACTACTGCCGCATTCAGGCGCTACTAGCGATCGGCAACCACCCCACCCCAGAAGCCCATCACGCCCAGGATCTACTCACCATCGGCGAAAGCGCCGTTGCTAAAAATGAAGTCGATGTTTTCACGACAGCCTATCTCTCAGCCGGGAGCGTGGCAAGCCGGGTTGAAGGCGACGTTCCTGAGCTTTCTAAAGCAATCATTCGGGACTTTAATGGCGACGATGACCCTGCGCACAGATCAGCTCTCCTTGCCGCTATGGGCAACCACGCCAGCGTCGATTATATCCCGACTCTTGAGAAGTCGGCAAAAGACGAAGAGGTCATGATCCGAGCCGCAGCTCTCTACAGTCTTCGTAACGTTCCCTCCGATTCAGCAAAAGCCACGCTTATGAGTGCTATCGATAATGAGGCCAGTGACATTGTAGCGAACGAGCTTCTCGGCGCTCTGGAATACAAAAATCTCAATGGCGAAGATTACGCAAAAATCGCCAGGACATTTGCGAAGTCGGAGGATGAAAATGTTCAAACCCGGGCCATCACGCTTTTGGTTCATGGCCTGAATCAAAACGATGCCCAAGCCGAGGCCGCACTCAAATCGTTCCGCTCCGCAACTACGCTTCCCGAGATCAAAACTTACATTCAGAACGAATTGGATCGTAAAAACGGCGTGAGCCCAGCCAAAGCCCCATGAAAAGACGGCCTTCAAACCGAGAAAAAGTACTGATATTTTAGGGGTTTATACATTAGACTTCAGACTTGAAAGAGGCCGTCCGACAAGGGGTTTAGGAGGACAACTCATGATGCTTTGGAAAAACCTGACAAAAACTAGCACGGCGTTTGCCGCGCTTTCGCTTTTTGTCATCAACGCCTCCTGCTCAAATTCCGGTAAGAATGATGCCGCCGCATCACCAGCCTTGCCCAACGTTTCAACGAACAGCCAAGGCAACGGTGCAGCGACGTCCGATGCAACCAAGCAGGGACGCATCGTGCTCACACTGAGTGATAAGTGGACCAATCTCACCGGCTATGTCGTCGGTAATGCCCAGCACGCCGTTCTTCAAAAAATAGTCGACCAAAACGGCAAACCCGGATTTATAAACATGTCTTCGGGTATCTACGATCTTGTCGTCGAAGGGCAGCAAACGGCAGCGGATGGCAAAATCAGCCCGGTCGCTCTTAGAATTTCTGGTGTGAAAGTCGCAGACGGCGCGGACACGCCTATTCGTGATGTTGAGTTGGTTCCCTATGTAAATCTAAGTGGCGCCGTTAACTTTGAAGGCGAAGGCGGACTTGCAGGTGTGACTGTCAGCATCACTGGCACTCCCTTGCAGGCAACGACAAGTCTCGACGGGTCTTACACCTTAAAAGTGCCTGTTGGCAATCATGCGCTAAGCCTGGCCAGTGCGGGCTATTCGGCCGGATTCGTCGGCACCAAACCCTACCGCGGTGACGAACAGATTCCGACACTCACTCTGGTGAAAGATTCAAACCGCCTTGATATCGGCGCCCATTATCTCGGCGAAACTCTACCCGCGAACAGCACCCATAACATATCGCTACAGCTCGTCGCACCGACCGGGATGACCCATTTTCGATACGTGGCATCGTCCAGCGACTTTATCATTAACAGGCCTTGGCTCGTGCTTCAGAGCTCTCTTGAGATCGATCTGCCAACGGGCGAACATCCTGAAGTGACTCTTCAGTTTTCCCTCGACCAACGTCAACTTAGCCCTACTTACCCTGTAATTATCCCTGTCTCCTACTAAGTCCAAGCGGAGTCGTCTGCTCTTTTGTGAGACTTTTCCCGCAGCCTTCGTTATACTAGCGCTGGGGTGGTCTGGGACGTTTTACGACATCATTGATTGATGCAGGCGAACCGACAAAAACAAACCAGGGAGTTTGATTGTAGGATGGTGTGCAAACCTCAAGGAGACTTGGGGAGCCTAAAGTTCTAGGATCGACACCCACCATGAATTGGTGGGTTCCCTAGCAAATCAATGTTCTTGGGCCACTCTACCTTTTACGAGAGATACTCCGTTGGCTGCGCAAAGTGCTCACGCATCGATTCGAGCGCCTTTTTATGGTACCGCTTGAATGCAGGCAGGCTGACCCCGAGATCCTCGGCGGCCTCGCGATAACTACGCTCTTCAAAATAAAGTTTACGAATGATCGACGCTTCGGGCTCGCCTAGGCCGCTCATCGCTTCTTCCAGCAATTTTACGTTTTCCACTTCCATAATCATGCCGAGAGAATCGAGGCTATAATCAGCGACCTCAAGCTCCTCCAAAATATGATCATGCTCAAAAGGCTGCCCTGAACCCCAAACCGCTTCAGTCGCCAGGAGCTCTTTCGCCTCATTTTCAGAGAGCTTCAATTCGCGCAAAATAATGTCGCGCGTCAACGTAAGGTCGCGAACGTGATATTCCTCACGGAGACGACCGAGAGTTGCCAACTTTTTGAGCACGCTTGGAGGTACCGGATGACGATTGCGCTGCTCTTCCCGCATGCTTTCCCGCATAAAAGACCAGGCAAAACTCTTGAACGAACCCTTAGGCCTTTTAAAGAACTTTTGCGCGGCCATAAACAAGGCTTCGCGGCCTACGCTCATCAACTCCTGAAACTCAGCCTCATCTTCGAACTGCGTGGGAATATGGTGCCGCTTGGCAGCCTTCTTCACGAGCTCCCAATGCGTTTCGACCAATCGCGGTGGCAGGATGTTCCAGGCTTCAAGCAAGGCTTTGCCGAGAGCATCGGAGGGTTGAAACTCCTGCATCTGCCTTGTGAGCTTCGCATGAAGCGGATGCAGATCCCAGATAGCCTGAAGGACCGCACGCGCGGCCTGATCCATATCGAAGGTCTCCACTTCTTTATTGAGAACCTGGACCCTCTCCATCAACTTCTGACGATCGATGAGTTTGAGAGTCTCAATTTCTGAGACAGCGTATTTCCAGATATGATCCGCAGCTTCCATAGCCGATACATCCACTCTAAAATCCTCCTCATAACAAGCTTCGCTGTGGCTTGCCTTTTTTGTGTCGATTCTGCACACTGTTTCGAGGATCATTGTTAGAAAAGGTCCAATTCCCAATGAATCTAGCATTTTATGGAACTCTTCGTGATCCGGACATCTTGCAAAGGGTGACCAAAGGCGAACTCGAAAGCCGCTTATTTAAAATCATAACAGTCAAAGGCTGGGCTTGCCTCAGAATTGAAGGCGAAGCCTATCCACTTTTGCGCAGTGATGCGAGCGCCTGCACAGCATTTCATTTATATCACGAATGCTCCGAAGTATCGTGGAGAAGACTGCTCGCCTATGAAGGTGACGAATACACTTTTACTGTTCTCACTTTCGAAGGAACAGATTACCACGTTTTCATGGCTGAACCGACTGTGAACACCTCTGGGGAACATTGGGACTTCGATGCCTTTCAGAGACTCGATAAAGTTCGTTACCTTGCAGAACTCAGCGATTACAGCCTCTAACCGGAGACTCTCCATGACCTTGATGCGTAGCTTTTTAGTGCTTGTTCTATCACTCACTGCCCTGAGCTTTACCGAAGGATGCGCAGGTAAGAGAAAGGGCGCGTCCACCACCACGATTTTCGTGCATGGCGATCCCTTTACACTCTTTGCCAAGACCGAAACCTCCCCGAGTTTTCTCACTCCGAATAATATTGCGAACTTTAAAGACTTTCATTTTTCTAACGCCGTTGTTTTTGTCGAACAGGAACCGCAGGCCGCACCCACAACCTATGCACAGGTGGAAAAAGACAACGCCACCGATACTTCAAAATCCACCAATTCAGAATTTGATCTTTTAAAATACGAGTTTGTTCAGATTGATGCGACGCGCTTTGTTTACCGGCCAGTCGGAGGTGCAAAAGGCTACGTCCTCGGTTTCGCCTTGCAGAACGGTTTTTTAGTCATGACCGATTATGATGGATATCCGGTCACCGCTCAGCATTATAGCCTCAAAGCCGATGGCAAATCGTTTAGTATCCTTGTTTCGCAAACTATCGATTTTTACGGCAAAGTCGTCTCAGCTTTTGAGTTTGCAAGTTCGGAAAAGGTAAATCCCATCACTAACGCCAGCAAAGATTTCGCCTTCTTATTTGATACCGCGAAACTCACCTGGTCCGAACCCATCAATGTTCAGGCCTGCGGGACCTTCGACGAGACCACTCAAAACAGCATCGATGCCAGTGTCAAAGCCTGGTTTGCAGACACGTCACCGACGGCCGCAACCCGCCCCGTGACCTACACAAAACGAACAAGCTACGCGCCTTTTTCCGACCTGAATCAACACTGCATCTATCTTATCAGCACGTTCAAACTCGAAAACAGCGTAGATTTCTTCACAGCCGGCGTCACGCTGCCTGTCATCAATTTTGCTTCCAAAGAAATCGTCGATTCGGACGTTATGATTTTTACAAGTCACCCTCAGATCGCCCTGCAGTTTGCAAAAGGAGCTCAGAGTGCAGTGCTTTTGCATGAGATGGGACATTTTTATGGCCTTGGTCATGAGTTTAAGAAAGACGCTGCGGGCAAGGCCCTTCATCCAAGCATCATGGGTTATTCAACGGGCACAAATGCGATAACCGCGTGGGACTTCGATGCGATTCGTGATCTTTACACAGATTCGCTCGGCCCTACGCCTTAAGCGCCACCGCCGCGCTTGTCCCGACTGGGCATTGATGTTAGGTTACAGGCTCTGAGTTCTCCCGGGAGTCTTATGGCCAGGAAATCCATCGAGCGTTTTGCCCAGCTCGGCACCTATTTTAGGCACCGCAGTCGATTCCTGACGCTTGGAATTCTGCTTTCACTTCTCCTGCACGCGGCCATCCTCGTTTTTATGCCCGCGAAAGAACACGTTAAGCCGACACAGCGAGTGCCCATCACGCTCATCATAAAAAAAAAGCCCAAAAAGCCCGATAACGAGCCCCTCAAGGTTTTAGAAAAAGACCAAGAAAAACCCAAGCCCAAGCCGAAAAAAGAGCCGCCGAAATCCATCATTGAAGCGCCTCTTTTTCCCACGCAAAAGCCCGATGCTCCCGCCCATCTCGGCCGTCAGGACCATAGGACTAAGGTCGAGACCAAGCTTGAACCCAGCGTATCGCTGAAGGGCGCAGACACCTCATCCTTACAAAACGGACGGCTCAAGGTTGAAGGCGGTTTGCCGGATGAAAAGGGTTCGGTCGTTGTACCGGCCCGGCAGGGTAAAAAATACAGCGGACTTCTTCCTCGCGAAGGCGAAGTTCTCAACCTTGCTCACAACGACACTATTCATGATCCTAAAGTGGGCAAAGGCCTGATACTCGATGTCAACACCACGGATTTCCGTTGGCTTGGCTATTTTACTTTGGTGCGCAAAGCTGTAGAAATGGCTTTTACCGATATCGGTCCAACCCTACGAAGTTCGCCTTATGTAAAAAGTCGGTTGAGCGAAGCGGGAAAGGCGAGTTTTCAGGGGAATAGTGTGGTTCGGTTGAAAGTCGTGCGCAGTGGATTGCTGACCGAAACCAAACTCGTCTCGAGTTCGGGCGACAAAGACATCGACGACTTTTGGAACAAGATCCTCAACGTCGCCGCACCCTATCCGCCCCTGCCGAAGGACTACCCTGATGACGAACTCATGTTCACCTACACTCTGTATTACGACATTGTGATCGAATCGGAGCACAAAGTGAGGCGCTTCGTTTATTAAAGAACCGCTGCATTTTTAAGAGTGCAGGTCTCACAGAGGCCATCGAGTTGAAAAAGATGTTCTTTGGGCTCGAATTTTTTTTGCGTTCGCATAAACCACAGGAGAGGCGCAATGATATCGTCCGGAATATGCATTTCCGCAGCCGCTTGACACTGAATGCAGCGTGTCATGATATGAGGAGCCGATTCACAGGCGAGGTGACTACACGCAATGTAATCCCCATGCGGCGCCACGCGATGAACTAACCCCAGTTCGGCGAAACGATCCAGAATACGATAAACCGTTACGGTATCTATGGACTCAGACTTCTCAAGAAGAGATTCGGTCCTTTGGAAAATTTCTTTGGGTGATAAGGCGCTATCGGCGTTTGCAAGGCAGTCGATAAGTGCCAGGCGAGGCTTGGTCAGACGCGCGCCTGACTCCTTCAGGGTCCTTACACACATCGCTTGAAAACTATCCGGCTTGACCATGGGGAAAGCTCCTCTCCGAAGCGTGCAAATTCACCCCCACTTCATACTCTTCCTGAGCCAGAAAATCCATGTTTTCCTGCGTGGTCGAATTGCTCGGCCAAAGTCTCGCCATACCGTTGATTTTGCTCTAGAATACCTAAAAGTCCCGACCCTTCAAGGAGCTGACATGACCACACCAATCCTTAAAGTCGAAGATCTATCCGTCAAGTTTGAGGATAAGGTGCGGGGCTCTGTCATGGCTGTGAAGGGGATAAGCTTCGAACTTTACAAGGGCAAGAGCCTCGCGATCGTCGGCGAATCGGGATCGGGCAAGAGTGTTTCATCCCTCGCCCTGATGGGACTTCTGCCTCCAACGGCCCGTGTGGAAGCGCGCGCAATGCAGCTTTCGGAACTGGACCTCCTTCGCCTAGATGCAAAATCACGTCGACACCTCTGTGGCAAACGGATGGCGATGATTTTTCAGGAGCCCATGAGTTCGCTGAACCCCCTCGTTCCGGTTGGAGACCAGATCATTGAGACCCTTCTCATTCATATGGGTCTGAACAAAAAAGCTGCCGTCGATCGTGCACTTGAACTCATCGATCAGGTTGGCCTCCCAATTCCACGAGCCATCTATAAACGCTACCCTCACGAGCTCTCAGGCGGTCAGCAGCAGCGTATTATGATTGCGATGGGCATAGCCTGCGAACCAGACCTCCTCATTGCTGATGAGCCGACTACAGCCCTTGATGTCACGATACAAAAACAGGTGATCGAACTCCTTTTGAGTCTTCAGGAAAAATATCAGATGAGCCTCCTCTTCATCACCCACGACCTCGCTCTGGTCGCCGACCTGGCTGATGACGTGGCCGTTATGTATCGTGGTGAAATGATAGAAACAGGCAAAACCATGGATGTTTTTTCGCAGCCGAAACAAGCTTATACGCGCGGTTTGCTGGCCTGTCGTCCGCCGCTGAACAAAAGACCACGCCGACTTTTGACCGTTTCCGATTTTGTTGACAACAAAGTCCCGTCTGTCGACTACACGCCGCGTGTCTCGCAGACGACCCCTGATATTGTTTTGGAGTTGAAAAGCCTCACCAAAACCTACGAACAGAAAAAAGATTTTTTTGCTAAACCCGAGCTTTTTCATGCGGTCGATCACGTCGACCTCAAAGTAAAAAAAGGCATGAGGCTCGGCATCGTCGGGGAGTCAGGCTGCGGAAAAACAACACTGGCCCGCAGTATTATTCGTCTTGTTGAGCCGACTTCAGGTGCTATTATTTTTGATGGCCAGGATATTACGCATCTCTCCGAGATCGAACTCATGCCCATCCGAAGACGCATTCAATATATATTCCAAAACCCTTATGCCGCTCTCAATCCTCGCATGACAATAGGGGAAATTGTGACCGAACCCCTCGTCATCCATGGCCTCGGAGGCTCGCAGCAAGAGCGCTGGAATGCAGCTGCCGAGCAACTGGAATCGGTGGGCCTCAGCACTGCGATGCTGCAGCGATTTCCTCATGAATTCTCAGGCGGCCAACGCCAAAGAATTTGTATCGCCCGGGCGTTGATGCTCAATCCTGAGATATTAGTCTGTGATGAATGTGTGTCCGCACTCGATGTATCGGTCCAGGCTCAAATTCTGAATCTTCTCCAGGACATACAGGATAAACGCGGCATAACGTTTTTATTCATCTCGCATGATCTGGCGGTCGTCCGATATTTTTCGGAAGAAGTCTGCGTGATGAGCAAGGGGCAGATAATTGAGCGTGGGGGCGCCGATGAAATCTATGCGCATCCGCAGCATAGTTTCACCCAGAGACTCCTCAACGCGATCCCGAAAGGGATCCCCAAGGGAGCGCTTAGCGCGGCTCCCTCCTATTATTAAGAGGCTTAATTGAGCGGAATAGTCGGCAAGGTCTGGCGAAGGCGAATCAGTTCGTCGGTCGCCAAAGTGTAAAGTTTGCCGCAGAACTCACAACGGACTTCGCTGTCTTCTTCGCTGGCGATCATGTCGTCCAGTGTCGTCGGTCCTAAAAGGAGGATAGAACGCTCAACTCGGTCGACATTGCAACCGCAGCGATAATGAATTTCGTGCGGATGTTCGATCTCTTCGAATTTGAAATTCATTAGGTAAACATCGATAAGCTCGGAAGCCGTTGCCCCCTGTTGAATCCGTTCTGTGAGAACGCCCGTCATCTCCGAGAGGGCCTCGAGTTTCCGTACGGTGTCGTCCGTATAACCCGGCATCAGTTCAAGAATATAACCGCCAGCCACCTCCATACCATCATCGAGGGGTATAGCCGCAAGGGCAACTATGGACGGAATCTGCTGCGACTGTCCTAGATAGTAAGCAACGTCGTCACCGATTTCGCCGCTCAAGAGTTCGACCGCACCCACGTGTGGCTGCCGATCGTGAGGCTGCTGCAATGCCACTTCCAGAGCGCCGCGTCCCAGACCTGCCCCTATTTTTGTCACTCCTTCCGGTAACTCGGCCCCTCTATTTTCACAATAAGCGCGTGCCGATCCATCATAGGTAGCGGCAGCAAATATAGATTTGACTGGTCCCTCACCCTGAAAGTGAAGGCTGAGGCTCAAGCCCTCTTTGAGCTGACTTGCCATGAGGACCGCTGCGGTCAGCGCACGACTCGTCAAGACTTTGGCGAGAGGAGACGCCTCGAGGTAGCGAAAAGCTTCATTTGCCAAATCAGTCGAAATGACAGTCGATATTCGGATGGTCCCGTCGGTGGACAGGTACTTCTGGACTTTGGTCATACTCTAGCTCCTCTCACGTCCCTAAAACCGGCTTATATCAGTTCTGGCGGTCTTTTTCCAGGCCATTCCCGCCTGGAGTTCTTCGATTCGGTAAGAATCCTTTGCAAGTATACCAATGCAAAAACTCAGCACCCAAGGGAAATAAAAGCACATTTCACCCTACAAAGTTCTGATTTTGTACCGATACCAGGGCTGATACTTCGGCACTCGGAAAGGAGGTGGCAGGTGAACTCTTACCGCCAGTTGGCAATCGGCGTCCTCGCAAGCTTACCCCTTGGAATCGGCATTTTCTGGAGCATGTATTCGGTGAGGTTGAGAGATCTGAAACTGAATGGGCTCCAAAAGCCCAAAAAAGCCGTGGATAACGAACCTGTCCTAATCACGTTTGGACTTGGCCTTCATGATAACCCATTGGCTCCGCAGCCTTTCGGCACGGATCGCAGAGTCCTCAAACCCAGGCAGCTGGAAGCCGAAAAACAGCGGATACTAAAAGGCCGCGGATCATATGCGACCGAGGAAAGCGAACACAAGGATCAGTGGCACGAGTAAAAGATCAAGATTTGAGACCTTTCAAAAAACTCCTTACGATACGCATCACCCGAATCGGTGCTTCATTCTGTGGGCTATGCCCAAGTCCTGGCAGAAAATGAAGCTGTGAACCATGTATTTCACGTCTTACCAAGTGCCCCGTTTGCGCCGGGAAGAAGCTATCCTTCTCGCCCCATAAAATTAAAGTCGGTGCGACGATATCTTTAAGCTGATCGTTGAGTACAACCTTGAAGAGTTCGGGGTCTTTCATCGTTTTCACGCCTTCCAGCAGATCGAAGAGGATCTTGCGATTCCAGGTGGAATGACGCGAGAACTCTTGATAGAGATGGTCCCAGACGAAAGGGGGAATGATCGGAGGCCGATGAAAAACGCGGTTCAAAAAGTAATCAAACTGGATCGGAGAATGGATTTCGAAAATGATACGATCATTGAGAAATTCATCATAGATAGAGGGTATTTCTGGTATAACGATGCCCGCCGGATCGATGAGCGTCAGGGATTTCACAAGGTGAGGCATACGCAAAGCGATCTCTATGGCCACAGCGCCACCAAGTGAATTGCCAATAAGGTGAAACTTTTCGTAACCGACGTGCTTGAAAAGCTCGGCAAGCCAGGCGACATAATTCTCGAGATTATAGATCTCTTTCTTCTTCTTAAAGCTCTTGCCGAAACCGGGGAGGTCCGGAATCAGGAGATCATACTGCGGGACAAGCATATGAGCAGCATCGTAGAAATTTTCTTTACAGTCGGCAAAACCATGAAGAAAGACCACGCGTTCGGGTTTGCCTCGATTCACTAAAGCATATTCAATCTTGTGATCGTCGCCGAAAGTCCGGATATCAGCTCCCAGTATCGCGGCGCGAAGCTTGGTGTAATTCCCATAGATATCAGAGCCAACGCTATTGCGAATCTTCTGAGGAATAGCGCCCTTGAGCTGAGCAAAAATATGATTAGTGATCGTCATTGAGCTGCTCCCTAGCCTTAAAACCGGTACCGTATAAGTCGTGATGAAGACGGTCTTATTCAGACTATCGACACTTTGCAGGGAGCCATTAGAAAAGACGCAAAAAAGGGAGCCAAGTCATTGACCTGACTCACTTATACTTAGAGAGATGCCTTAGGGATAATAGACGCCGCCGCTGCGTTCTGAGACGTCATCATTGGATTGACCGCCCCAAACTATCGCGCTGCTTCCTGTCCAAACGATAGAGCCGTAGGCCCGGCCGTTCGGAGTTTGCGAGCTTGATAGTATACGCCAGCGTAGAGTGAGAGGGTTGTACGCATAAACTTCGCCAAAGTAAGTTTTGAGACGATTCGATCGTCCACCGACTATCAATACTTCCTCGCCGTTCCAAACGGCTTTATGGCCAACTCGTTCGACCATGAGTTCGTTGGTGTAGGTCGTCCAGGTCTGCGTTCCCGGATCAAATTGTCCGCCTGTCGATTTTAGATCGGTCCGAGAGCTGACACCTCCACCGCTGATTACAACCATTTTGGAGCCTGTCCACACAGCCTGATGACCAGCCCGTGGCGAGGGGCTACCTTGAGTATTCATAGCAGTCCAGCTATCTGTGTTTGGATCATAAATCGCACCATCCGCTGTGATCTGACGATCCATATCAGAAGCGCCTGCATAACCGCCCCAAACGATCATTTTGCTCCCTGTCCAGACAGCTGAATGGCCTGCTATGCGTGCCGGTGCAGCGCCGCCTGTACTCATCTTCGACCACGAGCCATTCGCGGGATCATAAATCGCCCCAAGAGGAAGACCTGCGGTGTCAACACCGCCCCAGATAATCGCTTTTGTTCCTGTCCACACTATGCTTTGGCGAGGATCAAATTCCCAAGTCGACGCTTTCGGGGTCCACCAGCTAGGCGCTGTGATCGCGGTAAACGCGCCCGTTACAGGGTTGAAAAGAGCACCATCGTAGGTCCAGTCCGTGGAATTTCCGGATTTTCGGAATCCACCCCAAATCAACACCTGATCCCCAGTCCAGGCCGTGAGAGCATCGTGACGAACACTGAGATAAGCAGGCGTTTGATATTGGGTCCACACATCATTGCGTGGTTCGTAGCTAGAGACCGTGCCGATCGATGCACCCGTTTGATCCGAGAATCCACCCACAAATACGGCTGCTGTTCCGGTCCACACTGAAGCTTGTTTTTGCGTGCCAAGCGGAGCATTGACGGCTGTGATGGGCGCGACATCCATGTTGCCCGCGCGCCACGCATCGATGATGCCAATCGCTACTTTATCGGCGGTGGTTTCGTCGCCGTTAAAATGATGAACTGATTCATGAATGAGTATCTGCGCTGCTTTTATGAAGGAATCGGCCTCATCACGACAGGTCGGATAAGAAAACTGGATCGGATTGGCAACAGGCAGTTTGTCGACTGCTCCAGGCTGAACCGTCCACGCGCAGGTTGGTTTCGGATCGAGTGACCAGACATGCTCGGTCTGTAGAATATCCGCCGCGAGGAAAGCCTGGTTCGTAAAAATCCAATCCCGAATTATTTTGTCTTGAATGTTGCCCAGGGAATTTGGATTGATGCGAAGCACGACGTTTGCAGCGTAATCACGAGCTCGGGCAAAACCAATACGGAGCGTGTCGCCGCCGTTACCGACGCCCCAATAGCCCAACACTCCGCCAGGTTTGGCGTTAGGAAGCGCAGCATAAATGCCGATCTTTACGGGTTTATCAAGGATACCCTCAAGAGCAGGCACGCCCGCCCCGGGTGCGTAAACTCTATGTTTCGCGGCTCCGAAGGCGGGACTCTGACTGAGGATTAGAATCCCCGCAATGATGATCTTTTTCATACTGTTTCCTCCTCCACGATTTTGAATAGTTGCATCGATATGCAGTAGAGCAATTCCTTTTCCGTATCTGACTGAAGACTCACACAAAACTTGTCCTGAAATTCACGGATCGCCTTGAATGCACACGGCAGATCGCTGCGATTGACAGTCAAAAGATGAGTCGAGAAAAATCGTTCTTCAACAGCCTGGGTCTCGATTGCGGACTGAGCCTTTTCGAGAACCTGACGATGAAACTTGCGAATGCTGCTCGACGGCACGCCACCCGGCACCCAGCCGTTGCTCTGAATGGCCATGAACTTTCCGTTCTCGATCTTCATGAGTCCAACGCGGCACAGACGCTCGACCGCGAGTTCGATCTGAATGATCTGCACGCCGAGCCGACGCGAAATCCATTTCGTGTCGTGTCGAAAGTTTTTCACTTTCATCAGCTCGAGAATGCCGAGGTGGTACCAATCCGAAATGATCTTGAACGAGTCGGCCTGCAGGCTGAACGGCTCATCCTTTTGCTTTTCAAAATCGGCTTTAAAAACCCGGATTTTCGCATCCTCTCGTTCCTTGACGCTGCGCGCATGTTTGAGAGATACGAGATCACAAAAATATTCCATCTCTTCCGGGCCGTATCCAAGGGCTCTCGTGATGCTTTCGGCCGCTCGTCGCGAAAGTCCCTGTTTATGATTCAAAATCTCACTCAATCGTGACGGGGCTATCTTCAGGTCCCGCGCAAAAGCCCTGAGGGAATAACGCGGATTGCTCTCGCAACGATCGGTCAATTCTTTTTGAAGAATTTGCCTATAGTCCGAAACCTGCTCAACCACTCGTCACCTCGCCTCTGCACATCACTCAAATCCGGAGCCCTACGAACTAAGATGTTCTAAGATCCAACGCAGCTCGTCTAAGGTTCTCCGTCACTCTGCTGATCCTGCTCCAGACAGTTGGGAAGCCTTTGTCCGTAATGCCCAGAGATCCTTACTTTTGGTAGCTATTGACCCGAAATCCAAAATTCTAAAGTGCGGGATCGTTTCGAGCCAAGCTAACATATCGAGCTTCTTACCGATTTAATTGCAAGATGCAGACCGCCGATAGAGTATCAAGTGGAAGGGGTCCGTTCAGCGACTCCCCGGAAGAAGGGACACACTATGACAGGAGCGTTGAAGCTCGGAACGACTCACTATGTGGGGCTCGAAGAGGCGGCTATGGAATACCTTAGCGCGGAACTCGATGAATTCGTTCAGATATCCACTTCCCTAGTCAAATCCTTTGGGTTTCTCCAGTCGCGCGTGAAAAGCAAGTTCCCTAAAGACTGCCGAAAGTGCGGGAAGAGCTACAAATCTTTCGAAGAGTTCTATTATGGGACAGATGAGATCGTGCAGGGGACGGTGAGTTATCCGACACTCGGGTCTGAATTCTATCTACATCGCAACTGTAAGTCGCCCTGCGAAAGTACTCTGGTCGTGATTTTTAATGACAGACGTGATGATACTGCACTCGGGTGCAGGCGCCGCGAAGTGTTTCAGGATTGCCTCGATAAAATCGCCGCACGCACGCCCATTCCATGCGCCGCAGCCCGCACGTTCCTTTTAGGGCTTTTGGCCCGTCGTATTCAAGAGCATCTCGCCAAGGCCTCATGTTGATCTTTGCGCCCGCGCACGCTACGATCACAACGACTCGTCCCTTAGCTCGGCGGTATCATGAGCCTCGACCCCAAGACACTCGATCTCCTCACAGCCAAAGACAATCTGATTGAAGCGCAATGGGTCTTTCCCGATACAATCATCGCTCTGGAAGCGCGTGGCGGCGATCAATGGGGCGTCGTTGCCCTCGCTGGGGAACTTCCATTTCTCGAATCCTTTCCGCCTATAGGGAGTTCCTTGCCCTTTGCGGGCCAACTTGTGGCGGCCGGATCGAGCCTTTTCGCGGCGGGCTCAGACGCTAGGATTTACAATCTAAAATGCAGCGAGTCCTGGGAATCCGGAGGTCCTGCCACGGATTTAGCCGTCGATAAAAATGGCTTTTTAACCTGGGTTGGTTTTGATGCGGCCTTGCAAGTGGATACACTTTATCGCCGTACGCGTGCAGGGACCGAAAAGCTTTTGAACACTGACGATTTCATGCGGCACGTTCAATGGCATCCGCAGCGGGATCAATGTATTTTCCTGCAGTGGCCACGTGATCATTTACCTTGGCACACAGCCGAACTTCACGTGTGGAGTAGCGAGACAGGAACACTGCAGAGGCTCAATCCGCCGGGCCTTGATAATCATCCTTGCGGCGAAGCTTTGTTTAGCCCATCCGGGGATACATTAGCCGCGACTTTTCTCACCGGTGATTTTTTTCAGGTATGGCTTTATAAGTTTCGCACGCAAAACTGGATTCAAATAAGCTTTGAAGCTCGCGAACATAGCACTCCCATGCGGCGAAGCAGCCGGAGAACACTGGCGTTTGGTGATGAGACCAGCCTGATTTCAGCGTCAAGTCACAAAGCCTTTTGGCATTTGGAAGCCTATAATTTTTCGGGCGCGAGTCGAATTATCAAATCGGCTTTTACCGAATTCTCAAACATTCAAATCAATCGTCAGACAGGCGATCTGTTAACGCTCGCATCAGCGTTGACCCATCCGCCTCAAGTCGTCACTTTTCACCAGGATCATAGGGTTTGGAGACAAAAGCAAATTAAGGATAGAAACGCGACCCGCATCAAGCCAGAACCCATGACCTGGGCGACGGATACCGGCGAAACCGTACACGGAATCCTCTATCGTGATCCTCTCGCAAAAGGCCCAAGCCCTCTTATCATTCCGGTGCACGGGGGCCCGACAGATGCGGTTCACGCAACCTGGCCTTCCAAAGCGCTGGCGTTTGTCCAGCAGGGCTATGCGGTGCTTTACGTGAATTATCGGGGCAGCTGGGGCTATGGATACGACTATCATCAATCTTTGGCGGGGCACTGGGGCCACAAGGAGATCCTCGACTGTGTGACGGCCGTGCGATCACTCTCTGAGTCGGGCTGGATCGATCCTGGACGGGTTGGCCTTTGGGGTGGCGGCACAGCATCCTTTACTGTCCTGTGGGCTCTCATTCGCTATCCTGAGACCTTCCAGGCCGGAGTCGCCGTATTCCCTCTTTTTGATCTCATTCATCATTTTCACCTGTGCTCCGAGGCCGAACGTACCGAACTTTTATGGGCTCTGGGAATGGGTTCAAAGGAAGACCTCATTGTTCGATCGCCCATCCATGCGATTCGTAGACTCCGAAGGCCGCTTTGTCTTTTTTCCGGCGAACTTGATAAACGGGTGCATTCCGAACACCTCTTGCAGGTCAGCCAACACATGAGCGAATTGCACGTGCCGCTCTGGTCGACCGTTTATCCGGGTGAAGCCCGCTCATGGCGCAAGCACTCAACCTACATAGATTATTACAGCAAGGTTGCGGGTTTTTTTGATCGCTTTTTGCGATTTCGCGGGCAGGGATGATGCTCCTCTCACCGTACGGTGGAGGAGCTGACATTTATTCCAGGTTTTCTTTTATCCAGGTGAGAACATCGTCATGATGGGTCTTCGTGTTGACCTTCGGCATCACATGTTTTATTTTTCCGTCTTTACCGATAATGAATGTGCTGCGAATCACACCCATATATTCCTTCCCGTAGTTTTTCTTAAGACCCCATGCTCCGTAAGCTTCGGTGACCTTGTGTTCGAAATCGGAGAGGAGTTCGAAGTTGAGTTTTTCTTTCTCCCGAAACTTCCCGAGGGCTTTGCCTTCATCCGGACTCACACCGAAAACAACTGTATCAGCAGCAGCAAAACGCTTTTTGCTGTCACGTATACCGCACGCCTGCACCGTGCATCCAGGCGTCATTGCCTTAGGGTAAAAATAGAGGACAACGATATTCTCGCCCTTAAAGTCTTTGAGACTTACTTTTGCGCCGTCCTGATTGAGGAGCGAAAAAGCCGGTGCTGCTTTTCCAACGGGAGCAAATTCGCCTGACTCTGCCTTTACCATTCTGATTTCCTTCTCCTTAGCTACCTGCCACACTCATTCCGCTAAAACGTATTTCCGGACTGAAAAAGCTGCGGCCCGAGGACGCTTCGAGAGTCGACCCTATGCCCTGAATCCCATTGAGAATATCGTAAAAGTTGGCTGAGAGCGTGACGTCTTTTACCATCTGTTGTTCAACGCCGTCACGACAGAGAATCGCTTCCACGGCCAAGGAGAAATGCCCGGATACGGCATTGGTTCCTGAATGGAGACCCTTGAGTGAAATCACTTTAAGAACCTGACCTGCGTATAGATCGTTTTTTGAAACGGATCCCGTATCAAAGACGAGCTGAGTGGGAGACACGCCGAGCGAGCCCTTGGCACCACGGCTGCCATGAGCCGTGCTTTTTTGTTTGAAAAAACGCGCGGTGGCCGAATTATGAAAAAAGCTCTTGAGCACGCCCTGGTTGATAACGGTCAGATCTTCACGGGGCATTCCTTCATCATCAAAAGCGGAGAAGGAAAAACCGTCCCGATACTGCGGGCTATCACGCATGGTCAGGCCTGAGACCGCGATGGATTTTGCGAGCTTATCCCGATAATAAGCCGTGCCCTCTTTTGCGGCTTTTGCGGAAAAAGCACCAAGGTGTGCCGATAGTATGCTTTCCCATTCGTCGGTGGAAAAAATAACATCGTAGCGACCCGTGGGGATGGGTTTGGCGTCGAGTAAACGAAGGGCTATAGTGCTCGCCTCATCAACACAAGCCTTGAGGTCCAGCTCGCTAAAGCTTCGGCCGATAGACGAGGAACTGTACATCGCCTGCTGCTCATTTGCTCCAGCGAGCGCTGATGTGTAGATGCTGTACGATCGATCCTTTTGATAACAGAAAGTGCCGAGGTGGTTGGCGTAAAAGCTTTCGCCTTCCCCATCGCTATAACCGCTGTAAGGCGCGTTATGGATCCGTTTATCGGCGGCCAGGATGTCTTGCTCCAAACGAATCGCCAAATCGATTTTGGCTTGCAGCGGAATGTCTTCTTTAACTTTGACACGTTCTGGAATGAGGATAATGTCCTGATCATTTTTCTGACGAATATTCTGATAAGGATCTGCGCCTGAATACCGGCTTGTGGCCTTGGCCTGATCAACCATCATTTTCAGCGAATCCAGCTCAAGGGATTCCGAAGCTGAAATGCCTATCTTCTGATCTTGAATAACCCGAATGCCAACCACCTGCGTGCTGGTCACCTTGGATTTGTCGATCGACCCTTTTTGAGCCTGGAGATTGAGAGACTGACCTCTCTGCAGGATGACGTCGCACTCCTGAATGCCCGCTTTTTTTGCCAGTTCGACGATTTTAAAACAGAGCTCTTTGCCGTTGTTCCATTCCATTACGCTTCTCCTCCAACTAGGATCTCGTCGACTTTGATCGAGGGTTGACCGACGGTAACGTTTATAGAACCGCTAACCGACCCACACATTCCCGGCGCCAGCATAAGGTTTTTGCCAACCATCGAGATGCTTTTCAAGACCTGCGGTCCCGAGCCGATGAGGGTGGCGCCGCGTACGGGCTTGCCGACTTTGCCATCCTTGATAATGTAAGCTTCTTCTACGGCGAAGTTGAAATCCCCAGTGCCGGGTGTCACGCTTCCGCCGCCCATGACTTTAGCGTAAAGTCCAAACGGGACAGAGGCTATCATCGCTTCCATATCGTCATGACCCGCATCGATATAGGTATTGCGCATACGCGATGCCGGTGCATATTTATAGGATTGACGCCGTGCGGAACCCGTTCGATCAAAACCAGTTTTCATGGAACCGAGGCGATCAACTAAAAAGGAGTTGAGACGCCCGTCTTTGATGAGCTGGGTTTTCTGGGTCGGCATGCCTTCGTCGTCCACAGTGAGAGAGCCCCAAAGTCCCGGGATCGTCCCGTCATCAACGGCGCTGACCACAGAGCTCGCGATCATTTCGCCCATCTTGTCATGAAAAACTGAAGCCTTTTTTTCGACCGATGTTGTTTCCAGCAGATGGCCACAGGCTTCATGAAAAATGACACCACCAAAACCATTGTCGATGACAACCGGCATTTTCCCGGCTGGACAAGGATCGGCTCGCAACACGGTGAGGGCACGTTTTACCAGACTTTCCGCAATGCGCTCGGGGTCGATGGTTTTGGCAAACTCCCAGCCCTGCGATCCACCGGGGCCTTCAAAGGCACGGGCCTGATTGCTCCCTTCGGCTGTGATCACGGTCATGGGAATACGGATAGCGTGACGTTCATCATCAATCGCCAGACCTTCGCTGTCGAAGACCTGGATTGATTGCCACTTTTGCATGCTCAAACCATCAAATTGCGTTACCTTTTCGTTGCGACGAGTAAGTTCGTCCACACGTCTCAGAAAAGCAATTTTCTCTTCATAAGGACTCGGTTTGTCGAGGCCCGAACTGACCAGAAATTGCGCCTTGATTTTGCGAAAGTCCATGGCGCTTGGCGACACGCTCTGACTCGTTTTGTCCATCGCACAAATCAGTTTGAGAATACGAAGGAGTTCTTCCCGTTCGGCGATGTTCGTGTAGCCGTACACCGACTTATTGCCAAAGATTGCGCGTATGCCTATGCCGAAGTCCGTTCCTGTTTTGATATCCTTTATTTCGCTATCGCGGAGACTTATGGCTTCATAAACCGACTTCTCTACGTATATATCGACAAAACTAGCCCCAAGCTCACACCCTGCGCTGATGACATCTTGAGCTATGCGTGAATCAAGCATGGTCTTTCTGGCTCCTCTTGTATTAGGCCCCACGCGGGGTCTTCCCTTTCATCCTAACCAACTCGAATTTGTTTGGCCAGCTAGGGACGCAGCGGAACTTTGCACCATTGTTACAAAAAAAAGGACTTCCCGACCTGGGAAGCCCTATACACATTTTTTTGAGATTGGAATTAAGGAGTGGCGGAAGCAGGCGCCGGAACATCGGAGAACCAACCAGCGGTTGAGAATGCAACCGATTTGCCAACCGCTTTAAGGGCAACTGCATCGCCCCACATTGCGAGCCAGGTGAGATCGGCGGGTGCCACAGTGAGTGGGCCTTGCGACCAGTTATACGTTCCATCCGTTGCCAATGCATCGGCTAGGAATATAATTTTGCCGTTCGCACGGAACCAATAACCGGTCGGTGTCTGACCGG
Organism: Oligoflexus sp.; assembly: GCA_014378195.1. GTDB lineage: Bacteria > Bdellovibrionota_B > Oligoflexia > Oligoflexales > Oligoflexaceae > Oligoflexus. The sequence goes on along the minus strand of JACMOC010000061.1, from coordinate 162,205 downwards.
CCTGAACGGTGCCTGAAAGGTCAACACGCTCTTTGCCGATCTCAAGGTGCTTGACTTGAGGCGTGGTGTTTTTCGTATCGAGGATTTCGATATAAGATCCAGTATGCATGATCAAAACATTGGGCGAAACAAAGAGAACTTTGAGGTTGGTGAGTTTGCCTTTGTTGGTGGCGTCGGTTCGTTCCCCTTTCAATGAGGCAACAGAAAAGTTCTGACTCGGAACCGTCTTGCTGTCAGTGGCAGCAGAACCGTCCGCAGCCACTTGATTCCGGCCGATTTTCTCGCCCGAGACAAACCAGAACTGTCCGCTCGACAATGAGTAGAGGGTCGTACCAAGGGGGGCAACGACTGCAGCCTCGATTGGTTTGAGGAGATCAGTTACGACTGTGGATTCTGGTTTGTAACTGAAAGCCTTACCATCTTTAAGGAAAATAACGGTTTCCGTTGCGTTGACCTTGCTGACCAGCACAACACTGTCTTTGGCGATCGAATCGAGAAGCTTGGTTGCGACCAGGGTCGGCGGGACAAATGTCACGTTCGGTATCGGTGTTGGCTCTGCGAGGACCGGAGCGGGGGCAGGTGATTTCACGGTAATGTTCCCGCTGCCTGCATTCGGCCTGCCTCCTATAGTATCCAGCTCGGCGAGCTTCGCCTGCCTTTTATCAAGCGTCTGTTCGCTACCGGAGCAAGCGGTTACTCCCAGAATCAAGAGTGTCGAGACTGTTTTCATTCCCCAGGCTTTCACGTTAGGCCCCTCTCTGACTTAGAAAAAAATGTGTACCTGGGGGATTTATCGGATTTTTTCCGCCAAACTTGATTTATTTTATAAGCTTCTGCTAACACATCGAAATTTGGCACTAAAATCTTCGTTACAAGTGCCTATCGTTTGGCATAGAATGGTTCAAGTACAAACCAGACATTTCAAACATAACTCGGTGCAATCGCGATAATATCTGCCTGCTGCCAGCGCGCGTCCAATGTCTGTGGATTTGAGATAGTTCAACTAATTTCAGATCTTAAGCTTTACCTCAATAGACCATCGAATCGTGATGCCCGGTTTCAAGGTATCTGAAAAAAAAGCCGATAACTCGTAAGAATCTCCGAGGAAGGAGGATCCCAAGTGACCCTGCGTTTAGGCCACCTATGTGCTGCTTTGCTGGTCAGTGGCAGCCTTGCATTTACCCTCCCGCTTCAGGCCAAAGAACCTGAGGCTTATGAGACTATGCTCAAAAAAGCTCTCAGAACGATCAAAGACGAGCAACAGGAAAAGCTCCGCAACACTCTTTCTGGCCTTACCGAGCAGGTGCAGGGTGAGGTTGAACCCGCAAAACGTATGCAAGCCGCTATCCTCCTTGCGGCCCACTATTGGGAAACCAACTATAGGCTTTCTCGCTATTACCTTGGTATAGCGGAAGCCCTCAAGGACCCGACTATCCCGGAATTCAATCGCTACGATGCAGAAATCGAACATATGAAAATTCGGTTCCGCCACGCCGCTCTCCTCGACGAGGAGACCAAAAAGGAAATCGAATCACAGCTTGCCAAAAATCCCGAAGAACCGATTCGACACTCTCTTGTGGAAATGCTCCTCGAGACGGATCAGGCCCTGGCCAAAGATGATGATTATCTTGCTGCTTACAAAAAATTCTATAGCGCCTACCCCAGAGCCATACGCAAAGACCGCTTTATCAAAAAAGCCGCTCTTATCTACACCGTAAAGTCTGACGATGAAAAAGCCACTCGGGCTCTCGAGGTCTTGCTCGACCAATACCCAGCTTCTGAAGAAGCGATCTGGGCTTTGGACGAGTTGATGAAAGCAGCAAAAGTATCAGGCCCGATGCAGTACAGCTTTACTTATGGACTCATGAAAAAAGTCTATCGCAACTCTTCGCACGATAAAGTCCAGCAGGAAAAAGTGCTGGCTTTGCTGGCCACTGCCTTGCGCAAGACCAGCGATGCAAAACCTGCGATGCTTGATCTTACTGAGAAAGTTCGCGTCCTCTGTTATCTCGGATTGCTTGAGGATGCTCTCAAACTTGCGCAAACGAGCACGGCGAAGCCGGACCTAACACCTGAAGACAAACAGACTCTTCAGGCGTGGATAGGCTATATCTATTCGGAAAAAGGTGAGCATGCTCTCGCCCTCCAGACCTTTGCGCTTGTTCCGGCTCAAACAAGCAGCAACATCATGTTCAAAGAAGCTCAAGCGAAAAGCATGATGAACAGCCAGAAGTTTGCCGAAGCCTCCACCGCTTACCTCTCACTTCTTAAACGCAGCAATAACAACTATCGTTATCGCTGGTACTATTTCTGGAACCTCCTCGCCGGCGGCGACGTTAAAGCAGCTGGCCAGTACATGCTGACGTCGAAAGACAAGGCCTTTAATGAAGTGGATTTCCGAAAGGATGCTGGACTCTACTGGGAAGGCCGGACCTTATTGAGTTCGGGCAAGATCGCCGCTGCGGTGGATGTATTAAAACCCCTGCTCGGAAAATCCGTGCCCGGCTATTACACGATGTCAGCCCGTGCGGCCATTACCAATGCACAGGCTGTTCAGGCCAAGAAAAAAAGCAGCTTGAGCCCAGAGGGTGATCAAAAGTCGGGTGATCTCGGGAGCCATGCAGTCTTCGCCTCTTATCACCCTAAGAATCTCAAAGAAGACAAGATCGAGCGCAGCGATCGCATTCCCTTCGCTTCCTATGTTCACGAAATTTCCCACGATATGGATATAGATCCGTATTTGATCCTGTCGATCATGCGTTCCGAAAGCGGGTTTAACAGCCGAGCACTTTCCCAGGCAGGCGCACAGGGCCTGATGCAGCTCATGCCTTACACGGCAATTCGTCTGTCGCGTCTGTTCGAAGATCCTGATTTTAAACTCGACCAACTTCAGACGCCTGATACTAATGTGTTGTACGGAAGTTTGTATCTCTCACTGCTTCTCCACTATTACGGTGGCCATGAAATTCCCGCCGTCGCTGCCTACAACGCCGGCCCGACTATGGTGAATAAATGGCTAAAGGAATGCCAGGGTTGTCCAAACGATGCCTTTGTTGAATTCATTCCCTATGCGGAGACACGAAATTACGTCAAGAAGGTTATGAGTACTTTCACCGCATTCCGCTTGCAGGAAACACAAAGTCCGCCGGACTTTATGCAGAAAAAGCTCCCCACGACGCTCCCCGATACCGAAAATATTTTTTGATCCGTAGCAGCCCAAAGCCTAGCAGCTTTGGGCCTTTTTTATGTTAGAGTGCGGGCACACACCGACTCGGGGGTCCGACATGAAAAAAGCCAAATATCCGCTTATATTCCTGGTTCTGGTCATCCTTGGCCTCTGTACCTGGCGCCATAAGGCAGCGAGCTACAACGGACAGAATCTCCATTTGACCCAGGACACGGGCGAGGACTTTGAGCTCCTCATGATCGGCGACATGGGGTCGGGCGACCCAAATCAGTTGGCAGTCGCGACTGCAATGAACACATACTGCGAATCTCACAAGCTCGCGGCCGTGATTTTTCTTGGGGACAATTTTTACCCAAAAGGCGTTGATTCGGTCGACGATCCCCAGTGGAAAAGCAAGTTTACGGATACCTACGGTCAAAGCTGCCTCGGCGCTTTGCCGTTTTATGTCCTTCTCGGAAACCACGACTACAAAGGCAGTACCGAGGCCCAAATAGCCTTTCACGGCACCAAGCCCACCTGGATTATGCCTCATCGATTTTTTGATATCAAAATGGGTAAACTGCTTAATTTAACTATGCTCGACACCAATATCATGGATGCCTGCGGTTCGATCACGAATTGCACGATCGATTTTCTCATGGACTCTCTGAAAAATTCGGATGCGCCTTACAAGATCGTCTTGGGCCACCACCCGATCACAAGTGCGAGCACCAAGTACTCAACAACGATGCAAGGTACTCTTCTCGAGAACTTGATCTGTGACAAAGCCAATATCTACATCTCCGGGCATTCTCATCATCTCGAGCATCTCTCATCAGAGAGCTGCCCCCTTGATATGTTTGTTGTGGGAGGAGGCGGGGCGGACCTTTATGAGGTCAAGACAAACTTGCCGAGAAACACGCATTTTGCTGAGTCGAGCTTTGGTTTCCTGGCGGTGCATGTGAACCAGAAGGCACTGAGTTTTGCCTTCTATGATCCTGATTTGAAAAGACTGTACGAAGTGGACAAGCCCAATTCCAAAGATCCGTCGCGGTCCACGCATGACTAAGCTCAGGAGTTTGTCTCGCGGACGATAGTCAAGGTCTCTACCCGGTGGGTGTCGCGCCCATTGGTGTAGATTTCCGTTTTAAGAAAGAGCTGCTCTCCTACCAGTCCATCTTCCAGAATATCTTTGAACCAGACCCTTTGCTGAGGATCCCAGCGGTAACGCGCTGCTCTTAATTTGTCTTTCGTTTCAAAGGCCGCCCCAGTTGCAAGAACACGAATTTCCTGCAAGTAACTACGAGTCAAAAGCTCGTTAAAATAAGGCTCCACGATGCGAAATGTGGTCGCACAATCAAACAGGGCCCGATGTGCAAAAGGATTCACAAAGCCGTGATCGGCAGCGAGATAATTGAGGGCACGCGTGCGAAAACCTTTCCCTTCCCAATCGATATGTTTCATGCTGCAGGCCCAATGCAGGTCAAGGCCTTTGAGCTCGGGACGGAGTTCGATGAAGGCCCTGTCGAAAGATGAATTGTGTGCAATCACAAGCGAAGCACGCTCGAGCATCGCGCGTACCGTCACCCAGTTTACCGACTGACCTGCAACGGTTTCGTTCGTTAGGCCCGTAAGTTTCTGGATCTCAGGCGACAGGGGAAATCCCGGGTCCTGGAGGGCGCTATACATATTGGTGATGTGAGGTTTGCCGTCTTCGCCAACCGAGAACTCCAGTATCCCAACTTCAATAATTTCGTCTTTGCCAGGCTCAATGCCGCTCGTTTCAAGGTCGAGAACCACACCATAATCCATTTTGTCTACTCCTGTTTTCATAAGTGGTAACTCCGTCGGAGCCTACCTTTTTTTCTTATTCGTTATGTTTAGTCCGCAAAGTCCACGGCACTATAAAGAAGCTGCCTATATGATGTGCGCCCCTTTTGCAGGTACAATAAGGTTCAGGTGCCGTCTTTCGACGAGTTATAGAACCTTGAACACTCTCATGCGGAATCCTATGAGTTCTCCAGCCCGAGATACTACAGCTGATGGCGCTTTGGCGATCCCCGAAATTATCGAGGATTTTGTCTCTCTCACAGCCTTCTTTGGCCAATTGGGTGAAGATTATCAAATAGATATACCTGAAGATGGCGTGTTCAGCGTCAACACCGGCGGCATGACTCTGATCTTTTTGGAAGACAAAGTCTGGCAAGATCGCCAGAAGTTGCAACCCTTTCTTGCCAAGGCCGAGGATACGTCTATAGCGTTCATCTGCACCGGGAGCGATAATGAAGTCAGCCTGATGCCTGATTATCTCGAACAGGCCCATTTCCGCCCGATAAGCCTGCCAGCCCGAACCCAGCAGATCATGAACTCCGTTCGCAACCTGACGCGTCTTCAAGCCCTCATGATCAAGGCCGAGAAGGCTAATAAAAATATCAAAGAAACCAACGACAGCGTAAAATACGTTCTACGTGTCTCCCGCGAACTCAACGGTATTCGCGATACGAAAAAATTGTTGTCCCTCATTCTGCAAAAAGCCCGGGAGATCGCGAATGCGGATGCCGGATCGATTTATACGGTCGAGTGGAACGACCAACGCGAGAACGATAGTCGCATTGTTTTTAAAGTGACGCAAAACGAAACTGTTCAGCAGGAACTCGAAGAGTTTTCGATCAAGGTCAACGAGCATTCCATCGTGGGTTCCGCTGTTGTTCATCAGCAGTCGATCAATATTCCTGACCTTTATTTGCTCAGTCCAGAACCCTCTGAGAACCCTTTTAATACGCGGCATGACAAAACTTTTGATTTGAAAACGGGCTATCAGTGTCGTTCGATGCTGACCATCCCTATGTTTGATATCAGCTACCGTGTGATCGGCGTGATTCAACTGATCAACCGTCGCCAGCCTGGTATCAAAACACTGCGTGGCATTACCGACTTCACGTCCACCGTCACCGATTTTAGTCCTATCGATATTGAATATGCGGAAATCGTCGCGCAACAGGCGGGTATTGCACTTGAAAATGCACTCCTAACCCTCGAAAAAGAGCAGCTTTTTGACGGTTTTGTCAATGCTGCCGTCACGGCGATCGAACAACGGGATCCAACCACGAGCGGTCATTCACATCGCGTGGCGCGACTGACGCTCGGCATGGCCGAACTCATCAATGGCATCGATCACGGTCGATTCAAAGACACCTACTTTGACAAAAGACAGCTGAAAGAAATCGAGTATGCATCCCTCCTGCATGACTTCGGCAAGCTTGGTGTGCGTGAGCAGGTTCTTATCAAAGCGAAAAAGCTCTACCCCTGGGAATACGATATCCTCATGGAACGATTCGAGCACATCCGCTCGCGTTATGAGATCGAATACCTGAGAGAATATATCGACTTTCTTACCGGGAAAGTCACAGTGCCTCCCGGCTTCGGCGCGGAAACGTACCGGATGACCTATGAAAACAGACTGTCTGAGCTCGATGAATTTCTCGACTTCATTCAAAAATGCAATGAACCTACTGTTCTTGAGCAGGGCGGTTTTGAACGTTTGAAAGATATTGGCAACCTTTCGTTCCGCGATTCCCGCACGCGGCTTCGGCCTTTCCTCTCGGATCGCGAACTGCAGGCCCTGAGTGTTTCGCGCGGCTCCCTAACCCGGGAAGAGTTTGCCGAAATCCAGAGCCATGTGGTTCATACCTACGAGTTCCTCAGAAAAATACCCTGGGGTCGCTCCTATCCCAACGTCCCGGTCATTGCCGCAAAACATCATGAAAAACTTGATGGAACAGGATACCCAAAAGGGGCGTTTGATCCCGAGATTCCCACTCAGACGCGTCTTATGACCATCGCCGATATCTTTGATGCCTTGACCGCTTCGGACCGTCCCTACAAAAAAGCCGTACCAACGCTCAAGGCTCTGGAAATCCTTGAGATGGAAGTGAAAGTGAACAAGATCGACAAGGACCTCTTTGATCTCTTCTGTGAATCGAAGGTCTATAATAGTGTTCTTGATAAAAACGAAGGTTAGAACTAATAATCGAGGAATCCCTGAAGGACAGGTGAAGCCTATGGCGATGGTTCTGACTCCCGATCTTTTGATATCTGCCTATGCGAATGGTTATTTTCCCATGCCGCATCCCGAAACCGAAGAGATCTGTTGGTTTCATCCGGATCCCCGCGCCATCATTCCACTCGATAATTTTCATGCGTCACGCACCCTGCTTCGATCGATTCGACGTCAGGGTTTTCGCGTGTCGATCGACGAATGTTTTGAAGCGGTCATCGATGGCTGTGCCGATCGAGCAGAAACCTGGATCAACGAAGAGATTCGGGCGGCCTTTGTCGAACTCCATAAGCTTGGCCACGTGCATTCCGTTGAAGTATGGAACGAGGATCGCCTTGTGGGAGGCACGTACGGCCTTGCTATACGCGGCGCATTTTTCGCCGAATCAATGTTCCATCGTGAAACGGACGCCTCGAAAGCAGCCCTACTCGGCCTCGTCAACCACATGCGCGCGCGGGGGATGACTTTGCTTGAGGTGCAGTTTCTCACACCCCACCTAGCTAGTCTTGGCGCAGTCGAAATTTCTGCCGAAGATTACATGCAACGCCTACAGCACGGCCTGAAAGCCAATGTTACCTTCAAAGAACGGAGGCTAATTCAAACGATTTGACTTAAGATGAGCTCGTTGAGCAATTATATTGGCTCAACACTGAGACCCTATTAAGTTTTGCTGGTCATTCCACCGAAATTTCATTAGAATCAGGCTCCGAAATCGCTCGGGTGATCCCGGCGGCATCATTTTTTATATAAATTACAGATATTTATTATGGCGTCTTAAAGCCAAATTCAGGGGATTTTATGCCAGGTGTAAGACTTAAAGAAGGCGATAGCGTAGAACGTGCTTTGAAAGCTCTGAAAAAACAGGTCGAAAAGGCTGGAACAATTTCTGAGCTCAAAAAACGTCAACACTACGAGAAACCTTCCATCAAAAGCAAAAAAAAGCAGGCTGCTGCCCGTAAGCGTTTGATGAAACAAATGAGAAAGCTCGGCCTCGCGTAATCCGTGAGTCCCCGCATTCTTCTCAAGTCTCATCGTACTGAGCTCGTCGAGAAAAACTCTCGATTTATAGGGATTGGCTGCATAAGTCAGTCCCTAAACGAGTTTAAACTCCACAAAGAAACTATCGAAACCGAATACGCTGACTCCAACCATGTGGCGTTCGCATACCGCATCCTCGAAAATTCCACGCCCCAGACGCGCTTTTATGACGCTGGAGAACCCTCTGGCACCGCTGGCAAACCTATTCTTATGCACATCGAAGGCAATGAGCTTCTCAATGTGACACTTTTTGTCGTTCGTTATTTCGGAGGCATTAAACTTGGCGCTGGCGGCCTCGTGAAAGCTTACGGCAATACAGCGAGGCAACTCATCCAAGAGGCAAGCTGGGCAGACTATATTGTCTACCGCGAAATATGGCTCAACCTCCCCTACTCCGAACAGAACCGCCTCGAATACCTAGCCAAAAAACATGCAATCGACATACTGGAACGCCGGTTCAGCGAGACTGTTTTATGTCTGATTCGAATCGCAGAACCCGAACTTGAGCCTTTAAAAAGCCGCCTCCCGAACACCTGGATTTTTACCGCAGTAAAAGTGGAATAACAGAAATACTAGGTTTTGCTCTTTCGTTTGACCTCAGCATCAAACCACGGCAAAGGCATAGCGTACTGAGTAATACGCGAAGGACTCTTCGCCTGGAGTTCAAGCGTCGACATCAACAAAGGGGGAGCGACGGTGGAGACGGGAATAGTTCCCGATTCCGCTCCACAAAATCCGTTGTCAACTTCCAGATCGCGGCCAACAGCAATGATATGGGAAAGACTGCTGAGCGGTGTCCCCACAAAATCCACGCCCTTTACGTAACGTTCCTTACCGTTCGGATAAACTTTTACGGCGCGCGTGATCTGGCCCATAAACGCTTGGAAGTTATACGCCTCGGTTTCGGTCTCACCGCCTTCCACATCGAGCAGGATGATTCCGAAAGGTACTTTCTGCCTTTTGATTTCAGCTATTAAACAGGCTTTCATCGCCTCCCAATCGTTTTCGCTATGACTCTCAATGATGAGGTTCGCCATGCGGCTGATCGGTCGTTCGTCTATCTGGTTGCGCGCATGCCCATTCGATTGATGCCCGAGCTTTTTGAGAGGACTGCGTGTGGTCAGAAAGCCTTTTAAAACGCCGCGATCAACTAAAACAGCTCGACTCGAAGGCGTGCCTTCGTCGTCGTAAGGATAATGAGCGAGAAGAGTTTTGCCTGCAAACCGCTTGACGCTTGGATCATCGACTATAGTGATATGCTCGTGCATGATTTTTTGCTGAAGTTTGTCTTTGAAGGTGCGGCCTTCGCTCTCCGAGAGAAGGCGGCTACCTTCAAGCCGATGACCGACGACTTCATGCAGGAATAGTCCTGCGGCTTTCGCTGATAAAAGCACAGGACCGGCAAACGATGTCATCGGTTCGCCGCCTTCGACAGCTTTATACTGTGCGATGCGTTCTTTGATTTCCATGATGAAATCAGCAAGACTCGGCATCTCCTCCAAAGTCGCCACATGATGGACGAGCGAATAATCCTGATCCAGTTGTTTGGTGTGATACCAGAAATAGGCGTGTAGCGAGAACACAGGCTCTTGCCACACCCTCTGCACGCCCTCCGAGCTCACAAAGAGCTTGGTCGTCTGCTCAACATTGAATTCGATATAGGAGTTTTTGATTTCAGGGTATTTTTTGAAAACTGCACTGGCCTTTTTGAGATAATCACGCCAGGCATCGACATCGATCCTTTGCCCTTTGGAGAGCCTTATATCGAGAGCTGACGCTTTGGCTTTTTCGAGCGGTTTTTGGAATGAGGGAAGACTGCGGTTCTGATCGAGAAAACTCACGTCTCGCGATTTTTTGCCGTGGAACTTCGTAACGGCTTCCCGAAACTTTGCGTCAGTGAGACGCCAAAGCGAGAAGCGAAAGCTATCCATATTGCTTTCGATCGGCAGTTCAAATAGCTCCGCTTCCTCCTGCTCTTCAAGAGTTTCGTCTAGCCCGCCTTTGCTGGTCTGGTCATAACCATAGGTCCCAACACGAACATCCGCGTAACAGCTTCGTCGTCGCTCATTTTTGTCGACATAAAGCGCACCATACCGCGCAGCCAGGGCCAGGGCCTCGTGGTCACGAACAAGGTAGCTGATAAAATAGGGCTTGGGTTGCCGCGGAGCCCGAAGGGAGTGCATGGATCGCTTGATTTCAGCATCCATCGAGGCGAGCAGTCCCGCGCATTGGGATCGATTCATTCCGGAGATTCTCCGATTATTGAGCTTTTTTGTCGACTAGAACCTGAATATCGCGCTGACCGAAGGGCACATGTTCCGCGCCACCTGTCAGGTCGCCTGGTTGATCGGGTCCAGCGACTCCGTCTCGGTCGATGCGCACCTTCAAACGCAAAAATTTGGGTGCCGGCGCATCCGGGTTCATGATCCGGAGGCTTTCTTTTGTCACCAAAAAGGGTACGGGTGATGAGAGGTCCGCAGGCATCTTTTCCTTCATTGCGCCATAGGGCATCGGCATCGCGCTCGCTTCGTCATAGACGATCACAAACAAAGTCTCGACGCCTGTCGCGTCAGCTTTCAGATCATCGTTGATCTGGATTGTGCCTGACACAAACACGGGGGATTTTTCGCCCATGTCGAGAGCCGTAACCACGGCTACACCGATAAGAACAACAACACCAAGCAAACCCAACCACTTAAGACCTTTCACACGACCCTCCTTAATTTTTTCGCTTTTTCAAAGACAGAACCAAAGTCATTTCTGCAACAACGTCGGGCGATAGACTGGGAACGGTGGCGAAGACCTTAAGCTCAGCATCGACCCGCTCTCCGCCGAGCGAACGTTGCACAAGATCCCGTATGACCGCACCTTGTTCGCAGGTAAACACCACATCGCCGGTAGGTCTTTTTAAAAAGAGTCCCTGGGCCGACTTAAACACGAAGTCAATTTTTTCGCCGCTATTCCAGATAAGTTTGGCTGCGTAATAGCCGGCAGCAGCATCAGCACCGATCATCAACGCTCCGAAATACATGGAGCCGAGGTGATTTTTGGTCCGTCGCCTGAGTGGAATCAACATCTTAAGGCGATCGTCGTTCATCTCTATAACACGGGGACGGACGAAGGCTATGAGGGGAATCTTCCACCATCCGAATGCCAGGATCAGAAACGTATCGCGGGCCTTTTCCGGTATCAAAGCCAGCAGCCTCAGGCCTATCCCCATATGTCTCTATACTCCCTTTAACGTCCCGAGGAGGTTACATGAGGCCCAAACAAGAATCCAGACTGCAAGTTACGAGGCGCGGGGCAATTTGCCGACATGAGGATTAAATTAAGTTGACAATTTATTCTGACGTAGCTAGAAGAGGTCTGTCAGAACAACTTACTCGAATCTCCAAGGGACAAAAAATGCTTAATTTCAACGTAATCTGCGGTTTAAGTCTTGCTTTCGTTATGACAGCTTGTGGCAGCGCCAAATTTGACGGAACGTCTGCAAAACACAATCCCCCCGCTACGCCCATAGCTGTTTCAACCGTTCCTGCTTTTACGACAACGCCTAATGGCACCGTCATCGCCAATCCAGCTCTTCTTCCCCAAGTCATAACTGTTCCTGCTTCATCGAACGTTTCGAACGTTCCCCACTGCCCTTTGACAGCGCGCGAAGTTCAAATAATGCAACTCACCGCGAACCAAAACCGCGGAACTATATACACCGACGCATGTAATGGTGCTCAATACGGAACGCCTGCTCTCAACAATCGCCAGACGATCTATGCAACCCCAGGTCTTCCTATCTATGTAAACACAAATACAAACAACACCAACTTCGGCACTACAAATCAGCCGAACTACGGCACTGCAAATTCGGGCCGTTCGTACTAATTCTTAGGAAAGGCTTCCTTGTCACAAGGAAGCCTTTTTAATTCCCCGCTTCCGCTCCCCGGCATCACCTCCTAAGCTGCTGAAATCTCTCGTTTAAGCCTAGCTCCTTGGCAAGCTCAATATAAATCCTCAAGAAATTCCACCCAGCGACCGATAAGGGGCAAAAGAATGGCTCTGCCGTGAGGGTTGATCGTATGGGTTTATACTTAGGTCCCAAAAACCGTGGTTCGTTATCGCTCGCTGCGATCATCAGCGTGACGGCGTTGACGCTAGGGTTTTTCTATGTGGCCCAAACCTCAAAACAAACACGCCAGGCCGTAGATGTTGCGCTGGAAACGAAGGCCCGCGAATTAGGTCAGAGCAGTAACCTTTCAAACCTAGCGATCTTGAGAAGCCTCCTTTCTCAATCGAAGACTCCTGATCAGCTCGCCTATCAACCTCCGTTGTTCGCTGATAATTATTTTGCTGACACCTGGACGTTCGTCAAAAACACGAAGTTCAGCCTTCCTTACGTCGAATCCAAAGACCGTAAGATCACAGTTCGTTCCTTCTCTCCCGGCAGCTCGTCCATGGATGCTATAACGCCTATCCTGACTGGTAAAGCAAGTCCATTGACGGCCTTCAAAGATACCGAGACTCTTGAAGTCGTAAGACAAAATCAGGATCCCAAAAATCCCTATTACATATCCTCCGTCGACGTAAAAGCAACACGGCTTGTTGCTGTTGACTCGGCAAAAACACGTGATAAAAACGTCGTTACGTTTGGTCGCATCGCATTGCCTGCACCGATTCCTCAAGGGATTACGGTTAAAATCAAAAACGTCAACGACACTGATTTCGGCGCAAACTTTGGGAGCAACGATGCCCCTTTGCCTCCCGGCAAATATATACTGCAACTCTCGGGTCGTGGCGTGATCCATCACGGCGAAATTATTGTCAATGGCGAGACGATCAAATTAGGACTCGATAACGAGGGAAGAATCATTCACGGGGCAAACAATGTCCGCGCCGATGCCGTCATAGGCCAAACGCGCGTTTTTGATCTCTCCGGCTCACCCGCGGACGACCAAGCCCACGTTGTGAAAGACGGTTGTGCGTTTGACGTGAAAAACGAAATGCAACCGGGGATCTTGCCAGGTGCATTGAATGTTACAGCCGAACTCTTCAGCGTTGATGGAACAGTGCCGCCCGGAATGGCAAGGCATTTAACGGTGGTCGTAGGCAAACCCGCGCCGCTCGCCGATAATAGAATTGCTAACGCCTGTCAGAGTTCGTGTCCTGTAGAAGGTTACAAAAAAGTCTATGGTAACGATGAAAAATTCTCACGCGCACTCGATCGTGCCCTGACACCAGGAGCGGTCGGGAATGACGTTTTTGAGGCGGAAAAATCTCTCGAAGTGAACAGTAAAAAAGGTCGCGGCATCGTGTGTTCAAACTACGAACTCACTGCGGCTCAAATCAAAGAAAACACGGGAATGACGGCGACCCAACTGCTCGGTCGCGGCTATTCCTACTACCGCAAAGCGATCGACGATACTATCAGCCTCAAGCAATACGTTTCGTTCATGGCGCCATCGTGCAAACGTGAGATCGTAGGCCTCCGCAACGGTTGCGGTTGTTTTGCGGCCGACACACTTATTCAAATGGCGGATGGCAGTCACAAACCTGCCTCTGAGATTCGCGCTGGCGATATGATTTGGAATCCCAAAAAACAGAAGGCTCAGGAGATCAAAAAAGTTATCGCCGGCCCTGAACGATGGCCTCTCCTCAGTGTTGTAAGTGGTGGCAGATCGGTTCTCGTTACAGGCGAACATCCTTTCCTTACGAAAGACGGCCTAAAACCAGCCTATCGCTTGACCGATAAAGATGTGCTGATCGATGGTGACCAGGAAAATTCGATCGTCTCGATCAAAATGCAAGAACGCAAAGAAGGCGAAGCCGCCCCTGAAGTCTGGAACTTCGAACTTGTGGGCAGCACCGAACCCGACGATCACTATGTGGTCGCCAATGGAATCATGACGGGCGATCTCTATCTCCAGATCAAGATCAATGGCAGGGACGCATCACGCCCATTAGTTAGCGAATAACACACTGATATTTAAACCATAATAAGCGCCCCTCCCCACCCCCCTTAAGTTGAGCGGATCCTTACCGATGGGCAGATTGAGGACCTCAGTCCTTCCCCATCGGGCGGCCCTAAAAGGTCTGGAGTAAACGCTTTATGAAACTTCTGGAAGGTCAATCGGGACTCATCATCATCCTGACTGTCATTATCTCGGGATACTTCTATTTTCGGCCGCATGAGCCCGAAATGCCGGCAACGCCGATCGCTAATCGAGCGGCTGTAGCTCAAATCCATGCGCCCAAAGAAATACAAATCGCAGCGCCTTCGGAAGTCGAATCGTTAAAAACACGCGAGACCGCGCGCCGTACCTACAACCTTATGATCCTCAATGGTGTGACCCACGCACCTTCAAAGTCAGAAGGCAACAAGCTGATCCTCACCATCATGCCCAAACCCGAAGCCCAATGGTGTAAAACGGGAGATTTTGATCTCTTAAAAGCACTGGCGTCCAATACCAAAGACAAGATGATAACGCTCTCCGTGGAAGCTCTGAAGAAAAATGGGGTCAGGCGTGCCGAGACCTTAAGCCTCGGAGAGATCGCGAATGCGCGCGGATTCCGTTTTGAAATCCCCAATACGGATGGTGCCTATGGCATCTATTTATGCACAGACCAAGGCAAAAAAGGGTCCTGTGGACGCAAAGCGCCTATCAACCCCCACATTTGGTCGGCAGGGCCAGGACAAATCAAAAAGCTAGCGCAGGACAAAGTCTTTTATTTCCAGATGCTCGAAGTCAAAAATGGGTCTGTGAACATCATCCCAAGCGAAAGCTGGGGCAAAGACAATCTCAAAAAACTGAAATCTCAATTGGGGGATTGGATGGGGAGCGATGCGGATGCGCTCGATAAGATGGATAATCTTGTTTCGAAGCTTAAACCGATGCCTTCACGTATTGCAGGTGATCGGATAGAAATCCCGCTGCCCTATAATGATATGCGTTGCATGGGACACTGATATGCGAAGGCCCGATTAAAAGAACTTTTTCTTTTTGCACTTTGGACACGAACCAACTTCTGACAAACAATGCGGACAAATCTCGATCACGGCATTGTTACGACTCGCATCCGCCCCTTCATTGCCACGGTAGGGATCGCCAAACCTTTGGTTCGGATCATGGGGGCCACCTTTAAGGTTGGCTGGGGTCATTGCCTTCCTGACCATAAACCACGCGCCGCTCATTAAAAGCATCGGCAAGACCATTTTCCAGGCAGCCGCAAGAAATCCAATACCACCCTTCATTAGAAAAAGAGTGGCACCAATCATCAATAAGACTTGAGTCGAGAACTTCAAACGACTTCCTCATTAAGCGATAGTTTGGGACGTGTAAAAAAGGCAATTCCGAGACCCGTTAGGATCAGTACTGCAGCTACTACTCCGCCGACCCACCAAAGGCGTCCACGGCCTTCGGCAATACCATCAAACGTATAAACAACAGTCTGACCAGCGGTGCCGGCCCCGACCGAATAGGTATCAAACGTGCGGCCGGAAAGATTCACGCCCTTTTGTATTTGTACGCCAGTTGGTGCGTTAACGCTAAAACTATCTTGCCACACAAAAATCCCGAGCGATTCAAAAGGATAAGGTGCTTTGAAAGTCGCGATTGAAGAACCCTGACTCGCCGGAAGCTTAAAGCTGATTTGGATTAAAGTCTCGCCGGGAGAAAAGCTTTTATCAACCGTGATACCTCCATCGGGCCCAAGCTTTAACTCCTGAGGACTCAGGGTATCCTGGGCTTGAAAATCCAAGGTTTCCTTCGGCAGCATGACCGGAAAAGAATATTGCTCAGGCGCAGTTCCATCGTTATTGACGACAAAGATATAGCTGCCCCACAGCGCGTCCAGACCAGGATACATGATGTAGACATGTTTGGGTCCGACCATAGTCGCGGCACGTGACGGCGTTGTCCAGGCGATGAATGCTGCAGCGAGTGCTACCAGACCAAAAGTAAAACTTCGTGGATTAACCATGGGCTGCATCCCCTTTCGCCTTCTGTACGGCTATGAGATCCTCGATATAATCAAGCCGACGCGCGGCATCGATATAGCGATTGCTCAGATATTGCTTTCGCTGGTCCCAGGTGAGTCTGGTGATTTTTTTGGCTTCAAAGAATCGTTCGTCTTCAAGATAACGAAGTAGGATCGCTTTTTTGGTTGCGAGCAAACGTTCCGGGGAATTGAGAGATGAAGCTGACGCAAGGCGACCGCCCTGGCCGAGGACTAGGGGCGCGATGATGGCTGCGATCGCGACAAAGGATACGATAAAAGCAAATACAAACATTAGCCGTTCTCCCGCTTCATACGCTTCAGACTTTCTTGCATCTCCTGGAGGATCACAGCCGAAGACCGAACGCCGTGGTTATCCGCTTTCACGCGCCGTTTCCAAACAGCGAGCCAGATGACGATAGGCCCGAGACAAAGGAGTGCAATCGGTACGATCCAGGCAAGGGCGTTGAACCCCTTTACAGGTGGCTCGCGAAGGATCCAGGCGCCGTATCGCTGAACAAAGTAATCAACGATCTGATCGTGATTTTTGCCGAGGCTCAGTTGTTCCTGAACCTGCTCTTTAATTTGGATCGAAAATCCTGCATCCGATTCCAGAACGCTTAAACCCGTGCAGGTCGGACACCGAAACTCTTTCGCGACATCGCGAAAGGCCTGATTATTGCTGTCATACTTCATGCGTTTCTCAGGGGCTTTCGGCGCGGCTTCTGCTGCCGGCGAAGGAGCTGCCGCTGATTCCGGCGTATCTTGTTCCTGCATGGGCTCTTGCTGAGCAAAAGCTACGGGAATCGAAAGGTACAAGAGGACTATTAAACCAAACTTCCGAATCATATACTCGTCTCCCACTCGCCCGCTACGACGTCACGACTTTTGTTACCGCGGTAACGATCAAATAACGCAATTATTCCGCCGATGCAGATAATGACGATAGCCGACCAAACAAAACGAACGGTTGGATTTATATAAAGCTTGAAGGTGGCTCGTTTGCCATCTGTCTTATCGTAATCGGCAAGAACGAGATAAACATCGTGCCAAAAATCACCTTCGATGGCGACTTCGGTGAAAGTCTGGTTCTTGGTCGGATAAAGCGATTGCGCGGGGGCCATATCGTACAGGAATTCAGTGCCCCGATAGACCTTCACCGGTGCCGTGAAGTTGGTCGCATTCTGATTTTGTCGAGATTCAACTCCACTTGCTTGGAACTCAAATCGAAGACCGTAATAGGTCCAGCTATCACCAGCTTTCACAGTCTGCACATGTTCCATTCCACGATAGTTGCCGAGGAAGCCAATGATTGCGATCAGGATACCAAGGTGCGAAACCCAACCTCCGAAATAGCCGAGGTTGCGTTTAAAAAAGAGCACATATTTGAAGCGAATATCGGCAAAGCGATAATAAAGGTCACCGATGAGACAACCGATTGCCCACGAAGCAAGGTACAGCCCGACGAGCTGGGCGATGAGGTTTTTCGTGGTGGCGGTGTGCATGACGTCACCAAAATACACGAGAGCGACGGTGAGCGGAATCGCAAATACTATGGCACTTAGCACGATACGCTTGCCGTGCGGAACAGCGGGCGATCCGTAGCGGAGGAGGTTCCCGACCGCGACGCCGAAAATAATACCGAGCCCGACCCAAGGTGCAAACATATTGAAATAAGGCGCTTGAACGGAAATGCGCTGTTTCGTTAACCATTCGGAAACGATAGGGAAAAGCGTGCCAATCAAAACAATGGCGGCAAACGAGATGAGTAGGAACTGGGTCACGACCAAGGCCGATTCCCGCGAGACGCCCCAGACTTTTTCCGTGTCAGACGGCAAGATAGAAGGCGCGCGAAACGCGAAGATTGAAGCTGAAATCAGCATGAGCGCCGCGAGGTACATAAGGTAGTTGGGCCCGATCGGCGATTCTGCGAACGAGTGAACGGAACTGACGACGCCTGAGCGGGTGAGAAAGGTACCGAAAAAGGTCATGAAAAAACCAGCGATCGCAAGCACGAGGCTGAGGCGTTTCAAGTGGCCCGTTTTGTCTTGAACAAGCAATGAATGCAAAAGCGCTGTGGCCATGAGCCACGGCATGAAGCTTGAATTTTCGACTGGATCCCATGCCCAGTATCCGCCCCAACCCAATTCAACATACGCCCAGCGGCCTCCCAAAGTAATCGCTGCCGTGAGGAAGATAAAGGAGACCAGGGTCCAACGGCGGATGGTTTTGAGCCAGCCTTCGGTAATATCGCCGTAACAAAGAGCCGCGATAGAATAGGCGAAGGGAACAACGAGACAGGTATAACCCGTGAACAGCATCGGCGGATGGATCGCCATGTAGCCGTTTTGAAGAAGCTCGTTCATTCCGCGGCCATTCGGAGGCGCGGGGAGGTTCGCGAGGAAGGGATCCGAATGGGTCCAGGCGAGGTAAAGCATCCAGCAAATAACAGCCTGAATCGAAGCCAGAACGTAGGGCATGATATGTTCGTTATCTTTGGAATGGCTCCAGGCCGCTATCGTCCCGACTATAGTCATCAGGGTCAGCCACAGCATGTGCGAACCTTCCAGGGATGACCAGAATGCGGTCAGCGTGAAAAGTTGAGGCAAATCATTGCTCGAGTTCTTCATCACGTAAGCGAGTGAATAATCGCGCTGGAAGAGTGAGTAAATCATGATTCCCGATGCACTGATCACCAGCAGGCTCGTCACGGTCAGGGCAAGTTTTGACGAGAAATACAAACGCCGATGCCGCCAGAAGGCTGCAAGTATCGCGGCGACGAAGCCATAGAAACTACAGATAAACCCGAGCAGAATCAGAAAAAAACCTTGGTTTGCGAACATAGACGCCTCTTTGGGGTCAAAGACTATTGCCAAGCAACGTTACACTTAAACCGCTTTTGCGGGCGGGCTTTCCCTATCACGTTTCGGACTGAGATATTCTACACACAAAGAGTTGAATTTGCTTGATGAAAACACGGAGATGGCCCGATCGGCGATAAGTCAGAATTGTCACAACCCAATCGATGCTTGCAAGTGACGCATTGAGTTTGTATTCAAAGAGTCTCAAAATCCACGGGTCTCTCGCGAGAAAGTTGCAGGACTATGCCTACGCTCTATATCAAAACACTCGGTTGCAAAGTTAATACTTATGACACCCACGCGCTCGAAAACCAGTTCAAAGCGCTCGGTTACGATATTGTCGAAAGCCCCGATCTTGCGACAGTCTCTGTCCTGAACACCTGCAGTGTGACCGAAAACGCTGATAAGGAAGCCCGTTACCTCTTGCGCCGTTTTCGCCGTGAGAACCCCGAAACCGTTGTCGTCGCGACCGGTTGTTACGCCCAGACCGATTCACAGCGGCTCGTCGACATGGATGAGGTTGACCTCGTCTTCCCGAATCAGACCAAAGACATCGTGGCGGAAGCCACTCACGATTTTGTGCGACGTCAAGGCGCTGGATCACCGCAGACCGTGACCAAGCTCCCCTCGCATGTGAAGGCCGTCAGCGGCAACCGCCAGGGCCATTTCAAGTCCGCCTTGACGATGCTGGAAGCGGACTCGTCGCAAACACGTGCGTTTCTCAAAATACAAGACGGCTGTAACGGTTTTTGTTCCTACTGCCTCATTCCCTATGCGCGCGGCGCATCGAGGAGCGTAGCGCCCGAGGAAGTCACACGCGAAGTGCGGCGCCTTATCGAACTCGGCATCAAGGAAATCGTGTTCACAGGGATTCATATCGGTGATTATGGAGATGATTTGGGGCAGGAAGGTGGGTTTGTCGCTCTTATCGAAGAGCTGATGAGCTGGCCGGATATGATCCGGATTCGCATTTCTTCGCTCGAGCCGCGCGAATTAACCGAAGACCTCTTGAAAGTCCTCGCAAAACGTCCCGATCTTTTTTGCGATCATTTTCATCTGCCTCTGCAGGCTGGCTCCGATCGCATTCTGAAACTGATGCGCCGCAGTTATGATAAAAAAACCTATGCCGATAACGTGGCCATGGCTCGCCGGTATTTTCCTACGGCTAACTTCGGTGCCGATATTATCCCCGGTTTTCCAGGCGAAACGGACGAAGAATTCATAGAAACTATGAGCTTCATAAAAGAGTGCGGACTCAATTATCTTCATGTCTTTCCCTATTCCCAGAGACCCAATACAGCTGCTGCAAAAATGCCCGGACACCTGTCAGCTGAAGTTGTGAAAGCACGCGCCGCAAAATTGCGCGAACTGTCGGGCGAACTGAAGACGGATTATCTAAAGCGATTTGTGGGAACAGAGGCAGTGGTTTTATGGGAAAAGGATACAGACAGCCAAGGCCGTATAAAGGGCCATAGCACTAACTACCTTGAAGTGTGTGCACCGCTACATTCCCCTGTTGTCCCAGGTACGATCAATCGAGTCTTGATTAAAGGCTTTGTCGAAGATCAAAGACTCCTTGGGAAAGTCCTCGACCTAGACGTGAAGATGAAAGTTGACGAGACGAGTCAGGGCTTGAGCGAACAGGCATAAACCCCAGACTCCCATCCCTTTTTCGGATTTCACCACCTTAAGATGCTTTGGCAGAGATACACTGTCTTGCCGTATCGAGAATCTTGCTAAATCCGGCTGATTTATTGAGGAAGGCTCGCACGCTGTGGGGACAGTGTGCAGCCATCTCTTCGCTTCGATCGCTTGCGCTGATCAAAACCATCGGCATGTCATTCAACAAGGTACTCATATATTCGGCTATCTCAACGCCGTTCAATGATCCAAGATCGTAATCGATGATAGCGACATCATAATTCCTGAGCAGGCTTACAAAGCCCAGCTCAGAGAGGGAATTAAAGGTATCGAGGTCGATGCCTTCCATGGCCGCGCAACGCGCGAGGATAGATGTGTAGCTCGGATCATCATCGATCAGAACCATCTTGGGTTTTTTGTTCATACGAATAATGGGGGAATTCATAGGGTCTCCTCCGCTTAAGTGCTCTATCTAAGACCTAATTTTGCCAAAAGGGGTCTCGCCTCTTACTTTACCTCGAATCAAATAGGATTTTCCTAAATTTACCCATTTTTTTGCGGAAGAATTATGGGACAATAAACCATTCAACACTTTCATCCATGAAATTTCTGTTCCTTAGCTCAACACGATGGGTCAAATCAGTGCATAAACTTCGCGAGTTTGAAGGATATCAGGAAAAACATTTCGAAATCGAAACAAAATTTTCAAAACACGACAACAATTTCGTTATTGAGTATCGTTTGAGCGGTTCCATCGACGACCTCGTCATCAATGAAAAGGCCGAACACCCTTGTTTTAGAGACGAACTTTGGAAACACACGTGTTTCGAAGCCTTTATTCAAGACCCCAAAAGTTCGGCCTACTGGGAGTTTAATTTCAGCCCGAGCCGGGACTGGGCGATTTATCGTTTTGCCTCATACAGAAGTCGCATTGTCACCGAAGGTGAGTTGCCCTTTGAGCTTTTGATTCAACAGGAGCGGTACCCAAGACAGTTGATCATGAAGGTCAAAATCAAGGGGACACCGGGGGTGAAGTTGGACGGAGGGCGCGCGGGGCTCAGTGCTGTGCTCGAGCACAAAGACGATAGCAGGAGTTACTGGGCGCTTACTCATCTCGGTGACAAACCGGATTTCCACACCATCAAAAGTTTCATCATTAATTTGTGACGAGTATCTGCTTTGGAATAATCTGCGGAACTTCTTTGACGAAATTGAGGCAGGACGAACGATTGCCGGACCATTGTCCGCCTCTTACGGTCCCGGTGATATCGACTGTGAACACGACGTGACAAACCTCTGCGGGAACAGGCTTTTCGCGCTTTGATGTGGGCTTCGGAGTGTATTCAAGATAACGGAGCCCTGCTCCCATATCCTTGGTATCCTGAGCGATTCCCCAATGTTTTTCCAAAAAATCGCGCGGCATGCCGAGCCAGGTTTGAACACGTCTTTGCAGGACGTCAGGTGGATTGCGTGCATGAAGTTCGCCGGTGCTAACGCAAGCCGTTAACATTGTCGACATAAAAACACCAAATAAACCAAGCGCTGCCGCCCCCGGGTGCCTCATGACTTTTGCCTCGCTGCTGTTTTGATATTTCAATCTTAACAGAAAGGCAAAGGCCTGAGAACCGGCTGGCCAAGGAGCGTTGCTTATGATTCGGTCAGATCTTACCGCCGAGCGCCATGAGTTTCACGCCTTCAAGAACAAGATCGTTGCGGTACACGCCGCCGATGAAACGATTGAGGATCTCACCATCCCCACCGGTGACGATGATGTGGGGCGTTTCGTTTCCATTTTGAATCAAAGCGTTTTTGAGATATTCGATGAGTGCGATCGATTCATGCAGAATACCCGATAACATAGCGCCTTTTGTATCATGACCAAACAAAGGCAAAGGCGCATCCCATTTTTCCTCATAGATTTTGAGGAGTGGCAAGCGATCGGTTCGAAGATGAAGACTGTTGAGTTTGGTTTGAAGGCCGGGAAGGATATAACCGCCAAGGTATTGCCCTCTGGCGCTTATGGCTTCGATTGTGATGCAGGTTCCGGCACTTACGACCAAGACTGAGTGGTTTCGATGCTGCTGCCGCGCGGCTTCGGCGAGTGCAACGCGATCGATTCCGAGCTGTGCAAAATGGTAGTGGGAGAAGTCAACGAGGAGCGGGCGTTTCGGAAGCTCGACCAGTTCAAAGCCTAGGGGTCTCAAAATTTCGCCAAGCTTTTCGCGCGGTCTAGAGGCAACGCTTATAGTGTGGACGACCCACGGCTTGGGACAGGCGATGCGCGCTAAATAGTCCGAGATTTGACGCGCATGATCTGTATCCCGCATGTCGAGCCGGATGATCTGCGCTTCATCACTCTTTGCAACTGGATAATAGGCGATTTTACAGAGGCTGTTGCCTATGTCAGCCACCAGCAAAGGCATAGGTTCGAGCAGTTGATGAATCCATCGATTGCCATGACTCACTGTGCTTATGGACAAAGCTTCCTCGGAGCCGAGAGCCCCAAGTATCATCGCTCCATCTTCCGTCACAGCCTTCAGCGCCCGGTATGTGCCTGACTCGCTTCGCCAGAGCTGATCCCGCTCGAGTGCAAAGGCCTCGTAGGTCCTGAGCCAATGCGAGTCGCGGACGTGATTCAGCAGATGCTCCGCAAGTGAACGTCCAAGCTCTTCCGTATCAAACGAAGTTTTGCACCGAAGCACCTCGTCGATCGAAACGCTGGCTTGCTCCTCGACATGAGGCGCCTCATGAAGATTAATGCCGATCCCAATGAGGACCGGACCCCATTCATTGCCGTGCAGGCGACTTTCGCAGAGAATGCCGGCGAGTTTTCGGCCGGCAAAAAGCAGGTCATTAGGCCATTTAATGGTCGCGCGGATTCCAAATCGAGTCTGCAGCCACATTGCGGTTTGTGCGGCCACCCACAGAGGGAGGCTTCCGTGTTTGTCCGGATTGGGGTGGAGTTCAGGAGGCAAAACGAGTGTAAGATAGAGACCGCCTTCGGGGCTCTCCCACTGTTTTCCGAGGCGCCCCCTGCCGCTGATTTGCGATCGCGCAATGACCGCGAACGGGGGATGCTCAGCGCCCTTGTCGAGGAGCTGTGACGCATAGGTGGATGTGGAGTCGAGGCTTTGAAAAGCCAGGATTTTCATAGATCAAAAAGAAGTGAGAGATCAGACCAGCGCGCGCCTGTGATAATTGAACTGGTTGAGATAAAGTTGACGCCAGTCTCCGCGATGGCTCGCACGTTGTGCAAACGGACGTTACCCGAAGCTTCGACTATCGCTTTGCCGGCAACAATCTTGAGGGCCTCTTTCATCTCGTCGATGCTCATGTTGTCGAACATGATGATATCGGCGCCTGCGGCCAGGGCTTCTTTGACTTCGGCAATATTGGTTGTTTCGACTTCGATTTTTAAAGTTGGAGGAAGGCCTTCCTGCAAACGATTCACGGCGGCAGTGATGCCACCCGCTGCACGAATGTGATTTTCTTTGACCAAAGCGCCGTCACTCAAACCAAAACGATGGTTGCGCGCGCCGCCAAGAATAGTCGCGGATTTCTCGAGTATGCGTAGGCCCGGGGTGGTTTTGCGTGTATCGAGAAGCTGAGTTTTCGTGCCTTCGAGGGCTTTGACGAATTCGCGTGTGAGGGTTGCGATACCGCACATGCGGCCCATGAGATTTAAAGCGACTCGTTCCGCTTTGAGAATCGAGCGCGCTTCGCCTCTGATCGTCATGAATTCTGTACGATCCTTGGCAAACTGCCCATTTTCTACTTTGATCGTCACATCGAGATTGGGATCAACTTTGCGAAACACTGCGGCGGCGACATCGAGGCCAGCTGCCACACAGTCTTCTTTACAGATGATGCGCGCACGGGCTTTACGACCTTTTTCGACGCAAAGATCAGTCGTCCAATCGCCATAACCCCAGTCTTCTTCCAGAGCGCGTTCGATGATGGGTTCGATCTGAATACCATGTAGTTCGTGCATAGCATATCCTCTCGTTGACGCCCCGCTCAGAACAGGGCTTTGTCGGCTGAACCGAGGGACTTTGCAAGAAAGTAGACTACTTGTCAACGAGGAGCCGAGACCGCTCCTGAGTCAGCTTTTCTATTTCTCGTCCCAAGAACTCTCTTGCCAATTCGGCGAAGTGCTTCCGGCAATAATCCCCTACAGCTTGACGCACTAGTTTGCCCATTTCCTCCTGAAGCATCGGCTCAAGCATGCCACTAAGTGGAGTGGCCAAATACTCGCCATCTTGACTGTGTGGAGTAAAGGATTCGTCGTCGAGATTAAACCCTCCCCTGCCAACATGAATGTTTTCAGGTATGTAGGATTCAACTTCGTCGCGATCCGGGTTGTAAGGCTTCGCCTTAAATTGATCCGCTGTAAAAGCGCTGGCTTTGAGATCATCAGATCGATCCGTCTCATTTTCTGTCGCAAGATCCTCAGGCTCGTCACCAGCAAAAGGGTCAAGAGTTGGAATGTTTCTAAACGAACCTTGAGGGGCAGCCGGAGTGGAACGAACGTCCAGACCCAGATCGAAGGAGTCGCTCGCAAAGGGATTTTCGAGCTCTTCGAGCAAAGAGCGTTTCATACCGGGAAGC
Source organism: Oligoflexus sp. (assembly GCA_014378195.1). Classification (GTDB taxonomy): domain Bacteria; phylum Bdellovibrionota_B; class Oligoflexia; order Oligoflexales; family Oligoflexaceae; genus Oligoflexus. The sequence continues at coordinate 136,848 of JACMOC010000061.1, read as the reverse complement.
GGCGGCGGCGCTGTATGGAGATCGCGCAGTTCTTCTGGGAGGCTGAACGGAGCCGGTAAAGCGTGGCTGTCGCCCTGATCCTGAAATCGATGTGGAATCGCCCGTCCTAAAGCTTCGCGCGTGATGGCTATCAGTTGAGCGGCATCAAAAGGTTTTTTGAGAAAATACCGAAAACCCGCACTGCGGAATTGATTTTCGTCGATGTGATCATAACTGCCTTCCAGTATGACAAAGGCCGATTTTGGCGATGTCTGCTGAAGGCGGCTAAAATCATGGACACTTTGGACACCGGCGAGCGCGGCATCAACAATGACAAGGCTCGATGGGAACTGGCTCAGTTCCCGCAGAGCCTCCTGCGTGCTGTCCGCCTCGGTGATCTGCACGTCATAGTCTTGAAATGCAAGTTTGATCACTCTTTGAATCGTTGCGGAATCATCGATGACCAACCATTTCTCTGCCATGAGAGTCTCCTTGAGCGCCGGGCACCAGTATCTATGCAAAAATATGGCTCCATTCTACCAGAGTCAAGGAAAGGACACAAAAAAAAGCGCCCCTTGGCAGGGACGCTCATCAAAATTTGAATGGTTTTAGTTCTAGTATTAGCAGGCCTTGCGGCACTCAAGCTTCTCATTGACGGCGACGAGAATGAGATGTCGCACGTGATTGCAGTTTTCTTTGATCGCGCGAACGACGAGGTGGTAGTCGTCCCAAGTGAAATGCGACGTGCGCTTTCCGCTATTGAGTTCTTTAAAACATTTAATACGCAGGTTTTCGAGATACACAGCTTTGGATTCGTAAAGACTTTTCAAAGTCTCGACGTCGAGTCCCTCCGCTAGGATCGGCTTGATAAGCTCGCCCATGATTTCACGGTAAGTCTCGTAATCTGTCGCTCTACACTCTGCCATATGCGCTCCTGTCCTAGGCTCTATATCTAGCTTGTCGTCCTATGCCAACAAAACTTAAGAAGCGGCTTAGATTAGTTTTTTAGACATAGCCTAAATTATCTAAGTTTCTCCTTCCATACCGGCAGCTTCCCATGCGATGCATTCTTGCTACGAAACGCTGAATCCCTTAAACTCGCTTTCTCGCGCTAATGATGAATTGTAAGAATCAGGAGTACCAGACGGTGGGCTTTCAAAACGGAAGTTTTTCTCTTACTCGTTACCGTGTATTAGGTCGCGAAAAAAGGTTGAGCATAAGCGAACTCAACAAAAAGTTTGCCGGCTTTCAAGCAGGACCTTTAAAACTCCAGAATTCGTCGCACGAGCTGGAATACGCTTGGGTTTTACCCGAAAATCCTGAGCTCGATGACAAAAAAGCCAGTGAAGACAACTGGACTTTGAGCGACTGTCTATTCGAAGACGGCATCTTGCTTCGTATTCAAATGGAAAAAAGAAACGTGCCGACTCAGCTGCTGAACATAGTGGCAAAACGACGCTGGCTCGAAACCAAAGCGGAAGAGGCCGATGCGAAGGCTGAGGAACGCGTCCAGAAAAAACAGATCGTCGACGAGGTCAAAGAAGAACTTCTGCGCATGAGCCTGCCGACGCTTAGTTATATAGACGCATTCTGGAAGGATCAGGAAGATAGTATCTATCTGTTTTCACAAGGAAAAGCCGCGCGCGAATGTTTCGAAGACCTCTTTCGGAAAACCTTCGGACAAGCGCACAATCTGACCCTAATTCGCATCCTGCCCCCGATCCTTGGACTCGACGTATGGTCCGGAGGCGATCCCGATGTGCTCGAAAAAATCCGCCAGACTTTGCCAGGTGGCATGACAGGAATCGAAACTTCCTGATCGCAAAAGGCTTGTTTTCGGTGTAAGTACTTAGACTTCGAACGAAATACTCGCGTTTCATCAAAACATAAAAACGCAACTGGGATAAAGGGGAGAGTTTGTGATGTCCGAAGCTTCAGCTGGAGTTGGTGGGAAAAGCCTGACTGTTAAAATCGGCGAATGGTTTTTTAAGTCGCGCGACTACACTCCGATTCCGCTCATTATCCTCCTCCTTGTGTTCTGCAAAGCCAACCCCCTGAGCACGACGTTCGGCTTATTTCTGATCGCGTTTGGTGAGTTGTTCCGGATTTATAGCGTTGCCTTTATCGGTACTGTTTCCCGAACTCGAAGCCACAGTACAGGCCAAAAGCTGATCACAACCGGTCCTTTTGCCTATGTCCGAAATCCACTTTACGTCGGTAACTTCGGTATTACAGCAGGTGTTGCGATGGTCGGCGGAGTCACGTGGATCTTTGTTGCTACAGTCCTTCTCTTTTGCCTTCAGTACCACTTCATCGTGCGTTTTGAGGAAGACCTGCTGATCGAACGTTTTGGCGAGGAGTACGCTGAATTTATGCGTACGACGCCACGCTGGGTTCCCAAGAAATTTCCAAAACTCGTCGATGTCGAATGGCCTGATAACTTCTCCTATTCCCTGAAGAGTGAGAAACAGACTCTCCGCACGATCTTCGCAGTGACTTTGCTCCTCGCTATCATCTCGACCTATAAAGCGAGCTGAGACTCTTTGAATCCATAAGTCCTAAAAACTTTAAGGGCCACTCGCGAGAGTGGCCCTTAGTTGCTTTAAATTCAGACGAGGAGTGTAGCAAGGAGCGGATCTTCCCGACGCGCGAGTTTTTCGACGAAAGCCCCGCCACCCTCCTCTTCCAGCCAGACCCACCCTTCGAGCCCGAGGTGATCCCAGGCTTTGAGAAGATGCGGGTAGGATTCTCGATACCAGGAATCCTCCAATTCGAAACGCAGAATATCATGCATGATGCTGAGAGAGCGTCGATACTGAGATGCATTTTCCACTTGAGTCAAATGGTCAAGAAAGAGTTCGAGGCCTTCCGTCTGCATATTCAGCGAATACCATAGTTGATGCATTGCAAAAGGGTTTAGATCTTCAAACACCCAACGGCCCATTTTTTTGCAGAGGGCGTTATCGAGTCTCGCTTCAACAAAATGCAGGAGCAGACTTAGCGTTTTGAGAACAGCCGGTGTTTCCGTCTTGGCAGCTAACAGGCGTTTTACATAATCAACTGCGTGACTTCGTCCAATTTGAAGGCCCGAAAACATCTTGAGGCGTTCCTGAACCTGCGTCCATTTTTGAACGATCGAAGGTGTGGGGACCAGACTCAGATGCTCCATCGTATCAATGTCATCGGACGGAACGACCGCACTTAAAACAGACTGTGAAGTCTCGCCGTGATTTGACTCAGACACGGTTGCGTGAGTTATCACGGGGGCCGGCGGTTCGGTTGGCAAAGTAGCATGCGTCGGGGCAACGGGAGGCGCTGCTAGACCCGCATCAAAGGGAACATGTTTCACAATGATATCGCTCGCTCCAGCGACCACGGTTTTGGTCGGATCCGAAGTCATCGGCAGAGGCGATAAGGGTTGAACCCATGCCGGAGCAGGGGCCGGTTGCACTGCCTTTACCGCAGCATGCGGCGCGGAATCTTCCAGGAGAAATGCGGTCGAATTATACGTGGCACCGATATTATCAGGATCAAAAGGGGCAGCGGATTCAGCCTGAGTCGGCGCAACGGGGTCCTCGTCGGTGTCGAGGACAACAAAGTTGTGGCCTGAATTCACCGGATACTTAATATCGACAGATTCTGATGCGGTCGATGCCAGTTCTATTTGTTCTTGGCTTTCCTCAAGTTTTTCGAGGGACAAAAGCATAGTCCTCTCGCCCGGAGGCAGCTCGCCGTCGTCATCATCATCAGGCTGAAAAAAGGGCTGATTTTCGTACTTTTCATCGATATGACCCGGAGCGGGACTGAAGGATAAGTCGTCATCGTCGTCCTGGAGCGAAAATCCGCTAGAGGATTGCTGTTGAATATTCAAGGGTACCGGTGCCTGTCCCTGAGAGCGGATCTGGGCTTCGGTGCGTTTTGTATATTCCATATCAAACCCAAACTCGTCTTCACTCTCATTGGCGGTTTGAGCCTCAGACCGGCTTCGACTTTGGTTTTCACTTAAGCCGTCGTTTTCAACTTCGTAAGGAGAGGGTTCGGCAGGAGCTGAAACGGCAGGAAAAAAAGGCTCAAAAGTATTTGAAGCTGGCACTGGGGCAAACGCTGAATTCTCGTCGGGAAGCATACCTGGCGTAAATGCAAAAGCATCGCCTCCGGTCAAGGAAAACGGCAATGCCGCTCCGGCTGAAAAGGAGACACTATCGACTTGTTTCTGAGCCTGCGCATTAAGTGCGGAAACCTGCAGAACCCTCAGTCTTTCCTTTTCTTCAGCCGCAGCCAGTGTTCGGATTTCTTTGAGATCGGCAGGTGCCGTGAAAATATCTTCTTCGACATAAGGCTTTGAATAGCCGGGCGATTCCCTTACCGAGATCGGCATTCCGATATGGGTCTGGGAAGAAGCTGGTTTTTTGCTCCACGGCAGAGTTTCATTCGAAGGCAAAGCCTCCGTTTCGCTTTCAGCGTTTATCGCCGGTGCTGATCGAAATTCATTGGCGTTGAAGGCCGGAATGGGCTTGGGCTCAAAACCACGCGACTTCAGTTCGTTCATCGCCCTGGTCGGAGGCGGGGCCATAAGAGTGCGCTCAGCGCGTGGCAGGGCCGCAAACCCCTCCTCTTCTACCGGCGAAGGAAACTCGTTACCAATCTTTGCCGTTTGGGACGGCATAGGCATTTGTGGTTTTTGAGTTGGAGCTGAAGCTAAAGATGGAGTAGCCGGCTTCGGTTGAGTGCCTCGTGCATCCGATAGAATTTTGTTTATTTCTTCACGCACCGTAGCGGCGTTATCGGGTTTGCCAAGATTGATAAAACAGGATTCGACATCCTTTAAGGCGCCGATCTCATATTCATTGCTGAGTTTTTCTTTACGCGCTTCCTGAAGTTCCACATAAGCGGCTTTTAGCGCTGCGTAAGGGTTAGTTTTGAGGAGGAGTCCGACCAGGCTCTTTAGATAGAGGATACGGTCGACCCCGTCTTCTTCAAGAACGAGCGTCATGAAGCGATCGATCAATGTTTCATTGGTCGGCTTCGCTTCGATTCTTTTTAGAAATTCATCTAACCCACTTTTCATGCCAGTAACCTCATAACAAGATACTAACACGGGGCAGAAGCAGATTTCAGGGGGTACGCTAGGCAATTTAAGGGGGGAAATGCGAGGAAAAATCTGCTTTGTCGATTGCTAAAAAAAGCCCCGGATACCCCAATCGGCAGTCCAGAGCTATCATACGAAAAACTATCTTATTTTTTGACTTTTTCTACGTACTCGGAGGTCCGTGTATCGATCTTGAGCAGGTCGCCTTCCGAGATGTGGAAAGGCACGGTCACCACCAAACCGGTTTCCATAGTCGCTGGTTTGCCGCCACCGCCGGATGTATCACCTTTGATGTTCGGCTGAGTTTCCTTGACCTGAAGGACCACAAAGTTCTCAATATCGACGGCTACGGCGCGGCCTTGGAAGAATGTGACTTTTACTATGCTGTTTTCGATGATGAAGTCTTTGGCATCTTCGATATCAGATTCTTTGAGAACTTCCTGCTCATAAGTCGCAAGATCCATGAATGTATAGCTAGTGCCGTCGTTGTAAAGGTATTGCATCTCTTTGTATTCGAGATCCGGCACAGGAACTTTATCGCCAGCTTTGAAAGTAACTTCGAGGACTTGAGCCGTCTCGAGGTTTTTCAAGCGAGTACGAACAAACGCCGAGCCTTTGCCCGGATTCACGTGTTGGAATTCAACGATCACGTAAGGTTTGCCGTTGTGTTCAATTTTCAAACCTTTTTTGAATTCGGTCGTTGCATACATAGACTCTGTCCTTCATTAGTACGTGAGATAGTCGCGAGGCCAAAAGGGAGGACATTCACGCTCGAGCTATCCCCCTGAGGATCGCGCTTAGATTAAAAGAAAATCAGACTCCACACAAACTATTCGTTGCGAGGGAACGGCTTTCCTTCAGTTCGCAGAGCCGGTCCGACGCTGAAGAACCAGATCACGCATCTCTTTGGCTAGGTCAAGGTGCCGAAGAATGCGGAGGACAGGTCCGTGAAAACGGGAGATCTCTGCACGCCTCTCTCTTTGTATGCCGTTTCCTGGGCCACGGAGCTCCCGTCCCGATGTCACATGAATGACATCGCCACGTCCATCCGTATATTTTTTTTCCAAAAGCACAACATGACCCTCATAAACCAAAAGATCTCCGGGCATGGCCCGTGCGAGGACAGGCCCGATATCGAGAAGGTTATAGCGCCCTGCAAGCTCCGATGCGGGCAAAGTATTCATCAATGATGTTGTAAGATAAGTCGCACCAAGTCCGGCCTGTTTGAAAACTTCGTATGTGTAATGACTACAATCCAGGCTGCAACTTGTGCACACAGGGCAATCGGTCAGTCGAGTGTTAGGCGTGGATTTTTTCTGGTCGAGACATTGATTACAGGCTTCGCAGTTTCGGGGATCCCCTAAAGTCGCGCCTCCGTAGACGTAGGAGATCGACCAATGTTCCAGCAAATCATTAGCTTTTTTAAGGACTTGATCACGCTTTGGCAGAACGATCGCCAGCGCAGATTCGGCGAGCAAAACGAAGCTTAGGCACAATGCGAGGAAATATTTGCTGACCCGCCCCACTACTATGCCCCTTTCAGCCGCGATACGATAATAACGAAGACCGCCCATCGACTTTTAGACGAAGCACTCGCCAATCGCCAGCCCTACTCATCGGGTGGTTATGGCGAAGGCTTGAGGACCATCACGTTGTCTAGACAGTTCCGCATAGCCTTGCTCATTGAAGCCCTGCTAATCGTAGGAATATTGGGCCTTGGCCTTATCTTCTGGCATGTCGTCTGTGATGAGACGATGAAGACTTGTTTCAAAAGTGATAGCCCGGCAAGTATGTTGGGTTTTCTACTCCTCTCGATCATTCGCCCCCTCTTCTTTTCACCCTTGGGACAAGCAGCCTATATCGCGGGTGACAGTTTTGGTCTATGGCTCGGAACACTCCTCACAGCTCTCGGTGCCGCGCTTTCGTCGATGCTGCTTTATTTCCCTGGCCATCTCATCGGCAAAAAAGTTGTGCGTCCCTGGCTCAGCGCAAATCTGCCCTCAACCTGGCGTCTGATTCGGACTCAGGATTATAAACTCATCTTTATCTCGCGTTGGATTCCCATATTTCCTTTCGACATTTGTTCGCTTATTTTCGGAGTCGCCGACTTTCACGCACGTCAGGTGTTTTTGTTTAGTTTCCTCGGCTGCATTCCCGAAGTTTATATCTTTGCAAGCCTAGGTGCCGGCGCTGGAAACGGTCTGGTATACGTTGGGATCAAAACCCTCAGCATCGCCGCGGCGCTCACGACGTTGCCTCTCATAGCCTACGAATTCATGATGCGAAAAAAAGGTTCGGGGCTTTGGATAGCGACCAAAAAAGTCTATTACGAGCTCGTTTACGAAGCGCGGGTAAACAACGACATCACACGGAATGCAGTGTATTCAGCCGACAAGATCCCCATAGTTTTACTGTATGGATTTTTCTCGTCACGCAAAACCCTGGCTGTCATGGAAAAGCTACTGACTCACGAAGGCTACGATGTGATGAGTTTTAACCTCGGGGGCTCTCTAGGAGTGTTTTTCACGCGCGGAATTCCTGAAACCGCAGAGTTTATCGACCGCAAAATTCAACGTCAGATGAAACGCTATGGTTTTAAAAAAGTGCACGTGGTCGCGCATTCGAAAGGTGGCCTGGTTGCCTTGTGGTGGCTCCTGCGCCTTGGAGGATCCAAATATTGCGATAAAATCATCACGATGGGGACACCCTTTAAGGGTACTTGGCTTACTTACCTCGCTATTTTCACGCCTCTTGGGTTTTTCTGGAAAGACGTTTGGCAAATGCGTCCAGGGTGTTCGTTTCTGAAACAACTTCACGAAAGTGAGGTGCCGGACAATTTACAGATCCATTGTCTTTATTCGCGTGAAGACAAAGTTGCAGTTGATCAGGCGGGCGTTTTCAGCTTTCCAGGGAAAGTCGATGGCATTCCGATGCACCATCTCTCTCACTTTCAGTTTTTAGCTCGTCGTGACGTAGCTGCAACGATCGCAAATCTTCTTAAAGAAGAACCGCTACAGGATGTTACGGACATAGTTGAAAAAAGAGCCCCGCGTTCCTCCGCACCCTCCCTTCTTAAAGATTCAGAAATCGATTCGCAAAAGTCGGTAGGCTGAGCTACATTCTAAGGCTCGTCGATCTCAGGAGCTTTCATGGACGTAGGTGGTCTCAGCACATCGGGCAAAGAGTCGTGGCTTCACTTTGAAGGCCACGTGCATGTCCTCCTGCCTGCATTGCCATTTCGCCTGCTCGTACGCGCACGTGCACGCAAAATATCCCATCGGGAGCTCATCGCCGAACTCGACTACCTCGAACACGACTTTATCTTTGCAAGTTCTGATCTCATTGAGCTTTTTCCCATAGGGGAAACGGTCAATCTTCAGTTGAGCAATGAAAGTGACACGATCTATGTTGTCGCGACTGCCGAGATCATGGAGCGTCACCTACAGCCTCATAGCATGCAGCTGCAGTTTGGATTCAAACGTGTGGATGAAGAACTCGAGGATTTGCTCTCCGAACTCAAGGGTGCTGGATACCGCGCCAGTGGCTCCGTTCATTAAGAACTCTAACGTCACTTGCCACGTCGTAAGACGCAAGCCATAATGATCAGGCAGCATACTTCTAATGATTGTCATGAGCTGGTGAAACTGCTAATCCTTAAAGTCCTTTTTTCAGCCAATTTAACGGGTTGGGATTGTTGTGCAGACCGGAAACAAAGCCAAAAAAAAATCTGTGAAGAATGACATCGTTCGCGAAACCACGAGCGCGGATGCCAATGCCGAAACTCTCTATAAGATCTTTACGGTACCTGAAAGTGAAGAGAGCACCCTCGGTCGCATCGAGGCACAGATTTCCAGCAATCTCATGGACTTTCTTAAAGAACATGTCGTGTCCTCAGGGATATCGCCCCAAGAGCTTGAACAGCATTTTTTAGAATCGAAGATCCCGGAACAGCCGGTCTTTGTTTCCGAGCAGGCGGAATATCTCTTAAAGGAAGTTGTAGCTGAATCGGTTCACACCGCTTCACCCCGCTTTATAGGTCACATGACGTCGGCCCTTCCCTACTTCATGCTCCCTCTTTCCAAGATGATGATAGCACTAAACCAGAACCTCGTAAAAATCGAGACATCAAAGGCCTTTACGCCTCTGGAACGCCAGGTTCTCGGCATGCTGCACCGCTTGATCTACAATCAGGACGATAGCTTTTATAAAGCCCATATTCAAAACGCGAGCAGCGCTTTAGGCGCTTTCTGCTCGGATGGAACGATCGCCAATATCACATCCCTTTGGGTCGCCCTGAATCGCGTCTTCCCGCCAACCGAGAATTTTGCCGGTATTGGCGAAGAGGGTCTGTTTGCTGCTCTTCAGTACTACGATAAAAAAGGCGTTGTTATCCTCGTTTCCAAAAGGGGTCATTATTCGCTGAAAAAAGCGGCCAATCTGCTTGGAATCGGCAAAAAAAATCTTATTTCCATTCCTACCGACGATGACAACAAAATTCAGATCCCCAAACTTCTTGAGAAGATCGCGGAGCTCAAGGCCAATGGCATTGCCATCGCTGCCGTCGTTGGGATCGCCGGCACTACGGAGACAGGCAGCGTTGATCCGATCGACGCTCTCGCCGACATCTGTGAGACGGAGCAGATTCATCTTCATGTGGACGCAGCCTGGGGTGGCCCGACGCTTTTCTCACACAAATACGCTCATCTCCTCAAGGGGATAGAGCGTGCCGACTCAGTGACCTTCGATGCTCACAAACAGCTGTACGTGCCCATGGGTGCAGGCATGGCTCTTTTTAAAGATCACAGGTCCCTCTCGCTCGTCGCTCATTACGCCGAGTATATTATCCGTAAAGGCTCGCGCGATTTGGGCCGGATGACTCTTGAGGGCTCGCGTCCGGGTATGGCAATGCTTGTGCATTCGGGCCTCCGTATCATCGGTCGTACGGGCTATGAAATGCTGATCGATATGGGCATCGAAAAAGCCAAACGTTTTGCGGAATTGATTAAGTCGACTGACGATTTTGAATTGATCAGCGAGCCCGAACTCAATCTGCTTACATACCGGTACGTTCCACCTGACGTCCGAAAGTACATGCATTCGTGTGCCAACGAGGATTTGCAGAATATCAACAGTCACATCAATCGCCTGACGATCACGATCCAAAAGGAACAGCGTGATAAAGGAGCGAGTTTTGTTTCACGAACTGCCCTCGAGCCCTCTCGCTACCAAGGTCAGCTCATCAACGTGTTTCGTGTTGTCCTAGCCAATCCCCTCACGAAGGAATCTCACCTTGTGGAGATTTTAAATGAGCAACGCGACATCGCGCGACGCCTGTTATCGGGCGAATTAGCGCTCGAAAGTGGCGATGGCGACGAGAGTTTTGAATCCGTCCGCAAAAGCCACTCTACCTCCCTTTAAACGAAAATAACGCGAACTTATCCATCCTATGAATAATTTCGCGCTTGAAACGTCACGGCCACTTGCCTCAGAGTATGGTGAAGATGTCCCCTGCTCGAGAGGTGTCCTATGTCCCATACCCCAGCGATTGCAACACTTCTCGTAGCCGACGACGAGGAAGGTAATAAGCTGATCCTGGCCCGCAGACTCAAACGAGAAGGCTATCAAATCATTGATGCCTGCGATGGCGAGGATGCGGTGCAGAAGATCCGCGGGCCAAGGGATGAACAGAGACCTTGCCTCGTTTTGATGGATATAAACATGCCCAACATGAACAGCATTGAGCCGACACGCATCCTGAAGAATGAGTTTAAAGATATTCCTATCATCGCCGTCACGGCCTGTGTGGTCGACACCTTTGATTACAAAGATTATGGATTTGATCAGTTGTGCCTGAAGCCGGTGGATTTCACCGAGCTCCTGGCCAAAATCAAAGACTCAGCGATTCCCTAGGCCTTGGGTAGCGCCCCAAGGTGGGTTATATACCATGTCGTCCCCCAATTGATGAGCACACGTATATCGAGCGTATCGTTTTCTCCCTTGGCATTTTTGAGCTTTAGTTTGCTTTTATAACAGGACCAATACGGTAACGCGTTAGCTTCTGTACCCTTTTCCTTCCACTTACAGAATCCCAGTTTGAAAGTATCAACCGTCCAGGGCGCACCTTTTCCGAGGCGGGTTTTTTCTCGCTCCAGATCAGAGGCAAACCACTTCAAGAGTTGTTTGTGGTAAGCGCCTGGGTCTTTAATGCCTTTAACCTGATCAAAGGCATCGGCTGGGAAAAAGAGCGAGGGGCTGTTTGCGAGCGGTGTTTCACCATTAATGGTCTGAAGCAACGGAGCAGGATCATACGCCTCGATACTCGCAAGAACGGGTTTATGGATGTTTTGATCTGGTACAACCGCTGGTGACGGAACTGCGGCTGTGGCGGCCAAGAAAAATGCGATGGGTGTGATCATAGGCTTAAGTCCCTTGAGCAAAGATTGACAAAAACCGAGCCGAGGAGGAGAAAAGAAGAAGGGTCTTTCCCTCGAGACTCGCCAAAAAAGGATACTTATGATTACCCTTAAAGTCGACGGTATGAGCTGCGATCACTGCATACAGACCATCACCAATGCCATACACACGGTTGATGCCCAGGCCGGCGTTCACATCGACCTAAAACAGGGCATCGTCAATGTTCAGACACGTGCGGCTGAAGAATCGATCACGACAGCCATTACGGATACGGGCTTTGACGTGACCGACGCTGTTCATTCCGCCGGGACATGAGCTTAAACGATAGAATTCAACACTTCTCTTTCATCATCGAGTTCGGGCGTCACGCCCGGCTCTTCGTCTCGTGAGACGTCCCGACCTTTTGGTTGTGAGGGGTGAGCTGCGCCCCCAAACTCTACCGGCAAAGGCAGCTTTGTGATGCGTTTGATACCGCGTTTGTCGAGTACCATGCGATAGTATTCAAACTCGTTTTTTTTATCGCCTTCAACACTTGTCGTGATGTGCAGGACCAAGTCAAGATAATAGACTTTGGGAACCTGTCGGACTGTTGCGTGAAGGCGGCTCGTCGAGACCGCAAGTTCTTCAAATGGCAGATCGAGCGGCGTCAGGAATCCGGACACATTCAAGCGGAAAAATGTATAAAGCGCCCGAATCTTCCTTTTTAACACCTGTATCTTTTCGCCGTCGAGTCCGATGCGTTTGCGATAATGTATGATCGTCAGAGCCTCGGCATTCAATCGTTCAGGCGCCATCTGCTCCATGAGGGAACGGATATTTTTAGGCAGATCGTCGATCTCGACAAACTCGGCTTTCTCTTCGTGAAAACCGATTTCCAAAGCTTTGGATGTCTCACCTGTCGGGCGATAGACAATTTTGCTCGAACTATCCGGGACCTCATGAAAGAGGCCACCTTTGAAATAGCTTTTGCCAATCTCCTTGATCCTATCCTTAAGAATATAGGCTATCGTCAAGGCCGTGAGCGCAATGATACTTGATGCGCTCAGCACTGCGTTTTTGCTGGAATAAAACCCTGTAACAGCGAGAAGCAGGTTGGCGACCGCGGCCCATAGCCCAGCGATACCGGCTGCCATCATCGCACCGGCCTGCCGCTGAATCTTGAACAAGGATTTTGGCCTGGTGTTGAGATAAAGCGCAGACCAGACGCGACGTTTGAGGAAGCCTCTTCGGTGGAGATAGGTTTCGAGTTCGACTTCCTCACTTTTGTCATCGATCCAGAGATAATTATGCTGCCCACTGTAAATACGCAGGGCCCGTATCCGCAGCCTGACGATTGTTCGCCACGCGCGCGTCTGAGCGCCGGCATGAAGATCGAAGGATTTCTGTGATTTCAGCAGGAAATCATGGATGTTGTTGAGGATGTATTCGTCAACCTCCCGAAGTTCGTTTTTGATCGAAGGAATGGCCGCTTCAGCTGCCAGCAGTACCTTCTGCCATTCTTGAAAGATGACGTTGACCTTTTCAAAACTATCCTCGATCAGAGTTTTGGTTTTGCTCGCTTCTTCGTCCCCTTCGCCGAACTTGGCGAGACCCGCCACAACCTTTCGGCTCTTGCGAATGATAAACGTAAAGAACGAGCAAGCAAATATCTGTGCTTCCTGAATGACAAAGGTCTCATCTTCGGGCCGAATCACCGGCCTTTCGATGTGCTCTTTGATCTTCAGCAAAGGCGATCGGTCCGAATCCTCGACGAACCCCATGATTTCCTTAAACGTGAGTTTGGGGATACGGAAGTTGAGAAAGGACTTCACGTCGCGATAAAAATATTCAAGCGGATAAGTCGATGGCGAGATTTTCATCTGCAGCGGAAAAAGAAAATAGGATTCAACCTGATAGGAATCGGGATAGGCGACTCTATCGTCTTCACCCTTAACGACCATGCGGTATTGAAAGGAGGCTTCCATCTGAGTTGGGTCGAGTATGCGGAGTTCGGTTTTTACGAGGCGCTTTAGCGGTACAAATGCTTTGCCCATTCAAGATCTCCCAAGCAGCGTCAATTTTGCATTTTCCGTTGAATTCACTAGCCTCACAGCCCTCTCCAAACTATAACACGTGTTCTCAGAAACCCTAATCAAGGACGCATGATGAAGCTCCCGAAGTCCATACTTTCGACTCTGACCCTTGCCCTGCTGGCCACGGCTCCTCTCGCCGCAGCTCCTCTGAAGGACCCTACAGCTCAGGAAGCAAAAGTCTTTGTTGACCTTTATAACAAAGAATATTTGAAACTTTCAGTCAAAGGCAGCCGCAGTTCCTGGGTGAAGGAAAACTTCATTACCGAAGATACAGAAACAATTTCGGCCGAAGATCAGACAGAGCTCATGCAATACGCGACCAAAGCGATGCGTGATGCACGGCGTTTTGACAAGGTGAAAGTTGACGAGGAGACGCGCCGGATGCTGACCTTGATCAAACTTGGCGATCCGGCTCCTCAGGATCGGGCCAGCCTTGAAGAATTGACGTCCATCTCAAGTAAAATGTCGAGTCTCTACGGTAAGAAAAAGCTCTGCGACGAATGGACGAAAAAAAGCTCGTTTGACGTCAGCAAAGACGGTTGCCTCGACCTTGAAGAACTCACCGAACTGCTGGCGAACAGCACCAGTGCCGACGATCAATTCAAAGCCTGGAAAGGCTGGCACACTCTCGGCGGCGAACTTGAACCTCTCTATCAGCGTTTTATTGAGCTTACGAACAAAGGTGCTAAACAGGGCGGCTACAACGATATGGGCGAAAGCTGGCGCTCGGGTTACGACATGACGCCTGCCCAGTTTGAGACCGAAGAAGAACGCCTTTGGACTCAGGTGAAGCCCCTCTATGAAGATCTTCAGTGTTACATGGGCCACAAACTCGAGAGTCTCTACCCTGAACAGAAGTTGAAAAACGGCCTACTCCCAGCCCACCTGCTCGGCAATATGTGGGCGCAAGACTGGTCCAATCTCTATCCAAAAGTTGAGCCTTTCAAAGGCCTTGCGACGCTCGATATCACAAAAGCCTTGGTCGAACAGAAATACGACGCGAAAAAAATGGCGAAGTTGGGCGAAAGCTTTTTCACGTCCATTGGCTTCGACCCACTGCCACAGACATTTTACGAACGCTCGCTCTTTGTCAAACCGATCGATCGCGAAGTCGTCTGTCACGCAAGCGCCTGGGATGTCTCGTTTTCCAACGATGTCCGCATCAAGATGTGTATTTTGCCAAACGATGAAAATCTGATCACGATTCATCATGAGCTCGGCCACATTTTTTACTATCAATCGTACTACAAACTCCCCGTCGTTTATCAGCAGGGCGCCAATGACGGCTTCCACGAGGCTATCGGCGATGCGATCGCTCTCAGTGTGAATTCCAACTACCTCAATCAAGTTGGTCTTATCAAAAACCAATCCAAATCCTCGGACCACGAAAAAGAGCTGATCAATCTTCAGATGAAAACAGCCCTCAGCAAAGTCGCGTTTTTACCTTTTGGTTATCTCGTCGACAAATGGCGCTGGGAAGTGTTCTCGGGCAAAACAAACAAAGATCAATACAACAAAAGTTGGTGGGCTTTGCGCGAAAAATACCAGGGTGTGACGGCTCCTGAAGCTCGTCCAGACAATGGTTTTGATGCCGGCGCAAAATATCACGTTGCGGCCAACGTTCCCTATGCGCGCTACTTCCTTGCCAACATTCTTCAGTTCCAAATGTTCAAAGCCATGTGTGACGCCTCAGGTTATAAAGGCCCACTCGCGGAATGTTCTCTTTACGGACAAAAAGCAGCGGGCACCAAGCTGAAAGCCATGCTTGCTCTCGGGGCTTCCAAACCTTGGCCTGTGGCTCTGAAGCAATTGACAGGATCTGATAAAATGGATGCTACGGCTATCCTGGAATACTTCGGTCCGCTCCAAACCTGGCTGAAAAGCCAGAACAAAGCAGGACAGTGTAACTGGAAAAGCAAATAAATAAGGAAACGCTTTCGCTTTGGCGCGACTATCGATGCAGAGTTCTGCATCGATAGTCGCGCCGAGTCGTTTTATATGTGTTTACAACGTCTTAGGAGCGGTGATTGTCGCGCCTAAACAGGCGGTCGTGATGGCGAGCATCGCCAGTATCTGAAATGCCTGCAAATATTCCCGGAGAAAGATGAGACCCATCAAGGCCGCGATCACCGGTTCGATACTCATCAGAGTACCAAAGGTCTTGGAGTCCATTTTTCGTAATACAATCATTTCGAGAGAATAAGGGATAGCACTGGAAAGGAGAGCCAACAAAAGTCCTTTGCGCAAAATCAGCGACAGCGGCAAGACGTTGAGGTCGAGATGAAACAACCCGAACGGTAAAACGATGAGAGCGGCAAATACCATACCCCATGCGGCCGCTTGCCTCGTCGAAGCCACCGATCCTGCCTTTTTGCCGAACACAATATAGAGTCCCCAGCAGCAGCCTGCAGAGAGAGCCAGCAACACACCGACGAGATCAAGATCAGCACTAAACCCTCCTGCCGGCAAAAGAATATAAATACCGAGAGTCGCAAGCAGGACCCACACGATATCGAGGGCGCGACGGGACCCAAAAAGGGCAACGCCCAGTGGCCCTGTGAATTCAAGCGCGACGGCGATACCCAGAGGAATGCGTCTGAGGGCGAGATAAAAAAGCAGATTCATGACACCCAGTGTCGCTCCATAAAGAGCCACACGCCGCCAAGCTTTTTCGGCCATTTTCTCACGCCACGGTCTCATAACAGCGAGCATAAAAACGGCAGCGAAACTCGTTCGCATCATCGTGATCACTGCGGGATGAACGGTCTCAAAAAGATGCTTCGCCATCGTGGCAGAGAACTGAATCGATACCATCCCGACGATCAAGAGGGCCACGGATAGGAGCGAATCACGCCCATTTTGATTAGCCATGCGTTACGCCTGATGAAGGATTTGCGAAAGAAAGAGCTGAGCCCGATCGGTCTTAGGATGCGAAAAGAATTCCTCCGGAGTGCCTTCCTCTATAATCTCGCCCGCATCCATAAAGATGATGCGGTCGGCCGCCTGACGTGCAAAACCCATCTCGTGCGTGACGCAAACCATAGTCATTCCAGTGACGGCAAGCTCAAGCATGACATCGAGGACTTCCTTTATCATTTCGGGATCGAGGGCCGACGTTGGCTCGTCAAACAGCATGATTTTCGGGTTCATGCAGAGAGCGCGTGCAATCGCTATGCGCTGCTGCTGCCCACCCGAGAGCTGCGATGGGAATTTGTGGACATGGTCGATCATCTTCACGCGCTCAAGCATCTCTTTCGCGCGTGCCTCTGCAGAAGCCTTGGGCGTGTTTTGCACCCAAATTGGAGCTAAGGTGAGGTTCTCGAGGACCGTGAGGTGAGGAAAGAGATTAAACTGCTGAAATACCATTCCCATTTCACTGCGAAGCTTCTGCATTTTTTTGGGTTCGAGGCGTTCGCCCCAAATCAATACATCACCTTCATCAAATGATTCGAGCCCATTGATGCACCGTATTAAAGTCGACTTCCCCGAACCGGACGGACCACATACGACGAGTTTTTTCCCCGCTTCCAACGAAAGCGAAACGTTTTTAAGAGCGTGAAAGTCTCCGTAGGACTTTTCGATATGTTTCATTTCAATAGCGAGCGTCACACATTCCTCACTTTCTCAAGCTGCAAACTGAATCGGGATAGGGCGAAACAAACGCCCCAGTAGATGAGCCCGGCAAACATATAACCTTCGGTCGAATAGCCGAGCCAGTAGGGATCCGTATTCGCCTGCTGCACGGTTCCAAGGAGATCAAACATCCCGACCACCACGACCAGACTTGTATCTTTAAACAGGCTGATGCAGCTATTTACGAGGCTTGGGATCACGGCTTGTAAGGCTTGAGGAAGAACGACGAGAAACAGTCGTTGTCGAGCGCCCAGACCAAGAGCTGACGCTGCTTCCCCCTGTCCTTTAGGAACGCCGTTTAACCCCGAACGAATCACTTCGGCAAGGTAAGCCGAAGTAAATAGACTAACTCCGACAAAAACACGAATGAGTTTGTCAACCTCAGTACCGGGAGGCAAAACCAAAGGCAGCATGACAGAACTCATGAACAAGACAGCGATCAGCGGAACGCCGCGCCAGAGTTCGATAAAAGCTACGGACCCGGCTTTAATCAGAGGGAGCCTGGACATCCGGCCCAGAGCGAGGAGGAGGCCCAAAGGGAAAGCCATGCTAAGGCTTACCAGAGTGATCATCAGACTGAGGAGCAGCCCACCCCATTTTGCCGTTTCGATGTAAGGCAACCCAAACCAACGCCCGTCGAGCAGACCCCAACTCAGAAGCGGCAATAGCGTGATGAAAAACGGGAGTATCTTCAAAGTGAAGTTGTAACTGGCCCGAAAAATCGTGACGAGTGCGAGCGTCCACATAGACAACACAAAGACCGGCCGCCACAGTTCGTGGGTTTCGTAAAAACCAAACGCAAAGGTCAAAAGCCGCACTTTAATGAAGACCCAGCAGGCACCCTCCGTCACACAACGCTCGGAGCCACGAATCTGCGCGTCGATGACTGCCCATTTAAAAACGGGAACGAGGCAAGCCAAGAGGAGGAGTATGAGGACTCCGTTGATGACTTTTTGCAAAGTCGTCTGCCCAAACCAAGCCGCACGATCAATCTTTTTCACCCTTTTCAAAACCCTAAGCTCGCTCATAACGAAGCGCCCTCGCCTGATAAAGGTTGATCAAGGCCGAAACACTTAGACTCACGACGAGATAAAAACCGAGCGTCATAGCCATAATTTCGACCGCCTGACCACTCACGTTGAGACTGGTTCCGGCAAAAAGCAGAACCAGTTCGGGAAAAGCGATAGCCGCCGCAAGCGACGAGTTTTTGATAAGGTTCAAATATTGCGATGTGAGAGGCGGAATAATATGTCCCAATGCTTGGGGAAAGACGATGCGGGCAAGAACCTGCCTCGGCCTCATACCCAAAGCCAAAGCAGCTTCCCGCTGATGGCCCGAGACGGCCTGGATCGCACCGCGAATGATTTCGGCGATGAAAGCAGCCGTATACAGACTGAGAGCCGCGATAGCTGCAATCAGCTCCGGTATCACCTGCGCGCCGCCACTATAATTGAATCCTTCCAGAAAAGGTGTCTCGAACTGGACCCGCGAGCGAAGATAGACCAACGCCACGAAAGGGACCAAAAGCGGAACAACAAAGGGGACGAGGTGCCATCGCGGAAAGTGCCCGTTCTCCATTCGAATCGTGCGCGCTTTGCTGCGCAAAAAGTGCCCGACTATCAAACCGACCAGCAAAGCCGCGATGACTATCCAGACGGCACTCAAATCCTGAGGAAAAGGAATATAGAGCCCCCGTATATTCAGAAAAACATACTTTCCGAAATGCCAGCTTTCCAGCGGCATCGGCAGCTGCCTGAGGACAGCGAAATACCAGACAAAAAACTGCAGCAGCAGCGGAACGTTACGCAGTGTCTCAACATAAGCAAAACCGATGGCTTTCAGAACCGGAAGAGAACTCAAACGCGCAAGCGCAATCAAAAGCCCGATAATGCTGGCAAGGACGATACTTATGACGGAAATAAAAAGCGTGTTAACCGCACCAACGAGAAATACACGTCCAAGACTTGAAGTTTCGGCATAGGGTATGAGATGGAACGATATTCCAAACCCAGCCTGGTTTTTAAGAAAGTCGAAGCCCGAACTGATGCCGCGGGCCGCGAGCTGTATGCTCACGTTGTGAACGGCAAACCCGACGGTGAGAAGGATAACGATGAAAAAAAGCCCCTGAACGATCAGGCCTTTGACCATGGAATTAGTTTTTTTCATGGGTGACCTCGCACTTCTCAACGGAACGGCATTGCATAGTGAAGGCCACCCTTATTCCATAACGCATTCATTCCCCGCTCAATTTTCAAAGGTGAGGACTGACCCAGATTTCTCTCAAAAACTTCGCCGTAATTGCCGACCTGAGCCAGGATACGCCGCGCGAAGTCCGGATCGAGGCCGAGGTTTTTCCCCAGCTCGCCCTCAAGTCCGACGATGCGCCGGATAGCGGGTTTATCGCTTTTCAGCATTTCATTCATGTTGACGGCCCCTACCCCGAGCTCTTCCCCTTCGAGCATCGTGTAAAGAGTCCAGCGGACGATATCACCCCAGCGATTATCGCCGTGGCGAACGGCTGGTCCGAGAGGTTCTTTGGAGATTTTCTCGGGAAGAACGATATGATCGCTAGGATTTTTTAACTTCGTGCGATCGGCGTAGAGTCCTGATTGGTCGCTGCTCATGGCATCACAGCGACCCGCGTCATAGGCGGCGACGACCTCGTCATTTTTTTCAAATGTTACGAGTTTATACTTCACATTATTAGTTCGAAAATAGTCAGCGACGTTTAGCTCTGTCGTGGTGCCGAGATTGATACAGATACTCGCATTAATAAGCTGACCAGCGGATGTCACACCGAGCTTTTTGTGCACCATAAAGCCCTGGCCGTCATAATAAATCACGCCTGCAAAATCGATACCCATAGAGGCGTCCCGCTGCAAGGTATAACTCGTGTTACGCGAGAGCACGTCTATTTCACCAGACTGGAGTGCCGTGAAGCGTTCTTTCGCCGTAAGAGGCGTGTATTTCACTTTGCTCTGATCCCCTAAAACTGCGGCAGCAATGGCTCGGCACAGATCGACGTCGATGCCCATCCAGTGCCCTTCTTTGTCAGCTGTCGAGAACCCAGGGAGTCCTTGGCTTACGCCGCATTTGAGGTAACCTCTTTTTTTTACTGAGTCTACGGTGTCAGCACGGCCTTCCGCACAGATAAGTGCGAGGATGACTCCAACGGTAACGCTTAGAGTTTTCATGAATCTCTCCTCCCTGCTTGTCCTGAACGAAGGGATATAACATAAGAGGAAAGCGCTCCGATACCTCAGCCAAAAACAATAGGCCTGAATTCCGTGCTACACATGGACTCTGAATGGGTCCTTCGAATTGTCTCCAGGGCGTATTGCTCAAGGCCGCGAGATGAGCTAAGTTCTAGAATCTTTGGCTAAAGCTCAGGACAACAGGCGGGTTAAAAATATGGCGGTTCTACGCAACTCGATGTTTCAGGAGATACTGTTTCCGACGGACGAGGACGAATCTCTTGGTTCACAGGGACAACTGTTTCTTCAAAAGGTCCTGCGGCATCACCTTGCCCCCGACTCTCTAGTCATGAATTTTCCTATCGTCATTTTCGACTTTGAGACGACCGGACTTGATTCGATTCGGGACCGCATCATCGAGGTCGGCGCGATTAAATATGTAAAAGGCAAACGGGTCGGCGATTTTTCATTTCTCGTCAAACCGGAAATCCCTCTGCCGGAGATCATCACCAAAATCACCGGCATCACGCCTGAGATGCTTGAGGGCCAACCAGCAATTGAAGATGTTCTGCCAGAGTTTTTGCAGTTCATCGATAAGTCTGTCCTGGTTGCGCACAATGCGGAATTTGATATGGCTTTTCTTCGCTCGGCCTGCCAGCGGCAAGGCTACCAGATCGAATACCCCTGTTTTTGTACTTTAAAAATGGCTCGTCAGCTTTTGCCTGATCTTGAGTCCAAAAACCTCGATACCTTAGCGAAGCACTATGACCTGACCTTCGCCGCACGCCACCGTTCGGTTGGTGACTGCGAAGTGACGGGCAGCGTGCTGACCCACTTACTGCAGAAAGAAGGACTTCATCTGCAGCTGTGGAAAGATTTTGAATCGGTTCAAGTCGTTTAGTTTCGGAGATTTCTTTTCATGCGTATTGCGTCGAAGATAGATAAAACCAGCGAAGCCTTTAAGCTCAATCAAGCCTTCCACCTTGGGCTCGTGAAAAAAATGGAGGCTCTCGAAGGCGAGGTGGCCCTTGGCGGAGGCGTTGACACTCTTGCTAAACTCGCGAAACAAGGCAAAATGCCGGTTCGCGAGCGAATCCAGAAACTCGTTGATCCCGGCTCGGAATTTTTGGAACTCTCCGGCTTTGCAGGACAGGGACTCTACGAAACGGCTGTCCCGGCAGGTGGTATCGTTACGGGCATAGGCGTCATTCACGGCCGGCCCTGCATGATCGTGGCGAACGACGCTTCCGTGAAAGGCGGGACCTACTTCCCCATCACCGTAAAAAAACACCTCCGCGCTCAAGAGATTGCCGAGAAGAATCACTTAACGTGCGTCTATCTCGTGGATTCCGGCGGCGCCTTTCTGCCGATGCAGGATGAAGTGTTCCCCGATAAGGATGACTTCGGCCGCATCTTTTTCAATCAGGCCCGCATGAGTTCGAAAGGGATCCAGCAGATCTCAAGCGTGCACGGGTTTTGTACTGCAGGCGGCGCTTACATTCCGGCGATGTCGGATCAAAGCGTCATCGTACGTGGCACCGGCACGATTTTCCTTGCTGGCCCTCCCCTAGTCAAAGCCGCAACAGGCGAAGAGGTTACGGCCGAAGAACTCGGCGGCGCCAAGGTCCATACTTCGATATCGGGTGTTGCCGATCATTTGGCGGAAGATGATGAGCATGCCCTGCAGATCTTGCGTCAGATCATTAAATATCTGGGCAAGTCTGGCGAAGCGCCGGTCAAACTCCAGACCCCTGAGCTGCCTGACTACGACCCCGAAGAATTGCTCGGCGTGATTCCGGCGGAAGCACGCAAAGCCTACGATATTCGAGAAGTCATCGCCCGTATCGTCGACGGCTCCAAACTCTTTGAGTTCAAGCCAAACTACGGCACGACGCTGATTTGCGGATTTGCCCACATCGAAGGCATTCCGGTCGGCATCCTGGCGAATAACGGAGTCCTCTTCTCGGAGAGCGCCCTAAAAGGAACGCATTTCATCGAGCTGTGTACCCAGGAAAAGATCCCGCTGCTTTTCCTCCAAAACATCACCGGTTTTATTGTCGGCAAAAAATACGAGCACGGCGGCATCGCCAAAGACGGCGCAAAACTTGTCCATGCCGTGGCCAATGCCAGTGTCCCTAAACTCACAGTCATCGTCGGCGGCAGTTTTGGAGCCGGCAACTACGGAATGTGTGGTCGAGCCTACGATCCTCGGTACCTTTTCATGTGGCCCAATGCGAAGATCTCGGTCATGGGAGGCGAACAGGCTGCCGACGTACTCGCTACAGTGAAAATTCAGCAGCTGGCCAAACAGGGCAAGGAACTCACCGACGCTGACATCAAAAATATTCGTCAACCCATCCTGGATAAATACGAAACGGAAAGTAGCGCCTACTACTCTTCGGCTCGCCTTTGGGATGATGGCATCATCGATCCCCGCAAGACACGGAGCATCCTAGCCAAGGCGCTTGCCAGTACGCTTCATCATCCATGGCAAGAGACGCGCAACGGCGTTTTCAGAATGTAACGACAACCAAACTTCTATTCATTGTATTCAGAGATGGGGAAAAGACATGAGCAAGACTATAAGTATCGGAAACGCTGGCGGTTATTGGGGTGATGATCCCAACGCTCTCGAACGCCAGGTCTTCGGGGGGCGCCTTGATTACATCAGCATGGACTTCCTTGCTGAAATCACGATGTCGATCCTCCAGAAACAGCGTTCCTCTGATCCGGAAGCCGGTTACGCACGCGACTTTCTTCCCATGCTGAGGAAAGTCCTGCCAAAGCTCATGAGCGACGGCACGACTATCATCACCAACGCCGGCGGCGTCAACCCTCAGGCCTGCGCTCTGGCCATAGCGAAGCTTGCGGCTGAACTGGGACTCGCTCCGCGCATCGCTATCGTGTACGGCGACGATATACTCCCCGATCTCGATCGACTTCAGGCGTCCGGCATTGCCTTTGACAATATGGAAGACGGCTCGAGGTTTGAACCGGTGGCATCACGCATCCAGGCGGCAAACATTTATTTTGGTGCGGCGCCCGTTGTCGAAGCATTGAAATGGAAACCCAACATTATCGTCACAGGCCGCGTTACCGACACTGGTATTACGATTGCACCTATGATTTACGAGTTCGGCTGGAAGCTTGATGACTGGACGCGCCTAGCTCACGGCATTGTTGCCGGCCATATTATCGAATGTGGATCGCAATCGACCGGCGGCAATTTCACCGATTGGGAAAAGGTCGAAAGTTTTGACCAGATTGGTTATCCCATTGTTGAAGTATCCGAAGATGGATCGTTCGTCGTCACCAAACATAAGGGTTCCGGCGGTCTTGTCAGCGTCGATACTGTTCGTGAGCAGTTGTTTTACGAGATGGGGAGTCCGACCGCGTATATTACGCCCGACGTTGTCGCGGACTTCAGCAGCATCAAACTCGAGCAAGCCGGCAAAGACCGCGTTCGCGTTTTTGGTATTCGCGGCTCAGAACCGACCCCTCTCTACAAAGTTTCGATGGCCTATGAGGATGGTTATAAATCGACCGGATCCATCATGATTTCCGGACCAAACGCTGCGAAAAAAGCCGAAGCCTACGCCCGTATTTTCTGGAACCGCTGCACGGGTCCTTATGAAGAGACCCTCACAGAATACGTTGGATATAATGCGTGTCATCGCTCGCTCGTCCACCAGACTGATGGCAACGAAATCCTGCTTCGTTTGGGAGCGCGTGCCAAGGACGAAAAAGATCTCCGTCTGTTCGGCAAAATGATTCCCTCCCTCATCCTGAGTGGCCCTCCCGGTGTCGCCGTAATCGGTGGCGTTCCAAAAGCGCAAAAGGTCATGAGCTACTGGCCAGCCTTGATGCCAAAGTCCGCTGTTCATCCTAAAATCGCTCTTTATGAGAAAGGCGAACTCGTCGCCGAAAAACAAGTGACCGATACGCCTATAGGCAACTTCAAACCCAATGAGCTCGATGCCCAGGTTGCGACCAAGGCGAGCATGCCGATCGAAAAGGCTGTGAGTGAGCACTTCAAACCAGCGTCGGTGTCGTTGAGTTCCATTGCGCTCGCACGGAGCGGGGACAAGGGCGATACGTCCAACATCGGAGTTTTAGCCCGTAGCCAGGAAGCCTATGAGTTCCTTGATACTTTCTTGACCGCACAAAAAGTGAAGGATTGGTTCCAGGAGCTTTGCGCAGGCAAGGTCACGCGCTACCAATTGCCCGGCATGAAAGGCTTCAACTTCCTCCTGGAAGAATCC
The DNA here is from genome assembly GCA_014378195.1 of Oligoflexus sp. Classification (GTDB taxonomy): domain Bacteria; phylum Bdellovibrionota_B; class Oligoflexia; order Oligoflexales; family Oligoflexaceae; genus Oligoflexus. Next base: position 112,205 of record JACMOC010000061.1, on the reverse strand, counting down.
CTGGGCGGCGGCGGCACACGAACACTTCGCATCGATGCCCAGGGCAAGACCTTCGCGCAGGCGTTGCTGGCCCAAAAAGTTTCGATACCTGCGTCTGTCGTGAATAAGAAGGATTGAGATTCAATGAAAGCCACGAAGATCCGCAAACTTTTTATAGCCAACCGAGGCGAAATCGCGCGTCGAATCGCCCTCGGCGCCCAAGGCCTTGGCATCGAAACAGCCGCTATTTACAGTGGTCTAGCGTCGCCCCATTACCTCGAAGGCCTGATCACGACTTTTATACACGTCGAGGAAGAAAGCCCGGCCCTCTATCTGAACGGAGCCCATATGGTCCAGCTTGCCAAGCAAGCGGGCTGTGATGCCGTTCACCCCGGTTTTGGCTTTCTTTCCGAGAGCGCTGCCTTCGCGGGTCTTGTCGAAGAAAGTGGTTTGACGTGGATCGGCCCCTCGCCCCTTTCCATTTCGAAAATGGCCTCCAAAGCGGAAGCTCGGTCGATCGCCAAGGAGCATCGCGTTCCGGTGGTGCCTGGCCTCGAGCGCATGAGCAATGTCGATTCAGCCGAACTCCTTCAGTCGATTCATGGCTTTGCGAAAGACCATGGATTTCCTATTCTGCTCAAAGCAGCGATGGGCGGCGGCGGCAAAGGCATGCGTGTGGTCCGAAGCTTCGGCGAGATCGAAGAATCCATAAATCGCGCTCAGTCCGAAGCTCTCAACTCATTTGGCGATAGCACGTTAATTGTTGAACGTTACGTCGAGCACCCACGACACATCGAAGTGCAGATACTTGGGGATCAACACGGTAACGTTTACGCTCTCGGAGACAGAGATTGCTCGGTCCAACGGCGTCACCAAAAGATAATCGAGGAGGCCCCGGCTCCGGGCCTGACCGACGAAACGCGAAAACGCATGCAAGAGGCCGCCGTATCTCTTGCCAAGGCGGTATCGTATTACTCAGCAGGGACCGTCGAATTCATCATGGACTGGGCACCGGAGTACCGCGCTCAGGAGAACTTTTATTTTCTCGAGATGAATACGCGCCTTCAGGTTGAGCATCCCGTAACCGAACAGATTTTCGGCGAAGATCTGGTAGCATGGCAGCTGCGCATTGCGATGGGCGAAAGTCTCAAAGACTCCATCAATCTTGTTCCCCACGGCCATAGCATTGAACTACGCCTGTATGCCGAAGATACAGAAAACCGCTTTTTACCGGCCCCGGGGCCTGTTTACGGGTTTCAACCTTACCAGAGCGCTGGGATTCGATGGGAAGCCGGGATCGACGCCATCGACGAAGTAACGCCTCGTTTTGATCCCATGATTGCGAAACTCATCGCGACAGGCACTACGCGTGCACAAGCTACGCATCGTCTGATTGAAGCTTTGAAACACAGCATTCTTGCTATGCCGATCAGCAATGCGAGTTTTCTCTTAGGGGTGCTTCAGAATCCGGGCTTTACAGATGCGCAGCCGACAACACGTTTTATTGAAGACGAACACGAAGCGCTCCTAGAAGCCTCCAAAGCGCGTCGCGCTCGTACCGACCCTTTAGCGGCGAAGATCTGGGCGCAGCTGGGAGTCTCAGCGCCTGTGGCACTTAACCCCATCCAGAATCTCACACAAACGATCTTTAGTCGGACAACCGCGTCGAAGGCACCCATACAATTCACCCAGGAAACCCTCGCAACAGTTCCTCTTCGTTACGGGCCTCGGCGCAGCGCGATGGGTCATGGCTTGATCACGAGCGCCGTCACTGGCCTCCCAACATCGTTCACCTATTGCGTTACGAGCGACAAGGGAGCTTTCGTACGTTGGCTCAACATCGAGGGCGAAACCTACTTCAAACTTGAGCGCCTTGACGAAAGTGCCGCTGCGGGTAAATCCGGGGCGCACGCGCATGAAGTGATCGCACCGGTTCCTGGTAAAGTCGTCAAGATTTTGATTGCGCCAGGTGCAGCCGTGCACGATAAACAGACATTGATGATACTCGAATCTATGAAAATGGAATTTGAAGTACAGGCCACGCGCAGCGGCGTGATCGCCGAGATCTTGGTACAAGCGGGCCAGCAAGTTCAGTCCGATACTCTCCTCGCCCAATGGCAGGAATCCCCGAAATAAAGCTCATTTTAAGCTCTATGCACCAACTCGCAGCGGTCCTATAATGATCGCTGCGAGCGAGGCTAGACAATTCATGTCAGAAAAGACAGAATGGCAAGAGTCGAACCGGCAGCCGTTTATGGTGTTGATGATGTGGGAAACGAAAAGGAGCTTCTATGCCATTTCAGACCTTTATGAGCGAATCAGGGTTCAAAGTTCTGGCTATGGCACGTCTGGGACAATGCGAATACAGTATAGTGCTCTACCTGTTAAACTGCGCTGTATCGGGTATGCATGATCTCATTACGACTGAGAAAGAACTCGCGTCCCTGATTGGTTATAGCGAAGACGAACTCAAAGGAGCCGTTGAAGGATTGCTCGGCCGCAGAATGATTCATGTTCGTGTTCATGAGCAGAGTCAGTCGCGCGGCAAACAATCGCTTCGTATCGGCATGGAATACAATATCCATCTTTGGCAGTTGAGTTTTGACAAAGATGTAACGTCGCACGATGCCGTTGTTTTCCCTTACAAACGCGAGGGCAATGTTCATTACCTGCCACCTCGCGAAATCGATCAGACTCCGACGATCAAGCATCCTCTACCCACGTGGAAACGCATCCTTAACACATTTATGGATGGCCGCGATAATCTTGGGGAGCTGGAATTGATCAACGCGGAGCGCGACGCGATGATACTCGTTGATACTCATCCCGTTGATCAGTGCCTCATTATGATTCGTCATTTCGGAACACGCATCCCTACCCTCAGCCTCTTGGCGAGCGCCTGGCAGCACTATCAAATTCTTTATGATGAAGAGACGGAAAAAGTCGATATTCAAGAAGCAAGGCACAAACATCTTGAAATGGATCATCGCCTGCGGGATGCTATCGAAATCCTCCTTCAGCAGAAAGACGAATTGCGTCTTAGCGAAGAGGAAAAAGACGTCCTGGAAGTTTTATCCAACCATCGCCATCCACGTCGTCAGCTGTTTTGGGCCTATCAGTCGCGTGGACGTTATCCCAAACTCAAAGAATTTTTCGATACGAATAGCTTTTTAATGCTCCCCGTCACATCATCGGGTAACATTTTTAAGAAGAAGCCCCATCTAGACTGAAAAGAGGAATGGAATGCGTTCGTCGCCACCCCCTATCATAGCCTTGTTTCTGATCCTATCGCCCCTCCTGCTTGGTCCAATCTCCTGTGCATCGATGGGCTGGGCAGCTCGAGCAGGTGGCGACGATCTCGCTTATGATGGAACAACCGAGAGCATGGATTCGCTTCCCGATTGTATACCGGAGATGACAGGATCGAGTTTCTGGGTGAAGGAAAAAGGCGGGGCGTTTGATTGCACTTCATCAGGCGAATGGAAAAATCGCCGGTCAGCTCGTGTGCCCGACGATGTCGATGATGAAGAACCTGCAGGGGCATGGACCCCTCGGCTTATCGAAAAATAGTCAGGATGCTCTAAGGGACTTATGGGGATAAAACATCCGCATTCCGTCACCTTCCAGGACATATCCGTCCGCTTCCCTTGAAACAGATACTGTCTGTCCACCCATGCGATAGGACTTCGACTGCGCTGCATCGATAGCGTCCAGCGACACGTCGAGATAAGCCCCGGAGCTAAAGTTGATTCGCATCGAGCGGTCCGTGATATCAATTCCATCCCATTCAAAATCAGAAGAACCGGTCTGAATAGGGTCAGACTTGCTTTTAATAGGAGCGACCTTATTCAAAGGGATGCTCTCACCGTCTTCTTCTGTCGCCGTTTCCATGATTCGAAAGGCGTCTTCGCGGGCGGATTGGTTGATGTCTTCTTCCATATCATCACGCATCTTCTGATCTTCTTCGATCGAGGCTTGAATCGATTGTTCAAACCGCTGTTCCTCTTCGCTGCTCATCATATCGCCTTCGGACTCATCGTCTACGAGCAGAGACGTATCGATTTCATTGCTTTGCAGGAGATCTTCATCAAGTTCTGGAATGTCAGACACTTCTGTATTTAACAACGGAACATCAGCCTCAAGATCAGCATCCAGAAGTTCGGTTTCTAGCAGGTCGTCGGTTATCATAGCGCTTTCGTCGAATACGAGCTCATCTTGGATCTCGAATTCGGCCATATCGTCCAACGCTTCGGCAGCCTCTTCCTTTGTTTCAACTTCAATGTCGTCATCGGATTCCGGGATAAACTTCTTTTCGGTTTCAACCACGTCTTCGGGGTCAAATCCCGGCATATTCATTTCGTCAAGCCCAGGCGACTCGTCAGTGCTCAGGAGAATTTCGTCATTGAGCGCTGTATTCAAACCGCCACCGATCGGAATTTCATCCAGCTGGCCGCCTGAAACATCTGGATCGGAGAAATCAAAATTCATATCGGAATCGTCTTGAAGCGCCGAGACTTTCGAATCGCCCGTGTCTTCGGCGCCAAATTCGAGATCCATCGATTCGTTATCATCAATCATATCAGATACTTCTTCCGCATCATGGGCGGGACCGGGTTCGTCCGTTCCAAGATCGGTTTCAGGTTCGCTTATGATCGCTTTCAATTCCAGGCTTTCATCGGAAGCGGCTTCTAATGGCGCAACGACAGGAGCAAAGGGATCGTCACGCGTCGCCGCGTCCTGACTATAAGGGGCTAACGCGGCTACAAACTCTTCAACGCCGCAACGATCGAGAACTTCGTTAAGGGTCTCGCCCTCTTCCGCTTTGCTTTTAAAAAGCTCGATGATGGCAGCGATCAAACGCGGGAGCTCTTTGGCAGGCACCGCTTCCGCAAAAAATGAAGCAAGCTCTGGAAATTGAGAGGTTTTGCCGCCAAGACTTATGCGATAACCGCTCGGCTCGCCGATCACGGATATATCGAGGGTATGACAGGGTGTGCAGCAACGAGCACAGCCGTTTATGCCTATTTTTAGAGAGGATTGAAGACTTAAGGTCGCCATGAGACGCGTAAGGTCCATAGCCGTGGTCAGCGCCGGCTGATCGTGGGTTTCGCAGAGTTCACCCAGGCAAGATACCGGTTGGTGTAGACCTGATTGATAATTACGGAAGCCGAGCCCGGTTGCTTTGAGTTCCTCGGCAACGTGTTCGATCTCCGACTCTTTCACAAAGAGTGCCAACCTTTGATCTTCGGTCGCTTTGACAATCGCCAGTTCTTTCGAACAAAGTTCGGCAATCTTTTTCAACTGGGCCGAATTATAAATTCCACCCGGTGCTTCCGTGCTTAATAAGATCGTTCCATTTTTCAGCTTAAAGAGCTCACTCATCGCAGTCTTCCTCGATAGTCGGGCGACTAGGTACCGGAAGTGATTTCGGAGCAAGCGGAGGATTCTTTAGGAAATTTCTGCAAAAACTGAAGAAAGGCCACCCGAAGGCGGCCTGAAAATTCGGTAAAATGAGTCAATTATTGCCCAGAGATCAACGGCTTTCAGTCGCCATGCTCAAGGAAATCGCGGAGGCGTTGATTCATCAGGGAGCGAGAGACCCAGAAGACTTCCGACAGCTGGCGAATCATATCGAAGGACATATCGAGCTTTTGGACTTCCCCGCGGAGCAATTCGCTTGGGATGAGCAAGGCGCCTGCAAAGACGTTGGATAAGATATCGACGATCTCCGAAGGTGTATCGCTGAGTGAGTCGCTGGCGATACGGCCTGTACCGACAAGATGTTTGAAAAGCGCCTTACCTGCCATGAAACGAAGGTAGGGACGAGCTTCATTCGACTGAAAATTGACGACGGTTTTCAGCTCAGCACCTTCGTCGTCATGACGAACCGTGAAGGCTTCTGTCTGATCGGGATCATTGCCGATAGAGACGTTTGGCACCAGTCGGTAGATCTCTGGGATGTAGAGTGGTGTTTCTGTGAACCCCCCCTGCTCGACCAACTCGTTCGCCAACGCCACGACTTGTTTGCGTTGTTTATGAAAATGCACTTCAAAGGTAGGGATTTGATTGCCGCCCTGCCAACGAGATGGATTTTTGAAATAGTCTTTTTTCAAGGCTTCAAGGGGTTTGCCGCTCAGCATGAAATCGCCATAACCCTTGAATTCGAAAACGGCTTCGTCAAGTGTGACTTTGCCCGATGTGATGTCGATTAAAAGTCCCTCATCGACATTGAGATGCTCGGCGATGCTGCGCAGAGTGGTAAGCGACCGAATGTTCTTTTTGCCTTTTTTCCAGTGGCTACAATCCGCAGGATCGTAGCCAAGGATCGCGCCAACATCTTGGTCAATCACCTTTACATTACCATCGTAACGAATTTCTAATGCTTCTTTGCAGAACTTGAATAAGGTCGCCGAGTGCGGATAACGATTGGCCTCAACCTTTTTCATGGATGCTCCCGATGGTTTGCTCGAATGCCCAAGGGATCAGGCGCGGCCGCTCAAGGGCATATGCTCGATCCGTAGTAGTGATTTTTGACGATTTTGACCTCCTACCATTAGAAACGATTTTGACTTTGAGGTCAAGCGTTGCGAGATGGCTTAAGAAAAAGGCCTAATTTTCGGTATGCACAGCGGGAATGTGGTCAAGGCCGCAGGAGGGCTGCAAACGCTGCCGGAACAAAGGCTCGGAAGTCTCCACCGTTTTTGACGATCTCACGGACCAAGGTCGATGAGATGAAGGAGCGATCGGCAGCCGTTGGGAAAAAGACAGTCGTGAGTTCGGGCGCCAGAGCGCGATTGGTGTGGGCCATCGGTAGCTCGTAATCAAAGTCGCTTGAGCTCCTCAGGCCGCGAATTAGAAAGCGCGCCTTGTTTTGCCGAGCAAAATTGATGGCAAGACCACGAAAGCTTTGGGCTTCGACCCGTGAATCCGAAGCAAAGGTCTTGCGAAGGGCCTGCAGACGATCCTCGACCGACATGAGCGAGGTTTTGCTCAGGCTCTGCCCGACTGCGATGATCACCTTATCAAAAAGCTCTAAAGATTGATGGACGATCTGTTCGTGCCCTACCGTAAAAGGATCAAAACTCCCTGGGAAAATTGCGATCCGTGGCGTGCTCATACGTCTCCCCTTCGTTCGAAAAAGCTAACGGCGATCTTACCATAGGCTTTTTGTTTGGTGAGCGTCCAGGCGTCATTCGCTTCCCTCTCAGACCATTGAAGCAGATAGCCTGCCCCGCTCTCATCGCTTTCCACAACCAGCAGACCACCCTTTGCTGTAATCCGAGGCAGCTCAGGCACAAGGAGAGGCCATTGCTGAGGAAGAGCTGCGTAAGGCGGGTCAAACCATAGGATATCAAAGCTCGCATCGGTCTGCTGGCTGAGGGCCTTGGCGGCGTTCATTGCGAAAATTCGGATTGTTGGCGTTTTAGAGAGCGTTTTTGCCCGTCGCTCAACTTCGCTTAGGTTCACCCTGAGGGCTTTAAGGGCCTCGGCATTGGATTCCACAAAACAGGCAAGGGCGGCCCCCCGGCTCAGCGCCTCGATCCCCACGGCGCCTGAACCGGCGAAAGCATCGAGCAGACGAGCGCCTGGCAAACGCATTTGCAGGGAATTCATTACCGCACTCCGAACTTTCCCTGATGTCGGGCGCGTTCCCTCTGCAGGGCTCTGGAGGCTCATTCCGCTACAGAATCCTGTTGTCAGTCGTAAGCTCATGCTTGTCCTCCGTGGCAAAGTGTTTCAATGTAGGGGACGCAACAGGGCTTGTCCAGTCGAGCGACGGAGAAACGGGAAACCGGAAATTTCTTCGGAACTTCGCATGTTTGTCCTTGCAATTTGCTGCATTATCACTAAAGTATCGCTACTTTATGTCTCTTTTGGCGGGGGAAAAGCCATGAATATTCAACAGATACAAGAAGCTCGTGAGCTGTACGGCATTGATGGCTGGGGCGCTGGCTACTTTAGCATCGCTGATAATGGCAATGTTGTGTGCCATCCCACCGGTGAAGAACATCTCACTATCGATTTGCCTGAGGCCATCCTCAAGTCCAAATCCTTGGGTATCCATGCTCCCATGATCATGCGTTTTCCGCAGATTATCGATAATCAAATATCCCGTCTCCACTCGGCGTTCAAAGAAGCCATGTGGGAATATAATTATCAAGGCAGCCATCGCGCCGTGTTCCCTTTTAAAGTGAACCAACGCCGTGAGTTCATCGATAACGTTGTGAAATACGGCCTTAAGTATAACTACGGCCTCGAAGTCGGCTCGAAACCTGAGTTTATCGCCGCTTTGAGCTACGATCTGGCCCCCGATGCTCTCTTCGTCTGTAACGGCTTCAAAGATCGCGAGTTCATCGACCTTGGCTTCATCGCTAAGGGTATGGGCAAAAACGTGGTTCTCGTCGTCGAAGGTCCTGATGAACTTCAGATGATCCTCGATCAGGCAAAAGAGGACCCAAAAAATTGCCCGCAAGTCGGTATCCGCGTAAAACTTTACAGTCGCGGTTCGGGCAAATGGGCTAAATCCTCGGGCGAATCTTCGAAATTCGGTTTGACGACCATCGAAGTTCTCCAGTGCCTCAGCATGCTCCAGGAAGCCGGTTTGTCTGACAAACTCTTCATGCTGCATTTCCACATCGGTAGCCAGGTCACTGAGATCAAGCGCATCAAAAACGCGATCAAAGAAGCTTCGCGCGTGTACTCTAAAGTCCACAAAATGGGCTTCAAACCTCTGTGTTTGAACATCGGCGGCGGCGTTGGCGTCGACTATGACGGCAGCAAGACCTCTTTTGCTTCGAGCGCCAACTACTCTCTTCAAGAGCTTGCGAACGATGTCATCTATGAGATCGGCGAAGTCTGCAAAAACGAAGAGACTGTCTGCCCTCAGATCGTCACCGAAAGCGGCCGCGTAATCGCCGCCTATCACTCGATCGTCATCGCTGACGTGCGCGAAGTGCAGAGCACCGAGAGCTTCTCCGCGACTGGCGTCTTTGACCCTTTGCTGCAGAGCAAGCCGCAGGCCAAAGGCCTCGCCGAACTCAACTATATCCTCGATAATATCACGCGCAAAAACTTCGCGGAATATTATCACGATGCGATCGAGTACTACGAAGAGATGTTTACTCTCTTCAACCTCGGCTACGTGTCCCTTCAAGACCGTGCGACCGCCGAGCAGTTGTTCTATCGCATCTGTCGCCGCGCGCTGTTTTTCTCGTCTTACGAAAAACACCAGACCGAAGAATTCCAGAGCCTTCAGCAGCGTATGGTCTCGAAGTTCCTTGCGAACTTCTCGATTTTCCAATCGATTCCTGATTCGTGGTCGATCGATCAACTCTTCCCTGTGATCCCACTTTCTCACCACGAGAAAAAACCGACTCACAAAGCCACGATCGTCGACATCACCTGCGACTCGGATGGATGCCTTGAGCAATTCATCGACCGTAGCGATACGCGCAGCGTTCTTGATCTCCACTCCCCTTCGTCGAAGCCTTACTACCTTGGCTTCTTCCTCGTCGGAGCCTATCAAGAGTCCCTCGCGAACGAACACAACCTCTTCGGTGCTATCAACGAAGCGGAAATCGTCATGAAAGAAGACGGCCGTTGGGAAATCATCAAAACGACCGTGGGCGACCCGATCGAAGAACTCCTCACCAGCCGTAACTACGAGATGCCTCTCATGTGGGAGAGCATGAACCGTCAAATCGCGACTTCTGTGACCAAGGAAATGATCTCCGAGGCCGAAGGCGAGACGATGAAGCTGAAACTGGAAGAATATCTTGCCTCCTCGCCATACCTTCGCGAAGGCAAGTAATCCCAAGTACTTACGCTCCAAGAGAGGCCGTTTCCGACGGCCTCTCTTTTTTATTCCTCAAGGATTAACAGGAAGTGCCGATCCTATCCTCAAGGCAGAGTCCGAATCTGCAGAAAATATGAGGGATAACATGGGCATAAGCATTCAAATAGTGCAGCGTGATGGCTGGGACATGATTGGCTACGAAGGGCCGATCGACGCTGAGGCGGAAGTCCATCTCACCCAACTCTTGCCAAAGCTCGGCAAACACCTCGTATTCAATTTCCGTAATACCGGAACTGTCAACAGCTGCGGTGTCCGAAGCTGGATCAACTTCATGCGAGAATTGCAAAAGACCCCTCGTCAAATCGTCTTCCAGGAATGCACGGGCGATGTTGTCATGCAAATGAACATGATCCCAAGCTTCAAGGGCTCTGCTACCATTCAATCAGTCTATGGTGCGTATATTTGTGATAGCTGCGGCCACGAAGACAACGTTTTGTTCGAAGCGGGCAAAACATTGCCCGAAAGCAACGAAGTCGAACTTCCTGCGAAACCATGTCCTTCCTGTGGAGCCCAAATGGAATTGGCCGAAATGGAAGAAGAGTATTTTGCGTTTTTAGCAGCCTAAGGTGCGTGTTGTAAGGGAACAGGGATATGTCTCAAGCGGCGATAAAAAGCGATGCCTCACCACCGACTATTCAATCTGAATTTTCGCGCTTTGAAGCATTTGCCAAAGTTCTCCTCGACGCCTACGTGCTGCTCGATACCCAAGGCCGCGTGCTGAAGGCCAACCAAATGCTGGCCCAACTCACGGGACAAACGACACGCCAACTCCTTAAGGTCGAAAACATCGACCAAATCCTCAACTTCGCAGTCGACGGCACCAAACTTGGTTTTGCCGAACTTTTGCAATACGATAGCACGATCCGGATCGACGAAGTCAGCGGGAACGTTGTGGGCCAGGACGCGCCGCTCAATCTAATTCTTAGCGTTTTCCCCTTCTTCGAACCAGAAACCCGCAATAAACTCGGTATTTTTGTTATGATTCGCGACGTCACGGCGGAAACGCAGCTCCAGGATCAATACAAAAACAAAGCGATTCAATCTATTACGGATCCATTAACGACGCTCTTTACGCGCGCCTACTTCGAGGAGTATCTCAACGGCCAGGTAGCGCGCATAGAGAGCCTCCCGCAATCCGATCATTATCCCGTTTCACTCGTTATGTGCGATATCGACTTCTTCAAAAAAATTAATGATGGGTTTGGTCACCAGGCCGGTGACTATGTTCTGAAAATCGTCGCTCGCATCATGAAACAGACCTTCCGCAAAACGGATGTGTGTTGCCGTTACGGTGGCGAGGAATTCCTCGTTATTCTGCCCGCAGCGACTGCGGAAAATGCCGGCATTGCGGCAAACAAGCTAAGAAATGCTCTGCAGAACGAAGTTATTATTTACGAAGATAGGCATATACCCCTGACGATGAGTTGCGGTGTAGCGATGATTCAATTCGGCAAGGAGACCTACCTAGAGACCATGGCGCGCGCTGACCTTGCCCTTTACGAATGTAAACACAACGGCCGTAACCTCGTATCCTTGCATGACGGAACCAAAATCATCATCACGCCCCGCGAGGGTTAAGCTCCGCGTCTTGAACCGAACGAACAAAGCATAGGCCGTCTCGATGAGGCGGCCTTTCTTATGTTTGGCGATAAGGATTAGAGACCCTAGTCGATCGGATAGCCTCGCCATAACCAAACCAAAGCGGTCGGCAGAGTCTGACTGATGACCTTGCCATCAACATGACCCGCTCCCTGCGCGAGGTTAAAACGGTAATGATACCCCTTCGCGGCCAATGCCGCCGCGGTTCGTTTGTTGGCTTCAATCCAATCGCGATTGCCACCGAAGTTATTATCGTTCGTACCGACTTCTATATAGATGCGCAGGTTCTTTTTTTCAGCAGTCTTGATGAGATTAAGATCGGAGTGATACTCCCATGCCCCGCTTGGATAAGTACTGTCAGGATGCTGAGCCACGAAGGTTCCGGAATAGCTCAGAACACGATGATAAAGATCATTGCGAAGCCAGGCCATCGTCAGGGCAGCCGCTGCCCCGGAGCTTCCGCCCATAGTCGCGCGGCCTTCCGGATTGCTCGTAAACTTCACTTTAAAATCGGTTTGGAGTTTGGGGAGGAGCTCCGTTTCGACAAAGTTGATGTAGGTGGTTGAAACAGTGTCGTATTCCAGCCCACGTTCGCTTCCCATCCCGTCGCCTGGCCCCGGATTGATAAACACGAGGATCATCTTAGGGATTTTTTTCGCCGCAACCAGGTTGTCTACAACATCCTTAACATACTGATAACCACCACCGTCCTGGATGACCATAAAGGGCAGCTCTGTGCCTTCAACATAGTGAGCCGGTGTGTAGATCCATCCATCACGGGAAAAGAGCTTAGGACTGGTAAGGCCTCTGTCTGTTTCGGTGCCGACGTAGACTTTGCTATCTTTTGAATCCATTTTGAATGAGGAAAGTTTACCCTTATCAACAGAGGCCTGTGCATCCATCAGGGGATCGCGTGTAAAGGTAGGCCCAATTGGGAAGTCGCCGTCGCCTTCGCTACTCACCACGGCGATTACGGGGGCGGGGGCGGGCGCGCTTGGGGCCGTGGCTACGGAGGGTGATGGCGGCTTCACCACGGGGCTTGGCGAAGTTGCCATCGGGCTTACGCCGTCCGTTTGCGAAGGCAGCGGATCGGGGGGCGTGACATCGCCAACGGTCGAATCCTGAACGCCAGTCGTTGAGCCGGCGTAGGTATACTTGGGAGCGTCCGAGCACGCTATGAGAATGCCGAAGAGTCCTATCGCAAGGTAAACTGGCTTTTTCGTAGAATTCATCATTATTTAGCTCCCGATTTCATTGAGTCGAAAATAACGTTTTGTTCGAGCTTGGCTACCCAAAACCTCGCCCTCCTTATCGGTTCGCTTTACGCATATAATGAGCCATTGCCGTAACAACGCGAAAAGGGCCCGGTAACACACGTTACCAGGCCCCTATGAATCGAAACACTTAAGGAGCTTTTGTCAAAACACAGTTCGAATACTGAATCGTTTTATCACCGACTTTGACCGAGCCATCGATCTTGTCACTGAGAGAACATTTGTGGAGCTGGTCAACTATACCAGAATAATCAAATCCTTGCGCAACATTGTCGACCGGTTTGGAGCCGACGCTGAAGCCAAAGAGAAAGTCAGGGGTCACTTGTTTAGGATCATAGATCACGCTTGGTTTAGCCAATGGATTTTCTGAATCCATCGCGAGACTGATCCATTCGCCGCCGATGAGTTGGTCTTTTCTGTCGAACTCAAGCTGGTATGTGTAGGTTGAGGTAACGACCTGACCTTCATCAAACTTACGGGTATAAGTCATCTGCTGTTCGCTTGGTTCGCCAATCCATTTTACTTTGGCTTCCACGACGAGGAGCGAACGAGCCATATCTGAGTGAAACTTATCTTCCACCGCTTGACTCCGAAGAACGCGGTCGCCAAAGGTAAAGGCCGCAGAGAAAACAGGCTGATTCCATACTTGTCCCGTACGGGTACGATCCATAACAAGACCTGTATTTTCCTTACCTATCTTTTGGAGCAGAGCCATATGGAAAGTCGCTGGGTTTACGTCCCAGCAGCCGAGCATCTCAACTTTGCCCGGTACTTTGATTTGTGATTTATCACCGTCAACTGCATAGGCGCGAAGGGCTTCAACAGATTTGCCGCTGACGTATGTGTAGCCATTTTTGGAGCTATAGGTTTCCAGCAAATAATCCTGGGTGTCGCCCGAACCTTCATAGCTCAACGGATAAACGCGTTGGTTGCCGTTGACAAAACCAGGAACGATCTCGGAACGAACGTAAAATCCTTGTTCCTTGCCGTCAAAGGTGATGTTTCCGTAGAAGCCGCGACCGTCCTCGCCGTGAGGGACATCTCCGACTGGATCAGCCGCGTTTTTCTCACAGCGACGACCGACGAAATATTGCTGTTTGCGCGGAGAATGGTCAGCCCACGATTTTGTCAAAAGACCACGAAGGTCGCCTTCAGTCACCAAAACTTCCTGCTTGTCAATTTTGGCTAAGACGGAATGTTTTGGAGTTTCTTCCATAAGAGCGGCAGGAGACCAGCCGTGACACGAACCCATCCAGCTCCAGTCATCACCGCTCTTTTTGTCGTCAAAAAGCATATATTCGTCTTGAGACGAGTAGGAGAGCCAGGTGTTCCAACCGTCGCTGCTCATAGGGAACTGTTTTCTAAAATCGGCAAGTGCCGGGGAACGCAAATCGCTCAAGGTCAGAGCCAAGGTCTTTTTAAAAGCTTGAGGTTCCGGACTCAAATCGAGTTGAGTGTCGAGAGTCTCCCAGCCTTTGATAAGAGCTGCGGTTTTGTCAGCATCGATTTCAATATTGTGGCGCCAACGAAAGAGGATATCGTATTTATCGGCAGGAGAAAGTGTAGGATCGACTTTCACTTCCTTATCCTGTTTGGTCTGGCTTTCAAAAAAATCGGCCATACCTAATTTTTTGGTTTTTTTGCTCCAGCGACGCGATAGACCTTGTTCGGTGAGAGCCCAGTAGGTGTCCACCCAAGGAAGGCGCTTCGTCTGGACTTTTGTCGTTTTTATAAGGGCATCGTAAGTAGGAGTGCCGATGTCCCCAAGTTGGTCCATAGAACTGTTTTTGTCGGTTTCTTCTTTGAGTTGGCTGACAGGTGCGTGGGATGCTTCTGAGCACGAGACGGCCAGAATGCTTGAGACAAGTACTAGTGAGCTGATTTTCATATATGTAGGACTCATGGTTTTAAAGTTATTTGCTGAAAGTGTTGTTAGATTTGAAACAGCCCGAATTTTTCGTAAGTTGCTCGTCCATAGCACCCGCTGCAACTTTGCAAACCTCAACGATCATGTTGAACAGACCTTCTTGCTTGGTGCCTTTCCATTCGCCGCGTGCTGCATCAGCAAGAAAGATATCGCATTCAGCGGCTTTAAAAACTGCGCTGGTGTTAGTCAAGCGAACCGAGTCTTTATTCAGTTCGGTGGAGAGGTAAAGTGCGAAATCTGTTGCGACTGTTTTGCTAACGCGGTCAAAGTTGACAGATGTGCCGGCGTTGTACATGTTGTTGGCTGTCGCTTTGCACGAACTCTCGGTCACACTTGATTCCAAGCGGAAACCGTAGTCAGAAAATCCACTTGCTTCGCTGACGGTAGCGAAACTCTGAGGACTGCGTTTTTCCCACTGGATTTTGCCATCTTCACAGGCGATAGCGCTGACGCTTTCACCGTTTTCTTTGACGTAAAGGAGTTGATTACAGGTAACTTTATTGATCATGAGTTTTGAGTCTTCGGTATAAAACATGCCCCAGAGAAGGTCCATGGTGCCCCCTATAACGGCTCGACTTGCCAGGAGATCGGCATCGACTTTAACTTTGGCATCCTGAAGGACGGCAAGGTCTTTTTGAGCTGCCATCAGCTGGGCCTTCAATGTTGCCGAGAGGGTGGTCTCGGAACCACTATTTTTGAGCTGCTGATTAAGCGATTGAATCTGATCGTTTTTCTTATTGATGTCCGAACTCAAATCGTTGATCGCATCGAGGAGTTTTGCTTCGTTGGCTTTTGATTCCTCCGCGCTGGCCTGGGCTGCGACGAGGCTGGCATTTTTGTGAGCCAGTTGTTTTTCAAACTCGGCTTTTTCATTAGCCGCCAGCATTTTATCTTCGGTCAGCTGAGCTTTGCTGACCGCAAGATTTTGATCATCGGTGGTGACGAGTTGGGAAAGAGTGGCGATCGATTGATTTTTTTCGAAGAGGCTCTGATTCAGTCCTTTCAAGGCAGCATCTTTCGCGGCCGACTCATTTTCGAGAGCGAGGCGCGCTGCTTCATCGCGAGCTTCTGTAGAGCTAAGCTCCGTCTGAAGGAAATTCTTCTGATGATCTTTGAGCTCGACCTGAGCGCGGAGGTCTTTTTTCGTATGGTCATCATTACAAGCGAACGTAGATAATAGAAGTACGGTAAGCGGGAGAACGAAGAGCGACTTAAACATTGTTGTTACTCCTTTGGCACGCTGCACAAAAGCAGCTGGCTGTTTCGATGCGCTTTTATAGCGCAGTCAAAAAAGGAATGCAAACAATTTGATTTCGGTTTTATTTTTATATCAGGGCAGCAATTTCAAAAGCTTATCGTTTAATATCGATAGGACTGAGAACAGAATCGGCATCGGACTCAATGAGACCAGCCTGAGATGCGCAACTGGGAACAAAGGCCCCATCCTTAACAGCGTTTGTGCACGTTCCTTCACGAAGGGCGGTTATGGATCTCAAGACGCCTTCGATTCCAGTCTGCGCTGCCTTCACCGTAGTTTTTTCGTCCTCGGTGAGATCAAAATCTTTGAGCGTCATAACGCGAGTCAAAGCAATTTTAAGCTTGGCTTCGATACGATCGAGTTGGGCATCGACCACAGCAAGCTTATCTGCAGTGGTGAGATCTGATTTGATATTGATAGAAACCAATTTGCTCGACGAAGGGTCCAGAACTTTTTGAGAGTTATAGGCTTCTGTCGAAACATCGACGATAGCCGGCCCTGAAGTTGATGACTTACTCATCTGCATGTCTGCGAGTTGGGCGGAGAAACCAGTTCGCCCGTATTCAAGCAGGCGATCGACAGCCTCGGAACAAGCGCTTACATCATCACCTGCACAGCTCTTCGTCGCGATCTCGGCTTTGAGCGCCTCAAGCTTTGAGACATCACCCCCCACCTGAAAGGCGTCGACCGAGATCCGCACGTTCTGCATAAGCTGGGCAAATTCTTTGGACCAGGTTTTTGAGACCTTGATCAGACCCCACAAAGCCGACCCTTTCAACGTCAGAACAATCTTTTCTTTTGTCTCTTTAGAGCCAAAGGTAAACTTCACTCCGACAAAAAGCTGGGCACCAAGTTTAACCTGATCAACAAAGAGATCGCCGCACACATCTCGAAAATGCACCAGATCATTGGAATGATAAGCGGCCATACCGTTGATATTGAGCACTCGATCGCCTATGACAGCGGATTTGCCGAGGATACGAAAGTTGTAGATAAAGGACGAGGTTTCTCCCGTCGTTGCCAGGGAGGTTGCCATATCACCTTGGACTTTGGCGCTAACAAGACCGAAGAGGCTGGCTTTTGCGTAGATGCTCACACCAACTTCATTCAATATCTGATCGTAGGAATAATCCTGCATGAAGGAGAGATCGGATGCATTTGCACCTCGATAAACAAATGACGTTGGGTCGATGCAAGGGGAGAGTTTGATTTTGCGGACGCTATCATACCCGTCACCCAAACCGCGCGACGCCGGATCAAGCGTAATATTATCTGTTGTTAGGACAGGAGGTTTGGTGGAATCAGTGCCGGGCGCGATAGGACTGGCGACCGCCGCCGCATTCAGGCCTGCAAAACCATCTTCGTTTCGTTGACTGCTCGTGGACCGGCAGCCCAGCCCTGCGAGGAGGAAAAAGGAAAATACAAGTGAGATGGATTTGGTCTTCAAAATGAGGGCCTCCTAAGATTGACGAACCCAAATCCATCTCGCACCAAACTATTTTTTCCGGTCGAGTACGTGGCGGAAGCTATTGTCTTGCATGAACACGCCGGTCATACGATCAGCCGATTCGATTTTATCGAATATGGTTGAGGGCACACCGTTGACGTTTACGAAGCTGAGAATGCAACCATCCACTTTCCAGGTCTTTTCATATTCGGACGTATGATTTTCGATTTTGCCGCTTGATGCAAGTGTGACATTGTCGATGAACGTCCCATTCGATCGGGAAAAGGCCCAGGTCGTGCCGTCGATGTCAGCTTTGATCAGGCAGATATCAAGTGATAAAAGGCGCGCATCGTAAGGTTTCACATTGGCCATGTAATCAGCGAATTTAGCAACACACTTCGTCGGCTGCTTCATGCAGACGTCACCCGCGCTGGCAAGCGCATCTTTGTTATCGGCTGTGGCTTTTTCGATGTCCTCGATGCGTTTTCTTTGCAGATCGCTGAGAGTAAAGTCACGGAGAAGTTTGGTCGCGCGTTCGTGATCCATCAGCATGAGCTGGAAGGAGTCATAGATAAGAGCGCGATCATGTTCGATTTCAGCTGTTACGAGTGGTGTGTCAATCGTTGGAACCATCACGACGCCATCAATTTTTTCGTCGGCATAACGCGTCGTCGTGAAAGCCATCTCCGCCCAGCCTTTCGGATCGCCAATCTTGGATTTTTCGGGATCCGGTAAGTTTTTCAGGCCTTCGCGGAAGGTGTCCTTTGTATAATTTACGATCTTCACAAGCATGGGTAAGCACTTCGCTTCAAAGTCAGCGAGTGAACATGTGATGATCTCAGAGGACAGGACAGAACTCAGTTCATCGGTGTTTCCGCCGACCTGCCGCGCAGTAATTGAGACTTTCGAGTGGCGTTTGAGCTTGTCAGAAAGAGTTGAAATCTGCCCGCCGAGCTGTCCGACACCAGCCAAGCTCACGCTCGCGCTGCCTTTAAACTCAAGTTTATCCTGCGCACTTTCGAAGTCGAATTTTGCAACGACGAAGAGTTGCGCTCCGTAAACGATGGTATCGAAGTATTCATCACCGCAGGTGGCACGGATGGTATCCAGTGGTTTACCTTCTACAGTTTCGGCTTTGCCAGCCGCCGTCATCTTCACGTTTTGAAGTAGGAGTTTTTTGAGCGTCACGTTATTTGAGATGGTGATGGTCGAACTATAGGCGGTCGAAGCGTATTTCGACGCAAAATCAGCAGCCCCTTTGATATCGTAGACCTGAAGCCGGCCGCCGATTTCGGCGCCACCGGCGATCTCCCGGAGGATAGATTCAAAGGTCAAATCCTGACCAAACTCAAACTTGGCATCCTGAGCCCCTCGCCAGACCGCGGTACCCTCAACACATTTCGTTTTTTTCGTCTGTGTTTCGCTATCAAAACCGACACCGAGCGATGCTGGGAGTTTATCCGCAGAACCACTCACCGAACTCTCGAGACCCGAACCGGCTGGTTTATCGTTGTCATGTTTACAAGCCGAGGATGCTAGTGCAGATAGGAGCGCTAAGCTCCAAACCATTTTTGAGCGAGATCTCATGCCGTCTTCCTATCGCTGAACAGGGTGATCGTATTGCTTCATGATCTTATGGAATCATTATACCCTACGGCTTGGCTGTTGAGGCTGCTCCTCCCTTCCTGCACACGGGGATCGCAAAAATGTTATGACCCGCTTTCGTCACAAAGGAATTGTCCAATTGGCAAAATTCGCTGGAATAGACAAGCTTGCCCTTGGAGTAGAGGCGAACGACGTTGGTATAGGTCTGGCCTTCGATGATCGGTATTTCATCGCCAAGTTTGTAAGGGGTCCGGGTCGTGTCCGATTTACCAGGGGATTGGATGATGAGGGAGGTCTGGTCAAAGAGTTCTACGCCTGTATGGAGTCCTAGGTTCGCTACACTCAGGGTCGTTTTTAGAGGCTGATTGGCAGATGCTGATTTCTTAGATGCGCTTCCTTTGCCTGCCCCTGACGGAGGCTGAGACCCCGTTAGTGCGGGCTTTCCGGAAGGAGTTTTGAGTGTTCCTGCAGCAGCGTCTCGTTTGGTTTTAAGAGCGGCGAGGTTCTCGCGGATGACAGGATCCGTCTTATAGGACTTACAGCTGAGGGCCGTAAGTCCTAAAAATGCGCCTGAAAATAGAAATAAGAGTGAAAGAGTGAATACGATCCTGGTCGACTTCATAGAGGACTCCGCAGCGTGTGGGAATCACTCAATTTTAGTCGATTGAGCTCACTTTGTCACCCGCTGCAATCAGCCATTGATCGGCCAGCGAATCGAGCTTTTGGTTGAGTATCTGGCCCCGAATCTGAAAATTGGTGGCTTCGTACTCATGATCAGCCCAATCGATCGGCAGATAGATCTGCTCATCTTCTTCGTAAAGATATTCTTCAAAATAATTATCAATGTAGTCGACGAGGAAGAGAGCCGCTTCGTGAGGCTCCATTTCTTCGGCCTCAAACATGAGGCGCGCTTCCACCGGATAGTAGTAACTCTGATCTTTGTTCGCCAGGAGAACAGTGACGTAAACCCCTTTGCCCTGAACAATGGCACGTATGGAGAACGTACGATCTTTCATAGCAATACGGTATTTTTTTACCATAGTTTCTGCGAGTTCTACGCACTCGTCATTCGTTAGAAATTCAGGCGTTAAGGTGATGTCGTCATCGGAGTTGTTATGATCGGTCATTGCATCAAATCCTCATGCGAGCTTCCGCGTTTAAAAGTAGGGCCTTTTGGCAACACGATCAATCCGTGCAAACCGTCGTGTATCATGGAGATCGCAAGGCTTAAAGATTCCTCGCGACTGGGGCGTTCCCCTATCATCCACAGCGTGGACTCCGTACGGAGATGATCACGCCAGGCATCAAGCAACTGGTCCGTACTGCTTTCGACGTCCCAATTCATGGGTTGCAGGCCTTGACGAAGGCTTTCCGTTGCCAAATCACGCAGCATGATCTCGAACGGACGATCGAGATCGCGACCACTCAAACAACAACTGCGAAATAAGCCATCACCGCTTGGACGGACAGTTCCAGTTCGTAAGCGTCAGCGAGACTTGAAATCGGCCGGAATGCTATGCGTTTGGAATCCTCGGGCGATGCCACGGCAACCATAGGAAATCGATTCATCAAACCTTTGAGAATCTCGGTGGCTTCCATCCCGATAAGCTCGAGCCAGTTTCTATCAAGCTCGAGGAGCATCTGACCCCACTGACGCGAGATATAGAGACGCTCGATCGTCGAGGCGCGAGGCAGACCCATGCGTTTGAGAGCTTTGATAGTGCCTGCTCTCAGGTCCTCGATGATCCCGTAGCCGGACTGGAAGAGTGTTTTGGGATGTTCGCTCAAGACGATTTTCGAGCCAAGTTCGATACTGCCATCGGCAAGATATTCAAGACCGAGACTAGCAAGAGCTTTGCCCTGTTCGAGCACCCGATGCAGGCCATTCAAATCGTCGACGTTTACGCGCGCGGCAGCGCACAATGCGTTAGCAAGGTAAAGAAGGCTCTGATGAACCTGAAAGAGGCCTTCCATGTCGGCGCCGTCTTCCCGGGCCCGCATCATACAGGCGTCAAAGAAATTGAGCTCCGAGCCTTGCAGCATGAGCGCGTCCTTTGAATGCGCTAGGCTCTGTTCGCCCAGAGACTGCCACTTCAAGCGAAGAGTGCGGCGGTCGAGTGGCGAGAAGATGCGAAGGCTGTCCTCGTAGCTGACAAAACCATCCTCTTCGAGACGCGCTTTACGAAACTGATGAACCTGCGCTTCGTTCTCCTGCGGAGGATTGAAGGTCGAGTGGCCCAGCAGGGCGTAAGCGTAGCGCATGTTGTGCTCACGACTCGCTTCCATGATGCTTTCGACAAAGGCGACGTCGTCCTTGTCATCCAAAGCGATTTCGTAAAAGACTGTGTCGCATGGCATTTTGAATGCGCGGTCCTCAACGCCGTGAGGAAGGTCGTACATGTGCTCAACTTCATGAACAACAAAAACGCCTTCGAGAGTGGCGATTTGATATTCATCATCCAGTTCGGAGAACCGCTGAAACAGCTGTTCCTGAGAAACTTCTGCAAAAGGCCTTAGGAAACGAAGCATGCGTTTCTGCGAAAAGTCTTCGCCGTCCCACGCTTCGTAATCAGCCATATGTATAACCTGCTCCTGCGACAGGAGAGGCAGGATCTCAAGGCTTTCTTCAAAACCTCGTTGTTTAAGAGCATAATAAAGCGGCTGAACAGGGAGATTGGGTACGATCTCCGCTGCATCGGGACTCTCGATGATGGACTGAAGATCGATACCTGCAAGAAGGCCACCCGCTTGCCCAGGATTCCACGATAGACTCTGATGACCGGCATCGTAGCTGTTGGCTAGGACTGTATCGCTAACACGTTTATCCATTGAGGGGCTCCTTGCGCTGGTGAGAGAGCTGGATCGCTAGGAAAATTAT
This sequence comes from Oligoflexus sp., assembly GCA_014378195.1. GTDB lineage: Bacteria > Bdellovibrionota_B > Oligoflexia > Oligoflexales > Oligoflexaceae > Oligoflexus. Next base: position 90,382 of record JACMOC010000061.1, on the reverse strand, counting down.
AGCAGAGCAAAATAAGACCTAAATGAGACGAGTCAAGTTATGAACTCGCGTTTCTTTCAGGGCACGATCGCAATCCGGGAATTTCCTTGGTTACACGCCTTATTAGCCTTTGTCCATCGCATCTTTTAAGACGCTGTTTTCGAGTTTTATCAGGCTTTCGGCTAGAGCAATAAGCCGCTAAAATGACTGATCAAAGGCTCCCCCAGTAAAAACACTCCGAAATAGCATGTTGTAAAGAGTTCCATAGGACCAAGGGCATCTTCTAAAAGCCGGATTTGGCGATCGAAAGCCTCGATTTGATCGAGCTTCCATTCCGTTAGCATGGTTTTGATCGCGACATCCGGATTGCCTCCCGTCTTCCAGGCTTCCCGCTTAAGTTCTCGAACAGCCCCCGTCCAAAGTCCGCATTCTGCGTCCGTGTCGCCAACGAACGTGGCGATCGTATCCGTTAGACTTTGGGTGCGCGTCAGACCGCTTTGCGGCCAGAGTTTGTGAAATACGCTGGCTAAAATTAAAAGTCCTATGAGCCCGATTCCGAGTTCTCCAAAATCGCCCCGATCAAAAAACCACTGACCCTTGAACCCAAGACGCAATCCAAGAGGCGTCAGCACCACGAAACACACGTGAGTCGTATAAGTCAGGAGTAGACTGTCCAGGGCCTTCTGCTGCCGCGCCACGCGTTTTCCTAAACGATCCAGAGCCTCAAGTTCGGTCAAGGTTAATTTGCCCTGTTTTACGACTCCAATGAACCGCTGCCGAAGAGTCTCTTCCAAAGGGTTTTGGGGCGTCACTTTGCGAAAAAGGTAATCCCGCGACCGCATCGAATTTTGGAGCGTGAGCCAATACTGAGACGTAACCAGGGGCTCCGAATATGTCTTCAAAGAGCGATGGATAAAAAAAATCATAAGACTGAAAAGCAAAATTCCATTCATAGCCCTAAAGTAAGGGCACTATGAATGGAATGCGACGGACATCTTCTAAAAAATTTAGGCGAGCTGGCTGGCCAGAGCCGTTTCCTTTTGTTGCCAACGCATCATGGAAAGAGTGAAAGCTTGGTCGGCGAGGCACTTTTTCTCGAGAGGTTTAGCGAGGTAAAGGAAAATCTGGAGGCTGCGGATATCTTCGGGACTGAGGCGATAGGAAAGGTGTTTCCAAACCGAGGTCAAATCGATCTGCTGCTGTTGGCAATTGCGCGGCAGCATATCAGGAACGTAGTTGCTCGGTTCGACCTGCATGCGCATTTCTGCAAGTTCGCTTGCTTCGCTCAAGGTTGAACGGCACGCACAGGTCTTTCTTTTCTTCTGCAGTACACTGCTGACAAAAGGCAGCTCGGTAATGCGCAACCATAGTTCCGAGAGATCGATAAGATGGCTGTAACTGCAGCGCTTTTGAAGCGCTTCGTTCTCAACCCGAAAATCGATGCAGGGTGTGCTCGTATCGATCGGACTGCGCAGAAGGCTTTCGTAAGCGTCACAGCCAAAGATAAGTTTGTAGAGGATACGAGACAGCGAGCCCCACGAGGAATGACCTGTCGACAACCTGAGCTGAGGCACAAAATCAAGCTTGGGGAGAGGTAAACGCCCGAGTGACTCAACAGCATTCTGCAAAGCCTGTTTGAGATCAGTCGCTTTAATAATCTGCGAACTGCGAAATATCTCGCGGAGGACTTTTGCGCGTTGATCGATGATATCTTTCAAATGCGACTGAGCGCTGCTAAGGCCCCAAATCGCAAGTCCGGATGTTCCTTCAACCGAGATACCGACAGGCAATGCCATCTCAAACTCGGCGTTCCGTACAAGACTGATCGAAGAACAGAACGCGTACTGGAGGTCACCTTGGTCGAGTTTGCGGTATAAGCCCGCACAATCGTCTTTGGTCACCAACAATCGAGGCGCGTATTTATTGAGTTCTATCATCAGGGGATGAGAACTCCAGCTGTTTTGGCAGCCGATAGAAACAGGCTCGGAGGAAGAAGTCGTACGATCGTTTGCTGTTTTCATTTAGAATTGACTCAAATTGGCAAACACATAATCGGCAACATTCAGAGTGTCCTCTATATCCTTGTCGCTGTGCGCGAAGGATATAAAGCCAGCTTCGAAGGCTGAGGGCGCAAGATACACACCGAAACTGAGCATGCCGCGGAAAAATTGCTTAAACTGCGAAATGTTACACTGAACTGCTTCTTCGAATGACTCAGGGAGTCTGGGCGAGAACATGAAACCAAACATCCCGCCTTCGAAGTCGACGCTCAAGGGTATGCCATGCTTTTCGGCGCGTTCCTTAAGTCCATAGGACAGACGTCTAGTACGCTTCGCCAGCTCTGTAAAGTCATATTTCGTACTCAGGAGCTCGAGCGTTTTAATGCCACAGGTCACGGCCACCGGATTTCCCGATAAGGTCCCGGCTTGATAGACAGGACCGCTTGGGGCGACCATATCCATAATATCGCGACGCCCACCGTAAGCACCGATAGGCATACCGCCACCGATGACTTTACCGAGAGTGCTAAGGTCGGGTTTGATGTTTTTCAGGCCTTGAACACCACTGAGTCCGACCCGAAAACCCGTCATCACTTCGTCAAATATAAGAATCGCACCGGACTGGGTACAGAGCTCTCTCATAAGCTCAAGGTAACCGCCTTTGGGACGAATGAAGTTACCGTTTCCGACTATAGGCTCAACAATCACAGCGGCGAGTTCGTGACCGTGTCGCGCAAACAATTCTTTCAAACCCTCGGCGTCGTTAAACGCGAGAGTCAGAGTGTCTTTGACGACGGCTGAAGGAACGCCGGGACTGCCGGGAATACCAAGAGTTGCAACACCAGAACCAGCTTTGACGAGGAGCATGTCCGCGTGGCCGTGGTAACAACCGGTGAACTTCAGGATTTTGTCCCGACCTGTGAAGCCGCGCGCCAAACGCAAAGCTGCCATGCAGGCTTCTGTTCCACTGGAGACCAGTCGAACCATTTCCATGCTGGGCAGAATTTTTTGGATGAGTTCTGCAATTTGGATTTCGAGAGCAGAAGGCGCGCCGAAGGAAAAACCGTTTTTGAGAGCAGCGGTGACGGCAGCCACAACTTCCGGGTGAGCATGGCCCAGCATCGCCGGACCCCAACTGCCGATGTAATCAATGAATTTATTGCCGTCCGCATCCCACATGTAAGCGCCCTCGGCGCGTTCTATAAAGATGGGTGTTGCGTCCACTTGTTTGAAAGCCCGCACCGGCGAATTCACTCCGCCCGGCATCAATGTAACAGCTTTCGCATAGAGCTTTTCGGAACGCTCGAATGACAACTTTTTCATGATATGCACCTTCCTTCACCCAAAGGGCCCGAGTAAGTAAGAGACGTTACTTCTACTCGGGTTTACCAGAGAAAGATACGAGCACTCTTGACCGAGAGTTAACTCTAAGATGCCGTATCACCAAAGCTCATCGTTCTGAATTCCACTATCTTCCTCTGTTTTCTTGGCGGGATCGAGTTTTTTCTCGGGTTCGACCGCTTTCTCTTTCGTTTTGCTAGGTGCCGAGGCGGTCACAGGAGCCGGGTTTTTCGCCTCGACCGGAGCCGCAACAGGCACTACGCCTGGAGCCCCTTTATCATTTTCCATGACGGGTAGAACGGGGGCTGGCGACGCTGGAACGCCCAGAGAACCATTGGCTTTTCCGTCGATTAATTTCGGTCCATTTTTGTCGCTGTCGAACTTCATGAAGGGTTGAAAGGCGCGCCGCGGTGTGCGTGCTCCGCCACTCAAAACAGTTGCGACGTTGACGTTTGCTCTTACACTGGCGCTGCGAGCAAATTCATCATGATAGGTCTCACCTTCTTTATCGCTGTTGGTGAATTCGTAGCTTTCGGCCTCACCTCCCCCTTGAAGAACCAATCCTGCTGGCAGGTCCACAGAAAGCGGTGTCGCACAGGCAGCCGAAACGGTTGGCCACGATTGATAACCAACCATATTAGGTGAGCTTGGATCGAGGAATTCTTTAAATTTTCCTTGCTTTATCAATGCCTTGGCCAGGCCACTCCAAGCGGGAAGCGCACCGACGGCACCGGCGATTTTGAATCCGCCGCGGCGCATCGATTTGTTTAAGTCATAGCCAACATAAGACGCAATTACGTACTGATGCTGCATCGGATCAAGAGGCTCGTCTTTTTTCACAGGATACGGAATGAATCCCGCGAAATAAGCTGTCGTATAGTCGTTTGTGGTACCTGTTTTTCCGAAGGCCGGATAGCCAATGCGAAGGTTTTTCGCTTTGTCCTTGGACCCTTCCGGAACGGGTTGATCATAATCAAGATAGAGTTCACCTCGAAGGGCACGACCGGTCCCATGCGTCACAACTTTTCTGAGGATTTCCGTCATCTGCGCCGCATAGCAGGAGTCGACGAGTTGGAAGACTTTCTTCTCGGGTTCAAAAAGAACTTTGCCGGAGCGATCTTCGATGCGGCGAATGAAGTTGAGCTGGTTATCAGGGCCTTCTTTATAGAAACGGTAGGTCTTACCGTCGGCAAAGGTCTGATAGATTTTGGAGACTTCCGCGGCACTCACATCGTTCGTTCCGAGACCAAACGACAGGACCGGCTCAAGCTTGGATGTTACACCCATCGCGCGGGCCAGCTTGGTGAGATAACGAAGGCCGAGGATGATTTTAAAATCGTGGTGATTAAAGTACTGAAAGGTCGAATATTGATCTTTCTGCGCCATCACGTTTGCATAGTTTTCTTCGATGTTTTGCGCAAGACGCTCGTAGTAACGAAGCGGAAGATAACCGTCGAGGTTCACTTCGTTCAGGACAACACCGCCGTTACCCCAGATCGCCTGCACGTCGAGGGAATTCAAAGGACGACCGCCAGGTGCATCGATCACGACCGAACCATCCTTAGGGCCGCGTCGGAATTCTTCCCCGTTCAACTCTTTCACGTAAGCCAGCGCAGGTTTATGACCGCCCGCGTTCATAACTCTAAATCGACCGAGGAGACCGAGTGTTCCCGGATCGGAATAAGCGGCATCCGCTCCTCCTTCCGAAACCTTATTCGTCAAACGCGCCCAGTCCTGCTTGAGATCATTGGACAACACCGTGAGTCGTTCCCAGTTCTTCTTGACCAAGCCGATACGAAGGTTGCGCTCGCGATCGGTGAAATCGTCGTCCGCCATTCGATAAACATGTTGGAGTTCTGATACGTAGCCCCTGCCCCACCACAGTTGACTCAAGTCTTTATAGAGGTTCTGGCGTCCGGCGAAAATCAAGTCGGGTTTGAGGTCATCCACTGCTTTGGAAAGCATCGCTTCCTTGATACCGATGTTATCGAGCTGAACGCCGGTGTCTTTGGCCACACGGAAATGATAATCGCGTGGCGCCTCGCCCTCTTTCGGAAGGAGATCGAGAGTCCCCATAAGTTCTTTGAACTCGTCATAATTGAGCTTGTCGAGGAGGTTGGCCGTGAGATTGACCGTCGCTAAGTTTTCGGATTTTGTACCGGCCCAGATCATCGAGATATCATCGTAAGGACTCGGGTGGTCACCACGCGGGAAATAATATTTACCCTGAAATGTGAAAAGTTGCCTTTGGTTTGGAAGCTTGTCGAGTATCGTCCAACCCATCTGCAAGGCACCGAAAAACACCACGGACTTAAATACAGAGCCGGGCTGCCTTGTCGCAAACACCGCACGGTTGAACCCTTCGGAATCAAAACCGGACACCACGGCGCGCACTTCGCCTTGATCGACCGAGATGAGTCCGCCGTTGACCGATGGCTTTTTCTTGAGCTCAGCGACGGCCTCATGAGTCTCATCGTTGTAGTCCGTAACTTCCGTAAAAACAACGTCACCGACCTTGAGTTTATTCAGGATGTCCTGCATGTGGAATTCATAAGGCTTATAAGTGGGAATCGATAGGATTTTCGCCGTACGCATCAGCGCCTCGGCATTGACCACGCCTTTGGGCAACCCGTAATCGAGGAAAATCTGAGGGTTCTTTTTATCGCGTTCGATCTTTGTTACTTTTGCATAATAAAACTGATTAGGAATCAAACTTCTCATATAGTGAAAAGTCGAAGGGTTCTCGGGTTGATAATCCTTCAGGATCATTTCGAGACGAGACAGATTCCGGCGCATTTGAAGCTGCGCCTCGTCCTGAAGATTTTTGTCGATAGTCGTGAACACCTTGAGGCCGGCATGGCTCAATTCATTGATCGACTCCATCCCGAGGGCTTCAAGGATTTCTTTTTTGTCGAGCTGACTGCGGATCAAAGATACGAGCGCCACTTCATTGTTGCCGAACTTGCCTTGGTTGAAAGGCACACGTTCCTCGAAGGCCTTTTTGAATTGGGCCTCGGTGATCCAGCCTTGCTCAAACATACGCCGAATAACGTAGTTTTTGCGCCAGTTTGCTTCGTTCCAAGCGGTTTCTTTATCTTTTCTATTATATTTCACGAAGGGGTTATATTTGTTCGGCGCTTTCACCGATCCTGCGATAAACGCACTCTCGATGAGGCTGAGGTCCTTCACGTCTTTATTGAAATAGTATCGGGCCGCGATGCCGATACCCTTACCGTTCGCCGTAACGTGAAACTGGTTGAGATAAAATTCCAGGATCTGTTTTTTGGAATACATGCGCTCGATCTGGAACGCGCGCACCATTTCGATGAATTTACGCTGGAGGGAATGCTCGCGGTGGTCCATGACATTTTTCACGGTCTGCTGGGTGATTGACGATCCGCCGCGACAGCCTCGGAAGCTTTTCAGAGCGCATTCGGAAACGGCTTGAAATATAGCAACGGGATCGACCCCGTAGTGTTGGAAGAAGTTTTTGTCTTCCGCCGCGACCATCGCCCTGATCATATCCTCGGGGACCTGATCGATCGTAACGTAGCTACGGTGCTCTTCATTAAAGAAGCTACCGATCTTGTGCTGCTCGTCAAGCGTATAGAGGGTCGTCTCTTCGTTGATACGAGCTAAAATAGTTGACTTTTTCAGTTCGGAGACGTCTCCGAAGTAAACCGTATAGCCGATGATACCCACGACGGCTAGAACCGCTAAGAGTCCGACACCCACTCCGACAGCAGATGCGAGAAAGAGCTTACGTTTCCAGGATTTCAAGGAAGCACCTCGTTTTGGCAAAAACATTGTGCTCAAATTTACCATAATTACCCACTCTTCTGCCAGATCTTCCTTGTGTTATACTCGGACCCAAAAAGAGGGGGACATCCGTGCGTTCTATTTGGCAATGCTCTTTATTTTTCTTTTTTCTCTTGCTTCCTGCGTATGCCGTAGCCCAAGCATCGCTCGATGAGATCACCCCCCGCATCCGAGCCGAAATTGTAACCGTGCGCTCCTCAGACCGGCCCCTTCGTCAAGGAGAAATCTTCGACCCGTACTATTATTTTTTCCATGCCGCGCTCCCTCCCGGCAAAGGGAGTTATCCTCTCGGCACCGGGTTTGTCCTACCTGATGGGCAGCACATAGCGACGAGTTATCGGCAACTGGAAGGCGCCACAAGCCTTGAAATCGTTTCCTCGCGTGGCAAGGTGTACGCCACGCAGCTCCTCGGTGCGGACGCGACACTTGACCTTGCGATACTCAAAATCAAGGGTCCCAAGGGCAAACTTTTTAGCGGCATCGACTTCGGCGAAAGCCGAAAATCACGACTGGGAGACAGTCTCCTCGTATTTGGAAACAGCCTCCGCTTCATGATGACCAAAGCCAATCTAAGTTCGCTTGATGGGGGTGAAGGGGCCTACGGTCGCCATTGGTTGATCGATCGCCCGACTCATCCGGGAGTGGCTGGTGGTCCTATTGTGGACACCCGCGGGCGTGTGGTTGCGATGGCCGTTTTTAATCCCGAAGGCCCCACCGATTTTGGAACCGCGTTGCCGGCAGCGCTCATTATCAAAAGCAGCCAGCAGTTGATACAAAGCGGCAAAATCACCAAGGCCTGGATTGGCATCGTTCCGAAGAACCTGGCGAGCCTCGACGATCTCGATCATGTGCACGGCACGGATATCAAAGGCGGTGTCCTGATTGACAACCTCATAGTCGATGGTCCCGCCGCCAAAGCCGGGCTGCAAATCAGCGACTTTATCCTGGCCATTGGCGATAAATCTCTTATCCAGAGCGCCGATCTCAGCGAATTTCTTGAGCATCATAAATCGGGCGAGACTGTGACGATCAAGATTTTGCGGGGTGCTAAGGGCGTGATGAAAGTCCAGCTGCTGCTTGGCGAATTACCGAGCGCACAGGATCTCCCGAACGCGAGTCAGTTGTTATGAACAATTGTTCTCCCATTTAATTTTGCGTTGAGTATTCAGGATACTCTCCTTCTAGCCCCACGCGCTCTTTGTTTGACCCCGAGAGCCTTGCCCGTTATACTCCCGCGCATCCAAAACCTTCTGTGCGAGGGCAACTCATGAATGATTTACAGACGGTCAACACGCTCAAGGGCCTGGTGATCGACGCCGTACATAAAGCAAAGTCCGGTCATCCAGGCGGAGCTATGTCCAGCATGGACTATGCGTACCTCTTGTTCACGGAGTATCTAAAGTTTGACCCAAGCAATACGAAGTGGTTGGGACGAGATCGTTTCATCCTAAGCGCTGGCCACGAATCAATGCTTGCCTATAGTCTGCTTCACTATATTGGCTGGCTTGAAATGGACGATCTCAAACTCTTCCGTCAAATGAAGTCACGCACGCCCGGCCACCCCGAGAATTTTATGACACCAGGCATTGAATGCACAACAGGCCCTCTTGGTCAGGGTGCAGCTATGTCGGTTGGTTTCGCAATTGCCTCGCGCCACCAGGAAGCGGCTCTGGATCAGAATCTTTTCCGTCACAAGACCTACGTTTTGCTTGGTGACGGCTGTATGCAGGAAGACATCACGCTCGGTGCCGCCTCCCTCGCCGGTCACCTCAAGCTTGATCAGCTCGTCTGGTATTACGATCAGAATCACGTGCAGATCGCAGGCACCATCGATCGCGTGGCCTCCGATGATTATAAAAAAGTATTTGAAGGCATGCAGTGGGAAGTCCTCGAGGTGAATGCCCATGATCATGCTGCCCTGCGAAAAGTGCTCGATCATGCCCAGACCAAACGCAATCGACCGCTGCTCATTATCGGCGATTCGAAAATGGCCAATGGCGCTTTTTCCATGGAAGGCAGCAACGAAACCCACGGCTCGCCCCTACCCGCTGAAGAACGACTTAAGACACGGGCCAAACTTGGTCTCCCGGCCGATCAGGATTTCCATGTCCCGCCGGAATCCTACAAACATTTCCGTCGCAATTTTGACAAACGCCGCGCGGAAGCCGACGCTTGGCAAAAGGATTTTGATCTCAAATCGAAAGATGCAGCCTTCAAAGCGAAATTTGCGGCATTCTACGAAACAAGCTCCTATCCGGATTTACCTCAGGTCACCTGGCCTATCGGAAAACCCGTCGCAACCCGCAATGCCTTTGGTGACATCATAGAACTCTGGGCCGACCACATCCCCAATTTCATCGGCGGAAGTGCGGACCTTGACGGCTCCAACATGACCGAACAATTTGTCGAAAAAGTCGGGGATTTTCAGGCTGACTCCCCACTGAATCGCAACCTCGCTTTTGGCGTGCGTGAGTTCCCAATGTCAGCGATCAGCAATGGTCTGGCGCTCCATGGCGGGATGATTCCCTTTGATGCCACGTTCCTCGCGTTTGCGGATTACTCTCGCGCTGCTTTGAGACTCGGCGCTATTCAACGTTGTCGTGTCATTCATGAATTCAGCCATGACTCGTTTTTCTTAGGGGAAGATGGCCCCACCCATCAGCCTGTCGAACAGGTGATGTCACTCCGTCTCATCCCGAATTTTTATGTAATGCGTCCCGCCGATGCTCATGAAACTCAGGTCATGATGGACGTCGCAATCAACCTCACGGAAAGTCCGTCTGCGATTTGTCTTACACGCCAGAAACTCCCGCTTCTCCATCTCGATCTGAAAACGATCAGTCAGGCGCGTTTCGGTGCGTATGCAGTTCTTGATTGTGATGCTCCCGAAGTCGTAATCCTGGCGACAGGTTCCGAAGTCTCGCTTGCCCTCACGGCGGCTCAGGCCCTCAGCAAACTGAAGATCAAAGTTGTTTCCATGCCATGCTGGGAACTCTTTCTTGAACAGCCCAAAAGCTATCAAGACGCGGTTTTGAGTCCAAAATGCTTAAAGCGTGTTTCCATCGAGGCGGGCACAACTACCGGTTGGCAGAAATTTACTGGCATGAACGGCCTCAACATCGGTCTCGATCATTTTGGTGACAGCGGTCCGGCAGAAGATCTTGCGCGTGAATACGGATTCACACCTGATCAAGTCGTCGCTTCTATCAAAAAGTATCTCGAAGAGTAAACGACCACTTGAATCCTTAGCGAATTTGGTGAACGATCAGTCTCACCAAATTCGCTTTTTTTTTGAGCTTTGAATTTGTATCGCTGAACGAGAAGGAATATTATTTCCTTCCCTTTTGAGGAGTTCGCATATGTCACTCAAAATTCACAGGGTAGCTGTACTCGGGGCTGGCGTAATGGGGGCTCAAATTGCTGCCCATTTGGCAGCTGCTGGCGTGCGGACTCACCTGTTGGATCTTCCTTCAGACGCTCCGCATAAAGACCCTAAGATAGCGGCCGCTATCGGGAAGAACTTCCGTTCGACCATAGCGTACCTGGCTATTGAGAATCTTAAAAAGCTCAAACCCTCGCCGCTCGCTTCTGAATCCATACTCGGCAATCTCATTCCCGGGAACTTTGCCGATGACATGTCGGTCATTGCCGATGTCGACTGGGTGATTGAAGTCGTCGCGGAAAAACTCGAAATCAAAAAATCGATTTTGAAGCAGATCGCCGCGTATGCAAAACCGCATATTCCAGTGACGACGAACACCTCAGGTCTTTCACTCGAAAAAATGTCGGAAGATCTCGACGAGGCCTTCCAAAGCCGCTTTTTCGGAACTCATTTTTTCAATCCGCCTCGTTATATGAAATTGCTTGAGATCATTCCGCATATCAAAACCGATAAAGGCCTGATCACGGACCTCACCGACTGGATTGAGCGTTACCTCGGCAAAGGCATAGTCTACGCCAACGACACGATCAACTTCATCGCCAATCGCGTTGGTACATTCAGTATCACCTCCGCTTTCGTTCACATGGAAGCCCTTGGTTTGAATGTCGAAACTGTCGATTCATTGAGTGGCAAAACAGTGGGCCGGCCAAGCTCAGCGTCCTTCCGCACGATGGATGTCGTCGGTATCGACGTTTTTGCTGCTGTCGCGAAAAACGTCGGTAAATACGCACCGAACGATCCTTATGTCGCGGTATTCACGCCCCCTAAATGGGTTGATGATCTCATTGCACGCGGCTCTTTGGGCCAAAAAACCAAATCGGTCGGTATCTATAAAAAAGAAACCGATGCCAAAGGCAACTCCACAATTCTCGCCTACCGCCCTAAAGAAGATAAGTACGTTGAGCAACAGCCAACCACCTATCCTTGGCAGGACGAAGCCAAAAAAGTTTCCGATACGATCGAACGCATTCGGCTCATCATTAGCCACAATGATGCCGGAGCTCAATTCATCTGGTTGACTCTTCGCGATACCATGGCTTATTCCGCGATTCTTCTCGATGAAATCGCGAATAACCAACCCGCGTCGATCGACAATGCGATCAAATGGGGATTCAACTGGGAGTGGGGCCCGTTCGAACTCTGGCAAGCGCTTGGGTATGATACGGTTCGTGAACGCATGATCCAGGAGGGCGTTAAGCTCCCGGATTGGATCAAACCAGGTCTGGCGTTCTACAAAGCAACGCCGAATTCATTGGAATGGCATATCAACAACGGCCCGAAATCGCAGTTGCTCGGTAAAACAGACAAAGAACAAGCGATTCCAAAACGCGAGCACGCGTACTACCTACCTCAGTCCAAAGCGGCGGTCGATAACAGAACCCTGATTCTTGGCAACAGTAGTGCGAGCCTGGTCGACCTCGGCGATGGCGTGGCGTGTTTGACCTTCCATTCAAAAATGAACTCGATCAATGATGAGATCATCGAGATCTTCCAAAATACGCTCGTCAAAGTCAAAAAAGACTTCGCCGGCCTCGTCATCGCTAATAACGGCGAGGTTTTCTCTGCGGGCGCTGACATCAAACAGATCATCGGTGCGATCAAAGAAAACCGCTACGATGCGATCGAAAGCCTTCTGCGCCGCTTCCAAGGGACGATGCAGGCTTTGAAATACGCAACATTCCCATCGATCGCCTGCCCTCAAGGCCTGACGCTCGGCGGTGGTTGCGAAGTGAGCCTTCATGCGAGTGAGCAGATCATTACAGGCGATACCTTCGCCGGCCTTGTTGAAGTGGGAGTCGGCCTGATACCAGGCGGCGGCGGCACCAAAGAATTGGCTGTCCGTGCATACAATCAAGCTGCCCTCGGCGAAAATGTGGATCCCATGCCTTACCTCCAACGAGCATTCCTGCTTATTGGTATGGGCAAGACGTCCACTTCAGGTCTCGAGGCGATTGAGATGGGTCTGTATAATCACGCGAAGGCAACCGTTACTCTCGCGCGTGATTTCCAGGTCATTCGCGCAAAAAAACGGGTACTGCAACTGGCTGAAAATGGCTACCAGCCGCCGATGGCCCAGAACAAAATCAAAGTCGTCGGCGATGCCGGCATCCAAACTTTCAACATGTCTCTGATCAATATGGTTCAAGGTCGCCAGATTTCGCCTTATGATGCTCTCGTTGGCGAAAAAGTCGCGACCGTGCTTTGCGGGGGCGAAATCGATGCCGGAACGTTCGTATCGGAAGACCACTTCCTTGATCTCGAACGCCGGGTATTCCTCGAGCTTTGCCATGAGCAGAAAACTCAGGACCGAATCGAAGCAATGCTGAAGACCGGTAAGCCTCTAAGAAACTAAGATTTGGAGCCAAGACATTATGAAAACTGCCTATATCGTAAGTCCGTTTCGCTCTGCAGTCGGCAAAGCCACTCGCGGAACTCTTCGCACGAAGAGACCTGATGATTTAGCTGCCGATGTTATCAGGGCTGTTATGAAAGCCAACCCTTCGGTCGATCCCGCTGAAGTCGACGATGTTTTCCTTGGTTGTGCGATGCCTGAAGCCGAACAAGGTATGAATATTGCGCGTTTCGCAGCCCTCCTGGCCGATCTTCCTGAATCGGTTTCGGGTGTTACGATCAACCGTTTTTGTAGTTCGGGTTTGCAGACTATCGCCATGGCCGCATTCCAGATCCAAGCGGGCGGTGCGCAATGCATCCTCGCCGGTGGAGTGGAATCCATGACGATGGTTCCAATGATGGGACACAAACCCGTCGGCGCTCGCTCTGTGACTAAAACGGGTCGTGACGATTATTACATCGGCATGGGACTGACCGCCGAAAACGTCGCTAAGGACTATAAAGTCAGTCGCGAGGATCAGGACCAATTTTCTCTCGCTTCGCACCAAAAAGCTGCGAAGGCAATCGAACTAGGCCTCTTTAAAGAAGAGATCGTCCCGGTTTCGGTCACTTTCCGTAAGGCTGGGAAAGATGGTGCCATCGAAATCAGCGAGCAGACATTCGGAATGGATGAGGGCCCTCGTGCCGATACTTCCATCGAAGCTCTCGGCGGATTGCGGGCTGCCTTCAAAACCGGCGGAAGTATTACCGCAGGTAACTCTTCGCAGATGTCCGACGGCGCAGCTATCGTCATGGTATGCTCCGAAGAATTTGTGAAGAAATACAACCTGAAGCCTATGGGCCGCTTTGTGAGTTTCGCTGTTGCCGGCGTTCCACCGCGCGTTATGGGCATCGGTCCGATCGAAGCGATTCCTAAGGCTCTTAAACTTGCCGGCTTGTCCCTTAAGGACATCCAGCGCGTCGAGTTGAATGAAGCCTTCGCTTCGCAAGCACTCGCGGTGACCCGCACCTTGGATATCGATCCAACCATCATCAACCGCACCGGTGGTGCGATTGCTTTGGGTCACCCCTTGGGTGCAACCGGCGCAAAACTTACCTCAACTCTGCTTCACGGCATGAAACGTGACAAAGAGAAATATGGTATCGTTTCGATGTGCATCGGAACCGGTATGGGTGCTGCAGGGATCTTTGAATCTCTCGTTTAAGCGCGAAGAGGTGCAGATGAAGAGGACTCAAGCTGGAGTTGAACGACATGCCTAAAGTTCTGATAGTAGACGATGAAATCGATATCTGTGAAATGATGGCCTTCAGCTTCGAAAGCCAGGGGTTTGAAACCGTGATCGCGGGAGACGCCGTCCAGGCTCTCGAAATGGTCAAGGCTCACGATCCCGACCTGGTGATCAGCGACATTCGCATGCCGAAAGGCGGAGGGATGAAGCTGCTTGAGGACATCAAAGCGTATAATCCCTTGAGGCCTAAGGTCTTTTTGATTACCGGCTACAGCGATCGATCCAAAGAGGAAGCTATCGCCTTGGGGGCCGAAGACGTTTTGTCCAAGCCCATCAAGCTCCAGGCTCTCATTGAAAAAGCTCGGGAAGCCCTCAAAGCCTAAAGCTGAGTAAACTCAGCTTTTGAACCAAAAAAAAACACCAGCCTCAAGGCTGGTGTTTTCTTGTTTCCGAGTATTAAGCGGCAGCTGCTACTGGAGCTGCTTTTTTGCGTTTCGAAACTTTGCGTTTCGTCGCTTTTTTCTTAGCAACTTTTTTCTTAGCAACTTTTTTAACTGCTTTTTTGGTCGCTTTTTTAGCTGTTTTTTTAACAACTACTTTTTTCTTAGCGACTTTCTTAACAGCTTTTTTTGCTACTTTTTTGCCTACTTTTTTAACTACTTTTTTCTTCGCTTTTTTAGCTGTTTTTTTAACAGCTACTTTTTTCTTAGCGACTTTTTTCTTCTTGGCCACTTTTTTCTTAACGGCTTTCTTCTTCGCGACTTTCGCCATAACAAAACCTCCTGAACATAGTTACGATATGGAGTCCCAAAGAAGGGACCTAGGACGAGAACTTCACGCTCCCGCTATCCACCCTTAAAAAAACGCGTCTTACATCTTCAGCTTACCACAGGTCTATCACAGGGGAGAAGGATCTGCACCACAGTAACGCGATGATAATTGTATCGGCCTCTACTCCGAGAACTAAAGAGCAAGCCCTGAATTTGTGCGAGAAAAATCAGTCGGGAAAATCTTTAACATTTATTTATCCAATACTTTCAATTATTTACACCATCATAGAAAAAGCATCACAGCTCAAATTTCTTACCTGTGGGTGAGCATTTTTTTTCGGATTTCGGGATCAAAAAAAATTCTTAGCGCTCTCAATTTTTTTTCGCCGTTCTTCAGCGTGGAGTGCCGCCCTGCTTCGACGCGAAAATTTCGAGGGCCGACCGCGCCTTGTCCGAGATAAGAGGCTTTTGAGAAACGGGAGCTGAAACCTTTGGCTCTGCAGGCTTTGATGCCACTTTCTGGCCGTGGCTCACGCCGAGTTTCTGCATCATCTCGACGAGTCCTTGATCCTGACAGAGGAGAAGTCCCCATCCATGTGGCTTCGACTGCTCGAGGTACTGAAGAAACTGGAGACGTACCTTATTGGGAACGGAGGGCTCACCCCAGGTATAAAAAACGAGTGGGGCATCAAACACCGTTTCCGCAAAAATCTGCTCGTTTTTAAGCGCTTGCTGCGTTTGTTTCCTCAGGGATTCAAACTGCAGGAGCTCCCGACCGGACTCAAATGACTTCACCAGATCGTCTGCACCGAGCTCTTTGTGAGGAAGGCCGAGCTCTTCGAGAGCCTCCTTCCATTTGGTTTCGATGCGCTCGCAGTCCTGCCCAATCCGGCTCTTCATCAGGCGGTAGGCTTCGATTTGGGCCTCAATACTCCGGAGTTTTTTGACCTGAGCCAGCTTTTTGTCTGCATAGCTCATGATGCCTTTGGCTTCCGAGAGGACGACGTTGGGATGATCGAGGGAAAGTGATTTCTGACTTCCGGTATGGCTTCGCCATGACTCGATCAGGGTGACGAGTGTACGGACGCTGTTTTTATAATCACCATATTCTTCCTGGAGACGGGATGATTTGTGCCGGAGCGCCGAAAGCTGACTATAGAGATTTATGGATAGAATCAAATGACTTACGCTCGTTTCGGTATTGAGGCCGAGGCTCTGAGCCAAAGCATTCCATTGTTCCTTGGATTTTGCGCACTCGCTTGCGATCTGTTCATACTTGGTTTCGAAGTCCTTAAGTTTTTCGTCATGAACCGAAGTTTGCTCGTCGAGTTGCGAGTAGAGGTGCCCGATGTGGTGAAGGATCTGGTTGACGAGCGCCCGAGCATCGTCGATGCCGTCCTCAGCTTCCCCTTGAGGCTTCAGTTTCAGGGGTTCTGCCGGGTTAAAGCCTAGGAGTCGATTCAGCTTGTGGGCAAGATTTCCCCGGTCGCGATGATTCTCGTTCGAGCGATGAAGGGAGGCATCGAGGTCGTGCAGACACGCTTCGAGGGTGCGGATGAGCTCTTGATCGTGTTCCAGAAATTTGACGACCGAGGCGCGATGGGTGCGATAGATAGGGCTGATTTTATCCTTCGCTTCCTGCAAGGCGGCACGCGCTGTTTTCTCAAGGCGATCACAAGCAAGGGACCTTGAGAGCACTTGCAGGACATAGGACCAATCCACGTCATCATCGGGAATCGGCATGGCCTGGGCCGCTATCGTATCTTCCAGACGAAGTTTTTCGGCCTCGACCTGATTCATCTTTTCGTGCCAGTTTTTAGGACTTTTGGCTGCACCCATGAGGGGCTCAGCTATCCGCCGGATCTGTTCGATGAGCTCGAGTTCTTGCTCGAGGCGACGCATGAGTCCGGTATCGACCTGATCAACCTGGTCAAAAATCTTTGAGAGGCCTTTGGTTTGCTCTTGGATAGAAAACCACCGTCTTGTAAAAGCGTCACCCAAGGGAATCAACTTGGTGATCAGATCGAGATCAACCGTTTTGCCCCAGGCCTTTTCCAAGGAGTTTTTTGCGGCGGCCGAACGATCTGTGGCCAAAGTCTCCCAGGCGCTTTTTCGCTGGGAACGATCGCGATCAGATTCCCCAAGAATGTCGAGCCCGGAGGTACTCAACTCAAAAGCCTTCGTTAATTCCATCCAGGAGAATGAGGCTTTATTATCAAGCGGCATAAAATCTGCGAAGAGATCCTTCTGAGGTGCATCACCGCGAACGTCAAGAAGTTGACGATTTTTAACACAGCGGAAATTTTCGGCGGAGCGTTCAAAGATCCACGCATCACCGTTGTCGTCGGTAAGAGCTAAAAGCACGCCTTTGACACGCGGGGCCCTGGTACCGAATAATGCGTAGGAAATCGCTTGTTTGATGAGACTGGCGTCCCCCTCATCACAGGCTAAAACGCAGAGGTGCTTATAGGCGCCCTGAGAGTTGCGGAATTTCCACAAACGGGGCTCAGAACCACCCTCCGGAATCACTTTGATGCCGTCGATAAACATAATCAATGTCCTACTGCGAATATAGGTTAAGAGGGTCTTTTGTATGGGGAGAAGGTGCAGTGCCGATTGCTTTGTTCTTATTATAGCGCCCCTTGCGCGGTTTGCGTAGTAGGCACCAGGAAGCGGTTGAAAACATGAGATCTTTGCAGGGAAGGGTTGCCTTGATTCTCAATAATGCTTATCAATGGTTACGTGTTTCGCATTACATATTCAATCCGCGAGAGTGTTTCTATGTCGATACCGATTAGGTCCCGCCCGCCCACGCAATCTCGCGGTATGCTCGATGCGAGTCTTAAGTTCGGCACCGCCCTTCTTCGTATGCTTCCAGCTGAGATGGCTCACGATGTCGGGATGTGGATGCTGGAACGTGACCTTCTCAAATACATGCCCCTACCCGCTTTCGGATCGAGCCTCGATGGCCTAAGCATGAATATTCCGGGTATCGGCGATCTTGCGCACCCGATCGGTCTAGCGGCGGGATTTGATAAAAATGCGCGGGCCCCAAAAGGATTTGCGCGTACGGGTTTGTCCTTTTTGGAATTGGGAACCATCACGCCCCGGCCCCAGGACGGCAATCCCAAACCACGCTTGTTTCGTCTCGATAATCAAATGGGTCTCATCAACCGCATGGGCTTCAACAGCGACGGTGCGCAGCACGTTGCAGAGCGTCTGAAGCGCCTTGAATGGAGCCACGAGGCAGTTCCTATGGGCATCAATCTTGGTAAAAATAAAGACACCGACATCAGTGCCGCAATCGAAGATTATAGCCAGGGAATTGAGACTTTTTCGCGCTATGCCAAGTATTTTGTGATCAATGTAAGCTCGCCGAACACGGCTGGATTGCGCGGTCTTGCGAACGAGCATTTCCTGAAGGAGCTCGGCATGAGACACAAGGGTGAGCTCTCAAAACTTTGGGTCAAACTTGATCCCGACATGAAAAAGAAAGACTTTCAAGGCCTGGTCGAAGCTCTCGCAAAGATTGGTTTTCAGGGCCTTGTTTTGACAAACACACATCGGGTTGAACATCCACAGCAGGGTGGATTGAGCGGACACGCTTTGGCACTGCAGGCCACCGCCTGTCTCGAATGGGCATGGGAAGTAACGCGGGGACAGTTACCTCTCATCGCGTCGGGGGGTATTTTATCGGGACAAGACGTTTTTCAACGCATTGCGCGCGGGGCTTCGGCGGTACAAATATATTCCGCATTAGTATACAGAGGACCGTTGGCGGTCTTTGCAATGCTTGACGAGCTCCGCAGTGAGATGGACCTCCGAGGCTTTTCCTTTCTTTCCGACGTCAAGGGAAGTTACTATAATGATTGATGGCGTTGCCGTTAAGGCCCTTTTCAAAAACTGATCGATAAGACTGAGTGGGTAAGTAATGGGTCTGAATATGGTTCGGCGTATACGAGACAATCTTCACGGCAGCATCGATGTTTCCGAGCTCGAAGATGCCGTCATCGCTCATCCTTTTTTCCAACGCCTCAGGCGAGTCCGGCAACTTGCCTTTCTTCACTATGTCTTTCCAGGAGCGACTCACACCCGCTTCGAACATTCCCTTGGCGTAATGCATCTCGCCGCGCGGGCCTGGGAAAAACTCAAAACGAATCAGGAACGTCTTCGTCATACAGTCTCAAATATTCAAGACTTCAAAGCCTTCGAGGAACAGGCCGATCGAAACGAAAAACACGGTCGCCTCTGGCCTACGTTTGCGATGATGGACCAGATCTTCCAGTCGGATTACAGCCTACAGACATTCCGCCTGGCCGCGCTCCTTCATGACGTCGGTCATCCAGCTTTTTCTCATAGCGGCGAGCATTTCATGCCCTCATGGGTCGATGTGCGCGATGCCAATACCGATCTTCCCGATTATCTTTCTGAATATATCGACGAACGTATAGCGACCCTTACCGCGCGCGGCGAAGATCCCGCTCTGGTCAAAGTCCGCCACGAGATCTACTCGATCCTTCTGATCGACAAGATTTTAAAAGGCGTCTACGAGAAAAATCCCCAATTGCGTCTCGTAATTGATCCCCGTGATGTGATCGCTATGATCAACTCTTCTATCAAACCGGCGGCAGGATCCCCGCTCCTTAGCAGCCAGACGTCCCATGTCCTCCGGGAACTGATCTCAGGCGAACTGGATATCGATCGTATGGATTACCTTTTGCGTGACTCGCGTGAATGCGGCGTCGTGTATGGGGTGTTTGATGTCGATCGCATCCTCGATTCTCTCGGGCTTTATTTTGACGATGCTGACCAACAAATCCATGTGGCGATCCATCTGTCCGGCCTTGCCGCATTCGAAGATTATTTGAGAGCGCGTTACTCCATGTATCTGCAGCTCTATTTCCATAAATCGTCGGTCGCTGCGGAAGCGATGATGAGGCATCTCTGCAATACGCTTGGTGACTGGCGTTTGCCGGCACGCATCGAAAACTATGCCGCTATCGATGAATACAACATTGGGAATGCTCTGTGGGAAGCCGCCCAAAAGCTTCCCTCTCCTCTCTCAGAGGAGACGGTTATCTTGGTTGCCGATCTTCTCTATAACAGACGACTCTGGAAACGCGTTTACGAAGTGACTGGATCGCGACATCGTCCGGCAATTGATATTATCGATCGGGTCAAAAGCATACTGACACTTAAAGGCATCAGTTTTCAGGAAATTTCGTCTGAGAATTCTCTCACCCGTTTCCAGCCTAAAGGCAGTGGGCGCAGTCGGAACTATCTGCGACTGATCAAAAAAGACGAGCAGCAACTCCACAGAATCTGTGCAATCGAGGACTATTCAAGTTTGATTGCAAGCAATGATTCCGTGGCGATTCGCCGGATTTATGCAGCCCCGGATCAGATCCATTCCCTCTCGGAAATAAAAGCTCTGATTACCGATGGCTTGCAAAAAAAGCCCTGAATTAGCTTTTAGAGCCCGAGGATGGAGTTGAGGGCAAAGACGGAGACGAGGTCGCAGTCGATGGGGCCGCAGCAGGCGTAGGACTTGCGGCAGCTGGTGCTGCAGGTGCTGCAGAAGGAGCAGGCGCCGCGCCCGGCTCAGAACTAGGTGCCGAAGGGGTTCCAGGCTTATTGGACTTACCGTCATAAGCATCAGAATACCAACCGCCGCCTTTCAGCTGAAAGGATGGAAGGCTCATGATCTTGGAAAGTGCCCCTAGGTGTCCGCACGTTGGGCAGGTCGTGGGATTAGGGTCCGACATTTTCATTTGAAATTCGGAAACTTGGCCACAATCCTTACAGCGGAATTCGTAGATTGGCATAGTAGTGAGCTCCCTCAGAGACGACCGACATTAACGTTTCACGCTAATGTCAATCTTCTGAGGATTTTGTCAAGGGGGGAAATAAAGGTGAGACATGGGTCTCAAACCCCTTAGCCTTCGCCTCGACCAAGCTTTGCTACGAATGCTGAATCCACACGTTGCTTCAATTCCTGTCCGGTTTTCCAGAAAGGCAATCGTTTTGGTGGCACTGTGATTTGCTCACCAGTCTTGGGATTACGGCCTTTGTAAGACTTGTAATCACGAACGGTAAAGGCGCCGAAGCCGCGGATCTCTACGCGATCCCCGTTTGCCAAGGTTTCAGTGATGTTATTAAAAAACAAATCAACGACCTCTTCAGCTTTCGCCAAAGTGATATCGGCCCGCTCAGCAAGACTCTCGATAAGCTCAGACTTTACCATTTATTTCCCCTCGTTAGATACTGGGCTCAGATCCTATTCTACCAACACCGCGTTCAGATAGGCAACTATTTGCAATCGAAACTGAAACTTACAGGGTTTCGACACGATTTCATGGCTACCCAGGGCTGTCTACCAGGCCCTCCAGGGTTTTCAGACGATTCAGTGTCCTGTCACTGCGCCACTGAGTTTCTCCCCGCAGCCCCTGGACGTCATGCCGGACCGACATTTTTTCTAAAGTCGCTTTCTGACGTAATGTCCCCCATAGACAAGCGTTCAAAACAACCTATGTTAGAGATAGAGCGGGACAAGCAATTGCATATTTTCACCCTTATTTGATCGTTCGGAATGATCATTAAAATTTCTTATCCCGACGGAATAGCTTTTACGCTAGCCATCCTTTTAAGGCAGAATATCCGAAGCCATGAAACGGAGGAGTCGCAATGAAACTCTTCGAACTTTTCCAGAAAAAACCCGCTGCTCTTGAGACTCTCAATTGGTCCTGGCTTGATCACCGACCCTCAATCTATAAGTTTCTTATCGAAGGTTTGGATGAGGAAGGCCGTCTACTTCCGGACCATACACGATTACCGGACGAAAAGTTCGTTCGTCAACGGAGTCAATTGGTCAAAATCGCTGGCGCGCGTGATGGGTATTTGCTTTTGCATACGCATCGAAAAGCGCATCCACGTCAGGTCGAGGAGATGATTCAAGTCTTTGCGCGTGCTGTCGAAACGTTCGATGAAGCCGATGTTATGGCTCTCTATGAAATGCTTTTGAATTATGACTTAATGCCATCGCTCGAACTTCTGATGGAGCAAATATCGCGGTATCCTCTGGACCCGTCACGTGTTTTCACTCTTGCGGCTCAGCTGGCTCTGCACTCCGCTGACAGGCAGGCACTCAAGTTTGCACTTACAGTGCTCAGTTTTTACCAACTGCCGGAAGTCCGCGCGTTAGCTCTGCTTTTTTCGCAACACGATGAATTCACATATTATGCCCTTTTGTGCCTCGAAAATTTTCCGGACCGTTTCCAGGGCGACTGCTGGATGCTGGCGCAATGCGTTCACGGCTGGGGCCGTATCCATGTCGTCCGCGCCTTGCTTCCGACTCTCGGTGAACGCGACAAAGACCTCAAAGACTGGCTTGTTCGGGAGGGATTTCATAATACTGTAGCGGATGGTTACCTTGCGGCGTCGGTAATCGAATCGGGCAACCTCGTGACTCGACTCGCGGTAAAAACCATCGATAACGGCCTGCTGCATGCGACTGGAATCATTCTGGCCGCGCTTCTCGATCCGAGCAGTCCTGGTTCAGACATGAGCCAGGTGAAAGACGGCCTAAAACTGGTGAAAGAATATTTGCGTCACCTCTCAGTGAACAAACAGACCCATATGCATCAGCCGACATTGATACGTTTAAAGGAAATCATAACGAATGACACGGAAGGCGATGAGCTCGTGAAGAACCTCCAGCGCAAAGGTTGGGCCGACGATACCGAACTGAAGCGGCTTTTAGGTCGGGTATTAGGCGATGATGAGCTCCTGCGAAGCATCGGCGAGGATTCCAAAGCATAAAACTCAGAGCCCGAAGGGCTCTTTTTTTTATCCCCTTGCCCGTTTGGTCCTGACTTTGCATGTCCTTTGAGAGTTGACTGATTTATAGGCGTATTAGGGGAATTCGAATGCAAAACGAAAGCAGCACAATAATCGCTTTTTTTTCTGAATCCTGGGATGCTCAGAGAGCTATCGAGGACCTGAAGTTCGCTGGCTTCGAAGGTGATATACGTTATGTGGAAAACGACAATATCTCACACCCCGATGATAGCAAAAGCAAAGCGGGCGTGACCGGCTTTTTTGCCAAACTTTATGGATTTAACAGCGAAGATGAGGAGGTCGATTCCAAAGGAAAATGGACCGTGAGTCCAGAAGCTGAGGAGTATTTTACTGACGTTTACCATCGCAAAAATCACGTGATACTCGTGAAAGGGGAAAGGGATGCGAAAAAAGAAAAAGCGATAGAGATCCTTAACCATCATCACGGGCGAATCGAGCGTCAAAGTTTTGCCTTCTTTAATGCCGTGACCGCTGATCAGGATAGACCGATTGAGGATGGAGTGCACAATATTCCGCCTCACTATCATCCGACAACGTCTATCGAACCACCTGTAGAACCAAGTTCCTTTTAAGGACTTTACAGTTAATTTTGGCCGCGTCCTTATGTGAGAACAGCGAATCTACCTTGACATGCGTCAAGCGTCGTAATACTAGGGGGAAAAATGGTAAGAACGGACACCAAATTATGCCCAAACTCCTCTTTCCCGATACCTTTCGCTGGGGCGCCACGTCCTCTTCTTTAGCCATCGAAGGATCGGCGGAAGAACTCGGCCGATCCCCTTCGATTTGGGATAAATTCAGCACGCAAGCCGGTGTGATAAAAGACGGTTCCAATCCCTTTCGGAGCACAGAGCATATTGTCCATTGGGAACATGACCTCAATTTGATGAAACGGATTGCGCTCCAGACTTACAAGTTCTCCGTTTCCTGGTCGCGTGTTTTACCAAATGGCACAGCTAGCCTTAACGACGCTGGTTTAGATTTTTATGACCGTCTGATCGATGGGCTTTTGGCACGCAATATAGAGCCGTGGCTCACGCTTAACCACTGGGATCTTCCTCTGATTCTTGAAGACAAGGGCGGTTGGTTAAAACGAGATACTGTCTATCACTTCGCCGATTACGCACAAAAAATTGCGGCCCGCCTGGGCGACCGCGTCGCGCATTGGATCACGCACAATGATCCGTATGCGATGGCCTTTCATGGCTATAGAGATGGCGTCCACGCACCCGGCGAAACGAAAGCGAGAGGCGGCTGGATTGCGGCGCACCATCTTCTCCTCGCTCATGCTGAGGCGGCCGAGGCGCTCCATGCCGAAGCACGGATTCCTGATATTCGTGTTGGTATAGCCCTGCATCTCGTTCCCACGTCTCCGGCGTCTGATTCCGATCCCGATCACCGGGCGACGATTCAAAAAGATGGCAAACAAAATCGCTGGTTTCTCGATCCGCTCTTTAAGGGCGAATATCCCGACGATATCTTTTTTGAAGCAAAGCGTGACAGTGGTGAGCAGGGACTGGATTGGATACAGCGTGGTGATCTATCGCGCATCCATAATTCAAGCGATTTCCTTGGTATCAATTATTCGAGCCGCGCTCTGGTAAGGTCAGAAGAAACCTACAATGCAAAACGCTCGGAATTTCCCAACAAAAAGGGCAAAACTCAGGCCGGATTGGAATTCGCCCCTGAAGGTCTGCGTCTTCTCCTCACGCGGGTGAATACGGATTATGCTCCGACGGAAATCTATATCACCGAAAACGGCGCCGCCTATCAAGATGCCTTCGATGAACATGGCCGCATCCCGGATGACCTTCGGATGGCGTATATTTCCGGTCATCTGCAAGCGGTGAATGAGGCTTTGGTGGAGGGGGTACCCATAAAAGGATATTTTGTAAAATCATTTTTGGACGCCTGGGAATGGACGGATGGTTATAGCCTCACCTATGGGCTCGTCCATGTGGATTTTGTCCACGAAGAGAGAACACTCAAAAACAGCGCCTACTGGTATGCCCGCGTGATCGACACCAAAGACCACGACTGGAATCCCGGGATTGATTATCGCGAAGGCTAAACAGAGGATTTTACCCTATGAAAACTGTTTTCAAAGAATCCTGCGTGGATGCTATCAATTTTCTCTGCGCACCGTGGAATCGCCTCCAGGGCCGCATATGGATAGAGCGTAATGTGGAAATCGACGAGGATATGTCGGAAGACAATAATCTAAGCGAAGTTGAACGAATCGTCGCCGAAATTGCCATCAGCCTGTTTGATCCGGAGAGTTCGGTGAAGCTGCAGGGTATTGCAGCCCTGGACGACAACGATTACGAACGCTTTTTATTGGCTTTGAAAATTGTGCGGCGCAGTTCGGAACTTTCGGAAGTTCAGGAAGGTGACAGTGTTCGCACTATCACTTACAGAAAGATGATGGCTTTAGCCGAACGCCGTGGATTAAAACCGGTCCTTTTTGAAGACATCGATTTTCCTAAAAACCCATTTATCAAGGAACTCATTCCTTTTTGCGGCGAAGAACTCAAAGTATTGGCCGTGAACGAGGATGGCTCTATGGATCTGGCCTGCGGTGGGGATGAATGGACCTGGCCTAAGGAATGGATAGCGGGAAAGGCTCGTTAAAACGGCAACGAAGTTGACAGGGAATACAAGCCGACCAGCGGTTTTAACCCACCAATTTTTTTGATAAAATACGAAGGGCATCCGTGCGGATGCCCTTCTTTCATTCTGCTATTCTCACTTAGGAACTTGCATCGTTACACAATGGATTGCGCCACCCGCGGCGATCAGCTCATCGGCTGGAATCCACGAAACTTTGTAACCAAGGCTCGAATAGATCGAAGCCACTTTAGTTTCATAGTTTTGACGTTCCTCTGAGTCGGCATAACCGTCGTCTACGTACTGAGGAATAATCGCGGTCCCGTTGACGAGGAGTGAATTTGTGTAAGACCGGTAATTCCCTTGAACAGGCAAAGGCATCGGCAATCGAATCACTTTGTAACCGAGAGCGGCAACATCAGCTGCGCGTTGATTGGTGAATGTCTGGATCATTTTGGCAAAGCTTTTTTCGCTGCTTGAAGTCGCGTAGCCAAGAGTTGCGTCGCTGATTTCGTTGACAACAATGGTGTCGTCATCAAGGAATTTGCCCCACATATCGATGTGGCCTGTTTTTTCGGTTGGCATGCGTGGGAAGATCGTGAGTTTTTTGCAGCCGCCAAAGTCCTTGTAATAGCCTTGAATTTGCGATGCGCTTAGGATCATATCGCCCGAAACAATCTGCTCTGCATTGGCATCGGTAACGCGGGTCGTCATGAGACACTCACCGCGTGAGTTGGTCATGAAGTTGCCGCCTTCGTTATAGACCGGAAGGCTCACACGGGTCATGCCCATGCTAGATTCCAAGGCGCGTGCCATCGAATCATCCGAAGGACGCTCAGGATAATAATTGAGATCGAGAAGGTGAATATCGCCGTTCTCTGTTTTGGCGCCGAGTGGCGACCAGTCACGGGCCCACACAGTCGGGCTACCGCTTGCGGCTTCCGGTATGGCTTTGACATGAGACATATCGCTGCCGAGGATCTGGCGAAGCGAACTGAAAGTCGAGGTATTGGTAGAAGTTGAGCTCCCGCGCGGGACAGCGACCCAAACACTTTCCACACCCGCATCAACGATCGCTTTGACGAGGTCTTCGCGACCGTAACTATCCATCAACGCTGACGAAACGATGACAGCCTGGGAAGGCGCCCATTCCGGTGCAATCGTCTGCTGGTTGACGTAAGCTTTGGCAGCGGCCGACGTGGAGTTTTCGAAGTGGCCTTTGACATCCGAAGCGTGGTTTGTTTTGCCGCAGGAGGCCAGCGAAAAAGCAAGGAGTCCGGTCAGAACAAGAGAACTGTTGGGTCTTTTCATAGCCACGTATCCTTCATGTTACAGGGAAGATCAGGGCCAACACATTGCAGGCCTAACCCATTCACGCCCAGAGAGACTGGAGTTTCATACAAAAAACGGATCCACCAGATTTGATGAACTCGTCGGTTTCGACTTCGATGGGAATGAGGCCGATAGCCTTGAGTCGCGTGCAGGTCTCGTGATTGCCATGCTGCAGGACTACATGTTTGCCATCGGGAGAATGCGCGTTGCAAGCGAAGCCAGGGGCGTCGGCTTCGGTGATTGGAACTTCGATCACGTGAGTAAAAAGACCTTTGAGTTTTTCCCAGTCCTGAGGATGAAATCCATCACGACTGGCCAGAACGGTTTCGTCATTGAGTATACTCAGACAGGTATCGAGATGATAAAAACGAGGATTTACCAGCTCAAACGTAATGATAGGAGTGCCTGTCAGGACTTCCAGCGTTTTGTAAATTTCCCGTTTGGTGCGTGAGCCATACCCACCACAGATCAACTTGCGGCCCGGGACCCAGAGAGCATCGCCCGTTGCTTCAAAATAAGTGCTGCTGTCGCGAGCCGGCAGATAATGGCAGTTCACGCCGCGTTCACGGAGTTGCCGTGCGATGGGCTCAACCTCTTTTTGTCTTCCGTCATTTGCCATGTTGCTCATGACGACCGAAGGTTTGCCAGCTTCGTCGAGAAAAGGAAAAAACTGATTCGCGCAGAACACTATATCGGGACAACCTGGTTCGGAATTGAGAACATCGATCGCAAAGCCAAGGTCTTCATAAACAGTCTTCAAAGATGTCCATTGCTCACGGGCACGCTCTTTGTCGATAGTATTCAAAGTACCATCGATATTGACCATATGTGGATTGATCGCATGAACAACATCAAAATGAAGCGGATTCATCATGAAGACTTTGCGGCCCATAGCCTGCTTAGGATAATCCATAGCGGAAGAGACTGGGTCATTGACTTCCAAGGGGCGATACATGGGGTAACCTCGAAAAAGAATTGGGCTGCGATCCTTATCCAAAATCGGTGAATAATTTACAAGGGGATTCAAATTAGGTCGGCGTTTCCAGACGGAACCGAGGCAGCATTTATGCGTTTTCAGAAAAACGGCTCAAGGTCGGTTCGTGTTAAAATGGTAGAGTTATGAATAAAACACTCTTTTATTCATCCTATTTCCATCGGTATTCGTCTATTCTGGATTTTGGAGTCAATTGCTCTTTTTGATGGGCGAGAATTTATTTTTCCTGTGTTTCCCCTGAGTCCGTTACAATGCGTCGCGCATTTCGGCGATGTTTTCCTTTTATTCGTCTCTTATCGTTCTCGATTTACACCTTCGACTTTGAGCAGATAACGCTTCACATCGAGACCCCCCGAAAATCCATGCAATTTGCCGAGAGAATTAACCACACGATGACAGGGGATGATCACAGGCAAAGGATTTTTGCCGTTGGCTCCTCCCACCGCACGAAACGCTTTTGGTCGGCCCATGGCGCGTGCCTGCTCACCATAGGATAGGGTCTCGCCAAAAGGAATGCGTTGCAGCATATCCCAGGCTTCCCGTTGAAATGAAGTTCCTGTCTGCAGATCGATAGGGACTTCAAACGCGCGTCTGTTGCCCGCAAAATATTCGCGCAATTCACGTACGGCCTGCAAAAGTATCGGATCGTCGGTTGATTCTTCGGGAAGATCCTGCCCCAAAAATTCGATCTGTGCGACGCCGCGATCGGTTGCGTATATACGAATGCTTTGCGCGTCGGTTTGAATGCAAATGGATTTCATAAGTGGCCTTATCCAAGGTTTATTCACGTCTAGCCAGGTCTTGGTTTTCGATGCACAATAGTCGAACCTAAGCCCTGCGGAATGAAAGGTTTGAGTATGAAGCGCACCCTTGAGGCCCCTTCGAACGTCTCATCCGAAACCTACCGCGTTTACTGCGGTCGCGATAAATCACTTACCCATCGCGCCATTATGTTCGCGTCTCTGGCCGAAGGCACAAGTACGGTACTCCAGCCCCTCTTGGGCGCCGATTGCCTTTCGACTCTATCGTGCTTTCAGGCCCTTGGCGTCAAGGTCGATGTGATCACCGATTCCCCGGCAAGGGTCATCATTACATCTATGGGTTCTAAACATTTCACACAGCCAACGCGCGATCTTGACTGCGGCAATAGTGGGACCACAGTGCGCTTGATACTTGGGATACTTGCCGCTCAGAAAAGCCTTACATTTCGACTTGTTGGTGACGAAAGTCTCTCCAGCCGGCCGATGAAAAGAGTCGTGGGTCCGCTTCGCGCTATGGGCGCATCGATAGAGGGCCCGGGCGATGGCAATTTTCTGCCCCTCACAGTTCATGGGCGTGATCTCAGGCCAGTGGCCCACACGATCGACAAAGCCAGTGCTCAAATCAAATCGAGCCTCCTTTTAGCCGGCCTGTTTTGCAGAGGAACAACTCATGTCGAACTCCCGAAAGGTTCTCGGGATCACACCGAACGCGTTTTGCAAACCATGGGCGCAGCAATCCGAACGAGCACAACCGATACTTTGGAAGTCATAGATCTCGCTGGACCTTTTGTCGTAAAACCCATGAACGTTTCAATTCCTGTTGATCCGTCTTCGGCCGCGTTTTTCGCCGGTCTCGGTCTTTTAAAATCGCAGGGACTTATCGAAATGCCCGAGGTTCTCGATAACCCAACCCGAACAGGGTTTATGAACGTCTTGAATCGAATGAGCAAAGGACTTCAATTCATCCGGAGCGAAAGCCAGGGCTTTGTCGAACCCGTGGGACTCCTCTCGGTCAAAGGGGGCCTTCCGCTCTTTGGCACAACGATAGACGAGAGCGAAGTCCCGACACTCGTCGACGAGATTCCCCTGCTTGCTGTTGTCGCCGCATTTGCAAAAGGACCATCGCTGTTTCGTGGACTCTCGGAACTGCGCGTCAAGGAAAGCGATCGCCTGCTTCTCACTGCGGCTCTGCTGGAAGCCGCTGGCGCCGTCTATGAAATCCGTGGCGACGATCTCTGGATCGCGGGTGGGCTCGAAGCCGTAAAGCCCTTCACATTCGATCCCAAGGGCGATCACAGACTCGCTATGGCCGCGGCAATCATGGCTCGGCGATGCAAAAAGCCGTGTTGTATTTTAGATTCGGAATGTGTACGAGTGAGCTTCCCGAATTTCTACGAGGCATTAGACGCCGTCAACTCATTCTAGTCGATCTTTACCGTATAATTATTATCAGACAGATTTTTATTATCGTGTAGAATTGTTGGTGCAATGAGATCCCTACCGGAGTCCCTTTATGAATCAATCTAAGCAACGCTGTCTCATCGTCGCCGTCGACGGTCCTGCTGGATCAGGTAAAAGCAGCGTATGCTCGAAGGCCTGCAAACGCCTCGGCTGGACTTATGTCAACACTGGTTTTCTTTATCGCGCAGTCGCCTATATCTGCGGCGTGCGTCAGATTCCTCTGAATGCATCCGAGAAGCTCGGTGTCGTGATTGATGATTTCATGCAAAGCCTGATTTGGGATCCCGAGACGCAGGCTGTCTGGTTTCAAGGCGAAAATATTTCCACACATCTGTACACCGATCAAGCCGGTAAGGATGCAAGTTTGATAGCGACCAATCGTTTGGTTCGCGAAAAACTTCTTCCCCTGCAACGTGATCTTGCGCGACGCTCACCGGTTGGGTCTATCGTCGATGGTCGCGATATAGGGACAGTCGTATTTCCCGATGCGGATCTCAAAGTGTTTTTGACAGCATCCATCGATGAACGTGCACGTCGGCGCATTCGGCAACTCAAAGACGGTGCGCATGTGACTCCGGAAGAACTTGATACGATTCGCACAAGTATCGCCGAGCGCGACAAGCAGGATGCTGCACGCGATGTTGCCCCTTTGATCCAAGCTCCGGATGCGATACTACTCGATACAAGCGAGCTCGATATGAACGGTACTATAGATGCTCTTGTGAGCTTGATTCGGGCTAGGAATCTCGTTTAGCCGATCTGGAATGAACTGAAAATGCGGAGTTAAAGCTTGGACTTTACTCCGCATTATAACGTCTAAGAGCCAAGGCATTGGGCTTCACCCGCCGTGGCACCCGACGTGGCGTGAGCACTTCGATGGGCGCAACATCCGTATTCAGCTCGTCCACGCGTGCCGAGAGTTCGGCCAGCATTTCTCTTTGATGGACAGCATGATCCACCATCAGTTTCTGAAAATCCCGCACCATCACACTCAAGGCTTCAAACCGTTTATCGAAGTCAAAACGAAGGGTCTTCTGCCCAACGTTCAGCTCGCGCATCTCGGGAATAAGGGCTTCAACCAGACGTCTCAATTCGAGGATATGTGTGTCTGTTGAATCGAGTTGATTGGCAACGGCTCCGACGCGTGTTGCAACCTGCCTCAGGACTTTGTCGCTCTGCATGAGGGACGGCTCGATCCGCACGTCGGGCTCTTGAATCTGCACTCGACCCAGTTTGTTAGGGAGACGATCAAACTCGCCCCGCATCCACAGCTGCTGCTCGGATGACACCTGCATGAGTTTTTCATTGAAGACCTGCAGAACGTCATTAAAACGGTCGTCAAGATTCTCCACAGCCTGCTCAATCGCTTTGGAAGAACTCAAGTGGGTTGCGGTTGCGCGCGTCCATTCAAGGTAGTCTCTGAGGTCGCATTCCCGATAGACAGGACGGATATAGCGATCGCGGCGGATTCGGGCGACCCGAAGCTCTCGCCCCGAGATCTGGTTAAGACGTGAGCGTTTGATACCGAGGTAACCCATCGCTTGATCGGAATCGTAGGTGAATTCGTCAACGATCGCCTCATCCCCACGGAGTGTGAGGATCATAGGCAGAGTCTGATCTTTTTGGGAGGCCGTCACTTCGAAGGGCATAAGTTCCTCGTAGGGGAACTTTACTGGTTCCCTGAAACTTTTGTGAGACGCGCACGCCACTTATCGAGGCTTTTGAACACGTCCAGGATTTTATAGTCTTTCTTGTTCTCAAAGAAAAGCTGGAACGACATGAAATGCTCACCTTCGCGAAACCGAGTCAGGTCAAAGTAGAGACCAAGATTCACGGGGCTTTCAAGTATCGGTTTCATAAGGTTGTTATCGCGGTTTTTTAGATCGGAGCCGTTTTTATCACTGACGAAATAATACGGGACGTTTTTGTCCTGGAGCATAGTTGCCGATGGTTTCAGCATAATGTACATCATGCGATCCTCGCCGATGAGACTTGCCCAGTAATCCTTCTCGACAGGAACGTCCTTTTTGAGGAAGCTCAGAAAGTTGGCATCCGCATCAACCACATCCTGGTAAGGCCGCATGTTGGTGTCAAACTGATAACGGCGCGGGCTTTCCGTAAGGGCAAAGCCATAATAAAACCCACTGCCTTTGTTGAGACTTTTGATCCCGTCCAAAGGGTTGTAAATGATAGCGGGAAGGATAACGGAGTTGGAGAAGAAACTGACTTCCGTATACATGCCCACTTCAAAATTGAGCTTGAGGAAAGTGTAGAGGAAGGTGACTCGCACGATGGTTCGGATCGGTCCGGTTTTAAAGGCTTCCAGCTTCGAATTTACGGAGCGATGATTGACCTGGACCGTGAGGAAGTACTTCAGATCGGCCTTGGCATAAAAGGTCGACGAATCGATCAGAGGGACGTTGATAGTCGATGGAACCGCGACCTGGGTACTTGCGCCTTTAACGGGTGGAATCATTTCCACGCCGTTGACAACGAGATAGTTCTTTTTGTCGAAGCGATAACGGTAACGTGAAGTGACGACTTCACCAGCGGCAAGATTAAAAACCACATATTTGGAATCGTTGAGGGCAGGCGCATTCTGATTAAACACTGCGATATAGACCGCACCTTCAGTCAGGCCTTCTTTGCCGGAAGGGGGACTTAACTTCAGCTCAAAAACGTTTTCCGGTACTTTATTATCAGGCCATTTGCTGGGTTTAACAACTTCGCCGACATCGTCACCCATGAAGGAAAGCTCATCCGCATCGCTAAATACGCCATCGCCTGTTTTGGCGTTAGGCACAGGTCCGTCCGGCATCACATAATCGCCGATTTTATTCACTTCATCGATTTGAAAAGGAATAGGCGTCGCCACACCCTGCGCATCCGTTTTGAACAGCCGATAGTTTTTGACTGGATAATCAGCGATATCCCGTAGCTTTTTCGCCGGAATGATAATGGGGGCTCTATGAATGCCCGCGATGAGGCACTGAGCACCCGATACCGACAAAACCGTGCTGACTATCACCATTAGAACGGAGCGTAACATACCGTGCATGAACCAGAACCTCATGTCCTACGCTACCCTTTGCTACGCGAGCATGGTTCTAAAGACAGACCTTTTCCTTCGCGGGTCAAAGGTATCGATGAAATCATGTCGCTTTCGTAATCTCTGCCGGTATTCTAACACAGGTGTAAGGCTTTATTTGATGATTTTCCTTCCTTTTTTTTTCTAACCCTGCCATTTCGCAAGCGCCGCGTCTGGACTGGCCTTAATCCCTTGGGGGGATTAAGATGAGGAGTTCTGATAGGAGTAAATGATGATAGTGAAGTCAATATTTTTTGTCCTCTCCCTTGCCCTTACTCTGCTATGCGCAGCGGCTGAGGTGAAGGCAGCGCCAAGTCTCGTTTTTCCCTTTAGTGCCAACTGGGAAATCCTTCGCTCGGGCTTTAATAATACGCTCGACGTCGCGCTTGAGGCGGATACCTACGGCGAAGAATGGACCCTGGAGGTTCGCCCTGACGACGGCATTCTCCTCAGAACACCCCGCGGGACGATCAAGGCTGTAGGCGTAAAAAGCTCCGATGATCCGGCGGAGCGCGCTCCCTTTGATCTGCTCGTCATCAATGAAAAGCAGCTGGCGCAACTCTTTGGAATTCAAGAGGATAGCCTAGCCCCGCTGGGACGCGAGATCTTTCTGGACTTTCGCAGCGAAGGTCCGGAGGAGCAGACCTTCACGTTCAAGGCGAATCCGAAATACTTTGTTAGCGTCGTCCTTCATCTGCAGCTCTAGCGGTCAATGAACGTTGAGGTAGCTGCGAATATCGTCTTTTCGAGCTGTTTCATAGGCCTTCTCCCAAAGCGATTGCAGAGTTGTCTGACTTGAGACGAGAACCTCTTTGAAGTAAGACTGAGCCTGAGCTTTGGTTGTCGGTCCGATGACTACCGGGATATAGCGATGAAAACGGCCGTTGTCATGCGTGAGTATGATGTCGACAAAAGACTTCACGGCGCTCGGGCTCGCCAGGCAAACGATGCAAGGATCGGCTGTGAGTTTTTGGATTTCTGCTGCCTCAAGGTTTTTCACCGGTTCGGTTTTATACATGGCAATGTCCTGCACTTCCATGCCCTGGGCCCTTAGGTAATCACTTAGCTCAAAGGCCACATCGATCGGACGCGGAAACCATACAGTTGCCGTTTTTTTGATCTCAAGGAGCAAATTTTCCGCAAATTTTTTCGCGGATTGCGCTTCGATCAGACGAGCTTTGAGATTGAGCCCCAGGAGATATTTGTAGGTCTCGAGGCCGAAGGTAATGTACTCCGGTTTTTGCAGAGCCTCTTTTGAGAGCTGGCACTTTTGCAAAAATGCGCTCGCTGCTTTTTTGCTCGTGAGGATTACAAGATCGCACGGCTTGGAGGGCAAGGTTGGAAAGATCTCAATTTGACGCGTCAAAGGAAAGAGCATGACATGTTGGGTAGAGCGCATCAACTTCCGATCGTTTTCCCAATCTTCCGCAGGTCTCGTCCAAACTATTTGTTTCATGCCGTTTCCCTTTGATCGGATTCAGATGTTTGAGCTCTCACGACTTTTCGTTACACTGATGGGCAACTAAAGGAGTCCGCACCAAGTGATAGTTCTCGATGCCGTTTCGAAATCATACGATAATACGCCCATCTTGAAAAACATTAGCTTCAATATAAAACCTGGGGAGCGGGTCAGCCTCCTCGGACCAGGTGGTTGCGGAAAATCCACTATCCTTAAGATACTCTTGGGTTTGACACCCCCCGATGCCGGTAAAGTTGAGCTTTTAGGCATGAATATGGCGGATAGTTCTGAAGATCAGAAAATTGTCACTTTGCAAAAAGTAGGTATGGCTTTCCAACAAGGGGCCCTCTTTGATTTTATGACGGTCGAAGAAAATATTTATTTCGCGATGGAAAATATGACGAAGATGTCTCGCGATGAGATGTCGACCAAGATTGATCAGCTCCTTGCGACCGTGAAACTCGAACGGACCCGCACGATGTTTCCCCATGAGCTTTCCGGCGGTATGAAGCGCCGTATCGGTATCGCCCGAGCGTTGTCGACCAACCCCATCGTTTGCTTATTCGACGAGCCCACTTCCGGCCTGGATCCTGTGACCTCAACGATTATTTTAAATATGATCCACGAATTAGGTGGCGAAAACAAAGAGAGCGCGTCGCTGGTTTCCACCTCCTCTGTAGAGATCGCCATTCGTTTTGCCGAACGCGTCATCCTGGTCGATAAAGGAGAGGTCGTCGCAGACGATTCCTGGAAAAAGCTACTCCTCGAAGGGTCGGACTGGGTGAAACACTTTCTGTCACTACGTCTAATAGGCATAGATCTCTCGTATGCAAAAGAGATGGAA
This sequence comes from Oligoflexus sp., assembly GCA_014378195.1. Lineage (GTDB taxonomy): Bacteria > Bdellovibrionota_B > Oligoflexia > Oligoflexales > Oligoflexaceae > Oligoflexus. The sequence goes on along the minus strand of JACMOC010000061.1, from coordinate 55,047 downwards.
TTGCCTGAGGAATTCATCAAGTTGCATTGGAAGTAAATGTCGGGGCGAATGACCGTCATCTCTGTGAAATTCTTTTTGGCGAACTGACTCTTTGTGCTATACAGCCTAGAACCTGTGTCAGGAGCTGATGTGATGGAAAGGCCCGAAAATAAAGGCAAACTGATAGTTCTCGATATCGACAATACAGTGTTCAACTGGGTCGAATATTATGTGGCCTGCATGTGTGCGATGATGGACAAGGTCTCACTCCTCACCGGTATTCCGCGTGACGTTTTGTTCGAGGAATCAAGGCCCGTCTTTGAACGCGAGGGCTCGATTGAATATCCATTTCTCATTCAGGAACTGCCTTCCGTCGTCGCCTATTATGAGCATGATATCCCGCGCCTTATGAGCGAAGCCGTCCATGCCGGTCGCCAAGCGTTTAATACGGCGGCCGAAACCAGCCTTAAACCCTATGATGACGTGATCGAAACGCTTCAAAACGTGAAGACGCTTTACCCCGAAGTCCCCATCATTGCACTGACTGATGCCCCGCGCTATGTTGCAATGTGGAAACTGAACAAGCTGGGGCTGCTCAAATATTTCTCGGCTGTTTATGGTCTACCTGACCCTAATATTCCGATCGACGAGGAGACCCAGGAGGTCAAAGTCGAAAAAGAAATACTGCTTAAACATCTTCAGAAATCCAAATTTGGCTTCGTCGGCCGCATTCGTATTCTGCCCGAAGACTACGAAAAGCCGGGCACGAAAGGTCTCAAGACTGTTCTCATGGATCATGACATGGAAAGTCATCTCAGCGATGTTCTGTGGATCGGCGACAACCTGCGTAAGGATGTTGGACTCGGCAAAAGACTCGGAGTGCACACTGGCTGGGCCCGCTATGGAACTGTGATTCGTGCCGACGCAATCGATATTTTGCTGCAATTCAGTCCCAGGAGCAACATCGCGAAAAATGTCGCGCTTGATCCTATGAGTGCGGAAAGCCCGCAACCCGATATTACTCTCGAATCATTTTCGGACATCATCCAGGCGATTAACACCGTTTTATTCAAATCTTGAGCCGTTCCCTTCGGAACCCGCTCAGGGATCGCGGAAAGTACATAATTCATGGTTTTTTCTCGCACTGAAGCTGGGTTGCTTTTCAAACTTGCTATTCCCGTGATTATTTCGCAAGTCGGTACGATGACGATGGGCATAGTCGATAGCGTCATTGTCGGGCATTATTCGTCTTTGCAGCTGGCGGGTGTCGCCGCGGGCAACTCGATTTTCTGGATGATAGTGATGATAGGCTTTGGCCTCCTGCATGGGATGGATCCCATAGTCGCTCAGGCGCATGGAGCCGGGAACTTAGGCGAAGCCGAACGCTGCCTAGGTTCGGCCCTTAAGATGGGTCTCATCTTTTCCCTGATCTTCACCCCTATCGTTTATCTTGTAAGCGAGAATCTCTGGATACTCGGCGCCCCACAGGATGTCATCGACGCGGCCCGCCCTTTCCTTAAAATGCTAGGGTATAGCCTCTGGCCATTGATGATTTATCAGGCCATAGCACGGTACTGGCAAGCTTTTGAGATTGCTATGCCGTTCACTATCACTATTCTCCTCGCCAATCTCGTCAACTGGATAGGCAACCTGGCCTTCGTTTCAGGCCGCTGGGGAATGCCAGCCCTCGGCGCGGAAGGGGCCGCCCTTTCCACTTTCATCTGTCGTCTTTTCACGATCGCCGCGGCCCTTGGGATCTCGTATTATTACTGGCGAAAACAACACGAAAGACCGTGGCAGCACCTTTGGGCCCTCATCCTACGCAAAGACAAGGAGATGAATGATCGTCTCTTCCGCCTTGGGCTCCCAGCAAGTGCACAGATCCTTCTGGAAGTATTTGCTTTTAGTTTCACGACTATAATGGTGACGCGTCTTGGGGCCCAGACCCTGGCAACGCATCATATCGTTCTGAACATTGCTACGTTTGCGTTCATGTTTCCCGTTGGTTTGTCTTCGGCGATCGCCGTGCGGGTAGGGTATCACCGCGGCCGGCATCAAGGACACGCAGCTTTGGAAGCTGGCTGGCAAGGTATATTTTACGCATTTTTGTTTATGAGTTTTTCGGCCCTTGTACTCTTTTTGTTTCCTAATTTTCTGCTCCATCTGTTTACTGATGACGAGGCCATCGTCCAGATCGCAAGTCGCATTATTTTTCTTTGCGCGCTTTTTCAAGTCTTTGACGGCGTGCAGGTCGCATCGGCCGGCGCCCTGCGCGGACTCGGCGATACAAAAACTGCCCTTTTCTCTAACCTCATCGCTCATTACGGAATTGGTTTGCCAATAGGTCTCACCCTTTGTTTTGCAATGGGTAAAGGTCTTTTGGGCCTCTGGATCGGTCTTGCGTTGGGCTTGAGCTTTACGGCCATATTGAATACGATAAAGTGGATGCAGAAAAAAGCTGTGGTCCTCGAAGCCTGAAGGCTGCACGGTTGAAGCTGTAATAAAGGGGCACTTCCCATGTTAAAAGTCAAAGGTCTCACCCATGCCCCGCGGGGTAGTGTCGCTATTCAAGACTTTAATCTTACGGTAGGGGATGGGGAAAAAATCGCCATCATAGGCCTGCATAATTCCGGCAAAAGCATGCTGCTCCAGATCCTGGCCGGCTATATACTTCCTCATCAAGGCCGCATTAAGATACGTGGAAGCGATCTTCGTTACGATGCGCAGGAAGCCAGGCGCCATTTCGGGTACGTCCCCTCTCATCCCACTCTCGATGGCGAATGGAAGGTCGAAGAAACCTTTCGCCTTTTCGCCACTATGCGTGACATGCCATTTCCTACCAATACGGCCGAAGACCTTGCTGAGAAGTGGTTGCTTAAAAAAGAACTCTCTCACTCGATACACGAACTTCATTATGGGCAAAAGATGCGTGTGCTCATGGCACTTGCAACTTTGCATGATCCCGAACTCTTATTTCTCGACGATCCACTCCAAGGTTTGGATCCAAAGGAATTGCATAGTATCATTGACATCTTGGGGCGAAAGTTCAATCGAAGCAGCATCATACTCGCAACCAATAAAATCGAAAGTTTGCCAGCGTGGATCGATAGAATACTCGTCCTCGATAACGGCGTGATTAAGATTGATATGAAGTTTGAAGGGACCGAACCTCTCATGCAGACTTTAGTTGAGCTGTGGAAGGAACCGCGTGGTAACGATAAAGAAAGCCTGGATTCTCTATCTTCATGAAGGCCGTATCCTTCTCAGACAGCCACAGACGTATTGGATATTGGCGGCTAACCTTTTTATCGTCAATACACTCACTCTCGTGTCGAGCAAATTTTTTGATACCGCTCACGCGACGATGCTGCCTTTGTTTGTCAACGTCCCGCTTATCAGCGCACTTTTCATACCGCTCCTGACGATGACCCAATGGGCCAAACCAAAGTCGCTGGAAGCTTTACCGTGGTTTTTTAGCTTTCCCCTCCCCCTTTGGTCGGTGGTCCTCGCGCGATTTGCCTTGGCCTGGAGCATTGGGCTTATCGCCCTCTTTGGGACCTTTCCCTTAAGCTTTACTCTTTCCTATCTCGGTTCGCCCGATTGGGGAACGATAGGTTCGGGATATATTATTCTTGCAGCTCTGAGTGCCTTTCAGGTGGCTTGGGGATCCCTTGCATCAGCCCTGGCGCCTCACGTGCTCGCGGCCTACGTACTCGCAGCCACTGGCAACGTTTTTTTCCTGGGGCTTGGTAGCCATCTGCTCTACGAGAAAATCCCGACTCTTCTGCCATTTGTTTGGAACGAACGCTTAAGTCCCCTCGGTGTCCCGTATCATTTAATTGCCGCTTTCCGCGGTGTGCTGGATTTGAGGGACGGACTCTATTTTCTGGCCTGGACGCTACTCTGTCTTTATCTCAATCAGTCGATACTTTATAACAAACGCAAACAAAGGCGTCCTGGACGCACGACTATATTTGCGTATCTATCCGTAACAACTGGTATTTTCCTCTTGGTTTTGCTTGCGCGGGATGCTCATGTCCGTTGGGATCTAACCGAAGAAAATCTCTATACCTTATCGGGTGGAACGAAAGATATTATTGAGCGTCTGGAGAAACCCGTCCACGCAGATTTTTATTTCACGAGGAGCAATATCCCCTCGTCCATGAAACATTATGGGCAAAGAATTGAAGAACTCCTGCGTGAATACGCGGCGACCTCACCCAAGACCTTTCGCCTTCGGCTGATTGATCCTATACAGGATTCCGAAGAGGAGGTGCAGGCACGTATTGCAGGAATGCATGCCGTGACAGGACCAAACGGAGAAAATTCCTATCTTGGGCTTGCCCTTCGTCAGGGCGACCACAGCCTCTCGATCCCCCTCTTTAATGTGCAGACCGAAGCCCAGTTGGAATATGAATTGACCGAGTCGATCGTCCGTCTTGCGCAGGCCGCAAAACCAAGCCTTGGGATTATGTCGGAGCTGCCGCTTGTTGGGGATGAATTGGGGGAAAACAGCACTCTGCGCAACGATTGGGCCTTTATTTCCGCCCTTCGGAGCCTCTACCAGATTGTAAGCGTGCCGATCGCAGCGGAGTCTATACCCGAGACCTTGCAAACGCTCATCCTTGTTCACCCCAAAAACCTTAATAACAAAACGCTCTACGCCATCGATCAGTTTTTAATGCGGGGCGGAAAGATGTTGGTTTTTCTCGATGCCTTTTGTCGTTTCGAGATCAACTATCCAAACGGCGGCCAAAATCACAATAGTTTTTCGAGTCAATTGACTCATTTCCTCGAACCCTGGGGCGTGATTTTTCATAATGAAACTCTTGTGGGTGACGAAAGCCGAGCTATGCACGTGCAGATGGCTCAGATGAGTTATGACTATCCATTTCAGATGCAACTTATCGAAGCCGATATGAACCACGAACTCTCGATCAGCAAAAGTCTGCAAAAGATCAATCTGCTTGAAGCGGGTTGGTTTGAAATCAAAAAAGATGCGCCCTATTCCTTTGAACCCCTTATCACAGCCGGAGAATCAAGCGGTTTGGTTAAAACAGACCTGACTGAATACATGTCTCCTCAGCAGATCACGGCCGAGCTGAAACCCGACGGAGAGTCCCGGATTGTGGCCGGACTACTGAAAGGCAGATGGAAATCTACTTTTAAAGCTGCTCCGGATGGATCCTTTTTTGGATACAAGGCACAGGCTGAGCAGGAAGGCGCGATCGTCGTAGTGAGTGACGTCGATTTTCTCACCGATGCTTTTACGGTCGATAAGATCCAAACCATGGGCCAAATGGTTTATAAGCCCAAAGGCGACAATATCAGCTTCATTATGAATGCCCTGGAATTCATCAACGGCCATCAAGACCTTATTGCCATCCGAAGCCGTATTCATGTGGACAGAAGCCTGAAGCGCATTGTAGCAATCGAGCGACGTGTCGCCGAACAGTTTCAAGGCAAAGACGCAACTCTCGCCGCAAGGCTGGCTGAAATTCAGGAAAAGTTGAGCCAATGGGAAGGCCAACAGAGTAATGAGGTCGGTCAGGTCGTAAGCAAAGAGCAGCTGTTGACCATACAGGAACTGAGGGAAAGCGAAGCGAAGGTAAGACGCGAGCGTAGACTCCTGAAAGATGCAACCGAGGCTCAACTCGATCACCTAAAAACCAATATTATGATACTTCATATGGGGTTTGCGCCTCTTACTGTACTTCTTGGACTGTTCTGGGTATGGCGACAGAGATGGAAGACGCAACGCCTCGTGCCGCCTATCTCATGACAAAGCCTGCTTATTCAATCGGGCGCAAATTCTTCACTGTCAATTCAATTCCAGACAGATACCCCTCGACTTCAAAGGAATCTGCAGGTGATTCGTCCACGACTTCCACCAGACTCGGTGTAAGTTTGAGATCGATATCACCGCGTTTTTCATCGTGGAGTATTACGCGTTCGCCGCCCCCTGGAATGGGGGCGCGCATCAGCGTGCCGAGAGCAATTACATCGTCTGAGCTTGGCTCCACACAACGCTGAACACCATCAACAGACTTTTGCTGAGAGGTACAACCGCGAGGCTGAGCAGCTCCTCCTTGGGCGCAAAGAATTATAAAGGCAGTGGTAGCAATTTTTATATAGTTAGACATGGAGTTACTCCTCAGTCATTCAGTTCGAAACCTACTGAAGATTAAGCAAAGAGCGATCCAATATCCAAAGGCTTTGTCCCGCTTTCGATTGGTAAAGTGTCGTAACGTTCAGCAGGCGAGGCTATGATTTTGCGACAGTCCATGGAGTGTAGGAAATTCAGTGCTGGTCAATGCCGAGCGAATGAAGCATGCGCCTGATTTGGCATCACGTGAAGGAAATCGGAGAATCATGTCTGTATCATCCAAGTACTCTACTGAGCAAGGCATTGAAATGACTATGTTTTTGGGTATGGCACGAATCGTGAAGTAGATATGTCAACAACATTTTGCGCTAGAGGCGCACAAAGGAGATTTGACATGAATTGGGACCAAATCGAAGGGCAGTGGAAAGATATCAAAGGCTCAGTACGAGAAAAATGGGCAAAGCTTACAGACGATGATGTCGAACTCATCGGTGGCAAAAAAGACCGTTTTGTCGGCAAACTGCAAGAACGTTATGGCCTTGCCAAAGATCACGCCGAGCGCGAGGTCGATACTTATATCGAAGGTATGAATAAAGATAAGAGTCGCCTAAGCTAAGCTCCCCTGGAGCCAACCCAGGCAGCTCAATCTTAAAAGTAAAACCACGGCCCTAAAGCTGTGGTTTTCTTTATTGGTTTTTATACCCAATCACCATTGCCTCATCGGAAGGCTCAACTTAGACCGTTCGGGAAGAATCGAGTTTCCTCAATCGCGAGCTTCTCGCGCAGATCCGCGGACCGATCTCGCCTTTCGCTCAACTTCGTTTCTTCCTTTGCCTCGACGTGAACAAGCTGATCCAGACGCAGTGTCCGCCCGTCAACCATCTTTAAGTACTTATAGTCGACGACGAAAAAGATATACGGGCCGTTCTTTCGGAAGAATTTGGCAAATCCAGCTGGAAGGTTTTTGTGGCAAATGAAGGCGTTCACGCCTTGCGTATCATGGAAACCGAAAAATTCGACGTAATCCTGACTGACATCACCATGCCTCGCATGGGAGGCATTGAGTTTTTAGGTCACGCAAAGGCCAATGCTCTTAATAAAAAGGCCAAACTTTTTATCCTTTCCGGAACACTCGACGGCGAAAATCTACGCCGGGTTTCGGCCATTGGCGTCGCCAGCGTGATAATTAAGCCGTTTGAAGCCCATACCGTTGTGAAGAAAGTCTTGGAGAAGATCGCAGCCGCGGCACCTGTCACTCCAAAGGCCACGGTATCGTATGACGCCAACATCATTCGCAGTGTTGCGGCTGCTATGCAGGAAGTCGCTCAATTCTACCTGGGTAGCGACATCGATGTTGGCAAGCCTTATATCAAGGCATTGAATGTCGCAAAAGGCTATTTCTCTGCCTTGATATCGCTCAGTCAGGGTCAAGCGATGGGTTCGGTTGCTTTCTCCTGTAACGCTAATTTTCTCAAAAAATTAGCCGAAAGCATCTTTGGTGAGAACGGTCAGCCTCTCACAGAAGAACTGACGCGCGACCTCGCCGGCGAAATGTGTAACCAGATTGCAGGTAAAATAAAGATAAATTTTGCTAAAATCGATTACTACGTGAATATTGGATTGCCGCAAGTCGTGGTGGGCGATAATCATGCTATCAGTCATCCCGGCAAAAGCCCCGTGATAGTGATTCCGATGAAAAGCGAAGACTACAATTTCAGCCTCGAGTTTACCATGAATGGTTCCCTCGTCAAAGGCAAGCCGCCTGGCGCCGAGAACAAAGAGGAACAGCCAGCTGAGGATCTCCGTAGCGGTGCGCTCTTTTTCTAGTCGATGAAACTTCTGCTAGCGATCCAAACAAACCAAATTAAAGAAGCCCGAGATCTGACGATCTCGAGCTTCTTCATCTGAGAGGCAATTTACAGGGGTAAATTACATGCTTTCAGGATGAATTACGATGTCTACACGGCGGTTTTGAGCGCGGCCGCTTTCTGTTTTGTTCGAAGCGAGTGGTTTGTCAAAACCGTATCCGACTGCAGAGTACTTCGCGCCTTGGACTTTAGCGTTAGACTCGAAATAAGACTTAACGGCTTCAGCGCGTGCTTGCGAAACTTTCTCGTTGGTTGCCTTGCTGCCTTTTGAGTCTGTGTGACCTTCGACAGTGATAGAGCTTGCTGGGAACTCGGCGATGACATTGGAAACTTTTGAAAGGACTGGGAAGTTAGAGCCTTTCAACTGGGCTTTCGCTGTATCGAACTCAAGGTTGCGAAGTCGGATGACGAGTGCATCACCCTGACGATAAACTTCAGCTTCGTCCTTGCTAAACATTGCGCGGGCTTCAGCATATTTTTTGTCTATAGCTTCTTTTTGTGCGAGTGCACCCTGAGCAGCGCCGGCAGCAGCAGCTGTTTGGCTCAGCTGAGCTGAAGTTTGAGCAAGTTCGGCCTGTTTAGCGGCGACAGCCTTGTTCGCTGCTTCAAATCGAAGGGCTTCTTCTTCAGCCGTTATCTTCGTGCCGTCTTTTGCTGTGCCCATAATTTGTCTTACGTGTTGCGCATCGGCCAGAGCTTTGCCCGAAAGAGCTTTGATCTTGGCTTCGTCATGGCGGTTAGCGATGATGTAAGCGTCAGCATCCTGGATGCTTTTTTGGGCGACAGAAAGGGTCTGGGGTGCCCATTTTTTTGCGTTGCGGTCTTCAGCTTCCTTGATGATACCTTGGGCTTCGCCGAGGCGAGACTGACGGATACCGCGTACTTCGAGATCGAGGTATTGCGCCTGAAGCTCTTTGCGTTTTTTGTTGGCTTTGTCCATGTCGTTTTTTTCGATGTTTTCGGCAACGTCTTTCAGCTCGTCATCAGACTTTCTGAATTCTTTGGCAAAGCTTTCGTTCGCGCCGGCTTTAACAGCAGCGGTGCGTGCATCAATCACATCACCGATGTTGTCTTTAGCGACTTTAGCAAACTCGTTGGCGCGGTTAAGGAATGCGCGGCTTTTAGCGACATCTTCTAGAATATCCTTTGCGTCGTCTTTTTTATCGAGATCTTTCTGCGCTGTTTTAAGAGCGTCGTGAGCTTTTTCGTAGTTTTTAGGAGACAAAACGTCGACTTGGTTCGCTTGCGCAGCGCTAACATCAGTAGTCAGTTTGGCAACTTCGTCGCTTGGGCTGGCGCCAACTGGGAAGTTTTCCACTGGGGGTGTCGTGCTACAAGCGCCAGCTGCACCTAGGAATACGGCAAGAATCGATACTTTTGCAAATTTCACAGGTTCTCTCCAATTTCTTTAAACAGGCCTAATGAGTGATCTGACTTTCAAAGCAAAATTCTTTAAAATACTTTACGATTCGGTCAGGTATCAAAGAGAGTTCGCTACAATTTGGCATTCGACTGTAACTTTCCCGTAGATCTCTTCACAAGCTCTTCCGAGCTCCTACGAAAGATGTCACATGTCTCGTATTCGATGAAATAGGGAAATGCATGTCCGTTGGCGAAAACCTTCACTCGACCATTCGGCCAACTTAGCAAAAGAATCAGCTAATTCAGCTAGATAGGGGTAGGTTTCGACCCATACTAAAGCCTTAAATCAGAAATTTTCACGGATTTAAGAGACAGTTTGGGATGCATTTGCGATTGTCTTTAAGTGTCCTCGGGATTGCAGAAAATTAGACACCGATCATGCCGCTCGCTATGCTTTCGGCAATCAAAGGAGAGCCTATGCCAAAACCTAAACACGTCGATCTCGTTATCATTGGCGCTGGAACAGCCGGACTTACGGCCGCAAAAGAGGCTGAAAAAATTACTTCAAACATAATACTGATCGATCGAGGGCCTCTCGGTACGACGTGCAGTCGAGTGGGATGCATGCCTTCCAAAATCCTTTTGCAAATCGCTCACGATTACAGACGCGTGAAAAGCCTCGCAGCGAGCGGGATATGGCGCGATGGTGACAAAGGTCGCCTGGATCGTCGTCATCTCATGCTGAAATTGCGCGAGAAGCGTGATCATTTCGTGAAGTATGCCTTGGAAGACACGTTGGCCTTTGGAGATCGTTTTATTCAAGGCGAAGCTCAATTTATCGGGCCTTCACAAATTCGAATTGACGGAAAGCTCGAAATAACTGCCCAAAAAATTATTATTGCAACTGGCTCGTCGCCCGTGGTCCCCAAAGAATGGCAAAGCTACAAGAGCCGCATTGTCACAACCGACGATTTGTTTGAAATGGAAGACCTACCGGAAAAATGGGGCGTGATCGGGCTCGGTCCTTTGGGTCTGGAAATCGGCCAGGCTCTTGCTTGGCTCGATTGTGATGTGTCGGGTTTTGATAAAAGAGAACAACTGGGAGGCATTCGGGATACCGCTGTTCAGACCAAAGCCCTGGAAGGGCTTCGCCGCGATTTTCCGATTATGCTGGGCGTTGATGTTAGCATCGAAAAAGATCACGGCGGCAATAACAAAGCTCTGTGTTTGAAATATGGGTCTCAGGTTCAAAAGGTTGATCGCGTCCTGGCGGCTCTCGGGCGCAAAGCCAACCTCGAACATCTGAATTTGGAGGCAGCGGGATTAATGCTTGATGCCAAAGGAAAATTATCCTGTGATCCATCGACGATGGCTATAAAAGACACGCAAGTCTATCTTGCAGGCGATGTGGACGCGGAGAGAGCGGTCCTTCACGAAGGGGCCGATGACGGCCGAATCGCTGGTTATAATTCCGTTCGCCCTGGCGACACCTCGTTTCAAAGGCGAGTCAGTTTAAGAATTTGTTTTACAACACCTAACATCGGCAGTGTCGGTCAATCGCTGAATGAGCTCTCAGCTCCGGTTGTTGGCGAAGCGAAGTTTGATAATCAGGGGCGCTCTTATATAATGGAAGAGAATTTTGGTCTGCTCCGCATTTATGCCCAACAGACGACAGGTCTTATTTTAGGTGCTGAATTTATCATGCCCTCAGGCGAACACATCGGCCACATCTTAGCGGCCGCAATTGAACAAAAAGCAACGGTCCATGAACTCCTCCGGGTACCGTTCTATCACCCGACCATTGAAGAAGGACTCCGAACCGCACTGCGTGACCTCAAAAAGAAGCTGAAACCGACTGGGACGTCTACGCTTGATTTAGCAATAAAGGCGTGACGAAAGTCCCAATCACGTGCGGCCGGAGGCATGGATCACCGAACGTTCGGATCTCAAAAGGACCTTAATGAGCTGAGGCACATCGATGGGTTTGGTGAGATATTCCGTACAACCGATGGCTAGACAGCGATCACGCTCCTCCTTCGTCGCGTGGGCTGTCAGCGCAGTGATCGCGCCCTTATACCCTTCGTCCCGTAGCCGCGCGGTGGCGTGATAGCCATCCAAGACCGGCATCTGTGTATCCGTGATCACAACATCAAACTGAGGCGCGCATTTCACGGCCTCAAGGCCGTTTTCGACTTCGTAGACATCCAGACCTCTCCGCACCAGAATACGGCGCAAGAGGAGCCGATTATCAGGAGAATCATCGGCAATCAGCACACGAAGGCCTTTGAGCCTATGTGCACTTTCGTCGACTCTTTCGGACTCCTTGGTTTCGATCGAGGCCTCGGCCGCATGGACCGTGATTTGAAAAATACTCCCCTTCCCGATCTCACTCATCAGCAGACTGACGTCCCCACCCATGCCTTTGGCTAATTGTTTGGAGAGGACCAGGCCAAGGCCCGTCCCTCGGAAGCTGCGCGTCGCCGAACTATCACCCTGAGAAAAAGGTTGAAACAGGCTATCCCTGTATTCAAGTGAAATACCGCGCCCCGTGTCCGTGACTTCAAAATGCAAAAGTCCGCCCGCGCCCGAGGACACACGCACAGAGACAGTGCCCACCGCCGTGAATTTTAAGGCATTTCCGACTATGTTTGTTAAAACCTGCCGCATGCGTGACGGATCGGTTGAAATAACTTTGGGAGCATTATCGTCCCAAGTCGATTCCAAAGTAATCCCTTTGCTCAGCGCCATAATGCCAAGAGAAACTTTCACCTCCTCCAATACGGAATAGATATCGACGGGTATACGTTCGAACTCCATTTTCTCGGCTTCAACCTTCGACAGATCGAGGATATCGTCGATCAACAGCGTAAGATTGTGTCCATTCCGAATGATTGTTTTCAAAAATTGATGTTTGTCTTGATTCGCTAGTCCGTCCTCTTTCAGGAGTCCTGCAAAACCAAGCATGGCGCCGAGCGGGGTTCGTATCTCGTGGCTCATGTTCGCGAGAAACATGGATTTTGACTGATTCGGTGATTCTGCTGTTCGTTTGGCGTTGATGAGTTCGATCTCCGCCAGGCGTCGGTCGGTAACATCTCGAAAGGTACAGACCTTCCCCCTAGTTTCCACTGGACTCATTTCAAAGCTGAACCACCGGTCCTGAATACGTATATCAACTGCTGTGTTGTTCTCGTTTAACCCAGGCAGGTCCGGAACGAGCTGATCAAGACGGATCTCGTTCTCCCAACGATGAATAATTTGACCGAGAGCACGGTTTCCGCTGAGGATAAAGCCACGATCATCGATAAGGCAGACACCATCTTGAATCGCATCAAAAGTGGATTGCCATAGGCGCGCGGCTCCGTTTGCCCGGGTTTCCGACTCACGCACGCGTAGGAGTGCCCTCACGGTCGCGAGCAGCTCAGGAGCTTCCACCGGATGAATAAGATAAGCATCAGCACCCAATTCAAGCCCTTGCGTTTTATCTGTGGAGGAAAGATAACAGGCGGACATATGGAGAACGGGTATGGCTGACGTTATAGGGTTTGCTTTAATTGTACGGCAGACTTCAAAACCTGAAATATCGGGAAGCATAACGTCAAGGACGATCAAATCGGGTTTTTCTTTAAGAAGGTCGAGGCCTTCCTGTCCCGTGCCGGCTTCGAGTACCCGGAAGTCGGCCTGCCTGAGCGCCCATACTTGGCCATACCGAGTTGCTACTTCATCATCGATCGCGAGAATAAGAGGCGATTTACGAGCTGCGACCGATTGTTCGAAATTTTGAGGAGAGACAAGGGACACCTCTATGAAACGACAGACAATACATGTCACTTAGTCGGGACCCTTTGTCTGAATATTCGTTGAGCTTCACTTAGGAGCGGTTTACAAGTCCTACTCAGTACGCTCCCCATCCGTTCCATCTTAAGACTGGAGTCAAAGTTTATGATCAACATTTTCCGTTGGATAGGTCGCCTCGAAGGAAGCTCCTTTCTGATTCTCGTTCTGATCGCTATGCCGCTCAAATATTTCTTTGGACATCCAGAAGCCGTTCGGTTCGTAGGAATGGCTCATGGCTTTTTATTCCTCGTATACATACTCCTCGCGAACTTTGCAGCGATGGAGCTCAAATGGACTAAAAGAGTATGGTTTCTCTCTTATGTCGCTTCCGTGTTGCCTCTCGGAACTTTTATTTTTGAAAAATATCATCTACCACATAATGCCGGTTCGCAGCATTCGTAAGTAAGGCTTCGATCGTCTCCAAAAGGCAGCGGAAATCGACCGGCTTAGTGAGATGAGCATCACAGCCACAACCAAGGATACGGACGTGGTCTTCTGCAAGGGAGTCGGCGGTGAGGGCGATGATGGGACGATCGTATCCAAGTTTTCTCAAGGACCGGGTGGCATCATAGCCGTCGAGAACAGGCATATGCATATCCATCAAGATAAAGTCAAACGTACCCGCCAGTGCTTTTCGCACACCTTCCGCGCCGTCATTGGCGATTTCCACCGCGATAGCGCAGTTCCCTAATATTTTGCTTATCAAAAACTGATTCTCAGGCGCATCTTCGACCAGCAAAGCAGAGAGAGAATGCTTACAAGTCTTTAGACTCTGGGAGCCCTGCTTACGTGTTTTGCTATCGTCTGAACTCAGTGTCATGAAACACCCTTTAAGGCGAGACGGTCCGCTTCTTAGCCAAACTCTTCCTAAGCTCTGAGCGGGGCGTAGGGCTATTCAAACGGAATCAGAAATTTTTTGCATGCATCGAAAGTGGCTGGCCGAGACCATTCCTTACGAAAATACATATAATACGTGGATATGCTGGAAGAAATATGCAGGAATGCTTTTTTTTGTCGAAATCTCAGAGAGTGGTAAGACGTAAATTTCATACGCGGACAAAGAGGCACCGTACTCCCGTTGATCTTGGAATGCGGCCGTTGCCTCTTAGGGATTATCATTTCATTTCATTTTGATTTCGAGTCCACTGGAAACGTGATCGGCACCCGCGACAGTCACTGCGGAATCTTCGATTATCCTGCGTTCATCCACAGAACGAACCGGTCCCTTGAGCACAACGCGCCCGTCGCGGGTAATGATCTTCACGTTGTGTGCGTAGGTCGAAAGACTTTTGTTGCTGATGATGGCACGACGAATTTTACGGGTGATTTCGACATCAGTTTTGCTGTTACCTTGCTGCTCAGCAGATAGTCCAACAACACCATTGCTGATGCGATTGACCTTCGAATTATCAGCCTGCGGATTGACGGCCGCTGATGAATCGGCACCTGCGTCGGTGGAAGCGACTGAATTTGCCGAGGCATTGGCGCTAGTGTTGGAACTGTCGCCCATCGCGGCGTCGACGTTCGCCGCATATTCTTCTTCACTCCCTTCGGCTGGAGCTTTAGCGGCGGTGCGATCCGCAGCAGCCTGAACTCGATGCGCTGACTTTTTAGTCTGAACTTTGGCATCGTTAGTTGCTTCTTTAATACGAGCTTCTGCGTGCGTAGTCCTGGTTGTTCGGGTGTCGGTCCCATCCGTAGAGTGGGCAGACTGCGTATCGGTGCTTGAAACATCCGATTTATCGACGTTTTTATTCTCGCCATGCGAACACGCTGCAGCACCCAATATGAGTGCCAGACCAAAAAGACCTGTTGAAAGCTTACGAGTGCTACCGAATCTTTGCATATTTTCTCCTCACTCATGTTGGTTGGGGTCCCTCGAAAAGAGGTTTCAGTCAGCAAACCAGAAAATCGAAGGCTTAATCAAGGCACGTTTATCGAGACCTTGCAACGCTATGCTTTCATACGCCTATGCTCTAAGGGTAACTCTCACATGTTCAGCCAATTTGAAAGAATTTTGGTCTTGGTAATTTTCGGAGACTTGTCAACTTTGGGCACGAATTTGCAAGGACACTTCGCAGACGGAGCTTAGGAGGATTTGTTACCTCTTATGAGTATCGACTTGTAACGCAATAAAGGAGTTTTTATGACAGACACTCAGTATTTAGACATGGATCGTCCGTTATCTATAGTGAAACGCATATCCTGGCCCGCCGTCTTAGGCGGTGTGGTCGTAGCCCTCGCTGTTCAGCTTTTATTGAGCCTGCTTGGACTCGGAATCGGTGCGAGTACGATCGATCCTTTGAAAGAACAAAATCCTTTGGCGGGCCTTGCGACCGGAACCGGTATTTGGTTTGCCGTTACGACTATTATTTCGCTTTTTGCAGGTGGATGGATTGCAGGGCGACTCGCTGGTATGAACCGTCGTCTTGAGTCGTCACTGCACGGATTGCTTACATGGGCATTCACAGCCTTGATCGCATTTTATTTCGTCAATTCGATGATGACGAGCGCCATTTCAGGTATGGCTGGTGTGGTAAAATCCGGCGCGTCTATGGTCGGTCAGGGCGTTGCCAGCATAGCGCCACAAATCGGCGACATGGCGAAAAACCAGCTTCAACAGAATGGGATCGATCTATCCAGCATCAAATCGGAAGCAACAACCATGCTTCGCCAGACTGGTAAACCAGCCCTTCAGCCTGAAAATCTTCAACGACAAGCGCAGTCGGCGGCAACTGATGCCGGCAACACAGCGCAAGGTGCAGCTGCCAACCCAGGCGCGACAGATGCCGAACTTTCCGGTTTGATCGATCGGGTTTTTTCAAACGGTCAAGCTACTTTGAACCAGGCTGACAAACAAGCCGTCGTAAATGTTCTGGTTGCACGCACCACTATGTCTCCGGAACAAGCCAGTCAAACTGTTGATAAATGGCAGGCAAGCGCTGTAGTCGCCAAACAAAAATTCGAGCAGGCAAAAGGTGCGGCTGAGCAAAAAGCACGCGAGGTGGGTGATGTTGCAGCCCGAAATATTTCGAAGGCCGCAATCCTCAGCTTTATTGCTCTTATTCTTGGCGCCGTAGCGGCGACTCTTGGCGGAATTACAGGTATGCCGCGTAACGAAATCGTCACGACAGAACGTCGTGAAAACTTTGGAATGGCTCGTCCCGTTCACTGAGACCGACTGTAAGATTTTGACAACAGACTTGGCTTTCAATAAGAGCGACTTTCCATTAGGAATGCCGCTCTTTTTTGACGTGTACTACTATGATTCATTTGGCCTTTTTCAGGTAACGAGGGGTCGGTTCAGGATGAGTGGCATCGAGCTTATCAAACATCACCTGCATCTGCGTTCCAAGTTCGATCAGGATGTCATCTCCCAAGTTCTTCCGAACTCTGAGAAAAAACTCGCCTTCCTCTTCTTTCACATGATGTTGAACAATCTCCTTCATAACTCTGACTTTCGCTAAAAATGTTTCGTCTCCAGGCTCGAGGAGCGATATCTTTTTCATAAGGCTTTTGAGAACGTCATGCTCCTCATAGGCTTCAAGGGTCGTTTCCTTTTCAAATTTACGCGCGGCAGGATAAAAGATCTTTTCTTCGATCATCGAGTGACAGGTAAGTGTATGAGCGATTTTTTCAAAAGTTTGCATTCGGGCTTTAAACGCGCGCTCGCCAAGCTGCTCAAACTCATCAAAAAGTTTGTCAACTTCACGATGCTGGCTGGTCAGGAGTTCGATAGCGTTGACGTTGATCACAGCGACGATCTGGGGCTCGACTTTTCGGGCTGCTGATGTACGAGGCATAAATTGATTCCTTTTTGCGGAAGAAGAACAGACTTCTTGGGAGAAAGGAAGCAATCAATATGCCATATTTATAAAGCTGTCTCTCATTCAAGGTAAGACCGTTTTCCACAGCATCAGAGGATGCCCTAGACGTTCAGTTCGCGAAAGTCAGTGTAACAGAGTTCCCTGTCCCTCAAGAAAGTCGTGAAAATGTCAACGCTATTGCTTTCTAATGCAACTAACTATACAGACTCAATTTTCATCATCAGATAGATTTAACGTAACTGTTCAGGGGTAACGATAGCTTATGCGTAAACAGGACGATTCATTGCGATCGCATCCTTCAGCGCAGATATCACAATATCAATGATCGGGCTCTTGTCGTGGATTCTGACATCATGTTAGTTACGACAATAAAAAAATATCTCCGCCACCTTGGTTTCCGTAATGTCGATACTTACCTAACTGGTAATGAAGCTTGGAAAGCGATGCAGAATGAGACTTACCAAGTCGTTGTTATGGACTGGAAACTTAGGGGCGTTAGCGGACTTAGCTTTTACAATAGAATCCGTAGCCACCCCAGGATGAGTCATACACCAACTGTCATCCTCTGCGGCTTCGCGGGCAAAGAGGATTTTCGAATTCTCGAAGAAATCAGCTCTACCTCTTTTCTTGAAAAGCCATTCCAATTTCAAATCTTCGAAAAGGCAATGAACAGCACCAGCGTCTGTAGCTCCCTGGACATTCAATTATCAGAAATCGCGGGCATCATTATCGATCATTCAAAGTCAAGCTCTTCAGACCTCCTCAAAGAGATCGTAGCGGTAGCCAAGACAACCGGATATCAATTCAAATTTCTTGTCGCATCTGGTAGTTACTTTATGCATCTTCGCCAATACCTTCGAGCAGAGGCAATCTGGGAACTGGCTACGAAATTGAATCCCAAAAGCGTATTGGCCATGACCGAACTTGCAAAAACGAATCTTCGCTTGAACCGCCCCGTAAAATCTCTTGCCCTACTCGAAACGGACAAAGCGAGAGCTTTCTTCGAAAGAGCTTTACAAATCGACGATGAGCAGCCTATCGCGCAGGCAGGCTTGACTGTCGCGAATAACTTGAAGGAATATTTGGATTTAACAAAAGAAAACAAGCCTTTCAATTTAAAGCTCGCCTCGACTTTGAATGTCGTTGGAATGGCTTTTGTCTGCGACAACCAAGTTGACAAAGGCATCGAACAGCACAAATCGGCCCTGTGCTTCATTCATGACCCAGCAATGCTCGCTCGCCTTCAGTTCAACCTCGGTCTCGCTTATCTTGGGAAGGGGGACATGACCAAGGCGCAGAACTACATGTTCGAATCGATGGCCAATGCTGATCTAGAGTTCATCAAACCAGAAATTTTTCATTCCAAAATCGTATCCGGTATGACCTTTAGAAACTTGGCAGACCCCGACTACGCGGACACCTTGGATCTTTCCGATTACGACCATGAGGGACTCACTGTTTGACTTTTCAGAATATTCGATTTGTTTACAAATCGAGTGCAAGTCAAGGTAGTTTAAAAAATTACGTAGTCATAGACACCAATGAATATGGCATATTATCGATACTGTTGGGATAAGAATAAATACTCTTGGAAACATCATAAAGTTAGACAATGGAATGGACGAACAAAGAATTGAATTCATCAGTCACACCTAGGTGGTCCTATGTTCGAACGATATTTGGTGAAATTTAATTGCATACCTCGGCTTCCCTTGTTTGCAACCTTACTGCTGCTTTGCAATTGTCATTCAAAGGGGAAAGAACAAGAAGTGGGTCAAACATCCCCGATCGCAATTCCCGGCTCAGCGGCGCTGCAAGGCCTTCCCACAAATCCGTCCAAAGACCAGACTCTTTCCGTCGCACTAACCGGCCCCTCATTGTTGGGCTATCAGTACGCTCTTCAAAGTGATAGCACTCTCTGCGACAATGCTAAGCTATCCGAACTAAAAAAAGCCGATGATATCATCCGGGACGATTTGGGGGTGGATGCGACTAAGACTCTTTGCATCATCGCCGTCACTGCGGATGGAAACGATAGAAAAGCCAGTTCCTTTTCTTATACCTGGCTCAAAGACGCAACACCACCCACTATAGAATTCATAAGTCCAGCTGGCTTTGGCCCCTATACCCAGATTGGCCCAAAGTTTTCTATTCCTTTGAAGATTTCGGATGCGACAAGCGCAGTTACATCGGCGATCATTTCGGTGTCCGATGGAGAGACCTGCCTGAATCCCGCTATGACCGCCTTTGGGGCCCCTTGCCCTACCTACACTCAAGCCATCAAAATCGCCAACGAAAGCTATCAGATTTCGATTCCCACGCCTTTGCTGAAAGATGCTAAGACCTACACAATTACGGCTCGCGCCGGGGATACGGCCGGAAATATTCAATCGCAATCAAGTCCCTTTCAATTTGTTTGGGATACCGCAGCACCGGTTGCAGTGCCCACGCTCACAGCCAGCACTCAACAACAATCTATAGCCCTTTCATGGCCGCCCATTGCCGATGCCACGCAGTATCTCGTCGTAAGAAAGGCCTGGGCACCCGTCTCGGCTATCCCTGCTCCGGGTGCTCCGCCATCCCTCGGCTTCCCACTTGGCAACGATAACTTTGTGGCCTGCATCACAACTCAAACCGATTGTGTCGACAGTGGATTGGATGCATTCACTTGGTATTATTATGAAGTAATTGCCTACGACCGCGCAGGAAATCGAAATAGCAGTGGAGCAAGGGCGTCCGTACAAACCAAAACGGACGAGCGCTTTCAAGGCTTGACGCGGATGTCCCTTGCTAGCCCCAATCGAACAGTTGCAGCCGAGTGGCAAGCTTTTGATCCCAGTCAATCCGGCTCCATCACCTATGCCGTCTTTAAATCAGATTCACCCAACGAGCAGATTTATGCCAGTCCAGTTGCGACGACTGTTGGCAAGGAATCAATCAGTTATGTCGACAATGGAACGAGCGATAACCTATATGTAACAGCCAAGCAATGGAAGGCCGATGGGACCCTCGACGGCAATAAACGTGAATTGAGGCTTAAGCTCGCTCCTGGAACTCATCACAAGCTTACGTCAAGCGGCAGGTACCTCGGGCAGGATCCCTTGAACCAGACCTTTCTGAGCAGCGTTTGGGCTATAGCTGTCGACCCGTTTGGCAATTTGATATTTGGAGGCGCTCCCGGCCGTCTCAATGTCATTTGCAAAGAGTCGATCCAAGCCTATTACTGCAAAAATCGTTTGCTCGATAAAATCTATAGTTTTGCAGGAACAGATGGTTCCGATGATGGAAGTGACGCCGGCCTTGGCTCGGCGACGGCAACGGGCGAACCTTATGGAATAACTTTTGATACCTATGGAAATATGTTTTTAGCCGACTCCACAAATTTTCGGGTGCGGGCTTACTGCTATAACCCCGGGGCTCCTGGTTTCTGTAACAGTAAAGCGATCGGATATGCGTTCCACCTTGCCGGCACTGGATCGAGCGTCGATGGGCTTGACGATTCTGTGGCTAAAACGACTGGCATAGGAACTCCATACGGCGTCTCAGTCGACAGCCAAGGCAACGTCTACGTTGCTGATAATACCTTCCGCAAAATCCGGGTAATTTGCGCGAACAATGTGCTGAATCCATGCGCTGGCAAAGTTGTGGGTAATATTTACAATCTGATTGGAACCGGCATCGCCGGGGACGCCTCCGACAACATCCCGGCCCTTGCGGCAAATCTCGGGAACATTGGAGCCCAGGCGATAGACAGCTTAGGTAACCTCTACTTCTCGGATCTCACCTACGGCAGGATTCGAGTGCTTTGCCAGACGACATCCGGCACTAATCATTTCTGCTCAGGTAAAACAGTTAACAATACCTATCGTGTCTCAGGCACAGGAACGCTCGGCGATGGCCTCGACAACATTACAGCAACGACGGCGGCAGTCTCCGCTGTAAACGGCATGGCCGTATCACCAGCAGGCAACGTCTACTTTACAGATAACTCTGCGACCGGAAACCGCATAAGAGCCCTCTGCTTTAATGCGTCTCAGGACTATTATTGTAACGGTAGAACTTCAGGAAATTCATACAGAATATCCGGAACAGGTGCCAGCACGGATGGAGCTAGCAACACACTTGCAGTCTCGGTCGCCATCGGTTCTCCCCGAGGTCTGGCGATCGACTCCGTGGGAAACATGATCTTTTCTGATGCGACGAACCGTAGAATTCGACTTCATTGCTCATCTTCAGCTCCAGGCAAAGTCTGCGATGGCAAACTCCCAGACTATCACTATCAACTGGCAGGTGTCGGTGCGGCATCACTCGGGTGGAACTTGAACGCTTTCCTAACTCCTGTTGGGCTTCCTCAGGGGCTGGCGGAAGACCCTTTCGGAAACATCTACTTTGCAGATGCCACTAATTTTGTGGCCCGGGTGATTTGCTACGACGTGAGTAATGCCGGCTTTTGTTTCAACAAAACCTTGGGTCATTCCTATGTCATCGCCGGAAACGCGGTCACTGGAAATGCCGTCGACAACGTCCTTGCTCTTGCGAACTCCATTGGAACAATAACGGGAGTCGAAGTTGACAGTGATGGCAATCTCTACCTCGCTGACAACACAAACCGAACGATCAGGTTAGTGTGTGGCACGATCACGGGAGCCTGTTCAGGCAAAGCTTCGGGCTACATGTATCGCTACATTGGCAATACCACCGCAATCGATACGGCTGACAACACGCCTGGAGTATCGGCCGGACTGGGCCAGCCAGCTGATATTTCTTTGGATGTCCAAGGCAACATTTGGATCGCCGATGCTCAATATTTTCGCGTTCGACTGTACTGCCGAAATTTAAGCGGTCTGTGTGTGAGTAAAACGATCGGCAACCTCTATCGAATCTTGGGAACGGGCATTACGGGTAATGCTTTGGATGCGGCAACTGGGGCTAGCTCGGCTGTAGGGACATTGACATCCATTGACGTTGACCCCTGGAACAACCTGATCCTGGGTGACAGCAGCAATTTCTTTGTTCGGGTTTACTGTAGCAATGGCAACGGCGGGTTTTGCGCATCAAAGGTTTTGCCAACTGGCAAAATCTATCGGGCCCTCGGAACGGGAACAACGGGAGATGCCATCAGTGATACGAGTGCAGGGACAAGCGCAATATCGGCGATGAACGCCGTTCAGAGTGATGATAAAGGCAATGTCTATCTAGCTGAATCTACCAATAGACGCATTCGGGTGCTTTGCGTGGATAATACGGTCGGATTCTGCAGCGCACTCACTGTTAATAATAGTTATCGAATGTTTGGTTCAGGAGTTGCCGGTGATGCGAGCTCCGGAGTGAGTGGTGCATCTGCAAAGATCGACACACCTTCCCGAGACAGCCTGCTCTTCACAGCAAACGGCAGGCACCTCATATACGGGGGTGGGGGAACTCCTACGGGGTTGGGCAGTATCCAAGTATTCCTCGGCTACAAATGAAAGGAAGAAATTCTCATAGGACTTCTAGATTGTAAACCGCGTTCTGATGCAGGATCTTTAAGCCAATTTCTCTCAATTTCGTTCAAAGCAGGGAAAGGTGAACCGTGAGATTTTTCTCATTCACCTTAGTATTCTGCGAAACTAAGGTTTGAATTTCAATCCGCGTAACACCTTGAGGATAAGCTGAATGAAGCAGAGAGAAAATTTGAAATTGTTTTGACGTCAGTGTCGTTCCGTTGAGATCTAAGGATACTGAATGAGCTGTCGGGTTCAATGCCCAAGGCAATCTCAACTCTTGAAAAACACGTTCGACCTTGATTTGTACTTCTGCGGGAACGAACGGCTTAACGATATAATCCAGTACACCGAGGTCGAGGCAACCTCTCATATCCCCAATATCCTGCTGCCCTGATATGACTATGCATTTCGTAGTCACGTCCTTGAAAGTACCGTTGATTTCCATCCAGCTCATGAAACTTCCATCGGGAAGAGATAAATCGGCCAAAAGTAGCACTGGTTTTTTCAAAGCCTTTTTCCACTTGCTGTTAAAATTTTCCAAAGTTTTAAAATATTGACAGCGATAGGACTGCAGAAGAGATTTTAAGATACGGCGCATCTGATCATCATCTTCCAGAACCCATACGACGCCTTGATTTGCAGTGTTAATATTTTCACTGAGAATCGCACCTCAAAGATAACGTGGGTGGGCACATCAAGTCTAACATAGGAACTATTTTTCTGATATTATTGAGCAGGCCAAATCATAAGATGGATTCATGAATGGCGATTAAGTCAGCGGTTTTGAAAGATCTCGTGATCGTTGACAAGGTGTCGTATGTTAAATTTTCAAACCTTGAAACGGAGTAATCGGAAGCGTCGTTTCCATCGATCCAGTCCAAGCGAGTATGGACAAGGGAAAACAATTGAACCTTCTTCTATTCGGTTGTTCCTTGATTGCTCCTATCGCAAGCTCGGTATTCACCGTCCAAAAACAGATTAAAACGTCGATCATACCGAAGCATCAAAAGAAAGCGGGTCTATAGACTCATGAAAATAAATGGCTGTACCAACTCATTCGGGGTCGATGTATTCTTCACGTTAGACGCAATCTTCAGTCCTCTCCTTAGATCCAAGACTCCCCAAAAACGCATAACGTATGAGACGATCCTTAAATCCCACACGCGGCCCAAATCCGAATCCCATACGCGTGAGTTCGGACGCAAAGGGCTTGTGATCGGTAAAAAGCCCTTTCAAAATCGAACGACATCTTTCAATCGAACCTTGTGACTTCAAACTCACGAGACTTCTTAGGATCCTCAATTCCTCGGGATTGAAGTCGCTTCCAAAAGGAAACACTTTAAAAAATCCTTCGTTCGATCTTAATCGCGACTTAATACTAGCACTCGCATTCTGAGCGGCGAAGGCAGGAATTTCATAAGACTGTGACACTTTATTCTGAGCCTTGGCTTTTTTTAAAAGTTCCGCTTGAAAAGCGCTATCAGTAATATTCAAAAGCGCTTTGATTACATCCTCATCGGATTTGCCGCGCAGAAACGCGATCCCGTACTCTGTGATCACAACATCTCGCAGGTGCCTTGGAATTGTGAGGTTGCCGTGGTTCCAGACTATGTTTGACTGCACCCTTCCGTCCCGATAGCTCGTGCTTCGCAGCATGAGTATGGAATGAGCCTTATCGAGTTCGTGAGCCATCGCCACAAAATTGTATTGCCCTCCCACACCGCTGATAACAGTGGCATCCTCCAGAGTCTCGGATGCGGCGGCCCCGAGAAGAGTCACTTGCATGCACGTATTAAAAAATCGAGCTTTCACCCGCTGCCGGCGAAGGGAATTCTCGTCACTATCATAGAGATCATTTATTTTGGAGATACGGCTCATTGCGAACCCTTGGAAGTCAACGGCGCTGAGCGTGTTCATCCAGTCATAAAAAACCTGTGATCCGAGGGCAAAACCCGCATGAAGATAGATAGCCTGACCCTTATCCTGGACCGTCCTTTTCAAAATGCCCGCTTCACGAAGGTGCATGAAACCATCCATCACCATTTCGCTCGTCCCATAGAGACCCGATTCGAATCGATTGAGCTCAAGGCGATTGTGCTCAGGAAAATGAGGGGCCACGAACGTTGCCGCTAATTTCCGGTAACGCTCATTATCTGACTGACGCAAAAGCAGCGCCTGCACAAGGCTGTCGGATAACGATCCGATTCCGATCTGGAGGGTTCCCCCGTCCTCGATGATTTGACTCGCGTGCAACCCTATCACGGTATCAACCTCTGTGAGGGGCTCACGCGGGACTGCAAAGAGCTTGTGTGTGACCTCAGGGCTTTCGACGATCAAATCAAAAAAGGCCGCATCGACGACGGCCTCGCCACCGAGGAAAGGCAAATCCGGATGCACGACGCCAACCATAAACAGCCTTTCGCCCTCCTTTGCCAAGAGGTCGCGTATATCAAGCGTCAGATCGGTGTTGCCACTCAAGCTGTAAGACTCACCGCGTTTGGCAACCAGCTGGACAATCATCTGCACCTTCACATCCGCTAGGCTTTGAGCGACATGTGTGTAGTTTATACTGAGGTATTTCTGCTGCATGTAAGGCGTGTTTTTGAACGCTCCGGCATTCACATAAAATTCGTGAAGATTGATGTGAGCCGGCAGCCCGCTCGTCTTTAAGTCTTTCAGGTAGTCAAGACGCGGATAATCCTCGCCCCACTGACGCTTGATGAAAGGCCCTAAAAAACGGCCTTCTAGCGCGCTCTTCGGCTCAGGCAGGTCGAGGGATAGAGCTGTATAAATATCAAGGCTGTAAGTCGGGTCTTTTTTCACGCGATTATAGAGAGCATTGAGCAACTGATTGGGTTTGCCGAGCCCAAGAGGAGTCGCAAGTTTTATCGCTTTGATTCCACTTTCATCGAAATGCTTGAAGATCTCGTCAGTTGCAGCTTCAATGGAATGAGATTTCACGGCTTTTCCCTAAGAATGTGATGAAAGGAGAATCGATTCAAAGTTATCATAGGCCTTGCGCACTCTCGTACGGGAAAATAGCCTGGGATCATTATGAACTCATCTGATAACCGCCAACTTGCTTTCATTCGCCGTCTGAGCTACCTCCTCGACGACGCTTTCCTCATACCCGGCACCCGATTCCGCATCGGCCTTGATCCCATTATAGGGCTCATACCCGGCATAGGGGATGCTTTCACAAGCCTCATCTCGACCTACATTGTATTTGCAGCCATGAAGATGAATATCTCACGTTGGACATTGGTTCGAATGATTTTCAACATCCTTGTGGATTCGGTCATTGGCATTGTGCCGGTAGCTGGCGACCTCTTTGATGCGGTTTGGAAATCCAACGAGAAAAACCGCATACTCCTCGAGAAAAACCTTGCGAACCCTCAGGCCAAGTCTGCCGATCGTTGGTTTATTATGGGTGCGATGGTCGTATTGATCGCTATTTTAGGCGCCACAGTTTACGCTACTATTGCCTTGATTCAATGGCTTATTTCACTCATTTAGAGCTCGTAAAAAAGGCTCCCCGGAATCCGGGAAGCCAAGGGAACGCTGAAAATCAAGCTTTTGCTGCTGGTTGAACACTGAGGGGAGCCGGTGCCGCAAGAGGAGTCGGTGTAGGCCCCAAATCTTTGCCAAAGCGCCATTCTTTTTGTGTGATAAGACGGGCGCCTCGTTTTGAAAAGACATAGCTCCAGAACCATTCGGTAAGGACAGTCATTTTATTGCGGAAGCCGACAAGCGAGAGAAGATGCACCAAAAGCCATGCAAGCCAGGCGAAGTATCCGTGCATTTTAATCGACTTGGTCTGCAGGACGGCTTTTCGTTTCCCAATCGTCGCCATCTGACCTTTATCGTTATACTTGAACGTTTTGCGGGGCTGGCTTTTCATGCTGAATTTGATATTTTTGGCCGCAAATTTGCCCGTCTGAATTGCAAACTGGGCAAGGCCGGGCATCACTTTACCGTCTATTTCAAGGTGGGCTAGGTCACCGGACACAAACACTTCAGGATGCCCCGGAATCGAGAGATCGGGACCAATAACGATGCGGCCGGCGCGATCGAGTTCCACTCCAAGGCTTTTGCTGATTTCGTCCGCTTCCACCCCAGCAGCCCAGAACACGTTAGGTGACTCGATTCGGGTATCGCCACATACCACCCCTTTTTCGTCGATGCTATCAACCTTCACGCCGGTACGTAGCTCGACACCTAGATCCTTGAGGTCTTTCGCTGCCTGTCTGGATAAGTCTTCGGCAAACATAGTCAGTGCCCTGGGTCCCATCTCAAGCAGGAGGACGGTTGCAGTTTCGGGCTTGATATTGCGGAAATCATCGACGAGAACCTTAGTCGCAATTTCAGCAATCGCGCCCGCGAGTTCGACACCCGTCGGTCCCGCGCCCACGATCACAAACGTCAGAAGGGCTTTTTGTTTCGCAGGATCGGGTTCGTTTTCCGCAAGTTCAAATGCAGAGAGGATGCGGCGGCGAATTTCCGTTGCTTGTTCCAGTGTTTTAAGTCCCGGAGCAAAGTTTTCCCAAGCAGGTTTACCGAAATAGCTATGCCGCACACCGCAGGCCAAGATGAGGTAATCGTAGGAGAGTTGTTCACCCGATCCGCCCGTAATTGTGCGTTCTTTGAGATTTACTTTCTCGACGCGACCGAGGTGGACACTAATGTTCTGAAATTTCGTGAAAATGCCGCGGATTGGCACCGCGATGTCCGACGGGTTGAGCGCAGCCGAGGCAACCTGATAAAGCAGAGGCTGAAAGAGGTGATAATTGCGCTGATCGATGAGGACTACCTGGAGGTCATCACGATTGGCGAGTTCTTTCGCAGCGTGAACGCCACCGAATCCGCCTCCTACGATGATGACTTGCTTTTGACCGGGTTTGAGATGAGGGTTCGTAATTCTCATAAGTCCTCGTATTGCTTTGCTTACCGCCGGGCCACGAAGTTCATCAACGCCGCCCACGTCCATTGATATGCTTTCTTTCGCTCTCGACAAGCCTTTTTTGACTGTCGTCTAGAGAAGTCAGTCATATCACAAAGAAAACTCGGATCGGAACAAGTTTAAGTCGATTCTCTAGACGAGTGCCGCGTCAATCAGTTGAGATAACTTTGCACGCTGGGTTTGATGTCAAGCGGATGAATGCCCAAATCGGCAAAAGCCTCAGGCCAGATCTCTTGCCAAGGGGTTGCAAAGACCAGTTTTTCGTCCATAGGCTTCTGTATCCACATCCCGGCCTTCAGCTCCGCTTCGAGCTGTTTGGAGGCCCACGACGCCTGGCCCAGGATAAAGCGGTAGGGCTGATGACCTCGACGAATATGTTCCGACTGTACTCCGGCTTCAGCGGAATCGATGAGACCATCAATGGCCTCCTCCGAGACGCTGATCCGAACGGACCCAAATGAGTAGGTCGCGCTCACATCACGGCCTTCGTTGTGAAGGACAACACCATTGTTGGTAGAAAGAGGGCCTCCCATCCAGACGGGAATGTGCGTGGGAATCTGGTAACGGTTCTGAAATGACGAATCCCGGAGCGATGACGGCAGCGGCCTATTGATAACATAGCCCGCTGCGCCGTCCCGCGCGTGATGGACGAGTAAAATAACCGATCGGGAAAAATGAGGATCAGTCATACTAGGTAGAGCGACCAGCAGGGACGGAATGCTTAGCTGAACCATAGCGGCTACCTCTCTGGTAAGCGTTTGGTTTAAAACTAGCCCGTTTAATGACCGAGGTCAAAGGCGATTTTTAGAAGTAAAGTCTCAGCATCAGAAAGCGATCGTTCTCATGCGTCTTGTAGAGATTGACCGAATCCTTCCATTGCCAGTTCTGAAGAGACTCCCCATAGCCGACGCGTATGTTATATATCTCAAGAAAGCCCAGATAATCGACGCTATCGCCCGCGCGCACCTTACCATCCATATATTGGTAGTAGTTCGCTTCAGCCCCTAGGATGCTCAAAAAGTAAAGGCTCATTTCACCACCGAAATACTGACCACTCTGTCTTGCATTCATCACAAAACCCGTGTCGTGGTCGTATTTCCCAAATTTCACGACGAGCGACGAGTCCTGGGTGTTGGCACCAAATAAGCGTAAGTTCAAGCCACCCTGCTGAACCTTTTCCGAGCCGACTTTATAAGCTGCCGCTGCTGGATCGCTTACGAGAGGAAGACCCTCGACGAAACGATTATGAATACGGCCTTCAATCCCTAGATCGATAGCAAGGGTCCGCAGTCCCGTTGTGCCTGAGACAAGGTTGGTAAACCAAAACTGAAGACGTCCGTCCTCCGCATGGTCCGGCGCCATCGTGCGTTTTTTATCCGTCTCAAATCCTGCCAGCGTCCCGAGTTCATAGGAATTGGTCCCTACGCTTTTCGCATAGGAAAAGCTGAGTTCTGGGGCGAATTTTTCTTGCGGCTTTGAAAACATCGCGAGCCAGACATCCATCATTTTCATGCGTTCTTTGATGCGAAGCCATTCAGTCAAAGTCCATCGCGTTGTTTTGCGTTCTTCTTGAACATCGTCGATGTAGGTAACTATGCGTCTCGTCTGTGACCACGCAGGAGCGGCACTCAAGCTTAGAAACAAAAGTAGCAGGACATTACGCATGTGGCACTCCCGGGCACCAAACTAGGGCCATAACTCTTTTTCGGTCAGGCTGCTCTCATTCGTAAGGCTTCAAACACAGGCAAATCTTACGTCGGGTACAGGTCATGCAGGTGATCGACTTCACTCGGAATTTTACTGAGGACCGGACCGAAAGTATCGAGGCTCGCCCCCTTGTCCCGCAAACATTTCGCACAGCTTTTTTCGCAGCAATTTGTTTTTTCTGATTTCATTTAAAATCAGTCAAAAAGACCCGCCTTCTTCGGACTTTGATTCAGCCATGGGAATGGTATACTGGCGGCAGTTTATTCTGCGAAAGGAATTTTATGCGCCGCTTTTTAATCGTTTTCTTTTTGCCCTTGTTCTGTTTTAAGACGGCTTTTGCCGAAGACAAAGCGCTAGCACCCGCGGCTGCGGCAGCCCCTGCAGCCCAGACTCAAGAACTGACCGCGACGCTTCGTACGTCTATGGGCACGATGGAAATGCGTTTATTTCCCGATAAGGCTCCTCAAACGGTTGCCAATTTCGTGACTCTCGCAAAAAGCAAATTCTACGACGGCCTTTTGTTCCATCGCGTAGTGCCTGGGTTTATGGTGCAAACCGGCGATCCTCAGGGTACAGGTAATGGTGGTCCTGGTTACTCTTTCCCGGACGAATTTAATCCCGCTTTGAAACATGACAAGGCCGGAACGGTTTCCATGGCCAACTCAGGTCCGAATACCAACGGCAGCCAGTTTTTCATTACAGTAGCCCCGACGCCTCACCTCGACGGCAAACACACGATATTCGGTGAAATCACCAAAGGCGTTGACGTAGCGGTCGCTATTTCAAACGTCAAAACTACCGGCACCAAGCCAGAAACCGACGTCAAAATCCTCGGCATCGATATTCATGGCGACTGGTACAAACCGGTAGAAGTGAAAAAAAGCAAAGAGCTCAGCGAAGACGACATCAAGGCTCTGACGCAGGATCTCGCCACGAAGCTCCTGAAAAAAGTCTCTGAAGTGCAGTCTTACGGTACATTCCAGACCCTTACCAAAGTTGCCGCCCGTTCGCGCGGAAGTATGGTCCAGATTTTCTACAAAGCCGACTTTTCGAAGAAAAAAGAAGCGAATATCGTCCTCGTGGGCGAAGTTAAAAACAAGGTGTTTAACCTTCAGGAATTTCAATTCTCCGAAGGCAAAAACTAATGAAAAGCGCATTCAATCAACTCGAACTCGTCGGCAGGACTCCCCTCCTCCGTATCGAAAGTCTCAGTCGCCTCACTGGCTCGGATATTTTCGTCAAATGCGAATTTATGAATCCTGGGGGATCCGTAAAAGATCGCGCGGCGAAGTTCATGATTGAGGATGCGCTGGTTCGCGGCGATTTAAAGCCTGGTATGACTGTGATCGAAGGCACGGCCGGCAATACGGGCATTGGCATCGCCCTCGTTTCTAAGGTCAAGGGGCTGAAGGCAACGGTGGTCATGCCCAAGGGCCAGACGATAGAGAAGGTCAAAATGGTTTCGCTCTACGGAGCTGAGCTGGTCATGGTGGACGCTGTTCCCTTTGCCAACCCGAATCATTTTTATCACACGGCCCGCCGCATTGCGGAAGAAAATCCCAAGGATTTCTGGTGGGCAAATCAGTTTGAAAACCTCTCAAACTTCAAGGCTCATTACACGGAAACGGGACCTGAGATCTGGGAGCAAACCGAGGGACGCATTGATGCTTTTGTAACATCGGCCGGGACAGGCGGAACCCTAGCCGGAGTTTCGCGTTTTCTAAAGGAGCAAAACAAGCTCATCAAAACAGCGCTTGTCGATCCGAACGGATCAGGACTTTATTCCTTCGTCAAAACAGGCACGTTCGCCTCTAAGGGCTCCTCTATTACCGAAGGTATTGGGATCATGCGGCTCGTCGCCAACTTCAAGGAAGCCGAGCTCGACGATGCGTACCAGATCCCCGATCAGGAACTTGTTACGATCGCCCAGCATGTCAGGGATCATGATGGTTTATTGCTTGGCAGCAGCAGCGCACTCAATGTAGCGGCGGCTTATCGGATGGCCCGATCGCTCGGACGAGGGAAACGAATAGTCACCATCGCCTGCGATCTTGGGGAAAGGTCCGCTTCGAAACTTTATAACAACGAATATCTGACGACTCAAGGCCTCAAGGTGGAAGGCATTTCCATCAAAGACCTATGACTTGGGTTTGACGTTGATCAATCCGCTCATAGTCCGGCCATGCATCATGCAGTGATAATGATAAACGCCTGCCTTAGCGAACTCGACTGGTTTTGACGCTCTTTTCGGATCTATCATCCCCGTATCGAAAGTATTCCCCTCATCGTCACTCGTAGCCGAGTGGTCAGTGAGGGACGTGTTTTCCCATTGAATTGACTGACCCTCGACTATGTCGATAGCCTTGGGTCCAAAACTGATGCTTTTCATTTCAATCCGTACAGGTGCGTTGGGAACAGGCGCGGCCATGAGACCAGCGCTTGTCATCAAACTGAAAGACAAAGCTATATGTTTCAACTTCGACAAGGCCAACCTCTTAGAAATATTTTACGTATTCCATCAATGCTTTTTTCTCATCATCACTCAGTTGCGCGCCATAGGTATGGCCACGATCCTCGATGAAATCCGGACAGGAATTGAGTTCCAGCATTTTAGCGACCATCGCTTTGATACCTGCATCCCGCCTGCGATTGATCCAATTCTTAAACTCCGTCCGTGGTTTTCCGTTTAAGACGCCGCTGATGTAGGCTTCGACAAGCTCGGGAGCATACTTGGGGTTGAGACTCATCGCGAGGTTCACAGGTGTGCCTTTCGGCAATTCAAGGAGTTTGAGCTTAAGGCCGTCAAGCGACTTCAACTCGTTATGAAGTCCAGGAAAAATATCCGGAAGCGAAGTGTCCTCGCTGGTGACTTTGATGGATTTCACACCCAACCGTTTCTCCGGCCATAACATTTTCGTCATGGCATCATTATAGGACTCGATACGGGCTTCGATCGAAGGGTCAGCCTTGTAGGAGCCAAGTGCATTATTATGTAAAAAAGGAGCCGTCGCCCAAATGCTGACGAGAGTCGGCGTGCGATAGTATCCCGTGGGTCCCGACCATTTGATGTCATGCTTGCCCGTCAATGGATTGTAGAGCGGGATAGCTTTGCCTTGAGCATCGAAATCCACGAGATCCATCTTTACAGCACGGAGGTCTTTATAGGTCTGACTCGACATCTGGCCCCAGGTGGATCCACCGTGAGCGTTTGTGCCTTCAGCCCGTTGAGCATTTGTCCCAATTTCCAAGACAGAGTGCCGCTGGTCATCGGAAAGATAATTGTTTTTCAGAAAATCATCTTTTTGAACAAGGGCCCGCCACGCTTGTTTTTGGCCTTCCGGATCCTTAGGCAAATTCTCGGGCACCTTGCCGCTGTGGCAACGGGCGCAGTTATCGGCAAAAACTATTTTCCCTTTTGTGAGGATGTCTTTGTCGTTTGTCAGAAACTTTTTGCCACTCGCTGAGTGCGCCAAAGGAAAAGAATCGTAAGACTCAAGAAAGGTTGCCATATTCGGCATGCGGCGTTCTGTTTGCATCCACGGACTGTTCGGATCTTTGCGTTCCTTGCCAATGATATCAAACTCGCCAGGCGTAAAGCCTCGTTTGAAACTGTCTTTGATATTGAATGGGTTCACCGGCCACGCACTATACCAGTCTTTGTACATCATGCCTTCGTTCACATAGACACGGACCGACGCGACCAACACGCCGAGCGAATCGGAGCCATCCGTGAGGATATGAGGGACCTTTAGAGTTGGTTCGGTATCCGTTCCTCCAAGTGCTCCAATCGGGCTATTCAGTGGGACGCCTGCATTTTTGTACATCGACTCGATCATTGTTTTTTGGGCTGGAGTGATGCGTTCTTCTTTCGCCAGGGTCAGACGGTCTTTAAGCCGGTAAATCGAATTGATAACAGTCGGATTGTTGATTGAGTCTGTAGGGAAACGCGAGGTTTCGCTTGTCCCCGGTTCTTGTGTGTTGATGTAATGATAAATTATGGACGACTGCGGAAGATGCTGGCCGAAGACTTTGCCTTCGCGAAGATATTGATTGCCGATCGCGGACGTGAGGTTTTCCCATGTAGGCTCTGCAGGGTCTGCGGGAGGATTAAGCGGGTTGAATCCAATGTGGCAAAAAGCGCACGACATCCCGATTTTATAAGGAGGTTCAACTGATTTTGGCTCGTCGAGATACTTTTGGAGGGACCAGAGTTTTGGATTGTATTTTTCGTTTTTGAAGATCTGCAGACCGATGATTCCCGATGAATAACCGAATACCTCGGGATCCCACGTGAGTGTGCCGTCCTTCATTCTATCTATCATCAACCCGAACTGGTCAGGCTTGGTGGCGGCGACCGCATCGGGGTCATTGATGAGCCCTAAGGCTTTAAAACGCTCGGCCCGTGGCACAGTCAGAATCACGCGTAGGAGGTCGAGTTTTAAGTTGGTGAAGTTGTGTTTGCCGCCTGTGAGATTGGCGAGGTCACGCCAGAAGCCTGGGTTGTCCACACCGACCCACCAGTGCCAGGTATCCATTCCGTCGGCAACAGCTTTGGGATCAAGGCCCATCTCAGCGGCTTCTTTTGCGTGTGTGGTCCGATACCAAAGGTAATTGTGTTCGTCAGGCCGCAGCGGCCGTCCAAACTCATAATCATAACTGGAAAGCCCGAGCACCGAGGCGCTCGCTTTCTGACGCGGACCCTCTGCGGACTTTGGGGCCTGGCTGAAACCCAGGGTGCTAGCGACAAGGGACAGTATGAGTACGAAAGTCAGTTTCATGAAATATCCTGCTGAAAAAAGGCGAGGCCTGACGAGAGAGACAGTAGCATTCCGGGTGAAGGCGGTCGTCAGTGATGTTGCGACGCAGGTGTCGCGTTCATAATACAGTCATTATTTATTTCAAGAAAAACAATGAATTAAACTAATAAATAGACATAAAAAACAAAATTCATGAATTCACGGTGTCGAGCTCGATTCGCTCAAAAGATAAGCCACCCAACCGATGACCAGCCCAAGAATAATAAGCGTCAAGAAGACTCGAGTCCCCCAGGAGAAACGTTTAGTTTTCATACTGACCAGTATGTGACTCAGCGCCGTTTGATGGGGCTCATGTTCAACCAGGAAATTGTAATGAGGCAGCGCGGAAAACAGATCGACCTTGATTTTAGGGTGTTTTTTCACAAGGTCTCGAAACGCCTTCCTATCGTCTTCGACATTCTCGAGGTTTTTGTCGAGTATGCGTGCGCTTTCTTCGGGCGTGAAATGAAATCGTTCCATGAGTAAAATGGTGAGACTTCGCTCGATCCCCACCTGTTCCAGTAGAAAAATCTCGAGTGGATAGAACGCACCAATGCTCGTCGCGTCTTTCAAATTGTTGCGATAATACCCTTCTAAAAAAGACTTTTCGATCCCTCGAAAGGCGTCCGCATTCACTTCAAAGGCATACGCAAAAAGCTCAACGCGAATGTCCTGCAGCGTCCAGCTCGACAAAAGTTCTCTATGAACGGACTCGCTGACTTCAGACGCCGTAATACCGGCGCGACTTCGATCACCCGTCATGCGGAAAATAAAGTCTGTTAAGGTCTCTTTTTGACTCGCAATATAGTCTGCGGCCGGATCGACGATAGCCATGGGCACCTCGTTTAGCTTTTACGGAAACCAACCCGGAACAATAAAAAGAGTATCACCACGTAAGGCGGCAAGAGGAACACCGACACACTGTCCACATTCTGCGCTATCACACCGACCATACGGAGACACGGCAGGAGTATACTGACGACAATGTGCAGAAGAAAATAGGCACGCGCGAACGTCCAGAAGCCGGGCTTAAGAACCAAAGGCTGGCCTTTTAGAAAGATTCCGAATGCTATGGCAAAGGCAAATCCATCAATCGGCCAGAACAAAAGCATATTTGCGTTATGATGGAGATCAAGATGCCCGGAGAAGCCCCAGCTCAGCGCCATGAGAAACCCAAAAAAACCGCCTAATCCAAGCCATACGGATGAAAAGGCGCCGAAAAGGCGATAAAGCGCCTTCGATGGAACGGCCTTTTTCTGCTGAAAGAAAAGCCAAAATCCAAAAGGAATGAGGGGCACGCCCCCAAAAAGTAGGATAAACGAATAACCCATTTTGGGGTAAGAGTTCGGTCGTTCTGCGTCAACCAATTTATGGCCTTCCGAAAGAAGAGGCCTCACCTCCTGCGTGTAGTCGAGCAGCACCTGTCGCGCATTGATGGGATGGAACATGGTTTCGTACAGCGTTGCGAACCGATCGATGTTGCTGTTCATTCCGAAGTCCAAAAGGACATCCATACCTGGGTTGGGCGCATAACCTTCCATAACAAAGTCACGAAAGGTTTTGGAGCTCAACACTTTGGAATAACGCTCCCTGAGCACGCCGCCGATAGCCTCGTCGATATAATCGCGCGGCCGTGTCGAGCAGTTGTCGAAGAAGTACTGGTAGAGATAGTACTGGTTTTCGGGGCGGTTGTTCCAATTAAGTTTGGCCAGTAGTTTGGCTTTCTCCTGGGGTTTAAGGAGGAGTTTATCTTCCCAGACCGAACGGTTTTCCCACCGATAGATACGCATGGCTACGGCGTTGGGATAAACGCCGAGTTTGTAATAAAGAAAGCCTCGATAGAAATCGACAGCGAAAGTGATCGGATTCGAGAACTCGAACTGACCCCAGTTATAAACCAGATCCGAGTGATTGCGATGATCCACGACGCGGATCGCAGCGTGGCCGAAATTGTCCCAGATCATATGTCCGACATCAACGGTATGCAGATAGAAATCAACCTGATCCATGCCGTCTGCATCGGTCTCGCCCGGCAGTGCCGCTGCATTGTAGCGATTGGTTTCCTCGGCAGACGCCAGATTTGAAATCCCGCTTAAGCACAGCAGTTGAACGGCGAACATCAAACAGCGGATCATCACTTTCATGTCGACTCTTTCTGGCTAGCCCGTTCAGCATTTTGACGTTTGAGTTCCAGACGCGAGATACGTCGGAATTTGGCCTCTTCAAAACGACGTTTTTGATCGTAGGTTTCGGGAATGACCTGAGGGATGCCGGTCGGCCTGCTATGACTGTCGAGTGCCACCATCGTCACGTACGCGGATGCTGTATGGAAATATTCGCCCGTTCTGGGATTCTCGGCCGTGACTTTCACCCCGACCTCGCAGCTTGTACGCCACACATAATTGACCGAAGCTTTGAGCGTGACAATCCAACCGAGTTTGATAGGAGCCACAAACTCGAGCGCATCGACCGAGGCCGTTACGACCTGTTTGTTTGCATGGCGCTCAGCGCAGATCGCGGCGGCAATGTCGACCCAGGACATGATCACGCCCCCGAATACGGTGCCGATAGCGTTAGTGTGCTGAGGAAGAACCATTTCTGTCATGATCGCTTCGCTGGCGGCCGAAGATTTGCCGGGAGCTATCGGTGAGGCCATGCCTTGAGATCCTTATTTTCGAGTGGATTTTTGTAGGATTCGGGTACTTTGGCAAGGACGCATTGGTTTTTGCCGCGACGTTTACTCTCGTACATACCTTCGTCCGCTATGGCTATCAATCGCTCTTTTTCGTCCGTATGTTCGGGAAATGCAGCGACGCCGATTGAACTTGTCACTTGGGCAAGCGCATCTTTGGCAACCACAAACTTCGACTGTTCTATGCGCTCCTGAATACGTGTGGCGGTCCGAAGCCCTGCCGCCGAATCCGCCTCAATGAGAATGACAACAAACTCATCCCCTCCAAACCGAAAGACGAGATCAACATCGCGAACAGTTGCGCGGATAATGGCTGCAACCTCCCGTAAAACCTGGCTTCCTGCCAAGTGTCCGTAGGTGTCGTTGACTGGCTTGAAGTTGTCGAGATCGATGAATAAAAGACTGAAACTCGAACCGTAGCGAAGCGACCGTTTGGTCTCACGATCAAGGGTAAGGTCGAGATAACGATGATTGTAGAGTCCAGTCAGATCGTCTAAATGGAGCAGTGTTTGGGTCTCTGACATTCGCGAGAACCATCGATATGTGGTCTGGAGCTGTCGCACCAAAAAATCGATGGCAACATCCGTACTCTCAGTGGGATGCTCACCATCGATCCAAAGCAAGAGATACGCATCTTCGGTTCTATCCCCGAGCAGGGCAAAATTGATGGTGTGCGTCTCGACCTGCAGACTGTGGATGCCTTCCACGTATTCGGGACTGCCAAGTGTCGGCAACAGTCTCTCGAGGATAAACTTCTGCCGCTTCTCGTCAAAAAAAAGCTGCGTATCGGATCCTTCGATCACCACAGCGCAGCACTCTGCCGACAGCCTCAGATTCGGAAGCTTAAGCATAGCGAGGGCTGTGATGGCAAAATTATGTTTGAGCAGCGTCATCGTTTTTTCGATAAGACTTTCGATCTGCGTCTCGCGCCAGAGCGCTTCCGCCCCGGCCAAAGTCTTGGCGAATACTTCCTCTGTGCTTCCGGGACGCGCTTTTAATGTCGGTGTGGGCTTAGGCTTGATCTGCATACACAAATCTCCGGATCAAAAGGGAAAAAGATAGTCACCAAAATAACGGCCGAACAGAAGGTAAGTCACAGACGCGCCGGATAAGAAGGGCCCAAAGGGTATCTTGAGCTGGAGATCTTTTTTCCGCGTTATAAGTATCGCGCTTATACCCACCAGAGAGCCAAAAACCGACGCCCAGAGCATAGTTGTGATGACCGATTGATAACCGAGCCATCCTCCGATGGCGGCGAGGAGCTTGACATCACCAAGACCGAGGCCATACTGCTTCCTGACGAGGAAGTATATCCAGGCTATTGCATAAAAAATGCCGCCACCCATAGCCACACCAATAAGCGAACTTTTTAGATTCAACTCGGGGTGAAACCAAGCGACAAGGGGCGCTAGGGCGATCATGGGCAAACTCAAAACGTCAGGAATAATCTGGTGCTCGAGATCGATCACAGAGCAGATAAGCAGGACGCTGCAAAACACGAGAGCATGAGCAAACCGGAGCAGCTCATTATTATCGTAGACTAACGATCCATCGAGCTGCATGAGAAAAGGATAACTCCAATAAATCACAACCCAGAGCAGAGCCGTGCCGAGCTCCACCAGAGGATACTGAACCGAAATTTTGCTGC
This sequence comes from Oligoflexus sp., assembly GCA_014378195.1. Classification (GTDB taxonomy): domain Bacteria; phylum Bdellovibrionota_B; class Oligoflexia; order Oligoflexales; family Oligoflexaceae; genus Oligoflexus. The sequence goes on along the minus strand of JACMOC010000061.1, from coordinate 16,782 downwards.
CGCAACACGCAGCTTTTCCTCGCAAAAACAGCCAGGATAGGATCGGAATGTTATGCCATGATGGTATAGGTGCGTCACACGCAGGACAGTGGGATCGGCTCTTTTTCCAGAAGATGCCCCGTGGTATGCGATAAATGCATACATTAAAAAAGCTGCCGAAAAGACTGCCAAACGCGAAAACGAACCATGTGGCGGGGCTCAGAAGCATGGCAGCAAAGTCAAACCTGTGCATGAAACCTCGCAGGGTGCAATTTGTGTCGGTCAAAATGATATCAAGCTATTATATTCACTCTCAAAAAAATAAGAAAACTATTATAAAGAAAAGCTCTCTTGGAGACTCCCGGACCAATCTGGGATGACCCCCAAAGAAGGAATAGGTCTGATGATAAACGAGCTCACGTTAGAAAAACTTCAATGGTCCCTGCTTTGCGAAGCCCTTGCTGCCGAAGCTAACACTATTGAAGGCAATCAAAGCTGCCTTACGCTCAAACCTCGGTTTGACAAACTCGATATAGAACTGCGCTGGCAGGACGTTTTGCCTTTGCGAGATCTTTTGCGCTCCGGCTATCGCCCCCCTATCGGCGAACTTCCGGAAATGCATCTCACGTTCCGGGCCGTGTCTCTCGGGCAAATCCTCGAAGGCGAAGCGATCTGGAGTGTTTACACGCTCCTGCAGATGGTTCGGTCCGTCCACCAGTTTGCGATGGATAAACAGGAGCGATGCAAAACGCTCGGTAAGTTTTATCGTCTCATTCATCCTCTGCCCAAGCTTGCGCGGATGATAGAAAAGACGATCAGTCCGGACGGCGACCTGCTGGACGACGCATCGCCCGAACTCACGCGCATTCGGCAGCAAAAGCTCTCGATGCGGCGAAAGATTGAGCAGACCATCAAACAGCTGCTAACCGATCAGGACGTCGAAGCATACGTGCAGGACAAGATCTTCACTATTCGCTCCGATCGTTATGTCGTCCCAATGCGGGTCGACGGTCGAGGCCGTGTGAAGGGCTCGATTTACGACACATCCTCCTCAGGCCAGACCCTTTACATGGAGCTCGCCGAAGTTCGCCCTATGAACGATGCGCTCCTCGAGCTGGAAAGCTCGGAAAAGCTTGAGATCCTCCGGATCTTCAAAGAGCTCAGTGCGCACATCGCCACCGATCTCGAAGTCATTGATAACAACTATAAGCAGCTTGTGGAACTGGACATCTTAACAGCCGAAGCCGCTCTCGCCGTCAAACTTGATGCAGGCTCTGCCGTACTTCGCAACAAACCGGGCCTCTCGTTCATCCGGGCTCGTCATCCTTTATTGGAAATGCGCCAAGACTTTAAGACTATTGCCAATAATGTGGGGCTGGAAGAGGGGCAACTGTCGCTGATCGTTTCGGGTCCAAACGCCGGCGGTAAAACCGTCGTTCTGAAAACGGTCGGACTTCTTCATCTCATGGTGAAAGCCCGCCTGCTCCTTCCTCTCGACGAAAAATCGGAGGTTTACCTTTTCGATAACATCTTTGTCGAGATTGGTGATGCCCAAAACCTCTCGGCAAACCTGTCGACATTCTCAGGGCATCTCATCGGTCTCAAACCCGTCCTGCTTAATGCGGGACCGACCGACCTTATTCTGCTTGATGAACTCGCAGTTGGTACGGAACCACAGACCGGAAGTGCGATCGGCCAGGCCGTCCTCGAGGAATTGGCAAACCGCCAATCCACAGCGATCGTCACGACTCACTACGACAATCTCAAAAGCCTTGCGATCAACGACACGCGTTTCCGCAACGGCTCCATGGAATTCTCGACGAAAAATCTCCAGCCGACTTATCGCCTCGTCCTTGATATTCCGGGCCAAAGTTATGGCCTTGAAGTCGCCGAGCAGATCGGACTTCCACGTCATGTCATCGAACGGGCTAAAGATCTTCGTGGTCGTTCGAGCAGCAACATGGAACAGATACTCGATAGCTGGATGGCACTTCGCGACGAGGCTCAGGAAGAAAAAACACGCTATAATCAGCTTAAACTCGATATGGAAAGCCAAAAGCATCGCTGGGAACAGGACCGGGCTGCGTTGGCGAATGCAAAACAGGATACGTCAGCCAAAATCAAAGCCCGTTACCAGGATCAGATCGATCGTCTGAAGCAGGAATACGAAGGCATGCTGGAAGAGCTCAAAGAGCTTTTGAAAGAGCAGAAAAAAGCCCCATCATCACCCGATCAGCTCCGCGATCTCACCAAAGACTGGCAGAATCGTCTCGACGGCAAAAATCGGGGGATACAAGGCAGCTTGGAAGACGTCGCGCACGAATTTTTCAGCGTCGACAAATTGCCTGGTCGTCCGGCAGCCATAGGCGACCTCAAGGAGGGCAGCCGCGTTTATATCGTTTCCATGCAGAAAGCAGCTGTCGTCAGCAAAGTTCAGGGCGAACCCAATATTACGATCGAAGTCAAAGCGGGACTTTTGAAAATCAAACCTCAGCTCGCTGACCTGCGTATCCTTGGGGATGAAAAGCCCGAGCTCACTAAGGGCAAAAGTAAAGACAGGACAAAATCGACGGTCGCACCAACGCGCGATAAAGGCGAGGTTTCCTTCACAATTCCGACTCTAACGAATAGCCTCGATCTCCGCGGAATGGACGCAGACGGGGCTATTGATCGCACATGGGGGTTTATTGACAAGGCTGTTTTGCGCGGGGAAAGCTTTGTGATTTTGATTCACGGTCATGGTACAGACACATTAAAACGCGCTCTGAGGCGAGCTTTAGCGAAAGATGCGCCCTATGCGCTCGACTTTAGGCCCGGCGAGCCCGAAGAAGGTGGCGACGGCGTGACAGTGGTTCAACTGCGCCACTGATTCGGACACCTTGGAGTGTCGACTTTCACCTTACGCTTGTGATAGAAAATTGTCTTCTACCCAGACGGAGCGCTCATGCAAAATACAAAACCTGTCCCGGATCTGCAGCCGCAACAGGTCCTGGATGATTATCGATTGGTCGTGACGAGTCGTGAGATGAGTCTGCTCGGCCGTAAAGAAGTCCTCTCCGGCAAAGCCAAGTTCGGCATTTTCGGGGATGGCAAAGAACTGGCACAGATCGCTCTCGCTAAAGTTTTTGAAAAAGGCGACTGGCGCTCAGGCTATTATCGCGATCAGACTCTGATGATGGCGATCGGCGGATTGAGCGTGAAACAATTTTTCGCGCAGCTTTACGCCGACACTTCGATCGAACGCGATCCGGCTTCCGGCGGTCGCCAAATGAACTCGCACTTCGCGAGCCGTTCTCTCGACGAAAACGGCGAGTGGAATAATCAGCTTGAGATGGTCAACACCAGTGCGGATGCCTCCCCAACGGCTTGTCAGATGAGTCGTTTACTGGGCCTGGCATACGCGTCCAAATACTATCGCCAGTTTCCCGAGAGTGACAGCACGAAGAAATTCTCTCGCGGTGGCCGCGAGATCGCTTTCGGAACTATCGGCAACGCGAGTACTTCGGAAGGTCTTTTCTGGGAAACTCTCAATGCGGCCGGTGTTCTTGATGTGCCTATGGTGATGTCGGTGTGGGATGATGGTTATGGGATTTCGGTTCCCAACAAATATCAGACCACCAAAGAATCGATTTCGCGCGTTTGCGCGGGATTCGCCCGGGAAAAAGATACCAATGGCTTCCATATCTATACTGTTCGAGGGTGGAATTACCCCGAGCTTCTAGACGCCTACCGTCAAGCGGCAGCTAATGCGCGGGCGCATCACATTCCAGCTTTAGTCCATGTGATCGAACTGTCTCAGCCGCAGGGCCACTCCACGTCGGGCAGTCATGAGCGCTATAAATCCAAGGATCGTCTCAGTTACGAGTCTTCGATCGATTGTCTCTTAAAACTCCAGGAATGGATGATCGAACAAAAGTTCGCCGACCAAAAGACCCTCGACAAAATCGAAGAGGAGGTTCGGGCCGAGGTTCTGGCGCTCCGTGACGAGTCATGGCGCGAATATCAGGCACCGCTCCTGGAGGAACGCGATCGTCTTATCGCGATCTACAGTGAGTTTGAAAACACCGAAGGTTTCGCAGGGGAACTGGCGAAACTGAAACGCATGCAAACCGCCAATCGCAAAGGCATTTTGCAAAGCGCGCGAAGGCTATCCTACTCCGTGCGCGATGAGCGCGCGAAGGCTGCACTCGAAAGCTTTATCGCGGCTTACAAAAGCGAAAATGCCGAACGCTACAACAGCCATCTCCTCCTTGAATCGGACCGCTCCGCTCTCCTTCAGAAAGCGATTCCAGCTATCTTTAACGGTGAGCGTGAGTCCGTTGACGGGCGGGTGATTATTCAACGCTGTTTTGATCTTCACTTAAGCCGCGATCCTCGTCTCTTTATCGTCGGCGAGGATATCGGCCAGCTCGGTGGCGTTAACCTCGAGTTCGAAGGCCTCAGCGAAAAACACGGCGCGATGCGAGTCACGGACACCGGCATTCGCGAAGCAACAATTTTCGGCCAGGGCTTGGGGGCTTCCCTCCGGGGCCTTCGTCCTATCGTCGATATCCAATACCTAGATTACCTTCTTTACGCCTTCCAATTGATGTCAGATGACCTCGCGTCCCTTCACTACCGCACCGCGGGTGGCCAGGTAGCGCCTGTTATTATTCGCACCAAAGGCCATCGCCTGGAAGGCGTCTGGCACACCGGATCGCCTATGGGCATGATCGTTCATGGTCTGCGCGGAATTCATGTCTGTGTGCCACGCAATATGGTCCAGGCAGCGGGTATGTATAACACCCTCCTCGCGAGCGAAGATCCCGCTTTAGTTGTTGAAGTGCTCAACGGTTATCGTGTGAAAGAAGATGTTCCAACTAACCTTGCAGAATTCCGCGTACCCCTCGGTGTTCCCGAGATTCTGATGGAAGGCTCGGACATCACGCTCGTCACTTACGGAGCGTGTGTGGCTGTTGCACGGGAGGCGATCGGCCTCCTGAAACACCATAATGTCTCGCTCGAACTTATCGACGTCCAAACACTCCTCCCCTTCGATCGTTCCGGACTCATTGGGGCTTCGATCCAAAAGACCAATGCCGTGTTGTTTTTGGACGAGGATGTTCCCGGAGGCGCAAGCTCCTATATGATGCAACAGGTTCTCGAGGGACAGAACGCCTATGAGTATCTCGATGCCGCGCCCCGCACCCTAACGGCCAAGGCTCACAGGGCTCCTTATGGATCGGACGGTGATTATTTCACAAAACCCAGTGCCGAAGACGTTTTTGAGGCTATTTATGAGCTCGTGAGCGAACGGGACCCGGCGCGATTCCCACCGATGAACTTCTAATCGTTTTCGATAGTTATCAGGGCTTCCGATTTTCGGGAGCCCTTTTTTTCGCCCCGCTCGCCTAAGAGCCCCAAAATGCTATAAACTATTGAAAGCAATAACCCGATAGCGACTTAAGGCCACTATTAGAAAGGGGATCTTACCTATGAATAAATCCAAGTCTCAAGAAGGGTTCTCCCTCGTTGGCGTTTTGATCATCATGGGCGTTGTCCTCGTATCGATGCTTTTGATCTCGCAGGCACGCTTCAAACAAAAAAGCGTTCAAAAAGCGATACAGGTTAAAGGTTCGTATTCTGACGTGAACCAAGCCTTGATCAATGCTGTTGTGGATCAGTTTCATAAAGGTTTGCTTACTGTACCCGTGGCTGGAGGATTTACCTGCCCCACTGCGGACTTCATCACGACGGGCGGGCTGTTGAATGGTAAAAACGCATACGCGGTGAAAACCCCGCCGGTCATCAATGGGAATGCCCCCCTCGTTCACACCCAGGCCATAACTCGCTGTAGTAACGCAGTCACTCCCAGCGGTAATGGCAATCGTTATTACTTCTGCCTCCAAATTAGCCCCGATACTTCTGCTGATAAAGACTCTATACTCAACGCCGAGAAGGCCTTCGCCGAGTTCGCTATCGAACTCATCGACCTTCAGACCAACTTAGCGATCTCGTGCCAGGAGTATTCGAAACGCGCGAATGATATGGGTCCGCCGCCTAGCTTGACTCACGTCGACGGTTCGGCAGGAATGGCTGTAACCATGGCTCTCTATTGGGAAAACAAATCCGGTGTAAAAGACTCCATCTTTTCGCAAAAAGCCCTCAGCTATATTGCAAACCAGAACTGATCTTTCTCAACCGGCCTCAAACAAAAAGCCCTTGCATCACTGCAAGGGCTTTTTGTTTGTAAACAACGAGCTGGCTGACAAAGGATCAAGCTACGTTGTTTTTAAGAGCAGGGACTATCGTAGGTTTCTCTGTACCATTCGAATTTGTGTTTTTATTCCCGTCCGCTTGAGTTGTAGCAAGCTGAGCCTGGATGCTTTGCGAGGCTTCCGGTTTATGCAAAAGAAAGCCCTGGATCAGCTCGATACCCATATCCTTGAGGATTTGGGCCTCATTCCATGTCTCAACACCTTCAGCGAGTATCGTCGTATTCAAAATCTTAGCTGCTGTCACGAGACCTTGAACATAGGCCTGCTTCACGGGGTCCTTGTCGATGTCCTGGATCATACCACGATCGAATTTGATGATATCCGGACGAATCTTGATGATGCGATCAAGGCTGGAATAACCTTTGCCAAAGTCATCGGCTGCGATCCCCATGTTGTAGCTCTGGAGGTGTTCGCGTGCTTTCATCATTAGATCAAGGTTATTGATGGCCTCCGATTCGGAGACCTCAAACATGATTTTCATTGTTTTGTCGAAATGGTTCAGCAGACTATCGATGTGATAGAGATTCCGAGGGAGAATGTTGACCATCAGGGTTCCGGGAAGATCCTTAGCAAACCGCGCGGCGTGTTTCATACAGGCCTGATCGAGTTCCAGAGCAACATTTGTGTATTTGGCAATAGCAAATAACACATCGGGTCTTAGATATTGGGAATCGATTCCAGCTTCAAAACTATACTCTTTAATAGCAGCTTGATTGACTCTAATAAGTGATTCAAAACCATAGATATGATCGCTGAGTCCCTGGATACTTTTGGTACGTTTGGCTTCGTCGATCATCTTTTTGTCGATGCTCTGCAGCATGAACACGCCCTGGTAATGAGGTGTAAGGAAATCGTCAGCCTGGATAAGGGTCGCCATCAACTCGCGTTGACGATCCTTCCCGCGTTTTAGTTGAGATTGAGCCATGGCGCGACTGGACTCGAGTCCGTTTTCCACGATCTCATGAATGTCGATACAAGGGTTGTTCAGGACACCAAAATATCCAACACCTAAAAGCGGGATCGTTTGCACACACTCAGGAATGCGGCGTTGTTTTGAGGGAAGGAAAAGTTCTTTCCACATGGCATTATTGATGCCCTGCGACAGTCGGTCAGCGACTCGTTCAAGTGCACCGGGGAAAGGAAGCGAGCCGGTTTCCCGCGATCGGTCCATGAAGATAATATAGGTGTTGGAACTCATTGATTTGCGGCAAATAATGTCATTTTCACGCAGACTGCCAGTTCCGCCCCAGAGCGATACCATCACATCGTGGAGGACGGTTTTCATCGTGTTGTAGACTTCGGTGCCGTATTCGACGCTTATTTTGTTGAGGCCGGAGGCGTCAAGCGTCAAGATACCAAGCCCGCCGTAAGCGTTCAGAAGGGAAACTGGAATTTGGTGATTGTAGTAAGGTATCGTTCGAAGTTGGCGACGAACCGAATCATCCAGACCCGAAAAACAGAATATAGCGGTCGAGAGGACTTCTTCGTAGTTATTGATATCAAGAACAGTAATGTAATCTGAGTAGGTACTGCCATCGTTCGGCGCGGCTGCGGCCAGAACGATCACGGAGATGCGGCGACCCAAGGAGTTGACTAGATCCACAAGACCTTCACGCGGGAGACTCGTTAGGCTCTCGTCTACGATTAAGACAGTCACGACGGGACTATAAAGTAGATTCAAGGCGTGTGGATCATCGAGCCGGATAGATGCTACCTTACCTCCACGATGAGTCAGGTCTGACTCGAGGCGTTGAGTAAGGGCTTGATTTTTGTTGGCAATCAATATCATCTAGGCACGCATCCTTGATCAACCGTGACGACCATATAAATCCCGGACAGTGCTCTATCGGCCATGGAATAGAAAAGTTAAGGCAGCTCGTATCAATACCCATGCAGGGCCTTCCGCAAACAGGTGACTGATCAATTATAATACTTAAATATCAATTACTTACTGATCTATTTACCATATATTTTTTGTATAAAGAAAGGCTCCCTATATGACGATGGCAAACGATTTCATACCCCACCTCGTGGCCAGGGCTTCCCCCAAAAACGCCCGACTCGCCTTGCCCGAGGGGGAAGACCCCCGTGTAATCGAGGCCGCTCGTCTCCTCCTTGAAACGGGTGCGCCCGAGGAAATATTACTTTTCGGAAAAGTCGCAGTGATCGAACGGCTCCTTGCTTCGGTGAAGCTTTCGGACCCACGACTCCGCATCATCGATTCCGATGATCCTGGTTTGCACGAGGAGACCCTCGCGCACTTTCGAACACGCGCTCAGGCAAAAGGCAAAGACATCGATGCCACAGAACAGCTGATACTCGGTCGTTCCGTTTTGAATCAAGCCGCGTATTACCTTGCCAGCGGCAAGGCCGATGCTGTTGTCGGAGGTTGTGTTCACACAACAGGGGACGTTATTCGAGCAAGTTTAAAAGGTGTTGGTCTAAAGGAAGGGATCAAGACTTTGAGTGGTGTGTTTGTCATGATCAAGGAGGAAAAATCCTTCCTTTTTGCCGACTGCGGAGTGGTAGCTGACCCGAGCCCGGAACAACTCGTCGATATAGCGCAAGCGACGGCAGAGACTTATGCCCAGCTCTTTTCCTCGGAGCCTCCTCGGATTGCGTTCCTATCGTTTTCAACCAAAGGTTCTGCCGAGCATCCAAGTGTCCAAAAGATGATCGACGCCGTAACAGCTTTTAAAAAACGCTGCCCACACATCGAGGCCGATGGCGAACTGCAATTTGATGCGGCCTACGTGCCCGAGGTTGGAGCGAGGAAGGCCCCAGGCAGTCCAGTAGCCGGCATCGCGAATTGTTTTATTTTCCCTGATCTTGATGCCGGTAATATCGGTTATAAAATAGCGCAACGTCTCGGCGGTTTTGAAGCCTACGGGCCCATTTTACAAGGCAGCGTCAGGCCTTATCTCGATTTATCGCGTGGGGCTAACGCCAAAGACATAATGGTCTCCGGTCTTCTCGCGATCACCCGTATTTAAGCCGAGGGCGCATCACTGAAGCTGCGATAAAGAGCGATAATGATAACGGCGGGATTGGTGATCCGAGTCGCCTCTCCGCCGAGCTGATAGGCATCTTTTAAAAGAAATCCGAGGCTTACGTAGAGGCTAGCCCGTCTCAGCGCAAAAGGCAGGACCCGGCTCAACACCCCCCCAATTCGCCCGGCCTGAGCAAGTCTTGAGGCTCCCCACGCCGATTCAATGAGACCTGCGGCCAATCGTTTTGCAACGGTTTTGCCTAGCATGGTTTTCATCCCTCCGACACCGGACGTCCCAAGTTTGCCCAAAAGCGTTTTTTTGATCTCGCTGTAATCACTTCCCCCCAAAAACTCGGATTCTTTGAGGAGTTCAAACACCTTTTCCGGAGAAAGCCCTTCCAGACTTTCTCCAAGCAGCATCACACTCAAACTCAACTCACGATCTTGTACGGACATTTGCTTATCAAATGGCCGTTTGAACCTCTTGGCCACGCGCTCATGAACCTGTTTGACGATCTCATCGTAATGGGGCGGTTCACGGAGCGTGTTCCAAAGCGTGTGACCGGCGTATTCCCTTATTTCAAGTATGATAAAAAATGCACCTATTCGTTTTTGGTCAGACGTCAGCTTGAAAGCCGCATGATCGGCTTCCAAAAGCCATTTTTCAAGGCCCTTACGGGTGTGAACACGCCTCTCGAATACAGGGACTAGGACAGGCCAAACGTCGTCCTCCTCAATTAGCCAATCAAACAGCCGATTGTCCTCACTTTCACTTTTCGCCGCGAGTGCCAGGTCTTTATCAAGCTGTTTCATGTCCTTATAGTAAGATTCGAGGAGACGTCGGCTAATAAACACGGCTTTTCCTTCCGAAGCGTTAGATTTGGAGGTGTCCTGTAATTCTTCCTCACTTTGCGAGGATGCGCGAGGTTTTTGTCACGCTTTCCTTTATAATGAAGCTGTCCGTTTTTTGATCGGGAGCAAATTGTATGCATGTGGAATGGTATCATGGCGTGATCGCAGTCTCAGTGATCCTGCTGATCGGTATCGGCTTTGGCATTTGGTACCTCAGGCGTCCTTTACCGAAGCTCCTCGAGTCGCCCGCGATTCCCCTTCCGCTTGAGCCGATTCATCTCAAATTCCAGGGACTGAATAGTTTCAATGCCCATTCAAAGATCATCAACGGTCAATCCGCCGAATGGCGGGAAAGCATGAAGCGCTCCGGAGCGAGCCTGAAAGCTTCCAAAGTAAAACGCATCATACTCCTTCACGGAACATTTGTTGGCTCAGACCCTGCGAATATATTTTCGTCGCTGCGTTTCTATTTTCCTAAAATGAGCAAAAAAATCGAAGGCGGCATGTCGAAGCGAATGCGCGGCCTAATCGATCACGTCGCGCAGGATAATGGCAATTTCATTCCCGCCTATACCGCGCTTTTGGAAGAAGCCCTCCACGCGAATATCCCGGTGAGTTTGCAATATTGGTCTTCGGCGAACCATCACCTGGCACGACTTGAAGGCGCTGTGAGTTTGCTCGAGCAGATAGGACACGATTTTCCGAAAAAGGCCGACGATCGCATTCTTCTGATGGGCCACAGTCATGCTCGGCAGGTGTTTGCGTTGTTCACGCATCTCATTCAAGGAAGCGGCACAAACCACGGGCTCGGTCACGCGCTCTGGCAATTCCTCGCTCACAAAAATCTCGCCCCTCACGGGCTTAGAGATAAAGCGAAGGCCCTTCGCAAGCAACGCTTCGATTTCGTCACTCTGGGCGGTCCTGTGCGTTACTCCTGGTCGTTCGTCGACGGGATGAGAGTGCTCCACATCGTCAACCACGAGGGCGACACCACTGCAGTAAAATCACCTTGGGCCTTTTGGAATACATCGGGTGGGGATTTTGTGCAGCAATGGGGCATGATTGGATCGGACAATCTTTCCCCTACTCCGCGCGAACGAACTTTAAACCGGGAGCTCGATACATTACTCGGCAAAGGTTGGCATACAAGACTCTGGTTACGATCCATAGTGCGTCGTGAGCGGTTGGGTGATTTTGGCCGCACTCTTCTCATTGATTACCAAAGGGCAACCGTACACCGTAACAATTTTATTATTGGTGTTTTTGGCCACGGTGTTTATACGCGCTTTGAGGTTATGGAGTATCAGATGAAGCTCATTGCTGAGTACATCTATTCATAGGCTTAAAAAGGTGGTTTGAGGGCAGTCTCAGTTAACTGCCCTTCAGGGGAAAAAGTAGAACCTTTGTTAAAAGGTCTGGGGGGTGGCTACCATTGATTGAGACTCTTCATCTCTAGGTTGCCGTCTTACTTGTGAACGGCAAATCAACGGGGAGGGAGATTGGCAGTCCCTCTGAAAATGGGTGCAGTCCTTGCTTGACCACACTCTAATGTGTCGATATAAGGATCTCGTCTTAGGAGACCCCTTTGTTTCTCTCTCTTGCTGTTCTCGAGAGGAACTCATATCGACCACCACGACATATAATGACGTCAGCGTTGTTGCTGTTCTGCTGACTTCTATCTCGCGCTAATGACTGCCTACCGTGTTTCTCCCAAACTCACCGTTTTGTGTCAATCCACATCGAAATAACGCTTAACATTTTCGAGCGAGGCGAGCACAATGCGATATCAACTTCGCTCGCATTAAGCACAATTGGTTTGCCAACGCATAAATAATATGTTTGTTTTGTGTAAATCGATTGTCATTTTTTGTGGTGAAGTGCTCGATAGGATTGAGCACTGGACGATTACCCTCGTAGGGAACTAGTAACACATGGTTAACGAGCAAGCACTGCTATCCGATCTAGTCGACGCGATAAATACGTGGATCGACGGCAATCGTAGCCGGAGTCTGTCTGGGCTCGCTCGACGCACTGGTGTCGCTTATTCAACGATACGGCGCATTGCCCAGAACGAGAGCGTCCCGCACCCGTACACAGCCCTGTCGATTTCCGAAGTAGTGATGACGACGCAGCAGCGCCTTGAGTTTTTGAAAACTCATTTCCCGACTATCGGTAATCTCATGGAAGAATGTTACGGGCCCAAAATGGGGAGCGAAGGAAACGAAGAGGCCTTCCAAAGGTTTCTCCGTCTCGAGCCACACAACCGCATTTTCAACATGGCAGCGACCTCTAAAGGCGTTACCAGGCGCGCGATCCAGGACCTATGCGGTCAAATTGGACTCGACTCTTTGAATCAAATGCTCGACGAAGCGTTTTTAATAGAGATGCCAGATGGCACTATTAAATACTCTCAAGACTCGTGGACGACGTCCAATTTAGAGGATGCTCTTTGCCAAGTACGTCATTCAACTCATCATTTTGATAAAGAGCTTGTTGGTACTGACGGCGCAAGCCTAATGCACTCGACCGGGTCGATTAAAAAAGAGCTTATCCCCCAGGTAAAACAGCTTGTATTAAAATTCATTAAGGACTTAAATGCGCTGAAAATGGACGACAATGCTGTCGGCGACGTTCATTTTTACTGTGATCTCATGTATTCACTCTACGATCGTACGGAGTGGTTACCTACTCAGGAGCAAGACACTTGAAAAAACTTATTTTAGCTCTTCTCGTCCTTTGCGGTGTTATGACCGTCAATACGGAAAAAGCTCACGCAAATGGTGCCGTTGTCGTGTTCTTGCAAGTGCGTAGCGAAGAGTATTTTTTAACATCAGCCATTCGCGACAAGATGTTTAATAATTCGAGTCTGTTTGAAGTCCTAGAGTCCTCAGCTAACACGCTGATGGTCGCACGTATCGATCTGAGCATTTATCGCTGGGTTGCTTACTGCGCTGCTAATAATTACGACGTCGCTTTAGGCTTCGGTCAATATGGCAAAATAATATTCCACTACTATCCTACACTCAAAGCGTTTATTGGTTTTGACAGCAATAACGATACGGTCGTTTTGCTTCCACAAGTTGCGCATAGTCGCTCAACTGAAGACGGCGATGATACTTTGCCGGTTGCAAACTGATTCTCTTTTAGAGATGCCGATCATTTTGCTGCCCTTGGTTTAGGGCAGCAGAAAATCCCACCGATTCGATTCTCCCTCATTTTTAAAATTCAAAAGAAGCGGATTTGCGCTTAACTTTTCCCCGAACTACGCGCACAATCAGTTAACCACTTTGCCTCAAAATCGAACAATTCATTTGCCAGCACATTATTATGTTTGTTTTAAACAAATTTGATTAACGTTTTGATAGCAATGGTAGGTACTCAGGAGAAGATCTGATCTTTTCTCGGCGTGGTATTTTCCCAAATTTGAGAGGCGCATGGTCAACGAGCAAGCACTGCTATCTGATCTGGTCAGTGCAATCAACGCATGGACACAGGGCAACCGAGGTCGGAGCTTATCCGGTCTGGCTCGGCGCACGTCTGTCGCTTACTCGACTATACGAAGAATCGCTCAGAACGAGAGTGTCCCCCATCCCTATACGGCGCTTTCAATCGCTGAAGTGGTGATGACAACTCAGCAGCGTTTAGAATTTCTCAAAAATCATTTCCCGACTATTGGCAATTTGATGGACGAAGTTTATGCGACAAACGTCCGTCCTGATCCTAATCAGGAGTCCTTAAGTCGTTTTATTCGTCTCGAGCCGCACAATCGCATTTTCAACATAGCCGCGACCAAAAAAGGCACTACGCGTAGGGCCATTGCCGCTCTCTGTGGCCAAAGCGGTATTGAAGCCTTGGACGAGATGCTTGATGACACGATCCTGGTCGAGCTTCCTGATGGCACAATTAAATATACGCATGACAATTGGGTAATAGGCAACGTCGACGATGCACTTGTGCAGGTTCGGCAATCAACTCATCACTTCGTAAAGCAGCTAGTCGGAACGGACGGCGCAAGTCTGATGCATGCGACAGGAGCGGTGAAACCGGAGCTGGTACCCAAGTTGAAAGAGCTTGTATTAAACTTTATGAAAGACTTAAATGCGCTCAAAGACAATCAGGATGCAGAAGGCGACACTCACTTCTTTTGTGATTTGATGTATTCGCTTTACGATCGAAACGATTTGCGGACTGATAGACGTACGAAGAGTGAGTGTCCCAATAAGGAGTTGGACGAATGAAAATACTGTTATTAACTCTAACCTTGCTCGTTTGCTCGAGTTTCATTGGTTTAAATTCGGCTCATGCAAGCGGCTCAAACACCGTTTTTCTACCCGTCCATGCCGTTGACTATGTCATCACTGATGCTTTGAATGATCCGACCATCAACAGCAAAGCTGTTTTCAACTATTTTGAATCCGCCGAACACAACGGTATGCTTGTTTCGCGCGTGAGTCCGAGCGTTTATCGCACGACATACTTTTATACCTTCAAAGGTTACAAAGTTAATTTGGACTTTGACGATTTCGAAACCGTAACCTTCCAATACTACCCGACCCTTCATGCAGTCATTGGCGTAACGGTCAAAGACGAACTCGTCATATTGCTTCCGGCTAATACGGCCGATGCAAGTTCGGCCGATGACTTTATCTCGACCTGCACCAAGCACAGCCGAGCTGACTGAACAAAGACTAAAGGTGAAAAGGAGCCGAGGATTCTTAGGAAAACCCGGCTCCTTATACGTTTCCCTCCAAACTCTTCGGTGCAAAAACCTCCGCGCTTTGCGATAATCGAAAGCCTTTTCCCCCCTTACTATTTTGACTTGCTGGAGGATTGCAGGGACTATGCAACATTTTATCTGGGATTTTTCGCCCGAGATCTTCAAAATCGGCTCATTTGGTCCTCGTTATTACGGACTGATGTTCGCGATTGGATTTTTGGTCGGCTATAATATCACGCAAAGAATTTTCCTGAAGGAAGGCCGCCCGGAAGAAGATCTTTCCTCGCTACTCTTCCACATTATGGTTGGCACAATCGTAGGCGCGCGCGTTGGCCACTGTCTCTTCTACGAAGCCGATTATTACCTCTCACATCCCCTCGAAATCTTATTTGTCTGGCGTGGAGGGCTGGCAAGCCACGGCGGAACCATCGGTGTCCTCATAGCTCTCTGGCTTTATCGCCGGAAACACTTGGACCAAGGTTACATCTGGCTTGCCGATCGTTTGGCAATCGGCACAGCCTTTACCGCAGGCTGTATTCGGATCGGTAACTTTTTCAATTCAGAGATTCTCGGCACACCCTCTGACCTGCCTTGGGCCATTATCTTCGCAGCAAATGGCGACATGATTCCTCGTCACCCTGCTATGCTCTATGAATCAGCAGCATATATGGTTCTGTTTGGAGTGCTGCTCTGGATGTACTGGAAGACAAATGCCGCCCAGGTTCCAGGTCGCCTCATCGGATTGATGTTAGCTTGGATATACACGGCTCGCTTTTTCATCGAGTTTGTCAAAGAAAACCAGGTCGCTTTTGAAAACGGCATGACTCTGAATATGGGGCAGCTTCTCAGCATTCCTTTTGTGCTTATCGGTATACTGTTGTTTTCGGGCAAACTTGTGGAACGAATGCCATGGCTCAATTATTCGACGCCCCTTGCGGACCAACCTAAGGCGCAGGTTAGCGGTAAAAAAGCCACCTAATCGCCTTTAATGAGACGTGGGAAAGGGATCGTATGAAGTCCAAACTTCTCCTGCTCGTTAGTTTTATGGCGATGGCCGCCACCTGTGGTCATCCCGCGGGGCTCCAGAAACTGCCTTGGAACAATGAGCGCGCTACTGCCGACCTCAAGGTGTTTGCAGAGGCGCCTCATCCCATGGGCTCGCCTCGTATGCTGTGGCTTTCGGACTACCTCGAAAAGCAGATGCAAAACGAGGGTCTGACAACAGGCCGCGATAAGTGGATAGTGCAGGTCCCCGATCCTGATCTTCTGGGTCAGGAGGCAAATCCCATGCGTTCGATAACACTCCCCATAGACCTCCAGAATATTTACGCCAAGAGTCAGGCCGGCTCTGACTCTTGTGCTTTTTTAATCGCCTCGCATTACGATTCCAAGAGACTTCTTCAGGGGGCCGGTATCGGCGCCAACGATAGTGGGTCCTCGTCGGTGGCCCTTCTCGAAATAATGAGAGGGATCAGGACCTTAGGCAAAAACATCGTTTTGAAATGTCACGTTGTTGCCGTTTGGTTCGATGGGGAGGAGGCTTATCTTCCTGAATGGCGTGACGGGGAAATTCATCATCCCGCGCGCACTGTGGACAATACTTACGGCAGTCGCCATCTTGCGGAAAGCCTATCACCTTGCGGCAAGGGTCTGTGTCTTCCCAAAAACTGGGGTGGAGAAAGAGTCGAAGGGCTCATCCTCCTGGATATGGTAGGGATGCCTGATCTCCGATTGACACCCGAGCTCCATTCGGACGCAAAAATGCGAGACCTAGCCCTTGCTCTTGATCAAGAGCTATTCCAAGACCAGCTTTTTTCTCGTTCCAGCCCGAAGTCCGTTGAAGATGATCATATTGCTTTTCTTGAGAAAGGCATTCCGTCGCTCGATCTCATCGGCTTTGAAGATCTGGACACTTGGCATCAACCGACAGATACCTTTGAACGTGTATCGATGGAAAGTATCGAAAAAAGCGCTCAGCTGACCGCTGC
>JACMOC010000060.1 GCA_014378195.1 Oligoflexus sp. | reverse complement strand
GTCCTGATTTTCCTCAGAAAAGATTTGACGGTTTCAGACCCTTCGGCCGATGATGGAGGTTGGTTTTCGCAAGGGAAGGTCTATACTTTGTCGGAAAAATTTGTTCTTGGGTATGCGCACGTTGATCGGCTTGATCTCAATCAGTCACTCGATGCTCTGGTATCACTGGCCAAGCAAAATCGCGTCTCGTATGTAGTCACGCCCAACAGTGATCATCTTGTTATGCTCGAGTCCGATCCTGCATTTCGCGCTGTTTATGCCGGTGCAGCGCTTACACTCGCTGACGGTATGCCAGTTGTCTGGGCCTCACGCTTGCTCCGTTCACCTCTTAAAGAAAGGGTCACAGGAGCCGAACTTTTGCCTTTGCTCTGCGCAAGGGCCGCTCATCAAAAACTCAAAATTTATCTCCTGGGAGCGGCCGAAGGCGTAGGGCTGGAAGCCAAGATCAACCTGGAAAAAGACTACCCTGGCCTCATGATTACAGGCGTGTACTCGCCGCCGCTTGGATTTGACAAAGACCCTCTGCAAAACGACAAGATCGTACAACGCATCAAAGAGAGCGAAGCCGATATCATATTCGTCGGATTGGGCGCGCCCAAACAGGAATTATGGATATTCCGGCATCAGCATCTTTTTCAGAAGGGCTTATTTTTAGGGGTTGGGGCGGCCATCGATTTTTCGGCTAAAAAAATCCGTCGCGCCCCGCTTTGGATGCAAAAGGCTGGCATCGAATGGACGTATCGGCTTTATCAGGAACCGGGGCGTCTTGCGAAACGATATGCAAAAGACACCTACGTCCTCTGGATCATTCTGAGACAGTTTTTTCGTAATAAAAACTCAGGAAAACAAGAAGTTTGAGCATCCTTTTCCGATGGGGAATGGTAAAAGCTTGGCCTTGAACCAAGCCCTTGTACGCCCCCATTACGATCAGGACATCCGTATGCCTCAAAAAGAGCTTAAATACAGTATCCTCAGCTCCGATTCAGGCCGTGTCGATCTGGTCGTTGCCCGTTTGCTTGGATTTTCGCGCGCGCGCGTGCGCGGCCTGATCGATCATAGCGGTGTGACGATTAATGACGAGCTCTGCACAGACGGTGGCGTAGCGGTGCATGAGGGGGATGCCCTCCTTCTCCAATATGATCCCCAGCGCAAATATCAGGAAAAACCCAAGGAGCGAGCGACACGAGGATTCCAGGTTCTTTATAAGGATGACGCCGTCGTCGTGGTCAACAAAGAATCAGGTATTCTCACTGTACCAACTGATCGCCGCGAGACGAATTCCCTCGTCGACATCCTTTCTTCGCATCTCAACCATAACAATCCGCGCCGGCAAAAAGTGTCCGTCGTTCATCGACTCGATCGGGATACATCGGGACTGTTGATTTTTGGCCAGACGAAAGAATATGCCGATATCATCATCAAACAATTTGCAGCGCGCAAACCCGAACGCGAATACGCGGCCATAGTCGCAGGGGTTGTAGCGAAGGATAAGGGGACGATTGAAAGCTTTTTGCAGACCGATAAAGCCTTAAACCAGAAGTCGGGTGCCACTGGCGAACATGCCATCACCCATTTTGAAGTACGGGCGCGTTATGCAAATGCAACCCTCGTCTCCGTCAAACTTGAAACGGGCCGCCGGAATCAAATTCGCGTCCATTTCGCGGAAATGGGCCATCCCGTCTTGGGCGACACCCGTTATGATGCCCATAAAGCCGCGCATGCTGGCTGGCCTTATAAACGCTTGGCACTCCATGCCCGTATTTTAGGCTTTAATCATCCTGTGGATGGCCGGCCTTTGCGTTTCGAACAAGAATTGCCGCGCGAGTTCAAAAGCTTTTCGGAGAAAAGAAAATAATCGCAGTTGGCCAGAACAATCACTTTTTAACAAAAAGATTGAGTTTCGGATTAAATTTGCCGTTCACGCCGAGGCGCAATCCACCGCGCGGGCCTGGAATAACTTCCAGTTTAACACCCGGTTGTGCATTCGCCGTGAGCAATTCCTGGACAGCTTTGCAGCTTGTGTCAGCTCTGACCTTAAAGGTCACCAGACCCTGAATAGTCGGAATGAATACGATATCAACCGTCGTTCCAGGCGTAACCGAATCATCGATGACTTCATCCCGTCTCTCACGACCTAAAATCAAAGTTTCGAGCTTGGAAACCCAGCCTTCCTTCATTTTACGAACGGGAGCGGCTATAGACGTGGCAGGGGTTGGAGTCGTAGGGGCAGCACCGGGAACAATAGGTTTCTGATCCGACATAGACATCTCCTCTGACACGATGGACGGGCAATACCCGCTCCAATTGTAGCAAATGGACGAGGTCTTAGGCAGAGCACGCAAAAAAAGCCCAAGAATAACCTTGGGCCGTATCGATTTGAATCCATCGCTGGATTAAGTCTCGGTCTTTTTTCGTTTCTGCTCTTTTTTATTGCGCCAGTACTCTTCTTTGTCCTTTTGCGCGAGAAAACGCTCGGCTTTCTCAACGTCGACCTTTTGGTTTTTATACGCGTCCAGTTCAGCCCCGGAAAGGACTCGAACTGCAGGGTACTTCGATTTTTCTTCTTTTTTCGCGACAACAGTCAATTCATCCGGAGATGACGACGATTCACCAGCATTTGTTTGTTTGGTTGCCATATAACTGGTACTCCTTGATTAAAATGCGTCCTGGAATAGAGCCGTTGAGACAGGACTTGGAACAGATCGACAGCCCACAAGTCTTTTCGGCAATATTTTAAGAAACTTGAAGACCGCGGAGTTCGATACCCTAAGAAGGTATCCCGGGGAACTTGAATATACTCTAAAATGCCAAAAGCTCTTAGGAGTTTTTCCAAATTTTATCACCATTTCGGCAAATTTTTCGTGTGGAGTACGCCGAAACAGAGAAAATTGGCGAATTTTGATCGATGCCTGTCTTTTTCTGAAAGAGCGACACATTTGACGCTAGTGGATCGAAGGGTCGATAGTATGGTCGGACTCACTGCCCGTCCGTTCGGATTTGCCGATGGGCCCGGCCGAAGGACTTTGGAGATCGAGCAATCTCAACTGCGATTCAAGGGTGGCTTTTAACTTAAGAAACTCAATCGGTTTGCCTAGATAGGCGCTACAACCGGCCTCAAGGAACAGAGTTTTATCCTCTCTAAAGGCATTGGCCGTGAGCGCGACTATGGGCCTCAGATAACCCGTCTCCCGAAGTTCGCGGGTTGCAGTAAGTCCGTCTTTCAAAGGCATCTGCATATCCATCAAAACAAGGTCAAAATGCTCCGCCCTGGCTAAATCGACGGCCACTTGTCCATTTCTCGCGATCACGACACTCAAACCGAGCCGTCCCAGGACCCTTTTCATTAACATCTGGACATCTTCGGCATCCTCGGCCAGAAGTATGCGTTTTCCTTCTAATCGTCCTTTCGTATTGTCACTTTGCTCGTCCTTATCGCTCTTTTCGAAGATGCCGACCGGAAGGAAGGCTTGGAAGGTCGAACCCTTACCGATTTCACTCTGAAGTATAGCGAGGGATCCACCAAGCGACTCGGCCAGATGCCGGGAAAGTGCAAGACCAAGACCCGTGCCTCCAAACTGCCGGGTATTGGAACTATCGGCCTGAAAAAACGGCTTAAAGAGACTTTCTCTGTCCTGCATGGCAATGCCTATACCGGTGTCTTCAACACGAATGTCAAGCACTCCGGGCGCCTTGAACCCAATCAAGATCGCAATGTGGCCATAAGTCGTGAATTTGATAGCATTGCTTAAAAGATTCATCAGTATTTTGCGGAGAGCCGGAGCGTCCGTGCGGATCACAGCGGGGACCTCTGGCTCTATGGTAGAGATGATTTCGAGGCCCTTATCCTCGACACCTGCCCGATATATATCGATAAGGTCCGACACCAGATCACGAAGATACAAATTACTGATCTCGCGCTCTAAATTACCCGCTTCGATCTTCGACAGGTCAAGGATGTCATTAAAAATCTGCTGCAAAAGAATACCGTTCCTGAGTATCGCCCGGGCATAAGTATCGTGTTCAGGGGGCGAAAGCGGGTCCTGAATGAGACGCGCAAACCCTAGGATCACACCGAGAGGCGTGCGAATCTCGTGGCTCATATTTGCCAGGAAAATGGATTTCGCACGATTCGCCGCCTCCGCATCGTCCAATGCTTTTTGCAAGGCGCAGGCCAAACGTTTTTCCGTATATTTTCGTTCTAAAACTTCCGAAAGCCCTTGGCCAAGCCTTAGAAGATCCTCTGAAATATCGATGCCCCGGAGCGGATGCACAAAGACTAAAAGACAGTTTTTGATACGCAATGCATAGGTGCGGGGCCCCCAATCCACCTCAGGCGCGAAACTAACCGCGTTTTTTTGTGTGTGGAGGAGTTCGTCGGGTATATGAGGCTCAAACTTACTATCGCGAAAATTCTCATCGAGAAGAAATTTTCGTGCCTTATCATCGCAAAAATATACCAGCAAATCCTCAGAAGCAAAAAGCGCAGCTAACTGGCGGGCCGCAGATCGTCTCGTTCGCGAATCCGTGAGCGCCGAATAAAGCTCGAGAGTGATTAGACTCGCGTTGGCATTCTGAAGGTCCATCGTAACTCTCTCTTATTCATAGATGTTCCATAGATTTGATAACACCTAACAGGAGAGGATTGATGGCTAAGAGACTTATCATAAGTTTATAATATGGTATTTCATACATAAATTCAGGGTGTTAGAAAGAAAAACACAAAGTTTCGGCATTCCGAAAAATTATCGAAGAGGTGCCGAACTACCTTGTTATTTTAAAAAGAATATTCCGGCACGATTTTATCTCGATTTTGTTCAAGGTCTTTGTATTCAGGACGATAAGAACAGTGAAACAACAAGATGGGAGTGCAAGGGTTGTATAAAATACAATTACATGTCTGGATGATGATAGCCTCAATGCTATTTGTCCAAACATCTTGCAAACCGATCGATTCGGCGTCAGAGGTAAAAAATTCGACTGTTGCGTCAACCGGATATCCTGAATCAGTCCCACAAGTGCTTATCCAAACACCAGCTTCTGTTGACAAGCCCGACCCTCCCCGCAAACTTGAAGGGTTCACCTGGAAGGTGAGTGGTTTTTGGAAGAAAGAAGAAATTGAAGTTAAAAAAATGGCTGCGGCAATTTTTGTCGATACCACGTCCCTATTCTTCAGTACCAAAAACGATCCACGAACCTCTGCTGAAGTCGAGAAGCGCTATGAAGCCTCGCAGCTCGTGTCTTTGGAAAAACTCACGATCGGGGTTGTCAATAAAGATCCTACTGTCGTTGCCGGGGGCGTGAAAGCTGCGGCCGCACGCATCGGTCCCAAGGGCAACCCGATCGATACTGAACCCGAACTCAAAAGCTTCAAACAAAAAGTGAAAGAGTTCGCGTTGAAAGAAAAAATGCGTGTTGCGACCAATATGGAAGTCAACGCGAAAGACCTGCTTGTGCACGGAACCTGGTGGGCCAATGGATTTATACTCGGTGCTAAGATGTGTGGCAAATGCAAACACACCGTAGGTTTTTATGCGACGGCTGGAATTGCCAAAGATGAAACCACAACGGCGAAAGGCACAGCGACCGCTTCCTTTGATGCTCTAGGGCAAACGCACTGGTCGCATGCGATTTCGACCAGTCCGGTAGCCTATAGCAAAATCTTCACGATGCTCGACCAAAACATTCCAGTCTATGGCTTTCCGTATCTTCAAATCGTCATTCGACTCGGCCTTACACTCACTGCGCGAATCGATTTTGGTCTCTCTGTTCGCGTCCCAGGCATGCTCACACTTACCCTATTACCGAATGTTTCAATGCAAGCCTATGTCGGCCCAGGTGCAGAAATCGGACCTTTGACAGCAACGATCGAAGCGAAACTGCTTATCTTCCGTTTCGGATGGCCCATATCGGCTAGCGTGGGCACGAAACCTGGAATAGGCCTGGTCTACGGCGGACTCACTTACGACGGACAGGAGTTTGATGCCATGCGAGGCGCAGTCATTGCACTTGTAAAAATCGACATTCCGATCCTTTTCAAAGCTATATTTTTCGCCGTTAAGGTACTGGTTGAGAATTTTAACGTCAAAATTCCCAACGCAAAAGGTTGGAAGTGGATGCATGAAATTTGGGCAGCGAAACACGCACTCATTGTTCAAAAATCTGAAGGCTATTCGGGCCCTTCATTTTACATAGTGCCAAAAGCCAACTGTGCCGCCGCAAAAAATCATCTGGCAACACATAGTCAGAAAATGAAGGCTTCCCTGGTGGCTACGGGCGATGCCGCGGAAGGTAACGAAGTTAAGACCAGTTTTGAAAAGATGATCAGTAAAATTGAAACGTCCCTCTGCAATTGATTCTGCTTGGTATCTAGCCTCCGTTATCGACTCTAAGATAAACTGGATAGATACAAAGCTCGAGGGCCGAAAGCATGAAAACCCCAAGAAAAATAGTCATTGCCGTAGGTATGGTGTCCGTACTCGGCTTTGCCACCTATCTCGGCACATCTCGCCACACCTCCTCCATGCGTGCATTGGACGATCAGATCAGGCCTATAAAACCCGAAAAGGTGTCCCGCTACACCTTTCACGTGGAAACGCGGCTTGCTTCCTCCGAACCTGGACTTGGCGAGACCTCGCTTTTGGCGTTTGAAGGCGTCCTGGATCAGTTTAATCAAGGCGATCATGAATTTCAGAGCGAATGGAGTGCAATCTCCCGCTTTACTATGCGTGGCATACCGTTGACTACGCATCAGATCGATTCGCTCGTGCATAACCCAATGATTTCCATCCAAGAATATCCAAATTTTGTGCACCTTCTCCCTAAAACCTGGCCCATAGGATTTGAGACGATGCAGCTCAATTTCCTGCAGAAATTTTTCCCTCCCGTTGACCTCAATGGGCCACCTTCTGCATTGGGTTTAGAAAACGATGAATTCGGCCAGTATAACGTAAAATATCAGCTTGATCGCAGCGCCGAAGGATTCACAGTACTCCGCACCTACTCACAAATGATGACGAATAACGGCCGTTTTGATACTCAGGACAACACGGTTCGTTATAACTATTCAAAAGACGGGACTTTAACCCATGCAGAAGGTGAGGTTGACCTTCACCTTCCCGATAATTCGAGCGTCAAGACCTATCTCCTTATCGAATTGAGCGGCACCCACGCCCCCGAGCGGGAAACCGTTTATCTCCCTCGAACTCAAATGAGCACCGCCGCTATTGGCAACATACATCAAGAGGTTCCAACCGAAAAACCGCAGTCCTCACTTATGAGCATGGACGCTGCTTTTACTTTGTTGGATAAACTCGATTTCAAAGACACGGCAGAGACACGAACTGATATACTTCATGCCCTCATCTATGACCTCTATTATAACCCCGAGCATATCGCCCGCGTTCGCGAAAAAATTCTGAGTATTTCAGGTAGGGATGAAGATGAGAAGGTTCGTTTGTCGACGTTGTGTTCGGCCTTAGCGGCCACAGAGATATCTCAGGGAGCTGAAGTTTTGGCAAGTTTAGCGAAAAAAGACTGTCCGGATGACTTCTGCCGGGACGAAGCCGCTTTTGCTTATGGCATGCATAACAAACCAACTCCAGAGAGCGCGCAGAGCATCCTTGAAGTCGCCGAACGCACAAGCAATCCAGAACTGGCTAGCACCGCTTATCTGGCATCAGGTTCGGCAGGAAGCCGTCTGGGTGACAAGTTCACTCAGTTGCCGGCGGCATTGGATGATGGTCTCAAAAAATTCCCGTCTGGCAACATGCACAATTCTATACTCCTCGCGATGGGAAATCACGGTGATCAAAGCTATTATCCAGCTTTAAAAAATGATCTCCATTCCGTCGATTCCGATACGCGCGCGGCAGCAGCTTATTCTCTTCGCAGCCTACCGAACGACAGCGTGAATACAACTCTTCTTGATATGTTTGATCACGAGGCTAATTTCGCCGTTTCACTTGATATCATGCGTGCGATGTTTGCACGAAATTTTGCAGCGGAGGAATATATTCGCATAGCGAAAAAAGCAGCGGATGCGCAGCAGGCTGTGCAGGAATCCACAGCGGATATGTTGCTACAAGCCTACGGAGAAAACCACAATAACTCGCTTGACGCTATTAAAGTCCTCCGTGCCGCAACTAAACTCGATGACGTTAAGGCTATCATCGACGAAAAATTAGCTGCGATAGAAAAAGCAAAAGCGGAGCTTACACAAGCTCGTGACAATGCGCCGACGACTGATGTCGGCAATCCCAAGACTCAGTGACCAATACCGAATACGGTCTCTGTCCACACGCCACTGACCGTATAGATGTCACGCTTTACGAGCGTTGTAAAATCCTTGGCCCACTCGACGCGTGCACGAAACGTGGCGTCAAACTCATGCTCATAACTCAGAGTATTTCGGTAAGGATCCTCACCCATTGCCTGGAGTTTGAGTTTGTCTGCTAGAACTCCTGCTGCGGCACCATACACATCGCTCTTTACCTTGAGGCGTTCGGCTCGAAAACTAAACTTTTCGCGTTGCACTGCTGCGAATAGTTCGCCCCAAAGTCCCATAGTCTGATTTTCAAAATCAGCCTGATGCGTTGCGTCCCGGAGGCGCCCATTCTGTTGAATCTGCGTTATTTCGCCTAAAAAACCTGCCGACCAATCTCCCCGGAACTTTGTCGATAGCGATCCCATCAGGCCTTTCGTCTCAACTTTTCCGTCGAAATATGTGGGATCCACAGTCACAGCTGCCGGTGCGTGACTATGCGTTGCGCTGTAACGGCTATCGTCGCGTGCGTTTGCATCCGCTCTAAAATAGTAAGCTCCGACGCTCAAACTATGGTTTTCGTCCTCTACACTATAGCGCGTGTAGACGTCATAAGCGGACTTCTCTGTGTCCTTCTCCTTAGCCGGGAAGCGACTCCCCTTCCACAGCTCGAGCCCCGAATCAAGCCCCCCGATGTTTGATTTGAGTCGCAGACCCGTATCATTAAACTGGCCGCCCCATAGGGCATCATAAACCAAACGGCGCGAAGAAAAACATGTATCACTTGGGTGTTCCCCGTTGTAAGGAGTAAAAATAGCCGCCATCTTCCCGCCTTCGAGAGCGAGATAATTATTCAGTCTGTACCCAAGCAGAACATGTTCGAGTTCGAGATCCTCGCTTCCCAAATGCCGACCGATTTTGAGCATGACGTAAGTGTTTTCTTTACGATAGACAGGCGTAAGAAACAATTCGTCCAGACCAAATCCGGCTTCACTGGGATAGGCCTCACCGCCCATCAGCGTTCCAGGCACAACCCAACGCTGGTTGCCTTCGATTAAAGCATCGCTTCTATAAGCACCGGAAACACTTAACTCAGCATGAAGACCTTCGGGAGGCAGGATGAAATCGTCAAAGCTATGCGCGTAGCTGCGTGAAGCGATGAAAAAGCCAAGACTTAAAACACTGGACTTAACAAAATTATTCACCGGCTTGAAGATCCTCGTAGGTCCCAGGGATTCGAAAAACGGGGATTCGTTAAAAATGATTCGTCAGTCAAACTTTCTAAAAAAGAAATCAGGTCTTTTTTCTCCTGCTCGCTCACGACAAATCCGGTCACAAATCCGTCCTTAAACGGATTTTTTCGACCATCGCCGTGGAGCTCACCCGTTTCAATATTGCGGCCGCCAGCCGCATAGAAATCAACCACAGCGCTCAGGTCTTTAACGCTCCCGTCATGCATATAAGGAGCGGTTTTGGCGATATTTCGAAGGGTCGGGGCCCTAAATCGCCCCATATCGCTGGTCTTGCCCGTCGCCTCAAACAGTCCTCTGTTCGGCGCGGGAAATTTGCCGCTTCCATCGATATTGTAAAGCCCGGTGTTATGGAAGGGTCGATTGACAAAAGTCATCGTGCGATCGGCTGTGGAATCGGAGAAATTGTATCCACCGTGACAATGAAAACATTCCATTTTTTCGCCGAAAAAGAGCGACTGCCCGCGCTGCTCGCTTGCACCGTACTGAGTATTGTCACCGCTCAAATGCCGGTCGTACGCACTATTGAAAGAGGTCAGGCCCTTAACAAAAACGGCAAGCGCTTTGGTGATGTATTCCTGCGTAAAAACAGGCGTCTCAGACGGAAAGGCCGCCGCAAAAAGCGCTGTATATCGCGGCTCGGCTTCCAGCCTTGCCACCACCATAGGCCAGTTGTCCTGGGTAATTCCGTGTTCAATGGGATTCTCGCCAAAAAGTGGGATAAAAACCTGCTGTTCAACCGAAACCAGGGAGGTATTTGCCCACGTTAGGCTCGCATAATATGCGACATTCACAAGAGCCTGAGCATTTCTCGGATGCGACTGGCCTGTTGAGCCGATCGCTACCGTGCGGCCATCGGTGAATGCCTTGTCCTGTTGATGACACGAGCTGCAGCTGAGGGTGCCGTTGCCGGAAAGGTTTTTGTCGTAAAACAAATGACGCCCGAGCTGAAATTTTGCTTCGCTCATGGGATTGTCAGGGTTCAGTTTTGGTAAAGGCATGTTGAGAGGAACGGTCCAAAGGAACGCTTCCCCGCTTAAGGCAGTCGACACCTGATGAAGCTTGGTGGACGAATCATTGCGGCAAGCTGCCAGAAACAAAAGTATCGTAAGACTGAGCGCACGCATTGAAAGAGTAATAAACATAGGGGGCCATAGCTACTTTTTGAGGGAAAATACCGACTGGGACAGTCCAGTTGCGGGGTTTCCACTGTTCAAATCTAATCCGAGTTTTGCAAAAAAGCTTTGGCATTCCGTATCGAGCTGTGACGACATGCATCCGGGTGAATCCGAACGGTCGACGTTCAAATTGAGCTCGTTTAGTAAAGCTGCGATATCGATGTTGATTTCACTCGATAAATCGAAAGCACCGAGTTTGATCAAAGGCTGATTCATCCTCTGGCACCGAACCGTTTCGCCCGCAATAGGATCGCCGGAACAATCGGTGCTGCCGAGATGAAAAAAGAAATTTGTACCGGAAAAATTCGGATCAGTCGGTCTCGTAATGCCCCCATCAGGAGCGATATCAAATCGAAGCGATTTATATCCACCCTGCCAGGACCAAAACATATTAGTGGCATTTAAAGGCGTTTTCACTGATTGGGGATCGACATGATTAAGGGCATCGGGAACACCGAGAGTAAACTGCACAGACTTGATATCGGTGGCGTCGGCAATACTGCCCGAGAGGATGGTATGAGTTGGTTTCGAACTGCCGAGGCAGCTATCGGAACGGTCCTGAAAATCAAGGAGGGCCACATTTTGAGATTGGAAGGCATTATCGTCAAGATTTGCGATAATGTGTGAGCCATCCTCTTTGATAAAAGTTAGGCCGTGAATGAACAGAGCAAGATCCTGCAAATGCGCTGTCACATGACCTGTGCCCATGTTGGTCAGCGCCTGAGCACAGTTTACGTCCTGCGCTCCAGATACCGCGTGAAATCTGAGTTCAAACGTCTGCGGTACCGTAACCGTCGTGTGACTGCCATTTCCACAGCCCATGGCGCCGCACAAGCTTCCGACTGTTAAAATGGAACCGAATAATTTCAACGCCTAACCCCTCGAACTCATCCTGAAACTTCCGTCACTACACGCCACGGCCTCGCATACCTAGGAACTTAGCCAAAAAGCCCCGAAAGAGCAACGCAGCCTATTGTTGCGGCAGCGCGTTTTTCTCGGTAGGATCGAGAGGCTTTATGCGGCTTATTGGCGTGTTTTTGGCTGCAACCATTTGTTGCATTGGCTTTTTGTCTAAAGCCGGTTTAGCTGGAAGGTGTACGGACGGATCACTTTCGTTTAGGCCGCGATACCCAGGAGATAGGCATGAGATCTTTAGTCCACGTAAGTCCCTTTATTCTTTCGGCGCTGACGCTCCTTTCGTGTAGCGGCAAGAGTTCGGCTGGCGCCTCAGCACCTGAGACAACACGCACGGCTGTTACCAATCCATCGCCACCCACTCCGCCGGTCCCTTTAGCAGAGCCGGTCAGTAATCCTACAGCGCGAGTCGACAATCAGACTCTCGAGACTATCGCTGTGACGTTCCACGCAACCGTGGGTTCGGAGGCGCTTCAGTGTTTCGAGGGGAGTGATGCTCTTCTCCAGCAGAACCAGATTTTCACCGATATCCGGCTGTTTCTGAGTCAGCTTGCGTTTGTTGACGACGCGGGTCGCGACGTTCCACTTGCGCTCCAGACTGATCCCACAGCTGCAAATATGCAATACACAGACAAGGATGGCAACAGCATCGCGCTCCTGAATTTCCTTGATGCTAACTGCTCGGCTCTCAATGCTACTAAGAAAGTAAACATAGCGATCACGGGTCAAATTCCAAGCGGCACATATA
Organism: Oligoflexus sp.; assembly: GCA_014378195.1. Taxonomy (GTDB): domain Bacteria; phylum Bdellovibrionota_B; class Oligoflexia; order Oligoflexales; family Oligoflexaceae; genus Oligoflexus. Next base: position 7,337 of record JACMOC010000060.1, on the reverse strand, counting down.
AAAAGATCCACTTCCAAATAGGCTTGCCTTACGCCCCTATGGATTCTCGCCTGGCGCATATACCAGCGGCGCTTGCGCCGAGCGATATGGGCTGGATGTGGCAGCATTATCCGGCGGATTTGCAGTTAACGGCCGGCGTGCGAACTTCGGACGGTTCGGCTCCCAAGGTGTTGAATGCCCTGATCAGTTCACACAAAAAGACAGTGACTTTACCATTGAATTTTGTTCTCAAAGCTGACGCAAAAAAATCGGTAGATTTGACGATCGATTTTGGCAAAATATTCCAAACAAACGCGAGCGATTTCTTGCGCGAGCTCGAGGGTTCTTGCAACAACAACACGAACGCTCTAACCGAAGCCGCACCGACCTGTGCTTATGCATTTAAAGCGTTCGGTCTTGAAGTTCTGAACCCCAAAGAGCCTTACGAACAAAGTGTATTCAGCATCGTCCCTTGATGGAAAGCAGCATAGAAACGTGATTCGCTCTTCTTTATCTTATATCACTTTTTTAGCCTTTTTCGCCATGCACTGTGCGAAGGCGTCACAGGGTGTGCCGCCTTCGCAATCAGTTGATCCCCTTGCCTCTCGAACCTGGCAAGTTATCCTGAAGGCTGAAAACAGCGCTCAATACACAGAAGAGCTGGACTCAGAGACCCTCACGCTCCAGGCGAAAAACCTCGCTGTTGTGCGTGCGAAAATCCCGCCCGGCTATCCCGAGCCCTATCTCCCCTACGGGCGACTCAAAAATACCACGCTCGATTTTCAACTGGCGCGTGAGCCTTTTTTATCCCCGGAGATCATCGACCTCGGGAAGAATCTCTTTGCCGAGACCGGACTCTCCTATACAGCCCGGCATGGCTTTGGAGCCGGGATTAGCTGCGCCGTTTGTCATGTTGAAACTCAAGTATTCACGGACGGCAAAAAGTTGTCAAAAGGCGCCGAAGGTGACGAGACAAGGCGAAACACCCCGACCCTTTACAACGCTGCCTACAACTCAACCCTCACCTGGGCGAATCCTGTATTTCCAGCGCTCGAGATGCAGGCGAAAATCCCTCTTTTTGGCGACGACCCTATTGAGATGGGACTGAAGGGGCGTGAGAACGAATTGTCAGCATCGCTTCTGGGAACCAATTCCGGGTACGCTGAGCAAATCGAAAAAATCTTTGGTTTAAAGGGCGACTCCGTAGATTACACCGTAATCACGACGGCAATTGCCGCGTATGAACGCACTCTCATAAATTTTGACACCAAGTTTGATCGATTTCTTCAAGGCAGGCTGCGGACCGATGAGCGGTATGATGATGCGGAAAAAGAAGGCCTTGAACTTTTTTATGGAATGAAGGCACTTCAGTCGGGCGACACTCTACCTTGCGCACAATGTCACTCGGGAGTTCTCCTCAGCAATTCGTTTCAGTTTGTCCGGAACGGACGTTATTACAATCGCCAAAGCTTTCACAATACGGGCCTCTATAACCTCGACGGCAAGGGGGCTTATCCGTTCAAAAACACGGGATTTGCGACCGAATCCCAGCTCCGGACTGACCCGTCGCTGATGGGTCAGTTCCGTGTTCCTGGTTTGCGTTTTGTAGGCTTAACAGCTCCGTATGCACACGATGGTTCTCAAGACACCCTCGATTCGATCATCCGCGATTATGCGGCCGGTGGCCGATCCAAACGCAGTGGCGAAGGCCAGAATCCCTACGTTGATCCTCTCATCAAAAAGGGTTTTTCGATCAACGACGCGGAGATTGCCACGCTCGTAAAATTCCTTAATACCCTCCAGTGATCAGAGGAAGGCAAGCACGAGAGATCCCGAGACAACGAGCAACCCTCCCACCACAGTTTGCCAAGTTAACGGTTCCTTCAGAAAAACCAGAGCCAGTATGATTGCAAAACCCACACTTAGTTTATCAACGGGCGCGACTTTTGAAGCGGGTCCCAGCTGAAGGGCACGGTAATAACAAATCCATGAGAGCCCAGTTGCTAATCCCGAAAGGACTAAAAAGATGAGGCTGCGTCCGGAGATTTCGGTGATTTTCTGCCACTCCTCTCGAACAGAGACAAGTCCGGCTATAAAGGCAAGGATAACGACTGTACGAATAAAGGTCGCATAATTGGAATTGACGCCCGTCACCCCGATCTTACCGAGTATGGCGGTCAGTCCTGCAAAGAGAGCGGAGCCCAGGGCGTATGTTTGCCAACGATCCCAAACCATAATCACCTCATACTTAAGGGAATATCCTTACAATGAAAGATCCTACTCTTATTTGAGGCCTTATGAAGGCAGAAAACTTACAGGATCAGGATCCTTTGCATGGCCCCGCCTCTTGAGTTGAGGCATTGAAGTATTGATTGCCAAGGTCGGTAAGCACTCCAGAACTGCCAAGAAGGTTGACGTTTGGGATTGCCTGGGTTCGGGAGGAAAACCAAGAATATCGAAAGACAAGAGGATTGGACTCGAGTTCCTTAAGGGCCTCGTCCATATAGGACTTTTGCCCCGCTAGGGATTTGGCATTATCATCGCCATCGCCGCAGGAAAATTCAATGACCCATAACTGCTTATTATATTTTTTAAAGCCATTGAGATAATTGGCAAGATATTCTCTTTTGCAGGCATACCAATGCATTGCTATGTAATCGACTTGGCAATTTTTACAGGCCGCAAAAAACTTATCGAGATATACATACGGATCCGTTTCATAACAATTGGCAGACGGACCGCAGTAATTGACAGCCGGTGAAATAAGCTTCATGTTTTTCTGTTGCGCAATGTTTTCCAGATCAGGCCATTTTGCAGCCGCTTCTGTTGGACTCAGATTTGCCTGACTTTTAAAGTTAGGCTCGTTGAATCCTAAAAGATACTGGGCGCCATCGGGAATTTTAGCGAGAGCGTCTGCCACTGTGAAACTAGCGTTCCACACCATTGGGACAAACTCGAGGGGAACTGAAGCGACGTCTTTGTCAGGCGAGAGAGACCAGTTGTACCACCACGAAGACCCTTTGGAGACCAACCCTAGATCCGCATCAGAGTGCTGTCCATAGGCGCTTCCGCGTTTGCAGTTGAGGCGAGGCGTTTTGGGTATGTCGGCCGAGGTTGCAACGTCTCTTTTTTACCCCAGACCCTGATCCATCGCTGGCTGCGGCCGCTGTTTTCTGCTGGAGCGATCCCTTAGTGTTCTCGCTTGAGCAAGAAAGGGCAAAACCTAAAAGGAGAGACGTAATGGCTGCGATTTCGGCAATTTTCAACACGGTCTGTTCCCCTTGCGTGAAGCGGACTTAGGCTCCTCCACTCCGCTTCGCTTCGTCATCGGTCGGGTCCGCACAAGCCTTGAACCAATTATTTTTGACTGAATTTTCAGAAGCTTAGCTTTTACCAGATAAAATCATTTTTACACCCATCATTTCCTCAACTTAAAGCTTGGTTTATCCAAGAGAATCCCTTAGAAGACGCTTCCTTGAGACACACCAAACGCTGGAGAGATTATGCACTGGTCGGCTAAGCTACTCACACTTGCCACTATCCTTGCCACGGCAGGGAGCGCGGCACCCACATCCGATTTGCACTGTAAAGTTGCAATCGTCGGCGGTGGAGTCGGAGGGCTGCACACTGCTTTTCGCCTCGGCGTTAGCCAGGGGAGTGACGTCTGCCTCTTTGAAAAAGACGAACAACTCGGTGGTCGCATCCATGATGTGTCTCTCGACGAGAAAGATCCAAACGCTCCCAAATTTGGAACGGGTGCCAGGCGCGTTATGGAAACTCAGACCTTGCTTTTTGATTTGGCGAAAGAGCTTGGCATCACACTTGAGACACCGTCCGATGGCGCAGACCTCATCAATGCACGCGGTAATTTTTCATTTACGAAGGACCACCTCAAAGAACTCGCTTACCCGACTCTTCCCGCTACCCCCGTACCTGGAAAGGATCACGAGACCTGGCTCTACGATACCCTGCGTAGCGGCCCCGAGCGTGCTAACGCCGGACATTATCCTGATTTCCGCTCCTATTCGAGGGCCGTTATTGGATCCGAGTCCTACGAATTCCTCCGCGATGTCTCCCGCTTCCGAGCTGATTTCGATGCTCCCATCGATGCACGTTCCTACCTTGATTATCTAGACGAAGAATGGGACACATGCTGCACACCCTCTTATCCTATAGGCGGCATGTCTGCTTTCATTCGCGGCATGGAAGCGAAGGCTCGCGCAAGCGGCGTTCAGATCTTCACAGCCGAAGCCGTGAATTCTATCAATAAGGCGGGCACATCTTACCAATTAGATACGAAATTGCACAATGTCTCGGCCGATAAAATAGTAATCACAGTTCCGCCTTACGGCATGAACCATATAAAGGGTGATGTTGTTGAACGCATTCGTCGTCAGGAGCAATACAAAGAAATTATCGGCATAAAAGTTGTGACCATTGCTCAGTGGTGGCCGGAAAACTGGTGGTCCGAACTGAAAAACCCAGGTCTTGACAAAAACAACCAGATCTGGCGCGTGTGGACCACAGAGAGCTGTATCAACTTCATCGAAATTCCTCTCAACAAATACGCCGTTGACCAAAAAGTGACTCGCTCCGTCTATGATGACGATCCCCGCTGTGTAGAATTCTGGGAAAATACGGCAAAAGTATCGATGGCGAAGGTTGAAGAAGAAATTCATCGCGGACTTGAACACATCTTTAATAACAATGGCATTGCTGTACCCAACCACGTGGACATTCCCAAACCACTCAAAACGCATGTTCAAATCTGGCCAGACGCATGGCATTGGCTGCGAGCTGGATCGACCTTTACTAACAAAGACATTGCCGAATGGGCCTTGAATCCTTTACCGGGCGAAGACGTTGCTCTGGTTGGAGAAGCTTACTATATCAACCGCTCAGGCTGGAGCGATGCTGCTTACAAATCATCGATACGATTGCTGAACACGAAGTACCAAATGAATCTGCCCACAGGTGTGCGCGTACCCCTGAAAAACTGATTCAAGAATGACAAGGCCTCCGGCTTGCCGGGGGCCTTTGTTTATTTGAGAAACGGCGAAAAACACCCAAATATAGGCGGGCTCACTATTATTCAAGGCCCGCACTTCCTTCGGAAAGCTTATATCCCTGCCGATAGTCTTGATCACAAACCATTTTGATGAAACATTGCCAGTGGGATATCTTGCGGACAAGGACAAATGAAAAATGGTCGATCAAAAAATTGGACTCACCCTTTCGGGTGGGGGAGCACGCGGAGCTTATCAAGCAGGCGTTTTAAAAGCGATATCCGACCTATGTGGATTCAAAAAGTCCCCCTTCGATATCATTTCCGGCGTTTCTGCCGGTTCAATCAATGGTATGGCCCTCGCGGCCGGTGCCCAGGACTTTGCTGCAGCAACGCAGCTTATGTGGGACACGTGGATTGAACTGCGTGTGAACAAGATCTTCAAAACTGACCTGTTTTCTATGGCCCATATCACTTCAAGCTGGCTCCTCAATTTGAGTTTGGGCGAGTGGGTCTCAACGCGCAAGGTCACTTATCTCCTCGATAGTTCGCCTCTCAAAGAACTTTTGACAAAAAAGATCGATATGGGTGCAATCGGCGAGAACCTGCGAAGCGGCTTACTGCATGGAGTCGCTCTCTCTGCCACGGATTATCGCTCAGGCAAAAGCGTGACCTTTTTTGATGGCAATCAGGCGATTCCGGATTGGGACCGCAATTCGGGTATTGGAAAACGAACGATACTCGCTACCGAACACATCATGGCTTCAACGGCGATTCCGATATTTTTCCCTCCGGTGCGCATAGGCAAGAGCGATTACGGCGACGGTGGAATCGGCCAGTCTTCGCCTTTGAGCCCAGCAATCCGCCTTGGGGCTGACCGTATCATGGTCATTGGACTTGAGCACATGCCAGGCCATGAAGAAGCCGACAGTGTTGAAAGTGAGCAGGAAATCACTCTCGGCGATATCGCCGGAACACTTTTAAACTCACTGTTTCTGAAGACCCTTGATTCCGATGTCATGCGTCTCAAACAAACCAACAAACTTTTGTCAGCGTTTTCGTCCGAACAGCTGCGGAGCGATGAAATTCATCTCATACCCCTTCCTGCCCTTTTCATAAGACCTTCCAAAGACCTTGGCAAGATTGATATGGATCAATTTGCACGTTTTCCCTACCCTCTTCGTCATCTTTTGAAAGGACTGGGAATCAATGATTTCAGGGCTTGGGACCTGCTGAGCTACTTAGCCTTCGAGAAAGAATACGCGTTAGCACTGCTCGAACTCGGGTATAAAGACGCGATAAATTCAAAGAATCAGATCGTCGGATTTTTCAACGAGAACCAAGCGTTTGTAGGGAGTTGATCATGTTAAACGTGAGTTATACGAAGAATCTTGAAGCCACAATACGGACTTTACGGACCAGTTTTAATGAAGGCAAAACACGCACTCTTGAGTGGCGTCTCGACCAGCTCAAAGCTCTCAAGGCTTTCCTCGTCGAACGGGATGACGAACTCAACGCAGCTTTGTGGAAGGATCTTCACAAATCTCCTTTTGAAGCGGCCGTCACAGAACAAGGCCTCGTCATTGCGGAAGTCGACCACGCAATCGAACATCTTGCCAGCTGGATGAAAAAGGAAAAGGTCTCTACACCTCTCATCAATCAGCCAGGGCATTGCGAGATTCGTCGAGAGCCCTATGGTTTGAACTTGATTATCGGGGCGTGGAATTACCCTATTAATCTCATTCTTGCGCCTCTCGTGGGAGCGATAGCGGGCGGCAACGTCACCATTATCAAACCGTCAGAACTAGCGTCCGCAACTTCATCAGTGCTGGCGAAGTTTCTCCCTGAATACCTCGATCCCACCTGCTTTGCCGTCATGGAAGGAGGTGTTGACGAAACCCAGGCTATCCTCGACCAGGAGTTTGACTTCATCTTTTTCACGGGAAGCCCAAAGGTCGGCAAAATCGTGATGGCAAAAGCTGCGCCTCACTTAACCCCTGTAGTACTTGAGCTGGGCGGAAAATCGCCGGCGCTGGTCCTTGATGATGCAGCGATTGAAGTAACCGCCAAACGTATCGCCTGGGGCAAATTTATGAATGCAGGGCAGACCTGTGTTGCCCCGGACTATGTTTTGGTGTTGCCTCAATTTGAGCAAGCCCTCGTTAAAGAGATTCAGAAAGCTCTCGTTGAGTTTTATGGAGACGACGCCGAAAAAAGCCCTGACTTTTGCCGCATCGTTAACGAAGCAAACTTTGCGCGTGTGTCCAATTTTCTAAAAGACGGAACTGTTGTGTTTGGCGGCAAAACGAACGCCGAGAGTCGCTATATTGCGCCGACTCTACTCACCAATGTC
>JACMOC010000059.1 GCA_014378195.1 Oligoflexus sp. | reverse complement strand
GTTTTGTACTTAGACGGGGCGCTTGTCATTTGGCAGGCGCCTTTTTTCATGGGGGCTTTCCAAAAGAAACGGCCTTGACCACGTCCACACCCGGGAGCGATAAAAGCGTAGACGGAACAAGCTGTTGATTTGTGTTAAGGGATGAGCGGTCCACAAGAGAAGACGCACAAAAATGCTCGTCTCCTCGACCCTGTCACCACCACGCTTCGGCCTGTTCCGACCCTCATGTAACCATGATACTCAAATCCTTCAGATTTGGTATCCGCGGGGAAAGCAAACGGAGTCAAAATCACACAATAGACGCAAACGAGTGGGATGAGAAAGCGCAGGCGGAACAGTTTCATTCGTGGGGTACTTCATATTTTGAGCGAAATAACGATAGTTGTAATGACTATGGGGTCTAGCATAGGACAAAAGGAAGATTCAAGATTTTTACGAAATTGTGTCGCACGAATGGCCGGGTTTATAGGTGAAAAAGCCCCCGGACAGGCGTCCGAAGGCCGGATTAGTTTCAAATAAAATCAAAGCTTGGCACTGTAGATAAAGCTCGCTTTAGGAGCTCGTAACCAACGGTCGGCGATAATCGCCTGAAAATCCTTGGCTGTTTTGCTGTCGATGAAATCAGATTTCAGTTGAGCTGCAAGTTTAGTGTCACCACGTGCCTTGAGACCTACGGTAATTTTCGCCAGTTTCGGAACGACGGTGGCAAATCGTGTCACATCGATAGTCATACAACCTTTGTCCTGGCCATTGGCGGCAAGTTTGTCCTTATACCAGACTGCAGCTTTTTCCTTCATAAGGAACCCAATCTGTATTGCCGCTAGCTGGCTATAAGGTTTGGGTTTGCCTTGCACATCATACATGCCGGCTGCGATATGACCGAAAGCCCAAGTTGCAAACGAGCGGTGGGATTGTTCAACTAGGTTTTTGTCGAGAAGCTTTCTTTTGAGGAGCCATTCCGCAAAAAAGAGCGAGCCCGTCTGCGCCTTCAGTTCTTCCAGCATAGCCGCCGTCGGTCCGCCAAAAATCTGATCGTCCGTTTTGCCTTTTACTCGATACTCGTGGGAAGGACCAAGATTGTGCGAAGCCTCATGGAGGAGCGTATCGAGCAGGCCGGCTTCGTCGTTTTCGACCCATTGACTCATGGTCTCCGAGCAGAACACTGATTGGGCTTGTTTTATAGCATCGGCGCGGCTATCGGCATCTTTGTAAAAATTGATCATTGCTACAGTTCGACCACGGCCTTCGTTCGCAACAGGACCCCAGTTTGGAAGACTTTGGCCAATCGTTGCACCACTTGGGGCGCGGTCGTCCCCAGCATTCAAAACAATGTCGATAAAGTCAGGTAAATGGAACGAAACAGGTTTGGCCTTGTAAGGCTTGCCTGCAACGTCCGCATAAGCTTTTTCCATATCGCTTTTCAAAGGATCAAGTTTCTTCTGCCAGGCCAGAGAGGCTTTATTGATAAGGGCAAAACTCACGTGAAAACCAGCTTTTCGTGAACATGGGTCGCCATAAGTCTCATCGGCGCCGACACGAAGAAACCATTTCGAATTTTGGGTGTTCATTTTCGACCAGGCTTCATCTGCGGGCTGCCAGTTGTTGTCGAGAAAAGACTGCGCAGCTGCCAGAAGATAGGTTTTGAATGGCTGTTCTTCGCTGCTTTTTATGGCCCCGGCTGCTGCTTTTAAAGCATTGGAAACGAGGATCATATCATCTTTGAAGGCTTCGCTGTAAGGCTTGGCTGATAGATTCCCATCCTTGCCCGTCACGACTGCAACAAAGGGATTCATGAGTTGATCCGCGTTCTTACGTGCCTCTAAGGTGGCGCAGAATTTGGGGTCTTTCAGTTGGAGATCGACAGGATAAAGTCCCGACACGCGTTGGGGGTGACCTGGAATCGCATTACAATCCGGGTTCTTTTCGGTTTTAGGAGCGTGACACCAAGGGTTTTGGTTTCTGAAAAAAAGCATCTGGCTGGCTGTGTCATCAGCGGGGATTTTTTGCTTGAGGTCAGCGACACCAGTCTGTTTTGCGTAAATACGCTCTATGGCAACGGCGGCTTCAAAAATGTGGCGAACGATTTCTTTATCCTCGGCCGAAGATTTCGAAAAATCTGTCTGAACGATGGTCTGACGTCCCTGATGCAGTTCTTCAAGAACGAGAGCTCGGCGTTTGGCTTCACTGGCATCACCAACGGGTATTACCGGAGTTTTATACCGTTCGATAATTTTCGCGTAGGCTTCCTGGAAACTTGGGGTAAATGTGCCGTCCTTGACCCAGGTGTTTTCCGCTGATTCTTTGAGGCCCCAGAAGCTGTTGACCTCGTCCGGATCGACCGCGCCGTTAGTGTTTTTATCTTCGACCCAGAAGAGGGGGAGAGCAAGGTCAGCGGCCAGACTATTAAAAGCGATGCGCGGCACTTCATTGGTTGCTGCGGGGCTTTTGCCGCCGGCTCCTTCTTGCGTGTGAGAGCATGCCGCGCCCATAGCCTGGAGAAGGATTAAAGTTAAAGCGAAGGATCTGCGTTGATGCGCCATGATTTGGCCTTTCCTTGGGGAAAACGAATATCCTTCTTTTAATGGGATGAGCTGCGCAAAGCAATGGGGGAGGGCAGCTGATAGGAGCCGAATTGAAAATAAGTGCATTCACATCGGCAAACGCACCAGGCGAGCCTCCTTCATCCGATAACCGTCATGCGCTAATATCCCGTCGAGATAGTTATGAGCGCTCGCAAAATTCCGCGGGCTAGTCACATAAGCCCCTTCAAATATCGGAATCACCGGCAGTATCGACTGACGATCACGCCAATCGATCTCTTCAAAAAACATATCAAACGCGGTAATGGCTGCCGTGGTATCCACAAGCCGTATAGTCGAGTCTATGAGTCCTACCTGCCGCATCGATCTTTCCAAGTCAAAACCATAACGGTCGACAGCGCTCAAAACACATTCTCGCATCGCCTTCTGTGTTGATTGACGTAGAATTTCCATACCCACACGGTGCACCCTCATTTACGTGATTCGAATACCATACAAATATATGGTTATCGCAAACAGGCAAAGGCGTCAATGGGGAATGCCGAAGGAGTGATCGGGAAATAAGCTAGGCAAATAGAAATCGGTAGCCTTGTGATAACATGGCTTTGAATAGGAATATAATATTGGGGATTTGGTGTTCGAAGGGGAAATGGAGCGGATGAAGGGACTCGAACCCTCGACCTGCGCGATGGCAACGCGCCGCTCTAGCCAACTGAGCTACATCCGCTAAATTTTCGATGAAGTGACATCGATAAGGCATTTCGACAACAAGAAAGAAGTAAATGGAGCGGATGAAGGGACTCGAACCCTCGACCTGCGCGATGGCAACGCGCCGCTCTAGCCAACTGAGCTACATCCGCTAACTTCTCAAGATCTAAGTGATCTCTCGTTGAGGAGTGTTTATTTACGACTCCAACAATTTCTTGTCAAGGCACGATGTGAGAAAAACACGAGAAATTTTTAATAATCTTTGGCCTCTACTTCCTTGGCGCGCTCTAAAGTCACGCAAAAAATCGTTGGACGAGACCAGAAAACCCTTGCCCACAAAGGATTTGGAGGCTCTTTTAACGCCGGTTAAAGGCGCTGATAGCGTTGAACATAAACGAGTGGAATGGAATCCGGTTGAGGATACGCAAAGAGTTCGTAATGCGTTTATTCATCTTCGCGACCTTTTTTATCACTGGAACCAAAAGAGCAAGACCGCTCCGGGGCAGCCGCCACGTCTTATGTGGGAATCGGGAAACGTCACAGGTCATCGTCCTTACTTCTTTATTCAACCCTGGAACGAGATGGGCTACCTCTTTGAGATGACGCAAAGGGGATGGGTTATTTCGCGTGCTGAAAAGATCATCAATCTCGATCGTTTCATGCGTCAACTGACTGCCTGGGACCACGTTGTTCTTTATGAGTCGAACGAACTCGACGGAACGCTGCGTGTGAAAGCGGACCAGTGGGGCGAGGATCTAGTCAGCATGCCTCTCTACGAAGATGCGATGATCCGTCTGTTTCGAGAACTTTTCCCGCTGGAATCTCTGGCGAAAAGACGGATCGACACCTGAGAGAGACCTATGCGATACCTGAATGTTATAAAGTTCTTTGACGGCCCTTCGCCAACCCGTTTTTTCTAAGGAAGCAGAACATGGGTTTTAATTTGGTCAACAAGCTGCTCGTTATCACATCTTTTGGTAGCGAATGGGTGCTTTGGATCCTGATTTTACTGAGCGTCGTATCTCTGGGCGTGATCGTCGAAAGAGCTATTTTCTACTCGAGAATTCGCATCAATTTCCCGAATTTCTCGCAGGACATCACCCAGCGGTTGCTCGAGGACGACGTTAAGGGCATCAAATCGATCTGTCTGGCGTCCCCCGCCATCGAATCTCAGACCATCCTGCGCGGCCTTCAATATTCCGAAAAAGGTGTGGGCGCGATGGAACAGAGTATGACCGGCTTTCTAAACGGCGAAAAACAAAAGCTCGACCATGGCCTCATCATCCTCGGGACCCTTGGCAGTAATGCACCATTCATTGGGCTGTTCGGTACCGTCATCGGTATCATCCAAGCCTTTAGCGACCTCGCCAGCCACCCTGCGGGCGGCCCGTCCGTAGTCATGGCGGGAATATCTGAAGCGTTGATTTCAACGGCGGTCGGACTGATCGTCGCTATTCCGGCGATCATAGCCTTTAACGGTTATAGTCGAGTTGTTAAACGCAAAATCTCGAACTCAGAAGCTATGAAAAGCCTCTTGATCGCTCACTTTTCTCACGAGGGATAATCATCATGGCCGGAAGCATGGGCGATGACGAAGACGGTATTAATGAGATCAACGTGACCCCGATGGTTGATGTGATGCTCGTTTTGCTCATAGTCTTCATGGTGACTGCAAATTATATGACGAGCCAATCCATAGAGATGAAGCTTCCCAAAGCTTCGACCGGCGCATCCAACGAACAGGTGCAAAACCTCGGGTTCAGTCTCGACAAAAACTCCCAACTCTTCTTGGATGGCCAGCCTGTCAGCTACGAAAGCCTCGCTCCTATCCTCGCCGCCAAAAAACAAGCAAAACCCGATATTTCCGCTCTCATATCGGCCGACGTGAAGACGCCTCACGGTGATGTCGTAAAATTAATCGACTTTATCCGAAAAAATGGCATTACAAACTTTGCCATCAATGTAGAAATCGAGGAATAATCAGGCGATATCGTCGCTCGGATTTTCTGCAAGTCCCATTGTGGAAGCTCTTGAGGCTAATGTATAACCTGCGATACGAAAGCAGTTGCCCCCGGCAGGAGTGTTGCTAGTGGATGTTAAAATGGCAGAAGCTGAAAAAGCCCTTACGTACGAAGACTGCTACGCTTGGCTATATGAGAAAATCTTTCCTCTAAGACCAGCCGATTACTGCAGTAAATACCCGAAATGGCCAGGATTGGTTGGTATTGAAGTTGAAATGCTCCCGCTTTACAGCGCGAGTCTCAACCACGACAGCCCAAGTCCTGTTCCTCTGTACGAGGGTCCCAACAGCCTGGTGAGCATGCTTTACAGCATGCAAAAGACGCACGCGGATTGGCGATACATGGCCCAACCCGAAGGCAGCGATCACCTGATGAACGTTCTTCTTGAGGACGAAGATCAGCTTTCGTTTGAGCCGGGTGGGCAGCTCGAATTCTCGAGCAAACCATACCCTTGCTTGTCTGACGCTTTGCGTCGCATGCGCGTTATCCAGAAGATCGTCGATGAGGCCGCCGCCGCCAAAGGCATCACGATCGTTCAAGTGGGCATGAACCCTTGGAAGAGCGTGCAGGAGATCGGTCTGCAGATGCAGAAGCCGCGCTATCTCGCGATGAATAGCTTTTTCGCAGCGCAGGGCCCTCATGGGCAGCGCATGATGAGACAGACCTGTACGATCCAGATCAACCTCGACTTTGGTGGCACAGAAGAAACCCTCGCCAAACGTTATCTCCTCGGTAATCTCCTAGCTCCCTTCGCCACTGCAATATTTGCAAACTCGCCCCTCCTCGACGGCAAACCGAACGGCTTGCTTACCAATCGAGGTGAGACCTGGCAGCATATGGATTCCACCCGCACGGGTTTTCCCAAACTCGAAAAGGTGATGGCCACGCTTTCGCGCAAAGCCTGCGTTGAGGCCTATCTTGAGTGGATGCTGAATGGCCGCGTTGTGTTTAGCGAGCGAAATGCTTACCAACCAATGGATGGTCAGTTTACGTTTGGCGATTGGGTCTCGAAAGGATTTCAGGGCACGGGGCCTAACGCAAAGGATCTACAGACGCATCTTTCTCTGCAGTTCCCAGAAGTTAGAGCGCGCGGTTTCCTGGAATTGCGCTCGGTGGATTGTCAGCATCGCTATTGGCAGGCGGCCCCGGGCGCGTTTTACACGGGACTGCTCTATGACGACGTGAGCATGAATAAAGCCCTTGATTTGCTGCTGCCCGAATTTCCGAAGCTTGTTCAATACTGGCAGAAAGCGCCCACGGGTCTTCAAAACAAAGACATGGCGCGTTTATCACAAAAGGTGAGCGAGCTTGCCATCGAGGGCTTTTCGCGCATGCCTTCCTGTTATCATGGTGAAGAGAGCGCGCACATCATGGAGTCTTTTCATGAACGTTACACAGCAAAATCCCGCACTCCTGCGGACGAAATCGTCGACGTTTACAAAGCGAAAGGGCATTTCACCGGAAACGACCTTATCGCTCTTCAAAACGTTTGGTCTAAAAATACGAAATAGATAATAATCCTTTGCATTGTTTAGGGACGCGGACATGAAGCAGGTTGATAACGTAAAAAAGGAAGAAGTTCAGGATGCGGATCTCGGTTGGGATTTCCCCGATACAGTGGATGCTCAACCGGCCTTGATAAAGGACTTATCGGGCGACGCACTTGATAACTACATCGAAGATATCGCCGAAACCGTGCGTGTCGGCGTCGATCATAGTATCTCTATCCTAACGCCCTGGTTCTTCAATGCGATGCCGCCTATCTATTATCAGACCACACCGCGCCAGGAGAAGGTTCGCCATCTCTCGGCTATTATCACGGGCCACGTGTTTGAGACCAAACAGACGGTTGAGCTCTGGGATCGCGATCGTCTTAAGGTGACTTATATCGGTCCGGGTGGCGACCGTAAAATCCTCTCGGATATGGCCGCACGCGTGCGTGGGATCGATCTGAAAATGGGCGCGTTGTATTTCTCGCGGGATAAGCTGCTTTTCCTTTCGACTTTCATCAATTCCAAGCATAGACCGTTGGAGCAGGAAAACCGCCATGTGATGGACAAGATCAATCACAGTCGTGAGTTGATCCTTGCGGAAGCCCCAGGCAACGAAGAGGCTGTCGATCGCTATCTGGCGAGCCTTGACAATGACTTCGTCACCTATGCGACGGCTTCACGTCTCCTCTTGACCTACCGAATGGTCAGGCACATGTTGGAACATCAAGGGGCTCACACTCTTCTTGAACCGATCGAAAACAGCCTCGGCGCACGCCTCATGATCGGCCTCAAAAATGTTGGAACCGCCAACATCCTTGAGCCCATCATGAAGTTGATTCACCGTTATGACTTTTTCGTAGGTCGTGCGTTTATCGTGCGGTTTGACGAAGGTTATTCGGAATCGATCACTGTTGTTCACTTTATCCTGAGCCACGGATCCGGCCAGAAGATCACCGGCAGCGAGATTCCGATGATACAACTCACCAAGGCTCTTAGGACTTTGGGTTGGGTGGATCACGATGATATTTCGCGCCTGGCGGAAGCGCCTTTTGATCTCTCGATCAACGCCGCGAACATCGTGCGCGCAATGGCGAACTGGTGCCACATATTCCTGAGCAAACAAAATCCGTATGCTTACAGCGTCTATAAAATCAGTAACACCTTCTTCCAGAACTTCGACGTCGTCCAGACTGTTATCAAGCTCTTCCGCGCGAAGTTTGATCCCCAGGCTCGTGAGAACTGGGAAGAAGCCTTTGCCGCCGCCGAAGCCGAACTCAACGACAAAGTCGAAGATCTTATCGAAGAAGTTGATCGTAACATCTTCAAAGAATGCCTCAACTTCATCGTTCACTGCCAAAAAACGAACTATTTCCTTTCCACTAAGACGGGTTTGGCTTTTAGAATTTCGCCTGAAGTTCTCGACAAAAAGTTTTACCCCAACTCGCCGTTCGCAATTTTCTATGTGATCGGTAAGGACTTCCGGTTCTTCCAGGTTCGGTGGAAGGATATTGCGCGCGGTGGTGTGCGAGTGGTCATGCCCCGTACCGATGCTGACTACGACGGAGCCCTGGCTGGTTTGTTTGACGAGGTTTACGGACTTTCCAACGCGCAGCAGCTCAAAAACAAAGATATTCCCGAAGGCGGTTCAAAAGCGGTTTTGGTGCTCAAAACCGGCGGTCACCGTGATCAGGCGGTGAAAGGTTCGATCAACGCTCTGCTCGACCTTCTCGTCGAAGAAGACGAAAGTCACGAATCCACCAAAAACAAGGTCGTTAGCTATTATCCAAAATCGGATATTATCTATCTCGGTCCGGACGAAAACATCACCAACGATCTCATCGTGTGGATCCCGGAACAGGCGCGTCGTCGTGGGTACCGCTACGCTTCCGCGTTCATGTCTTCCAAACCTGGCGAAGGTATCAACCACAAGACTTATGGCGTGACTTCGGAAGGCCTCAACGTTTACGTCGATAACGTTCTTCATTATCTCGGAATAGACCCTGATAAAGAGAAGTTCTCGGTGAAAATCACCGGTGGCCCGGATGGGGACGTGGCAGGAAACGAGCTGAAGATTCTTTTCCGTGAATACGGTGAGAATGCACGCGTCGTGTCCATAAGCGATGGTTACGGCGCTGCCTATGATCCTAAAGGGCTCGAGTGGCAGGAGATTCTTCGCCTTGTTCATGAAAACAAGTCGATCATGGAATTCGACCAGAAAAAGCTGAGTGGCGATCCGGCCGCGTTTGTTATCCTTGCCAACAACAACGAAAACATCCGTATCCGAAACGAAATCTACCGGAAGGTTTACGCTGATATTTTCATCCCAGCGGGTGGCCGTCCGTATTCCGTCAACGACAAAAACTGGGCCGATTTTTTCACGAAAACTGGTCAAGCGACTGTCCGAGCTATCGTTGAAGGTGCCAACATCTTCTTTACCGAAGAAGCCCGTCGTCAGCTCCAAGACCGTGGAATCATTATCATCAAAGACTCTTCGGCGAACAAAACTGGCGTTATCTGTTCATCCTACGAAATCATCGCTTCGCTGACGCTGAGCAAGGATGAATTCCTCGCCATCAAGGAAGTGTATGTCTCTGAAGTGATCAAAATCCTTCGAGAAAAAGCTGATCTCGAAGCGAAATTGCTGTTCCGTTCCTTGATTCAGCAGGAGACCAAGACTCTGGTCGAGCTCTCCATGATGATCTCCAAAGAGATTAATCAGCTGACCGATATTCTTCTTGAGAAACTTTCCGAAAAAACAGCCGAAGTATTGGCCGATCCGTTCTTCCAGGATATCGTGGTTCGCCACTGTCCACCGGTACTGGTCGAGAAATATCGGAACCGCATCCTTGAGCGCCTCCCTGAAGCACACAAGATCGCGATCATTTCGTCGGCTATAGCCAGCTACGTCGTATACAAGGAAGGGCTTGGCTGGATCAAAACTCTGCCGAAAGCCCATCAGTTTGATGCGCTTATCATTTACATGCAAAAAGACCTTCTGGCGAGTCGCCTCATTGAGTCGATCAAATCCGCAACCATTGCCGATCGTGAGCAGATCAACTCGATCCTCACACGCAGTGCCGCCCGTAACTTGACCGATCTAGAGCTTCAGACAAGGTTTTCGAACGGCTAAACACCTAAGCTAA
Source organism: Oligoflexus sp. (assembly GCA_014378195.1). Taxonomy (GTDB): domain Bacteria; phylum Bdellovibrionota_B; class Oligoflexia; order Oligoflexales; family Oligoflexaceae; genus Oligoflexus. The sequence goes on along the minus strand of JACMOC010000059.1, from coordinate 76,610 downwards.
GAGATTTTATAAAGGGCAGCTCTTCATGGAGTTGCCCTTGTTTATTCACGGTGAACATATCGTTTTTAAATGAAACGACTAGCGATTGCATTTTTATGAACGGTTGGTTAAAAAATGGCAAGACAAAGCCGTCTGGCTTAATGCACATGTCAAATGTAGCATCTTCTCATTCAAAGAAATCTCTCTTACGAGAGGTTTCTTTAATTTTTTGGGGCCGAAAAAAGGCTTCGTCATTGGAAAACAAACGCAAAAAAGCCAGCCGGAGTTTAGAAAACTCTGCTGGCTTTTTTGGCGAACTTTAAATCAATTACTTGATTTTAGCTTCTTTGAAAATAACGTGTTGTTTGACTTTAGGGTCAAACTTACGGAGTGCAAGCTTAGCTCCACCGCGTTTTTTCGAAGTTGTATAGAAAAAGCCTGTTCCCGCTGAAGAAACAAGGCGAATGAGTTCGCGTGCGTTTTTGCCTTTTGCCATCTTGCTGATCCTTAACTCTAAGTAACGTCTATGAGAAAGCAGGTATACCCCATTAGCAGAGAATTTGAATGTGTTTCAAGGAAAAAGACCGTCTCGTGCTAATTTCTAGGCCTTGGCCCTGAGGGTCGCCTTGGGTTATCTATAGGGAGAGCTTAAACAATCTTGCGCAAAGGAGTGCTGCCGTGACGTTGATGGAACGCATGAGTGAAGATATGAAAAACGCGATGAGAGCCAAAGATAAGTTTAAAACCCAGGTCTTACGGATGGTGCTCTCCGATTTTAAATACGCCATGACTGCCAAAGAGCGCTCCGATACCCTCGACGACGAGTCCGCCGGAAAAGTCGTGAAGGCTTACCATAAGAAACTCAAAAAATCTTATGAGGCCTTTCCGGAAACTGAGACAGAAAGACGTGCTGCGATTCAAAAGGAAATTGAGGTCGTAGCGGCTTATCTCCCCGAAGCATAAATCTCACGAGGTGACTCCAGTGATTGAGGAACTCGAACGCCTTGCCCTCAAGGCTGGCGCACTCATTAAACAGGTCTACGAACAGAACAGTTATCATGTCGAAACGAAGGCCGATAAATCGCCTGTGACGGAAGCGGACCTTTTATCCAATCGCATCATCGTCGAAGGCCTCAGGGACCTTGGCAACTATCCCTACATCTCCGAAGAAGAGGCGCCTCAAGTTTATGATGTGCCGCCCACACGTTATTGGCTGATCGATCCCCTGGACGGCACCAAGGAATTCGTCGCGCGTCGCGAAGCGTTCACTGTGAACATCGCTCTCATCGAAAACAAAGCTCCGGTTATGGCGGTTGTCTACGCCCCGATGTTCGACGAACTTTACTCAGGTTCCTACGGGGTCTATCGGGAACAGGGCAAAGTCGTGAAACCGAAGTGGCAAAACGGTAGAATTCTCCTTTCAAGCCACTCTCATCCCGAGCGGGACCTCCAAGCCTTCATCGATAGAAATCACATCACCGAACACCAGCGGGTTGGGTCTTCTATCAAATTCTGCTGGGTTGCCAGCGGTCGAGCTCATTTTTATCCGCGCTTTAGTCCTTTACGTGTATGGGATACGGCTGCCGGTGATGGGGTGGCACGCGCCGCAGGGTGTACCCTCGTTGATTGGAAGACAGGCCTCCCTCCCGAGTACGAATACAGCCGCGCGTGGACGCCGGCATTCAACCTCTGTGCGCCCGGAGTGAGCGTTTATTAAGGGATATTAAGTCCCAGTTCACGCCTTGAAACTTAGCTTGTCTGGGGCACCTCGATCGAAGACAATGGGTAGAGCTATACTCTGCCAATTGTCTGCTGAATTTTCGAGGCGTCCATGCGTTGGAACTTTCTCTTGCATCCGCTTTTGTTTTTATGTCTGACACTGCTATTAGGGGCGGGCGATCTATTTGCGGTCAACCTCGGTTCGATGCGCAAGTCTCTATTCAAAATCCACGTAATTTCCCAGATACCCAACTATGAGCAACCTTGGGCTCAGAACGCAGTGTCGGGATCGTCCGGGACAGGTTTTTACATTGGCAAAGAAGGCATTCTTACCAACGCGCATGTGGTTGCTGACGGCAAGTTTATTACTGTGCAAAGAGATGGCGATGACAGGCCGATGACGGCGCGTGTGCGATTCATAGCCCACGACTGCGATCTCGCCCTTCTCGAAGTTTCCGATCCTAATTATTTTAATGGTGTTCCCGCACTCAAGTTCGCGGATTTTCCGGAGATGCGAGGGACTGTCAATACGATTGGTTATCCGACGGGTGGCGAACAGCTCTCCATCACGCAGGGTGTGGTCTCACGCGTAAGTTATCGCCGTTATGTCCACACGGGTGCCGATTCGCATCTTTTGGTACAGGTGGATGCTGCAATCAATCCGGGAAATAGTGGTGGTCCTGTTGTTCAAAAAGACAAAGTGGTAGGCGTTGCCTTTCAATCGCAGGCAGCCGCAGAAAATACGGGCTATATTATCCCCACGCCTATTGTCAGGCGTTTCCTCACCGATATCAAGGATGGTCGCTACGATGGACATCCCGTGCAAGGCATGTGGTTTATGGAAGGCGCACTCGAAAACCTTGCGACCCGCGAGTATCACAAACTGAAAAAAGGCGATGGCGGCGTCAAAGTCAACCGCATTTCCGATTATTCACCTGCGAAAGGCACGCTCTTTCCTGGCGACATTATCCTGACCATTGATGGCCAACCCATAGGCGTGGATGGCAAAATCGTGATGTTCAATGAACGCATCAGTCTGCGCGCTCTCTACGACTTAAAACAGCGCGGTGACAAAGTAACTATGGATATCCTCAGAGATGGGGAGCGGAAGAAAGTTGATTATGCACTCGTGGCAAAATCCAACTTTTACGAACCCGGCATGAAGTTTACGAGCCGTCCTCGGTTTTATACGGTCGCCGGTCTCGTGTTTAGTAGCCTTACCCGCAACTATCTCGGCGAATGGGGCAAAAGCTGGACCTACGACGCGCCCCTTATCCTTCGCTATGTCCAGAATTTTGCGACCGAATTGCCTTTGTTTGCAGGCAAACGAGACATTGTTGTGCTCAGCGAACGCCTTGCCCATCCTGTCAATACCTATGCGGGGCCATTTATGGAAGAAGTCCTCTTGCGGGTGAATGGAAAAACGATCGACTCCGTCGAGGACATACCTCGCATTATCGCCGAGGAAAAAGGCGAGTTTCTGACGTTTGAATTTCTAGACCAGAATACACCGCTTGTTTTAGACCGCAAAGCGGCTCTTGACGCCGACAAAACGATACTTCAGCAGTACCAGATTCCGCTGTCCAAATGGTTTGGTTCTGATTCCGATGATGGCGCGACAGCGAACTGGGAGGGCGAAGGCGCATGAAAAAAAACAAGAACATGGCGACACAATATTCCATCCTCATCCTTTTATTCACATGTTTTCACGCGGTACGGGGCTTTGCGTCCGATCGCCTAGAGTCGAGTATCGTACGTGTATTTTCCTATGTGCAGCGACCTGATTTTGATTCGCCGTGGACAACTAAGCAAAGCGAAAAGCTCGTTCATATGGGCATTGTCGTTGGTCATAAGCAGATTTTGGTCTCAGCCTATGCCGTGCGATCGGCAAAACACTTTGAGGCTGAAAAAATTGGGGATTCCAAACGGTATCCTTTGAAAATGAAAATCGTCGATCCGGTTGCGAACCTCGCGATGCTTGAATTCAGCGACGAGACGCCCGAGGGCCTGGAGGATGTTCAGTTCGGTGAGGACCTCGAGCTCGGTGCCAATTGCACTATATTCCAAGGCATTGAAGGGGAATCGCTGGTGGCCCGCGCGCTCAGGCTTCGCGAGGTCCAGCTCCAGGCAGGTGTCCTGACGAGTTACGCCATGCCTCAATACGTTCTGGAGATCAGAAAGCCAGGCTATGGTTGGTTTGAACCCTTAATGCGAAATGGCAAGCTCGTAGGCGCGGCCATCAGCCAGAATGCAAGTTCGGTTTTCGCCTTGCCAGTCAGTCTGATCAAACGATTTGTCAGAGAAGTGAACAGCGATCATTACAGACCCTTTCCTGAGCTTGGCGTCAATTTCAGCACTCTCCTCTCGCCCGCCCTTCGAAAATACGGTAAAGCGAGCGAATTTGAAGATGGTGTGTGGATACAGGACGTGAAAGAAACATCGGCTTTTGCCAAGGACCTAAAGGCCGGGGACATACTTCTTGAGGTCAATGAAGTGGGTGTGTCGGCACGAGGTTCCTATGATCATCCGCTTTGGGGCCGTATTTCCATACTCGCCAAACTCAGCGAAATGTTTGCGGGTGACACTGTTGAACTCAAAATACTTCGTGCCGGTCAGGAAAAAACGTTCAAAGAGAAAATAGGGGAGTATAACCCCGAGCAGGAACGGATACCGTCTGTGATCGATGCACCACCTCGCTATCTGATCTACGGTGGTCTGGTGATCCAGGAACTGACGGAGGGTCTCTTGCAGAGCTGGGGAACGGCTTGGCGCAAACGGGCACCTTTAACTTACCTCTATGAAGATGCCTTTCATTCCTGGCCCAAGCGTGGAGGCAAGTCCAAGATTCTCGTGTTGCAGAGGGTTTTACCGCTGGATTTCAATAAGGGTTATCAATCGATGGAGGATTCGTTTGTGACCGAAGTGAATGGCCACAAAGTCGAGAACGTCGAAGATCTTCATGACGCTCTCAATAAGCCCGAAAAAGGCAAAGAGCAATTTGCTCGTTTTCATCTTGAGCCTGGGAACGAGGAAATAATCCTCAGCTACAAAGGCATCACCAAGGTGCATACCCAGCTTCGTCAGCGTTATAGTATACCGACGACGGCTCAGTTTTGGGAACCATCACCTCCCTCACATTGAACTCACGACGCTGCTTTTGTCATTTCCTGCAAGGATGCCCATCGCGACATAAGAGTGAGTGCCATCCCCATGGGATGCTCATCTTTGTGGGCCTGGGCCATCTTTTCCCAAGCATTTCGAACGTCATCATAGAGATGCAGGCTGTGACCCTTGAACTGGTCTAGCGATACCTTTTTGTCGAGAAAACTCACTAGCATTTCCGGTTCCCAGCGGTCTGTTGCAAGGATGTTCGCGAGAAGATTAAGGTTTTGAATGATTTCGCTTTCATGCGACTCCGGAAGAATACGGGCCAGCGAGAAAAATGTTTCCACGCATTTGCCGATGATAAAGCTATCGGATTTCAGGTCAGCGTTCATGCAGGCCGACTTGATAATCGTTAGGATTTTGTGGGCCTGACTGAGATCCATCGACTTGGTGGGAAGACTGGCCAGGATTAGCCATGCCTCCTCAAAGCGCAGTTCCGAGCGATCTAGGCAGATCTTCTGCAATTCATGAATCTGCCGCAGTTCAATTTTATGCAAATGTTCGATATGAAATTCCTGGCTCGGATAACCAATATCGTGGATGACTTTGCGGGCGAGCGCCTTTAGCTCTAGACCGTCCTGCTCACGAATTTTGCCGTGGGACTCTTGGGCCGTCGCGTAGGAAATCGTGCGAAGCACCATATCCAGAGCTTGATCCTTCGCCTGAAAGCCTACCCATTCAAAAGCTCGTATTTCCACCAAAAGTTTCTGATAGGCATGAAAGCTGAGGGCTTCCTTCAGATCGGCATCCAGACTTTGAACGAAGTTAGCCGTCTCGGCCTGCATGGGAAGCGGGGCGAGTCGCGCACGGATTTCGTCAAAATTATAATAGTGCTGAAGGCGTGGTATGAGGTTTTCATATTTGATCAGAAAAATCGCGGCTTCAATAATCCGGCCGGATTGATGTTCTATTTTTATCGGCAATCGTTCGATCGCGTTGAGAAGGTAAGGGGACTCGATCTTAATCTGCTCACGAGCGGCCTCGCTCACCCAAATAAAGTTGCCGAGCCACTGGGAATTACTGAGCTGCATCAATACCCTCTGCCGTTGACGGGCATTGAGGTGTTCAAGGCGGATGTCGAGCTGCGATTTGTTTTCGTCGCGCGATTGATCGATCCAGCTGTAGTCGAGGTGGAAAAAGCCCTGAAGGCGACTGAACAAGGATTCAAGCTCACCACCATTCAAAGAACTCGCCATCTCAGGGTCCAGTAGTGGCAGTAGATTCACTAGGCTTTTAAGGCGTTTTTCGACTAGGGTCATGCCATCGATATAAATAACGCTCATAATCGTCAGGGCTTCCACACAGGGCGAGGCCGTGGCGCGGGGATCGAGGGCAAGGCTTACCTGTGAGCCCGCAGAACTCTGCGAGAGTATGCTTTTGGTGAAGGTTCTTTGAATGATCTGTTCGCATTGAAGCTGACGTGCGCGATAGAGGAGGGCAGGCAAGTGCAAACGGCATTCTTCATGGGGGTCGTGATCGATTAGGAGGACCGCAGTTTTCATGCCAATCCAGCTTGAATTTTGCGCTTTTTCGACCTTATGGGTGGGGCGTAACCACCAGAGCTGAATCGCCCAGTAAAACCCGGGAAGGACACAAAAACTTACTCCTGCCCACAGGACTTCGGAACCAATCCATGTCGAAGCTGGAAACGAGGCGAAGAGTATGAGGATAGCGACGATCTGCAAGGCAGCTGCCCCGAGATGGATCGTATAGAATGTTCGCTCTGTTCGACTGAGGCTGCGGAACGGGTTGGTAGGTTTCTCACTCCCTTTCTCCTGAAAGGATTTCAGCACTTGTTGCAGAACAAAAAACAGAGGATGGCAGAGTGTAAGGATACTAAATTCACGCCATGTTTCGAGAAGGACACGTTCGATGCCTATAAAAGGGAGACGATCGTAATTGTTAAAAACAACGATCGCACCTATCGCGCCGATACCGGCGAGGAGCGAAGATTCGTCATGTTTGCCAAGAATGTAGGTCAAGAGCCTCGTCGTCACAATGAGCTGAGCAAATAAAATGAGACTGCCCGTAACAAATACAAGCTCGGGTCGAAAGACCTGGAACGCGAGACAGGTCTGAAGGCTTAAAAAGAGGGCGGAAAGCGCCGTTTGGCCCATGTACATCGAGGTCCCGGCCGGAAAGCTCCCTCGCCGTACGACTATTGCTGAAATCATCGAATAGGTAGCGAGAACGATCGTCCAACTCGCCGCCATTGATCCTAGGAGAAGGGCCTTAAGGGGAACATCCGGAAAATGGCCCGCAAGTATCACGCTCGTGCCGATTCCAAAAAAAGCTCCTGCTGCCGCCCCAAAGGCAACAACTGTTCCATCAGCGGACAGGCGATCGATCCATTTCATATTTATCCAACCTCGCGCAGAGCTTCGGGAATTGGGAAGAAGATGGAAAAGCAGGTGCCTTTCCTGACTTTGCTGCGGACTTCGATACGTCCACCGAGTTCCTCAATAATACCGTGGCATATAGAGAGCCCGAGGCCAGTGCCTTCGCCTTCTGCTTTGCTGGTGAAAAAAGGATCAAAGATTTTCTTCAAATGGGCAGCGGGGATGCCAACACCTGAGTCCTCAATTTCGATAACGTTCCAGAGTTTATCATCTGAGAGAAATGATCGGAGCGTGAGTTTTCCGGCCTTCGGCATGGCCTGGAGCGAGTTCTGAATGAGATTGAGGAAGACCTGAACGATTTTGTTTTTGTTGCCGAGAGCCTTAATGTCGAGCGAAGTGTCGTATTTCTCGACGATTTCGTGTTTGTTTCGTTTACCGCCGACTGTTGAAAAACGAAGGGCGGCGGACAAGGCATCAAGGATGTTCACCACTTCCTTGTTTTCAAGAAGCTGAGCCGCGGGCTGCTGCCGGGCAAAATCAAGGAGACTGTCGACGATAGCTTTGCAGCGTTTCGCTGCATTTTCGATCTCCTCAACGTCTTGATAGTATTCGCTTTCTTTTTTCACCGTCCGAAGAAGCATCTGCGAAAAGAGCAGGATGCCTGCGAGTGGGTTATTGAGTTCATGGGCTATGCCGCCTGCAAGGAGGCCGATGGATGCTAATTTCTCGGTTTGAATCAGTTGATTTTGGAGCTGTTTTGCTAGGGTGCGGTCGCGGTAGATATGGAGCGATCCCTCGACGTCGCCGTTGCCATCAAAGATGGGTTGAGCCGTAACTTCATAGTATCGGCCGTTGATATCGTTCAGCTCAAAGGTTTGAGTCGATTCGGTCATGATGCTCTCGCCGAGTTTACAGCCAGGGCAGGGCGTATCCCGACCCGCAAACATCTTGTGGCATTTGCTGCCGACAACTTTCTTGATGTCTTTGGTTGATATCGTTGCAAGCGCGCGGTTCGCCTGTATCACGCGATGGTCTTTTTCCACCAGCATCAGAGGATCAACGATAGCGTCCACAGTCGCCATCCAGCGGCGTTTGATCCCCTCGATAAACTCGAGCGATTGCTCGGCCTCGGAGAGGGTCTTCGCCTTTGCGGATGTCTTAGCTTTTAATGACGATACTTTAACGACTTTTCCTTTGGGGGCGCTCATGTCCGCTCATCCTCTGATAGTGCCAGGGCCAGCTGGCAAAGAAAGAATTCCTGCAGAGGAGCTATCGGTGGGTTTGGGTGAGGTTGAATGGGCAGAAAATGCAGGCTTAACAAGGACAATGGTATCATGGGGCTAGCCAAAAAAAAGAGCACCCGGAGGGTGCTCTTCTCGTTTTATCCGTCTCAGTGAGCAAAAGACAACTGGTGTGTTTCGGCTTCCGTGACTTTTTTGAGCTTTTCAAAGAGCTCATCCTGTTCGGAATCGACCGCATCAGGATGTTTCCAGACCAGGGCGTGCATGAGGACGTGATCCATATGCTCGACCGGAACGATGGTCAGGTCTTTCAGGATGCTTTTCGGAAGATCGTGCAAGTCCTTCTCGTTTTCTTTGGGAAGGATAATCTTTCGGATGCCACCACGGTGAGCCGCGATGATTTTTTCCTTCAGACCACCGATAGGCAATACGCGTCCCCGGAGAGTGATCTCACCCGTCATTGCCACATCTTTAGAGACAGGGCGTGAGGTTAACGCACTTGTAAGAGCAGTCGCCATACAGATACCTGCGGATGGTCCGTCCTTTGGAATAGCGCCTTCTGGCACGTGAATATGGATGTCGACCTTTGTATAGAAGTCTTCAGCGATATTCAGGAACTTAGAGCGTGATCGAACGTAGCTGAGAGCCGCCTGAGCGGATTCTTGCATGACCGACCCTAGCTTACCCGTGATGTTGAGCTTCCCGTTACCAGGCAAGACTGCGACTTCACAAACAAGCAAGTCACCACCGACTTCGGTCCAAGCCATACCAGTACACATACCGACTTCGTTATGACTGTTTTGATAGCCAATACGGTATTTGCGTGGCCCGAGGTATTTGTTGACGCTTTTCTCGGTGATTTTTTCCGAGATCTGGTCCTTAGTCAGAACCACTTTTTCTTTCAAAGGCTTGATATCTTTAGCATCTTTGCCTTTTAACTCGGTATGGGCGTCGCCCTCAACTTTGCGCATGTACTTACGAGCGACTTTACGGAATACCGAAGAGATCTCTCTCTCAAGGTTACGAACGCCGGACTCGCGTGTGTAGTAGCGAATCAGTTCTTGAACAGCCTTTTGCCCGAAGTTCAGATCTTGGTTTTCAAGACCGTTATCTTTCTGGGTTTTAGGAATCAGGTATTGATGAGCGATCGAAAGTTTCTCTTCTTCCGTGTACCCAGCGAGATAGATGACTTCCATACGATCGAGCAGGGGGCGCGGGATCGTGTGAAGTGAGTTGGCCGTCGCGAGGAACAAGACTTTCGATAAATCGTAATCGATATCGAGGTAATGATCGTTAAACGTATGGTTTTGTTCAGGATCCAACACTTCGAGGAGGGCCGCGGACGGATCGCCTCGGAAGTCCTGAGACAGTTTATCGATCTCATCCAGGAGGATAACAGGGTTCGATTTACCAGCTTTTTTCACCGCTTGGATGATTTTGCCAGGCATCGAGCCGATATAGGTCCTGCGGTGGCCACGAATTTCGGCCTCATCCCGAACACCACCGAGAGCAACCCGAACGAAGCGGCGGCCGGTAGCCGTTGCAACCGAACGCGCAAGCGATGTTTTACCAACGCCGGGAGGTCCTACGAGACAAAGGATCGGGCCCTTCATTTCGTCAACAAGGGTACGGACAGATAAATACTCAAGAATACGGTCTTTAACTTTTTCAAGGCCGTAGTGATCGCGATTCAGAACATCCTCCGCGAAGAGGGTGTCCCGGATATCTTCCGATGGATCGTTCCACGGGAGCGATACGATGGTATCCACATAGTTCCGCACCACGGTTGCTTCCGCAGACATCGGCGACATGTGTTTGAGTTTTCTGACTTCTTTGTTGAGTTTTTCGCGAACGTCATCTGGTAGTTTCTTATTTTTGACAAGATTTTCCAGATCGCTGATTTCACTGCGGCCATCATCACGATCACCGAGCTCCTTCTGAATCGCCTGCATCTGCTCGTTGAGGTAATACTCTTTTTGAGTCTTCTCCATCTGGCGCTTCACGCGCGCTCGGATTTTTTTCTCGACCCGCATGATTTCAATTTCAGATTGGATATACCCGTAGAGGTCCTCGAGACGCTTGGCCGGATTCGTTTCTTCCAGAAGGCGTTGTTTGTCCTGCAATTTCAGGTTGCTCAGGTGGGCAACCAGGGTATCAGCAAGTTTGGATTCGTCTTCCATCGAGGCGATTGAGAGCAGCATTTCCGGAGGAATGCGCTTGTTCAAGCGAACGTAGTTGTCAAAAGCCATCTTGATGGTACGGACGAGGGCCTCGTTTTCCAGGCCTTTGCCTTTTTGCTCTGGCAAGGTCTCGGCATTCACCTGGAAATAATCTTCGGTCTGGACGAAGTCAACGATGCGCGCACGGCGCTGACCTTCCACCAGGACTTTCACGGTGCCGTCTGGCAGACGGAGAAGCTGGAGAATCGTAGAAATCGTTCCGATGTTGTAGATGTCTTCCGGCGAAGGCTCGTTGGTCTTAGCTTTGATCTGAGCGGCTAAGAGAATCTCTTTGCTTCCATTCATAGCCTGTTCGAGGGCTTGAATCGATTTTTCCCGACCAACGAACAATGGAACCACTGTCGATGGAAAAACGAGAATATCTCTCAGAGGAAGCAGAGGTATTCTCACGGTGTCTGGCTTCGATGGAACATCCTTAGACTCATCCGACATACGCTGTTGCCTCCTCGTGAGTACTCTGCGGCATCATCTAGGCAAAACCTAGAAAACACTAATGTAGCTTTATGGTGATCTCATTTACTTATCTTACTGGAAGATAAATGAGGAAGACAGTGTTTATTATTGATGTAGAAATACAAAAAGACTCTTTCGAGTCTTTTTTACTAAGGAGAAAGTTTTGAAGAAGGTGATTACATAACTTCAAATGCACTGGTTCAGCTTCCGCCGGTACCGAAGTCACGTTCTTTGGATTCCTTGACCAGCGCGGCACTTGTAAATGCTGCGAGCTCTTCGGGGGTCCTGTAAACGATGATAGCCTGCGCTCCATTCATGATGAGTTCTTCTGAGATCACCACTTCTTTAATGGATTTTTCAGACGGAATTTCATACATGATCTCGAGCATAGACTCTTCGAGGATCGCGCGTAGGCCACGAGCACCTGTTTTGCGTTTGATCGCCTCTTGCACGACTGCGCGCAACGCCCCATCGGTAAACTTCAAGGCGACGCTTTCAAACTCGAACAGTTTTTGGAACTGCTTGATGATCGCGTTTTTCGGTTTGGTGAGGATGTCGATCATTGCTTCTTCGGACAGTTGGGCCAAAGAACAGATAACCGGCAAACGACCGATAAATTCAGGAATCAAACCAAATTTCGCAAGGTCACCCGTGGTGACTTTATTGAGAAGATCGGTGACGTTACGTTCGCGTTTCGACAAAATCTCAGCGCCGAAGCCCAAAGACGAGGTCTCAATGCGTTGAGCCACGATATCTTCGAGTCCTGCAAAGGCACCACCGCAAACGAATAGGACGTTCGAGGTATCGACCTGGAGGAACTCCTGCTGCGGATGTTTTCGGCCGCCGCGTGGCGGTACGTTCGCGATTGTACCTTCGATGATTTTGAGAAGAGCCTGCTGCACGCCTTCGCCCGATACGTCGCGGGTGATCGAAGGGTTGTCGCCCTTACGCGCAATCTTGTCTATCTCATCGATGTACGCGATACCGCGTTGGGCAAGCTCTACATCATAATCTGCATTTTGAAGCAGGTTAAGGATGATGTTCTCGACATCCTCGCCGACATAACCCGCCTCGGTGAGGTTGGTGGCATCTGAGATGGTAAACGGCACGTTGAGGATACGCGCAAGCGTTTGCGCGAGCAGCGTTTTGCCACTACCGGTCGGACCGATCAGCAAAATGTTCGATTTGGTAAGTTCGATCTCGTCGGTCGACGACTTGTGATCGATACGCTTGTAATGGTTGTGGACAGCGACGGAGAGGATCTTTTTTGCGCGATCCTGCCCGATCACATATTCGTCGAGAATACGTTTGATATCCTTTGGATTCGGAATCTTGTTGCTCGGGTTGAGAAGCTCTTCTTTTTCAACTTCTTCAGCGATAATATCGTTGCAAAGTTGAATACACTCATCGCAAATATAGACGTTGGGTCCAGCGATGAGTTTTTTGACTTCTTTTTGACCTTTGCCACAGAAGCTGCAATGCAGGCCGCTGTCTTTGCTGGCCATACGATATCTCCTTAAGGATCTGCTTCAAAAGAATGCCGCACTCCCAAAAAAAGAGTACGACACTTTAGCCGGATTGTTGATGAAAAACCACGTAAGCCTAGGCTTTTTTCGGTAACTTTTTCGCCGGTGCGATAATGTGATCTACCATACCGTACTCTTTTGCTTGCTCCGCAGTCATAAAGAAGTCGCGATCGATATCACGTTTGATGCGGTCTTCGGTCTGGCCTGTGTGGCGCGAGAGAATAGAGATCATACGCGCTTTCGTTTTGATAATCTCCTGCGCGTGAATATCGATGTCAGTCGCCTGACCACCGGCACCCCCGAGAGGCTGATGCAGCATAACGCTCGCATTGGGCAAGATATGCCGTTTGCCTTCGGATCCAGCGGCGAGGAGCCACGCACCCATGCTTGCGCACTGACCGATACAGTAAGTGCGAACATCGGGCCGAATAAGCTGCATACAGTCGTAAATAGCCATCCCGGCGGTAATTGAACCACCTGGTGTATTTATATAGAAGCTGATGTCTTTTTCGGGATCGACACTTTCAAGATAAAGCAGCTGAGCGACAATTACGTTTGCGACTTCGTCGTAAACGGGCGAGCCCAACATCACGATCCGTTCCTGAAGCAAGCGGGAATAGATATCCCACGAACGCTCGCCGCGGTTTGTTTGCTCAACGACAACAGGTATGAGCGCCATTGCAACATCCTTATACAGCTACTGGGGTTTACGCTTTCGTGTATTGAGCCGCAATTTTCGTTGCAGTTGTCAATACATACACCTCTAACTTAAGCCACATCCTCGTCAAACACAAGATGCATCCTAAGCTCTAGGAGTAAGTCCGAATTCAGTTGGCACAACTTGTCTTAGACGAAGATAAAAAAATCCTCTCTGACAAATTTTAGTGCCAGAGAGGATTGTATCAGAAGTGTCGTGAAAAATTCAGCAGTTGTTAAGCCGGAGTAGGGCTAGTTTCCTTGCTCTCAGTAATTTTCGAGTGAGAAATCACAAAATCGATCGCTTTTTTGAAGAGCAGAGACTCACGTGCATGTTGGCCCATTGAGGCTTTGATGCTTTCAATGAGTTTTGTGTCAGCAGGCATGCCGCCCATTGATCCGCCAATAAGTTCTTTTACGTAGGCGTCGAAATCCTCGTCCGTGACGTTAATCTTTTCTGACTTGATTACTTCAGAAAGAATCAGAGTGTTGCGGGCGCGCTGCAAAGCCGTCTCGCGCGCTTTTTCACGCTCAGCAGCATTGGCTTTCATCGCTTTACGTTCGGAATCCGAGGAAAATTCGGCCTCGTCAAACATGCTGTCGATTACCTGCTCAATCATCGACGGGGGAACTTCGAAAGAATTTGTTTTGTTCAATTCTTCAAAAATGCCAGTCTCGAGCTGATTGCGTTTATGGCTGTCGGCTTGTTTGTCAAGACGATCGCGAATATTTGCCTTGAGAGTCTGGAGGTTTTCGAGGCCAAGGTCTTTCGCGAGTTCATCGTTCACTTCAGGAAGTGTAAGCTCGGTGATGCCTTCAAGCTTAACAGTGGCCTCAGCTTTTTTACCCACTTTGGATTTGTCCAAAACGTGCTCTGGGACTGCGATCGTAACTTTCTTCGAATCGCCGACCTTCATGCCGACAACCGCTTCCTCAAGTTCGGGGAGGAGGTAGTTTTTGCCCAGTTCGACCGGAACTTTATCAAACGTGAATTCCGAGAACTCCTCGCCGTCAACAGTCGCCTTCTGACTGATATTTACGACGTGGCCAGCTTTCGCTAAGGTGCCTTCAGGAGCATCTTTGCTTTTGGCCTGGCGGCGTTGGATAAATTCGATTTCGCGCTCAACATCGCTATCACCAACATCTACGACACTTGCCGAAAGGTTCAGGCCTTTGTAGCCAGAGATCGCGAGCGTAGGAAGTATGTCGACAATCGCCGAGAAGGCGTAGTCTGCGTCTTCTTTAGGCAGATCGAAAGTTTCGAGAACAGGAGCGGCGATAGGACGCAGATCTTTTTCTTCGATTGCCGTAAACAGGTTGTTACGGACAAGTTGGTCAGCAACATCGTAAGCGATAGAACTGCCGTACATCTTTTTAATAACGTTCAGTGGCGCCTTGCCGGGACGGAAGCCATTGATACGAGCCTTGCCTTGCAGGTTTTTATAGACGGAATCAAATGCCGATTTAACATCGATTGCACTGAGTTCGACACGGATGCGGCGCTGAACGGAACTAACTTCTTCGACATGAGCCTTCATAATTACCTCTATGGGGATCTCTAACGCGGCGGACTCATTCAGCCACCAGAAAAGTCTGCAAATTATAAAGGGTCACTCGGCTTTGTCAACGGTTGGTTCCCTAGGGGCGCAAATCCTTTTCCCAAAAGCCTCACCGGGGTGAAACATTTGCCTCTCGAATGTGTTTTATAATGGTTGTTGTGACATCACTCTTCTCATCATTTCAAAGGAACTCAGCATGATCGTCGAAATTGACAGGGGTCTACAGGACGTTCTGCCGCGTTATATCCGCGGCAGACAAGAAGACTTGGGTTATCTCCAGCTGGCCCTCGGCCGTAAGGACTATCCCGCAATCGAAAAGATCAGCAAACGTGTCGCAGGAACGGCGCCGACTTATGGGATGACAGTTCTAGGTGAAATTTCCAATGAACTCATTGGTCATGCTGCCGAACATCGTCAGGCCGAGTGCGAAGAGCTGCTCGTGAAAATGCGCGATTTCCTTTCCACCGTTAAACCGAAGTTCGTATAAGGTCTGACACGAGAATGATCAATCGCTTTGGGCTCCTCGTAGTATTGCTCTGGACTGGGCTGGGTATTGCTCAGCCTGAGTTGCGCTATCGAGCGAACCTGGTGATGAGCCAAGAGGCTATCGATCTTAAAGGACCCATCGAGGTTGACTTCGAGATCGAAGGTGCAACCGAAGCCTCATGTTTGTATGTGCCCGCTCACGACCAACGTCTGCGGGATATTCTTTTACTCGAATCTCTTAAAGCCCCTTCGCCACAGGATAATGCCGGTCGGCAGGAACTTGGGATCGAATGGATCGATAGCCACAATCTTGAGCATATCGGCCCAGCCCTCTATCGGATCGCTCATTTGCCTGGCAAGACTCTCAAACTCAAATATCTCCTCACGATGGGCGGTTGGAGCGATCGTTCCGAAGCGCCGCGCCTTCTCACACTGTGGCATCCCATTCTTTTAAAATCGTGCCCGTCAGCGGAAGACCAGACTTTTGCCAGTATTTGGCCCAAAGGTCACTTCGAAGTGACGATCTCTCAGCCTGGCGAGTGGCAACTCGCGGCTCCTGGTCTCCAGAGAGAAAAAACCTGGATCTATGACGGTTCGACTTTTTCCGCGGTTTTTTTCAAGCATGCGGAGCTCGCGGTTCATACCATAGGCGAGCAAACTCTGATCTCCGTCTCAAAAAGCAAAGGCTTTAGTCAACTCATAAACTTTGCCAAAATCGCACTCGCCAAATTTGCCAAAATCACAGGCAAGATCGAAGAACCGACGATTTTATTAGTGGAAACAGACGATTATGAGCCAGTGCGGACGCCCGGTCTGGTGACCCTCAATACACCACAGCAACCCGCGATGCGTTATTTGCAGCAGGATGTTACCCACTGGAACGTGTGGCAGCTTTCGCTGCAGATTGCTCAGCAATGGTACGGCCTCGGGTGTCGTGCCGCGACCGTCGATGATCATTGGCTGGTGCAAGGTCTTGCCGATATTCTCCTCTCGTCGCTTTTAACGGGCGAAACTGATTATTTTGAATTGTTTGGTCGAGACGCAGGCGGCAAGCCCTATTTCAATCTCAACTATCGGCAGGCGCAGGACCTTGCTGCTGCCTCCCTCTCGTTGCTGCACCCACAAACATCTTTGCTCAACAGCGAAGGCATCTCTCATCCCGCAAGTGCGGATCGCCCGTTCATATCTTATATACGGAACACTCAGGTGCTCCGGTATCTTCAGTGGAAACTCGGTGACAAACCGTTTCAATCGTTTCTTCAAGACGCCAGTCATCAGTGCGGCGAGGAAAGCCTTCAACCATCTGACGTTTTAAAGCTCGCTGATAAATACGAACCGGGCATATCCACCCTGATGCTCAAATACTGGCAATCTGATGATTGGCCTGACGTGTCTCTCAACGGGACGTTTACGCGCGACGGCAAAAGCTACGCTCGCGTTCATTATGAAAATGACCTCCTCCTCCCCGTCGACCTCTGGGTCACGACCAAAAGTGGTGAACACCATATGGTTTTCATCGATCCTCTAGCTCAGGATGTCGAAGTCCCTTTGGTCGATCCGGAACGCGAGATCAGCAAAATCGAATTGAATCCTGGCCGGGCCATGTACGATAAAGATCGCTTCAACAATAAGACTGGAGCTCCAAAAATAGCATTTTTTCCGGGTGCGGCGCGCGGCCTTGAGGACGACGCGTATACCATTCTCTGGCTGCCATTTGCCACACAGTTGCCAGGCGAACCCTTCACGATCGATCTTGCCTGGCAAACTCTGCGTTACCTGAACTCTGGCCTGACAGGTCTGCTCCGGTATACGCCGCAGATCAATCGAGCTGGTTTTAACGTGATTTATGTCAAGGCTTTCCCCGAATCTTCCCTCTTTTATATGCTTAAAATAGGCCAGGACGACGGTCACGTTGAAGTTGGCGAACGACGCATTGATCTCTCCGTAAAACGAAACCCACTTTGGTCACTTTTTCCGAGGCTCGTCGGCTCAACGCGCATTCGTTCCGAACAGATGATGGGGCAACCAAGCGCCAATCACTTCACTGCAGGCGCGAGCCTTGGCTCGCATGGGGAGTCGGGGAAAGCCTGTTTTCATGATGAAGAAGCTGATACCGAGTCAACGATTTATGTACCCTCCAAGGATTTCAACTACACGCGCTCGTATGCAAGGCTGAGTGCCGGCTGTGAATCCCGAAAAGTCGGCGCGCGCTTTCGGCTCTTTTATGGAGCGTCCCGGGTCGACGGCATTGTCCCTGCGACAGCGCTGTTTCGGGCTCAAAACCTCGACGAAGCCCATGTCAGGCTTGATAAACCTCATCTTATCGGAGCATTACGCGTAGCCGCATTCAACCTGGAAACCTCTTTTCCGGCCGCATTGCCTTTGCCTGAATCCTGGTTTGTCCTGCCGCGTCGATCGCAATTCAAGATCTTTTTAGACGGCGCGCAGATGATGGATCCAAATACCGATATCACCGTTTCGGGTGTTGGTTATAGTCTCCCCATCGGAGGCGACATTGCGGGTAAAGACACCGTGACAGTGTTTCGCTTTTCGCTAAACGGGATCTTTTATCGCCGTATCGATTCCAAGGAAGACACCAAACCTGGCGTTCTTTTTGACTTCTCGGGTAGCCTTTAGAATTCCAGAGGCCCGCTGCTTCACGTTTTCCCTTCCTCTCCCTTCCCCAAAGAGCTATCCACAGGAGGTAGCCTCGCAGGAAAGGACCCATCATGATGCTCACGCCCATCCAAGAATTTGATCTCTGGTTTAAGGAAGCTCAGACAACCTCTCTGCGTTATCCGAATGCTATGTCCCTCGCCACGGTAAATGCGGCGGGCATACCGGCGGTTCGCATAGTTCTCATGAAACATTTTGATGAACACGGCCTTGTGTTTTATACCAATCTCGAAAGTGATAAGTCGAAGGACATTAAAGCCACGGGCGTTGCTGCGTCCAACTTTCATTGGGAAGAGCTCGGCAAACAGGTGCGGGTTAGTGGTCATGTCGAAGCTGTGTCCGATGCCGAAGCGGATGCCTATTTTGCATCCAGAGCTCGCGATAGTCAGATTGGCGCGTGGGCTTCCAAACAATCCCACTCCATGCCGGATCGCGCCGAGTTCGAAGGTCGACTCAAAACATTTACTGACAAGTTTGAAGGACAAGCCGTTCCCAGGCCCGAAGCCTGGTCTGGATGGCGCATCATCCCGGAACGTGTCGAGTTTTGGGTGGAGAGGCCCTACCGCCTCCACGATCGGTGGGTTTATACCCGTCAAGGGTCCGAATGGACGCGAACTCTCCTTTATCCTTGAAGGCTAGAGCAACTCTTTGCGTTAGAGTAAGTCATTATAGCTATGTAGGCGAGCCGGGAAAGACCTTGACTCGCTTCGGGCTATCCTTTAACTACGAACGTCTGCGTCTCTAAGTTTGGGGCGATCTTTACCAGAATTTGACCCCTGCTTTATAAGGCTTAAAAACTCAAGATGTTTTATCTCGTCCTGAGCCTCGCACAACTTGCCCTCACACCTCTGGTAGTTCTTGGAGTCACGCGTTATCGTCGACTGTCGCAAGTTTTTGCCTTTGTTCTGGTTGCAGCGATCACCTACAACATCTTCGCTCATATCATTATGGAACATCTCGAAGCGTGGGGAGTAGAGGCGGTTATCGCGGCTGGACTCGGTCTTGTCGTGTTCAGCTACGGGGACCATTTCTTCTTCGTCGGGTCACTGAAAAAAAGCTCATCCATATTTCTCGTGCTCCTTCAGATTTTTCTCTTTCTGCATGCAATGACTGATGGCGCAGCCTTGATTGATGTGAACAACATGCCTATCGGTAATACCCTTCACCCCGAAAAATTAAGCCAAAGTGTTTTGCTTCATCGCCTCATGTTTGAAGCGTTCCTTTGGAAATATTTTTACGAAAGCTACGGCTCCAAAGCGGCGCTCCTCGTGCTGCTGAATATTGCAATAGGGACAGTTCTAGGTTATGCGGCGAGCCAGGCCATATTCAGTCATATGCCGGCATATTTCGATCTGTTTGAAGCCTTTATGGGAGGAGCGCTCTTCCATTTGGTGTATGATTATGTAAAAGAGTCTGTGCTTCGAATACAGCATCATCACTAGAGTGTAAGCACCACCAAGGAGATACGAAGATGGGTTCCCACCACCACCATCATCATCACGGTCACGACCACTCGAGTTTGGGTGCCAGCGCGGATCATGCGGGCTCAATAAAACGCATTCGTTTTGCGTTCATACTTAATTTTGTATTTTCGCTCATTGAACTCGTGGGTGGAGCGCTTACCGGGAGTTTTGCAATCATTGCGGGGGCTATTCATGATCTTGGCGATAGCTTAAGCCTTGCGTTAGCTTTGCACCTTGAGAAAAAATCGCAGGGTGGGCCCTCAGCGAGTCTGCCCTACGGCTATCTTCGTTATTCGGTCGTATCCGCTATCATCTCGGGTATCGTTATCATCTCCGGATCTGTCGTTGTTTTGATAGAAGCCGTGCAACACCTGATTCATCCGGAAGCTTTGCCCAACGTCAAAGGCATGGTCGGCCTGGCCATTGTCGGTATCGCGGTGAATGGGATTGCCGCTGTTCGTTTATCGCACGGACACTCCCACAACGAAAAAATCATGTCTTGGCATTTGGTCGAAGATCTCCTCGGCTGGATCGTCGTTCTGATTGGTGCAGTCTGTATCTACTTTTTCAACCTCGCCTGGATCGATCCGATCCTCGCGATGGGCATCAGCGTGTTTATCAGTTGGAACGTGATTCGCAATCTTCGCGAACCCTTCCGCATCATATTGCAGTACGTTCCTGGTGCCGAAGATACAAGCACACTGCAAAAGCAGATGAAAATGATCAAAGGCGTGGAAAAAGTCGTGGAGCTCCAGGCATGGTCGCTCGATGGGCATCAGCATGTGTTGACGACGCGTTTGCTTATAAGCAAGGGCTGTGCACCGGACACTGTCCGTGAGGCCGTGCGTAGCGATTTAAAAACCAAGGGTTATAAATTTGTGACGATAGAAATTGATCACGAGGACGTCCACGATCACGATCATGCAGGCCAACATCACGATGTCGAGTTACCAACCCAACCCCCATGTTGAGCGGTTGATTCCATGGTTTTTTGCGGATTAAGCTGCTTTGACGGGAGATTTATCGTCGCCAGATACGGCACGGAGAACTTTTGCGGCGAGGAGAAAGCCTTCAATTGATTTTTTTGTCACCTTAAATACGATGTCTTTCGGGCCTTTGATAAGGGCAACCGAATCGTCGATATCAGCTAGCATGGGGACCATTTGTGGCCATGCGTCCGAGCGGAATCCCAGTCCTCTCGCATCCGACATCAGCTGTTTCAAATCGATGCTAAACGTATCGTAAGCGGTTGTTTTGGCGATTTTATTCAACATCTCAAGAATATCGACATAGTCCTGTGGTAATGACTTCATATTTGGATTTTTGACCCTAAATTTGCGTGCGAACTCGCTAAATCGTTCCAGATCGCCACGGTTCTGACTGATGAGCGTGTCTTTTTTATATTGGCTTTTCGCGGCGAGGAGCAGGCCTCCCTTGATTAGCGAATTGAGCCAATGATCGATTTTTGTTTTGTCGAGATTCAGTATTTTACCAAGATCAACAGTAACGGCCTCCCGGTCGAGCATCCAGGTTTTGCCTTCTTTGACTCCGTCTTTATAATAGAGGAGGATAAGAATCTGTAGGGTCCGAATCAATTCTTCGAGTGGATTGTAATTGCTTTTGTATTTGGACTCAAGATCCTGGAGCCGTTCGTTGGTATCGCGAAGCCTCGATGAGAGAGTGGCCATGAGACTTACGAGCCATTTGGGAATCTGTTGAATGATCTTATTAAAGTCGTCATTGCTGATCTGAGTGACTTCGGTCTCTTCAATAGCCCGCGCAGACGCGGACCTGGGTTTTTTATCGAAAAGGGACATCTCACCTATCATACCGCCTGCTGCGACAGTGGCGAGGAAGATGTCCGTGCCTGCCTTGTCGAGGAAAATCTGTATCTGGCCCTTACGCAAGACATACATCCCGTCCGAGCTGTCACCAGCTTTGAACAAGAGTTCGCCCTTTTTAAGGATTTTGTTTTTGCCCGACACGCGTGCCTCATGAACCGTATAAAAATGATCTGTTAAGGTTATCGGTGGCGAGCGGGGGAGCTTAAGATTGCGGGAGGATTTGGGACTTACCAGCTGCCGGCGGCTTGCTGGTAAGTTCTTCAAAGTACAGTTGAATAACCTGTCCTTTAGGCGATAAAATAATCAACCGCCAGCACTTTTTCGATGTGCGGCTTGACCCACTCGGACTTGAACTTTTCATGGTAGGGATGGATTTGATAGGCATCGAGGGCTTTTTTATCAGCAAAACGCTCGACGAGCGCCAGCTCATAACCATCGGACCGATCGGACCAGTTGGTCCCTGCGCTGAGATAGAGTATGCCTGGGATTTCGCCTTTAAGGCTACGAGCTGCGGCCACGAATTGCTCGCGAATGGTATCGGTCGTGCCGGGCTTGCAGCGGAAGAGGACGATGTGTTCTATCATGGGTAGCCTCACTGAATGTTCAGCATAAGATATAGCGTGTCAGGCGGAATCTCACATCATGCTTTTGGGTTGAGCAGCATCAAATCCTCGACGCTGTACACTGCATATCCGAGATAGATGTTTTGGTTTTGCACTTTATAAGACGTTGGAAGAAGCCCGTCGGAAAGATATTCAACGACGGCCGCCTGGGGGTTATGGATGCCGTGTTTTTTTAAGACAAGTTCGAGGGCACGACCCAGTTTCTCACCGTTTTCAAAGCGTTTCGCGGCGACTGGATGCAGGATCATACGAAAGAGGCCCAGAAGGTCCTTTACCAATTCTTCACTGGTGCACTTCAAATTTCGGAATGAGATATTAGACATGTGCTGGAGAAGAGTCTGGACGTTTTTCCCTGCCTCCAGGGCCGGGATCAGTTTTGTACCCATGATGAATTCCCAGAGCAGAAGGCCTATGACGTAGACGTCGGAGGCCGGGGTTACGGGATTCGAAGTCAAATGTTCGGGAGAATAATAACCAGGGGTCCCGAAAATATGTTCTTTCGTAACGAGAGACGTGACGTCCGCCGTTAGGCTAAAGTCTGTTAAAAATACCTTACCTGTTTTTTCAATAAGAATGTTGGCTGCCGAGAGATCGCCATGAACGAGATCTCTAAGGTGTAAAGCATCGAGTCCCGCACTGACCTGTACCATCAATGCTAGCGCAACGAGTGGTGGAATACGTCCATAATGACGAGTGAGAAAGCGCGACGGCCAGCCATCGATGTAGCGGCTCACGATGTAACATATGGGCGGCTCAAAATGATTGTCAAGAATCGGCACCAGCGAGGGGTGGGACAGTGTGCGGTGCATCATGAGTTCGCGATGAAAGACACCAAGGAAACGTTCGTCTCGACCGTAGCGTTCGTGCAGGAGTTTGAGCGCGACAATGCTCCCGTTCTGGGTGTCGAGAGCACGAAAGACTTTGCCAAGCCCTCCTTCTCCGACCAGCTCCAAAATTTGATAATGTCCGATTGTAGTGAGCGCTTGTTGCATGGGACCCATCCTCGGGCAAGTTATCGGCAGGTTTTAAACAATTCCGAAGCTTGAGCGGAAAATATTCGTAAGGTACTGAAGTTTTAGCCCCAATTTGCGGGTTGAGCGAAAAGTATCTCAAGTTTTTGAGGCGTGACGCCGAAGAACGGTAAGGTTTTCTTCCTAGAGAGATGATGCGTGAGTATTTTTGGCAAAAAAACGAGTGGTTTTGGGTTTGCTGAAGCCGAGGCTTCGAGGCAACGCAAAGACACGCCTGAAGGCGAACGCATCTCGATGCCGCCTTCCGCACCTGCCTCGCCTCCACCTTTCAGTCAACCGCCCCTGGTTCAAAAAGCAGTTCCACCCAACAGTCAGACTTTGAGCCAGCCCCAGATTCCGGCGCTAGCTTCAAATCAGGCGAATGTTCCCAATCGTTATGTGGTTCCTACCCCCGCAAAGGAAGGCTCGGAAGTGAACAAGTCACCTTATACTATCGAAGACGTGATTCGCCTCATGAGGGAATTGCCTGATAGCAAAAAAGAAATGGTTGTTATTATCGTTCAGAAAACTCTGCTGTCGGCGAAGATCGATATTCATTCAATAATTGAGGATGCCGGCAGAAAAGTGGATAAACTGCAGCGTCAGAACGATAAAATGGTTGGTGAGATTCGTGAGCTTGAAGAAGCTATTATTCAAAAGAAGGGTGAAGTCGATCGACTTGCCCGGGATATCGACGAAACCACAAGCGTGAAGCAGGTGTTTGAAGTCGTTTATGGTCGGCATGTGAAAACAGACGTCGACCCAGCTCTCCCCGAAAAATCGACGTTACCCCCGGCGGCACCAACGTCCAAACTCTTCTAAAATCAAAGGCCGGTGAGAAATCACCGGCCTTTTTCATGGTGCGCCCGGCAGGGCGCACCCATTCGGAGGTGAAAGTCCTCTACGCACCCGGTAAGGGGAAGCGTTAGCTGAACGGCAAGGGTGTCCATCGTGAGGTGGAATCTGAAGGAAGCCGAAGGCAAAGCACTGGCCTGACGTACAGAAACTGCATAAGAGGCTGCCGCGTGGGATGAGATAGCTATTATCATCAATGTCTAATACTTACACGGAACGCGCGGTTGTCTATGCAGCAGGCATAAGTGTGAAGGTGGGTGTGCATTACCCGGGGAGATCTGATACCACTGAGGTTGTGAGACGTCGGGAGAATATCAGAAGTCAGCAGCGGGCATACTAAGACTGCTCGATCCAGTCGAAGGCCCAAACATTTAAATAAGGTAGGGAACCTAAATCTCATGAGTGGAAAAGACCTAGATCAGACGGCTGAAATACCTGAAACCTTGGAGGAGGGTAGCGCTCGGAAAGCGCGAGAGTATCCCGAAGGTGGGTCCAACACTCGGACGACAAGGGATCTTCATCCGCCTAAGCTCACAGATCTGATGACTGCGGTGATCGAACGCGAAAACATGCAGAAGGCCACTCGAAAAGTAATGAGTAACGGCGGAGCTGCCGGTATCGACAGGATGTCGACCGACGTAATTCAAAGTTATTTGGTAAAAAAATGGCCGCGAATCAAACGAGAGCTAATTGAAGAACGCCACAAACCGCAGCCCGCGCTGCGTGTGGAAATTCCTAAACCAAATGGGGGGGCACGAAAGCTTGGTATCCCAACGGTTTTGGATCGCGTCATTTCCGCTAAGCAGAAGAGATGATTATCAAATTCTTGAAACTAGAAAAATACCCGGAAACCTTAAGATGGCAAAGCCGGAGAAACTTCTAAGTCGGTAGTGACTGCATTTTTCTTGCGGCTGCTTGTAAAGAGCCAATCCCAGGCTGGAGTATGAGCGACAGAAAACGAAGGGTCGCCTCGCTGGTCCAGCGCAGACAGGAATTCGCCGAGTGTTTTAGCGCGTAAAAGAGTGGGATCAAAAAATTCTGCAGGGAGCGAGCTCCTGAGCGAATTCCAAATCATCTTCGTGCGTCCGAAGGCAAAACGTTCGACACTCAAATTTCGGGGCTCATCGTCATTTAAATGCGACCAGAGATTGCGCCAAAGAACTTCATCGGCGGCACATGTTCCGCTAAAAACGCCGCTTTTCACCAACTCATCGAGCTTTTCGGGATGATTGTAGGAGAGCTCCATAATCTGCGCGAAAGACGCCAAGGCCAGAACCAGAGTCCGGCGCGAAATTGTCAGGGGCTCACCGGTCCGAAGCTCGGCGAAGATCCAGGGATTTCGTAAAGCGCCACGACCGATAATTACGTTTTTGATCGAGGGATGCTGGCTTTTTTTGTTTTGCCATGTGGCCCATGAGACGACGTCTCCCGATGCAACGACGGGATAGGGGAGGGCATCACGGGCGTGCTGTATCAGATCCCACCGGGCTTCGCCATCGTAGCGATCCTTGCGTGTCCGGCCATGGACCGTGAGTTGACGCAGAGGCAGATGTTTGAGCCCTTCAATCGCGGCGGCGAATACGCCCGTATCATCAAAACCAGTGCGCATCTTAACGCTAAACGAATCCGGCGGGAGTTGTGCCGCAATCTCTTCCACAAAATCGAGAAACGTACGTGGCGTTTTCAGGAGGCTGCTGCCGGCTCCACCGCTCACGGGATTGGGTGACGGACAGCCGCAGTTGAGATCGACCCATTTTGCGCCGGCTTCCAGAAAAAGTCGGGCCGCCCGGACAAAGTCCTCAGGGCGTGAGGCCATCACCTGAGGAATCAGGTCATAAGGCATCACATAACGATTCAGCTCGGGCGCAAAGTCTTCGGGAATATGCTTTGGATACGTATCTGTGGCACGTAGAAAAGGAGTGCTCATAAACGCCGGTGCACTGGTCTGGGAAAACCAAAGCCGAAAAGGCCAGTCACTTACGCCTTCCATCGGTGCCAATCCTAATCGCTCGTTCACGAGGGTTCCTTTATTATAGTACTGATGCCTTCGGACCCGAACCCTATCACAGGTGAAGTACGGCCCCCAAGAAGGTTTGGCGGGTATTAAAAACTAAATGCTAGTCTTTTTCCCAAAATCGGTCACAATGACTTTACCTAAATTATGAGCCATTAGCCCCATTTTGACGTGTCGAAAAAAATCCTGGTAAAAAGGTCTTGACAGTGCGAAGCGTAAGCTCGCTTTATGAATGAGCAAGACCCCTTTGCGCACAAGTCAAATTGGCGTTAATTGCTCGAATCCTGAATGAGGACTTGGATGGCCGGAAAAGGTTTGATTATCACTGAAAAGCCCAGTGTTGCAAAAGATGTGACTGCGGCGCTTGGTGGCTTCGAAGAAAAAGCCAAAGGCGAGTACTATGAAAGCGATGACTTCATCTGTACCTATGCCGTAGGACATATCCTGACACTCCTCGAGCCTGAGGACATTAGCTCCGCCTACAAAAGGTGGCGTTTGGCCGATCTCCCTATCGTACCGGAAGAATTCAAAACCAAGCCCGTTCCCAAACAGAAAAACCGACTTGGCGTGATCAAAAAACTGATAGAGCGCAAAGATGTCGCTTATTTCGTGAACGCCTGCGATGCGGCGCGCGAAGGTGAGTTGATTTTCCGCGAGATCGTCAAATTCGTGGGTGTTGAGAAGCCAGTCAAAAGACTATGGCTTCAATCTATGACTAAAAAAGCTATTCAGGAAGGTTTTCTCAATCTTCAGAATGGTCAGAAATATGAAGGCCTTGCCGCTGCTGCTGAATGTCGGGCCAATGCTGACTGGCTTATCGGAATGAACGCGACGCGAGCCTTGACAGTGCGTCTCAAGTCCAAAAATCAGCGGGGCGTGTCCTGGTCCGCTGGTCGCGTGCAAACGCCCACTTTGAGTTTGCTCGTGGAACGGGAAATGGAAGTCCTCGAACATATTTCGCAGCCCTACTGGACTGTTCAAGGCAATTTCGAGGTTAACGGTCAGATCTATGACGGTACCTGGTACGATGCCAATTTTGAGCGTAAAAATGCGACACGCG
The DNA here is from genome assembly GCA_014378195.1 of Oligoflexus sp. Taxonomy (GTDB): domain Bacteria; phylum Bdellovibrionota_B; class Oligoflexia; order Oligoflexales; family Oligoflexaceae; genus Oligoflexus. Next base: position 49,662 of record JACMOC010000059.1, on the reverse strand, counting down.
AACTCAAAGAAGACAGAATTTTTGAGAAGGCAAACGCAGAGCAGGTCATTCAAGCGATCGTGGGCAAACCTGCACTCGCTTCGGAAATCCGCAAACCCTCGCAGCGCCAACCACCTCTGCTTTTCGATTTGACCAGTTTGCAAAGAACGGCCAACACCCGTTTTGGTTGGTCCGCAACCCGTACCCTGCGCGCTGCACAGCGTTGTTATGAAACGCACAAGGTGCTTACCTATCCGCGTACGAGTTCGAAAGTTTTGCCCGAAGATTACCGACCTGAAGTGGAGCGTGTCCTCGGCTCATTCGGCGCTGTTCCCGAGTTTGCCCCACATGCCAAGCATCTTCAGGACACAGGGCTTTTGAACCAGGATAAGATTTTTAACAATGAAGGCGTTACCGATCACTTTGCAATCATCCCGACGGGAGAATTGCGCGTGATGGAAGGTGACGATCAAAAGCTCTTTGATCTTGTTGCTCGACAGTTTATGGCCGCATTTTATCCGCCTTCTATCTATGAAGAAGTGGAACGGACGACAGTCGTTGCCGGGAACCTCTTTAGAAGTCGTCCCCCCCGTGTTTTAAAACAAGCGGGCTGGGAAGCTGTTTTCGGCAAGGTTCCCGATAACGGCGACAAAGCCTTCGCTGCGCTCGTTGTTGGCAAAGACAAAGCAGAAGGCGTAACCGTGCAAAGTCATGCCGCGATACTCGAAGAGCATGAGACCAAGCCACCGGCTCGTATCTCAGAGGCGGGCCTCCTTTCCCTTATGGAAAACGCTGGACGCCAAATCGAAAACGAAGAGCTTTCACAGGCTCTTCGCAGCGCCGATGGCCTTGGGACTGCGGCTACGCGTGCTGATATTATCGAAAACTTGAAAAATCGCGAATATGTGGACGAAGGCTTGAGACCAACGCCCAAAGGGATTCGGCTAATCGATATCCTGCATCGCGTAAAAGCCAGTCGCTTGACTTCCGCTGAGCTGACGGGACAACTCGAATTGTTTCTCAATGAAGTGGAAGCCGGTCAGAGAACGGCTTCAGAGTTTATGCTGGAGATCGGGACCTACGCGAAGGACGTTGTCGATAGAACGCGGGATTTCGACTTTGAGAATATCTATCCAGAAGTCGACTCGCTCGGCCCTTGCCCCAACTGCAGTCGTGACGTCTTCGAACGCGCGTGGTTTTATGGGTGCAGTGAAAGCACCAAACGTTCCGATAAAAAAGCCTGTGATTTTCTGATTTGGAAAGATTTTAACGGCCGTTATATCAACCCGAACGTTGTACGGACCTTGATTAAAAACAAGGCGACACCTGAGCTTGATGGTTTTAAAAATGCCAACGGCAAGTCGTATAAAGCGACTCTCGGACTTGAAAACGGCAAGCTCGTCAGGCAGGTTGTCGAGAACAGCGAAGAATCCTCTGCGGACTCAAACCTTGAGGTGAATGAAGAGCCGATTGCTCCCTGTCCACTCAAGTGTGAGCCTGATTGCATGGTCAAGGAAACACCGGCGGACTTCGCCTGCTTGACCAAAATCAAGGGGCGCGAAGCCGGAGAAAAACGCGGAGCTGGTTTCAACTTTCCTCGTATGCTTTGCAAGCGTGAGCTGAAACGTTCTGATCTTGTCAGCTTTCTCGAAACCAAGGAAACACCGATCGTTTATGATTTTATCTCGAAAAAAGGCAGGAAATTCAGCGCCAAGCTCGTGATGGAAAATGACTGGAACGGGTTCCGCTTTGAGTTTCCGCCACGCGGGAAAAAAGTGGCTGTCACCGCCGACGCGGAACTGGCTCCTGTTGAAGGGGTCGTTGTCGAGGCCGCAGCCGTCGAAGTCCTGGCAACTGTCGAGTCCTGATTTGAATAACTTATAAAAAAGCAGAGTAAGGTTAGTCCTTGCTCTGCTTTTTCCAATTTTAGGAACGAAAGTCTACAAAAGCGGACGGATTTTACTCAGACTTAGGAAGTAGGCAATCCATTTGACGTAATAAATCGTTTTATATGCTCGAACGACGCATCATAACATCCTGATATTTCACAACTAAATTCTGCATAATTATGGCATGGAGAATTGCGTCTACATACAATTCGTACGTTTTTATCAAGTTGCTGGGAAACGTCTTTCGTGCTGCGTCCTTCAGGGGAACCTTCCTAAGATATCAAAGTCAGACGGATAGGTTTTGATGCACAATATTGCCAATAGATGTCTATGTGGCATGGAAAGAGTTGTTAGTAACACTGCACATTGCGAGTACAGCTATGAAGAAAATTTCCCTTCTCGTCATTAATGATCACCCTATCGTCCGCGAAGGGCTTACTCAAGTCCTCGACCGCTTCGAAGAAATGGAAGTCGTATCAAGCGGCGCTTCCTCCTACCAGGTTAAGGACCTCGTTGCTCGGCTACAGCCTGATATTTTGTTGATGGATATTCAATCCATGGCCTCTATTTACCAAATGGCCACAGAAGCCCAGGCAACTAAACCCGATCTTCACATCGTTTTAACGAGCTCCCTTCCACTTCCGGAATACCAGCGCATAGCGGAACGAATCGGAGCCAAAGGCCTTATGTCTGCGTTTGATGATCCGGAGCAAATCGTGGCAGGCCTTCGTAGCGTAAGTGAAGGCGGGCTCTTTTTTCAGCCGAATGGAACGATCCGCTCACTCGTGCAGAAACATCGCGATGGTATCAATGGTCGACTTGAGCATCCGCTCAGCCCGCGCGAAGTTGATGTCCTTTGTTGTGTGGCTCAGGCCATGACCGCCAAGGAGATTGCGCTTGATTTGCAGATCAGCGTAAAAACGGTTGATCGTCATAAGGCCAACATCATGAACAAACTCAACATGCGTTCGCAAATCGAGCTCGCTCGTTACGCGATTCGTAATGGTTTTGTTGAAGTATGAGGGGGTAGTCTCAGTCGGTTCGTAAGAGGTAAAAAGTTAAAGCCCGTCTGAGAATCAGGCGGGCTTTAACTTTTTGTGGGTTATTAATCTTGGATGTCTTTGCCCTTATTCGTGTTCTTGAGATCAGCCATGAGCTGATTAATTTTCTCTAGGCTCGAACGGATTCTCTGCATACGATCACCAAAGTCATCAGACTCCTGATTTCGTAAATGAGGACTGCCCTTAACTTTGCCATCGATATGGCTAACATGAAGTGGGGTGCGGCCTCGACCGATCTGAGTTTCAAGTTCACGAGTACGTTTAAAGTTCTTCAAATCAACAACATTAGAAACGGTATCATTCGATTTCATAGACAACCTCAGGAGCAACAGTGGACAACAGCTAGGAACAACAGCAACAAGAGAGAAGAGGTATAAAACAGGACAGAACAGATTCCAGGTATTCGATACGATTGATTGCTCAACCATGAATCTCAGTATTAATTTTTGAGGCGATGAGAGCGGATGACGCCTTTGTTCGCTTTCTCGCGATCGGTCATCTGACGGCTTCCGTTCTCGGAATTCCGTTTCATGATCGATCCCCAATCAAAGTCAGCAGGTGCCGGGGCATTAGGAATCATTTGCTCAGGAGCAGCAGACGCCCCTTTGTTCGCGCGATCTTTGAGAGAGATGACTTTGGTTTCGTTTCCAGTTTCCATTTCAACCTCCAGTCGAACATCAGTGAATTTACAGTTACAGATTGGAACTCAAGAACCTACTTGATATCAAGCAAGCCCTATGCCAACCCGATTGTGGGTGTCTTTGTTTGCCTTCAAACTATTTTTGCCAAGAATATCAATGATGGCTGCCATGAGTTTTATAGGAACTCCGCTGGACGTTATGACAGCGCTGGTTTTGGTGTCAAGTTTCTTTTCAATTCAGCACAGCTTGCAACAGAGACTTCGAGGAGGGAGCGACCAATAACTCGACAGGACACCTCTGAAAAATCCAGATATCATGATTAGACCAATTCAAAACCCCTGTAAAGAGTAGCTATTTGCCTAGCAAGAGTGGCAAAAGCCTGCGGTTTGGAGCTCTATTTGTTTGATATTGTGAATGATTTCCAGGTGCTTATGGACGCGCGGCGCGTGCTTGTCCAAGGTTTCTATAAGTCTTATGATCCAAGCCGACTTTGGCAGGAGAATAAGGACATCGCTAAAAGCCGACGACACATCCTCGGCGAGGGAAGGCATTTCCGAAGTTACCTCATCCCAAGGCAAGGGGAAGGGCTTGATCTGGCTATGAACGTCGCGAAGCTGAGCTTCCTGGAGCGGGGGCCAGGCGAGAGAAAGAGTTGGCTGGAGGCGTGTAAGGGCCTCATGAAAGTCACGCATCCACTTCTGCCCCCTTTCGAAGTCCTTGAGGGGGATAACGATGCTCTTTTGTTTGTGATGCCTTATTGCGAAGTGCCACTTTCCATCGATGAGCTGAAAACTTCACCCATAACCACAAGGATGGAGAGTCTAAAGCGACTCCTCACCGAGCAGGGTCTTATCATGGACGATTATTGGCAGCTGAGGCGCTGCCGGGGGCATGAATTTATTACGGATTTTTCGGATCTCAAACGCAGCTCGGTTGACTTCAATCAAACGACCTGCATTAAATCCGGCAGGTTACGATAGAGTCCGTTGTAATCGAGGCCGTAACCAACCACAAACTCTTTGGAAATTTCGAACCCAGTGTAATCAATTGTCATTTTGGTTTTGTGGGCTTCCGGCTTGGAGAGAAGGCAACAGACTTTGAGGCTGTTTGGTTTGCGAAGGGCAAAGACCTGCGTGAGATAATCGATGGTTGTTCCTGTGTCGATAATATCCTCAACCAACAGGATGTCCTGACCTTCCATGTCTTTTCTAAGGTCTGTTTCGATGCGGACCTGTCCAGTCGAGTGCATACCCTCATAACTAGAAACGCCAATAAACTCGATCTCACAGTCCAGATCGATGGCCCGGGCAAGGTCAGCGAGAAAGATAAATGAGCCTTTTAGAACGCCAACGAGGGTGATCTTTTTGCCTTTGTAGTCGGACGTTATGTCCGCGCCAAGCTTTTGAATGCGTTCCTGGAGTTTTGCTGCAGGTATAAGCGGACGCATAACTAGTTCTGACATAGGTGACCTCCCATCAATTAAGTGCCATCTAAACCGAAAAAGTTGCTGGTGGCTAGGGTAAAGAGTGGGCCTGCTTCACTACCGATTTTGTCGCGCCCTAAGAGTTCGATTCTTAAAAATCGGCTCGCCCTTTTCAGCCGCAGGCTAACATTGAGATCAGTCTCGACGCCTTCGCCCAAAGTAAAATGTTCTTCATTCAATTTTTCGTCTTGGTCATAGACGCGCACAATCACGTCCTGGTGATTCAGGTCCGTGCTTCGAACCAGGATTTTTACCTGCGCATCATTCATGCGGACAGGCGGCACGACTAGCTCGGTTCGAAAACCAAGCGTATAGCGTCCTTCCTTCAAATCGTCGATGGCCATCTTGGTATCAATCTTCGACTCTTTTTTAAAACGCGGCAGGTAAAGCGCTGGCACCCGAGATCCCGTGAGCGAACCGCTGAACGAAGCGGCTGCCAAGCGAACGGGTTTGTCCTGCTGGGACTGCAAAGCGTTGGCCACTCGTAGGAGCTCATCCGATAGTTCGGGCTGCTGGCACCCAAACACTTCAAGAACATCGGGACGAATATTCTGGACAATCCATTTGTATTCGGCGATTTGAAACCCTGGAGGCGGGCAGTCCAATACCAGCTTTATGTCCTTATCGTGGCCCCTCACAAATTCGCTGAAATGATGAAGGGTCGCGCGCTCTGGTCGATCTGTAACGGCAGTGGTCCAGGTTTTTTCGAGGGCATCAGTCGCTGGAAACGCCCGCATGGACAAACCAAGGACAGAGTCATAAACTGCGAGCGTCGGCACCTCGACCAAAGAGGTATGGGCGCTTTTTTCGCTGCTTGTCAGCACTCGAAGACCTGACGCTACGATTAAGCTATCCGGGATTGCTGCACGATCCACGCTGATACTGGCTCGTGCTGAGAACCGAGGATCATTTTTTACTTTTGGGCATTCGAGGGCGGTTTTCCGGCCGGCGAGTAACGCGAAGCGTTGGTCACAGGCGATCTGATACCCATCATAAATACGAATGTGGTAATCGCCAGAGGGTAACGACATATCAAGTGGCCAGGTCGTTTGCAGCAGCGTGTTCGGACTCAGGAGGATTTTGTCATTCGTCCAGGCGTCAAGACTTTTGCCTTTGGTCTGACCTGCGTTTCTCAGCTCAACATAACGCGCTGTGGAATCGCTCATCGCGACATGGAGCCAGGCTTTTTTGAGAGAAGGAAGCCATAGCCCCCCTGTTTCCGGTATTTCTTTTTTCTGCAGAACCCCTTCGCTGTCAGCATAAAGGACTTCCATATGTTTGGAGCTGAGCGGCAGTTCGAGCGTTTCCCCTTCCCGAATCGGAATAAGGCTTCGAAACGAACCTTTATTTGTATATAGGAATATGTTCTGCCATTGCCGGTCCTCTCCTGGTTTTGGAGGCGGAGCAGTGAGTTTGAACGTATGGGTTGGCAGTTTCCCTGGTGAGCACAGTCCTGCTGGTGATTTTTCGGACGTGGAATAACAGGGAAGCAAGGACTGAAGAAGGTCGGCTTGTTTCATGAGTGAGTCCCGTGCCAGCAGCATTTTAAAGCCGCTGCCTAAGGGCGCTGCCTCGAGATAGGTGAACCGATCATCTTGTTTCGCGCTAAAAGGCATGTTGCCTATGATAGAAACAGCATGCGGCAAAAGACTGCTCGTCAGACCAGCAACCTGATCGCGTTTGATGGGGATGGGAAAATCTTCGGCTACGCCGCGCCCGATGCGAAGACCCCAAGGGACATTGCCATTGCTTCCAATAACTTTGACATCGACGCGCGATTGATCGGGCATGAGTGTAATGATCAGGCGTGCATCAGCAGCTCCCATCGCTGCGGCCCGAAAGAAAGCGTGTATCGATACCTCACCTTTATCACCGACGATATCCTGACCAATAAGTTGGAGTGGCTCGCCATTTTTCGCGGCCAGATGTATTTCGAGAGTGGGCAGCCAGGGTATTTCAAGCCACTCTTTATCGTGACGCTGATAAACTTTGCTAGTCAATGCAAAGAAGGTTTGGCCGGTACTTAAAGGCGGAGCCGCAGGCAAAAGGACCTGTGTATCGGAGTTCGCGAGAAGAAGCTGTCCTATGTGTCGCGTAAGATGAGGCCATTTTTTGGCCTCACCATCTTTAACAAGAACAGCAAAAAGAGTTTTATCGGTCACGGTTTCAACCTGGACCTTCGGGCTGTTTATAGGCTTAACAAGAGGCGATGACGTCGTGCACGACACGCTGAGGCCCCAAAGAATTGCTACGAGACGAAGCGTTTGAGTTTTGCGTAGCATCTGAACTCCAACCGTCAAACAGAGATGTTGTTTTACTTGACATTTAGCAATAATTTTGCAATATTCCCTAGTCTTTATGCCGACCGGCATAGCTTGATCCGCGAGAATTCAGTATAAGGGGGCCCTTGCTCATGACGCAAGAAATGGGACACGAATTTCAGTCCAATAAAATCAAGCGTCTGCCGCCCTCCGTTGTCAAAGACATCGAGTTGAAAAACCACGCGCGTCGTCTCGCAAACTTATCTGCTATCAAAATAGTTGTGCGCACCTGTATCTCGTGCGGTGTTCAGTTTGAGTCCGCTGGCAATCGCACCTGCGGTTGTAACACGCGCAGTGCTGGATTCATCGCCGGCCGCGAAATCATCTAAGTCCGCTTTTTCCACTTCATCGCACAATTCAGGTCTTATCTTACGGAAATGTAAGGTGGAGTTTGGTGTTTTTATGCCGATAACAATTCGCGTACCTGTGAGGAGTGAACGTTGGGCATACGATGGAGTCGCGAACCTTATACCGTGACTTATTACAAAGACGGAAAAAAAGAGACGATTCGGCGGGTTCCCCCCCCGAAATTGCACGAGGCGTTGCCCGGCGACACAGTAAGTCTTACGCGCGGTAAGAACGACGACTTCAAAGAGGGAGATAAATTTACCGTAAAAACCATTCAGCAACGCAGTCCCAATGTACTTCAGTTGACGAATGAAGCGGGCTTGACGACCTTCGCCGATTACTACGATACAAAGCTTGAGACCAAACCTGAAGACCGTCTCCCGGAAGGCGTTGAGCAGGCTGTTGATCTACCTATCAACCAAAAATATCTCCTCTGGCCATGACCCTTCAGTGAATCTCGCACGACAAGTGCTTAGTCTTCATTGTCACTCCTTATTGTCTATGATAGCTTTTCCAAATAGAACCAATTTTAGCCCGAACGCGATGTGCCCGGCCGTCTGCCTTGAGGTTGTTTTGATTATCGATCAAGTGCTCGTGATTCCTTGTTACAATGAAGCACGTAGGTTTCGCGCGGAATGTTTTGCGAAAGCTTTGGCAAACGTTCCAAATTTGGGCCTGTTGTTTGTAAACGATGGCAGCACAGATCGTACATCTCAGGTTTTGAATGCGTTTGTTTCAGCCCATCCCAATCGATGTCTTTCTGTAGAATTGCCGAAGAACCAGGGCAAAGCCGAAGCCGTGCGACAAGGATTCCTAAAAGCATTCAATCCGCTTGAGTTAGCCCCTGGTATTTGGTCTACAGACGCCCTTAAGTTTATAGGCTATTGGGATTGTGATCTCGCTACGCCTCTCAGCGAGCTACCGTATTTTCTCGAAGTTTTTTCAATGGAACCCGATCTTACTCTCGTCATGGGAGCCCGGATCAAGCTCCTCGGTCGCAGCATAACGCGACATTCTTACCGTCATTACCTCGGGCGAATCTTTGCCACCGCCGCATCGATGGTTTTGCGGCTGCCTGTTTACGATACGCAGTGCGGGGCAAAACTCTTTAAATATGAATCGGGAACGCGCGCCCTATTTGAAAAGCCTTTTATCAGCTCCTGGATTTTTGACGTCGAGATTCTTGCGCGTATGTCGCAGAAGAAAGCTCAAACGCACCTCGAAATGCATCGATGGATCTACGAGCTCCCACTCCGCGAGTGGAAGGATGTTGACGGTTCCAAAGTAAAACCTACCGATTTCCTGAAGGCCATACTTTCGCTCTTCCGTATTGCAAGGGCTTATCCGCACACCAAATCTCGAGGGAGTAGCTAATTCGTGTCGACAATGCTGGGTCGTATTCAGTCATTTTGGAAGCAATCGCGTTTTGCGAATGGTGGTTTTTTAGCGGTCCTACTTCTGTTGCAAATCGTTATCCATCTCCCGATGATCAATCTCTCCCCGCGTGGAATGCATGTTTGGCGTCAAGTCGTCGGGCATGCAGCCATTCAGAATTACGTTAAGGAAGACGATCGATTTTGGTACCCACGGGCTGATATCCGGATGACTGCTGACGATACGGGCGAAATTTACCATGAGCTTCCGCTCACATACTGGCTGGCGGCAAAAACAACGCGAGCAGGTCTTCTGCCTTTGAATACAGCCGCGCATGCGGTGCAGCTGCTCTTCAATCTGCTGCTGATTCCAGGTGCATTTTTCAGCTTTTCAGCCCTTGGCTATTCGCGTCAGAGATGTGCGCTGTTTACGTTCCTTATGAGTTTTTCGCCTCTTTATCTTTACTATGGGCCCTTGCTAGAACCGAATATGCTGGGCCTAAGCTTTTTTCTGGCCGGTGCCGCACTTTTTCTGCCGGCCGTGAAAAAAGGAGCTTATGGGCTTCCCTTTGCTTTAAGCGTGTTTTGCCTCGGATTAGCAACGACAGCCAAACCCACCTTTCTTTTTTTCGGACTGCCCCTTGCTGTTTATGCGTTGCCTTATATTTTTCAGCAGAAAAACTATAAGGGCGCAGCCTGTCTCACAGTCGCTGGCGGTTTTATACTGTTAGTGAATATCGCTATTATTCGCCACGCACAGACTCTCTACAATCTTTCTCCATGGCAGCGGCAGTTTCACACTCCGATTGCTGCACCACCGTTTCCCGAGAGTTGGGGCTTGGTATGGGACAACGTACTAAGGGCAAGCACTACGTGGTTTCTCGAGATGAACCTTAATCTGGCGGCAATGCCGCTCCTATTGATTGCGTGTGCCATGCTTTGGAAATCGCAAAAAGACCTGGAAGCCCAGACCCAGCGAAAGTTATTTTGGTGGGCCTGGTGTGTGAGCCTTGCCATCTATTGCACTCTTTTTGTGGTGCGGCTTGGGGATCATGACTACTATATAGCGGCATCCCTGCCACTCGCTGCCCTTATCAGCTCCCGCGGCGCTGATGTATGGCTTAGGTCGAACCGTTTCAAGCCCCTATTAGCTTTTATCCTTCTGATTGCTGTTCCGTATATCGGTATCACGCGGGCTTATGGTCGATGGAACGGGCATCCTCAGGTTCCGGTTTCACTTCTTGAACATGGCGCCGAGATCAGCACTTTGATTCCGAAAAATGAGCTGGTACTCGTTGACGGCGACAAGACTCCCATCGTGTTTCTCTACTACCTCCAGCGGAAGGGCCTTTCTCTCGGGCAGGTCGAGGGGACTGTCAGCGACGATGAACTCAAACCGTTTCGCTGGCTTATTCGCTGGAATAAAGCTGAGAACCTAAGTCCCATCGCCAAACGCCTGAAGTTGACGTCGGTTGTTACGCTTGATGATTTCACCGTATTTCGGGTTGTGGGGAATCAAGAAATCGTGGCTCACTGAAGGCCTTGAAAAAAAGGAGAGCAGCTCTCACGAGATGCTCTCCTTTTGTTTTCGGCGGCAGTATCGGCTCTTTATTCCGAACAACGACTGTCCGTGGGGCCTGGCGTTCCCGATTTATCGTAATTATTTAAAAATAGATCCGTCGTCGCCCAGCCCATAAAACTTCCGGTTCCATCATAGGCCATAGCGCGAATAAACTGCTGACCATTGTGGTTCGGTCCCTCATCGAAAAAGTTCAGATCAACTGTTTTGTTATCGACTGAGCGCAGGAAAAGGGTCTGAAGTGTCGTCCAGATTGTTTTGCCGGAATTACAGCGTTCGAGGCGTTGAACTTCGAGTTTTGCCGTACCTTTGATAAAGGAGAATTGAACAGGAATATTAGTACCTGCCGTGTAGAGATGAGTCGGACTGGGTAACGCCGCCGCAACTTCACCGCTTAAATTGTCAGGATTTTTTACAAGACTACCGAATATGGATTCGTCGTAGTCAGGGATATCGCCGTATTGAAAGTGCGGGTGTAAGGCCGCATTGGCAAAAACAACGCCGGTTCCCAGAGCGGAGCAAGTCTCTGCGGTTACCGTTGGGTTGTCTTTAGGCAGAATTTGACAAACGCCCTGTACGATTTTGCCGAGATTCTTGAGTTGAGCTTTGGTGTACCAGTTAGGATTAATCTGTGTTCTTTCGCTGTCGATGTATCGTCCTGAGTTCCCGACGAGCATGATAACGATTGCGTCCGTTGTCGTTTCGATAACGCCCTGATTATTCAAATGTTTGGTTGGAGTCGTGTGCTGCAGGATTTTGACCGGGTTTGGCAAAATGCTGTTATCGGGCGGAATTACATAATGGGCCTGGATAGGAGCCGGGTTGTTAGGGTCTAGCTGCGAAGCCAGGCAATTCGAGAGTGTGAAAGGGCAGTGTACAACTTTGATATGAGTGGGGCGGTTCTGCGCTCCGATATCGTTGTAATAACTAAGTTGCAGATAATCGACGAAAAAGAGCTCGCTCGTCCGCGTGTCCAGCTGGAGGTTGGCTTGAACGGTCGGCGAAAAACTGCTGATACCAAGAGTCGTCGAACGTGGTTTGAGTTCCAGGCGCTCATCGCTGTTGGGGTCCTGCCAGATAAAGCCTGTATTGATGACTTTGATGAGTTCCATCGCGAATAGTATCTGCAGGTTCTTCGGTGAGGTTGTATCGGGATAATGCATGCGAGCGATTTGCCAGGCCCAGTCGTATTCATCATCTGGTTTATCGATCGAAACGGGTAGATCAATATGAGAGGCATCGAGTTGTGTTCTCACCCACTTGCCATAGGCTGTGATCTGAACTGGAAGGGTTGAGCTTTCGGCCGAACCGTCAAGGCCAAGAGTGGCGCGCGACAAACCCACTGCTGTTTCTGCGAGAGTCGGCCCAATTGAGGTGAGATTTGCACCATAGAGGTTTTTGCTGGCTGATGCCGAGAGACCTGATTCTTTGTAGACGACGGCCGCGAGGATATTCAGCGGCACGCGTTGCGAGTTTGCCGTCGTATTCAGACTGCCTTGGATAGGCGGAAGGACTGGGGCATCATCCGCTTTTTTTGACGAGCTTCCGCAGCTCGTGAGATGGAAAAGCATGCTGGCCGTAAGGCTCCATGCTAAGAGTTGGACAGGTCTTTTCATCTGTTTCTCCTAATCTACGATAGATGACGCACCGCGTGAATACGCTTGTAGGTCATTGAAATCACATTAAAATGCGAGGGTAGAATACAATAGGAACTGGTTTCTTCCTATTATAGCGCATGTCAGAAGGGTAGGCATAAACGTGCCAGTAAAAAAACCTTGTAAGTGATAGTGATATCTATTATCAATATATTACTCAAGTCTTTGAGACTCTCTTGAAAAACTCCTCGTTTGGGCACTTTCTAAAGAGCAATAAGGACGAAAACGACTGACGTACGGTCTCATACTAAGGCCATGGGGGCTCCTTCGCAGCGCGAGGGGGCTTCTTTTTTTCGCTTTCAAGCGTAAAACCTCCGATGAATTTTGCCTTGCCCATGGAATCTTCCCGCCCAGTCCCCTATAACAGAGGTTACCCTTTTTCAAACAATGACCACCCACGCTTCAAGTGGAAAAGGATCTTTGTCCCGTGAATAAGCCTGATTCGTCAAAAGAAAACCGTTCCCTCGCGTCCCTGGCTGTTGCAGCAGGAATTCTGCTCTCGCGCTTGGCAGGATTGATAAGAACGCGCTTTTTTGCTGCTTATCTCGGCAATTCCGAGGCGGCAGGGGCATACAGCGCAGCAATGAAGATTCCTAATTTTTTGCAGAATCTATTCGGTGAAGGAATCATGTCGGCGTCTTTTATTCCCGTCTATGCACGCCTTCGGGCAGAGGGACGGAATGAAGAGGCGGTCGAGGTTGCTGAAACGATCGGTTCTATTCTTGGAATAGTCGTGACGGTATTTGCCGGCATCGGTGTGCTCAGCAGTCGTGTGCTGATCGATATTCTAGCCCCGGGTTTTGTTGGAGAGACACGTGAACTGACGATTCATATCGTTCAAATCCTATTTCCGGGCGCCGCCCTCCTTGTTTTATCGGCCTGGTGCCTCGCGGTTCTGAACAGCCATAAACAATTCCTGCTCGCCTATGCTGCACCGGTTGTCTGGAATATTTCCATCATCGTGGCATTGATCGTGTTTGGACAGGGATGGTTTGTGCCAATTCCGAATCAAATGGATCTGGCTCTTCAGATAACATGGGGCACACTCGTCGGGTGTCTTCTGCAGTTTCTTGTTCAGTTGCCAAAAGCAATGCGACTGTCGCAGTTTCTCCGCTTCCGCATTTCCATCCGCAGCCCTGAAGTCCGAACTGTGATACGGAATTTCTTCCCGGTGGTTTTGAGCCGCGGGGTCATCCAGATCAGCGCGTGGATCGATGCGAGCATTGCGAGTTTGTTAAGTGCGCCCATGGTTGCAGCGCTTGGTTATGCCCAGCAATTGTATCTTCTTCCCATATCGCTCTTCGCAATGTCGATATCCGCAGCCCAGCTTCCCGCGATGTCATCGATAGTCGGTACCAGCGACGAAATTCACAGCGTACTGCGCGATCAGCTCGCGACAAGTCTGAAGCGAGTCACTTTTTTTGTGATCCCTTCGGTTGTGGCCTTTCTCGTTTTAGGCGATGTGGTAACAGCAACCGTTTTAATGACAGGACGATTTCAAGCGAAAGACGTCATCATCGTATGGACGATACTCGCCGGCTCAACGTTCGGGCTGCTAGCCCAGACACAGGGTCGGTTGTTTTCAAGTACATTTTACGCCCTCAAGGACAGCCGTACGCCGGTAAAATTTGCGATTATACGCGTGTCAATCACAGGGGTTCTTGGTTATATTTTCGCCGTACAGCTGCGCAATTATTGGGGATGGTCTGAAGTTATTGGGACGGCTGCCCTAACCGCAACGGCAGGTTTTGGCGGGTGGGTGGAGTATATACTCCTTCGTCGATCTCTCGTGTTGAAGATCGGCCCTGTTCTTGTACCCCGTAGTTTTTTAGCCAAGCTTTGGACGATGGCTCTCGCTGCGAGCGGGATAGCCTATGGTTTGAAGCTACTTTTGCCAGCGATCCACCCCCTCGTGAACGGACCTATCGTTCTCGGTGTTTACGGCCTTATTTATATGGGTGAAACGGCTCTTTTCGATGTAGGCGAAGGGCGCGGCCTCATCAAAAAGGTGCTGAGAAAGTTAAAACTCAGCAAATAAAAATCTAATGTCTTTGCGTCATATTCTTCCCGCCTTGAGCCAACTTTGCAAGGCGGCCGATGAAGAAGGAATTTCCCTGAATGTCTTCGATTTTTTGGAGTCTTGTCGCTTCCGCTTGATCGATTGGATCAGCCTCTGCCCATTCTTCGAGCATATTCTGGTTCATACTATTGACTATCTGAAACTGCGGATAACGTACGTCCATATAAAAATAGATGCGAGCGATGTCGCCGCGTATTTCGGGACGCGGCTCAGTGATTTTCGAAAAAGTTTCGAAATCACACGCGCCGAACTCTCGCGGCTCACCCGGAATGATTCCGTAGCTCGAATCACCACGGGCCCTATTAAGCTCACCAACAGCCGGGACGAGGTTGTACATATCAGACTCGATCTGCCGAAAGGCTGGCGAGGCTCGGCGCGCGCATTCACGGCCACGTGTTGCACGCCCTGTGCAGCTTACATCGCCTTTCCGCCACTCGACGAATTGCTTCCCGAAGTAGCTAGCAGGAACCACATGTTCCCATTCAATACGTTTCGCGCGGGGTGACTTGGACACAAGACCACATGAGCTAGGGTCCACCATCGGCGTCCTTGTGAAATCGTAGCTGCAGTTACAATAAAATTCACGACCACGAGAAAAGAGTTTTTTTAGTTGCGTTTTTGCTCCATCGAAATCATGTATTCGTGGTGAAGGTGATGGGAGCGAAGGTTCATCGACGGTTAACGAGTTCTTTGGTGGGCGTGGGTTTGCGGGCGAAGTTGTGGTCCCTGTTTTCTCCACGGTGCTAACTCTCGAGTGATCACGGTGAGCACTTTGGATTGGAACGTTTGGATTCTGCGTCTGATGACGCAGCAGTATCGCGAGAGCGATGACGATCGACATTACCCAGAAACTTCTCATTTTTTTGTGATGGCTCACGAGACTGCCCTCCTCTGACAGATGCGAAAAGCGCATGATACGGGATGTCAGCCGACTGTGTAAAAAGACATTTTCAGCTAAGTAGCGTCAGTTTAAGAGAAAAATTGCGCAATGCCCAATTGGCATTTAACGCAAATTACAGGTAAGTCAAAGCCAGTCAAGGTACGTTTTTATGGTTAAAATAGTGGTTTTGTAAAAAAAAAAAGAAAAAAAGATCAAAATTTAATTGCATTTCTTGGCTGCAAATGTGACTTTTCCTGAGGAGAATCATCCACAACATAGTGCTTGCCGCCTACTGTGAGGAAGCAGAAGTTAATGGATATCGAAACAATAAATCTTAGTTTGCGACCTGAGCCGTTTATGAAAAGTTCTAAGACTCTACGCTTTCTGGACGAGCATTTCGTCTGGGTGGCAGTTGTGCTGTCGGTCGCGGCTCACTTCGGAACCCTGTGGATAATGACACGGGACACTGTTGTTGTGCCTCATGCCGAAGTGAAGAAGATTGTCGCGAAGGTTCGAATTTTTTCGAATCCGAACGGCAATCCTGCTGCAGTGGCAAAAGCGGTCGAAGTTGCAAAACCGAAACCTGACGTAAAGCCAAAACCGAAACCCGATCACAAGGTGATCAACACTAAGCCTGTCGAAAAGGAAGCTCCCCAAGAGACTCCTCAAGAAAATGCTGGGCCTCAAAGCTTTGGCGACGATAAGACGGGTGGGGTTGTTGGAGAAGGTTTCAGCACGACTGATGGTCAGGGCGATGCTGGCGTTACATCCAATGCCGAACCGATCGAAAAAATTCCTCCGACTTTCCCTCAGGAAGCTCGTGTTAAAGGTGTGGAAGGGTACGTCCTT
Organism: Oligoflexus sp.; assembly: GCA_014378195.1. GTDB lineage: Bacteria > Bdellovibrionota_B > Oligoflexia > Oligoflexales > Oligoflexaceae > Oligoflexus. Next base: position 33,524 of record JACMOC010000059.1, on the reverse strand, counting down.
CTGAAATTTGACATCAGCGAGGAAGGCAAAGCGGAAAACATCGAAGTCATCAAAGCTGAACCGCGCAATTTGTTTGAAAAAGAAGCAAAAAATGCGGTAAGGAAATGGCGCTACACACCTCGTCTGGTGAGCGGTGTTCCGACTAAAATTCTAGGCAAAGAAGTCCGTATCGACTTCAAACTTAGTGGCGAATGATTCTCTAGTCGATTTCAGTCGCAATGCGTTTCTTTTGCATTGTGACTGTACCAAGTCTTAACTTTTACGTACGAAAGGAACGAGGTTCCATGGGCACTCAAGAACACGGTTTCAATATTGTTAACGAACTTTTGAATATGACATTGTTGGGAACAGAGTGGATTCTCTGGCTTCTAATCGTTCTGAGTGTCGTTTCTATCGCTATTGGTCTGGAACGTCTCTGGTACTTTACTCGCCAGAAAAACCTCGACAAAGAAACCATCGAAAAAATCTACCGCGCGCTCAAAGCTCGTGATTTCAAAGCAGTTGCAGACATCTGCAATCAACACCCTCAAAGTGTCGAAGCTAATATAGTTCTTGAAGGCATCGAGCATCGCGACAACGGTCTGAGCTCCATGCAAGAAGCTATGCAGGCATTTTTGCTTCGCAAACGTAAGTTTCTTGACCGCGGCCTCGTGGTTCTTTCGACCCTTGGTAACAACGCTCCCTTCATCGGCCTCCTCGGTACGGTTTTGGGTATCATCAAGGCATTCCACGACTTGGGTTCCAACCCAGCTGGTGGCGCAACTGTAGTTATGGCGGGTATTTCTGAGGCTCTTGTAGCAACAGCGGTCGGCCTACTTGTGGCTATTCCAGCAGTTATCGCGTTCAACTATTTCCAAAGACAAATCAAAGTTTTGACAACCGATGCTCAGGCGATGGCCAACACGCTTGCGGCTGGAGTGGGCGACGATTTTCGCTCGGTTCAATCATAAGTAATAAAAAGAAGTCGTTTAGGGGAGATCGAGCAATGGCAGGTGGAATTTCAGATAATGATGACGAAGGCATTTCGGGTATTAACGTCACCCCTCTTGTCGACATCATGCTCGTACTTTTGATCGTTTTTATGGTAACTGCAACTTTCATCGCCAACAAAGCGCTTGATCTTAAATTGCCAGAAGCCGAGTCGTCAGCACCAATCGATCCGAATGACAAACCTATGAGCTTTGCTCTGGACAAAGAAGGCAAGCTCTACCTCGACAGCAACGTGATTACTCTCGACGAAGTCGCGGGGAAAATTGCGGAAGCGAAGGCGAAAAGGCCAGGGACAGCTCTATCGGCTGTTATCGCTGCCGATCAGACGACCCCTTACGCTTTGGTTATCAAGGTGATCGATGTGATTCGCAAAAATCAGATCGTTGACTTTGCTCTTACGACTGATCCAGTGCCCGCACCTGGCGCCGCTCCAGCTGCTGCGCCAGCCGCAAAATAAATAGTTTTATCCTTATCTTCATAGAAAAAGCCTGCTTCCATCACGGAAACAGGCTTTTTTGTCTAAGGCTTTTAACTGAGCTGTTTACGAAGCCAATCGATAAATTCTTTGTTTGCCCTAAGATGCATCACGGTGCCTTCGTCTTCAAAGTCTTCACTCAATACCCGGGCTTTCTCGTGAATAGGGCCTGTGAGCTTGCCTTTTGAGTAGGGGACGAGAAATTTCTCTTCGATCATATCTTTCTCAAAAAAGCCGAGCACAAGATCACGAACCCTCTTGATGTCTTCTGGACGTCGAGTCGAAATCATGATGGCTTGCGGAAACTCCATGCGCAATGCACGAATCTCAAGGTCTGTGAGGTTATCAACCTTGTTCAGTATAATGAACTGATCCTGATCATCAGCGCCGATTTCTCTCAATACAGTCCGGGTGACTTCCAGTTGCGAGCGAAAATTGGGGTCAGAAGCATCAACCGTAAAAAGGAGTAGCGAGGCATTGAGAGCCTCGTCGAGCGTCGATCGGAATGAAGCCACGAGGTCATGCGGGAGTTTCTTGATGAAACCGACAGTGTCTGAGACGAGTACACGCGGGAATGATTCCGGGTACATAGCACGCACGGTCGTGTCGAGAGTTGCAAAAAGTTTGTCCGCTACAAGGACTTCGCTGCCGGTCAGCGCGCGCATGAGAGACGACTTGCCCGCGTTTGTATATCCAACAAGCGCAACACATGGCGATTCCCGGCGGCTCGATCGTCGGTTGTTTTGTTCGTTACGAATAGCGTCAAGCTGAGTTTTCAGCTCTGCAATACGATCGCGAATACGGCGTTTATCGAGTTCGTGCGCACTTTCGCCTGCACCTTTTGCGCCAATACCTCCACCTTGTCTATCCCCCCCTACCTTGGAGAGGCGGAGTCTCGGCGCAAGGTAACCTAACTTAGCGATCTCGACCTGAAGGCGCGCTTCGCGGCTTTTTGCATGGCGACTAAAGATCTCGAGTATGACGCCAGTCCGATCCAGGACTTCCACACCTGTTACATCTTCGAGATTCTTAAGCTGGGTCGGGCTGAGTTCATGATCAAATATGACAATGCCAGCCTGTTGTTTGATGACGAGACCTTCGTCGAGTTCGTCGTCTTCAAATTCGTCATCCGAGGCGATATCGTAGTCTTCGTAGTCTTCGTTAAGTTCTTCGTGATCGGCTTTGTTTCCTGGCTTTTTAAAGCGCTCAACGACTCCTCGCCCACCTGTGTAGGCGGCAAGTTCTTTGAGTTTGCCCGAGCCTAATATAGCAGCGGTCGATGCGCTTTTTCTTTTTTGAGAAACGCGACCGACCACTTCAAATCCGAGAGTTTCGGTCAGACGTCCAAGCTCGTCCAACGAACCTTTATGTTCTTCGTCGGACACGCCGGGAAGCTGCAAAGCAACTAAAACCGCTTTGCCTTTTTTTTCGCTCATATCGTGGGAATTCATAGAGGGATAGCCTCGCTTACACTGTGCTTATAGCCCTAAGACGTAACACTGAAGCCATGCGGACGCAATCCGCTGGAGTGGCATGGAAACTCTCCCGCTTCTTTAGAGGCGGGAGGAGTGAAAAATCCTGATGGTTTAGCGCTTAATTAAGACTGGGTGCTGTGCTCTGGTCCGGCCCTGGGAACGTTTTCGATTCATCGCGACCAGGCGTGGATTCGTGGTGCTTTTTAACGACGCCTTTACCGAGATAATCAACAAGCCAGATTCTTTCGATAATGGGATAGGACGCAACAAGGGGTAAAATTACGATGGCTCCAATGATACCACCGAGGGTGCCCGCCGCGATGAGCGATGTTAGAACCACGAGGTCGGAGAGGCGCAAACGATTTCCGTAAATCTTGGGGATCAAAATATAATTTTCAAGAGCGTGGTAGAGGATGTAGAGGGCGACAACGAGAACGCCCGTCAAAGGAGAAATCGTCAGACCGAGGATGACGGCTGGCACGGCAGCCAGGAAAAAGCCTAAGACCGGAAGAATATCAAATACGGCTGCAATGGTTGCTAACATCAAAGCTGCAGGCACATGAAGGATAGATAAAACTGTTAGAGTGTATGCCCCACATATCAAACACGTGATCAACTGACCAGCGACATAAGCCGAGATTACCTTGGAGGTTTCGCTAGCCGTTTCTTTCAGTTTGTCGTGTTTTTCCACAGAGAAAAAGTCAAGCACCCAGCGCAAGGCCCTCGGACCGTCAGCCAAGAGATAGATCGTAAAAATAAAGATCAAAAAGAGTTCGGCAAAACCGCCAATAGCAATTTGACCGAATGATACGAGTGGCGTAACGATTTTTGAAGCATCGGTTTTCGCGAGTTCACTTAATGCACTTGTTGCCATTTCGTGAAGTGGGCCGGACTGTGGGATATGGGTAAGGACTGATTGTTTGAGCTCGGGCATATTGTTCATCAGCAAAGTTCCTTGCTCGATGAGCGGCGGTAGTATCATCGTAAAAATCAAAGCGAGAGATAAAAATATACCACACACAACGATGGAGAGGCCCACCCAACTGGGGAAACGACGGCTTTCAAGCTGCAATATAAGGGGATGGAGGGTCACAGCAACCATCGTGGCAACGAAGATAGTCACGATAATGGGCGTCAGAGCTATAAGCGCATAAACAAGCAGCGCTATCGCCAGAAGTTTGAAGACCGTTTTGATCGGAATGTTAAGGTCGACCTTGAGGTTAGGAGGCATGCTCTGTCCTGCTTGATCCTTTAAAGTCAGCACTTTTTTGTTGTCGATTTCCATAAGTGGTTTCCTCAACTATTACTTCCGTAATTCACTAAGGCTCTCGCACGGCCCTTAGGAGGAGGTATCACAAGTGGGGGAGAGATCGACATGACAAAGGCCGGAATTATGGGGAAAACTGTGTAGAAAGCCATACGATATCGGTTACTTAGGAGTAATTTAGCGAAATATATAGCGTATTACACTGCTCTCGTCGATTTGACTCGTAGGAGATCACCGCAGTGGCTTTTTTCAGGGAGTCTTTGCAGACGTCTTTGACATCGCCAGTGCTTGATCCTGAGCTAAGATTTGGCGAAACCACGCTAAAGGAGCAAATATCGCCGGGCATGTGCCATGCGTATAGGGTTTGCTTGGATCAGGGCTCGGTATAAGAACAGACTCCACAGGGGCGCCTGCTGCTTTATAGATCGCAGTAGCCTCGATGGTAACAGCAACCGGAACTTCTTCATCGTCAATACAGTGGTATATGCGCGTCGGAGATTTGGGAGCCCAGTTCGTCAGGAGGCTTTGGCTTTTTAAGAGCTGGTGAAGTTGGACTGCCTCAGGAAGTATCGGCGTTGCGGAAATGAAGTCGTTTACAAAACTTTCTTTAAAAAGTACGCGCGTCGTTGTGGGCAATTGTTGGGCTATTTCAGTCGATGTATATCTTCCATCCAATGCGTGAGTAACAGCCTCTATGCTCGGCACAAAAATCGAGGATAAAGGCATGCTATCGCCCGTCAGCCAGTGATCGTAGGCAAGGATAAGAAAGGGGATGTTGGCCGGATCAATAGAAGCAGCCTGAACGACCAATACACCTGTTTTTTCAACGTCGAGCGGACCAGCTGAGGCCGATGAGGCACGGATCGAAAATTCATTTGTGCCCAGGGATTCAAGCGCTTTTTGCAGAGACGCAGTCGCATACCCTCCCTCCGAATAACCTTTCAGGAAAAGGGTGGTGAGATTGATGTTTTGGGTCTCCGTGAGTTCGCGCGCGGCTCGGAGAATATCGATTCCCGGAGCCGAATAACCATTTTCGAGAATGTACGGATGATAGATTTGAGCAGAATCGCCGTAACCTAGATAGTCGGCTACGACGGTGACAAATCCCTGTGACGAATCAGCCAGACCCTCGCGCGGATTCATACTGGGAGCATCGGCTTTTTTCGTGAGAGTCGCATGTTGCAAAGAGATCCATGGATAGGACGAAGCGCCTGAATCCGGAATCAACACGATCCCCGATGCGCGAATAGGGGTGTGATCAAAACTAAGCGTATTATAACTTACCTGATATATTCTTACGCCATTGAGTGCTGTGATACCCGAACCATTTAATTTTTGCGTCAGCATCGCTTTGTCAAGACTTGCGATGAGATGGCTAGAGACCAAAACCTCGACCGGCGTCTGAGCCGCGTCTTTGATATCGGAATGAGATTTTGAAAAATTGCACGCGGACACAGTGGTAAGGCCAAGAAAGCTGAAGGTGAGGCTCGTAGTGATTAACAGTCTACGAGGGTAATCCGAGAAATTGTGCATGACAAATTCCTTTCATTTTCCGGCTTTTTTACCTAGGGATAGCTGCTCTCTTAGGAGTAATTGAAGGCTGGCAAGAAGTCTAGAAGAACGTTGGCGTAGACTCGTGGAGAGTGTGCGCTCAAACGTCACCGTAAAGGAAGTATTGGGGAATCACGGGCGACGCAGCATGGAGGCCTGTCGCCCGAGTTATTCACTGATTGAAAAAAGATTCAGTGGCAGCCGCGCAGGACGTAAAAAATCCCAAGCACAGGGAGCGGAACACCGATTAACCATAGAATAGCCCATCCGATTTTGCCTTCTTCAAGGCTTTTTGAAAAAGGTCTTAAGAGCGGTTTAAGTAGTTTCATGGATCTGACTCCTGTGTTGCGTTTGGTCCCGGTCGGACTTCGGGGAGTATTATGCAACAGCTGGGCCACAGAGTGTTTGGTTATTATGGCTTGGTGGGTGGACAAAGTAAAAGCCCAAGGCACACGGTCTCGGGCTTGGTAGCGACGCGATCTTATTTGATCTTATTGCTGATCGAAGTAGCCTTTAAGTGTTTCGAATCCACCGCCGCCGATGCGGAGACGATAGTCGTAGCGAACAACCCTGAAGTCAGCCGGCATTCCATTACGCTCGTTCAGTTTGAAGAGCGATACATCTTTGCCTGATCGCGCCACACGTTCGGGAACAGTTGAGAGAAAACCGCCTTTTGGTGTCATGAAACCACCGTTTAAAAGGATGTTTTGGTACGCGCGCCACTGGATGGTGCGACCTGCGTGGGTCTAGGGTAGGGAAGACTTCGTTTTTCGGGAAGATCTTCACATCATCATTTTTATAATTCGATACGATCGCCGAAGCTTTACCCGGATTCGTGCTGAGTTTGGTCGGAACAGCGTTGGTGCCGTACATGGTGCCGACAACTTCAAATCGTATCCCTGAGTCGTTACACATTTGTTCGTTGGTCGGGAAATTGATGCCGCCCACATCGCCGATGACTTTGATGTGGCAGAAAAAACACTCTGTCGAGGTTGTGATAACCGCTGCGTTAAATATTTGCTCGACCCATTTTCCGCTGTTTGAATCTGAGTTTCCAGCAAGATCGGTAGCGGTCACGCGCGCTTCGAAGTTCTCGGACAGACGTGATCCCCAAGCAAATGAGAAGGTGTTGTCTTTTGATCCAATAGGGCCGGGCACGACGGTCCACGCGGATTGTGAGGCCGTTTTGATCTCAAGGACCTGTTTACCGATACCGCTCCCATCGGTTGCTTTCCAGGTGACACTCACTTTGGTGTCGGGAATGGGAATCGTTTTGTCGAGGGTAATCTGCAGAGGATCGACGACCGGAGGCGTTTTGTCATAAATATACATAACGGTTTGTGCGTTTGAAACAATGCCCGTCGATTTTTCTGTTGCAGTGAGAACGTGAGTGTAGAGCCCTTCCGCAGTAAAAGAGAGGGGAATACTGGGGACAAAAGTCACGGCGGCTAAGCTCGCCGCGAGAGGGATGGCGCTTGACGAAATTTCAAAATCTGGCCAAAGTTTGCTTTGAGCCGCAGCATCGACCTGCGTGACATCACCACCAACGACATGCACGAGTTTGATCGTGATGGGCATCGCGGCGTTATTTGTATAAACCTTTGCTGAGGGCAAAACGCTCAGCATCAAATGACCCTTTTCCTGGTCTGGTTTACTTATCCAGGTGAACGCACTCTGGCCCACCATATCCTCAGCATAAAGGCCGAAAATAATATCACGTGGTAACACGTCGGCAGTTCCAAGCGATTTTGCGGTCATCGCGATCTGTGCGCCGAGGGCTGCAAGTTCAGCGCCTTGGTATATGACAGAACAATTCGCAGGCAGAGCATTCAGATCCATTCGGGAATGAGGCTTGAGGGACTGAACATAATCAAGACAACCCATCATGACGAGCTTCGATTCGTTGATTTTGTAGTCATCTGTCGCGGACCACATAATTTGAGAGGTCTTGCCGTCCGCAGCATCACTCATACGCAGGAGTTTGACTTTGGGTGCTTCGGCGTCGACATAGAGTGTCTGGGAGACGCTGTCTGTACGGCCCAAGCTTGTATTTTCAAAATCGGCAACAACGTTACCTCTATGAGAAACGGTACTCAGATCGACCAATTGCGGTGCGATCTTAGTGGCGAGAGCCGCCTTATCATCGTCTCGATGAATTTTGACGGTCTAGCCTTTAAGGTCCTTAGCGGCTAATGCGTTGCCGTCGGCACTGTTTAGGACGGCAGGAATCGCGTTTGATATTTGCTGCGGAATAACGTCGGCACCACCTTCAGCGAGGAGACTGAAGTTATAGTCCAGATCGGCTGGTTTTTCAGCATCGGCACCTGGCGCGGCCGCTGATTTTGATTTGCTCGAATACGCGTTTGTTTGGATAGCAACACCGCCTCTTAGAGGCGCCGAATCGTTGCAGGCAAGGAGTAACAATGTACCTATTATGACAATAGTAAATTTTATGAAAGCCATGTTTTCTCCACGAGAGTGTCGTCTTAAAGCACTACCGGTTAGGCCTGATCCCTCTCGGTTTGAATTTTTAATCCCGCGGTTATGACTGGATAAAAAGGCGTGGCAAAAGAGAGATTAATTTTGCATCCCATCGGCAAAAGCCGCGCAATGGCGAAGCTCGGACTTGCAGCTTTTCCTCATTTGTTTCACGATGACTAGATTGAATAGGAGTTTTTATGAACGCATCGCCTCCCGCTAAACCTCTCCACATGAACATCAGCACAACCCATATCGCCGGTAACGGCCACTTGGGTCGCTATATATTATTACCCGGGAGCGATGGACGGGCTCAGGAGATGGCCAAGAAGTTGCAGAACGTGCAGGTGGTGGAACATCCGCGCCGGCATAATTTTTACCAAGGGCAGTTTGAATCCAAGGGGCGCACGATCGATGTCGGGATCATGAGCTCCGGAATGGGTTGTCCAAGCATGGATATTATCGGAACAGAGCTTTTGCAGCTTGGAGCGAAACGCATTATCCGCGTAGGTACCGCGGGATCCCTGCAACCGAAGCGCCTCCGGGTGGGGCACATTGTTATTCCCACCGCCTCGGTCCGTGATGAAGGGACAAGCCGGCATTATCTCAATGCGAGTATTCCTGTCCTAAGTTCGATCGAATTTCTGGACATCGCCCGTCGCGTAAGTGTCGAGCTCGGATTGGCGGCAAAGGTTGAACTCGGCATTATTCATACTAAGGATTCGCTCTATGCAAGGGAATTTGGTCAGGGACTGCTACAATCGCAGCACCATGACTACATGGAGCATCTAAAGAAAGCAGGTGTTTTGGCTTCAGAAATGGAGTGTGCCCAGCTGTTTACTTTACTTCAGACTTGGCAAAGTGATTCCCTCATGCGGGGCCGTGGACCGGGTGTGAAAGGGGGCGCGATCCTGGCCATAGTGGGCGATGACGAACCTTTCGCAACTGATCCGCAAAATGTATCGGATACTGTTGATAGTACGATTGATTTTGCCTTTGCCTGTATCGCAGCTTGGGCTCATGGAGAGGATAAAGAATGGATTTAGCTTGGGATCAAATCATTTCATTGATTGGAGCGTTTCTTATTTTGGTGGCTTATGCTGTGGAAAGTTTGCGCCCGGGAAAACTGAGCCCGACGCTCTTTCAAAGTCTTAATGCCCTAGGATCTTTGGGTCTGTTTATTAACGCTTACCTGCACCTCCAGTATGGTTTTATTGTTTTGGAAGGCTCTTGGTTCGTCATTAGCCTTGTGGCCTTGGCGCGTATCGGACTTAAGAACACGAAAAAAGGGTAAAGGCGGTCGACTATGACGCAGGGTATCGGACAACAATCTCTTCACGCGGATATGAACGCAGGACGGCACAGCTTAGTCTCAGGACTTTCCCCTAAGCTTGGTGGGCTTGACGAGGGTCCAGATCCTCATGCTCTGCTGGAAGCCTCGTTGGTTGCCTGCACCATCCTTACTTTGCAGCTTTATGCAAACCACAAGCAATGGGACCTCGGTTCGATTACAGTGGATGCCCACATTGAATCGGAAACGAAAGAGGGCACTCGACTTCTGCGTACGATTCGTTTTGGCAAGGAACTGCCTTCTAAACAGGTTGAACGACTGACTGAGATTGCCAATAAATGCCCCATTCACAATCTCCTGGTAGGGAAAGTCGACATTACGACTTCCGTCCTTCTGGATGCGAGAAAGTAGGACTTGTCATGGATCACCAAACACAAGAGGTAGCAAACCACCCCACACTCGGGCACGTTATTTCCGGCCGGGAGCGCGATCTGGGTAGTTTTTCGGTCCACCGTGTCTTGCCCTACATGATGCACCGGATGGTTGGACCTTTTATCTTTTTTGACCACATGGGACCTGCCGTGCTTCCTGCTGGGCAGAGGATGACTGTCCGTCCCCATCCCCATATCAACCTTGCAACGGTGACCTACCTATTTGAAGGGGTGATTCGTCATCAGGATAGTCTCGGTTCGGATCAGCTGATCGAACCGGGTGCGATCAACTGGATGATGGCTGGGCGCGGGATCGTCCATTCAGAAAGGACGCCTGAGAGTCTTCGCGGGCAGTCTGTTGCGATGAACGGCATTCAGCTTTGGGTTGCCCTTCCCGAAGAGTTTGAAGAGTCAGAGCCTACGTTTGTGCACCACCCTAAACATACTCTTCCGAGCTTTGAAAAAGATGGGGTGCCCGTAAGGCTGCTGCTGGGCAAAGCATTTGGCCATGAAAGCCCTGTTAAGGTGCACTCGGACATGTTTTATGCGGACATAAGCTTAAAGGCGGGGCAAAAATTCGTGCTGCCCAGTGAAGGGCGAGAGATTGCCGTTTATATCGTCGAAGGTTCCGTAACTGTTGAAGGGATGGTTTTTGATCCCTATTCTATGGCAATCGCAAAGCCCGGGTGTGATCTGACGGTTGCTGCGTGTCAGGAAAATGCTCGGATTATGGTTCTAGGCGGTCAAACGCTTGGAAAGAGGCATATCTTTTGGAATTTTGTGTCGAGTTCCAAAGAACGAATCGAGGAAGCAAAGGCGCTGTGGAGTGATGGCCCGAGAGCTACGAGTCGACGATTTTCACCCATACCCGGCGATGATAAAGAATTTATTCCCTTGCCTCATGAAGAACCGGTCAAAGGTACGATCATGTGAAGCCGGAGGGGAAATTGAAAAAGGCTTCGTAAATCGAAGCCTTTTCAAAATATAGGTGCAAGACGAGATCTGTCTATTTCTTGTCCTTGTCCACTTCATCTGGCTTGGGAGCGGCGATTTGAGTGGGTTTGCCCTCGTCTTCTTTGATGCTATTTTTGAAGTTTTTGATGGTTTCGCCAACGGCACTCCCGAGTTTAGGGAGACGGCTACCGCCAAACATAACGATTACACCGACGGCGATTATGATGATTTCTGGTGAGTTTAACATTATATATCTCCAATAATATTCAGCTTTTCCGGGGTCGCTGGTCGGCACGTTTACGTACCCCAGAGTATACGCGGCCCTTTTTTAATTTCACAAGGATTTTATCGCGAAATACGCGAAGCCGGTAGAGGTTCATTTTTACCGGGGTCCGGTTTATCGAGAGAGGCGGTTCCCATGGCTGAATTCAAAAGTTTTGGCAGTGACAATCACTCAGGTGTTCATCCTGACGTCTTAAAAGCAATAGCCCTGGCCAACGCCGGGCATCAGTGGGCGTACGGTGCGGATAGTGTTACGCATTCCGCAATCGAACTCTTTCGTTCCACATTCAAAGCGCCGGTCGAAGTGTTTTTTGTTTTCACGGGGACAGCCTCCAATACGCTCGCCATCCGCAGCACATGTCGTTCGTTTGAGGCGGTAGTTGCTACAACAATTGCCCATATAAACGAAGATGAATGCGGTGCGCCTGAATACAATACAGGCTGCAAGATTCTCGGTTTTCCGGCCGTAAATGGCAAACTTCTGCCTTCTGTAATCGAAGGCCTCAGGATTTCGCCCACCGACAATCATCGCGTGATACCGAAATTAGTCTCCATTACACAGGCGACAGAACTCGGGACCGTTTACAGTCCCGATGAGATTCGGGCTTTGACCAAGGCTGCCAGAGCTCGCGGCCTCCTCGTGCACATGGATGGCGCGCGTCTGGCGAATGCGGCTGCGCACCTTGGTTGCTCCCTCAGTGAACTTACAACGGACGTGGGCCTTGACGTCCTAAGTTTCGGCGGGACTAAAAACGGACTATTGTGCGCGGAAGCCGTCGTGTTTTTTCGCAAGGATCTGGCTGAATCATTTGCTTATATTCGCAAGCAAAGCATGCAACTCGCGTCTAAAATGCGCTACCTCTCATCGCAGTATATTCCTTACCTCGCCGATGAGCTTTGGTTGAAAAACGCGACAGCTGCTAATGCGATGGCGCAATATCTGAGGCAAAAACTTTTGATGATTCCGGGCACTTCGGTGCCCTGGGAGACCGACGCAAACGAAGTGTTTGCCATTCTACCGAAGGAATGGTCGGAGCGTCTTCAGAAGGCAGGCCCGGCTTATCCCTGGGATGTGCAGACAGGCCTTATTCGTTTTGTTTGTTCTTTTGATACGACCCGCGAGGATGTGGATCGCCTCTTTATTTGAAAAAATGTCTGAGCTTAGGCTCAGACACAGAGGAATAGGTTCAGAAGTCAGTTGCTAGGAAAACTACTTTTTCCCGGAGAAAACAGTATCGACCGGAGATATCGAAACTTTTGAAATATTGAGTTTCAATGCTCCAATCACCCTATCTTCATCAAGGAGTTCCTTGGGTTTTTCACCGTCATATTTAATCGGCGAGAAAGCATCTTTCTTCAAAAGGTCTTCGAGTCCTTTAGCGTCTTTCGTCACCGCAACGACCTGGATATTTTTTGCGCTTAGGTGCTTTTTAAGAGCGGCGTTGACATCGTTGACGTTTAGCTTTTGCAGGCGCTCACGCATGGTTTTTGTGTATTCGCCCATGCCCCACCATGCTGAGTCCAGCGCATAACCGAGCTGCTGGTTTTGCGTGGATGTCATGAGAAAGACGTTTTTCATGAGATAGTCACGCGTTTCCTGAAACTCTTTATCAGTAAGACCATTCTCAATGAGTTTATTCAACTCATAGATCGCGATACGCAGAGCCATCTGAGCATTCTCAGGAGCGACGGGTCTGATCCAGACTTCAAAAATCTGATTGTGACGATCGACGTTTACGGCTGGGAAAAATTGGTAACCGGCATGAGGGAAAGCCTCGATATAGGCGTAATCACCATAGTTCATACCTCGAATTTCTCGAATGCGATCAAAGAGATGCGACATAGAGCTGCGATGTTCTCCGAGCCAGGCACGGGCTAACCATAAAGCCGCAAAATCAGGGTGAGCTCTATTCACGTCGATAGCATGACCAAAGGAGAGTGCTGTCGCCCGGGTATTTTTTTCGATAATATTGACGTTGATGCCGTCAGGTGTCTTAACCGAACTAAGAGTTGGGATTTTGAGCCCGTCTTTATTAGGAAGACTCGCCAGATCGTGTTTGAGCTGAGCAAGTGTTGTGTCGGAGATGTCGCCGTTCACACCGATCGTAAGAGCGCCTTGAGTATAAGCCTCTGCAATGAACTTTTGGACATCACTCAATGTGATCGCTTCCAGGCCGGCCACCGTGCCGTCTACCGGATGCGCAAAGGGCGTACCGTTGAAGATGAGTTCTTGCAGACGTTCTTTGCCAAGCTCTTCTTCATTATTAGTGCGCAGGTCGTTTTTCAAGCCGTTCAGAAGGTCAGTCTTGATGCGCGTAAAATCTTCGTTTTTCAGTCCGGGTTCGAGCAGCGTTGGCAAAACAAGAGCGAAGACTTTGCCTGCTTCGTTTTTCGGAACACGAAGGGTGAATGTCGTGACCTCTTTATCGGTGCGATTGCTAAAGCTTGCGGCCAAGGGGAAAAGCGCTTTTTGAATCTCGTCGAAGGTCTTCTTTTTTGACCCGCCGCCGGTCACCATGGAGGCTGATAAGAGGGCGAGGCCTTCGCGTCCCTCGGGATCGACGCTTGAGCCGGCTTTAAACATGAGCTTGATGTCGAGAAAAGGACTTTTGTTTTTCTGGACGATGATGTTCACGTTGGGTCGAAGCACAGGCTCAGCAAGGAGATAAGAGCTCACCTTCGGGAGTTTGCTGATATCTGCAGGAAGTTCCCCTTGGGAAAGGGTTGATACCACGAGATTGTTATCTGTGAAGATTTTGCCAGCGGCTTTTTCGATATCCTGGGGCGTGACCGTATCCATAAGATTGAATAGGTCGTTGATCGTGGCAGCGCTTCGATCGTAGTGAACGTAGGTCGCTAACATCGAAGCGATGCTCTCCGTATTATCGAGGCTCGACCGAATCTGGTTTTTTTGATTGGACCGGATAGTATTAAGCACCTCAAGGTCGACGGGCACCTTGGTAAAATGCATGAGGGTCTTGAGGATAGCGTCACGCACCATTATGATGTCTCTCGGGTCCTTGAGGCGAGCATCCACGGAATAGAGATCAGGATCCTTGGAGTCACCGGGATTACCCGAGAGACTATCGAGCTTTTGTTCATCAATCACGAGTTGTTTATAGAGCTCGGACGTATGGCCAAACGCGAGCTCATACAGCAAACTCAACGCTGCGAAGTCTTTGTTTTGCGTCGAAAAAGCCGGTCCGTGAAATCCAACAGAGAGACGGGCGAGGGTAGGGCTCTCCCATGGAACGTGAACATACACGGGTTTTGCCTGAGCCGGTTCTGACGGAATATTCGATTTGTAATTCCCGCGCTTCCACGGACTGAAATATTTTTCGACGAGGGCAAATACTTTTTTGGCATCAACATCGCCGGCGACGATGATGGTCGTATTCTCCGGGCGATACCAACGATCAAAAAATGTCTTGGAATACGCGAACTGGTTGGGCATGTTTTCGATGTCTTTGAGGAAACCCATCGTCGTATGTTTATAAGGGTGAACCTGGAAAGCAGCATCGCGAGTAACTTCCGAAAGCTTGTTTCCCGGCTGCGCACTGTTTTTGTTGTATTCACCCAGGACTGCGCGCGATTCGGTTTTGAAGCCGGATTCACTGTAGTCAAGATTCATAAAACGGTCGGCCTCGAGACTGAGCATGAGCTCAAGGTCTTCTTTGGCGAAAGTCGTGTGATAGTTGGTGTAGTCGTTGCTTGTATAGGCGTTCTGACGAGCGCCCATTTTTTTAAGATACGACTGATAGAGGTCGGATGGATTTTTTTTCGTTCCGCGAAACATCATGTGCTCAAAAAAGTGAGCAAAACCAGTCTTCCCTGGCTCGACCTCGTTGCGGGAGCCCGTTTGAACAGGAATCTGAAGTGAAACGAGATTGGGAAAACCTGTTGGCACGACCATGACACGGAGGCCATTGGCGAAATCCTTTTGTTCCACTTTGAGCGGGAACACCTGTTCCGGCGCAGCTTCAGCGATAGGCTTCGCTAAGATCCCGGCGAGCAGGACGAGTTTGAAAAAACGAGAGATCATAGGTAGCTCCTCAAAGGGTCACTTTAGAAGGCTTTTCTACCATTTTGATCGAGGGGTGCCTAGAGCGCTGGATTGCCGCGCGCCCGTGTCATCCGACGATTTCGGGAACAGTGCCCGTGAATGCTGTGTTGCCAATTACTTTGATGTCTGGTTCGCCAAGGAGCGCCGCGACGGAAATCAAAACACGATTGTGATCCATCCCGTTGGTGACGGAGGAATAAAGGCCAGGGGTATAGGGGAAACTGATCTGACGACCCCCTTTAAGTTTGCCGCCCAGCCGACCCAGGAGCAACCAAGGTACGTTGATGCCGGTATGGTCGCCCGGGTTCTCTCCAAGGTCTGACGTGAAACATACGAGCGTTTCATCAAAAAGAGTGGCATCGACCGTCTTCACAGCTTTTAACAAGGTAATGAGTTCGGCAACGCTCCCCATAAACGCGGTTTGAGCCACTGCCAACCCTGGTAGGTCGCCATGCGAATCACCATGATAGCTGCCGCCGTTGCCGTAATCGAGCGTTGTATCGGAGCTTGCAAATACCATGACACCCACGCGCGTAATACCGCATGCGAGGGCCTGCACCATAATTTGATTATTGAGGCTTCGGACCGCCGCATAATTTGTAGTGTCAGCAGGCAGGCCGCTTATGGTGCTAGGGCTGCACGCGATTAATCGCGATACCGTACCTGGGGCTAAAGTACCGCCCGAAGAGGATGAAGTTGTACCCACAGTTGCAGCCGCATCCTGTTTGATGATTTCCTTTGAAATGTCGTCGAGGGTCGTGAAGTGCGATTCAAACATTTTCCGTTCCATGTCTCCAAGCGAACTCGAGATCTTGCGCAAATCCCCTCTGAGGTAATCGATAATACGTTTGCGTCCACTCGTTACGTTGTCGCTTGCCAGACGAAGGGCGGATGATCCACCGCTGGTGAGTTTGAACCCACCAAAGATTGAATCAAAGGCGGCCTTAGGATTGTCAACAGAAGGTTGACCGACGCCAGCTTTGTTGTAGCTGATAAAGGGATTGAGTGTCGGCGTGGATGTTCCCGACCCAAGTAGAATAGCTTTTTTTGCGGTTTTTTCGCCCCAGCGATCGCCGAGCATCTGATCGAGCGAATAAGGTTTGTCAACGGACGTCGCGATGCTCGTATCGAGTGGAACTCCGCCGAGTTTGCCATAACCCGCAAGGACTTGGCCTGGGCCTCCATCATGATTGCTGCTGCCACGGGTGCAAACGCCGCGGAGTTGAATCATATCGGCTTTATGCGCTTCCAATGGCGAAAGTATTTTGGGGAGCGTGCCCAGGGGGCCACTGCCCGTCAGGTTCCAGAAATCGGCCGGGGCGACTCCGCAGGAGGCGTGTGTGAACACGACACGCGGAATGATGGCGCCCGCTGCTCTTGCTTCCGAGAGCTTTAGGGTTTGCAGGAGTGGGTAAAGTAAGAAGGCGCTGTTTGTCATTTCGAGGAGTTTGCGCCGGGAAACACCATTTTTTATCATCATAACCGTCAGTCCTCGATCATAGGGGTTGTATTTCAGGGACGCCTTTGAGGCGGTAACGGAATCCAGGGCTTGCGATGAGCTCGATGATGGCTGTTTTAAGATCGCCGCCTTTACTGATCATAGCCGTCGTTGCATTATCGATCTGGCAACGATCGAGGCTGCCTTGAGCGCTCAGAGCCGGCTGCTCCGTACGGCCCGGAATGTTGCGCCAGTAAAATTCCGTCCGCCCAAATCCATAACGAAATGCTTCGCGGACCCAGCACTGCTGAGCCGTCGTTGAGCTTGCTATGGCATCGAGCATTTGCTGGGGCGAGGTGATGGGAATATTTTTGCCATCCACCGCCAGAGTTCCTTCGACCGTTACAGGCTGCCCTTCGTCAATGGTTCGGTACTTCCCTAGGTAATCGAAGTTCTCGAGCGAAAAACCAAGGTTATCAATCGTCGTATGGCACCCGGCACATGTGGGGCTTGAATTGTGGGCCTTGAATATTGCCTTGGAACTAAGTCCAGCGACCTTCACAGGGGTTGGAGTTGGAGGGGCCCCTTTGAAATCCATGCACAAAATCCGTTCGCCAATGAAGGCGCCGCGAAGGATTGGATTGGACATCTCGTCAGTCGAATGGCTGGAGAGAAACCCCGCCTGGCCTAATACGCCTCTTCGTTCCGGCTGCACATAGGCAGTTTTTCCCGAGACAGACTTAGAATTGTAGAAGGTATCGAGAACTGCATCGGCAGGCGTATAATCCGCCGTCATAAGAGTTTTGAAAGTTGGTGCGATGGGATCAAACATTACAGCAGATACAAAGTCTCGTGTTTCAGCTACCATCTTCGCTTTTACATCCGCAGTGAAATCAGGCGCGTTCTTTTTGGTCGAGGAGGTGATCCGTGCGGTATCGAGCCACTGCCCACCAAAGTCTTTCCAGGCTGCTTTAGCGAGAGGATCAGCCATCATTTTTTCAGCAACGGCCTTTATAGCCTCAGGGTCCTCGAGGGCATTGGTTGCTGCCATTTTGCGAAGCTCCGCGTTTGGAGGACGGCGCCAGAGGATGTAGGAGAGTGCGGACGCCATCTCCCAATCCGTGAGGACGAATGAGTTGTCGGGCTGAAGGACGCCGAGTTCGGAGCGATATAGAAAATTGTGGGATAGTACGATCGCTTCGATTGTTGAACGGGCCGCGTTTTCAGCGGAAAGTCCGTCAGCGAGGAGGCCCGTGTAGAGCGTCGTAAGGTCTGTGACCTCGCTCGCAACACTCGGGCGTCGCCAAGCATTTTGCAAAAGTGCCGGCAGTTGTTTAGACAGACAGGCCGCTCCATCCTTCAAGCAGGGAAAAAGAACTGTGATATTGACTTTGCTCATTAAGCTTTTGGCAAAATTTTCGTAACCCGCA
The DNA here is from genome assembly GCA_014378195.1 of Oligoflexus sp. Classification (GTDB taxonomy): domain Bacteria; phylum Bdellovibrionota_B; class Oligoflexia; order Oligoflexales; family Oligoflexaceae; genus Oligoflexus. Next base: position 15,399 of record JACMOC010000059.1, on the reverse strand, counting down.
AAACGGGAATCGCCGATATAATTCGATTCAATATTCATCGTGTCAAAGATTTCTTTTTTGGGTAGGTCGGGCGGAAACTGCGAAAAATCCACGTCGCTAAGCTGGAAAATATCCACGACTGTATTTTGGACTTCGATATTGCTCAGACGCCGCCAGGCACGAAGACCCCTTAAGGTCTCCGGGGCATCACAGCGAAGGTTCGCTATATAATCACCAGCAGTCTGAGCATTTTTGATAGCGGCTCCGGCATCCGGATCGGCTGAAGGATCGGGCACACTATCGTCTGATTGCGAAAATCCCACACGCTTCGGCGCTTTGCTGCACGAGCTCGCGATACAAAGTGTTGAAAGGATTACACATAACAGCAGTCGCATTATTGTCGCCTCCGGGACAGAACGAGCACTTTTCAGACAGTGCCTCGTTCTATCTATCGGTGCGATCTGCGGCGAACTTGAAAGAATTGTGTATGTCTCTGAAAACAAGAGAGAAAGTTGTGATTAATTTGGGGGCAATGGCGTTAAATCCGAGGGGAGCGGTAAGATTTAAGGGAGGCACTTGAAACTTAGGCTTCAAGGCTGCAGGTAAGCAGTTGATAGCGCGAGCACTCTAAAAGGTCTGAGACTTATGCCCAAGGGAAGCGCTGGTAATTTCCCTCAACTGCGGCCCTGTTTTGCCGATTCCTTGTGAAATTTGTATTGAGTCTCCACAGGATGGTTCGTATGACTCCTCATGGAATGAACGTCTTTAATAAAACAGCCCTGACGCTTGTGAGTTGGATGTCGATCCTTGTCGCCGCTGTCGCATGCGTTTCAAATGGCAACCTATTCGCCGTTTGTGTCGCCTCAGGGCTTCCGCTCGGCGTCCTTGCCCTTTGGGTGATCGTACACGTCAGCGATAAGGGGCATGTTGTGAAGCCAAAAAAATCGCCCGCGGCACGAAAACGCATTTTAGATCGGCGGTCCATCATAGCGAAGGTGATTGTGGTCCGTATGCCTCTTCAGTCGATAGGAAGAATGCAGGCGCCACGCGTGTCCCGCACGCGGATAACGCCTGTGTCGCTGGGTTCACCACGATCACAGCCCGACCAGGAGGTTAAGGCGCAATGGAACCTTGATGAAACGTCGGTTGGTCAGTTTTCTTTGGATGAAGATACTGTCGTCTCGGGAATGACTAAAGTGTCGACGCCAACAGTCGTCAAGGTCGCGGTCTTTCATAAGCCGAACAAAGATTTATTCGATGCCGAATTTGTGAACCACGTTCAATATTTGTATAGTCCTGGCCAGAATAATTTACGCCAAACTTTGAATTTGGGCCGCTTGAGCCGGAACTCTGAAGGCGAAATACCCGAGGAGAACGTGCGTGACTCGCTTTCGTCCCTCTCGGTGACTGATAATAGAAAAGTACCAAAGCTTGATCTCGACTGGAACGACTAAAAGGGTTACTGGAATTTTGAGTCGACACCTTCGGAATAAGCGCTATCATGATCAGGATGGAGGCTTATGAGTCTCATTTTGCGACCCTCGCGGCAAACCCGGGCCCGGAACTTCCCTGTCACGCGAATTGTTGCAATGCGCGGGCCTCCCTCGGTGTTTTTATCGAGCGGTTCAAAGTTTATGCCGCGTTTGTCTCCTGGTGATTTCGTCGACGAACGGTAGACGTCATTCCACGTCATGAGCTCAATCCGTGCTAGGGTTTTGAGCAGCAAATCCGCTTCGCTAAGTTCAAGGTTTTCAAATTCTTCTAAGAAGCGCGGGAAGTTTATGTCGACCTCTACTGTTTGATTTTGACTTGAGGAAAATTCTTCGCCGGTTTCGCGTCTAAACGTGCTCATACCTTGACCTCCTAAATGACTTCTTCCTCTCTCTTCAAGAATCACGCCTCTCACGCTCATTCAAAAAGCAACGCGTAAGCCCCTGAAACGGCACGTCAAAACGAAAAATAAAAAGAAGGCTTAAGAAATTTTGTAACCCCTATCTACAGGGGTGAAGTAACTTTGGGCGGACGTTCCTCTTGAAAACGATCGTTATTTGTCAAAAGATGCTTAAGTCTCAAGCTTTTTATGTTAAGCGTTACTTTGAATAAGTTTCTACAAAAAGGACCTTACGGACATGGAAAGCCCATCGGTAGAAAAGTTGGCAAAGCCTCTGCTAAGAGGTCGATTTCATGAAGCGGCAGCTTTCATAAGTTTAGGCGCGTGCCTTATGCTGCTGGATCTTTGCCGGTCGTCTGGTGAGTTTACGACCGTTACGATTTATTCGCTGAGTTTAGTGGGTTTATTTACCTCGAGCGCTATTTACCATCGTGTTCATTGGGGCGAAAAAGCACGGAGTATCATGAGGCGAATCGATCACGCTGCGATATTCGCTCTCATTGCCGGTACGACAACACCAGTTTTCTACCTGACATTGCCAGATCCGGACAACCATAAGGCAATAGCCCTTATATGGACAGTCGCGGCTGTTGGCATTATCCAATCCATATTTTGGATTAACGCGCCTAAGTGGTTGGCGGCCATACTCTATGTCGCCGCAGGATGGTTAGGTTTTCCATTTATTTCGGCTATGAGCCACGTATTAGGAACGAGCGGAATCACTCTGATGCTCAGTGGCGGCATTATTTACACGGTCGGTGCGCTAATTTATGGTCTTAAAAAACCCAATCCGTGGCCACAAATTTTTGGCTATCACGAAATTTTCCATATTCTGGTAGGTGTAGCAGCGATCTGTCATTTTATTTTAATCAAACATCTCCTGCAAACCTCATGAGACTCGGCGACGATCATCCTGTGTTTATCACTTTATTAAGCAAATAATGTTGTTGCGTTGGCTGGATCCAAACTTCTTTTAGCGGGAAGTCTGGGTGTTTGCATAAGGCAACGTTTCATTGAAAGCTGGCGCTAACTATGTCAAACTTCATCCTCCCCCCCTAAAAATGAATAACGCGATGCAAGGAGTCTTATGAAGTTGCAATGGCTTGCGAGCTCGGTATCCGCTGTGCTGTTGAGTATGGTCTGTGTTCAAGCTCGTGCTGACGTTCCGCGCTTAGCTGAAGGTGAATATCTAATAGGAACAGGCATATACGATATTACTGGGCCGGCGGCTGAGATAGGAATGATGGGATATGCCGACGGGAGTCAGTCGACGGCCGGCATTCAAATGCGTCTTCATTCGCGTGCGTTTATTGTTGGTGATAATGCAAAGCGGGTTGTGGTGGTCACAGCTGATCTCGGTATGTTGTTTCAAATGGTTAAACTCAAGGTGGCGGAGAAGGTGGCAGCCAATCCTGAGCTAGCACCTTACTACAGCGAAAAAAATATTTTGCTTTCAGCGACACATACTCATGGTGGACCCGGTGGCTATTCGGGGTATTTTCTCTATGATGCAACAATCAAGGGATTCATCAAAAATCATTTTGAGATGATCGTTGACGGAATCTACCAGTCGATCGTGAGAGCCCACAAGAACTTGCAGCCTGGTAAAATCCTCGTCAACGAAGGCGCTCTGGAGGGAGTGGGCGGAAATCGTGCCGAGACAGCTTATAATAACAATCCGGCAGAAGAACGCGCTTTATATGACAGCAACACGGACAAAACATTTACCTTACTCAAGTTCGTGGCGAACACCGGTGAAGAAATCGGAATGTTCAACTGGTTTGCCGTGCATCCCGACAGTATGGGCCCCAAAAATCATCTGATTACAGGTGATAATAAAGGATGGGCAGCTTATCTTTTTGAAAGAGATAAAGGCGCCGACTATCGCGCGCCCAAGACCTTTGTTGCAGGATTCGTCCAAGCGAACGAAGGAGATGTTACGCCTAATTTCGGCTTTGGCCAGGCGATCTCTGATCACACTTTACGCAGTAACCCAAGTCTCAACAATGCTGTTCAGGGTCAATATAATAAGGCTAAAGAGCTTTACGAGGGCGCTACCGAGCAGTTGAGCGGATCGGTAGATTATCGCCACGAATGGGTCGACATGCGCGAGCTCTATGTGGAAAGTGCACGAGCCTTGACGTGTCCTGCAGGAATGGGCGCTTCGTTCTCAGCAGGCAGCCCGATGGATAATCAGAGTCCAGCACCCCTTTATCAAAATGGAACGACGATCGATAGTCTGACTTGGAAAAACAACCCAAAAGCCACGCTTCTGACGGGCGTCCTTGGCGGTATTTTCTCTGTCGTCTGGCCTGCAACCGGAGAAGAAGCCTACCGTGCATGTCAGGCCGAAAAACCAGTACTGTTGCCAACAGGCATCGCCCATTTAAATAGGGGTGGGGCGACGATGACTCCGCAGATCATGCCTGTTCAGTTAATCAAGATCGGCACTCTGGCTATCGTAGCCGTCCCCGCTGAAGTCACGACAATGTCAGGTCGACGATTCCGTAAAGCAGTGTTGAGGGAACTCAACGCTGTTGGTGTCAAATACGGAGTCATCTCCAGTTTATCGAACTCCTACTCCTCATACATGGCAACCCGCGAAGAATACGCGAAACAATGGTACGAGGGAGCATGCACGCAGTTCGGGCCGAACGAGCAGGCTGGATTTCAGCAGGAATTTGTGAAGTTATCGCGAGCGATTGTTTCCGGCAGCGAAGTGCCCCCTGGCCCGACCCCGCCCGATGTGACGAAGGGCGCTGTTGATTTCACGCACAAAGTTGCTTTTGACAATACGCCAATGGGCAAGAAGTTTGGCGACGTCAATATTCAGCCTCATGACACCTATGCAAACGGCGAGTTGGTATCGGTTCAATTCTGGGGTGCCCATCCCAATAATAATTTTAAAACGATGGACAGCTTTTTGCTTATTGAAAAGCAGGTGATAAATGGCACCGAAAACAAGTTTGTGCCTGTCCTCCACGATTGGGATCCAGAAACGACGTTTCAGTGGGAACGGAGTGGTGTTGCCAACTCCAAAGTGACTATCACCTGGGATACGATAGCGGCAGACGCAGGCGTCTACCGCATTCGTTACAAGGGCGACCTGAAAACACCCTTGGGAAAAATCAAAGCCTTTGAAGGTCTATCAAAGACTTTCATCGTTAATTGATGTTCGGAAGAAACGGATAGTCTGTATATCCCAGGCCCCCTTCCGCGTAAATCGTTTCGGGAACGAGTGCGTTTAACGGGGTCTTGGTCGCAAAACGTTTCACCAGATCAGGGTTTGCAATAAATGGTCGGCCGAATGCAACTGCGTCGGCTCCGCCTCTCGCTACAATTTCTTCTGCTGATTCTAAAGTAAATCCTTCATTTGCAATATAAACGCCCTTAAAGAGCGGTCTTAAGATAGGGCCGAGGCTATCGGTACCTACATGTTCACGCGTGCAGAGAAATGCAATCCGGCGTTTGTTGAGTTGCTCGACGGTGTATGAAAAGGTCTGTTTCAAGTTTGAATCACCCATAGAGTGGGAATCGCCGCGAGGCGCAAGATGGACGCCGACTCTGTCTGCACCCCAAACGCTGGTGACGGCGTCTGTGACTTCGAGCAAAAAGCGCGCGCGGTTTTCGAGAGTACCCCCGTAGGCGTCCGTGCGATGATTGCTAATGTCTTGCAGAAACTGATCGATTAGATAACCGTTGGCACCATGAATTTCAACACCATCAAAACCAGCTTTTTTTGCATTTTCAGCGCCTTTTCGATAGGTCTCAATCGTGTCCTTGATTTCTGAAAGTTCGAGAGCGCGCGGGACTTCATAGTCGCGTTTTGGACGAAGTTGACTTACGGATCCCTCAGCTGCGATTGCACTGGGCGCGACAGGTGACTTGCCGTTCAAGAAAACAGAGTGTGAAATGCGTCCAACGTGCCAGAGTTGGAGGACAATTTTTCCGCCCGCATCGTGAACAGCGGCGGTTATATCAGCCCAAGCCCTGACATGATCGTCGTTCCAAATGCCGGGCGTGTGTTCATATCCCACACCCATAGGTGTGACGGAAGTCGCTTCTGTGATGATCAAACCTGCGCTCGCTCTCTGGACGTAATACTTTTTCATGAGGACGTTGGGTGTACGACCGTCCGGGCCTGAAGCGCGGCAGCGCGTAAGCGGAGCCATGATTACACGATTGTTGAGTTGTAACGAGCCGATGTGAATAGGATCGAGTAGGTGTGGCATGGCGGTATGATTCCTCGCGTGTTAATCCAGAGCTTCCCCATTGTATACAGCACAACTGGTGTTGCCAGTCTTTTCAGCTGCGGAAAAGCCTCGGGATCAATGACTCGCCGACCCTTCTAGAAAACGATTTTGAGCTCTTGGTTTTCATTGAGGAGCGTGGACTGCACTTTGATCATGTCGCTTACCTTGCGGAATGAGCCTGGAATGTCGACTTGATAAAGGCCATACCCTGGGGACGTTGTAAATTTGTCGAAGGGCCAGAGGCCTCCAAAATCCTTTACATAAGTATCGGATCCTATAACAGAACCAGTCACATCTTTATCGGTGTAGTTTGTTGCCACGAGTGGAATATTCACGAGTATGTAAACCATGTAATGTTTGAACGGAACCGGATCCGCCGGGACTGTCCAGACCGTGAAATTACCTTTTTTAACGGCTGTTGAAGGCACTGCGACAGGTGGAGGCTTAAATGTGGCAGCCACGGGAGAAGGTGCTGAAACCGGTGCTGAAGCCGGCGCGACGGCAGGACTCACGGCGACGACGGTGGAAGGCGCAACGGCAACAGGCGCATCGTTAGGGAGGGACGTATCGATCGGGGTATCATCGCCTTTTGCGGCGACAGACGAACCATTTTTAAGGTTTACGCCGGCGCTCATCTTGGTATCGTTTTTACAGGCCATGACACTCGTCGCTGCTGTTAAAACAAGAGCGTAGGAAAGAGCGGCAGATTGAGACTTCATTCATTTTCCCCCTAGTAACCTAATGCCCTATCGGTCTCTGCCGCCGTTCCCTTAAACTAAATTTTTCTGGACCAAAGAGTCGAGTGCCAGCCTCCCAGGCCCCTTGATAACTAGATATAAAAGCAGGAGAATATTGAGATATTCCGAAGCTGCTAGCAGGTCGCTGAACTCATTGAAGTCGGCGCTTTTCGCCGTGATCAAGGCGACAACCATTGTGATAATCAGGGGAATGGAGGCGAGGCGCGTGACTAACCCCACGATCAAAAGCCCACCTGCGATCAGTTCCGTATAGGCTACGAGGTAAGCCTGGAAGGCTGGAGCAGGGAGATTGAGCGTTGTAAAAAACTCGATGACTTTAACTATACCATTGATTTTGCCCCAGCCGCTTTCGAGAAAGACGTAACCGACCGAGAGCCGGGCCAGGAGCGGGGGAAGCCAGCTGAACGTTTCTGCGAAGCGAATGAGGGCGAGACATAGGTCTTTCAGTGTGCGCATAATTACTACTCCCGGCGATGAGCATATTAAGTATTGGTAGCGTTATACTACAACATTCGTTCGAACGGAGCGAGTTGGATTTGGCCAGAGCAGGGCTTGCTGCGGGGTTGGTTGGATACTAAGTCTTTGAAGTCGCCTGCAAAACGTAGTGCTTGCCTCGCGTGTGCGGACACACTTGTGAATGTCTGCTCAAGTGTTGCTTCAGGACTAAGGAATGGGCCGTGAATGAGGCTTCCACTTACAAATACATCCAATCTTTTTTGCGCCAGGATTCGTAGTAAATGAGGGATGAGGTCTTGGTCATCAACCCAAGCCATTTCTTTTTGGTTACTGTAGTGGATACCAAGACAGTAAATACCCTGAGGCGAAAAACGCCCGAGATAAGCATGGCCCCGATGCCATTGTTTTTTTGAGGGGCTAATCGCAATTGATGTCGTGCCTTCAGGAAAAATGCAGTAGGACAGCATACTATTGCGCTGTTTCAATTTTCGTAATGCCCTCAGGCGCGAATGCATGCAGTCTCTGCGCACAAATACCGTTTGAACAAGACGTCCGAGACTGCCCAATATCGGCCAGGCCTTCAGCTCAGCTTTCGCAAGGAATGAAGTCGGGAATATGCTCCCGATTAAAAAAATATCCAGATAGCTAATGTGATTGGAAACGATCAATCGCGGCGATTCCTTGGGAACAGGGCCCTCGAAGTGGATGCGCAGGTTCAGAAACCGGCAAAGAAGGGAGAGATGGATCTGAAGTCGGTGCTGTCGCTTTTTGGGGCAACCCGAAACGATCATCGTCAAAGCCAGTGAGGAGAAAATTATGACGATAGCGAAAAGCTTGATCAGGATACGGTGCATGTGGAATCTCCCCTGTATACTGTTAGATCCAGTTTAAGGGGCCGCCGAGTGTTCCGTCACCAAATTTATCATCTCTTTACGGAGGATTTAATACGGCGCAGCCTGAGAGGTCTACACTCAAATCAAATACGAGTCTAAGGTCTTTACCGATCAGGAGGCCCTTCCATGAAGTGCGGCAACGGTCTTGCCTATAAAATCGCGCCTGTCACGTTATCTCAGGCTTCCCAGACTTGGCGTCCGAAGATTTGTTTTGAGACGAAACAAGGCCGCTACCTTGTGAAAATCGCCAATACACGAGCCGAATTCGAAGCGACAATTCGTCTGAGGTCCGAAGTTTTTCTGCGCGAATTTGCGGGTAAATCGGATCTGGATGAGATCGATATCGAAGAACGAGATCAGGAAGCAGATTTCCTCATAATCAAAGATAGTGTGGATGGAAACGTCCTTGCCTGTTATCGCCTGATCTCATCGCACTATTCCAAAGAGTTCTATTCCAATAGTGAGTTTTCGATACAAGGTTTTTTGAAAACGCCGGGCCATAAATTGGAATTGAGCCGAGCGTGCATCCGAGCGGATAAAAGAACCTCCGGCATCTTTCTTCATCTCCTATGGAAGGGGCTTATCACTTACATCCAGATGAGCAAATCATCGTTTCTTTTTGGGTGTAGCAGCATTCCTTATCTCAAACTTCCAGAGCTTGTGAACGTCTATCAAAGTCTTCGAGAGATTGATGCCTTTTCCGAAGATTATGGCGTGCAGCCTCATGCCGAATACCGGATCGTGGACATGGGCGGAATCCTTCGTTTCGGCTCCCGTCCTGACCGTGAGGAAAAAGTGCCTTTGCCTCCGCTGCTTATGGGCTACATAAAAGCAGGCGCGCTGGTTCATGGTGCACCCGCTTTCGATCAGGATTTTAACTGTCTCGACCTCTTTACGATTTTAAATTTCGATAGGGAACCTTCAGCGTTTTTAAAGAAGTACCTTGACGCTCAATGAAGGGAGAACAGTTTTGCACGAATTTGCCGAACTTTCCGAATTGATGAGATTACGCCGAATGTTTTCCGGACTAGGAGACGTGCGTGAGGAGGCTACCATTTCTCATAAAGGGCTTTCGTTTCCCATTTTGAGTTTTCATTTTGGTGTAAAAGACGAAAAAGCTCCGACTCTTGTCTTTGTCGCCGGCGTACATGGATTGGAAAAAATCGGAACGCAGATACTGACATCCTTTTTGCATTCTTGGACTCAACTCCTCAAGTGGGACAAATCTCTGCAATCGACCCTCAAGAGCAGTCGTGTCGTCTTTTATCCGCTGGTCAACCCTGTAGGCATGTACCTCAACACGAGGTCCAATGGAAATGGCGTTGACCTCATGCGCAACGGCCGCGTTGAAGCAAAGGGCAAAACCTTGCCTTTAATAGCTGGTCATCGCATTTCACCGCGACTTCCTTGGTATCGGGGCAAAAATGGGATTGAGCCCGAAGCACTGGCCCTACGTACCTTCATTAGAGACCTGTGTTTTCGAGGGGCCCCATCGATCGTCCTGGACATCCATTCCGGCTTCGGCTTGAAAGATAGTCTCTGGTTTCCCTATGCAGGGAGCGCCGAGTATTTTCCAGAAGCCGCCCGTATGCTGGCCATCAAACAGATTTTTGACAAGAGTTTTCCACACCATACCTATAATATCGAACCGCAGCATCTCTCCTATACGACTCACGGCGATCTTTGGGACGATCTTTTTCTCGAATTCGAAGCCTCTCGCTCTTTTCATCACCACTCGGGGCATTTTCTACCGCTATGTCTCGAAATGGGCTCTTGGACGTGGATCAAAAAGAATCCCAGGCAAATGTTTAGCAGTCTGGGGCTTTTCAATCCGATACTTCCGCATCGGGTGAAGAGAGCCGAAAGGCGACATTTTTTGTTGTTTAGTTTTTTGCTGAAATTGATCACATCTCCGGAAGCATGGCTTGAGCTTCCAGCGGGACGAATGAGAATCCTCACTCATCACGCAAATCAAATGTGGTACAAAGATAGGTGATTCACGCTGATTTCTGTTTAAGCTCAATTTCGAAATCACGGAAATGTACCAACAATTTTTACCAGCCAAAATTCTGTCAACCTCTGGCACGGACTCATGCCAAACCCTGCTATCACGCGGGACACGACCATTCGAGCGGCCTTCCCAGCGGCATAGAGGTTCAACCACTGATTTAGCTCTATCAAAGATGTTTGAGCTGCTATCCAGGACGCGGAAAATCAGGCGATGCTCCTCCCCGCAAGGAATGTTATGAACTGTGGCATCAGGCTTTCATTTCACAGCTGGAGAATCGACGGCTTACTCTTCTCGTCGGCAATTATGCACAAAAGAAGTACTTGAAAGATATCGCAAAGTCGAAGGTGACATCATGCAGAAAAAATTCAAGAGAGGTGATCATGTGAAGTGGAATTCGGAAGCCGGACGCGTAAGCGTAAGCGTAAGCGGAGTCATTATCAAGGTACATACCAAAGACTTTGACGTCAATGACTACACCCACCATGCGAGCGCGGATGAACCGCAATACGAAATTGAAAGTGACAAAACGGATCATGTCGCCATGCACAAGGGCACAGCTCTTACAAAAATACGCCGTTGAAGGGTGAAACGGTGCAAAGGAATTCAAATGAAAGCGAGTAGCTCTACATCTGAATATAAACTAAAAGTCACAGAACCATTTCGACTCGACCTTACCGTTGCCGTACTCCGGCGACTTTCGATCAACATAGTAGATATCTTCACGTCAGAAGGTCACTCTATACGAGCTCTCGATGATTTTTGCGAGCCGGTAATAGTTCGGGTCACGCAAACTCAACCTGCTATGCTCACATGCACTATCGAGGGAGAGGCTTCAGACCACTCTCAAGCGTTGACTATAGTGCGTCGAATTCTTGGCGTTGAGAGTGATATTTCACACTTTCATCGCGCTGCGAGAAAAGTTCCGTGGTTGTGGCCACTAGCCACGGCTATGAAGGGCGTGAAGCCACCGCGATATCCGACCCTCTGGGAAGCATACGTAAATGCAATCCTATTTCAACTGGTAAGTCTCGCCGCGGCGAGCTCGATCTTACGACGCATAGTCTCGGCAATAGGTCTAACAATCGAACGAGACAAAATCACGTTCCATACATTTTCGAGTGTCGAAAGCTTCATGAGCACGAGCGACGACCTTCTGAGGACCGCCGGTCTGAGCACAAGCAAGTTGGCTACACTTCGCCGAGTTGCGGATGCGATTGAGTCCAAATTATTGAACGAGACTTTGTTGGAAGGACTTCCTAGTCCTGAGGCTGCGGCGCTGCTCCGTCAGATCAAGGGAATTGGTTCCTGAACCGCCATAGTTATTCTATTACGCGAACTCGGGCGGCTTGATGTCTTCCCTATGAATGATTCGAGTGTGGCTCATAACCTCGTCACCGTCGCTGGCGATATCAAGGATCAGAATCCTGTCATTCCTCACGAAGGCGCATTCGGACGCACAGGGGATCAAAATAAAGGGAATTCAGTCCTTAATCAGTAAGTTCAGAAGCACGCCACCACAAAGATGGAGGGGCGGCCAGCTATAATTTTTGCAGAAGCGGGCTTCAGCCTTCGACGAACTAGGCAACAAAAATTGAAATAAGTGGTGGGCTAGGGAGAGGCGCCAGAAGGCGACGCCTTGCGTTGTGCTAGGAGTTTTGACTTTCAGAGGACTAATTTCCGCCGTTCTGCTCTCGAGGCTACCGCTTCTGGCCTGCAGTCGTTACTTGTCGCGAGCAACTTGAAGGTCAGTCCCTCGCAGCTTAGTCGCTGGCAACAATGCAGCTCTTTTTCACTTACTTCGTGTGCGAGATGTTTATCGAATGGAAGTTTAAACGGTGATAACCGCATCGCCTTAACGGGGGAACCTCGCACCAATTTTTGCCTCGTTTGCAGATGCAATCACAGGGTCGTTCGTATTCGGATTAATGTACGTTCTACGCAGGGGGTGTTGCCATTTTCCAGAACATCGCGTTTCGGATAAAATTTCGACGTTGCAAACCCAAGACCGGAAAATTTCAACTTGAATCATTTCGGCAAGCAGGAACCGAGAATTCGCCACTAAGCTGCGCTTAGATAGTCAGGGATCGCGTGATCTATAACACACTAATAAGTTTACATTTTGTATCATTAGTTTTCTATCTTTAAGTAGGCTCTAAAGGTTCCGGGAACTGTACCGATGTTAGGAAGGTTAATAAGATTGGAAGATTAGTATGAAACACATAGCCCATAGACATGTCTTCCTTGTCGCGAGTTTGTTTCTGCTGACAAATTGCCAAGGGAAAAAAAACACAGAGGAGAAAACTGCAGCTCCTGAGAAACCAACGGCCAATCCAGGCGGAAGCAATCCTTCGTCGACGGTTCCTCGAGACACAATCAACCCTTCGTCGGGTGTAGGCGGTTCGACGACGCATACCGCAGCCAGTGCGGGCGGTAGCGTGAGTGCAGCTACGAGCGTATCCAATCCCCCAGCCGGACCGTCTTATTTTGTTCCTGATGCCGACACTCCAAGCTCCCTCTTTAACTGGGTTGGTATTCTTGGTACGGGGCAAAGTCTTTCAGTAGGGGCGGCCTCGGGTGCGACTTTGACGACTGGTGCGTCATACAACAATCTCAAATTGTTTGATTCCAGCGGCAGCTACAACACGCAAGGGAACACACTCTCGGTCGTGCCGTTGACGGAGCCATTGAAACCAACGTCGAACTTATATGTTTATCCGACAAATATCGGGGGCGAGACTTTTCATGGTATGATGGCGACAACCATGACAGGACTGTCCAGAACGATCGCAAATCGAGATTTGATTAGTGCCCACACCGCAGCTGGTTATAGCGGCGCTGACATGAACAGTATCAAGAAAGGCGGCTCCCTAACGTCCTACGCCAGCGGGATTTTCGAAGCGAACGCTTTTGCAGCTTTGGCGACGGCGGCTGGTAAATCTTTCGGTTACGGCGGTGTGGTGCTCACGCACGGAGAAGCCGATTGGGCGACGCCGGGTTATGGCGCGACGATGCAGCAAATGTATATCGACTATAACGCGGATTTGAAAGCCATCACCGGGCAAACCAAAAATATTCCTTTGTTCATCAGTCAACAGCATACTTTCCCCAACACCGCATCAGGCTATTACCCCCACATTGCGTCTACCCAAGCTCAATGGGTAGCGAGTATGGACTACGCGGATAAAATAATTCTCGTAGGTCCCAAGTATCAGTATTCCTATTCCGACTCTGTGCATCTAACGGCTTCGGGATATGAAGACTTCGGCAAGAAGCTTGGTGAAGTCTATTACCGCGTTACTGAAAAAAAGGAAGCATGGAAGCCTTTACAACCTAACGTTGCAAAACAAGTTAGTGCGAACATTATTCGTGTAACCTTCGACGTTCCGGTCCCACCTCTGCAATTCAATTCAACAATGACTCCTCCACACCAGTCGGTTAACGCCGAGTGGGCGAACGGCAAAGGGTTCGAAGTTTTGGATTATTCTGGTAACCGGGTCACGATAACTTCTGTAACGATCGTTGGTAGTTCGGTTGATATCGTTGTGGTAGGTGGCGCCTCAAGTGTCCGAACCGTTCAGTATGCGACGACCCAGGATCGAGCGAACGGCTATACCGGTGGCGCGGTGGATGGGCGATTTGGACTCCTGACAGATTCGGATATTATGGTTAATCAGGTGAACTTCTGCGTGGCGTTTATCAAACGTGTCGAGCGTGACAATAGCGGACTAACACAGCTTAGTGGCCGCGCGACCGACATCAGTTGGGGTAACGGCGTTCTTTGGACGATCGGTGACGTATGGACCTACCCCAATGCCTTGGACATGAACATGCAGTATCGCGACGGAACAGGCGTGCTGCAGACTCTTGCGGATTCCGCAGCTGAGAGGGTGGATATCTCTAAAGCTGGTTATATCTTTGCTTCAGTTGGAACCGGAACAGTGGTGTTTCGTCCTGCCCTTGGATCGGGAAACTGGATCTTCTGGGCACAAGCTATTCCCAACAGTGAGATCATTTACGATCTTTCGTTAGGTGGTCCTGCGCATGGATCTGAATCTCTATGGGTCACCTCTACCACTGGCGCAGTCTATTTCTGGAACGGTTCTACCTGGGTGACCATTACTGGAACAACTCTTTACGAACTGGATGTTGACAACTCAGGGGCCGCTTGGGGTTTCGATTCTACCGGACGATTAAAGAAGTGGAACGGCGCGGGATGGACGGATAAGGGCGTAGACGGTGTGAGCATCAGTATCGCTGATGATGGAACGGTCTATATCATTGGGAAATCGGATCGCAATATTTATCATCTTGCGTCTGGCGGCACCATATGGATTCAGGATACAACCGGCGGCGGTTTTGATCGTGTCGCAGCCGGGGCATCCGGTGTGGTGTACATGACCAACGGTGAGAAAGTATATCAGAAATAAGTCGATGATCGATGAGTATCGCATTTCGAGTTTAAGATTTTTGCATAAGTGTAGACTGAAGTCGCCCCGGTTTAGGGGAGTCCGATCTTTTCGAAGTCGCACGTTGCCAAAGCATTGAGGCGTATAGGTATAGTCGCGGCCCGATAATGTGGATTCACTAACTTACTACTTAAGGAATGGTTGCTGCACTGTCTACCGTTAAGGAAATTATGTTGTAACTGTTCAGGCCTTCCAATAGGTCCAATCAAATTTAAGCTTGCATAATTCCCCAAATATTTTAGCGTGATAGAAATATTTGCGCTGTGGGGATCATGGAAAAGAGCGAAGCAAACAGGCGTCTAGCCTTGGAAGCCATGCCTAAGGAAGACTTGATATCTAGTATTATCAAGCTCAAATCTTTGTTCACTCAGCAACAGCAAACGATTACCCAGCTTCAAGTTGAAGTGGCTCGCCTGCACGGGATAACCAGCAAGAATAGCCGCAACTCAAATCAGCCACCCTCAAAAGATAGTCCTTTCGTGTCCTTACCAGAACCAATATAATTTTATAAATTGATTTGGAAATTTCATGGCAACCACAGCTCCGGCGCCTCGTATACCTTTGACCGATTCTCCTGCAGGGCTACAAGATAATCAAAACTATTGATACCTGCCTGATTGCAGGTCCGAATCATCGACTGAATGATGTCGCCTTGTTTAGCGCCATTCATTGTCTTGTAGAATAGTGAATTC